>NZ_BBJJ01000004.1 GCF_000739815.1 Paraburkholderia mimosarum LMG 23256 = NBRC 106338
CATCGTCCCCGCCGGGCTCGGCACCGACACCGGGGGCTCCACGCGCATTCCCGCCGCGCTGTGCGGCATTGTCGGCTTGCGCCCGAGCGTCGGCGACGGCGGCACGCAGCGCCGCTATCACGACCCGCAGGCCGTCGTGCCGATCAGCCACACGCGCGACACGGTCGGGCCGATGGCGCGAACCGTAGCCGATGTGGCGCTGCTCGACGCGGTGATCACGGGGCACGGGCCGCTCGCGCAAGCCCCCGTGGCGAATCTGCGCATTGGATTGCCCGCGCCCTTGTGGGAAGGTCTCGAAGCCGCGCTCGAAGAGGTGGCGCGCGCCGCGCTCGCGAAACTCGCAGCCGCGGGCGTCACGCTCGTGCCGGTCGAGATGAGCGAACTGCTCGCGCTCAATGAGCGCGTAAGCTACGCGCTCGCGCTGCATGAGCCGATAGACGATCTCGAAGCGTGGCTCGTTGCCAACAACGCGCCGGTGCGAACCGTGGCCGACGTTGCTGCGCGCATTGCCAGCCCTGACGTGCGCGCCGCCTACGACGCCGTGCTCGCGGATGCGCGCGGCGGCGACTATCACGCCGCGATGACGGTATGGCGGCCGCGACTCCAGCAGTGCTATGCGCAGACGTTCGCGGCCAGCGGTCTCGACGCCCTGCTCTTTCCCACCACGCGGCTCGCCGCCGTGCCGATCGACGAGCTGAACGGCTCGTCGCGCGTATCGATCGACGGCGCGGCTCCCATCGACGAGATGCAAGCGTATCTGCGCAACACCGACCCCGCGAGCAACGCCGGCATTCCGGGCCTCGCGCTGCCGGCGGGTCTCGTCCATGGGCGGCTGCCGGTCGGGCTCGAACTCGACGGGCCGTCCGGCGGCGATCGCAGGCTGCTCGCGATCGGCCTCGCGTTCGAAGCGATACTGGGGTCGCTGCCTGCGCCGGAGATTTGAGCGAAATCGCGGCGCCATCGTCTCCTCGTCGGGTCGATACCCGATGCATAGCGCTCCTCACTAACGCCCATCGCAGGGGTCTCATCCTGCGACATATGCGCGCACTGCGCCACGCATTCCCGCGCCGGCTGCCTGTTCTTGTCCCGCATCAGTGGGCCGTTGGCGCATTTGCCGCCACCGGCGTCGTCCTGTCGGTACAATGAGAACGGTTCTCATTCGTTCGTAGCCACTCCAAATCAAGATGATGCGCCTGACCGATCTGTCCAAAGGAGCGACCGCCCTCGTGGAGCGAGTCGAGGATATCCATGCGCCCGACCCGATCGCGCAGCGGCTGCGCGATCTGGGCTTCGTTCCCGGTGAGCCTCTGCGCGTGGTTGCGCTCGCACCGTGGGGCGCGGATCCGTTGCTCGTGCAAATCGGCTCGACCCGCTTTGCGTTGCGCCGCGCGGAAGCGCAACGCGTGAGCGTGTCGATCCAGCCAGGCGCGGAGTCCGCGCAATGAGCCATTCCGTCGCTCCGCTTCGCGTGGCCCTCGTCGGCAATCCCAACTGCGGCAAGACCGCGCTCTTCAACCTGCTGACCGGCGCGCGCCAGAAGGTCGCGAACTATGCGGGTGTGACCGTCGAGCGCAAGGAAGGCCGCTTCGCCACGCCCTCGGGCCGCCGCGTGCGATTGCTCGATCTGCCCGGCGCCTACAGCCTCGAATCGACCAGTCCGGACGAGCGCGTCACGCGCGACGTGCTGCTCGGCCGCTATCCGGGCGAAGCCGCGCCGGACCTGATCGTCTGCGTGGCCGACGCGACGAATCTGCGCCTGCACCTGCGCTTTGTCCTGGAAGTGCGGCGCATGGGCCGCCCCATCGTCCTCGCGCTGAACATGATGGACGCCGCGAAACGCCGCGGCATCGAAGTGGATGTGGCCGAGCTTGCGCGCCAACTCGGCATGCCCGTTGTAGAAACGGTGGCCGTGCGGCGCGGCGGCGCACAGGCGCTCATCGAACTGATCGATCGCACGACCATGGATGTGCCGCGAACGCCTCCGCTGCGCGCGGTGCCGGGCGACGATCTGCATGGCACGGTGCGCGAAATTCTCGCGGGCGCGGTGACGATGCCGCGCGCCACCGACGCCCGCGACGACGCCATCGACCGCTTCGCGCTGCACCCCGTGCTCGGCCCGCTGATTCTCGCGTTCGTGATGTTTCTGGTGTTTCAGGCCGTGTACCTGGTCGGCAAGCCGCTCACCGACGCCATCGGCAACGGTTTCGCCTGGCTCGGCGCGTTGGCCGGCGCGGCGCTGCCCGATGGCCCGCTGCGCAGCCTCGTCACCGACGCGCTGTTCGGCGGCGTAGGCACCGTGCTCGGCTTTCTGCCCGAGATTCTCGTGCTGTTCTTCTTCATTCTCGTGCTGGAGGAATCGGGCTATCTGCCGCGCGCGGCCTTCCTGCTGGACCGCATGATGGTGGCCGTCGGCCTCACGGGGCGCTCGTTCATTCCACTGCTCTCCAGCTTCGCGTGCGCGATTCCGGGCGTGATGGGCACGCGCAGCATCTCCGACCCGCGCGACCGGCTTGCCACGATCCTCGTCGCGCCGCTCATGACCTGTTCGGCGCGGCTGCCGGTTTATGCACTGCTGATCGGCGCGTTCATTCCGCACCGCGTGATCTTCGGCGTGTTCAACCTGCAAGGGCTCGTGCTTTTCGCGCTCTACGCCGCCGGCATTGCGGGCGCGATGGCCGTCGGCTGGGTCATGAAGAAACTGCGCCGCGACAGGCGCGAGCACGCGCTGCTCATGGAGCTGCCTTCGTACCGGCTGCCGCGCGCACGCGACGTCGCCATCGGCCTGTGGGAGCGCGGCGCGATCTTTCTCAAGCGCCTCACCGGCATCATCCTCGCGCTCACGGTGCTGATGTGGTTCATCTCCACGTTTCCATCGCCGCCCGAAGGCGCGACGCTGCCCGCCATCGATTACTCCATCGCCGGCTATCTGGGCCGCGCGCTGCAATGGCCGTTCGCGCCGCTCGGCTTCAACTGGCAGATGAGCCTTTCGCTGATCCCCGCTTTCGCCGCGCGCGAAACGGCCGTGGCCGCCCTCGCCACCGTCTACTCGGTGGCGGGCGGCGACGCCGACATCACCGCGCTCGGTCACACGCTCGCGCAGAACTTCTCGCTCGCGAGCGCGCTCTCGCTGATGGTGTGGTTCGCGTTCGCGCCGCAATGCATGTCCACTCTCGCTGTCATTCGCCGCGAAACGCGCTCGTGGCGCGCGGTCACCCTTTCTTTCGGCTACATGTTCGTCGTGGCTTACGCTGCGTCCTTCGTCACGTATCAGATCGCAAGGCACTTCGTATGAACGCCGGACTCGTTGCGCAATATGCGGTGATTGGGCTCCTCGTAGCCGCGAGCTTGGTCCATACGCTGCGCAAGATCGCCCCAGCAACGGCAACGCGCGCCCAGGCCGCGCTGTCCGCCGCGCTGCTGCGCCCGCAGCGCGGCGCGTTCGCGCAGCGGCTCGGCCGCTTCGTGCAGCCGAGGAGCGCGACCGGCGATTGCGGCGACGGCTGCGGCACGTGCACGACATGCAGCCCGGCGCCAGCTGCCGCCGACGCATCGAACGCGCAGCCGGTCACGTTTCATCCGCGCCGAAAGTAAATCAGCAGCCGCATCGCTCGGGAAACCGTCACGGCCGGTGCGCTACACTGCGCTACTCCACCCAGCCGCGACGCGTGCAGGCTTCGCACGTAGGCGCGTTCGAAGGAACGAACCCCGACACCTTGCACCGATGCGATCGTTGCCCTTTGCCCCTTTCACGCGGATGTCCAGGCTCGCCGTAGCCACGGCGGCGATCGTTGCGCTCGCCACGACCGGTGCCTGCGTGCGCCTCTCTGCGGTCGATTCCAACGGCCTCTGGAAAGTCGTGGGCGGGCAGTGCGTGCCGAACATGCGAGACAAGGGAAAGCCCGGGCCCTGCACGACCGTCGATTTCCAGAAACGCTACGCAGTGCTCAAGGATATCGCCGGACGCGCGCAGTACCTCGTGATTCCGACCGACCGCGTGGCCGGTATCGAGAGCCCCGACATTCTCTACGGCGGCGCGCCCGAGTACTGGGTCGGCGCGTGGGCGGCAGGACGCCACGTGGAAGCGAAGCTCGGCAGGCCGCTCGCAGGCAACCAGTTGGGCCTCGAGATCAATTCCTCGCTGCGGCGCACGCAAAATCAGTTGCACATCCACGTCGACTGCATGCGCCCCGACATCACCAAAGCGCTCGCGTCGTACAGCGACATCGCGCCGGGAACGTGGCGATGGACGACGCTCGACGGCTCGCGCTACCGCGTGACGCGCGTGACGAGCCTTGCGGACCGCGACAATCCGTTTCGCGTGGTCGCACGCGACCTCGGCGCGCAGCAGACCATGGGCCAGCAAACGATACTCGTGACAGGCGCTGGCCCCGATGCGCAGCGCGACGGCTGGCTCGTCGTCAATAGCGGGCTCGACGTGGACGATGGCACCGGCACCGCTGAAGGATTGCTCGACCATTCATGCAGCCTCGCGCAAACGCGGGGCGAATCGCAGTAGCCGTCAAGACGCCGGCCTGGCCCCCACTGTCCTCTTCGTTCGCGACGCTCACGAGCCAGCGGAGCGGATCACCTGCTCCTCTGCGGGCGTGAAGCCTGCGGCCATGCGCGCCTCCAGTTTCTTCACGCGTGCACGGCACTGCTTGAGCAGCGCCCGACCCTCTTCCGTCACGTCGATCTGCTGAATGCGCCCGTGCACCGCGTGCGCGACGCCGCCCGATCGCGCCGCTGCGCTCGAGATTCGCGACGATCACGCTCACGGTCTGCGGCGTGAGCACCGCGAGCCGCGCGAGATCCGCGCCCGAAATGCCGAGATCGGCGAGCACGCGCTCCATGCGCAAACGATGCGCCGCGCCCGCCTGGCGTAGCAGGTAGCCGAAATGTCCCCCTTCGCCGCGCTTGCCCTCGCCTACGTCCGGAACCATGGGGAGCGCGGAGGCCGCAAACTTGCACCATTTCTTGCCGTTCCTTTCCCGCACCGGCTTTGTAAGGGCGCAATCGTGGCATCAATGCGTGAACCCCAGTGAATGCGTCGCCGCGATTACATGTCATGTAATTGGCGGCGAGCGCCGCTGCTTCTACTCTTCGGCTGTCGCGCTGCCAAACCGGTAGCGTTAACCCAGGAGCCAGCATGTCCGTCTATCCCCTGCACACCATCGAATCCGCACCCGTGCAATCGCAGCCCGTGCTTCAGGAACTGCAGCGATCGTTCGGCATGGTCCCGAACATCGCGGCGAAAATGTCGAACTCACCCGTGCTGATCAACGCCTTCATCGGCGTGTTCCAGCGGGTACACGCAAGCAGCCTCACCGAGCCGCAGATCCAGACAGTGCTTTTGACCAACGCGGTCACGAACGCATCGGAGTGGCCCGTCGCGTTTCATACAGCGCTCGCGTTGAAGGAAGGCGTGAGCCACGGCGATGTCGATGCGATCCGCCACGCTCGCCTGCCCGAAGACACCGCGCTGGCCGCCTTGTCCGCACTGGCGCGCACCTTGATCGAAAAGCGCGGCCGCCTTTCCGGCCCGGACCAGCAGCGTTTTCTCGAAGCGGGGTTCAGCGCCGAGCAGCTTCTCGAGGTCATCGCGGTGGTTGCCGCGTCGACCATCACGAACTACGCGGCAAGCGTGACACACCCTGCGCTCGAAGCGCAGTTCGAGAAATTCGTCTGGCGTGCGCACGCAGCCTGAATCGGCTACCGTTGTTCATTTCAAGCGGGGAAAACCGATGAACGTCACGCATCGCGAAGCCAAAGCGCCGCAGCATGAGCTTGGCACCTTGCTGCGCTATTGGCGGGACTTGCGTGGCGTGAGTCAGCTGCATCTGTCGCTCGAAGCGGGAGTCTCGCAGCGACAGATCAGCTTCATAGAGAGCGGGCGCAGCGTACCCGGCCGTGACACGCTGCTCACCCTGGCACAGACGCTCGACGTACCGCTGCGCGAGCGCAACGCCCTGCTGCTCGCGGCGGGATACGCTCCCGTGTATTCGGAGGGGCCGTGGAACGCGCAGGACATGCAGCACGTGGTCCGTGCGCTCGAGCGAGTCATCCGCCAGAACGAACCGTTTCCGGCTATCGTCATGGACCGCCACTGGAACGTGCTGATGACCAACGACGCAGCGCGACGCTTCTTCGGCCATTTCATCGACATGGGTGCGCGCGAAGGCCGGCGCAACCTGCTGCATTTGATGTTCGATCCAAAGGGCATGCGTCCATTCCTCGCCGATTGGGAGAATGTCTCGCGCAGCCTGCTGCAGCGCGTGCATCGCGAGGCGGTTGGCCGCGTGATCGACGACGAAACGAGAACGCTGCTCGACGAATTGCTCGCCTGGCCCGACGTGCCGTCCGACTGGAAGGCACATCACGGATCGGCCAGCACGCCGACGATGCCGGTCATTCCACTGAGCTTCGTCTACGAAAGCACCGTGCTTCGCTATTTTTCGATGGTGACGACAGTGGGTACGCCGCAAAACATCGCCGCGCAGGAATTGCGCCTCGAATGCATGTTCCCCGCCGACGATGCTACGGAAGCGCGGCATGGGCAACTGCTCGCGGCGCAAACGAAAGCACGTTGAACGCCGCGACTTTCCCCGCAGGCCTGTCAAGCACGCAAAAAGAAGGCGCTCCATCAAAGCTGGAGCGCCCCAGGGCACAACTGTCACGTCGTTCTTCGGCCGCAGGGAGGCCAACGAGAACTCCCCAAGGCTGCGCTCAAGCCAGCTTCAGGCGGCTTCGAGCACCAGCAGTTGCGCGCCGTCGGTCACCTGGTCGCCCACGCCATACAATACTTCGGTAACCTTACCAGCCGTCGGCGCGCCAATGGTGTGCTCCATCTTCATCGCCTCCATGACGATGAGCGGCGCGCCTTTCTCGACCACGGCACCAGGCTCTACCAGCACCGCGATCACCTTGCCCGGCATGGGCGCGGTCAGGCGGCCTTCGCCGTGCTCCGCATCGGCGGCGTGCGCGAGCAGGTTCTGCCACTCGAACGCCATTGCCGTGCCGAGGCAAAACACATGGAACACGTCGCCGTCGACGAACACGCGCCCGGTCACGCGACGCTCGCCGATCGTCACGCCGTATTCGTCCGGGCTTTCGCCGCGCCACCACGTATAACGCGCTTCGTGTCCCGCATAACCGAGTGACTGCTCTGCGCCGTCATGCGTATGCGCCACCGTGAACGCGGTGTCACCATCGAAATCGCGCCACGTGAGCGATTGTGCGAAGCCGCTGTTCAAGCGCCAATGCGAAAGCGACTGCCACGGCGACGCGCTACTTGCGGCCGCGCCTTCGCGGCCGAGCAACGCCGCGCACGCCAGCGCGAGCGCTTCACGCACCGGCTTCTGGCGCGGGGCGAACAGCGCGTCGTGGTTCCGCTCGATCATGCCCGTATCGAGATCGGCGTTCGCGAACGGCTCGCAGGCCACGAGCCGGTGCAGGAATTCGACGTTCGTATGCGGCCCCACTACTTCGCAGGCTTCGAGCGCGCGCTTCATGCGCGCGAGCGCGTCCTCGCGCGTCGCGCCGTGCACGATCAGCTTGGCGATCATTGGATCGTAAAACGGCGTGATCGTGTCGCCTTCGCGCACGCCGCTGTCGACGCGCACATGCGCGCGCTGGCCCGCCTCGCCGATCCGGAACTCGACGCCTTCAGGCATGCGCAGATGCTTGAGCGTGCCGGTGGAGGGCAGGAAGCCGCGCGCCGGGTTTTCCGCGTAGATACGCGCTTCCAGCGCATGGCCTGTGATGGCCAGCTGCGATTGTTCGAGCGGCAGCGGTTCGCCCGCGGCCACGCGCAACTGCCATTCGACGAGATCGAGGCCCGTGACCATTTCCGTCACGGGGTGCTCGACCTGCAAGCGCGTGTTCATCTCCATGAAGTAGAAGTCCGCGCCCGTCATGATGAACTCGACGGTGCCCGCGCCGACGTAGCGCACCGCGCGCGCCGCGGCCACGGCTGCTTCGCCCATCGCGCGGCGCACCTTGTCTTCCAGGCCCGGTGCGGGCGCCTCTTCGAGCACTTTCTGGTGACGGCGCTGGACCGAGCAGTCGCGGTCGAACAGGTAGACCGCCCCGCCATGCTGGTCGGCAAACACCTGGACCTCCACGTGGCGCGGCCGCGTGAGGTACTTTTCGATCAGCACGCGGTCGTTGCCGAAGCTGCTCGCCGCCTCGCGCTTGCACGAGGCGAGCGCCGCCGCAAAGTCCTCGCTGCGCTCGACCACGCGCATGCCCTTGCCGCCGCCGCCCGCGCTCGCCTTGAGCAGCACGGGGTAGCCCATCGCATCGGCTTCGCGCTGCAGGAGCGCCGCGTTCTGCTCGTCGCCGTGATAGCCCGGCACGAGCGGTACTGCCGCCGCGTGCATGAGCGCCTTCGCGGCCGCCTTCGAACCCATGGCGGCAATTGCCTCGACCGGCGGTCCGATGAACACGATGCCCGCCGCTTCGCACGCGTGGGCAAAGTCTTCGTTCTCCGAAAGAAAACCGTAGCCCGGGTGAATGGCCTGCGCACCCGTGGCGCGCGCAGCCTCGATGATGCGCTCGATGCGCAGGTAGCTTTGCGCGGCGGCCGCTTCGCCGATATGCACGGCTTCGTCACAGGCCGCGACGTGCTTCGCGTTCGCGTCTGCGTCCGAATACACGGCCACGCTCTTCACGCCGAGCCGCCGGCAGGTCGCCGCAACCCGGCATGCAATTTCGCCCCGGTTGGCGATCAGGATCTTGTTGAACATAGGCTGTCCTCGCTATATCGCTGGGTGGCGTTATTCGGCGCGCCAGCGCGGCGTGCGCTTTTCAAGGAACGACGACACACCGTCGCGCCCTTCCTCGCTCGCGCGAATGCGCGCGATGCGAACGGCGGTGTCCTCGATCAGGGCGTTGTCGATCGTTTGGCCCGCGACGTCCTGCACGAGTTGCTTGCACTCGCGCACGGCATTCGGGCTGTTCGCGCAGAGCGTTTCGGTGATGCGCTGCACGGTTGCGTCGAGTTCCTCCGCGCCAACGGCTTCACTGACGAGGCCGAGCCGAAGTGCGGTCGCACAGTCGAACGCTTCGGCCGTGACGAAGTAACGGCGCGACGCCTGCTCACCGAGCGCGCGGATCACGTACGGTGCGATCGTGGCGGGCATGAGCCCGAGGCGCGCCTCGGAAAGGCAGAAGTGCGCGTTTTCCACGGCCACCACGATGTCCGCGGCACACACGAGCCCCATGCCGCCCGCGTAGACGTCGCCATGCACGCGCGCGACGACAGGCTTCGGGCAGCGATAGACGGCCGAGAGCATCTGCGCGAGACGCAATGCGTCCGCGCGATTTTCCTCATCGGAGTAACCGGCCATTTTGCGCATCCAGTTCAGGTCTGCGCCCGCACAAAAGGCCTTGCCGTTGCCGGCGAGCACGATCGCACGCACGTCGTCGCGCGCGCCGAGCGCCGTGAACGCAGCCCTGATGTCCGCGATCATCGCTTCATTGAACGCGTTGCGCACTTCTGGCCGATTGAGCGTGACCGTCGCCACATGGCCGACGATGTCTACCGCAAGCGTTTCGTATTCCATACGTGTATCTCCTCGCGATCCGGCGTCACATGCGGAACACGCCGAAGCGCGTATCGTCGATCGGCGCGTTCATCGTCGCCGAAAGACCCAGGCCAAGCACGTCGCGCGTTTGCGCCGGGTCGATCACGCCGTCGTCCCACAGGCGCGCGCTAGCGTAGTACGGATGGCCCTGACGCTCGTATTGATCGCGAATCGGCTGCTTGAACGCGTCTTCTTCTTCGGCGCTCCAGCTGCCGCCCTTCGCCTCGATCCCATCGCGGCGCACCGTGGCGAGCACGGACGCGGCCTGCTCGCCGCCCATCACCGAAATGCGCGCGTTCGGCCACATCCAGAGAAAGCGCGGCGAATACGCGCGACCGCACATGCCGTAATTGCCGGCGCCAAACGAGCCGCCGATGATGACCGTGAACTTCGGCACCTTCGCCGTCGCCACCGCCGTGACCATCTTCGCTCCGTTGCGCGCAATGCCTTCGTTCTCGTACTTTCGGCCCACCATGAAGCCCGTGATGTTCTGCAGGAACACGAGCGGGATCTTGCGCTGGCAGCACAGCTCGATGAAGTGTGCGCCCTTCAGGGCCGATTCGGAGAACAGAATACCGTTGTTCGCAACGATGCCGACCGGGTGGCCCCAGATGTGCGCGAAGCCCGTCACGAGCGTGGTGCCATAGCGTGCCTTGAATTCGTCGAAAGCCGAGTCGTCGACGATTCGGGCGATCACCTCGCGCACGTCGAAGGGCTTGCGCGTATCCACGGGAATCACGCCGTACAGGCTCTTCGCGTCGTAGCGCGGCGGCAGCGGTTCGCGCAGCGCAACCGGAGGCGTCTTCGTGCGATTGAGGTTGCCGACGATCGAGCGCGCAATGGCCAGCGCGTGCGCATCGTTCTGCGCGAGATGGTCTGCCACGCCCGAAAGGCGCGTATGCACGTCGCCGCCGCCGAGATCTTCGGCGCTCACTTCTTCGCCAGTCGCGGCCTTCACGAGCGGGGGGCCGCCGAGAAAAATCGTGCCCTGGTTCTTCACGATGATCGACTCGTCGCTCATGGCCGGCACGTACGCGCCGCCGGCCGTGCAGGAGCCCATCACCACGGCGATTTGCGGAATACCTTGCGAAGAGAGATTCGCCTGGTTATAGAAGATGCGGCCGAAATGGTCGCGGTCCGGAAACACCTCGTCCTGGTTCGGCAGATTCGCGCCGCCCGAATCGACGAGATACACGCAAGGCAGGTTGTTTTCCTGCGCGATTTCCTGCGCGCGCACGTGCTTCTTCACGGTGACCGGGTAGTACGTGCCACCCTTCACCGTGGCGTCGTTGCAGACGATCACGCACTCCTGGCCCGCGATGCGGCCGATGCCCGTGATGATGCCCGCGCCCGGCGCGTCGTCGTTGTACATGCCATACGCCGCGAGCTGCGATAGCTCCAGAAACGGCGTACCCGGATCGAGCAGTTGCGCGATGCGATCGCGCGGCAGCAGCTTGCCGCGCGAGAGGTGCTTGTCGCGCGCGGCCTCGCCACCGCCCAGCGACAGCTTCTGGATCTTTTCGCGCAGGTCCGCGACGAGCGCTTCGAGCGCCGCGGCATTGGCCTTGAAGTCTTCGGAGCGCGGATTGAGCTTCGATTCGATGACGGGCATCCCGTCCTCCTCTGGCTACACTGAGTTGCTTGGGATTACATCGTTTCGGCGAACAGCTCGCGGCCGATCAGCATACGGCGAATCTCGCTCGTGCCCGCGCCGATTTCGTAGAGCTTCGCGTCACGCCAGAGACGCCCAACCGGATACTCGTTGATATAGCCATTGCCGCCCAGGATCTGAATGGCCTCGCCAGCCATCCACGTGGCCTTTTCGGCGGTGTAGAGAATCACGCCCGCGCAGTCCTTGCGCACCTGGCGCACGTGGTCCTTGCCAAGCGTATCGAGCTGGCGGCCCACAGCGTAGAGATACGCGCGGCACGCCTGGAAGGTCGTGTAGAGGTCGGCCACCTTGCCCTGAATGAGCTGGAACTCGCCGATGGCCTGGCCGAACTGCTTGCGGTCGTGGATATACGGCACGACGGCGTCCATGACCGCGGCCATGATGCCGGTGGGCCCGCCCGCCAGCACGGCGCGCTCGTAGTCGAGCCCGCTCATCAGCACCTTCACGCCGCCGTTGAGCTGGCCGAGGATGTTCTCTTCGGGCACCTCGACATCCTGAAACACCAGCTCGCCCGTATGCGAGCCGCGCATGCCGAGCTTGTCGAGCTTCTGCGCAACCGAAAAGCCCTTCATGCCCTTCTCGACGATGAACGCCGTAATGCCGCGCGGGCCCGCTTCGGGATCGGTCTTCGCGTACACGACCAGCGTGTCGCAGTCAGGGCCGTTGGTGATCCACATCTTCGTGCCGTTGAGCACATAGCGCTCGCCCTTCTTCTCGGCGCGCAGCTTCATGCTCACGACATCGGAGCCTGCGTTCGGCTCGCTCATGGCGAGCGCGCCGATGTGCTCGCCGGAAACGAGCTTCGGCAGGTACTTGCGCTTCTGCGCCTCGGTGCCGTTGCGGTGGATCTGGTTCACGCACAGGTTCGAATGCGCGCCGTAGGAGAGCCCCACCGAGGCGGAAGCACGCGAAATCTCCTCCATCGCGACCATATGCGCCGTGTAGCCCATGTTCGCGCCGCCGTACTCCTCCGAGACCGTCATGCCGAGCACGCCCAGGTCGCCGAACTTGCGCCACAGGTCCATCGGGAACTGGTCGGTGCGGTCGATCTCGCCCGCGCGCGGCGCGATTTCCTTCGCCGCGAAGCTGGCGATGCTGTCGCGCAGCATTTCGACCTCTTCGCCGAGCGGGAACTGCAAACCAGGTACGTTGCTCATGTTTGTCTCCAGGATTTCGTCGAACCGGGCCGTGCTTCGCCCCATGGACGCCCATTTCACGCCAGATTTACGTTAACGTCAATAGGTATTTCTGAGTGACACTCAACTTGTCACATGGATGAAATCTCCTTGTCCGGCGTTGGTTCTTTCGCAGATAATCGAGTTCAATCCGACGTAAACTGAATAACCCTCAACATGCAAGCCCCCGCCCCGAAAAGTGCCCTGCCCGCGTCGCGCCGCCAGCCGGCGGGCCGCAAGTCGCAGCAGCGCGTGCGTGAGATCCTGCAGGCGGGGCGCGAAGTGTTCTCGGAAAAGGGATACGCGCGCGCCACCACGGCCGAGATCGCCCAGCGTCTTGGCGTGTCCGAGGCGACGGTGTTCAGCTACTTTCGCGGCAAGCGGGAGTTGTGCGCGCGGGTGATCGGCGACTGGTATGACGAATCCATCGCCGCAATCGAAGGCGGCTTGCCGCGCGACGGCACGGTACGCCAGCAGTTCGCCTTCATCGTGCGCATGCATCTGCAGTTGATGCTGGAGAGCGGCACCGGGATCTGCGAACTGGTGCTCTCGGAAGGCCGCACGCGCCACCACGATCTGAGCGAAGCGCTCATGGAAATGCAGCGCCGCTACACCGCGCCGCTCATGCGCGTGCTCGCGCGCGGCCAGGAAAGCGGGCAGATCCGCAACGACCTGCCGCTGCGCCTGCTGCGTTCGCTGGTGTTCGGGCCGATGGAGCACGTGCTGTGGGATGCGACGCTCGCCAACCGCCGCACCGACATCGACGCCACGGCGGAGCGCCTCGTGGACGCGCTGTGGTCGGCACTGCAGCCGCCCAACCTCGAACTCGCGGCGCTCGCGCAGTTCAGCCAGGACGTGGGCGAAGCGATGCGCCGGCTCGAGCGCGAACGCTCGGCGCGCTAGCGGCCGGAGCGGGCGATCGGTCCGCCGCTTGCTCCGCCGCGCGTGAAGACCTGCGGCAATTCGAGCGGAACCGCGTCATCGATCATTACGGTCATAACGACCAGGTCAACCATCGACGATGGGCAAGGAACCGGTGTTTTTCGCGCGCTGCCGCCTAATAATTAGACATCCGAATCTAACTGCCGCCCTGTGGTTCGAACGGCGCAACCTCCAGTCTTGCCGCCGATGTCCAATTATTACGGCGCGCACCGCCGGCGCAGGCAGGCAATGAAGCGGGGTTTTTCGTCGTTTGCGCCCCAGTTCGATCCCAAAGCAAGCCGTTGCCGCAGGTACGCACGCCGGCCGGCTTTTCGCGTCCGCGCAGCTCCGCGCGGTCCTGTAACAACTGGAAAAATCAGCGCGATCTGCGTAATTGCATTGGCGGCAACGATGTCTTAGCGTTCAATAACAGGCTGGCGTGCGCCGTTGCCCCAGCACGCTCATTTCTGGAGATCGTGTGTGAGCAGGTCTAAAGTGTTACTCGGGGTCGCCGTGGCCGCGCTCCTCGGCGTGGGTGGCGTCGCGCATGCAGGGCACGTCGGCGTGTTCATCGGCGGCAGCGTGCCGTATTACTACCCAGTTGCGCCCGCGCCCTACTATTACGGCCCGGCGCCCGTCGTCGTCGCACCGGGTCCGTTCGAAGGGCCCGATTACATCGAGCAGGCTCAGCCGCAAGCCGGCGCGCCAACAACGAATCCGCAGGGGCCCGGCAACGAGATGGAGGCCCAGCAGCCAAACAGCGACACCTGGTATTACTGCGACGACTCGAAAACCTACTATCCGTATGTAAAGGAATGCTCGTCGGGCTGGCGCGCGGTTCCGGCCCAGCCGGCGCCTTCGAACTGACACCTTGATCAAATCGAGCCGCACATGAAATACACCTATTTCTCGCTACTCGCGACCGCGGGGCTGCTGAGTGCATGCGCCGTGACCCCCACGGGGCCGAGCGTCATGGCGCTGCCGGGCACCGGCAAGACCTTCGACCAGTTCCGCGCCGACGACGCCAACTGCCGCCAGTTCGCCTTCCAGCAGGTGGGCGGCGTCACATCGAACCAGGCGGCGACCGGCGCCGGCGTGGGCAGCGCCGTGCTCGGCACGGCCCTCGGCGCAGCCGCGGGCGCCGCGTTCGGCGGCAGCCATGGCGCGGCCATTGGCGCAGGCGCGGGCCTGCTCACGGGTAGCGCGGTAGGCATGGGCAGCTCACAGGGCTCCGCGTGGGAAGTGCAGCGCCGTTACGACTACGCCTATCTGCAGTGCATGTACGCAATGGGCAACCGCATTCCGGCACCGGGCAACATGACGATGTCGCAACCCCAGCAGTTCCAGGCGCCGCAGCAGCAGTTCCAGACAGCGCCACAGCAGCACTACCTGCCGCCGCCGCCCCCTGGATCGCCGCCTCCGCCCAACGCATACTGAAGGGCAGAAAAAGCTAACGCGCGCTTCGCCTTTTGGCGAGCGCGCGTTTTTCTTTGCATTCCCGATTATTTTGCTCAGCGAGCCTCGTTCAATTCGAGCGTACTACCGTTCCACACCACGCGGCGAGTTTCACCCGTTTGCGGATCGATGAGCGTCATCTGCTGCGCCGCGTGCACGGGATCAGGCTTCGCATCGCCGTCCGCTCCGGACCTGGCTTCGAGCAGCGGCTGCAACACCGGCGCGAGCGACTTGAGCAGTTGCACGGACAACGCGCTCGTGAACGTATAGCGCGCCGCATACGGCTCATGCACCCATGCGGTGAGCGTGCCGTAGAAGCGATTGCCGATCACGAACACGAAGGTCGCGCTCCGGTTCACCTTGCGCGATTCGATCAAACGCGCACCCCGCGCATAGACGTTGAAGCGCTGATCGCCGGTGCCGGTCTTGCCGTAGACGGGCAGCGTCTTGCCATCCGGGAGCGTCATGCCCTCGGCGAGGCGCTTGGCCGTGCCGCCCTCCACCACCGAAGTCAGCAGCTCGCGCACCACTGTCGAGATCTCCGGCGAGACCAATGGCTGCGGCGCCGTGGACGCGTGGACGAAGTGCGTCTCGTAGGGCGTGCCGCGCGCGAAGTCGAGCGATTCGAAGCTGTGCGTCGGCAGCTTTTGGCCGTTGCTGGCGATGAGCCCGATGAGCTGCGCGAGCGCGGCGGGCCGGTCGCCCGATGCGCCGATCGCCGCGCCAAACGAAGGCGTGATGCTTTCGAACGGATAGCCGAGCGAGCGCCATGACCTGCCGATCGCGTCATACGCGCGCAGCTCGATCATGCGGCGGATGCGCCGGTTCTGCGTGCCGTAATACTTCGTCTTGAAGAGCCACTTGTAGGTGTAGAGGCGCGTGTCGCGGCTCTCTTGCTGAACCTGGGCAAGCGTCGCATCAGGGTGCGTGCGCAAGTAATTCAGCAGCCAAAGCTCCAACGGATGAATGCCCGCGATATAGCCGCGATCGTTGAGGTTGAATTTGTCGATCGCGTACTTCTCGTAGTAGCGCGCGAGGTCTTCGTCGTCGAGCCACTCGAACTTCGTATGCTTGAGTTGCGCGCGCATCTGTGCGTTGAACCAGGCCTGCGAGCCAGTGGGGTTCACGCTGCGCAGCACGGTGGCAATGCGCGCCGGGCCCTTGCGCGTACGCTGGACCAGGAGCGCGAGCGCTTCGTCGTTGCTCTGGCCCGCGTAGCGCGTGTAGAAGCGCTTCATGTAGACCTGGCTTTCGCCGTCCGCGAACTGCGTGAGAAAGCGGTTGCGCACTGCCGGATCGTCGAGCCATTGCGCGGGCGCCCCCGATGTCTGGATCATCTCGTAGTGGACGATATCGCGCATGAGCCGCACGAACACGAGATTGACCGAATGCTGGAACGCGCGGTGCACCGTGAGAATCTGCGAATTGTCGCTCGACTCGAAATTATTGAAGCTTTGCGCGCCGCCGCCCGTGTAGAACGTCTCGCCCGGGCTGGCCGAATATTTGCGCTCCACGGCCGCCTCGAGCATCGAATGGAGCGAGCGGTCGGAGGTCTTCGAAAGATAGTCGATCGCCCAGCGCGTGAGCGCGTCGCTCGGATCGACCTGCGGCAGCATCGCGCGCAGCGACTTCGCATCGTCGGCCGCGTACCGGTCGTGCAGCGCGCTCACGATCTGCAGATAGGTCACGAGCGTACGCAGCTTGGCAGTCGACCCCAGGTTCAGGCGGGCCCCCGAATTGATGTCGAACGGCTGGTTCACGCTGTCGGTTTGCACGCGAACGAGGTTCTCGCCGTGGCTGCGCTCGAACAGCGTGAAGCTATACGCGATCTTCGAAGGATCGTCGGACGGACGCAGCATCTCGAAGCCGACGAGTCCCGCCTGGCGCGCACCGTCTTTCGTCGCGGCATCGGCGAGACGTTCGCTGACGGCCTGCTGCACGCTGTCGACCAGCGTGGCCGTGGCGGTGAGATCGAGGCGGTCGAGGTCGTAGAGCGTCTTCAGCCCCAGTGCCTGCATCAACTGGGTGCGCAGCGTCAGCACGGCCTTGCGCTCGACGAAGGAAACCGGCGCGCGCTGCGACGGCTTGGAGCGGTCGAGCGTGAGCTGCGTGGCGAGCGCGGCGTCGCGCAGTGCCGGCGTGATCACGCCGCCAGCGCCGAGCAGGCGCAGATAGCTGTCGGTGAGCTTCGAGAGTGCGTCATTGTTCTTTTGCAGGAAATACGTAGGGGCCCGCTGCGCGATGAGGAGCGAGAGCACCTGGCGGAACGCCAGCCCCTGTTCGTCCAGCGCTTCGGGCGAAAGCGGCGCGCGCAGGATGCGATTGACCTCGCGGAAGTCGCGGCCGTACCAGGCGGCGAGCCCATCGCCGAGACCGTTGACTTCGCCCACGCCCGGCTTGGCGGCGAGCGGCACCGAGTTCAGGTAGTGCACGAGAATCTGCTGGCGCGCGGGCATGGTCTGCGGGCCATCGAGATAGGCGCGCAGCGAAGCCGAGGCGATCTGGCGCAGCTTCTCCGGCGGCGTGGCGGTGCGGCCGCCGGACGAGTGCCGGAACTTCTCGATTTGCGTGGCGAGCGTGCTGCCGCCGGGCGTCTGCTGATGTCGGTTCACGAGCCGCGCGCCCTGATCGACGAGCGCGCGGCTAAACCGTCCCCAGTCGATGGCCGGGTTTCGGTTGGGCTGGTCCTGGGCCAGCAGGTATTTGTCTTCGATGAAGAGCAGCGAATCGCGCACGACAGGCGGCACGGCGTCGAAATTCTCGTAGACGCGCTGCGGATAACGCGTATGGAAAAGCGTCGCGCCGGATGCGTCGTGCAGCACGATTCCGGCCTGATCCTTTTCCCCGAAGGGCAGGAAAAGTCCCTGGTCGGCGACCGCGATCATGCGATCGGAATCGCGCGCCTGCGCGGAGATCGCAAAGCCGCGTTGCGCGAGCCGATTTTCGAAAGTAGGCAATTGCGCATAGCCGAGCCGCACGTCGTACGGCCCGTTCGTGGTCGGAAAGCGGATGCTGTGGCTCGGTCCGTTTTCCACGGTAAAGCCAATGTCACGCGTGAGTTCGGATAAATAGCGTGCTTGCAGGCGCGAAGTCTCGATTTCGATCTGGACTACGCGCGCGATGATGACGAGGGCGGCCAGCAACGCGACGACGAATCCCCACTTGACCCACCGGAAAAATGAGCCGGCGCCTGCGGCGCGAACGGGAAAGCGTACCGATGGGCGATTCATACGTATTCTCCTGACGTCAACGTCAGATTTGCAGACGGCACCCTTCAGATAGTCTATCTCGCTCCGTACGTTCTTGCGTGCCACTATTTAGCGCTACGCCCGCGCGTCGCACTGCCGCAACAGGCATGCCCAGTGCGTGACAGTTTTGCGGCATTTTTCATCCTCGCGGTTTGATGGCCGATGCGGCCGATATAATGATTGGCTGTTTCGTCGATAGTGAGAAATATGAAGAAGCTCGCCGTGCCCCTTGCCCTCTCGCTCACGCTCGGCGCGTGCGCATGGTTTCAGAGCAATCCCGATGCTGGCCAGCCCGTCATCGATTCCACAACTAACCGGTCAGTCCAGGACGTGATCGCGTGCCTGACGGTTGAAGCGTCTCGTCACGGCGCAAGCTTCACCACGTCGCCGCTGCCGCAAGGCCAGATGCTCGAGTTCGGCGACTCGAACGTCATCAAGATCCGCAGCGACAATGGCGCCACGACCTACCGCTATTACGCCGGCAAGCGCCACGTCTCCAACCTGTGGATCGAGGGCGCGAGCAAGACTTGCGCGCCTTGATGCCCTGACGGTTCGCTTTCGCCGCCGTCGCGGGCGTCAGTTTCCAATTTCTACTCCGCGGCGCCCCGTTTTTTCCGCCTTTCGCCCCCGCTTTTCCGCCGCTTTCCGCGTTCGATTACATCCTCTTACGCGGCGTTACGCGCTGTAGCGCGGTGACACATTTTCGCCGGCCGCTTTAAGAATCGCTTAAGTCTTCGTCCGCATCATCGCTCCACCCAGCAGAAAACGAACGCCGCAGGAGGTCCCGTGAACCAGCAAGACCCGCAGAACCCGCCGGCCAGCGCCGCCACGAGCACCGCGACGAGCACCGCTGCGGCCGCCGCGAAACCCGCGCGCCGCACCCTGCTGCGCCGCCTGTTGAGCCACCATGAGCTGGCGACGCTCCTGTTGCTGCTGCACGCGCCGATCGATGCGCGCGCCAAACCCGAGATTCCCATCCTTCAGGAAGCGGGACTCGTCGAGCAGGTGCGGGACGACGCCGGCGCGACGCGCATCCGTCTAACGAGCGAAGGCAGCGCGGTACTCCAGGGGCTCGGCCTCGCGCGTTGAGGTGCGCCAAACCCGCGCCGCACGGCAAGGAAGATTCAAGCAGGAAAGGCGGCGGCACGCATGGCGTGCCGCCGCCTTTTTGTATCCCGCTGCCGGCGCGTGCCGGCGGTTCGCCTCAGGCAGGCTCGAGCGCTTCGTCTTCGTCGGCTAGCGCCGTATCCTCATCGCGAAGTTGCAGCAACCGGTAGCCGCTCTTGTAAACCGGTTGCAGCCGGAAGCCGTTTCGCGCATCGATGTCCAGCAACAGGCGCAGGCGCGACACATGACTGTCGATCGTGCGCGTGTGCGTCTGCAGTTCGCGCCCCCACACCATCGCGTAGATGTGATCGCGAGAGAGCACGCGCCCGATGTTCGAGAAAAAGAGCGATGCGAGCCGGTATTGCGTGGTCGAGAGCAGCACCGGCTTGCCGTGCACGCTGACCCCCTGGCGCCGCACGTCGAAGTGATAGGGGCCGGCGTCGATCGTCATGTCGTCGTAACGGTCGTGGAAGGCCCGGCGCAGGAGCGCGTTCACGCGCGCACGCAATACCGCCGGGCACACCGGCAGCCCCACGCAGTCGTCCGCGCCTATGGAAAATGCCCGCACCACGCTCTCGTCCGACGCATCCTCCGAAACGAACAGCACCGGAATCTCGCTGCCGTTGACCGCGCGCAACGTTTTCAGCAACTCGGAGCCCGCCAGCAGCGAGCCCTGCCAGTCGAACACGAGCATATCGACGGTCGATGCGGTCAGCGTCCTGGCAAGCGCCGGCGAGTCGCTGAACGGGATGCACACGTGGCCGGACTGCGTCAGCACGCGCTCGATCAACTGCCGATGGACAGCGTTGGGCTGATAAATCGCAATGCGCATGGGTGCTCCTCTCGTGGATCGAAATTCAGGCCGCGCAATTTTGTGGATTTGTGCAAAGACTGCCCATCGGACGAGTCCGAAATGCGGTCCGCCGCGCCGTCTTGCCACAAGGCGATGGGCGCATCGGGCCGAGGACGACGCTGCGCTCGCTCATCCAGCGCGCATGGGCACGCGTCAGGCGCCCTGCGCGCATCCTGTAGAATCGCGGGCTGGCCTGAACTCGTCGGCGCGTCCGCCCACCCATACGGACGCGCGGCTGCCGTGCCCCACCCTCGCGCCTGCTTTCCGACGACCGCCGCCCCCCGCGCCACGCGCGCACCAGGCAAATTCGGCCATCACGGACGCCCACACGCGTTTCGCCCATGCGTTTTGCAAAAAATCGCACATAACAACATCCCAGGTTTACCGGAAATGCAAGCAACAGAAATTGGCGTGCGCGCGCCTGCCGCTGCGCGCGCGCTCACACGCAGCGACTACAAGACGCTCGGCCTCGCCGCACTCGGCGGCGCGCTCGAGTTCTACGACTTCATCATCTTCGTGTTCTTCGCGCCGGCCATCGGCCAGTTGTTCTTCCCCGCAACGATTCCCGACTGGCTGCGTCAACTCCAGACCTTCGGCATCTTCGCGGCGGGCTACCTCGCGCGGCCGCTCGGCGGCATCGTCATGGCGCACTTCGGCGACCTGCTCGGCCGCAAGCGCATGTTCACGCTCTCCGTGCTGCTCATGGCGCTGCCCACGCTCGCGATGGGCTGTCTGCCCACCTACGCGACCATCGGCGCGCTCGCGCCGCTGCTGCTGCTCACGCTGCGCGTGCTGCAAGGCGCTGCCGTGGGCGGCGAGGTGCCGGGCGCATGGGTGTTCGTCTCCGAGCACGTGCCGCGCCGCCATATTGGCTACGCCTGCGGCACGCTCACGGCGGGCCTCACGTTCGGCATCCTGCTCGGCTCGCTGATTGCCGCGGCGATCAATCACCACTACGCGCCAGGCGACATCGCCGCCTATGCGTGGCGCATTCCGTTCCTGATCGGCGGCCTGTTCGGCATGTTCTCGGTGTACCTGCGCCAGTGGCTGCACGAAACGCCCGTGTTCGCGGAGATGCAGGCGCGCAAGGCGCTCGCCGGCGAAATTCCGCTCAAGGCCGTGCTGCGCGACCACGGCCGCGCCGTGGTGGTCTCGATGCTGCTCACGTGGATGCTGTCGGCGGCCATCGTCGTCGTGATCCTGATGACGCCGCCGCTGCTGCAGAAGCAGTTCCATCTCGACGCCACCACCTCGCTCCTCGCGAACTGTGTCGCGACGCTATTCCTCACGGTGGGCTGCGTGAGCGCGGGCGCGCTCGCCGACCGCTTCGGCGCGCGCCGCGTGCTGGCGATCGGCGGCATCGCGCTCGCCATCTCCTATTACGTGTTGTTCCGCCAGATGGCCGTGGACAGCTCGATGCTCATGCCGCTCTACGCGCTCTGCGGGTTGCTGGTGGGCACGATCGGCGCAGTGCCTTATGTGATGGTGAATGCGTTCCCGCCCGTGGTGCGATTCTCGGGCATCTCGTTCTCGTACAACGTGGCGTACGCCGTATTCGGCGGCCTCACGCCGATCGTCGTCGCGCTACTGATGAAATCGGAACCGCTCGCGCCTGCGTGGTATGTGGCCGCGATCTGCGTACTCGGCGCGATCACGACGCTGTTCTTCAAGGACCCGCATCGCGAGCAGTGAGGGCGCGCCGGGTGCGCACGGAACGCACACCAGGCGAGCACCGCTGATCCGGCACCTTTGATGCCGATTCGCCGGCGGCTTCGACGCTTCACCTCGCGCTGAAACGTCGAAGCCGGCACCCGCCCTAACATGGGCGCATGAATACCTCACACCCCACCCCAGTCCGCCACCTCCGGTTCACGCCCGCGCTTGCGCGCATCGTCGCGACCGTCAGCGTGGGATTCGTCGTCACGCAGCTCGACGTCACCATCGTCAACATCGCGCTCGCGCGCATCGCGACCGACCTCCATGCGAGCGTTGCGGGCCTGCAGTGGATCGTCGATGCCTACACGCTCGCCTTCGCGGTGCTGATGCTTTCGGGCGGCGTCCTCGGCGACCGCTATGGCGCGCGCCGCCTCTACGCTGCCGGCCTCGTGGTGTTCGCGCTCGCTTCGCTGGCCTGCGGGCTCGCCGCCAATGCAGCCGTGCTGATCGCCGCCCGCGCGCTGCAGGGCGCGGGCGCGGCGGCCATGCTGCCCAACTCGCTCGCGCTGCTCAACGAGGCCTGCCGACACGATCGCGCGCTGCGGGCGCGCGCCGTGGGCTTGTGGACCGCCGCCGGCGCCATCTCGATCGCTGCCGGCCCGGTGGCGGGCGGCCTGCTGATCGCGGCGTTCGGCTGGCGCAGCATCTTCCTCGTCAACCTGCCGCTGTGCGCGGCCGGTTTTTGGGCCGCGCTCGCGTGGATTCCCGCACCGCGCCGCGAAGCGCACGCGCGCAAGGCCGCCGGTGCGCCCGCCGCGCGCAGCCTCGACGTGCGCGGCCAGTTGCTCGCCATCGTCGCGCTCACGGCGTTCACGGGCGCTGTGATCGAATGGCGTCCGCTCGGCTTCGCGCACTGGGCCGTGGCGGGCGGCTTTGCGCTCGCGCTCGCCGCGGGTTTCGCGTTCGTATCGCTCGAAGCCCGCGTACGCGACCCCATGCTGCCGCTCGCCATGCTGCGCAACCGCGCGTTCAGCGCGGCGGTGCTGTTCGGCATCTGCGTGAATCTCACCTATTACGGCACCGTGTTCGTGCTCGCGCTGTATCTGCAGCATGCGCGCGGCGAAACGCCGTTGCAGGCAGGCCTCGCGTTCATTCCTCTCACCGGCGGCTTCCTGCTATCGAACATCGTGAGCGGCCATGTGGTGGCGCACTATGGCACGCGCCGGCCGATGGTCATCGGCGCGCTGATCGCGGGCGCGGGCTACGCGCTCCTCACGGCCGTGGACGCCGCGACGCCGCTCGCCTTCGTGCTGCTCGCCTTTTTACTGATCCCCTCGGGAATGGGTCTCGCCGTGCCGGCGATGACGACCGCCGTGCTCTCCTCGGTCGACCCGGCACGCGCGGGCACGGCCTCGGCGCTGCTCAATACGGCGCGTCAGGCAGGCGGTGCGGTGGGGGTGGCGGCGTTCGGCGCGCTCGCAGGCGGCGCGCTCGCGGCGCAGGTGGTGGCCGGTTTGCGCGCGGAGGCCGCCGTTTCTACGGCGATCCTGCTCACGGCAGCGGGTCTTGCGTGGTTCGTGAAGACGGATCCGGCGCATGCGGGGGCGCGCCAGGCCGCCCAGGCGCGCGTGAAGGCGTCGCGCTGATTCTGCGCCGCATCGCGGCCTCCGCTATCGACGGCCGATCGTTCCGGCTGCGATGCTCTCGGCGCGCTACAGCGATGCTTCCTGGATGGCGCCCGAGTCGATCGCCCGGCTGATCAAGCCTTCGCTTTGCGCCTTGCGGATGGCATGCTCGATCAGCTGGTCCGGCTCTTCGAGTTCCGCCTTGAGGGCGCCGAGGAGTCCGGACGCGTCGAGGATCACCAGCGTCTTCGCGGTATCCGCGTAGCTGATGAAGACGCGCCGCGTGCCGTCTTCCGCAAGACTCGCGCAGAAGTGCTCGGTCTTGCCTGCCACGTTGAAGTCGAAGTTCTGTATCAAGGCCCGCTCCTTCCTCACCCGGTCGCCCGGTGGTTTCGTTCGATTGTCCGATACGCGCGCCGGGCTGCGTCAATCGCGACAGCCTCACTAGCCTCGCAGGCCGCCGCCGCGCGGTGCGCGCAAGCCATCAATGGAAGCACGTCCCGCTCCCGTCACGGTCAGCAGCAGGAAACCGCCCGCGATGGCGACGTTCTTCCAGAAGTGGATGACCGCCTCCTGCTGCGCCGCCGCCTGTGTCATGTTCCAGAAGTCGTGGCCGAACACCGCCGTGACGATGGCGTACCCGGCCAGCAGGAACCCGACGGCACGCGCGCGCACGCCCAACACGAGCGCCAGGCCGCCAAGCAGCTCGATGACCGTGGCGAGTATGGCGGCATACGAGGCATAAGGCACCCCCTTCGCGTTCAGGTAGCCGACGAACCCCGCGTATCCCAGCAGCTTCATGGCACCGCCCCAAAGAAACAGGATGGCTAGAGCGAGACGGGCAATGAAGATGATGAAGGAATCGGCGGGACGGGTCATGGAGGGCTCCGGTATGCAGTAACGGAATGACCATGACGCGCGCGCGCAGTTCCCCTTACGCGACGCGGAATGGCGCGCAAGGCTGCACGCAGAACCACGGGCTATGAGCCGGTCCGCAGGCCAAAGCAGCACCGTCCGAGGGAGACGCGGGAAAAACTACCCCGGAAATTGATTCGGAATGCTATCAAACATGCATAGGGTGCCGGGCGGCGAACGCGTGGCGAAACGTCTGCGCAATGGCGCAAGCCGCCGCGGCGTTGGCACACTCAATGCTTATGATGCATGCCGCGCGGCCGATGCGCGTCGAGCCAACGGGTCAGGCGCGCTTCGAGCGTGCCCCTGCTGCGTCGCGACACGGCCCACATGACCGCGCACACCAGCAGCATGACGCCGGGTCCGAGCAGATAAGCAACGACAGTTTCCCTCATGGCAGTCTCCTCAACGCGACGCCACAGAACAGATTTTTTTCATTTTAGGCGATAGCGTCGCCCACGGTAAACGCCGACGAAAACACGCGGCGGCTGCCCATTCCCAGGGTTTTCATGTATGCGATATCGGCAGCGCACAGCCGGTGCATTACCTCAGACGTAATCGTCTGATGCACGTCTTTGTCTAGAATCGACGTCATGGACACGCTCGCTTCCCCTGTTACCGCGGTGCCGATCGGCACCGGGCGCCGCAGCGTCGGCGAGATGCTGCGCGACTGGCGCATGCGCCGGCGCATGAGTCAGTTGCTGCTCGCGACAGAGGCCGAGATTTCGACGCGCCATCTGAGCTTCGTCGAGTCGGGCCGCGCGCTGCCGAGCCGCGAGATGGTCATGCATCTCGCGGAGCAGCTCGATGTGCCGCTACGCGAACGCAATGCACTGCTCGTGGCTGCCGGATACGCGCCGCTCTATCGCGAGCGCGCCCTCGACGACCCACAGCTCGCCGCCGCGCGCGAGGCGGTCGATCTCGTGTTGCGCGGGCACGAACCCTATCCCGCAGTGGCGGTGGACCGCCACTGGAATATCGTCGCCGCGAACGGCGCGCTCGCGCCGCTCATCGGCGACGCCTCGCCCGCTTTGCTCGCCGCGCCCATCAACGCGCTGCGGCTTTCGCTGCACCCCGAGGGCATCGCGCCGCGCATCGTCAACTGGCACGCATGGCGCGCGCATCTGCTCACGCGCCTGCAACGCCAGATCGAGGCGAGCGGCGATCCCGTGCTCGCCGCACTCCATGAAGAGCTCGCAGCGTATCCCACGCCGGCCGGCGTGGCGAACGCGAGCGCCGAGCCGATCGCACATCACATCGCCGTGCCGCTGCGCGTGCGCACCGCGCTTGGCGAGCTGGCGTTCTACAGCACGACGACCGTGTTCGGCACGCCGGTCGACATCACGCTTTCCGAGCTGGCGATCGAAGCGTTCTTTCCCGCCGATCCGCAAACGTCGAAGGCGTTGCGCCAGAACGCGGCGTGACGAGCGGGCCTTCAGGCACACGGCGCGTTTGGATTTTGTCGGGCTTGTGCGAAACGAACTAAAAAAAATTGAAGACCGTGCGCATGCGACAAGCATTTCGTTCCGCCACTCAGCAAGCCACTTGCGCACCGTGGCAATCGACCTATTGACGCAAGAAGGCGTGTTCCTGGCACGTCAATACGTTTATTTCGGTGTACGAATTTATGTGACCTTAAGTGAATGCGCTTCGCGTCGCGCCGCTCAGGCAGCCGCCGCTGTCGCCTGCTCCGCCTCGGGCGCGGTGACGACCAGCACGCTGCACGACACGCGGTCGAGCAACCGGCGATCGTCGCGACCTTCCCACCACCGCTTGAGCGGCCCCCGCCGATGGTGGCCCAGCACGATGAGATCGGGATGCAGTTCCTCGCAATAGCTCGCAATCACGTCGATCGGCCTTCCTACGACGAAATGCCCTGTCGCCGCGAGCCCCTTTTCCTGCAGACAGGCCACCCCGTCACGCAAGATTTCGCGCGCCGCCTCCTCGGCGGCTTCGAATGGGACGGCCGACGCGATGTCCGTGCCCCATTGCAGCGGCGCCTGATCCAGCACCGCCAGCAAATGCGTCTGCGCGCGGCACTCGCGGGCGAGGTCGGCGCCCTCGCGCAGCGCCCGGCGTCCTTCGCGCGTTGCGTCATAGCACAGCAGAATCCTGTTGAACGCGGTCATGATCTGTCTCCCCCCGAATTTCCGGTACTGCCGGTGGTGAGATTCCGAACACGCGCGGGCCGCGCCGTATCCGGGACGTTGCCTTCATTATGGCCTTTACGTCACGTCTTGATATAAATAAGGCAGAAACGGCGCCTCTGCACGCACCCGAGTCGCTCGGGGCAAGATCGGCGTCACTTCAGCCTGTGCCGAATCGGGCCGCCGCCGGAGCCGCCACAAACGAACGCCGATGCTGCCTGCAAATCACAACAGCCAAACGTTCCACACGCGCATAGTGGACCTGATATGCACCGAGCATCCGTCTCCCCATCCAACGCGGCCTGCACGGCCCGAACTCGTAACATCTCAGTTACACAATTCACTGGTATAAGGGCGCCCAGCCTGAAACATTCGTTACATTTGTATCGTCATACCGTTTAATCGCAGGCCTCGCATTTTTTACCTGTCAGCAAGATTCCTTTCGAAACCTTTATCCAGGCTTACGACGTTTTTCATGTTCGCTTTATGTGTTTCGCATTCCCTGCGACTTTGCTGGAAAACCCTTATAGGCAAGGCCCTGCGGCTATTCCGTCGGGGAAACTCAATGCGCGACGCATTGTCGCAAGGCCCCTCGCGAATAGCAGAAAAAATTACCGAAAATAAATTACAACAGTCGGATTATTTTTGATCCGAGGGATTGATTTCTGAGATTAGCCCTCATACAATTCCCTCAAGGTTGTTACGAGATGTAACAACCTGTATCAAAGAGTCGTGTCGAGCCACAGAGCGAAGATCGACCACAAGACCAGAAAAGATACAACGGCGAAAAAAGCCGGGGGGTTAAATTCGGGGCTTCGGAAACTACAGAAATGGACCGCAGCAGCGAGACGCTGGAATCTATCCGCGAAATTAATTTGTCGTATCTGATGCTCGCGCAGCGCATGCTGCGCGAGGACAAGCCGGTCGGCATGTTCCGACTGGGACTGTCGTCGGAACTGGCCGATTTGCTTGGCGGTCTGTCGCTCGCGCAGATCGTCAGGCTGGCCTCTTCCGACCAGCTTCTCTGTTTCTTCCGCTTCGACGATCATGCGATGTTGTCCGCGCTCACGCAGACCAGCAAGCATGCCGACGTGGCGGCTACCCATGCGGCCATCCTGCTTGCGGGACAGCCGGCCGGCCAATTCGCCTGAGGGTGACGTCCATGACCACGCGACGCAGCCTCACCGAAGACGCCCAGGAAGTGTTTCGTGCGATCGCGCTGATCGAACTGGGTGCGCGCATGCAGGTGCTCGAAAGCGAACTCTCGCTCTCGCGCGACCGCATGATCCGCCTGTATCGCGAGATCCGCGGCGTGTCGCCGCCCAAAGGTATGCTGCCGTTCTCGGCGGACTGGTACATGACGTGGCTGGCCAACATCCACGCCTCGCTGTTCTATAACACCTACCTGTTCCTCAAGAACGAAGCGCGTTGCTCGCATCTCGACGCGCTCACCAAGGGGTTCCGGCTGTATCTGGAACACTGCCGCCACAGCGGGGCCGAGCCGGTGCTCGACCTCACGCGTGCGTGGACCCTGGTGCGGTTTTTCGATGCCGATATTCTGCAGATGACGCCTTGCTGCCGTTGCGGCGGTAAATTCGTCGCGCATCGCCACGACCTTCAGCACAACGTCGTGTGTGGCGCGTGCCAGCCCCCATCGCGGGCCGGCAAGACGAAGAAGGCGGCTGCAGCGCGACGGGGCGCCGAGCAGACCGAGAGCGACCTTCCGGCAGAAGTCATGTCGGATGGCATTGCCGAGGCTGCATAAGCGTAGGAGAACAGATCCGGGTCAACCGGACGTGAGACCAAGACGCGAAACCGTCCGGTGCCTGCGCGCATCGGACGGCGAAGCGCTTTTTTTTTCCCCGCAGCGCCCTTCCCCCTCTTTCAATTCCCGCTGAAGGTCTGCCAAACGAGCCACAGGTTCGCCGCCGAAATCGCGACGAACAGGAACCACGCGATCAGGCGCGTGTGTAGCCGGTTCACGAACTCGCCCATCAGCGCACGGTCGTTCGTCATGCGGATGAGCGGCCAGAGCGCGAACGGCAGCTGCAGACTCAGCACCACCTGGCTCGCCACCAGTAGTTTGCTCACCGCGCCGTTGCCAAGCAGCGCCACGCCCGCAAAGGCGGGGATCAGCGCGAGCACGCGCGTGATCAGCCTGCGCTGGTAGCACGGAATCTTCATCTGCAGGAAGCCTTCCATGATGACCTGGCCAGCCACGGTGCCCGTGAACGTCGAGCTTTGACCGGAAGCGAGCAGCGTGATCGCGAACAGCACCGCCGCCGCGCCCGTGCCGACGATCGGCGCAAGCAGCCTGTAGGCCTCTTCGATATCGGTGACCTCGGTGTGTCCGTTGGCATGGAACGCCGCCGCGGCCAGGATCAGGATCGCCGCGTTGATGAGCAACGCGAGCAAGAGCGAGACGATCGTGTCGAGACGCGACAGGCCGATGGCTTGCGCGAGACTCTTGCGGTCGCGCTTGACGGCGCGCGTCTGCACGATCGACGAATGCAGATAGAGGTTGTGCGGCATGACGGTCGCGCCGAGAATGCGGATCGCCAGATAAAGCGGCTCCGCCGACGATATGGCGTGCCACGACGGCACCGCGCCCGCGAAAACGGAGGCCCAGTGCGGTTTCACGAGCGCGAGCTGAATGACATAGCCGAGGCCGATCGTGGCGATGAGCCCGGCCATGATCGCCTCGAGCGAGCGGAAGTTCTTGCCCTTCAGGCCGAGCACGATGAGCGTGTCGAACGCGGTGAGCACCACGCCCACCATCAGCGAACAGCCCAGCAACAAGTGGAACGCCAGCGCGCCGCCCAGCACCTCGGCGAGATCGCAGGCGATGATCGACAACTCGGCGAGCAGCCACTGCCCGAGCGCCACGGGCCTCGAATAGCGCTCGCGCGAAAGCGCCGCGAGATCGCGTTGCGTGACGATGCCAAGGCGCATGGAGAGGCATTGGAGCACGATTGCCGCGAGGCTCGACAGCACGACCACGAACAGCAGGCTGTAGCCGTAGCGCGAGCCCGCCTCGATGTCGGTGGCCCAGTTGCCGGGGTCCATGTAGCCGATCGACACCAGCAGGCCGGGGCCCGCGAACTGCCAGAACTTCTTCCAGAACGGCGCGCCCGGCGAAACCTCGATGCTGCCCTGCACTTCCGAAGGGCAAAACGGCGCCGTCGCCGTGGTCGGTAGGCGGAACTCCAACGGTTCGATCCTCAAGGGTTGACGCGTCGCGGCGCATGCCGCGATCGGGCCCTCAAGTGTACAGCGTCGGCTGCGGCAGCTCTCTCAAGAGCGTGAAGCGGCCCACGTCGCGCAGTCGATAGTCGAGCGGATCGTGCAGCGTATGCACGCGCGCGTTGCGCCAGAAGCGGTCGAGCGCGAGCGCCGCGCCCGTGGCGCGCGCGCCGCACGCCTCGAAAAGCTGCTCGCCGGCTGCGAGCGCGGCGCGGTGCGCGACGATCTTCGCCTCCGAAATCGCGAGCGAGACTTCGGCGCGCGTGGCCGCGACGAGCGCCTCGCCTTCGTCCCAGGCCGAGTCGAGCAGCGCGCCCACGCGATCCGCCAGCACGGCTGCCGCCAGCGACTGCACGCGCATCTCGCCAAAGCGCTGCTGCAAATAGGGATCGTCGGCCACCTGCTGCACGCCCGAATTCACCCACGGCCGGCCATTTGCGAGCACGTAGGCGCGCGCTTCCTCCAGCGCGCCCTCAGCGAGGCCCACGAAGAGATTCGTAAGCACACCTTGAGAAACCAGCGTGCGCAGCGTGGCGCGCGGCGTATCGGGGCGCTGCAGCACTTCCCCTGCGCGGACTTCCACGTTTTCGAACGACACGGTGCCGCTATCGGTCTGACGCTGCCCGATCGGATCCCAGTCGTCGTGCACCGTGATCCCGGCACGCGTGGTGGGCAGCACGGCAAACATCGGGTTGCCGCTGACGGGATCATGGGCGCTCACGGTCATCATCTGCGAACCGTAGGTGCCCGAACAAAATCCCTTCTTGCCGTGCAGGCGCCAGCCGCCCGCGCCATCGGGCTGCGCGACGAGCCGCGTATCGATGGGATTCACGGCATTGCCCCACCACCAGCGGTGCTCGACGGTGCCTTGCAGCCAGTTCGCGCGCTGCGTGGCGCTGCCCCACAAGTCGACGCTCGCCACCTGGAGGCACTGGAAGCCCAGCAGATGCGCGAGCGCACTGTCGACGCGCGCCAGTGCGCGAATCGTTGCGTAGATATCGCTCCAGCGCATGCCGCCCTCGCCGAAGCGGCCGCCGAATTCGCGCGGCACCGCGAGCGTGAGCAGCCCGGCGTCGGCGATGCGTTGCTTTTCGGCCGCGGCGTGGCCGCCCGCGAGATCGCGTTGCGCGGCGTTCGCGCGCAGCGCTTCGAGCAGCGCGGCGAAGCGCGCGTCCTCCTGTTCCTGCCCGCGAGGGCGCAGTGCATTGTTCATACCGATATTCCCCGAATGAGAGGCTCAAAACAGGCAAAGCGCCCGGCAAGGGCGCTTTGCGCGTCAGGACGAACGGCTGCGTCGCTCAGGTTCGCCGCAAGAGGCGCCGCACCAGCACGTCGCCCGTGAACTGCACGGCCGCGACGATCGCGATCAGCAGCACGATCACAGTGACCATGACCGTGGTGTCGAAGCGTTGATACCCGTAGCGTATCGCGAGATCGCCAAGCCCGCCCGCGCCGACGGCGCCCGCCATCGCCGAAGAGCCGATCATGGCCACCACGGTGATCGTGAATCCGCCCAACATGCCGGGCAGCGCCTCGGGCAGCAGCACATGCCACACGATATGGCGGCGTTGCGCGCCCATGGCCAGGGCGGCCTCGATCAGGCCGCGATCGACTTCACGCAGGCTCACTTCGGCCACGCGCGCGAAGAACGGAATCGCCGCGATGGAGAGCGGCACCACGGCGGCCCACACGCCGATGGTCGTACCGACGACAAGACGCGTGAACGGAAGCAGGGCGACGAGCAGGATGATGAACGGCGTCGAGCGGAACGCGTTGACGAGCGCGCCCAGCGTGGTGTTGAGCGCGGGCCGCTCGAAGATGCCGCCGCGCGCGGTCGTGACCAGCAGCAGCGCGATCGGAACACCGATCAGGAGTGCGAATATTGCCGATACGCCGACCATCAACAAGGTGTCGCGGATGCCTTCGAGAAGTTCCGTGATCCAGATTTCAGACATAGCCGAGCACCTCCACACGGCTAGCGTAGCGCCGCGCCTGCGCGGCCAGCGTGGCCGCTTCGTCGGCGGTGCGCGCAGGCGCCGACACGACGATCCGACCTTGCGCGCGGCCTTGAATCCGCTCGATGCCGCCGTGTACGAATTGCACGCCCTGCGCGCCGAACGCCTGTGCAAGCGCGGCAAGTTCGGGCTCTTCTGCCGCCTCGCCAGTGAAGCGCACGTCGAACAGCGCGTGGGCGCCCGCTTGCGGCGAAACTTGAATGCGCGCGGCGATGTCGTCGGGCAGTTCGTGACGAGGCGAGTGCAGAAGCGCGCGCGTCGCCTCGTGTTGCGGATCGCCAAACACGCGCCAAACGGGACCGTGCTCGACCACCTCGCCGCGCTCGACGACCGCAACCGTATCGCAAACGTCGCGAATCACTTCCATTTCGTGCGTGATCAGCACGATGGTGACGCCAAGGCGCCGATTGATGTCGCGCAGCAGCGCGAGAATGGCGCGCGTGGTTTCCGGATCGAGCGCCGACGTCGCCTCATCGCACAGCAAGATATCGGGCTCGTGCACGAGCGCACGCGCAATGCCGACGCGTTGCTTCTGCCCGCCCGACAAGCGCGCGGGCCACGCGTCGCGGCGCTCGCTCAGGCCCACGAGGTCGAGCAGCGCGTTCACGCGCGCCTCGATGGTGGCTTTCGGGACGCCTGCGATTTTCAGCGGCAGCGCGATATTGTCATGCACCGTCTTCGCCGAAAGCAGATTGAAGTGCTGGAAAATCATGCCGATGCGCCGGCGCAGTGCGACCAGCCCGCGCTCGTCGAGTGCGCCCACGTCGACGCCATTCACGCACACGCTCCCGCTGGTGGGCTTTTCGAGCCCGTTCACGAGCCGCAGCAGCGTGGATTTGCCCGCGCCGCTGCGCCCGATGATGCCGAACACCTCGCCGCGCGCCACCTGCAAGTCGACACCTGCGAGCGCCGCTTGCGCGCTGCCTGCATAGGTCTTGCCGACTTTCTCGAACACCACCGCGGGTTGCGACGCGTCGGCACGAGGCACCGCCTCGCCCGCCGCCGGCCCCGCCTCGATAAAGCGCGCCGTCCCGAACCATTTCATCTTCGCTCTCTCCTCTTCGTGGGTCGCGCGCACTACCAGGCGACCGCGTACAGGCTGCCGAAGGCCTTGTCGAGTTCCTTGCGCACGGCCGGCGAATGCTGATAGATGTCGATGAACTTGCGGATGCGCGGATCGTTCACGCTTTCGGGGCGCACGACGAACTGAAGCGCGAACGCCTTGTTTTCGACGCCGTCGAAAAGCAGCGCGCTATTCGGATCGATCGTGCCCGCGAGCTTGATGAAACTCGGGTAGCCCTGCGCGAGATCGACGTCGTCGAGCGAACGCGCGAGTTGCGACGCTTCGAGCTGAACGATCTTGATGTGCTTGGGATTAAAGATGATGTCGAGCGTCGTGGCGCGATAGTCCACTCCCGGCTTGAGCTGGATGAGCCCCGCGCGCTGCAGCAGCAAGAGGCCGCGCCCGCCGTTCACGGGATCGTTCGCGATGGCCACGGTCGCACCATCCTTCAGGTCTTCGAAGCGTTTCACCTTCTTCGAATAGAGGCCGATCTTCATGATCGTTCCTGGCGCGATGGCGACGAATTTATAGCCGCCCTGCTTTTCGGCGTTCTCCAGAAACGGCGTGTGCTGGAAGTAATTGACGTCGATGTCCTTGTTCGCGAGCGCGGCGTTGGGCGTATTCCAGTCCGTGAACTCGATGATCTTCACGTCGACGCCCTGCGCCTTGGCCTCGCGCGCCGCTTCCTGGAGCGCGGGTGTTTGCGGCGTGGTGGCGATGCCGATCTTGAGCGTGGGCGTGTCCGCATGCGCAGTCGCCATCGCCGCCGAGAGCGACAAGGCCAGGGCCGTCAGCAAAGCCGAACGCTGGAAAACACGCTGAAAAAAGGAAGGGCGCCATACGGCGCGCACGGCTCGGCTCATCGCAGTCCTCGAAGAGAAGTTGTTCGTTCAGTGAGGAGCGACGCGACGGGGTCAGCGGGAAAATCGCCTGCGCGCGGGAGGCGCGCCGCCCATCGCATCGGCTCCAGATGCGTTCAGGCGATGATAGGGGCGCGGTGCGGCGGGGTCTACGAAGCGATTTCGCAAAGGAAATCGCAGTCTGCGATATGCGCGCCGGCGGCGGACCGGCGCGCGCCTTTGAGCTTCTCCCGCAGGACTCAGCGCGAAGCCAGTGGGGCGGGCGGCGGCGCGCCATCGCCGGGCTTGGCATCCCCCCAGCCGCCGCCCAGCGCGCGGATCAGGTTCACGGTCGCCACCGCCTGCGAGCCCTGGAGATGGCTGGCCTGCAATTGCGAAACGAGCACCGACCGTTCGCTGTCGATCACGTTCAGATAGCTCACCTCGCCTTCCTCGTATTGCGTGCGCGAAAGATGCGCGGACTGCTGCGAGGCGCTCACCGCGTCGTTCTGCTGGCGAATCTGGTCGTCGAGCAAACGCAGGTCGGAGAGATTGTCCTCCACATCGCGGAAGGCCACGAGCACCTGCTGGCGGTACTGCGCGACATCTTCCTCATACTTCGCGCGCGACTGTGCGAGATTCGCCTTGCGTCTGCCGCCGTCGAAGAGCGGCAGCGTGAGCGCCGTCCCCGCGAGCGGCCCGAGCAGGAACGCGCGGCTCGACCACATAAACAGGTCGCCGAGCGTGGCCGACTCGAAGCCAGCCGCACCCGTGATGTTGAGCTGCGGGAAGAACGCTGATTTGGCGAGACCCACGCGCGCGTTCGCGGCCGCCATCGCGCGCTCGGCCGCGGCGACGTCGGGCCGGCGCTCCAGCAGTGCGGAAGGCAGACCGGGCGGCACTTGCACGACCACGGGCGCGAGCGGCGTTTCGGGGAACGTGAAGTCCGCCGGCGCCTTGCCCAGCAGGATCGCCAGGCTGTGCTCCGAGGCCGCGCGCTGGCGCGCCACGCCCACCGCATCGGCGCGCGCGCTCGCAAGCTCGTTGCGCGCCTGCGCCACGTCGAGCGCGCTGATGTCGCCTTCCTTGAAGCGCCGCTCGACGAGCTTGAGCGCGTCTTCGCGCAGCGCCACCGTGCGGCGGTACAGGTCGACGTCGGAGTCGAACTGGCGCAGCTGGAAGTAGTTTTGCGCGACGTCGGCCTGCAACGCGAGCTGGACCGAGCGGAACAAGGCTTCGCTCTGCTCGGCGTCCGCCTGCGCGGCGTGGACGTTCGAACTCACGCGGCCGAACAGGTCGACCTCGTAGCTCGCCGTGGCCTGCGCGCGCCACAGCGTTTGCGCGGGCACGTTGGCGTTCTGCGGCAGATAGAGCGAAGCCGGCGAGACACGCTCGCGCGTCGGGCCGAAGCCCGCATCGATCGACGGGAACCACGAGGCGCGCGCGGCCTGCGTGACGGCGCGCGCCTGCTGCACGCGCGCGGCCGCCGCCTTCAGGTCCTGGTTCGCTTCGAGCGCCTGCTGTTCGAGCTTGTCGAGCGTCGGGTCGCCGAATACGGTCCACCAATCGCCGCGGTGCGCGGCGTCGGCGGGCTGCGCGGGCTTCCACGTACCCACGTCGTGCGGATCGGCGGGCTGCGTCTGCTGCGGCGCTTCCTTGTACGCTGCGGGCACAGCCGCGTCGGGCACCGTGTAGGTCGGCTCGACCGAGCATGCCGCGAGCCAGGCAAAGAGCGCAACGCTCGCCGCGATTCGCGCGAGGCGCCAGCCTCCCGGCACAACGTTGCCGCTATAGCGCAAGTTCGATTCGTTAGTCATGTTGATTATTCTCCCTTGGCGCCTCAAGCGTCGACCATCGACTGGGGCTTACGCGCGTTGTCCTTCTGCGCGACGTGAATCTTGCCGCCCGCGAGCGTACGCAGCACCACGTAGAACACCGGCGTGAGCAGCAGACCGAAAGCCGTCACGCCCAGCATGCCGAAGAACACCGCCACGCCCATCGCATGACGCATCTCCGAACCCGCGCCGCTGGAGAGCACGAGCGGCACCACGCCCATGATGAACGCGATGGACGTCATCAGGATCGGGCGCAGGCGCAGGCGGCTCGCCTCGATGGCGGCGGTGAGCGGCGTGTGTCCGTCGTGCTCCAGTTCGCGCGCAAATTCCACGATCAGGATGGCGTTCTTCGACGCGAGGCCGACGAGCACCATCAAGCCGATCTGCGTGAAGATGTTGTTGTCGCCCTGCGTGAGCCACACGCCGGTCAGCGCGCACAGCACGCTCATCGGCACGATCAGGATCACCGCGAGCGGCAGGGTGAGGCTTTCATACAGCGCGGCCAGCACGAGGAACACGAGCAGCACGCTGATCGGGAACACCCAGATGCCCGCATTCCCCGCCAGCACCTGCTGATACGTGAGATCGGTCCATTCGAACTTCACGCCATGCGGCAGCACCTCGGCAGCGATGCGTTCCGCCGCCGCCTGCGCCTGGCCCGACGAGTAACCGGGCGCGGGGCCGCCGTTGATGTCGGCGGCGGTGTAGCCGTTGTAGCGCACCACCATTTCGGGGCCGTACGTGGGCGTGACCGTGATGAGCGACGAGAGCGGCACCATCTCGCCAGCGGCATTGCGCGTTTTCAGCTGCAGGATGTCGTCGGCCTTCTGGCGGAACGGTGCATCGGCCTGCACCCGCACCTGGTACACGCGCCCGAAGCGGTTGAAGTCGTTCACGTAGAGCGAGCCGAGATAGATCTGCATCGTATCGAACACGTCCGTGACCGGCACGCCAAGCTGCTTCGCCTTCGTGCGGTCGAGATCGACGTTCAGCTGCGGCACGTTGATCTGATAGTTCGAGAACGTCGGACCCAGTTCCTTCGTTTGCGACGCACGCTTGACGAAGTCCTGAGTGGCGCGATTGAGCGCCTCGTAACCCAGCGCACTGTGATCCTCCAGCTGCATCTTGAAGCCGCCCAGCGTGCCGAGGCCCAGCACCGGCGGCGGCGGGAACACGGCGACGAACGAATCCTTGATCGCCGCGTACTGCTGGTTCAGCGCGCCCGCGATCGCCCCTGCGGAAAGGGCCTTGCCCTTGCGGTCCTTGAACGGCTTGAGCGTGACGAACACGATGCCCGCGCTCGAGCTATTGGTAAAGCCGTTCACCGAAAGGCCCGGGAACGCCACCGCGCTTTCCACGCCGGGCTGCTTGAGCGCAATGGCGCTCATATCGCGAATCACGTTCTCCGTGCGGTCGAGCGACGCGCCGTTGGGCAGTTGCGCGAACGCGATCAGATACTCCTTGTCCTGCGCGGGCACGAAGCCGCCCGGCACGATACGCGCCATCAGCACGGTGGCGCCGAGCAACACCACGTAGATCGCGAGCATCGCGCCCTTGTGATGCAGCACGCCGTTCACGCCGCGCCCATAGCTTTCGGAGCCGCGCTGGAATACCTTGTTGAAGCGACGGAAGAAGCCGCCGAGCACGAGGTTCATCGCACGTGTGAGCCAGTCCTCCTTCTCGCCATGGCCACGCAGCAGGAGTGCCGAAAGCGCGGGCGAAAGCGTGAGCGAATTGAACGCCGAGATCACCGTGGAGATCGCGATGGTCATCGCGAACTGCTTGTAGAACTGGCCCGTGAGACCGCTCATGAAAGCGAGCGGCACGAACACGGCCACGAGCGTGAGGGCAATGGCGATGATCGGCCCGCTCACTTCCTGCATGGCCTTGTATGTCGCATCGCGTGCGGACAACCCGCTGGCGATGTTGCGCTCCACGTTTTCCACGACCACGATCGCGTCGTCAACGACGATACCGATGGCAAGCACCATGCCGAACAGTGACAGCGCGTTGATGGAGAACCCGAACGCAAGCAGCAGCGAGAATGTGCCGACGATCGACACGGGCACGGCGATGAGCGGAATGATCGAAGCGCGCCACGTTTGCAGGAACACGATCACGACGATCACCACGAGCGCGATCGCTTCGAGCAGCGTATGCACGACGGCTTCGATGCTCGAGCGCACGAACTGTGTGGGGTCGTAGACGATACGGTAGTCCACGCCCGCGGGCATGTCCTGCTTCAGATCCTTCATCGCCGCGCGCACCTGGTCGGAGATGGCGAGCGAGTTCGCGCCCGGCGCCTGGTTGATCGCGAGCGCGACGGCGGGCTTGTTGTCGAGCAGCGAACGCAGGCCGTATTCGGAGGCCGCCAGCTCGATGCGCGCGATATCGCGCAGATACGTCACGCCGCCATCGGGATTCGTCTTGACGATGATGTTGCCGAACTCGCTTTCCGTGCGCAACCTGCCGCGCGCATTCACGCTCAGCTGAAACGGCGTGCCGGGCACGCTGGGCGAGGCGCCGATCACGCCCGCCGCCACCTGCACGTTCTGCTCGCGAATCGCGTTCACGACGTCGTTGGCCGTGAGATTGCGCTGCGCGACCTTCTGCGGATCGAGCCAGATGCGCATGGCATAGTCGCCCGCACCCCACAGCTGCACTTCGCCCACGCCCTGGATATTCGAGAGCCGGTCCTTCACGTTGAGCAGCGCGTAGTTGCGCAGGTACGTCATGTCGTACTGATTGTTCGGCGAGATCAGGTGCACCACCATCGTGAGCGTGGGCGAGCTCTTGATGGTCGTGATACCGAGACGCTGCACATCCTCCGGCAGGCGCGGCAGCGCCTGGTTCACGCGGTTCTGCACGAGCTGCGTGGCCTTGTCCGGGTCGGTGCCGAGGCGGAACGTGACCGTGAGCGTGAGATTGCCGTCGCTATTGGCCTGCGACTGCATGTACAGCATGTTCTCCACGCCGTTGATCTGCTCTTCGAGCGGCGCCGCCACGGCTTCCGCAATCACCTTCGGGTTCGCGCCCGGATACTGCGCGTGGACGACCACCGAAGGCGGCACGACTTCCGGGTACTCGGAGATCGGCAACTGGAACAGCGCGATCACGCCGGCCAGCAGGATCAGCACGGACAGCACGCCCGCGAAGATCGGCCGGTCGATGAAGAATTTCGATATGTTCATGGGTTGCTCTTTTTCATGACGCTCATCTTTGAACGCGCAACGATACGCGCGCGTCTTCAGACGATTAGGGTTCCTGATTGGCTTCGAGGCGAATGCCGGGATCGCATACGCCCGCCGCTCGTCAGGACGTCTTTGCCGTCTTGCCGGCGTTCGCCGCGGTATGGGTCGAGTCGGCGTCGGGGTCGCCGTTCATCGGCACCATGTGCGAACGCACCGTCTCGCCGGGCCGCACGCGCTGCGTGCCGTTCACCACCACGTGGTCGCCGGCGTTCAGGCCGCTCACGATCACGCGCAGGTTGCCCTGCTGGCCGCCCGTCTGCACGTTGCGGTAGGCGATCTTGCCGCTGCCGTCCACGACGTAGACGAACTTCTTGTCCTGGTCCGTGCCGATGGCGGCATCGTCGACGAGCAGCGCCGGATGGGGCGCGCTGCCGCCCACCTTGATGCGTGCATAAAGCCCCGGGACGAGCGCGCCATCGGCGTTGTCGAAGCGCGCGCGCACGCGGATCGTGCCCGACGTGGTGTCGAGCCGGTTGTCCACCGACTCGATCGTGCCCTTGCGCGAATAGCCGGTTTCGTTCGCAAGACCCAGTTCGACAGGCACCTTCGAGCCGTCCTTCATGCGGCTGATGTAGTCGAGGTAGGTCTGCTCGTCGGCGTCGAACTCGGCGTAGATGGGCGATACGGAAACGAGCGTCGTGAGCGGCGCGGCGCTCGCCCCCGCCGAAACGACGTTGCCCACCGTGATCTCGGCGCGCGACACGCGCCCCGCAACGGGCGCGACGATGCGCGTATAGCCCAGATTGATCTGCGCGGCTTCGAGCGCGGCCTGCGCCGCCTTGAGATTGGCGCTCGCTTCGCGCGAGGCGTTCTGCTTCTCGTCGTAGTCGCGCTTCGCAATGGCGTTGTCGCCGATGAGTCGCTGCGCGCGCTCCCAGTCGCTTTGGGCGTAGCCCGTGCGCGCCTGCGCGGCCGCGAGCTGCGCCGCCGCTTGATCGACGGCCGCCTGGTACGGACGCGGATCGATCACGAAGAGCGTGTCGCCCTGCTTCACGAGCGCACCGTCGCGGAAGTTCACGGAGACGATCGTGCCCGACACCTGCGGACGGATCTCCACTTTTTCGACGGCGGCCATGCGGCCGGAGTAGGTCTGCCAGTCGGTGATCGTGCGGTTGACCACGGCCGCGACATCGACTTCGGGCGCGGGCGGCGCTTCGGCGGCCACGGCGGGATGGGAGTCGAGGCGCACGGCCCCGAGCGTGCCCAGCCCCGCGACCACGAGCACGCCAATGACCGCCAGCGCGATGCGGGTACGGGATTGCGAAAAGAGTGACATGTCGGACTCCAGAAATAATGGTTGATTGTTCTTGACTGGTTCGGCATCACCGCGGCGCCGGCGCTTCGCCTACGAGGCGCCTGCGTCGAAGCAACATTGGAAAAACCGCAGCGCTTCGCTGAGCGCGGCCGGATGCGCCGCGAGGTTCGCGTGCGAGACGCTCGGGTAACGCACCACCTGGGTGCGCACGCCGGCATCGATCAGGCGGCTCGCGTACTTCTCCGCTTCGATGTGCAGCACGTCGTTCTGTGCGGTCACGATGAGCGTGGGCGGCAACCCGCCGAGCCGCAGCGATTCGAGCGGCGCCGCGTACGGATGCATGCGCTGCGCGGCATCGGGCAGATAGGCCCGATAGCACGCCGCGCATTCGCTTGCGGTGATGTCCGAGCCGAGCCGCGCTTCGTCGCCGAGGCGCGTGAGGCTCGGGTCCAGCATCGGCGCGAACAGCGCCTGGGCCGCGAGCTTCACGTCGCCGCGATCTCGACCCATGAAGGCGAGCACATTGGCGATCTGGCCGCCCGCGTCGTGGCCCGCCGCAAGCACGCGCTTCGGGTTGCCGCCGAAGGCGCGGGCCCGCGTGAGCGCCCAGAGCGCCGCGCGATGCGCGTCTTCAGGCGCGGCGGGAAACGGGTGCTTCGGCGCAAGCGAGTAACCCACACTCACTACGAGCGCGGGTAAGCGTTCTGCGAGAAAACGCCCGACGGCGTCCGCTTCGTCGATCGACCCGCGCACGAAGCCGCCGCCGTGGAAATACAGCAGCACCGGCAGGCCGTTCGCGCCTTCGGGGCGATACAGGCGCAGCGGGATCTGCTGCGCATAACCTTCGATCGCCACGTCGGTCGTGAGCAGCGTGTGTGCCTTGCTGGGCCTGGCGGGCGCGGAAAGAGGCACAGCCGCCGGCACTTCGGCGAGCGATGCGTCTTCCGCGGGAATCCAGGACGCCGGGCGTTTAAAGACATCCATGTCGAATCGGCGCAATGCGCGAGAGTAGCTTCAGATGCAGCGAATTGTGGGTTCGGCAGACTTGCAAATAAATGCCTATAATCCGGCAACACAATTCGGCGCACCTGAACAATCTGTCTCTTCTTTTCGCGCGAGCGTTCATTCAAGCACCGCGCGGCGTGCGTCCGAACACTTTCGGAGAGTGGCAATGGACCGCCTTCAGGCCATGCAGGTGTTCACCCGCGTCGTCGATACCAACAGCTTCACGCGCGCAGCCGAGACGCTCGACATGCCGCGCGCATCGGTCACGACGATCATTCAGAACCTCGAAGCGTTTCTCGGCGTGCGCCTCATGCACCGCACGACGCGGCGCCTCTCGCTCACGCCCGACGGCGCCGCGTATTACGAGCGCTGCGTGCGCATTCTCGCCGACGTCGAGGAAACGGAAACCACATTCCAGGATCGCAACCGCAAGCCGCACGGCAAGCTGCGCATCGACATGCCCGGTTCGATCGGGCGGCTCATCGTGATTCCATCGCTGTGCGAATTCCACGGGCGCTATCCGGACATCGATCTGCAGCTCGGGCTCTCCGACCGCCCGGTCGACCTGCTTCAGGAAGGCGTGGATTGCGTGGTGCGCGTGGGCGCGCTCCAGGATTCGTCGCTGGTGGCCCGGCGCATCGGCATCTTCGAAGGCGTGTCGTGCGCGGCGCCCGCGTATCTCGAGCGCCACGGCACGCCGCAAACGCTCGAGGAACTGGCCGAGCATCGCGCCGTGAATTACTTTTCATCGCGCACGGGGCGCGTCATCGACTGGGCCTTCCTCGTCGACGGCAAGGAAGTGGAGGTCAAGCTCAAGAGCATGGTCTCGGTCAACGATGCGGACGCCTATGTGACCTGCGGCATCGAGGGTTTCGGCCTGATCCAGGCGCCGCGCTACATGGTGCTGCCGCATCTGAAGTCGGGGGCGCTCGTCGAAGTGCTGCCCGATTTCAAGCCGCTGCCCATGCCGATTTCGGCCGTGTATCCGCACAGCCGCCATCTGTCGCCGAAAGTGCGCGTGTTCGTGGACTGGATCGCCGAAGTGTTCGACCGTTGCCCGCTCCTGAGCGGCCGCGCCTCGCTCGACAAGGCCTGCACGATGCGCACGATCGAAGAGCGCGAAAACGCGCCGGCGCTCGAAACGCCGGTCGTTTCGGAATGGGCCGCGTAGTTGCCCGCGTAAGTTGGACGGCGTAGCGCTGCGCCCGCCGTCGAAGCCGCGTCCGCAAAGGCTTGCGCGGGCGCGGCGCAGCGATTGTTCCGGATTCTCGACAATTGCTTTCGCGTTCCGGCCGTTTATCGCGAACGGCCGCGCAACTACATTTGCTCCTGTCGCCGCAGCCCTCGCGGCATCGATATAACAGGAGCAGATCATGACACGCACTCTCGCTACCGCCATTGGCGCCACGCTCGCTCTCTCGCTCGCCGCGAGCGCTTCGGCCTTCGCCCAGGACAACAGCGCCCCGAAAACGCGCGCCGAAGTGAAAGCCGAAATCGTCGCCGCGTATCGCGACGGCACCCTGCCCTCGCTCAACAAGACGACCTACCCCGAGCAAAGCCTGATCGGCCGCACGCAAGCGCAACGCATCGCGCTGCAGGAAGGCCGCGCAAACGGCCCCGCTCGCGTCGCGCAGGCTGGCGAATAACGCCGCAAAGGGCATCGACATTCAATCGCAAGGCCAGGAATAGAGGAGTCCGATATGAATTCGACCGTACCGTCCGAACTCGAACAGTGGGACAACACGACGCCCGTGTGGATGCCGTTTCGCCACTAGTGCGCCACGTGTAGGTCTGAAAAGGCCCGCCGGTTCAGCGACCGGTGGGCCATGGCATTACCGCTGCACGAAATCCGGCTCGAAGAACACCCAGCGCACGACGGGAAAGCGCGCCTGCAAAGCGGCTTCGATTTCGTTGATCGCCTCGACCATGGTGCGGCTGTGCTCGTAGTCGAGCATTTCGCACTGCACGGCCACCATCACCTCCTTGCCCCATTGCAGGGTAATGAGGCTGATGATGCTGCGAATCTCGGGGCGCGAGCGCAGGAACGTTTCGATCTCCCGCCGCATTTCCGGACTCGCCGATTCGCCCACGATCATCGACTTCACCTCGCGCGCGATGAACCAGGCGATCAGCATGAGCAAAATGCCCACGCCGATCGAGCCGCACGCGTCCCATACGGGATTGCCTGTCACGACCGTGAGCAGCACCGCCGCGAACGCAATGGCGAGACCTGCCAGCGCGGCGATATCTTCGCCGGCCACGACGAGCAGGTCCGAGTCACGGGTTTCGCGCGCCCAGCGCCACAGCGATTTCGTGGGCGCGCCCTTGCGGATCTCGCGGATCGCGCCGTAAAGCGAAAACGCTTCGAGCACCACCGAAATGCCGAGCACGACGAGCGCCACGTACACGAAGCGCAACGGTTCGCGAAGGATCAGCCGGTGAACGCCCTCGTACACCGAGAACGCGCCACCCACGAAGAACAGCAGCAGCGCGACGAGCAGCGAGTAGAAGTTGATCGCGCGGCCCGTGCCCATCGGGTGCAGCGGCGTAGCCGGCTCGCGCGACTGGCGCAGGCCGAAGAGCAGCAGCAGCTGATTGCCGCAATCGGCCGTCGAGTGAATCGCTTCCGCGAACATCGATCCCGAACCCGTGAACGCCGCGGCGGCATACTTGCAGACGGCGATGCCGAAATTCGCAGCGAGCGCGTAGAAGATGGCTTTCGGCGATTCTCCGCTCATCGCGCCCTCATGCCGCTTCCACGCGGGCCGGGCCTTCGCGCATTTCCCCGATCACGCGCGCCTCGTCGAAGCCGTCTGCGCGGAAAATCGCCAGCACTTCGTCCACGCTTTCGGGCGCGCACGCCACGAGCAGGCCGCCCGAGGTTTGCGGGTCGGTGAGCAGCGTGCGCGCGCTTTCGGGCAGGCTGGGCGCGAGCGTGACGGCCTCGCCGTACGAGGCCCAGTTGCGCCCGGACGCGCCCGTGAATACGCCCTGATCCACGAACTTCTGCACGCCCGGCAGCCACGGCAGGTCGGCATAGCGCACGTGCGCCGTGAGGTTCGCGCCGCGCGCGATTTCGAGCGTGTGGCCAAGCAGCCCGAAGCCGGTCACATCGGTCATGGCGTGGACGCCGGGCAGTTCCGCCAGCGTCGCGCCGGGCTTGTTGAGCTGGGTCGCCGCGGCCACCATGGCCTCGTAGCCGGCGGCGTCGAGCAGCTCCTTCTTGAGCGCGGCCGACAGCACGCCCACGCCGAGCGGCTTGCCCAGCACGAGCACGTCGCCCGCGCGCGCCGATGCGTTGCGCTTCACGCGCTGGGGATGCACCACGCCGAGCGCCGCGAGCCCGTAGATGGGCTCGACGGAATCGATCGAATGGCCGCCCGCCACGGGAATGCCCGCTGCCGCGCAGACATCCTCGCCGCCGCGCAGCACCTGCGCGATCACGTCGTGCGGAAGCACGTTGATGGGCATGCCGACCAGCGCGAGCGCGAGAATCGGCTTGCCGCCCATCGCGTAGACGTCCGACAGCGCGTTGGTCGCGGCGATGCGGCCGAAGTCGTACGGGTCGTCGACAATCGGCATGAAGAAGTCCGTGGTCGCGACGATCGCCTGCTCGTCGTTGAGCTTGTAGACGGCGGCGTCGTCGGCGGTCTCGGTGCCGACCAGCAGGTTCGGAAACGCGGCGGTCAGCGGCGTGCTGCGGGCGAGCAGCGCGGAAAGCACGCCCGGTGCGATCTTGCAGCCGCAGCCGCCGCCGTGCGAAAGGCTCGTGAGGCGCGGCACGGCGGCGCCGATGGCGGGTTTCTCGTTCATGTCTGGAAATCGTCCTGAAAGTGCCGGATTGAGCTTCGTATTATGGGGCAATCGTCGGACGGACGATCCGTGCGGGCGCGCGGCGGCCCCGGCCTGGCTTGGCCTGGCCGGCTCAGGCCGGCCCGGCCGCGGCGGCGCCGGCGACGTCGACGGCATGGAGCGCGTCGGCGAGCCAGTGCGGGTCGTCGTGCGGCAGATCGTGCCCCGCCCACGGATGCTCGACGTGCGGCGCGCACCAGGCCCTCGCGAGGCGCTCCGAGCAAACCGGATTCACGAGCCTGTCACCGCGTGACGACACGACGAGCACCGCACAACGCGGCACGCCGCGCGCCTCGAAACGCGCGGCAGCGGCTAGCTGGCGCAGCGCGTTTGCACGGCTCACGCCCGCGCTGGCACGAATCGCACGCCATGCTTCGAGGTCGGCGGCGAGCGTGTCGCGGCGCGCGCAGGTCAGGCCGTGTATCAGCGTCTCGGCAATGCTCTCGCGGTCGCGGCCGCTCCAATGACGCGCCACGCGCACGAGCGCGGGCCATGCGGCGGGCCGCAAGCGCTCGTAAGGTCGGCTATATGGCCGCATGCTCGTGTTGACGAGCGCAAGCCTCGCGATCTCTTCGGGGTAGCGCAGCGCCCACGCCGTGGCCACCATGCCACCCAGCGACATCGCGAGCACGCGGTAGGGCGCGTGTGCGCCGCGCCGCCGCGCCTCGGCACGCAACGCGTCCACGTAGGCCTCGACCGCGAAGGGCGAGCGTTGGCTCGCCAGTGCGCCGTTGCCGGGCAGGTCGATGGGCAGCCCGCCGCCTTTCGCGGCGAGGAGCGTGGCGAACGCCCCCCAGTGGCGCGATTCGCGCGTGAGGCCGCGCAGCAGGATCCACGGTCCGCTCATGCGCCCGGCCTTTTGTACCAGTGCCCGATCGCGCTTTGCAGCACCTGGTCGCGCGTCACGCCCTCGGGCAGCCAGCGCGGCGCCGAATATGCCGCGCGCGTGAGGAACTCGAACAGGTTCGCGTGGCGGCGCAGCACGCGCGCCGTACGATGCGCCATGAGCGGATTGAACATGCCTTGCCGGGAGAAGATCTGGCGCGGGTTCTTCTTGATCCACAACCACGAGCCCAGTTCGAGCGTGAGCGGCAGGAAGACATTGCTCGCGGGCGCGCGGTCGTACGCGCAATCCCAGAGGTCGCCGTGCAGCAGATATTGATGGCTCTGCGGCTCGAAGGTGTAGCCGTGGTGCGGATGCGCGCGCTCGAACATCGTCTTGAGCACGTACATCTCGGGCAAGTGGCGCATGAGGCGGCGCGTGCGCGCGTACGGAAACCAGATACTGTCGCTCCAGCCGTAGCCCGAATGGCAGTCGAGCGCGAACGAAAGCGGCCGGCTCGTGAGCTCTTCGCCGACGATCTCGAGGAGCGCCGCCGCCTCCACCTCCATCGGCGCGCCGCGCCTGCCGCGATACCAGGGCAACCACGAGCCGACGCGCTGGCCGCCCGCTAGAAAGGGCACGCGTCCATCGGCGTCTTGCGGCCCGTTGCGCATGAGGTCCACGCCATTCGGGTTGGCGCGCGTGGCGAGCCACATGCCGCCGGGGTTGAAGATCGGGGCGAAGACGATGCGCACCGATTCGAGCTGCCGCGCGAGCAGGTCGTCCCACGCGAGACGCCCGACCAATGCCCGCATGTAATCGAGCACCAGTTGCGAGCCGATGCGCTCGAGACCATGAATGCCGCCGAAGAAGCCGATGGCGGGCGCAGCCGGATCGCGCGAGCCGATCGCCGCCACGTAGAGCGAAAAAGTGCGCCCCCGCACCTCGACTTCGCCCGCGCTGCGAATATCGAACCAGCGTGCGCCGGCATCGAGAATCTCCTTGAGTTCCTCGTATTCCGCGAAGCTGTCGGGTAGGAAGCTCAGTGCCTGCATGGCGCCGGTTTCGTCGCTCGTTCGGATCAGGGTCGGGATGCGCGGCCGCATTGTCTACAACTGCTTTGTGCTTGCGGTTCTTGTCGACGATGTGTCAATCATGAGTCAAAGACGAGTCGGCAAAACCAGGGACAGCATGTGCGTTGCCCAACAATATAGCCGCTTCCCTCGATGTTGAGCATGACAGATGTTTGGCGTCATGTGGCTGTCACATGGTGTCAAATTTATCGCTCCCTCAGAAGACCTCGATACGTATAGTCGTCTAGACGTCGCGACACCTTCACTCAACCGTCACAGTCGCTTCCTAGAATGAGCCCTCGACTACACAGTGATGGTTCGTTATGGACGCCATACGCATCGAACGCCTCTCGAAAAGCTTCGACAGTGGCCGCAAGGCGCTCGACGAAATCAACCTGCGCGTCGGCGAGGGCGAGATGGTCGCGTTGATCGGCGCGTCGGGTTCGGGTAAATCGACCTTGCTGCGTCATATTGCGGGCTTCACGGCTTCCGACCCGCAGCCTTCGCGCATCGAAATCCTTGGTCGTCCTATTCAGCAGGACGGACGGATCGTGCGGGAGGTGCGCCGCATTCGTCGGGACATCGGCTTCGTGTTCCAGCAGTTCAATCTCGTGCATCGCCTCACGGTCGAAACGAATGTGTTGGTCGGCGCGCTTGCGCGACTGCCGCTGTGGCGCCGCCTCACGGGCCGCTTTCCGCGCGCCGAGCGCGAGCTGATGCTTGCCGCGCTCGGCGAAGTGGGCATCGCGCACAAGGCCGCCGAACGCGCCGCGAATCTCTCGGGCGGGCAGGAGCAGCGCGCGGCGCTCGCACGCGCGCTCGTGCAGCGCGCGCGCCTCATCCTCGCCGACGAGCCGATCGCCTCGCTCGACCCCGAATCGTCGCGCCGCGTGATGGACATGCTGCGCATGCTGAACCGCGAACACGGCCTTACGGTGCTCGTCTCGCTGCATCAGGTGGATATCGCCATGGAGTACTGCGCGCGCACCGTGGCGCTGCGCGACGGACGCGTGGTGTACGACGGCGCTTCGGGCTCGCTCACGCCCGCCTTGCTGCAACAGCTTTATGGCAGCGCCGCGCGCGAACTGCTCGAACCGCATGCCGACCCTTCGGCTGCCCGGCGCTTCGGCGCGCAACCGCGCGCGGCCTGATAACACCACGCATTCTTCAACCCGTTACATTTTTCTCTCACCACTGACCGCTCCCATGACACTGCTCCGCTCGTCGCCGTCGCGTTCGCCTCACTCGGCAGCGCGGCCGCCCACGCGGAAGACCTCAACTTCGGCATCATCTCGACGGATTCTTCGGCGGTGCTCAAGCAACGCTGGCAACCGTTCATCGACGACCTGAACAAGCAGACGGGTTTGAGCGTGAAGGCGTTCTTCGCCACTGACTATTCGGGCATCATCGAGGCGATGCGCTTCAACAAGGTGCAGATCGGCTACTTCGGCAATGCTTCGGCCATGGAAGCCGTGGACCGCTCGAACGGCGAGATCTTCGCGAAGGTGCTCTACGCGAACGGCGACACGGGCTACAAGTCGGTGCTGATCACGAACGTGAACAGCCGCGTGAAGTCGATCGACGATGTGTTCAGGAATACAAAGGATCTCACGCTCGGCTGGGGCGATCCCAATTCGACGTCGGGCACGCTGATTCCGGGTTACTACCTGTTCGCAAAGCACGGCGTTTCGGTGAATGCGTCGAACTTCAAGACGGTCTTGCCGTCGAGCCACGAAGCGAACGTGCTCGCCGTGGTGAACAACAAGGTTGATATCGCCACCAACAACACCATCGAGCTCGCCACGCTCCAGAAGAAGAACCCGGACGGTTTCGCCCAGGTGCGCGTGCTGTGGACGTCGCCGCTCATCCCGTCCGATCCGCTCGTCTACCGCAAGGATCTGCCCGAAGCGACGAAGCAAAAGCTGCGCGACTTCTTCTACCACTACGCGAAGACGGATCCGCGCGAGAAGAAGATCATGGCTGATATCACGGGCTTCGCCGGCTTCGCGCCCTCCACCGACGCGCAGCTGCTGCCGATCCGCCAGGTCGCGCTGTTCCAGCAGAAGGAGAAGATCAACGCCGACACGCATCTCTCCGACGAAGACCGCAAGAGCCAGCTCGCGGCCATCGACGCGAAGATCGGCGCGCTCGCCGCATCTGCGAAGCAGTAATGGGCGCGATGGATTTCGACAGCTCACGCGTCGCGCCGCAGGGCGAAGCCACGGGGCACGCACCCGCGGCTTCGCCTGCCGCCGCATCACACGGGGAGGCGCAACGCCCCGCGCGGGCCGCAGCGACAACGGCGGCGGCCGGCAAGCGCAGCTGGTCCTCGCTCCTGCTCTGGGCCATCGTGTTCGTGCTGCTGGGCGTGACCTGGCGCGGTGCCGACATGCGCCCGCTCGACCTATTCTCCGATTCGGCGAACATGGGCACGTTCGCGCGCGGCTTCTTCCCGCCGAATTTCACGGAATGGCGCACCTATGTGGGCGAGATGTGGGTCACGCTCGCCGTCGCGCTGTGGGGCACGGCGCTCGCCATCGTCTGTGCGGTGCCGTTCGGGCTGATGTCGGCGCACAATCTCGCGCCCAACTGGGTGCTGCATCCCGTGCGCCGCCTGATGGACGCGTGCCGCGCCATCAACGAAATGGTGTTCGCCATGCTGTTCATCGTGGCCGTGGGGCTCGGGCCGTTCGCAGGCGTGCTCGCCTTGTGGGTCCACACCACGGGCGTGCTCGCGAAGCTCTTCGCCGAAGCCGTCGAAGCCATCGACCCGCGCCCGGTCGAAGGCGTGCGCGCCACGGGCGCCTCGCCGCTCGACGAGATCATCTATGGCGTGCTGCCCCAGGTCCTGCCGCTGTGGATCTCGTACGCGCTCTACCGGTTCGAGTCGAACGTGCGCTCGGCAATGGTGGTGGGCATGGTGGGCGCGGGCGGCATCGGCGTCGTGCTGTATGAGGAAATCCGCTCGTTCGACTATCAGCAGACCAGTGCCGTCCTCATCATGGTGATCGCCGTGGTCACGGCCATCGATCTCATCTCCGCGCGACTGCGCGCGCGCGTGATCTGACGCTACCCCTCACTGTGCATCCCCCGGGCGAGCCGCAACACGGCTCGCGCAACCCGTTTTCTGTCAATTTGTGGCGATTTGTGGCAATCGTCCGCATTCGGTGAAATAATCGTTTCCTTGCGGCCGCAACGGCCCGCCCGTCTTTCAACCGATACGCAAAACCCCGATGGCCAGTTTCGTCGTCCTGCTGGTCCTGCTCTCGGCGCTCATGCACGCGAGCTGGAACGCCTTCCTTCATCTTTCGGGCGACCGCCTCTGGCTGCTCGGCATGTTCTCGATCCCGTACATCGCCGTGAGCGCGGTCGCCGTGTGCGTGCTGCCGCTGCCCGCACAGGCGAGCTGGCCGTATATCGCGGCTTCGGTGGTGCTTGAGTTCGCGTACTGCTTCACGCTGATCCGCGCATATCGCAGCGGCGACTTCGGGCAGATCTACCCCATCGCGCGCGGGCTCTCGCCGCTGCTCGTGTTCGTGGGCGCGCTGGTATTCGCGCACGAGCAGCTGCACGCATTCGCCGCAACAGGCGTTGCGTTCGTCTCGCTCGGCATCATGTCGCTCGCGTTCCGGCGCGGCATGCGCTTTTCGGGCGAGAGCGTGCCCTATGCGCTGCTCACGGGCCTTTTCATCGCGATGTACTCGGTCATCGACGGACTCGGCGCCCGCCTCGCCGGCAATGCGCTCAGCTACATCATGTGGGTGTATCTGCTCTGGAACGTCCCGCAGTTTCTCCTGGTCTGCAAGCTGCGCGGCGGCGCGGCGCAGATGTTCACTTCGAAGTCCGCGGTCGCGCGCGGCATGCTCGCGGGCGTGCTCGCCCTGACGGCATACTGCCTCGTGATCGAGGCGTTCCGGTTTCTACCGATTGCGATGGTTTCCGCGCTGCGCGAACTCTCGTCGATCTTCGCCGTGCTGATCGGCTGGCTCTTCATGAACGAGAAGCTCACGGCGCGGCGCATGGTGGCGTGCGCGCTGGTGACCTGCGGGGCGGTGCTGATTCGCCTCTGACCGTTCACGCGAACGCGGGCAAGGTCGTGTCGATTGCCTCGGCGAGCGTCTCGAACGCCGGCGGGATCTCTTCGTCGGGCACGCACGCGTAGCCGATCAGCAATCCCGCGTTCGCACGCTCGCGCGACGAGTAATACCCGGAAAGCGGCCGCACCACGATATTGCGCGCGAGCGCGGCTTCGGCCACGGCGCGGTCGTCGCTGCCTTCGGGCAGCTGCAGGACGACGTGCAGGCCCGCGTCGCCGCCGATGGCGGGCAAAGCGTCGCCGTAGCGGCGCGTGAGCGCGTCGAGCAGCACCTGGCGACGCTGGCCATACAGTGCGCGCATCTTGCGGATGTGCGAGGTGAAGTGCCCCTCGGCGATGAATTCGGCCAGCACGGCCTGCTGCAGCAATTGCCCCTCGCGATACAGCTCGGCGCTCGCGGTCGCGAAGCTTTCCGCGAGCGCTTCCGGCGCGACGAGATAGCCGACGCGCAGCCCCGGAAACAGCGTCTTGCCGAAGCTCCCCACGTAAATCACCTGGCCTGCCGTATCGAGCCCCTGCAAGGAGGCGAGCGGGCGGCTGCCATAGCGGAACTCGCTGTCGTAATCGTCCTCGATGATCGAGCACTGATGCTGGCGCGCGTACTCGAGCAGCATGCGCCGGCGCGCGAGGCTCATCACCATGCCGAGCGGATATTGGTGGGAGGGCGTGACCAGCATGAGCCGCGGCGGGGGCGCCGCGAAATCGGCGGGCGAAGGATTGAGACCTTCGCTGTCCACGGCAATCGGCCGCGTATTGAGGCCCGAGACGTGCAGCACGCTGCGCACGCCCCAGTAGCAGGGATCTTCGGTCCAGATCGTGTCGCCGGGGTCGGAGAGCAGACGAACGGCCAGGTCGATCGACTGATGGATGCCCGTCGTGATGATGATCTGCTCCGGCGAGCAGCGCACCGAACGCGAGGTGCGCAGATAGTCGGCCAGCACATGGCGCAGCAGCGCGAGCCCGCCGCCGGGCGCGTAGGTCAGCAGGTCGGGGCGCAGGCTGCGCCAGTATTTGTTGTGCAGACGCGTCCAGATGCGCGCCGGGAAGCGCGAGACGTCGGGCACGCCCGGCATGAACGCGCCGCCCTGGCGTTTCGACACCCCCGCGCTCGCGATCAGGCGCGCGCCGCGTGCGGAGAGCGCGCGGGCCGTGGCCGCGGAGCGCTGCGGGTGGTCTGTCGCGAGCGCGCCCTGCCCGCTGCCCATCGTCGCGCCGGGCGCTGCCGTGCTGGGCAGGCGCGCGGGGCTGTTAGTTGCAACGCCGCTCGCCCGCGCCGCCGCGCCAAACATTCCGCTATTTCCTGACGCTTCGATGGAGCCAATTTCCGCCGACCCGACGATCTCGTCCGGCGACGTATCGGCCACGTAGGTGCCGCGCCCCGTCGCCGACGTCACATAGCCTTCGAGCACCAATTGCTCGTACACCTGCGTCACGGTATTGCGCGCAATGCCCAGCTCGGCCGCGAGCAGCCGCGACGACGGCACGCGCGCCCCCGCGGGCAGCTCGCGCGAAAGGATCGCCTGCTGCAGCAGCTTGTGGAGCTGCCTGTAGACGGGCTGGGCGCTCCCGCGATCGAGCCGTTGGGCCAGCCAGTCGGACAGGACACTTGCGCGCATCGAAATTGGCTCCTAAAGATTGCACCGAATGGCTCTGAATTTTAGAGCCAAACGTGAGTATAGTCGCGACATGGATTACCCGCTGGTCCGCCAGCCAACCAGAGAACCGACACTGATTCCGAAGGAGATGAACGTGAGCAAGAACGCCGACCTGCAGAGCCGCAAGAACGCTATCACCCCGCGTGGCGTGGGCGTGATGTGCGACTTCTACGCCGAGCGCGCCGAGAACGCCGAGCTGTGGGACGTCGAAGGCCGCCGCTTCATCGACTTTGCCGCGGGCATCGCCGTGTGCAACACGGGCCACCGCCATCCGAAGATCGTCGCCGCGATCAAGGCGCAGCTCGACCACTTCACGCACACCGCCTACCAGATCGTCCCCTACGAGTCGTATGTCTCGCTGGCCGAGAAGGTCGCACAGCGCGCGCCGGGCAGCTTCGCGAAGAAGGCCGCGTTCTTCACGACCGGCGCCGAAGCCGTCGAGAACGCCGTCAAGATCGCGCGCGCCCACACCGGCCGGCCGGGCGTGATCGCCTTCGCGGGCGGCTTTCACGGCCGCACGCTGATGGGCATGGCACTCACGGGCAAGGTCGCCCCGTACAAGCTCGCGTTCGGCCCGTTCCCGGCCGACGTCTACCACGCCCCGTACCCCAACTCGGTCCACGGCATCAGCACGGCTGATTCGCTCAAGCACATCGAGATGCTGTTCAAGGCCGACATCGATCCGAAGCGCGTGGCCGCGATCATCTTCGAACCGGTTCAGGGCGAAGGCGGCTTCTACCAGGCGCCCGCCGATTTCGTGCGCGGCCTGCGCAAGATCTGCGACACGCACGGCATCCTGCTGATCGCCGACGAAGTGCAAACGGGCTTCGCTCGCACCGGCAAGCTGTTCGCGATGGAACACTACGACGTCACGCCGGACCTCATGACGATCGCCAAGAGCCTGGCGGGCGGCATGCCGCTCTCGGGCGTGGTGGGCCGCGCCGACGTCATGGACGCGGCAGCGCCCGGCGGCCTCGGCGGCACCTATGCGGGCAATCCGCTGGCCGTGGCGTCGGCCCATGCGGTAATCGAGATCATCGAAGAAGAGAAGCTCTGCGAGCGTGGCACGAAGCTCGGCGACAAGCTCAAGGCGAAGCTCGAGGCGATGAAGGCCGACGTGCCGCAAATCGCCGACGTGCGCGGCCCGGGCGCGATGAACGCCGTGGAATTCTGCAAGCCGGGCACGAGCGAAGCCGACGCCGACTTCACGAAGCGCGTGCAAACCGCCGCGCTGAACCGCGGCCTGCTGCTGCTCGTGTGCGGCGTGTACTCGAACGTCGTGCGTTTCCTGTTCCCGCTCACGATCCAGGACAACGTGTTCGACGAAGCGCTCGCGATTCTCGAAGAGTCGATCAAGGAAGCGGTGGGCGTGCCGGCGTAAGCCTGCAGCGCGCCGCTTCACCGCAAAGCCCGCCTGGCCCGCCGCGAGCGGGCCACCCACGCAACGGCACACCGGCGATTGCCGCTGTGCCGTTCGTTGTTCTAACTGAATTGCATCCACGGCTATCGGGAGTAGAGACATGAACCTGAAAGACGCATCGCTGCTGCAACACAACGCCTTCATCAACGGCGAATGGCAAGGCGCTGAAGACGGCGCCACGCTCGAAGTGAGGAACCCCGCGACCGGCGCGCTGATCGGCACGGTGCCGCGCATGGGCGCTGCCGAAACGCGCCGCGCGATCGCCGCCGCGAACGCCGCATGGCCCGCATGGCGCGCGAAGACCGCGAAGGAGCGCAGCGGCATCCTGCGCAAGTGGCACGACCTGATGATGGAGAACGCCGACGACCTCGCGCTCATCCTCACCACGGAACAGGGCAAGCCGCTCGCCGAAGCGAAGGGCGAAATCGGCTATGCAGCTTCGTTCCTCGAATGGTTCGCGGAGGAAGGCAAGCGCATTTACGGCGATACGATTCCGACCGTCGCCAACGACAAGCGCATCGTCGTGACGAAGGAACCCGTGGGCGTTTGCGCCGCGATCACGCCGTGGAACTTCCCCGCCGCGATGATCACCCGCAAGGTCGGCCCGGCGCTGGCCGCGGGTTGCCCGATCGTGCTCAAGCCCGCCGAAGCGACGCCGTTCTCGGCGCTCGCGCTGGCCGTGCTGGCCGAACGTGCAGGCGTGCCGCGCGGCATCTTCAGCGTGGTGACGGGCGATCCGAAGGCGATTGGCGGCGAGCTCACGAGCAACCCGACGGTACGCAAGCTCTCGTTCACGGGCTCGACGCCCGTGGGCCGCCTGCTCATGAGCCAGTGCGCCTCGACGGTCAAGAAGGTCTCGCTCGAACTGGGCGGCAACGCGCCGTTCATCGTGTTCGAAGACGCCGATCTCGATGCGGCGGTGGCCGGCGCCATCGCCTCGAAATATCGCAATAGCGGGCAGACCTGCGTGTGCACGAACCGCTTCTATGTGCATGACGCCGTGTACGACGCGTTCGCCGCGAAGCTGCGCGACGCGGTGGAAAAGCTCAAGGTCGGCCTCGGCACCGAAGCGGGCGTGACGCAAGGCCCGCTCATCAACGAAGCGGCCGTGCTGAAGGTGGAATCGCACATCGAGGACGCGCTCGCGAAAGGCGCCCAGGTGATCGCGGGCGGCAAGCGCCATGCGCTCGGCCACGGCTTTTTCGAGCCGACCATCCTCACGGGTGTGACGCCCGCGATGAAGGTCGCGCGCGACGAAACCTTCGGCCCGCTCGCGCCGCTGTTCCGCTTCTCGTCCGATGAAGAAGTGATCAGGATGGCGAACGATACCGAGTTCGGCCTCGCCGCCTACTTCTACAGCCGCGACATCGGCCGCGTGTGGCGCGTGGCCGAAGCGCTCGAATACGGCATGGTGGGCATCAACACCGGCCTGATCTCGAACGAAGTCGCGCCGTTCGGCGGCGTGAAGCAGTCGGGCCTCGGCCGCGAAGGCTCGCACTACGGCGTGGACGACTACGTCGTCATCAAGTACATGTGCATGGCCGGTATGTAAGCGGCCGGGCAGGACCGCACAGGGCGGACGGACGACGGGCGCCTTCGCTGGCGCCCGTGCGACCCTCATACCTCCAAAGCCGCCTGGCCCGCTAAATCGTCATACCAAAAACCCGAAACAGCAATTACACACGATTACACATTGCGCGCCCCTTGCGATTTGGGCACCCCATACAATCGATGCACTGAAAAATGGGGGAAACGAAAGTGAGAAAGGCACGAACGATCATTGCAGCGGCGGCCTGTCTGCTGGCATGCGCATCTGCTTCGGTGTACGCACATGGCGGCGGCAATGGTGGCGGCGGGGGTGGCAGCGGTGGCGGGAACGGCGGCGGGTATGGCGGTGGTCACGCCGGCGCGACGGGCGCAAGCCTTGGCCACTCGAGCTTCGGCCACGCGGACGGCATGTCGCTCGGCCATATGAGCAAGGCGGGCTTCAGCAATACCAACAGCCACGTTTCAGCGGACCGCGACAAGGGACATGAGCGAGCCGCCGACCGTTCTGCGCTCCACGCGCAGGCGCATCACGCGCACACCGACGGCAGGTCGTCCGCGCACATGAGCCGCGTGGGCCTGAGCAACACCAACAGCCACGTTTCGGCAGACCGGGACCAGGGACTCGCCCGCGCAAGCGACCGTGCCGCGCTTCAGGCGCCATCGCATCTGGGCGACCCGAGCTAGGCCAACGCCAAAGCGTTCGACCATACAGAAAAGCCGCGAATCGAGAGATTCGCGGCTTTTTCCAATCAGAACGGACAACGATCAAACACGCTCGATGGCAATCGCGATTCCCTGCCCGACGCCGATGCACATCGTGCAGAGCGCGAACCGGCCTTGCGTGCGATGGAGCTGATACGTAGCCGTAGTCACGAGGCGCGCGCCGCTCATCCCGAGCGGATGGCCGAGCGCGATCGCCCCGCCGTTCGGGTTGACACGAGGATCGTCGTCCGCAACGCCGAGCATGCGCAGCACGGCTAGCCCCTGCGACGCAAACGCTTCGTTCAGCTCGATCACGTCGAATTGATCGATGGTCATGTTCAGGCGAGCGAGGAGCTTCTGGGTAGCCGGCCCGGGGCCGATACCCATGATACGCGGCGCGACGCCGGCAGTGGCCACACCGAGCACGCGGGCACGCGGCACGAGCCCAAAGCGACGGGCGTTTTCCTCGTTGGCGAGCAACAGGGCGCAGGCGCCATCATTCACACCCGAAGCATTGCCAGCCGTGACCGAACCATCGGGGCGAACGACGCCCTTGAGTTTGGCGAGCGCCTCGAGGCTGGTCTCGCGCGGATGTTCATCGCGCGAAACGACGATCGGATCGCCCTTCTTCTGCGCAATCGTCACCGCCACGATCTCCTGGGCGAGCGTGCCATCGGCCTGCGCACGCGCGGCCTTCTGCTGGCTGCGCAGCGCGAATGCGTCCTGGTCGGCGCGGCTCACGTTGTAATCGACGGCGACGTTCTCGCCGGTCTCCGGCATCGAATCGACGCCGTATTGCTGCTTCATCAGCGGATTGACGAAGCGCCAGCCAATCGTCGTGTCATGGATCGCGGCGTCGCGTGCGAACGCGCTTGCCGACTTGCCCATGACGAACGGCGCACGGCTCATGCTCTCCACGCCGCCTGCGATCATCAGCCCCGTTTCGCCGGACTTGATCGCGCGCGCGGCGATTCCCACCGCATCCATCCCCGAGCCGCACAGGCGATTCACCGTCGAGCCCGGCACGGCCTGCGGCAGTCCGGCCAGCAGCGCCGACATGCGCGCGACGTTGCGGTTGTCCTCGCCCGCCTGGTTCGCGCAGCCGTAGATGACGTCGTCGATTGCCGTCCAGTCCACGTCCTTGTTGCGCGCCATCAGCGCCTTGAGGGGAACAGCGCCGAGGTCGTCGGCGCGAACCTGGGCCAGGGCGCCCGCGTAGCGGCCGATCGGCGTGCGTATCGCGTCGCAGATGAATGCTTCCGTCATGTGAGTCTCCTTTCGATCGCAGGCACTGATGCGATCCCATGCAAAGATGATTGAGATTGACGGACTGCGCGGGCGAAAAACGGGAGATCGAGCGCGCACGTCCTCGTGCGGTTTGTTCGACTATCGAACGTATGATCGTTAATCGAACAATTTGACGGCCATAATAGGCGTCTCGCGGGACGCGTGTCAAGCGTGCGGACGTGGTGCCAGAAACGAAAAAGCCGCACAGGACAAGTGTCCGTGCGGCTTCGCAGGCTCAGGCGAGCGCATGGCGCCCGCCTGTGAGGCATGCGCTCAACGCGACATCATGAGCATGCCGACGTTGTGCATGACCCAGATCGTGCCGAAGATCAGGAACGCGGCGGCCAGCACCGTGTACGCGAGCGAAAGCACGTTCCAGCCCTGCCCCGGCTTCAGGTTCAGATGCAGGAAGAACACGAGGTGCACGACCACCTGCACGAAGGCGAGCACGGCGATCGCGATGAGGGCCGTGGAGGCGTCGAGCGAGCCATGCAGGGCAACGCCGAATGCGCCCGCCGTGAGCAGCACCGCAAGGATGAAGCCCGCGACATAGCTGCCGAAGCTGCCGTGGGACTGAGCATGAGTATGAGCCATTTAGAGCACGCTCCCCAGATAGACAAAAGAAAACACGCAGATCCACACCACGTCGAGGAAGTGCCAGAAGAGGCTCAGGCACGTCAGGCGGCGGACTTCCTGCTCGCCGAGCTTCGGCGCGCGAACCACCTGGATCATCATCACGAGCATCCACAGGAGGCCGAAGAACACGTGCAGGCCGTGCGTGGCGACGAGCGTGAAGAACGACGAGAGGAACGCGCTGCGCTGCGGACCGGCGCCTTCCGCGATCAGGTGCGAGAACTCGCGCAGTTCGAGCACGAGGAACGACGCACCCAGTACGAAGGTGACGGCGAGCCAGCCGAGCACGGCGCCGTTCTTGCGCTGGTGCGCGCCGAGCATCGCGAAGCCGTACGTGATGCTGGAAAGCAGCAGCACGGCCGTTTCGACGGCAACGCCCGGAATGTCGAACAGGTCCTTGCCCGTGGGGCCGCCAGCGAACTGGTGGCTGAGGACGCCGAACGTGGCGAACAGCGCCGCGAACAGCACGCAGTCGGTCATCAGGTAGATCCAGAAGCCGAATACCGAGTGCGACTGCGGGTGATCGTGGTGATCGAGTTCGGCAAGGGTTGCCGCATGGGTTTTCTGCAACATCAGTAAGCCTCCTCAGCGACAATGTCGCGCTGCTTCGCGGCGACGCCGGTGCCGAAGCGCCGCTCTTCGATCTCGCGAACCTTCGCGGCCGGAATGTAGTAACCGTCGTTATTGCCAAAGCTCTTGACGATGACCGTCAGGACAGCGCCGACCAACCCGAGCACCGCGAGCCACGTGATGTGCCACACGGCCGCGAAACCCAGCACAAGGCTGAACAGGCCGACGAACAAGCCCGCCGCCGTGTTGGACGGCATATGGATGTCGGTGTACTTCGTGGCGAGCCCCGGGCCGCGGCCCGTTTCCTTCATGTGCGCGAAGGCGTCGATATCGTCCACGTGCGGAATGACGGCGAAGTTGTAGACCGCCGGCGGCGACGAGGTTGCCCATTCGAGCGTGCGGCCATCCCACGGGTCGCCTGTCACGTCCTTGCATTCCGCCTTGTTGCGGTTCACGAAGGCCATGACCCACAGCAGCACCTGGAACACGACGCCAAGCGCGATGATCGCTGCGCCGATCGCGGCGACGACGAAGTACGGCTGCCATTCGGCCACGTCGTAGTGGTTCGTCCGGCGCGTTGCGCCCATGAAACCGAGCACGTAGATGGGCACGAACGCCACGTAGAAGCCGACGAGCCAGCACCAGAACGACGCCTTCCCGAGCTTTTCGCTGGGCTTGAGGCCGAACACCTTCGGGAACCAGTACTGCAGGCCCGCGAGGTAGCCGAACACCACGCCGCCGATGATGGCGTTATGGAAGTGGGCGACGAGGAAGAGCGAGTTGTGCAGCACGAAGTCCGCGCCGGGGATCGCCATCATCACGCCGGTCATGCCGCCGATCGAGAACGTCACCATGAAGCCGATCGTCCAGAGCACCGGCGCGGTGAAGTGAACACGGCCGCGATACATCGTGAACAGCCAGTTGAAGATCTTCACGCCCGTCGGGATCGCAATGATCATGGTCGCGATGCCGAAGAACGCGTTGACGTCGGCGCCCGCGCCCATCGTGAAGAAGTGGTGCGCCCACACGAGGAACGCCAGCACCATGATCGCGCACGAGGCGTAGACCATCGTCTTGTAGCCGAACAGCGGCTTCTTGCAGAACGTGGCCATCACTTCCGAATAGATGCCGAACGCCGGCAGCACGAGGATGTACACCTCGGGGTGGCCCCACGCCCAGATCAGGTTCAGGTACAGCATGGCGTTGCCGCCCAGCTCGTTCGTGAAGAAGTGCGTGCCGACATAGCGGTCGAGGCCGAGCAGCGCCACCGCGATGGTGAGGATCGGGAACGTTGCCATGATCAGCACGTTCGAGCACAGCGCCGTCCACGTGAACACCGGCATCTTCATGAGCGTCATGCCCGGCGCGCGCATCTTGATGATCGTGACGAAGAAGTTCACGCCCGTGATCAAGGTACCGACGCCGGAAAGCTGGACCGCCCAGATGTAATAGTCGACCCCCACGTCCGGACTGAACTGCAGTTCGGAAAGCGGCGGATACGCGAGCCAGCCCACCTTCGCGAACTCGCCGACCACGAGCGACACGTTGATGAGGATCGCGCTGATCGCCGTCATCCAGAACGAGAGCGAGTTCAGGAACGGGAACGCCACGTCGCGCGCGCCGATCTGCAGGGGCACGACGAGGTTGAAGAAACCGACCATGAGCGCCATCGCCATGAAGAAGATCATGATGACGCCGTGCGCCGTGAAGATCTGGTCGAAGTGATGCGGCGGCAGATAGCCGGGCGAACCGAACGCCATGGCCTGCTGGATACGCATCATGACCGCGTCGGCGAAGCCGCGCACGAGCATGAGCACCGCCACGATCATGTACATCACGCCGATACGCTTGTGGTCCACGCTCGTGAGCCACTCGGTCCAGATGTACTTCCACTTGCCGGTCACGGTGACGAGACCGAGCACGCCGAGAACGATCAGCGCCATGAACGCCGCCGCGCCCATGATGATGGGCTGATCGAACGGGATCGCCTCTAATGTGAGTTTTCCGAACATGCTGCTTACCCCTTGGTCACGCACGACGGGTCACTGAAGTTCGTGACGTGGCCGTTGTTGTACTTCGCGATGATGTTGTTGAAGAGCTTCGGGTCGACCGTCGAGAAGTACTGCACGGGCGCCTTCTCCTGCGGCTGCGCGACCGTTGCGTACTTGTCCATCGACAGCTGGATCGACGACGCCTTCACCTTCTGCACCCACGAGTCGAAATCCTGCTGGCTCATGGCGAGCGTGCGGAACTTCATATCGGAGAAGCCCTTGCCGCTGTAGTTCGACGAGAGGCCGTCGAAATCGCCGGCTTCGTCGGCGATCAGGTGCAGGCGCGTTTGCATGCCCGCCATGGCGTACACCTGGCTGCCAAGCTGCGGGATGAAGAACGAGTTCATCACCGAGTCCGACGTGATGCGGAAGTTGACCGGCGTGCCGACCGGCACGGCCAGCTGGTTCACCGAGGCAATGCCAAGGTCCGGGTAGACGAACAGCCACTTCCAGTCGAGCGCGACGACCTCGACGTTGATGGGCTTCACGCTCGACTCCAGCGGCTTGTACGGGTCGAGCTCGTGACAGGTGCGCCAGGTGAGGACCGCAAGGAAAAGGATGATGGCGGAGGGAATGGCCCACACCACCACTTCGATCGCCGTGGAATGGGCCCACTTCGGCGCGTAGGTCGCGTTGCGGTTGGAGGCCCGGTAACGCCACGCGAACAGGAGCGTCAGGATGATGACGGGCACCACGACCAGCAGCATGGCCCATGTGGCCGTGGCGATGAGCGATCTTTCGGCCACGCCCACGCTGCCCTTCGGGTCCAGCAGGGCAAAATTGCCGCTGCACCCTGCAAGAGAAACGAGCAGCCCGCTGCCGAGGGGGATTAACCACCTTTTAAAGACTCTTCTGTCTTTCATGTTTGCCTGTTCCGTTGTCCACCAAAACGCCTAACACCCAACACATTTGCATCGCAAACTCGCCACGCAAAATGCTCCCGTATCGTATTCAGCGCGATTCTACGGAAAGGACAATGCGCGAAATTTGATCTTTATTAAGGAGTGGCGAGCCGGTTAAAGCTCGCCCAGGCAAGCGCGACGGAAGGCCGCAATTATCTTTCTATCGGCTTTCGGCATCCTGAACAGCCGCCACGGGCCGGACTCCCGTTCGGCGGACGGCGAGCGGGCAGGCGATGAAAGCGAGCGAAGGGCGAGCGCAGTCTGCTTCGAAAAACGTCACAAAGTGTCCAGATTCATTCGAATCCCAACAGCGGTTTTTTATCTCGCTTTTACCGAAATTCCTGGCATTGGCCAATTAATCTTTTTTAACGGGAAATAATTGACTGCAATCAAATAACCGGCTGCTAATTCCTCTGCTGCGCGCATATGCCGCATATCCCGACGCGGCGCTCGAGCGGCTTTTCGTGCGCGCTCGTCGCCGAAGCTCGGCACCGCCCCTCCCCTGTCCACTGTTGGCGAAAACCGATCGCATGCGCTATCTTGATAGTCTCTTCCAAGCGCCGCCGCAAGATCGAACCGCCAATCCATGAATTCTGCTTCCAGTGCCTCGCCAGACCGTTCCGCCGAAAAGCAGGAGATTCCCGAAAAGCCGGGCGACTCCTACGTGCAGTCATTCGCGCGCGGGCTTTCGGTGATCCGCGCGTTCAACGCCGAGCATCCCGAGCAGACCCTCACGGACGTCGCCGCCGCCACGGGCCTCACGCGCGCGGGCGCGCGCCGCATCCTGCTCACGCTGCAGACGCTTGGCTACGTCGAGGCCGACGGACGGCTCTTTCGCCTCACCCCGCGCATTCTCGATCTCGGCTTCGCCTATCTCACGTCGATGCCGTTCTGGAATCTCGCCGAGCCGGTGATGGAGGAACTGTCGCAGGAAGTGCACGAAAGCTGCTCGGCAGCCGTGCTCGACCGCACCGAGATCGTTTATGTGCTGCGCGTGCCCACGCACAAGATCATGACGATCAACCTTTCGATCGGCAGCCGCCTGCCCGCGTATTGCACGTCGATGGGGCGCGTGCTGCTCGCCTCGCTGGACGAAGCCGCGCTCGACGAAACGCTCGGCTCCTCGCCGCTCTATGCGCATACCGCGCGCACGGTCACCGACATCGGCGAGCTCAAGAAGATCATCGCTCAGGTGCGCCAGCAAGGCTGGGCCATCGTCGACCAGGAACTGGAAGGCGGCCTCATCTCGATCTCGGCGCCCATCCGCAACCGGCAGGGCCGCGTGATCGCCGCGATGAACATCAGCGGCAATGCGCAGCGCACGTCGGCGAAGCAGATGGTGAAGACCTTTCTCGAACCGCTTCAGCAAGCCGCGACGCGCGTCTCCGACATGGTCGCCCGGCGTACCTGAGGGCAAGGCGAGCACCTGAGAAGGAACTGAGCGCGCCGCCCGGCAGGCTCACGCGGCAGCGGCGAACACCTGCACGAGCCAGTCTGCGAAAGCGCGCACGCGCAGCGACAACTGGCGGTTCTGTGGGTAAAGCAGCGAAACCGGCAATGGTGGCGGAGGATGCGAAGGCAGCACGACGCACAGCTCGCCCGTGGCGAGCTGCTCGCGCACGCGGTAGCGCGGCACCTGCACGATGCCCAGCCCCGCCAGCGCGCCGGCCGTGTAGATCTCCGCACTGTTCACGGCCACCGGGCCCGGCAGCGTCACGTCGACAACGCCATCGAGTGTCGTGAATTCGAGCGGCAACGCACGGCCCGTGGCAGGCGAAACATAGTTGACTGCGCAATGGGCGAGGCGTCCCGCGCCACCCGCATGCGCACCATCGAGCGCCTCGATCGACTCCGGGTCGCCGTGCCGTTCGAGATACGCCGGGCTCGCGCAGGTCACCTGCTCCAGCAGCGCCACGCGGCGAGCGATCATCGAGGAATCGGCCAGTTCGCCCGCACGCAGCACGCAGTCCACACCTTCGCCCACGAGGTCGACGAAATGATCGCCCGAGCCGATGAAGAGTTCGATGCGCGGATAGCGCGCGAGGAATTCGGGCAGGCGAGGCATCACGAAATACTGCGTGAGCGTGCCCTGCATGTTCACGCGCAGACGGCCCTGCGGATCGGTATCGCGAAACGCCTCCTCGGTTTCCTCGAGGTCGGCGAGCAGGCGCGTGCAACGCTGGTAGTAGGCTTCGCCGTCGAGCGTGGGCTTCACCTGGCGCGTGGTGCGTTCGAGCAGGCGCACGCCGAGCCGCGCTTCGAGGCGCTTGATCGAGTTGGTGACCGTCGCGCGCGGCAGGTTCAAATCCTCGGCCGCCTGCGTGAAGCTGCGGCGGTCGACGATGCGCGTGAAAATCTGCATCTCCTGGAAGCGGTCCAAGGGCGTTCTCTTTGAGTTCTCGGGTCGCTTGCATCTTCTCACGGCGACCCCGCCCGACCAAAAATCCCCCAGCCGATGCGAGCCCTTAAGCAGCGGTTAAGGACCGCGCCCGCACTATCCGGCCGCGACCCGCCTCACGATCTCGACGAACGCCTCGCCCGCCGCTTCCAGATGCCCCGAGTTGTCGATGCGCGAGAACGCGGCACCCGGCGGCACCTCGAACACGGCGCGCCGCGCGAGGCGCGCCGCGACCTGCTCCGGTGTCTCGCGCGCCCGCGATGCGAGGCGCGCGGCCAGCACGTGTTGCGCGGCTTCGATATGCACAAGCGTCATGCGGGCGTAGCGCCCGAACGCCTCGCGCGCATATTCCCGCGAGCCGTTCACCACCACGGTGCAGCCGAGCGCCATCCACTGGTCGATCTCCACGCCCACGCCATAGCGCAGCGCGTGACTGCGCCATTGCAGCGCGAAGAGACCGCGCTGCGAGCGCGCCTCGAATTCGGGCTCGGTGAGCGCGATGTGGTTCTCGCCGCCACTGTCTTCGCGCGTGATGTATCGATGCGCGAACACGACGCTCTCGCCGGCGAGGCGCCCGCGCGCATAACGCAGCAGCGTGTCCTTACCCGCGCCCGAAGGCCCCATCACGTAGATCAGACCGCCTTTCATGCATGCCCCCCTGCGAACGGCAGGCGGCGCCACAGTGCGAACGGCGCGCCCGGCTCCGGCTCGACGAAGAGCGCCGCGCCTTCCACCGGCAGCGGCCCGGCGTCGCGCATCCGCGTATTCCAGGCCTCGACGAGTTGCGCGCGCGCTGGCGCATCGTTCAGCGAATCGGAAAGTGTCATGTGAAAGCGAAATTCTTCGAACACGTACGGATACCCCCATTGCTCGACGTAGGCCCGCTGGCGCGCCGTGAGCGGCGCATCGAGGCGCTTCGCGAGTTCGGCGCCCGTTTGCGGGGTGCGCAGCGAGTCGAGCGCGCGCAGTGCATCGGCGGCGAGTTCGCGCAGCGCCGTTTCGCCGGCTTCGTCGGCCGGGCACAGCGCCACGAAACGGCCGATCGTCGCCGCCTCGACATGGACCGCCAGGCGCGCCTGCCGCTGCGCCCACTGCTGCGCGGCTGCCACGAGCGTTTCGGGCGCCACGCCGGGCGCGAGACGGAACGGCGGCACGAGCGTGCCATGCCATCCATAGCGGCGTGGCGCGACCGTGAGCGTTTCCAGCGGTTGCGAGAGTCCGTCGATCAAAGGCGGCGCAAGCTCGTCGCCCGTTTCCGGATCGCGGCCGAGCCACGCGCAGCCCGCCTGCCACCATGCCGATTCGCGCGGCGGCGCATAGTAGAGCGCGAAGCGCGCGGCTTCGCTCCAGTCTGCCCGCGGCACGCTCATAGGTCGTGCTCCACCATCAGCTGCACGCGATCGGCCGCGAAGTGCGTGATGCCGTACTTGATCGGCGTGCCGTCGAGATCGACATCGACGTTTTCCACCCACAGCACGGGCTGCTGACGGTTGATGTTCAGGCGTCGCGCCACCTCGGCCTCGGGCAGCACGCTGCCGATGCGGCTCCACTTGCGCAGATAGTCCGTCACGCCATATTCGGCGAGCGCCTTCGAGGTGCTGTCCACGCGCTCCATGACGACGGGCAGATCGGCGAAGCGCGCGGCCGGATACCAGCTGCGCGCGTAGGTGAGCGGCACGCCGTCCGACTCGTGCAGCGTTTCGAGCCGGTAGACGAGCGCGCCCGCGCGCAGGCCCAGCGCCTTCGCGACCGTGGGGTCCGCCTTCACGCGCGACGACGCAAGCAGCTTGCCCGCCGCCGAATGTTGATGGCGCTTCAGGTTCTCGGTGAAGCGCGTGCGCTTGCCGATGGTGTAGTCGATCGCGCCTGGCTGCACGAAGGTGCCGCGCCCCTGTTCGACGCTCACGAGGCCGAGCGCCGCGAGTCCCAGCATCGCACGCCGCACCGTGTGGCGGTTCACGTCGAAGCGGCGCGCGAGTTCACCCTCGCTCGGCAGGCGGCCGTCTTCGCCGAAGCCCTTCGCGGCGATCTCGGCCGCGAGGATCTGCTCGATCTGCCGCCACACCGCTACGCCCGCACCGCGCTCAAGCAGGCTGGACGGCGCGTCGTCGTTCGATGTCATGGTGCTGTCATTCCTCTCGGTTTCAATGGCGTTTTGTGCATTGTAGTGCGCATGGCGTGATGGAAATGTGAAAACCTCCATTCCATCGGCGCGCCCAACTGTACGAATAGACGTCTAGACGTTTAGACGAATAGATGCTTCAATGGATGCTGTTCGCAAGCCCGGTTGCCATGTCAGTCCTTCCTTCGTTCACGACACAGGAATTCCGATGAACGCCTCCTCTCACTCATCCTCTGCCGCCGCCCGGCGCGCCTGGATGGCGGTTCTCGCGCGCACGCCGCGCGCCGAGCTCGAAGCGGCACTGGGCAAGGCGCTCGGCGGCGCGCCCGCACCCGCCTTCGACTGGTTGCGCCCGCCGCAAACGGGTCTTGCCATGGTGCGCGGGCGCGTCGGCGGCACCGGCGACGCCTTCAACCTTGGCGAAGCCACCGTCACCCGCGCCACCCTGCGCCTGCGCGCCTCGGACACCCAGGCCACGGGCGCAGGCGAGCCCTGCCCTGTCGGCGTGGCGTGCCATCTGGGCCGCGACAAGCGCCGCGCCGAACTGGCCGCGCTCGCCGACGCGCTGCTGCAAGTTCCCGCGCACCATGCCCGGTTGCACGCGCAGTTGATCGAGCCGCTCGCGGCGCGTCTCGCCGCACGGCGCGATGCGCGCCGCGCCGATGCAGCCAGCACGCGGGTCGAGTTCTTCACGATGGTTCGAGGTGACGCATGAGCGACGCACGCAATGCCATGACGCCTGATTTGCTCGCGGCGCTCGCGCCCGGCTTCGGCGATCCGGTCCATGACAGTCAAGCCGTGTTCCGCACGCTGCTCGACGTCCTGGCGCGGCCGGGCACGATCGGCGTGATCGAAATGCGTCTGCCGGCGGCCGAAGTCGCTGCCGCACGTGCCGGCCTCGCCGCGTTTGCGGGGCTGCTCACGCTCGCCGACTACGCCACGCCTGTCTGGCTCGCGCAGCCCGACGCCGCGCTCGCGGCCGCGTTGCGCTTTCACGCAGGCGCGCCGCTTGCCGAGGCGCCGCGCGAAGCCGCGTTCGCCTACGTGCACGACGCCGCCACGCTGCCGCCGCTCGACGCCTTCGCGAGCGGCACGCCCGAGTCGCCCGAGCAATCCGCCACCGTGTTCGTGCGCGTGGAAGCGCTCAGCGGCGGCGCCCCGCTCGCGCTGCGCGGCCCCGGCATCGAAACGACCCGCGCCATCGCGCCCGTCGGCCTGCCCGAGCGCTTCTGGCACGAACGCGCCGCGCTCGCGCCGCACTTTCCGTGCGGCATCGACTTCTATCTCGTGTGCGGCGATCGCCTTCTCGGCCTGCCGCGCACCACGCTCGTGGAGATGCACTGATGTACGTCGCCGTCAAAGGAGGGGAACGCGCGATCGAAGCGTCGTGGCGTCTGCTCGACGAGGCTCGCCGCGGCGATACGCGCGTGCCCGAGCTCACCGTCGCGCAGATCCGCGAACAGTTGCGCCTCGCCGTAGCGCGCGTGATGGCCGAAGGCTCGGTCTACGACGAGGAACTCGCCGCGCTCGCGATCAAGCAGGCCGCAGGCGATCTCGTCGAAGCGATCTTTCTGCTGCGCGCGTATCGCACCACGCTGCCGCGCTTCGGCTATACACAGCCCGTCGAAACGGAAAACATGGTGGTGGAGCGCCGCATTTCCGCGACCTTCAAGGACGTGCCCGGCGGCCAGGTGCTCGGCGCCACTTACGACTACACGCAGCGCCTGCTCGACTTCGCGCTGCTCGCCGAAGGCGACGATGGCGCGAACCGCGCCGAGCCCGCGCCGCGCGCAGCGCCGCCCGATGAGCCGATGCCGCGCGTGCTCTCGCTGCTCGACAAGGAAGGCCTGATCGAGCAGGAAACGCGCTCGCCCGCGCCGCGCGAACCCGGCGACCTCTCGCGCGAGCCGCTGGCGTTCCCCGCCGATCGCACGGTGCGCCTGCAGAATCTCGCGCGCGGCGACGAAGGCTTCCTGCTCGCAATGGGCTATGCCACGCAGCGCGGCTACGCGCATTCGCACCCGTTCGCGGGCGAGATCCGCTTTGGTTCGGTATCCGTAGAAATGGTGCTGGACGAACTGGATGAAGCCGTCGAGATCGGCGAGATCGAGTTGACCGAGTGCCAGATGATCAACCAGTTCGCGGGCGCGAAAGACGTGCCGCCGAAATTCACGCAAGGCTATGGCCTCGCGTTCGGCCACGCGGAGCGCAAGGCAATGGCGATGGCGCTGGTGGACCGCGCGCTGCGCGCCGAGGAACTGGGCGAGACGATCGCCTCGCCCACCCAGGACATCGAATTCATGCTCTCGCATAGCGACAACGTGGAGGCCTCGGGCTTCGTTCAACATCTGAAGCTGCCGCACTACGTGGACTTCCAGGCCGAGCTGGAACTCGTGCGGCGGCTGCGCGCGCAGCACGAAGAAAACACCGATGCCGGCGCGCCGAACAGGGAGGCCGCATGAACGCGCCCGATGCCTTGCAGATCACCGCAGCCGAAGTCGCCTCGCACGAAACGCAGGCCGTTTCCGGCTACAACTTCGCCTACCTCGACGAACAGACCAAGCGCATGCTGCGCCGCGCGCTTCTCAAGGCCGTTGCCGTGCCGGGCTATCAGGTGCCGTTCGCCTCGCGCGAAATGCCGCTCCCCTATGGCTGGGGCACGGGCGGCATTCAGGTGACGGCGGCCATCATCGGCGCGAAGGACACGCTCAAGGTGATCGACCAGGGCTCGGACGACACCACGAACGCCGTGAACATCCGCCGCTTCTTCGCGCGCACGACGGGCGTCGCCACCACGCGCCGCACGAGCGAGGCGTCGATCATCCAGACGCGCCACCGCATTCCCGAAACGCCGCTCACTCACAGGCAGATTCTCGTCTACCAGGTGCCGATGCCCGAGCCGCTGTTCCGGCTCGAGCCGCGCGTGGCCGAATGCAGGAAGCTCCATGCGCTCGCCGATTACGGCCTCATCAGCGTGAAGCTTTATGAGGACATCGTGCAGCACGGCAGCATCGCCACGACCTACGATTACCCGGTGACGGTGAACGGCCGCTATCTCACTTCGCCCTCGCCGATCCCGAAGTTCGACAACCCCAAGCTCAACATGAACGCCGCGCTGCAGCTGTTCGGCGCGGGGCGCGAACGCCGCGTCTACGCGATTCCGCCCTACACGCCCGTCAAAAGCCTGGACTTCGACGACCATCCGTTCGAGGTGCAGCGCTGGGAGCACGCGTGCGCGCTGTGCGGCTCGCGCGAGAGCTTCCTCGACGAGATGATCGTCGACGACTCGGGCAAGCGCATGTTCGTCTGCTCGGACAGCGACTACTGCCACGAGCGCCGCGAAGATATCGATGCGCGCGCAACGACGAAATCGGGAGAAACCGCATGACGCCGCTGCTCAGCGCACGCGCGCTCACGAAGCAGTACGGCGGCCGCAATGGCTGCCGCGACGTGAACTTCGATCTGTATCCCGGCGAGGTGCTGTGCATCGTCGGCGAGTCGGGCTCGGGCAAGACCACGCTGCTCAACACGCTCGCGCTGCGCACCGAAGCCGATTCGGGCGCGCTGCACTACACGGGCGCGAACGGCGAAACGCTCGACCTGCGCACGCTTTCGGAACCGCGCCGGCGCCTGCTGGCGCGCACCGAATGGGGCTTCGTGCAGCAGAATCCGCGCGACGGGCTGCGTGCGGGCGTCTCCGCCGGCGCCAACATCGGCGAGCCGCTCATGGCCGTGGGCGCGCGCCATTACGGGCAGATTCGCAACACCGCGCAGCAATGGATGCAGCGCGTGGAGCTGGACGCCATGCGCATCGACGAACTGCCTTCGGCGTTTTCGGGCGGCATGCAGCAGCGCCTGCAGATCGCGCGCAATCTCGTGACGGGCCCGCGGCTCGTGTTCATGGATGAGCCCACCGCGGGCCTCGACGTCTCCGTGCAGGCGCGCCTGCTCGACCTGCTGCGCACGCTCACGACCACGCTGCATCTCTCGGTGCTGATCGTCACGCACGACATCGGCGTGGCGCGTCTGCTCGCGCATCGCTTGATGGTGATGCAAGGCGGCACGGTGGTCGAATCGGGCCTGACCGACCAGGTGCTGGACGACCCGCAACATCCCTATACGCAGACGCTGGTGGCCTCCGTGCTGCCGGTCTAGGATGATCGACATGACATTCACTCCATCATCGGCGCTCACGCCGGGCGCGCAGCGCGGCACGCGCGCGTTCATCGAGCGCCCCGCGCTCATGCTGCGCGCCGAGGACGTGCGCAAGACCTTCACGCTGCACGGCCAGGGCGGCATCGGCATCGAAGCGCTCGCGGGCCTCTCGCTCGACGTGGCGCGCGGCGAATGCATCGTGCTGGTCGGGCCCTCGGGCGCGGGCAAGAGCACGTTCTTGCGCTGCCTGTACGGCAACTATCTCGCGAGCGGCGGCTCGATCGCGATCCGCGACGAAGGCGCGCCGCTCGAGCATCTGGAGGTCACGGGCGCCGCGCCCCACGACATCCTGCGTCTGCGCCGCAACGTGGTGGGCTACGTGAGCCAGTTCTTGCGCGTGATTCCGCGCGTGAGCGCGCTCGATATCGTGGCCGCGCCGCTCGTCTCGCGTGGCGTGGAAGAAGACGAGGCGCGCGAACGGGCGCAAACGCTGCTCGCGCGCCTGAACGTGCCGCGCCGCTTGTGGCCGCTCGCACCCGCCACGTTTTCGGGCGGCGAGCAGCAGCGGGTGAACATCGCGCGGGGCTTGATCGCGCAGCACCGCGTGCTGCTGCTCGACGAACCCACGGCTTCGCTCGATGCGGAGAACCGGGAAGTCGTCGCGAGCCTGATTGGCGAGGCGCGCGAGCGCGGCGCGGCGATCGTCGGCGTGTTCCACGACGAGGACACGCGCGTGCGTGTCGCCACACGCGTGCTCGAACTGACCGCGCCGCGCGCGCAAACGCCGCTCACGGCCGCTGCGTGAACCCTGATTGCAGACTGAACATCGAAATCTGATACGGAGCCTGACGATGTTGATCAAGAACGCTCGCATCGTGACGCGAGACGACGTTTTCACCGGCACGCTAAGCGTGGAAGACGGCAAGATCCGCGACATCTCGCGCGGCTCGACCGCCGCGTCCGAAGCCGAAGACTGGGAAGGCGACTTCCTGCTGCCCGGTCTCGTCGAGCTGCATACCGACAACCTCGAAAAGCACCTTGCGCCCCGCCCCGGCGTGCATTGGAACACCGACGCCGCGTTCGTCATCCACGACGCGCAGATCGCGGCGGCCGGCATCACCACGGTGTTCGACGCGCTCGCCATCGGCACGCGCCTCGCCGTGGGCGTGCGCGGCCGCGACGTGCAGCTCGCGAGCGCCGCCGCGCTCACGCGCTTTTCCGAGCGCAACCTGCTGCGCGCCGAGCACTTCCTGCATCTGCGCTGCGAGATCGCCACTGAAGACGTGATCGAGCTGTTCGATACGCTCAGCGAGCACCCGCTGCTGCGCCTCGCCTCGGTGATGGACCACACGCCGGGCCAGCGGCAGTGGCACGACCGCGAGCAATGGCGCAAATTCCAGGAGCGCCACGGCAAGTGGACAGACGAGCAGACCAACACCATGCTCGCCGAAATGGCCACCGAACAGGAACGCTACGCGGACGCACACCGACTCGAAATCGTGCAGCGCTGCCGCACGCGCGGCATTCCACTCGCGAGCCATGACGACACGCTCGTGGAGCACGTCGAGCAGGCCGCCGCCGAAGGCATCGTGCTCGCCGAATTTCCGACCACGCGTGCGGCCGCCGAGGAAGCGAAAAAGCGCGGCATCGCGACGATCATGGGCGCGCCGAACGTCGTGCGCGGCGGCTCGCATTCGGGCAACGTCTCCGCGCTGGAGCTGGCGCAGGCGGGGCTACTCGACATCCTTTCGTCCGACTACGTGCCCTCGAGTCTCCTGACCGCCGCGTTCGATCTCGTGACCCAGGCCGACTGGACGCTGCCGCGCGCGCTCGCCACGGTCTCCTGGGAGCCCGCCAGCAAGTCGGGCCTCCATGACCGCGGCGCGATCGAGCCTGGCCTGCGCGCCGACTTCGTCCGCGTGACGATGCTCGACTCGCTCCCCGTGCCGCGCGCGACCTGGCGCGCGGGCGTGCGCGTCGTGTGACGCTCAGCAGGCGCTGCCCCGGGGCTGCGCCTGCTGCTTTTGTTGCGGCGCACAAAATCGCGTCGCCGGCTGGCCTGTCACGGGCCGAAAACCAACGGCGCGCCGTCGTTCGATCTCAATCTCCATCCGCGCGGCCTCGCATTCATCGGACTGTTGCGGCAGCGCATCGCCCACGCGGTCGCACGCGCCATGACCCGGGCGCGCCCTCTATGCCCCATTGGCCTTGCGCAACAAGGCTTCGCCTCAGATCGTACAAGAGCACGGGCGTGCGCTTATTGCTCCGCTTGACGCCATCCGGTATTACACTAGCGACGCAGCAATTTCCGACCTGGTAAGCTTGCCGCGCTTCGCTGGCCGCAGGCTGGCAGGTCCAACAATAATCCGGCGCAAGCCGCGCCGGAAAATGCGCCCTGGCGGCACGACCGCACGCGACGCGCCCTGAACCATCTCGAGGAGTACCCATAGTGAAGAAACTGCTTGCCGCCCTCACGGTTGCCCTGCTCGCCGTCTCGGCCGGCGCCGCCCATGCGAAGGACTGGACCACCGTGCGTTTCGGCGTCGACGCCAGCTACGCACCGTTCGAATCCAAAGCACCTGATGGCAAGCTGGTCGGCTTCGACATCGACCTCGGCAACGAAATCTGCAAGCGCCTGAACGCCAAGTGCGTGTGGGTCGAGCAGGACTTCGACGGCATGATCCCCGGCCTGAAGGCCAAGAAGTTCGACGGCGTGCTCTCGTCGATGACGATCACCCCGCAGCGCGCAGAGCAGATCGCCTTCTCGGCGAAGCTGTTCAACACGCCGACGCGCCTCGTCGCCAAGAAGGGCTCGAGCCTCGCGCCGACGGCTGACTCGCTCAAGGGCAAGTCGGTTGGCGTCGAGCAAGGCACCATCCAGGAAACCTACGCGAAGGAAAACTGGGCGCCGAAGGGCGTGAACGTCGTTCCCTACCAGAACCAGGACCAGGTCTATGCCGACCTGATCTCGGGCCGTCTCGACGCCGCGCTGCAGGACGAAGTGCAAGCCGATCTGGGCTTCCTGAAGACCCCGCGCGGCGCCGGCTTCCAGTTCGCGGGCAAGGAAATCCCGACGGGCGCAGCCGCCATTGGCCTGCGCAAGGAAGACACGGACCTCAAGACGAAGATCGACAAGGCCATCGCCGACATGATCAAGGACGGCACGTACAAGAAGCTCGAATCGAAGTACTTCGACTTCGACGTGTACGGCAGCTAAGCGCCGCACCGGCGCCCCATAGCAGCGCACGAAGCCCGGACTTGCGTCCGGGCTTTTTCTTTTCCGGATTTTTATTTCGCATTCCATATTTTTCGGCGATGCGGCAAGCACGCCGGGCACGAGGGTTCCGGCACTGCGGCGAATCCGCTAATATCGAGCTACCGCGCCTTTCGGGGCGACCTTCAACTCCAATGCCTATCGCGGGCCGCCGCGCCACGCGTATCCATCATGCAAACCCGCAACCATCCGTTGATCGCGCCCGCGCTCGGCACCGAGCGGCAAATCACGAGCTTCCACTACGGCCCGTCGGGCGGCCCCAAGGTCTATATCCAGTCGTCCCTGCACGCCGATGAACTGCCGGGCATGCTCGTCTCGTGGGTGCTGCGCCGCAAGCTCGCGGAGCTGGAAGCCGCGGGCCGCCTTCGCGGCGAGGTCGTGATCGTGCCGGTGCCCAACCCGGTCGGCCTCAACCAGCACTGGCTCGGGCATATGATCGGCCGCTTCGAATCGAATACGGCACAGAACTTCAACCGCAACTTCCACGAACTCACCGCGCTGGTGCTGCCGAATATCGAGGCACGCCTCGGGCCTGACGAAGCCGCGAACCGCACGGCCATTCGCGCGGCCATGGGCGAAGCCCTGGCTGCACAGCAGCCCAGAACGGAGCTCGATTCGATGCGGCTCGCGCTGCAGCGCCTTTCGTATGACGCCGACATCGTGCTGGATCTGCATTGCGACTGGGAAGCCGCCATGCACATCTACACGAACCCGGAGCTGTGGCCCGAAGTCGAGCCGCTCGCGCGCTATCTCGACGCCAAGGCCTCGCTGCTCGCGCTCAACTCGATTGGCAATCCGTTCGACGAGATCCACAGCTTCTGCTGGTCGGAACTGCGCGAACACTTCGGCAACCGCTACCCCATTGCGCACAGTTCGATTTCGGTGACGGTCGAATTGCGCGGCCAGCGCGACGTCTCCCACGAGTCCGCCGAGCACGACGCTCAGGCCATCGTCGACTATCTGACCGGACGCGGCGTGATCGAAGGCACGGCCGCGCCGCTGCCGCCGCTCGCCTACGCGGCCACGCCGCTCGCGGGCACCGAACCGATCGTTGCGCCGGCCAGTGGCGTGCTCGTATTTCGCGTGGATTGCGGCACGTGGGTGGAACGCGGTGCGGCGATCGCCGATATCGTCGATCCGCTCGCCGACACCGTGACGACCCTGCACGCCGGCGTGAGCGGCGTGATGTACGCACGCCAAAGCACGCGCTTCGCCACGGCCGGCATGGAAGTCGCGCGCATTGCCGGCGAAAAGCCCATCCGCAGCGGCTCTCTGCTCTCGCTGTAACGCTTAACCGGAAAATGGCTCGCGCCAGCTGCGCGAGCCATTTTTACGGGTTCTCCTTGCACTCCGGGTGGAGGAAAAGTGTCATCTCCCCCGCACTTTTCCGCGTCATGGCTACGGAGCGGTGTTGACTGACTCGTCTCACTCTATACGATCGTCCCCGACGTATCGGGCCACGAGCGTCATCGGCCCGGTTACTCCAATGTCGATCCGGACCGTGTGGCCGCTGCCGGGCGCGACATCACAAGTTCGTCCTTCCATGTTTTCCATGCGAGTCAGGGTTACGTCGCGCGAGCCGCCCGGAGTAACGATCTCCAGTGCGTCGCCAACGGCAAAGCGATTCTTCACTTCGAGCGTCGTAAGCCCGCTCGCTGCGTCATAAGCCAGCCATTCGCCGACGAACTGTTGACGCGCGTTGCCCGATGCTCCGCTGGCGTAGTTCTGATAATCCTCGGAGCGATGCCGCTGCAGGAAGCCGTCGGTGTAGCCACGATTGGCGAGGCCGTCGAGGCGACCGATGAGCCCCGCGTCGAACGGGCGGCCGGCGATCGCGTCGTCGATGGCGCGCGCATAGATCTGCGCGGTACGCGCGACGTAGTAATGTGACTTGGTGCGACCTTCGATTTTCAGGCAATCGACGCCGATATCGATCAGTCGCTGCACGTGCTCGATCGCGCGCAGATCGCGCGAATTCATGATGTACGTGCCGTGTTCGTCTTCGGACACCTCCATCCATTCTCCGTGGCGGCGCCCTTCTTCTTCCAGCAGATACACGTTATCCGCTGCCGTATGGCGCGGCACGTGTTCGCCTTCAGGCGTGAGCGCCGATTCGGTCATGCGATAGCTCCAGCGGCAGGCGTTGGTGCAGGTGCCCTGATTCGAGTCGCGGTGATTGAAATAGCCGGAGAGCAGACAGCGGCCGGAATACGCCATGCACAACGCGCCGTGCACGAAGACTTCGATTTCGGTGTCAGGGCAGCGTTGACGGATCTCGGCGATCTCGTCGAGCGAGAGTTCGCGCGACAGGATCACCCGCGATACGCCGATCGAATTCCAGAAACGAACGCTGGCGTAGTTGACCGTGTTGGCCTGCACGGAAAGGTGGACCGGCATGTCGGGCCACGTCTCGCGGACCATCATGATTAGTCCCGGGTCGGCCATGATCAGTGCATCCGGTCCAAGGGCCACTGCATCGCTCAAGTCCCTGATGAAGGTGTCGACCTTGCGGTTGTGCGCCATCAGATTGACGGTCAGGTAGAAGCGCTTGCCGGCGGCCCGGCAGGCTTCGATACCTTTGCCGAGGAAGCCCGTGTTGCGGAACTCGTTGTTGCGCGCACGCAGGCTATAGCGCGGCAGCCCTGCGTACACCGCATCGGCGCCGTATGCGAGAGCGTAGTTCAAGGCGCGCAGCGAGCCGGCGGGGCTGAGGAGGGTTGGGCGCTTCATGGCGTAGGCTTGCGGGAAAAAACCTGCAAGACTACCCGTGCTTTTCTGGGTGTTCTTTGCGTTAGCGCATGTCGGCGTGATGTTTTCAGTATCTCGTGGAGTCTGGATCAGAACCGCCTGGCAGTGCCGCGGGTGAAGTCGGCGATCGGCCACTTTCTGCCGCTTCCTGAGTCATGCGGTGGTCGTTCGAACTACCGGTCCACTCGAAACCCGCCCGATGCTCAACGCGCAGTTGTCGGCCATTGCTGACGCTCAGGGTGTAGTGGTCAAGCCCCTTTGTTGGTGTCCAAAGAGGCTTGACCACTACAACCACTACACCCTCAAGAAGAATATTTTTTCGGGCGCCAGGGGGAAAACAGTAGGTCATTTGGAAAAAAATTCTCTCATCACCTCCGTACGATAGCGAGCATCCGAGGCGGGATGGGATGCAAGAACTAATGCGTCGCGTAGCCAGGAATTCCCGCACAACAGGCTAACGGAGTTTCATCCATGAACTTTCTGCTCCGGCTTTTCCGCGAGCATCCTGGCTCTGTCGACGAGACATACCTCCAGCATATGAAGATGTCGTTCTCGTTCAGTCTGCCGATGTTTTTCGCGTCACTTGCCCTGATCGTGCATGCGCTGCTTCCTTTCCTGTTCGTGCGAACAGGAAGCCATGTGGTGACGACACTGCACGAGCGTATGGTAGCCGGCAGAAACAGACAACGTGCAGGCACCTGAGCGAATCCGGTGCACACGGGTCGCGCCGGTCCTTCGCGTACCGATAGTTCACGCGCACGCACGTTTTCGAGGGCTATGCGTTCCGGCTGCATGTCGGACTTGAAGCGAAAGAAGATCTGATTGGGGACCTGGAGAAAGCATTCCGCTTTCTGCATGCCCAGTAAGGTAGTAACCCAATATTCAAGGAGGAGACAATGAAGTTCAAGAATGCTATCAGCCGGCTTGTGAGCGGTGCCGTCGTTGCCACTGCGCTCAGTTTTATCGGCGCCAGCGCCCACGCCCAGGATTTGCTCGAAACGGTGAAATCGAACGGCGTGCTGCGGGTCGGCCTCGAGGGCACCTATCCCCCGTTCGACTACCGGAATGCGTCCGGGGAGCTTGAGGGCTTCGATGTGGATGTCGCCAAGGCGCTCGCCGCCAAGCTGGGCGTCAAAACAGAATTCATCCCTACCGAGTGGAGCGGTATTCTGGCCGGTTTGCAGGCCGGCAAATTCGACGTGATCGTCAACCAGGTCACGATCACCCCGCAACGCAAACAGGCGCTCGATTTCAGCCAGCCCTATACGTTCTCGGCGGCGCAACTGATTCAGCGAGCAGACGACAAGCGCAAGTTCAGCTCGCTCAATGAGTTCTCCGGCGACAAGAAGATCGGCGTGACGCTCGGTACGAACTACGACCAGATGGCTCGCGCCGTCTCCGGCATCAATGTGCAAACCTATCCGGGTGCGCCGGAGAAACTGCGCGATCTCGGGGCGGGCCGTATCGACGCCACGCTCGACGATCGCCTGATGCTGCCGTACATCATCAAGACATCGAATCTGCCGCTTCGGCCGGGCTCGGTCCTGAAGGGTGGCGAGCAGGAAATGGGCATTCCGTTCCGCAAGGGGAATCCGGGGTTCGAAAAGGCGATCAACGATGCCCTGACCTCGATGAAGCAGGACGGCACGTTGAAGAAGATCTCCATGCACTGGTTCGGCACTGACGTCACGCAACCCGTCTCGCAGTAATCGCTCCACCTCCTCATTTGCTGCATCACCCCGGCTCCGGCCGAGGTGATGCGCCCGCGCGGGCAACACCTCTCATGGCACCAATCGACCTTGTTATTCACGCGCTGCCTGTCCTCCTCATGGGGGCGATGATTACCCTGAAGTTCGCACTCGCATCGGCCGTCCTCGGACTGTGCGTCGGCATCGTCGTCGCGATCATGGGTATCAGTGGCCAGCCGCTCATCGTGGGCATCGCACGGGGCTATGTCAGCCTCATGCGTGGCACTCCCCTGCTCGTGCAAATTTTCGTCGTGTACTACGGGTTGCCCGACCTTGGCATCTCTCTCGATCCGACAAGCGCCGGCATTCTCGCGTTGACGGCCAATGCCGGTGCCTACCTCTCGGAAAGCATGCGTGGCGCGATTCTCGGCATCGGCCGCGGCCAGTGGAGTGCGGCACACAGCCTGGGCCTCACCCACCTGCAGACCCTGCGGTATGTCATTTGCCCGCAGGCCCTGAGAATGGCCGTGCCGAGTCTGGGCAACACCCTGATCAGCCTGATTAAGGACACGTCGCTGGTGTCCGTGATCACGGTGACCGAGATGCTGCGTGCGGCACAGGAAGTCATAGCGTCCACGTTCCAGCCGTTACCGCTCTATCTGGCCGCGGCGGCAATCTACTGGCTGCTCAGCTCTGCGATGTCGTGGATTCAACGTCATGTCGAAGGACGGCTCGCGCAGGCACACGTGCGCTGAGAAAAGCGGGTTAGCGATCGCGGATTAAAAGGTAAGGTAGATGATTGCACTGAAAGATGTGTCGAAGTGGTACGGACCGTTTCAGGTTCTGAGCGGCTGCTCGACCGAAGTGAGCAAGGGCGAAGTTGTCGTCGTCTGCGGCCCGTCCGGCTCCGGCAAATCGACGCTGATCAAAACCGTGAATGGCCTCGAACCGTTCCAGCAAGGCGAGATCGTCGTCGGCGGGCAGTCGGTTGGGGCCAGGCACACAGACCTCCCGAAGCTCCGCACGAAGGTCGGGATGGTATTCCAGCATTTCGAGCTGTTCCCGCACCTGTCAATCACGCAAAACCTGACGCTCGCCCAAATCAAGGTGCTCGGCCGAGATCGCGACACGGCAACCGCAAAAGGCATGGCGCTGCTCGACCGGGTTGGTCTTCGGGCACACGCCGACAAGTATCCCGGGCAGTTATCCGGCGGGCAACAGCAGCGGGTGGCGATTGCACGCGCGCTGTCGATGGATCCCATCGCCATGCTGTTCGATGAGCCAACGTCCGCGCTCGATCCCGAGATGATCAACGAAGTCCTCGACGTGATGATCGAACTCGCCCAGGAAGGCATGACGATGATGTGTGTCACGCACGAGATGGGCTTCGCGAAGAAAGTCGCGCACCGGGTGCTCTTCATGGACAACGGCAGCATTTTCGAGGATGCCCACAAGGATGCCTTCTTCGAGGATCCGAAATCTGAGCGCGCGAAGGAATTTCTGAGGCGCGTGCTACCCCATTGACCGGATTCCTCTGGCGCCTCCCATTGTGTTGCCTGGAGCCAATGACTCAAGGCGGGGCTGCCCAATACTGGGTCTGCAACTGTGTGCCCGCGCAATCTCCGCTGATTGTCACACCCGCCGCCGTCGCCGCAACGCCCAGTGCGCTCAACTGCGACACGTCCTCCACGCACACGCTCAGGCGGACATGTGCCGCTAGCTCGGTCGCCATGGCGAGCTTGTCCTTGCCGACGATCTCGTTCGTCACGTGGATGTCGCTCATGCCGGCGGCCGCGCCCGGATACGCCTCGCTCACCCGACGGCGACGCGCAACGTGATCATCGAAGATTTGAACACTGGCTTTGGCGGTGTTCGAGCCGCGCGTCAACTGCTGACTGGGACGCCGCAGTACAGGACTGCTTCCCTCGATAACAATCAGTCTTCCTGCGCAAGCCGAAACAAGACGTCAGCGAGGGCACGAATCTTGGACTGTGCGGCTCGTTGAGATGGATAGACGACGAAGTACGACAAGCCGTTTTGCGCCACGTCGATAAAAGGCGTCACCAGTGTCCCAGCCCGCAGGCGGTCCCGCGCCATCCGCGGATCGCCTATTGCAACGCCATGCCCTTCCGCCGCAGCGGTGAGCGTCAATTCGAGGGTATCAAAAACGAGTCCACGGTCCGCGTCGATGTGCCGTGCCCCCACGCTTTCCAGCCAGCATCGCCACTCCTCATGGCCGTGCCCGGGATGGAGCAATGTGACATGGGCAAGGTCGGCTGCCGAGCCAAGTGATGCGGCCATTTCGCTTGTGCACATCGGTGTGAGTTGCTCGGCAAACAACGGAACCGCGTCCATACCCGCCCACTGCCCGGTTCCACGAACAACGATGGCGTCGACGTCAGGCATGGTGAAATCTGGCGTGTCGTCCGCCGATGTGGAGATGCGGAGTTCTGTTCCAGGCAACGCGTGATTGATGTCTGCCAGCCGTGGGAGCAACCAGCGAATCGCGAACGTGGATGGCAACCGCAGGGTGACGACAGACGCTGTCCTGGCGTGAATGTCTGCGTGCTGAACCAGTTGCGTGAGTACGCTCACGGCCACGGTCAACAGTTCGCTTCCTTCCGCCGTCAGCGTCAGCCCCGACGCATGGCGCACGAAAAGTGCACACCGGTAGTGCGCTTCCAGTTGCTGGATCTGGCGGCTCACCGCGCCCTGCGTTCGACACAGATGGTCAGCGGCTTTGCTGATGCTCCCGAGTTGCGCCCCGGCGACGAATGCCTGGAACGCTGTCAGTGGCGGCAGCGCCCGCGTAAGGTCGGCCAATGGATATGCATGGGTTGCATACCCGGGTTGCGGATTTTTCGATTGTCTGGTCATCGGTGCATCGCTATCGTGCCTGTATCGGATGCGCATGCGCTCGAATGCGCGGAGTGTCAACGAATGATTGGAGAATGAAGATGGCCTCATCGTCGGAAGCACTATACACGCGGCAGGTTCGCAACTATCTCGGGGAGTTGGAGCGCGGCGATGTCGCGGCGATCTGCGCGTTGTTCACGCCGGACGCCCAGATCTTCTCGCCGTTTCTCGGCTGGATGCGCCCTGCGCCATTCTTTGCGAAGGTCAACGCAGCGTCTGGAGAAAGCAGAATAACGCCTATCGACATCTGCGTTAGCACGATGGGGGCCCGACGTGCGACCGGTTACTTCGTCTATGATTGGGGACTAAAGGATGGCTCCGCGGTGCGTTTCGAGTGCGTCGATGTTTTCGAATTCGACGACAACGGGCTAATCGAGCGGATGATCATCGTCTACGATACCCATCCGATTCGCAGTACGGTAGGTGACAAATACGCGTAGCCGAATCGATGTCGCTCGATACCGAAGGCTGGCGTTTGTGAAGGGCGGGTGCCGACGTTGATCGCCACGCGCTCGCAGGGCATTCATTGATCACGCCGACATCCGCCGGTAGCTGAAGCGCGGCACCTCCTGCGCGGCCGTGTCGGGAAGTGACCGGCCAATGCGCGTCGTTCGACGCTCCGCCTGCCTGGTTCGCCCGCATCCCTAAGCGGTCACTCACGGATCGGCGCCGACACCGGAGGTGTGTCGGCCAAATAAAAGCAGATGCCCTCCGCGATTTCCGGGGCGGATCACCGCAAGCGGATCTGACAAATTTACTCACCCGGCACTGGGAAAACGTCGCTGACGCGACGGGCGTCGCTTATCGTGGCTATGCGACAGACCATCTGCGCATAGCGAAGGGATTGAGCGGGCGAGTGCAGCACGGCGAATTCGCCGGCTCGCCGTCCCGATTCTGCTACAACCATTCCTGCACTTGCTCAGGTAACAGGCACGAACTCTCCTTCGGCGAAGAACCACGCCGACATCGTCCGTGCCAGTTCGAGCACGACCTCCGCGTCGGTCCGGCCGGAGGACGCGCGCACGTGGAACGAATGATCTGCGTCGTCCACCACATGCAGCGTGGCGCGTGGCCCCAGCGTCTCGACGACCGACCTCAGCAGGTGAAGCTCGGCCAGCTTGTCGCGCGTGCCCTGCAGGAAGAGCATCGGCACCGTGACGTCCGCCAGGTGCCGTGCCCTCTCCACGCCGGGCGCGCCCGCCGGGTGCAGCGGGAACGCGACGAAAGCGAGGCCACGCACGCCGTCGAGCGGGGAGATGGCTTGCGCCTGGGACGTCATGCGGCCGCCGAACGACCTGCCGCCCGCGAAGAGCGGCAGGGCTGGCAGCCGCCGGCGAGCCTCCGCGACGGCTGCCTGCACGGCAGCATGTGCCACGGCCGGCGAATCCACTCGCTTGGAGCCCCGCTCCATGTACGGAAACTGGTAGCGCAATGTGGCGACATTGGTCGCCGCAAGCGCGTCGGCCAATGACGACATGCCGGCGTGCTGCATGCCCGCCCCGGCACCGTGCGCGAAGACATACAGGGCTCGCGCATCCTCCGGGACTCGGAGGAGCGCAGAGACCTTAGTGCAGTCGGGAAGTGCCAGGGAAAGCGATTCTGGGTCGTCCATCGTATTCAGGTCGTGTCGTTGTGGCCTTTGCGCCGATTCTGCATCAATCAGGCATCGGGGAGCGTTTGTGGCGGCCTCCGGCAAGGCATTGCGCAGGCGAAGCTTGCCGGCCGATCCATGGAGCGCGCGCCCATCGTGAACGGCGCTGCAGTCGCGATGTGTCGGTTGACGACCGCAAGCCCGACCTGCGGGCCGCAACGTGATCCGCGCTTTGAGACATCTGCGTAATAGCACGCCTGCATCATTGTCAGCGAGCTGTTACGACACTGCAATCACCGTCAAAGGAAGTTCTCGAAGGGCAGTTCATTTGTCCGGCTCTCTGGAAGAACATGTCCGGCTGCAGAAAGTTCTGGGTTCGGCCACTAGCCGACGCTGGCCAGTGCTCGCGCCGAGACACCCCGATGTCAGCAGTGCAAGCTTCCAGCCGGCCTTGAGACGACAAAATGTCGGCGACTGCTGCGATACCAGATCTCCGCAGCGGTGTTGGATAGAGATAGTGGGGGAGTTGGCCCCGCTCCCGTCGCGAAAGTTGCGCGTAGGGCTCTCTGTCCCGGTCAGGCGAGCCCGCTGGAGGCGTCGCACGGAGGCCACAGCGCAGCGAGTTTCGCTATACACGCTCGTCTCACTGATGCCGAGGACGCCATGCCCACAAACAGAAGCGCCTCCATGTTGCTATGGAGGATGGCGTCCTTGGGGACGTTCCGGCCCGACGGACGACGCCACAGTGGCGGCCAGGTGCCCCAGGTCGACAGCAGGCAGAACTCGGCGATCAACCGTCAATGGTTTGCGTCGACGGCGAGACGTTGAGGCGTCCCATTTGGTCAGGGAACGGACACCCAAGTCATGCTATGCGACTTTTTCGATCGGCCGTGGCCGACTCCTGGTTGGATAGATCGGAAAATGCAGCGCCTTCACCCCAGGAAAGATCCGCGTTGGGACAGGTCCCAACGCGAGCCGGCAGTTGGATTTCGCCGCTGTGTTTGCACAAGCCTACGGCATGGACTCGTTTATCGACGCTGGTAGACAACGCCCTGAATCAAGACTTGATCCGCCTCCGGCTTCTCGTCAAAACGTTTATGCGCCTCGGCAATGGCGACTTGATTCTCGCTCGCCCAGTTGACCAACGCCATGACAGGCTTCAACAGCGTTCTTCCCATGTCAGTGAGTTCGTAATCGACGCGAGGAGGAATCGTTGGATACATCGTTCGCGTTATCAGTCCGTCGCGTTCCAGTCCGCGCAAGGTCAGTGTCAGCATGCGCTGGGAAATGCCGTCGATGCCGCGCTTCAATTCGTTGAAGCGCCGCGGGCCCTTGGCCAGCATAGCGACAATGTAGAGGCTCCACTTGTCGCCGATGCGATCCAATATTTCGCGGGTTGCCACACAGCCGCCGGTGTCAGGCGCAGGCATATCGGCAGGTAGCTCGATGTGACTAAGTGACATGCGTGTGCCTTCTTGTGAGGACAGGACAGGAACCATACCATCCTACGTATGAATTAGTAAGTCAGGACAATTAACTGACTTAGTTCTTATTTTATACCTAGGAGCCGTCATGAGCCACACCCTACTTGTCACGTCCAGCCCGCGCGGGGGTGACAGCCTGTCCACCCGCTTCGCAACCGAAATCGCAGAGGGCATCCAGGCCCGCGCGGGCGGCCCGCTGATCGTGCGCGACCTTGCCGCGAATCCTCCGCCCCATATCGCACCGGCCTACATCCAAGGCCGGATCACGTCGCCCGGAGATCGCACGTCGGAACAGGTCGAGGCGGTGAAGGTCGCGCAAGAGTTGGTCGATGAGTTGAAGGTCGCCGATGTGATCGTGCTCGGTTCGGGCATGATCAACTTCGGTCTGCCCTCGCAGCTCAAGGCGTGGTTCGATCACGTCACCTGGCCGGGCGTCACCTTCGGCTACGGCGATACTGGGCCGAAGGGGCTGCTGGCCGGCAAGAAGGTCTATCTCGTTACCGCTACCGGCGGCGTGTTCTCGGAAGGTGCCTGGGCGCCGTTCGACTTCCAGACCAACTACTTGCTGCATCTGCTTGGTTTCATCGGCCTGACCGACGTTGAAGTGGTGCGTGTCGAAGGCACGGTTTTCGGCCCCGATGCGGCGAAGGCCGCAATCGCCAACACCGAAACGGCCATCAAAGCCTTGTTGGCGAAGGCTGCGTGACCTCGTGGCCGGGAAAAAAACCATCGCGCTGTTCGGTGCAACCGGACCGACCGGAAGGCACATCATCGAGGAAGCCTTGAAGCAGGGCTACAACCTGTCGGTCTATACGCGCGACGCAAAGAAACTCGCGTCGTCCGCGGGAAGGATCGAAATTGTTGTCGGCGACCTGCAAGACCAAAGCGCCATTGCGAAGTGCGTCCAAGGTGCCGAGGCGGTCATCAGCGCCCTTGGCCCCAACAGTCTCAAGGTGCAAGGCGATAAGCCGATCATGCACGGCTTGACCAACATCATCGCCGCGATGAAGCACGCAGGCGTGCGCCGTCTTATCCAGATTTCTACGGCTGCCTATCGTGATCCCAAGGATGGCTCTGCCTTCAAAACCCATGCGTTCGTACTGTTGTTCAAGGTTATCGCGCGCAAGGGGTATGAGGACATCAAGGCGACTGGCGAATTGATCGCCAATTCGGACCTGGACTGGACACTGGTACGCATTCCTAACCTCAAGGATGACCCCGCCGATGGCAGCGTGGATGTGGGTTGGTATGGAAAGACCAAACTCAGCATGAAGCTCTCCAGAGGCAATCTTGCGAAGTTCCTGGTTGACCAGGTGACCGACAAGAAGTTCGTGCGTGCTGCGCCAGGCATCGCTAACCATTGATGCAGGAACGTCTCGACAAGGTTCACGCCATGAGCGGATTCATCAATGCTGATGTACCCGATCAATCGGGAAAGACCTTTATCGTCACCGGCGCCAACACCGGCATAGGCTTTGAAATAGCGAGTACGTTGGCGGCGCGGCGAGCCAGGGTGCTTCTCGCGTGCCGTGACGAGCGGAAAGCGGAAGCAGCCATTAGCCGGATTCGTCTGAAGGCATCTGAAGCGAATCTCGCATTCTTGCCGCTTGACCTCGCAGACCTGACGAGCGTGCGGAACGCAGCCAAACTGGCCGAAAAGGAACCGCGCATCGACGCGCTCATCAATAATGCGGGCGTGCAAGGGCCGAAGCTAAAGCACACGGTGCAAGGCTTCGAGCTGACATTCGGCGTCAATCATCCTGGTTGCTTTGCGTTCACCGCGCTCATGTTGCCCAAGCTCACGGAAACATCCGGGTCGCGCATCGTTGTCACGAGCAGCGGTCTGCACAAGGACGCGAAGATCGAGTGGGACGATCTTAATGCGGAGAAGAGTTACAAGTGGATGCCTCGCTATGCAGCCAGCAAGCTTGCGAATCTGCTTTTTATCTTTGAGCTGGATCGGCGACTGCGAGCGGCGGGTACACCTGTTACGGCAGTGGCCTGCCATCCGGGCCTTGCTGGAACCAACCTTGCGCGCGATAGCTGGTGGGGCAACATCGCAATGTCATTGATCGGCCTGCTACTGCCAGATGCGCCGGCAGAACTACGAAGCGCTTTTTGCCGCATGCCTGCGGACTTCCACGCGTAGCCGCCACACCCTGGCCCCGTTTCTGGTACGCTGCGCTTTCTCACCTCGCAGCTTTCGAACCAATGGAACTCCCTTTCAACGAAGCCGCCGTTTCGGTCACGCGCAGCGCGCTCTCCGCCGGCGGCCAGGTCTTCCCGCTGCGCGACATAGAAGACGTGCGCATCGTCGCCGGGCGGCGCAGCCGCGCCGTGCCCATCGCGATCAGCGTGCTCGGTGCCGCTGGCGCCGCCGTTGGCGCCGCGTTCGGCTCGGCGGCCGGTCTCGCGTGCGGCGTGATGGTGATCGTGGTGGGCTGGCTCGCCTGGATCTGGCAGGAGGCCGTTCACCGGCTTTACGTCCTCACCGGCGGGGAATCGCGCGAAGCGGTCACGAGCGGCGACCTCGCGTTTCTCGAACGCGTGGAGCAGGCGGTGCGCGCCGCCAAGGCCGCGCAAAGCGCGTAGGCCAGTGGGAGACCGAGGGCGGCACCACCCGGCCCGCCCGGGGCAACCGTAAGCATCCCGAAGGACTCCGGGAGATCGCTCCTCACTCCATCTCGATCGACTTGACGTGCCAGATATCGCGGGCATATTCCGCGATGGCGCGATCCGATGAGAATTGCCCCATCCCCGCCACGTTCTCGATCGCGCTCGCGGTCCACGCCGGCACGTCCATGAAGCGCTGGTCGGCGGCGTCCTGGGCCTCGACGAAGGCCGAGTAGTCGGCCAGCACGAGGTAGTGGTCGCCCCAGTCCACGAGCGTGTGGAAGATTTCCGTGTAGCGCGCCGGATCGCCCGGCGAAAAGAAGCCCGTGCGGATCTGATCGAGCGCGCGGCGCAGTTCGGCGTTTTCCTCGTAGACCTGGCGGGGCCGGTAGCCCGCGCAACGCAGCGCGTCCACCTGGTCGGACGTGTGGCCGAAGATGAAGATGTTGTCCTGCCCCACGGCCTCGCAAATCTCGATGTTCGCGCCGTCGAGCGTACCCATCGTGAGCGCGCCGTTGAGCGCGAGCTTCATGTTGCCGGTGCCCGACGCTTCGGTGCCCGCGGTCGAGATCTGCTCGGAAAGGTCCGCCGCCGGAATCAGCATTTCGGCCACGCTCACGCCGTAGTTCGGCACGAACACGACCTTGAGGCGCTCGCCCACCACGGGATCGTGGTTGATCTTCGCCGCTACGTCGTTGATTAGGCGGATGATCATCTTCGCCATGCGGTAAGCCGAAGCGGCCTTGCCGGCGAACAACACGACGCGCGGCACCCAGTCGCGCTCCGGCGCTTCGAGTATGCGGTTGTAGCGCGTGATCACGTGCAGCACGTTGAGGAGCTGGCGCTTGTATTCGTGAATGCGCTTGACCTGCATGTCGAAGAGCGCATCGGGATTGAACACGATGCCCGTGCGCGCGTGGGCGCGGTGCGCGAGGCGCACCTTGTTGCTGCGCTTGGCGGCGCGGAACGCGGCCTCGAACGAGGCATCGCCACGCAGCTTGCGCAGCGCGCCCAGCTCGAACAGGTCGCTGCGCCAGCGTGCCCCGATCGCGTCGTCAATCAGGTGCGCAAGCGGCGGACTCGCCTGCGCGAGCCACCGGCGCGGCGTGATGCCGTTCGTGACATTCGTGAAGCGCTCGGGAAAGAGGCGCGAAAAATCGGCGAAGATATCGCGCGTCATCAGTTGCGAGTGCAGCTTCGAGACGCCGTTCACCTTGTGGCTCGCCACGATCGCGAGGTAGGCCATGCGCACGCGGCGCTGGCCGTACTCGTCGACGAGCGAGATGCGGCGGATCAGGTCGAGGTCGTGCGCGCCGCGGTCGCTTGCGTCGCGCAGGAACGCCGCGTTGATATCGAAGATGATCTCGAGGTGGCGCGGCAGCAGGCGCGCCAATAGTTCGATGTCCCAGGTTTCCAGCGCTTCGGGCATCAGCGTGTGGTTCGTGTACGAGAACACGCGGCGCACGTGGCGCATCGCCTCGTCCCACGGCAGATGATGCACGTCGACGAGCAGGCGGATCAGTTCGGGGATCGCCAGCACCGGGTGCGTGTCGTTCAGGTGCACCGCGACCTTCTCCGAAAAGCGCCCAAAGGTGCTGTGCGTGCGCAGGTAGCGGCGAATCAGGTCCTGCATCGTCGCGGAAACGAAGAAGTATTCCTGGCGCAGGCGCAACTCGCGCCCGGCCGTCGTCGAGTCGTCGGGATAGAGCAGGCGCGAGACGTTCTCGGAGATGTTGCGCGCTTCCACGGCGCGCTGATAATCGCCCTGATTGAACGCCGAGAGGTCGAGCTCTTCGTCCGCACGCGCGGACCACAGGCGCAGGGTGTTCGTCGCGCTCGTGGCGTAGCCTGGAATCACCGTGTCGTAGGCCATGGCGTTGACGTGCTGCGTATCGACCCATTCGACCTGGCCGTTGCGCTGCAAGGTGCGCCCGCCGAAATGCACGGGGTACTGGACCTCGGGCCGTGGAAACTCCCAGGGATTGCCGTAGCGCAGCCAATAGTCGGGCGCCTCGACCTGCTCGCCATTCACGATCTGCTGGCGGAACATGCCGTAGTCGTAGCGAATGCCGTAGCCGAAGCCCGGGATGCCGAGCGTCGCCATCGAATCGAGAAAGCACGCCGCGAGCCGGCCGAGACCGCCATTGCCGAGCGCGGCGTCGGGCTCGTAGTCGAGCACCGTGTCCAGGTCGACGCCGACGCTCGCGAGCGCCTCTTTCATCTGATCGTGGATGCCGAGCGCGATCAGCGCGTTCGAGAACGTGCGGCCGATGAGGAACTCCATCGACAGGTAATAGACGCGTTTGACGTCCTGATCGTACTGGCGGCGCGTCGTGATCATCCAGCGCTCGACGAGCCGGTCGCGCACGGCGAGCGACGCGGCGTGCAGCCAGTCTTGCGGACGGGCCGTCACGGCGTCCTTGCCGACGCCGTACATCAGACGGTTGGAGAGAGAACGGCGCAGCGCCTCGACGCTGCTTTGCAAATGTTCGAACTCGAGACCGATCGCTGTCATCTGTTGACTCCTGTCGAACGCACCTCACAACGGCGCCTGGTGCGGTCCCACGCAGAGCACTGGAAAAAGGGAGAGCGTCCCGAAGTGGTGCAGGACGCGCGGCTGTCCGGGCCCTGCGCCGCGCGCGTCGAGCCGGGACGATGACGCATGCGCGTCGCGGCGCTGGGGACCAGCTCCGCCCGCCAGCCAGCGCAGATCAACTTGCAGAGTAGTGCATTTTGAGATGGCGTGCGGCAGCGCGTCAGGCAAGCAAGCGCTGCGCCCGCCACTCGTACTGACGCGGATTTCGCTTCCCCTCCGTGCGTTGCCCAGGCTCCGCGCGCGCAGCGCGGCGGCAGGCGTGGGCGTGGCGGGCTTGGCAGTTAGTTGCACCATGGCGGCACGAGTAGGCTCGCGCGAACGGAGTGAAGGCTTACAGTCGCCTCACGCTGTGAAGCGTCTCCTGCAAGACTGGGCGGCCTCTGCAACAATCGCGAGATTCGTCCGCCAGGCCCGCGCCGCGGGTTCATCGTCCAACCGCCCGAGACCGTCTTGTCCGAAACCTGTTCCGCGCCGCGCGAGCGCCACGAGAGCCCGCTCGCCGACGCCCCCATGTCCGCGAAGAACCGCCGCGCCATGGCCGCCGTGATGCTTGCCGTCGCGCTCGCGACGCTCGACACCGCCATCGCCAACACGGCGCTGCCCGCCATCGCCACCGACCTGCATGCGGCCCCCGCCGCCTCGGTGTGGATCATCAACGCCTACCAGCTCGCGATGGTCGCGACGCTCTTGCCGCTCGCGGCGCTCGGCGACATCGTCGGCCACCGGCGCATCTATATCAGCGGCCTCGCGATCTTCACGGTCGCCTCGCTCGCCTGTGCGCTCGCGCCCACCCTCACCGCGCTCGCTCTCGCGCGCGTGCTGCAGGGGCTCGGTGCGAGCGCCATCATGAGCGTGAATACGGCGCTGATCCGCTTTCTGTATCCGCCACACCGGCTCGGGCGCGGGCTAGGCATGAACGCGCTGATCGTCGGGGTCTCGTTCGCAGTGGGCCCGACGATGGCCTCGCTGATCCTCTCCGCGGGCACCTGGCCGTGGCTCTTCGCGATCAACGTGCCGCTCGGCGTGCTCGCGCTCGTGTTCGCGCTGCCCGCGCTGCCGCAAACGGCACGCGGCAAGCACGCGTTCGATCCTGTCGCGGCGCTGCTCAACGTGGTCACGTTCGCCGCGCTGATCTTCGCGCTCGGGGAGGCGGCGCAGCGCGCGCCGGGCATGGAAGTGGGGATCGCCGCCGTGGTGGCGCTGGTGTTCGGCGCGCTGCTGATCCGGCGCGAGGCCGGGCATCCGGCGCCGATGCTGCCGGTGGACCTGTTTCGCCGGCCGGTTTTCGCGCTTTCGTCGGTCACGGCCGTGTGCTCGTTCGCGGCACAGGGTCTCGCGTTCGTCTCGCTGCCGTTCTATTTCGAAACCGTGCTCATGCGCAGCCAGGTGGAGACGGGCTTCCTGATGACGCCCTGGCCCGTGGTCGTCGCAGCGGCCGCGCCCATCGCGGGACGCCTCTCTGACCGCTATCCGCCGGGGCTGCTCGGCGCGATCGGACTCGCCATACTCTCGGCGGGCATGGCGTCGCTCGCGCTGTTGCCCGCGCATCCCTCGTTGCCCGACATCGTCGTGCGCATGGCGATTTGCGGCGCGGGCTTCGGCTTCTTCCAGTCGCCCAATCTGCGGGCGATCATGGCAAGCGCGCCGCCCGAGCGCAGCGGCGGCGCGAGCGGCACCATCGCCGTCTCGCGTCTGCTTGGGCAGACCACGGGCGCGGCGCTCGTGGCACTGTGTTTCGGGGTCGCGGGCCGGCATGGGCCGGCGCTCGCATTGGGTCTCGGCTGCGCCTTTGCGGGCGCGGCGGCCATCGCGAGCGGGCTGCGGCTCCTCGCGCCGTCCCACCGCGCGGTGCGGCGCGGATGAGGCGCGTAACCGGATTCCACCAGGTCCGAGGCAAGGGCGCGCGGGAGAAGCGCGCCCTCGCCTTGGCGGCGCTCAGCGCGCGAAGTAGCCCTTCACTGCCGCCACGAACGTATCGATATCGGCGGCCGTGACGTCCAGGTGCGTGACGAAGCGCGAGGCGTACAGCATCTGCGTGAGGATCCCGCGCTCCTTGAGATATGCCTCCAGCGGCGCGCAATGCGCCTGCGGGAACTGCGCGAACACCATGTTGGTGGCCTGCGACGCGACCTTCACCTGATCGATCTGCGCGAGACCGGCGGCGAGACGCGCGGCGTTCGCGTGGTCGTCGGCGAGGCGCGCGACGTTGTGATCGAGCGCGTAAAGGCACGCGGCCGCCAGCACGCCGGACTGGCGCATGCCGCCGCCCAGCACCTTGCGCCAGCGATGCGCGACGTCGATGAGCGCACGGCTGCCCACCAGCACCGAGCCCACCGGTGCCCCCAGCCCCTTCGAAAAGCAGATCGATACGGAGTCGAAGCCCGCTGCGAGCGCCTTCAAAGGCTGGCCCGAAGCGACCGCCGCGTTGTATGCGCGCGCGCCGTCGAGGTGCGTGGATAGCCCGCGCTCGTGGGCAAGCTGCGTGGCCTTCGCGACGTAGTCGGCGGGCAGCACTTTGCCGCCAATCGTGTTTTCGAGCGCGAGCAGACGCGTGCGCGCGAAGTGGTCGTCGATCGGCTTGATCGCCGCGGCGATGCGCTCGAGCGCGATCGTGCCGTCTTCGGCGTTATCGAGCGGCTGCGGCTGAATGCTGCCGAGCACGGCCGCGCCGCCGCCCTCGTACTTGTAGGTATGAGCCGCCTGGCCGACGATGTACTCGTCGCCGCGCGCGCAGTGCGCCATCAGCGCCGCGAGGTTGCTTTGCGTGCCGCTCGGAAAGAACAGACCCGCCTCCTTGCCCGCCTCCTCTGCCATGCGCGCCTGCAGGCGCAGCACGGTCGGGTCGTCGCCCCACACGTCGTCGCCGGTTTCGGCGCGGGTCATGGCGGCGAGCATGGCTTGGCTCGGGCGGGTGACGGTGTCGCTGCGCAGATCGATCATCGCGATGAAATCCTCGTGGTTGGCCCACGCGCGGGCCTGCGCGCCTCGCTGGGCGGGCGCTTGCGCGACGTGGGAATCATCGAGTGTATTTTCAAACGGCGGGGCAGCGCAATGCCGGGCGGCGCCGGCCGCCGCGCACCACCCCAGCGGGCGCCGCTAGCGGCTGAGCAGGGGCAGCGGATCGACGGGCTTGCCGTCGCTACGGACTTCGAACTGAACGCCGCCGGGCCCCATCTCCGCGACAGGCTGGCCTTGCGAGACGGCGTCGTCTTCCTTGACGAGCAGTTTGCCGTTGCGCCCGTAGGCCGTGACGACCTGGTCGTTGTGCTTGATGATGACGAGCGGCCCATAGGCCTCGATGCCGGTGCCCGCATAGACCACGCGCCCGGCGGCGGCGGCCTTGACCGGTTCGCCGGCCGTGCCGCCGATCACGATGCCGGTGGACTTGCCCGGCACGAACCGTTGCAGGACCGGCCCGCGCACGGGCCACGCAAGCGCAATCGAAGGCGCGACCGGCGCGGGCACGGCCACGCCCGCCGCGGCGGGAGCGTTGCCCTGCACCTGCGCCGGCGGGGGCGGGGGCGCCGCCATGGCGTAGTTCGGCGGCGGCGCGACGCGCAGCACCTGGCCGGGCAAGATCTGGGCGTAGGCGGACGGCAGCTGGTTCCAGGTCGCGAGGTCCTGCGGATGCTGGCCAAAGGCCGCGGCGACGCGCGAAAGCGTGTCGCCGGGATTGACGCGGTAATAGCCGGCAGGCACGCCGCTGGTCGACATCGCGGGCGCGCTCGGCGACTCCGCCCAGGGCGCGAACGGGGTGCTACAGGCGCTGCAGACGAGCGCGAGGCCGGCCAGCGCCGCATAGGCGCCGGGGTTTCGCCGTTGTCGGTTCATCGTGCTGTTCCTCGCTTGGTCCTCGCGTATCCGGGAGATACGCATATTGGATGCGCGGCGGGCCGCTGACGTTCGCGTGCGCACCATATTCCGCGAATCGGCCGGAAATGGCGAACGTCCCCATTATATCGTTCACGCCTTTTTTCGCTGTCATGCGCGCCCCGCCTGCGTTTGCGCGGGTCAACGCCTATACTGAGTCACGCATGATCGATAATCAGATGAAAGGCCTCTCGCTGCAGTCCCATGGCCCTGAGGGATTCGAGCATGAATAAAGCCACCTTTCTTTCACTGCAGCTCAACGTCGAAGATGTCGCGTCGTCGCCTGGCCTCGTCGAATTGTTGAACAACCATCTCGTCTTTGCGGCCGACGTGGCCGAAGCCGCCGACGAACTGGTGCAGCACGCCAGCATCGCCAGGCTTTCCGGCGCCATCGAGGCGAGCGTGGAAATTCCCGCCGTCGTGATCGAGCGCTTGCGCGATGCGCTCGATACGCTGAGCGGCTATGACGAAACCTGGCTTTTCGCGCTCGAACCCGGCAGTGCGCTCTTCAATGACATTGCACGCCGGCCTCGCCTGCTTCACTAGTACGCGAACCCGGAGCGGACGGCGCCCCACCCGCATCGCCCGCCCCATTTGCCTGCGCGCCGGCACTAGTCATTTCGTATACGTCGCTGCCGCGCGCGGAGCGCCTTATCGCATCACAGCCGTGCCTTGGCGCGCAAACTGGGGGAACCGCCGTGAAATCCATTCTGAACCGCCGCAATGCCTCGCTTTCCGGGGGCTCATCCCGCCTCGTTGCCGTGGCGCACGACCCGGTCATGCAACGCGCCGCCTCGTGCGGCGCCGTCGCGCTCGACCCGCTTCCCCCCGCCGATACGTCACCTGATGCCGCAGGCGAAATCGAGCCTCGCGCAGAACCGGCGACAGGCGCGTTGCACGAGGGCGCGCCTCGTCCGGTATCCACGCTCCATCCGGTGCCGGTCATGCCCGCGCACCTCAACGGCCGCCCGGTGCAGATCGCCGACGGCGCAGCGTTCGAAGCGCTCCACGCGGCCGAGGAGCTGCTGACCTTCCGCGTCTATCGCTGCTTCGCCTATACCGTGAGCCTGTTTTTCCATCCGCCGACGCTCGGCTATTTCGTCGCGTTGCATCAGGAAACGGTGCTGTGGCGCGCGCTGAAGGCCAACGATCTCGATGCGGCCGGTTCCGCGTTCCATCTCATGCAGGAGCAAGCGACGCGCCTCGCCGACGGCGAAACGCGCCGCGTGCAACTCGTCGCGCAAAACGCGGAGCTCACGCGGCTCATCGAAGAATCGGAAGCGCAGGCCGAACGGCTGCGCGTGGACTTGCAGCGCCACGCGGAGCAAGAGCAGATGGTGACGGGCCGCCAGCATCAGGTGCGCAAGGAAGTGGCGCAACTGGAGGCGCAGCGCATCGCCGCCCAGGCCCAGTTGAACAAGGCGCACCGGGCGCTGCATCAGCTCAAGGTGGCGACGAGCGAGGGCGTGCCGCATCTGCATATGCGCTGAAGTCGCGCATTAAGTCGCAAAACGGGCGCACCAAAAAGTACGGACCGGTTGAGAACCGGTCCGTGCTGGACTGCATACTGCTTACTGCCTGCTGCAACAACATACTGCCAACTGCCACTGCACGGCTGCACCTCTCACTGCGCCAGCCAACTTCAACTGCCTGTTACCTACGGCTCTCTGCTCACTGCAATCGAGTTTGCAACAACTCACAACGCGCTTTGCAACTGCCGAACTGCAACAACGTTCTCTGCGGTGCGACTTCTACCGCGTACCGCAACTACTAACTACTGCAACAACCAACAACGACCGCTCACTGCGTACTGCATGGAACTACAGGGGTCTTGCACCGGAGCCGCCTGAAGCGGCCCCGTTCGGTCAGGGCTTAGTGGCCGAAATAAACCTGCTGATGCGGGGAAAGCTGTGCCGGTTGCACCGCTGCGCCCGACTGCGAGGTACCCGCGGCCGGCGCGCCGTAGCCGCTGGTGTCGCCGGCGGCGAGCTTCTCTTCGGTCACCCGGGCTTGGGCAGCCTGGAGATTCTTCGGATAGTCGGCATGGTCAGCCGTCGGGTTGTAGCCTGCGTGCTCGAGTTCGACGAGTTCCGCGCGCACCTGGGCGCGGGTCAGGCCTTGCTGGCTCGACTGGGCGAACGACATTGCCGGAATGGCAAGCGCGGCGGCAACGACGACTGCGGGGATGAGCTTGTTCATGATCGGACCTCCAACTGGTTTTATTTCCGCTTCGGAACACCGTGTTCGTCAGCGATTGATTACAGTGTAGGCGCCGTAGCCCTCTAGGGAAAACCCTTATTCCTCAAAACACCGTTGCAATTTCAGCAATAAAAAAGGTGAGTCCGACGGACTCACCTTTCATTCCCACAAAGACCGCAACGACAATGCGGCCTTTTGTCTTGCGGTTTCTTTACGACCAGTCGGCGTGGAAGCTGCCCGGCTTGTCGATGCGCTCGAACGTGTGAGCGCCGAAGAAGTCGCGCTGCGCCTGAACGAGGTTGGCGGGCACGCGCTCGGAACGGTAGCCGTCGAAGTACGCCACGGCCGACGAGAACGCCGGCACCGGCACGCCTGCGCTCACCGCCTGGATCACCACGTCGCGCAGCGCCGCTTGATAGTTCGCGGCGATGTCGCGGAAATAAGGATCGAGGAGCAGGTTGTCGAGCTGCGGATTCCTGGCGTAGGCGTCCATGATCTTCTGCAGGAAGCGCGCGCGGATGATGCAGCCCGCGCGGAAGATCTTCGCGATCGTGCCGTACTGGAGATCCCACTTGTACTCGTCGGAGGCGGCGCGCAGCTGCGCGAAACCCTGGGCATACGAAATGACCTTCGAAAAGTACAGCGCGCGGCGCACCGATTCGATGAACGCCTGGCGGTCGCCCGAGAACGGCTTCGCGTCGGGGCCCGCGAGCACCTTGCTCGCCGCCACGCGCTGTGTCTTGAGCGACGAGAGCACGCGCGCGAACACGGCTTCGGTGATGAGCGGCAGCGGCGCGCCGAGGTCGAGCGCGTTCTGGCTCGTCCACTTCCCGGTGCCCTTTTGCGCGGCGCGGTCGAGAATCACGTCCACGAGATCCTTGCCCGTTTCCGCGTCCTTCTTGCCGAAAATCTTCGACGTGATCTCGATCAGATAGCTATCGAGCTCACCCTCGTTCCATTCGGTGTAGACCTTGCCCAGTTCCTCGTTCGAGAGGCCGAGCACCTGCTTGAGCACCGCATAGCTTTCGGCGATCAACTGCATGTCGCCGTATTCGATGCCGTTGTGCACCATCTTCACGAAGTGGCCCGCACCGTCCGGACCCATATAGGCCACGCACGGTTCGCCGTCCGGCGCCTTCGCGGCGATTTCCGTGAGGATCGGCGCCACCAGATCGTAAGCGTCGCGCTGGCCGCCCGGCATGATCGACGGGCCCTTGAGCGCGCCTTCCTCGCCGCCCGACACGCCCGTGCCGATGAAGTGCAGGCCCGCCTTGGCGAGCTCCTGGTTGCGGCGGATGGTGTCGGTGAAATGCGTGTTGCCACCGTCGATCAGGATGTCGCCCTTGTCCAGCAGCGGCTTGAGCGCGGCGATGGTGTCGTCGGTGGGCTCGCCCGCCTTGACCATCAGCAGGATGCGGCGCGGCTTTTCAAGCGAGTCGACGAACTCTTCCAGCGTGTAAGCCGGCACGAGCTTGCGATCCGGAAACTCAGCGATCAGCTCGTCGGTTCTCGCGCGGCTGCGGTTGAACACCGAGACCGCATGGCCGCGGCTCTCGATGTTGAGCGCCAGATTGCTGCCCATCACGGCCAGACCCACCACGCCGATTGGCTGTTTGCTCATGTTGATTCTCCACTTCATTCAATGACGGCGCCGCTCAGGGCGCCAACCGTGCAAGCATAAGGGAAACCCGCAAGCGCTGCGCCAACGCGAGCACGCGCGACGAATGTTTCCGGAGCTGCCTAGCGTTTTCTGAACACCAGACAGAAATTGTTCGCCGGCATCGCCACGCGCGCTTCACACGCGAAGCCTTGCGCCTGCGCCAGCGCCTCCACGTCTTCCATGTCGCGCACGCCCCACGAGGGGTCGCGTGCGCGCAGATCGGCGTCGAAGGCCTCGTTGCTCGGCGCGGTGTGCGCGCCGCCGCGCCGGTACGGCCCATAGAGCACGAGCGCGCCTCCCTCAGCAATGCGCACGCCCGCGCCCTTCATGAGCGCGCGTGCCGCTTCCCATGGCGCGATGTGAATCATGTTGATGCAGACGATGGCGTCCACCGCTTCGATCGGCCAGGGCTCGCGGCATACGTCGAGGTCGAGCGGCTCGAGCAGGTTCGCGAGGCCCGTATGCGCGCGCCAGGCGGCGATCGAAGCGCGGGCGCGGGCGTCGGCGTCGCTGGGCTGCCAGGTGAGGCCGGGCAACGCGGACGCGAAATGTACGGCATGCTGCCCGGTGCCGCTCGCGATTTCGAGCACGGTGCCCTGGGCGGGCAGCGCACCGCGCAGCACCTCCAGAATCGGCGCGGCGTTGCGTTCGGCGGCAGGCGCGCAAAGGCGCTGTGCGGCTTGCGGGTCGTTCATCGTCTTGCGCTCGTTCAGGGTTCACTCAGGGTTCGCACAGATTCGGCTCAGTAAAGAGAGTGCTTGATGCGTTCGGCGAGGCCGGCTTCGTAGGTCTCGACATCGAACGTCTCGCCATACTGCTCCTCGTTCACGCGGCGCAGCATCTCGCCCGCGCTCGGCAGGTGCGAGCGCTCGACGTGATGCGAAGCGTCCCACAGCTTCGAGCGCACGATGGCCTTCGAGCAATGGAAATACACACTCTCCACGTCGATCACGAGCACCGAGCGCGGCGGCTTGCCGTCCACGGCGAAGCTCGCCACGAGCGCCGCTTCGGTGCTCACCCGCGCGCGTCCGTTCACGCGCAGCATTTCGCCCACGCCCGGCACCATGAAGAGCAGCGCCACCTGCGCCGAAGCGATCACGTTACGCAAACTGTCCACGCGGTTGTTGCCTGGGCGGTCGGGCAGCGCGAGCGTGCGCTCGTCGACAATGCGCACGAAGCCGGGCGCGTCGCCGCGCGGCGAGCAATCGAGGCCTTCCGGCCCGCCCGTCGCGAGTACGACGAACGGCGAGCTTTCGATGAAGCGCCGGTAATCCGCGTTGACGTGATCGATTTCCTTGCGCAACGAGCGTTCGTTCGGCGTGCCGTAGTGCGCTTCGAGGTCGGCTAGCGTGTTCAGCATGTCGTCGGTTCCTTGGGGTCGTGGCGATATCAGGGAAAAAGGCGCGCGCCCAGCGCTTCGAGCACGGCCGCACACGGCGCTTCGAGCTTCAGTGCGAGCAACGGGTCGGCGCGCGTCTTGCCCATGTTGATCGCGGCCACGGGCTTGCCGCGCTGCTGGGCCCAGGCGCAGAAGCGGTAACCCGAATAGACCATGAGCGAGGAGCCGACCACGAGCACGGCGTCGGCCTCGTCGAGCGCGTTCGAGGCGCTTGCCACGCGCTCGCGGGGCACGTTCTCGCCGAAGAACACCACCGAAGGCTTGAGCATGCCGCCGCACGCGGCGCACGCCGGCACGTGGAAGGCGTTCTCGCCGTCGAAGTCGAGATGGGCGTCGCCGTCGGCGGCGGGCTCCGCGCTCGCGCCCGCAATCGCCGGATTGCGCGCCACGAGTTCCGGCTGGATCGATGCGCGCGAGTACTGCGCGCCGCAGTCGAGGCAATGCACATGCGCGATGCTGCCGTGCAGTTCGATCACCTCGCGGCTGCCCGCGCGCTGATGCAGCCCGTCCACGTTCTGCGTGACGAGCGTGCGCGCGTAGCCCGCCGCGCCGAGGCGCGCGAGCGCGCGATGCGCGCCGTTGGGCTGGGCGAGACCGACCGTCGGCCAGCCGATCATGCTGCGCGCCCAGTAGCGCCGCCGCATGCTCTCGGAGCCGAGGAACTCCTGCAGCGTGATGGGCGGCGAGCGCTTCCACGCGCCGTTCTCGTCGCGGTAGCCGGGAATGCCCGAATCCGTGCTGATACCCGCTCCGGTCAGCACGAACAGGCGCGGATGACGCTCGACGAACACCTGCAGCGCGTCGAGCGCGGCGGCGTCGTGAGCGGGGGCGTGGGAGACGAGAATGGATTCGGTCATGGCGGAAGAGGCATTCAGTGCCCGTCGCTGCGCGGCGGGCGTGAAGACTTGCTGCGCGAAGGCGCCGCGGATTTCGCCGGCTTTCTTCGCGGCGCTCGCGCCGCAGCCTGCCGCGCCGCTTCGCGCGCTTCCCATGCAGCCAATGCGGTGCGGTAGCGGTCCATCTCCTGATCGTAGAGATCGAAGATGCAGGGATCGCAGCCACTATGGCAGCAGTCGTCGAGATTGGGGCGTTCGGGCGGCTGGGGACGGGGATCGTCGTCCGGACGCTGGGGCAAAGGCATGGGCGCTCGGGCGTCGTGGCGGTTCAGCGGCCAGTATACGGGACACTGCGCGGGAGAGTACGCGGGCCAGTACGCGGCAAGTGCGAGCGCGTGCGGCGCCGCCCCGGTCCCCGCTCGCTCGCAATCCGCTCAGCCGCGCCCCACAAACGGCATCTTCGTCGCCATGATCGTCATGAACTGCACGTTCGCCTCCAGCGGCAACTGCGCCATGTGCAGCAGCGCGTCGGCGACCAGTTCCACATCCATCAGCGGCTCGACGGCGATCTCGCCGTTCGCCTGCGGCACGCCGCGCGCCATGCGCTCGGCCATCTCGGTCGCCGCGTTGCCGATGTCGATCTGCCCGCACGCGATGTCGTAGCGCCGGCCATCGAGCGAAACGGTTTTGGTCAGGCCGGTGATGGCATGCTTGGTCGCCGTGTACGCGATGCTGAACGGCCGCGGCGCGTGCGCGGAAATCGAGCCGTTGTTGATGATGCGGCCGCCGCGCGGCGTCTGCCGCTTCATGAGCCCGAACGCCGCGCGCGTGCACAGGAACACGCCGGTGAGGTTCGTGTCGACCACGGCGCGCCAGTCGTCCACGGCAAGCTCGTCGATGTCCACGGCCGGCGCATTGCGGCCCGCGTTGTTGAAGAGCAGATCGAGCCGGCCGTAGCGTGCGCGGATCGTCTCGAAGAGCGCCTCGACGGCGGCCGCATCGGTCACGTCGCAGGGCACCGCGAGCGCCTCTTCCCCGCGCGCGCGGGCTTCGTCGGCGAGCGCTTCGAGCGGCGCGGCCCGGCGTCCCGCCAGCACGACGGCGAAGCCGTTCGCGAGCAGCCTGCGCGCGCACGCGCGGCCGATGCCGCTGCCCGCGCCCGTGACGAGCGCGATCTTGCGCGCGGGCGTCGCTGCGTTTGCTTGCGTATCACTCATCGTTGCCTCTTTCGGTTGGGCCTTCAATCGAGCGGCTCGTCGTTGGGATGCGCGAAAAGCGCCTTCATCTGCTCAGACATCGGATAGTCGAGGTTCACGCCCGCCGGCGGAATCGGCGACTCGAACCAGCGCCGGTAGAGCGCGAGCGCCTCGCCCGAGCGCTCCATCTGTGCGATCGTGCTATCGGCGATGCGCTTGAACGCGCCGTCGCCGCGCCGGAACATGCAGCCGTACACCTCGGACCGGGCCGGGCTGCCGACGACCGCGAGCGCGCGCGCGTCGTCCGCATTGCGCGCGCGCGTCACCGGCTCGCCAGGCGTATCGTTCGCCACATAGCCGGTCGCGAGCGAAGCGTACAGCAGCGGCTCGTCCATCACGAAGGCAACGGCGCGGCCCGAGCGCACCGCTTCGACCGAATCGGCATGGCTCTTCGCGACGACGATCCGCATGTCCATCGCGCGCTCCACGTTCCAGCGGCGCAGCAGCCGCTCTTCCGAGGTGCCCGCGGTCGTGACCACGGTGCGGCCCGCGAGATCGCCGAAGTCCTTGACCGGCGAATCGCGCTTCACGAGCATGCGCACGCCGTACACGAAAATGCTGTTCGAAAACGCCACGTCGTTTTCGCGCTCGCGCGTATGGGTCGTGGTGCTGCATTCGAGATCGACGGTGCCGTTCTGCACGAGCGCAATGCGGTTCTGCGGCGTGACGACCACTTCGCGCACCCGCAGCGCGGGAAGCTTGAGCGTCTCGCGCACGTTTGCCGCGATGCGCTGGGCGATTTCGTACGAGTAGCCCGTTGCGTGTTCGCCGTCCGCCATGTAGGAGAACGGCACGGCGGCCTCGCGCACGCCAATGACGATCGTCCCGGTGTCGCGAATCTTGCGCAGTGTGGCGCTTTCCAGTTCGTCGGCGCTGGCGGCGCCCGCGGCCGTCAGCGCGCACGCGCTGGCAACCGCGCTGAAGACGGTGGCCGACCGCGCGCGGGCGGTACTGCCGCGACGCGCACGGCCACGCAGCCATGTGGCGATGCCGGTCGACCGGGCCTCGCGCATCAACTCGCTCTTCAACAGAGTTTCCCCCGGATCTTTAGTTCTCGCGAAGCGACGCGCTCATGGCGACGCTCCCCCACGCGCGATTGTACCGGCGGCCCGCGGCAAGTCGCCGCTTCGTCGCGCGAGCCGCTGCGCACGATCGCGTGAAAGACTTCGATATGACGCGGAACGCAATGAGACGCATGAGCGAAAGACGCCAGCGCGGCGGAAGAAAAAACGCAAGAAAATCGCTTGCGAGCTGCCCTCAAATACGGAAGTCGGCCGCCATATCGTCGTCGCTGCGCGCGACGATCGCGCCGCTGCGCGCCGCCTTGACGAACGCGTCGTAATCGCGCTCCACCTGGTCTGCGTAGGCAAACGCGTAGCCCGTGAGCGCCTCCGCGAACTGGTCGTTGCGGCCGATGTACGAAGAGATCTCGATGGCCGCCCTGCCCGACTTCGCATGCGCGCGCGCGAGCGCCCATCCGCACAGACGCGCATAGCCGACGAGCAGCGCGCTGTCGAGCAACTGCAGATCGACTGAAAGCTTCATGTCGCGCAACTGGCGCACATAGAAGTTGCGGCCCGAAGGCCCCGTGGTCCAGCCAAGGAAGATGTCGCTCGCGGCCTGAAGGAGCCGCTGACCGTGCACCACGCGCGCGCCTTCGTGCTTCGGCGAATGCGATTTGAAGTACTGCGAAACGACTGATCGCCTGGCCTCCTTCACCTGCAGGAAGAGCGGCTTGTCGTGATGATCGACGAGCAGCATCACGAGGCAGCGCGTGCCCACGCTGCCCACGCCCACCACCTTGAACACGAGATCCTGAACGGCGAAGTGATCGAGCAGTTCGCGCCGGTCGGGCGCGAGTGTATTCGCGTATTGCGCATACATTGGCTCGATCAGCTTGCGCCAGTCGCCCAGCATGAACCAGTCGTCTTCGGGTTCGAACAGCGTGTTCGCGCCATGCACGTGAAAGAGCGCGGGCGGCGCGTCGCGGATCGTCCAGTGATCGCCGTCGCGCTCCGCGAGCTTTTCGAGCAGGTTTTCGTGCGTGCGGCTCGCGGCCTTCTCCATGCCGCGCCGGATCAGGCGGCGGCCTTCTGGCGTGAGCGCCGTTTCGACCATGCGGTCGAAGGTAATCTTGTCGTACCAGAGATCGAGCGCGCCGTACTCGGCGTAGTGGCGCAGGCGGTCGCGATAACTGGTCACGGCCGTCATCACGAGTTCCTCGGCCACGCCACGCGAATAGCGCATGTGCCGCGCCGCCACCACGAAGCTCGCCACGAGGCGCTTCACGTCCCACTCCCACGGGCCGGGCGCGACTTCGTCGAAGTCGTTGAGATCGAACACGAGCTGGCGCTCGGGCGTGGCGAAGGCGCCGAAGTTCAGCAAGTGCGCGTCGCCGCAGATCTCCATCGTCATGCCGGTATGGGGCACGCCCGCCAGATCGTGCGCCTGCAAAATCGCGCTGCCGCGAAAGAACGTGAAGGGCGAAACGATCATGCGCCCATAGCGCAATTGCACGAGATTGGGCACGCGGCCCTCGCTGTTCGAGCGCAACAGCTCGAGCGGATCGCGCCGGATGTCGCCGGTCTCCTTGTGGCTCGAACGTTTCGAGCGCTCGCGCGCGGCACGCCCGGCCGCCTCGCGTTCAGCAACGGTGCTCCCATTCATGACCTTCTCCGGTTCTTGTGCGGTCTCGCGGCATCGTGGCGACAGTGCGAAATGCAGGCGATGCGAAGCGTATTCGTCCTGCATGAGCGGCGGGCTCGCACGCAGTGCGTTTCGCCGCCTGCGTATTTAAGCGTGCGGCCCTGTTTCGTGCAAGCCAGGCGGCCGGCGCCGCCGCGATTGCGCACGAAGCACGCACCGGGCACGCGGCTCCTGTACCGTGCCTGGGATACGTCCCTGCTATCTGCAGGTTTTGTCCTCTTGCGGCGATGCAGCAGTCCCGCTGTCCGGAGAGACCACGCATGAGCCCTCGAATGAAGGTTCGGATATGAACGTCAACGTCTACTCAACGCTCGTCGTCGCGTCGCTCGTGCTGCTGGTTGGCCAATGGCTCGTCGCCGCGGTGCCGCTTCTGCGCAAATGGACGATACCGGAGCCCGTGGCGGGCGGCATCGTCGCCGCGCTGATCGTCTTCGCGCTGCACAGCTTCGCGCACAGAGACGTGGTTTTCGACACCTCGCTGCAGGCGCCGCTCATGCAAGCGTTCTTCGCCACCATCGGCCTCAATCCGAACCTCGCCAACCTGAAACACGGCGGACCTGTCCTCGCGCGATTTCTCGCCGTGGTGGTCGCGCTGCTCGTGCTGCAAAACGCGCTGGGGATCGTGCTCGCCCTGGCGTTCGGCGTCGATCCGCTATACGGGCTGCTGGGCGGCTCGGTGTCGCTCGCGGGCGGACACGGCACGGGCGCCGCGTGGGGCGCGGTGTTCACCGAGCATCACGGGCTGCAGTCCGCCACCGAAGCGGCCATTGCCTGCGCAACGTTCGGGCTGGTCATGGGCGGCATTCTTGGGGGCCCCGTTGCGCAACACCTCATGAAACGCATCGGCACGGGGGCAGATGCCGCGAACGCAACGAGCGCGACCAGCGCGACTAGCGCAACGGCGCCCGACCCGTATGCTTTCGAAGAACCGAAGGCCGAACAGCCGACCACGCCGGGCGCGTTCATCGAAACGCTCACGCTCATCGCCATCAGCCTCGCGGGGGGCGACGCGCTTTCCGGACTGATCGCGGGCACAGCGTTCGAGTTACCCGCTTTCGTATGCGTGTTGTTCGTGGCTGTGCTGCTCGCCAACGCACTAGCGCTCGTGGGACGCCCGGTGGCCGGGCATGCCGTCGCGCTGATCGGCAACGTGAGTCTCGCGCTCTTTCTCGCCATGGCGCTCATGACGCTGCGCCTGTGGGACCTTGCCGCGCTCGCGCTGCCCGTCTTCACGATACTCGCCGCGCAAACGCTGCTCATGGTCGTCTACGCGGTGTTCGTGACGTTCCGCGTGATGGGCGCGAACTACGACGCCGTCGTGCTGGCGGCGGGCCACTGCGGTTTCGGCCTCGGCGCGACGCCCACGGCGATTGCAAACATGCAGGCCGTCACGGCACGTTTTGGCCATTCGCACCTCGCGTTTCTCGTGGTGCCGATGGTGGCCGCCTTCTTCATCGACATCGCCAACGCCATCACCATCAAGCTCTTTCTCGCGCTACCGCTTTTCCATTGAGCGGCGCAGCGCGACGCGCGAGGCGCGCTAGAATTGTCCGATTCACGGCGCGCCTTGCACTGCGCCCAATCTGCGAGCGTCATCATGTCCCTCACCGCCTGGTTATTTTTCCTGCCCGCCTGCTTCGCACTGAACATGGCGCCGGGACCCAACAACCTGCTGTCCATCAACGTGGCCGCGCGCCACGGGTTTTTGCGCGCGTTCGCTGGCGGCGCTGGCCGGCTCGTTGCGTTCGCCGCCATGATCGCGCTCGCGGCCACGGGCCTCGCCGTGGTACTGCGCGCTTCCGAGGCGATCTTCCTCGCCATCAAGCTCGCGGGCGCGGCCTACCTCGTGTGGCTCGCAGTGCAGCTCTGGCGCAGCGACGCCAACCCCATCGGCGAGGGCCTGGAAGGCGACGCCTCGCTCGCGCGCCTCGCGTGGCGCGAATGCCTCGTGGCGGCGGGCAACCCCAAGGCGATTCTGGTTTTCACGGCCTTCCTGCCGCAATTCGTCGACGTCGCGAAGCCCATTGCGCCGCAATTCGGCGTGCTGGGTGCAAGCTTTCTCGTGCTCGAATGCGTGGCCATCGCCCTGTACTCGCTCGCGGGCATGTACCTCGGCCGCTGGCTCACGCGCGCCACGGTGCGCCGCTGGTTCAATCGCACTTGCGGTGCGTTTCTGGGCGTGATCGGCGTGAGCTTTCTGCTCGTGCGGCGCGCCTGAACATCCTGTCGCGCGTCCGCTCATCCATAAACTGTCGCTGATGATTTTCGCGAGAAAGTTTAACTGTCGTTAATCGACGGCAGCCCCTATGCTCAAACCATCGTCCGGCGTCGCGGCGAGCGGGAAGCTTTTCCCAAATGCTCGCGACGCGTCGTGAAAAAACGCTGCACCGGACACGCGGTTTTCAACGTCATTGGGGTTTCAACATGAAGATCTGCATTTTTGGAGCGGGCGCGATCGGAGGCATGATGGGCGTGCAACTCGCGCGCGCGGGCGCCGACGTGAGCTTCATTGCACGCGGCCCGCATCTGGCGGCCATGCGCGAGAACGGCGCACGACTTCTGATGGATGGTGAGGAGTACGTGGCAAACGTGCGCTGCACCTCCGATGCGCGCGAGCTGGGCGTGCAGGACGTCGTGATCGTCACGCTCAAGGCGCATTCGGTGGCGGGCGTGATCGACGCGATGCAGCCGCTGATCGGCAAGCACACCGCGATCGTTACGGGCACCAACGGCATTCCCTACTGGTATTTCTACCAGCATGGCGGCAAGTTTGCGGGCACCCGGCTCGAAAGCATCGACCCGGACGGCTCGCAATGGACCCGCCTCACGCCCGAGCGCGCGATCGGCTGTGTGCTCTATCCGGCCGCCGAAATCGAGGCGCCCGGCGTGATCCGCCATGTATACGGCAAGAAGTTTCCCATTGGCGAGCCCTCGGGCGAGCGCACGCCGCGCATCGTCGCGCTGCACGAAATCATGCAGGCCGCAGGCTTCGACGCGCCGATCCGCGAAAACATCCGCGATGAAATCTGGCTCAAGCTGTGGGGCAATCTCTGCTTCAATCCGATCAGCGCGCTCACGCATGCCACGCTCGACGTCATCACCAGCGACCCGGCCACGCGCGCCGTCGCCCGCACGATGATGCTCGAAGGCAAGCGCATTGCCGAGCAGTTCGGCGTGAACTTCCGGGTGGACGTGGAGCGTCGCATCGACGGCGCGGGCGCAGTGGGCGCGCACAAGACCTCGATGCTCGTCGACCTCGAAACCGGCCGGCCGATGGAAATCGATCCCCTGCTCACCGTAGTTCAGGAGATGGGCAGGCTGGTAGGGGAGCCGACGCCGACCATCGACACGGTGCTCGCACTCGTGAAGCAGCGCGAACGCATGGCGATGCAGGCCGCGTGAGCGACAGAGAACGGGCGGCGCTTGCGCCGCCCTTCTTTTGCACTGCTGCTGGTGCCGGAAAAAGCAAAACGGATCGTCATGAACGATCCGTTTTGCGTTGGAAGAGCAGGAACCGCGCTATTCGATGCGGGCGTGCGTGAGGGTGACCTGAAGCGGCGGCGGCGCATCGGGGCCGCGCAAGGCCACGCGCATCGGCGCGCCATTCGCGCCGCGTGCGGGCGAGCCGTCGATCAACGTTTCCACGGCTTCCGTGTCCGAAGACGACGCGTGCGATGCATCCGCAACCCAGCCTTCCCGTACTGAGGCATCCTGGACTGAGCCGTCCGCCATGAATTGCGACCAGGCGGCCTGAGCGCACGGCCGAAGCGAACGATGCCGACGGCGCACGAGCATCGTCGTCACGTTCACGACGGGATGCAGCAAGCGCGCGACGAGCGGCCCCGCCGGCGCGGGCCAATGGCACGCGACGCGCGCGCCCTCGACGCATACCGGCAGTACGCCGATGCCCATGCCGAGCTGCGCCATGCGCGCCACGCCCGCCACATGCGCGAACTCCTGCAACGGTCTGCCTTCGGGCCGCAGGCCGTCGAGCGCGCGCATCACGGCACCACGGCAACCCGCGTCGCGATTGAGCGTGACGAGCGGTTCGCGCGCGAGGTCGTCCCAGCGCAACGCACCTTGCAGCGCGAGCGGATGATGCGCCGGCAACAACGCGCAAAGCGGCGTGGCCGAGAGCGGCTGCACATCGAGACTGCCGCTCGCGAACGGCACGCATTCCGCGATCACGCCGAAGTCGGCTTCGCCCTGCTCGACCGCCTGCAGCACGGCTGCCTGCGGCAAGTCCTGCAATTGCAGCGTGAGCGATGGAAAGGCGGCCTGACAGCGCGCGAGCGCCGCGGGCACCCAGGTCGACGAAAGCACCGGGTTGCTCGCCACGAGCACGACGCCACTGTGCGCCTGGTGCGCGTCGCGGCCCTCGCTGAGCGCCATGTCGATCTCGTCGAGCAGGCGGCCGATGCGCCGCTCGAAGCCGCTGCCCGCGACCGTGAGTTCCACCTGGCGCGTGGTGCGATCAAAGAGCTTGAGCTCGATCGCCTCTTCCAGTTCGCGCACGCAGCGGCTCACAGCCGACTGCGTGAGCCCGAACTCGCGCGCGGCTCGCGTAAAGCTGCGCGCCCGCGCCACCGCAACGAACACCTTGAGTTGCTGGAGGGAGACGTTCATCGACATGGCGCGGACGAGCCTCATTCGCCGCTTTGGCTGGACCAGGGCTGCAGACCTGCGCCCGTATTGGCAGCCAGCGTCGCGGAGGGCTCGTTGCCCGCTTCGCTGGTCACGCCGCTGCTTTGCTCGATCAGGCGCTTGCGCATCGGCGCGAGGATGAACTTGGCGCTCACGCCCGCCGCGATCGTGATGACCGCGGCCGCGATGAACACGGCGCTCCAGCCACCCGTGGCGGAGAGCACGGAGGCCACCGGCACGAGCAGCGCCGCGGTGCCCTTTGCGGTGTACAGCGTGCCGGCGTTCGACGCGGCGTACTTGCTGCCGAAAGTGTCCGCGCAGATGGCCGGGAAGATCGAGAAAATCTCACCCCAGAACAGGAAGATGAGCGCGGCGAACGTCATGAACGCATACGGGTTGGTGCCGAACTGCATCATGCCGAGCAGCGCGAGCCCCTCGCCCACGAAGATCAGGAACATCGCGTTTTCGCGGCCGATCTTGTCGGAGATGAAGCCGCAAAGCGGACGCGTGAAGCCGTTGCAGATGTTGTCGATCGAGAGCGTGAGCGTGAGCAGCGGCAGCGTCATGCCGAACACCGTCATCGGAATGCGCGCGAGGCCCCAGTCCTTCGCGATGGGCCCGATCTGCGCCGTTGCCATGAGGCCGCCAGCGGCAACCGCAACGAAGCAGACGTAGATCAGCCAGAACACCGGCTGCTTGACCATCTGCCCCGGCGTGTAGTCGACGCGCGAAACGAGACGGCGGCCAGCCGCGGCGAAGGGGCGCGGCGAGGGCTTCACGAGCAGGAACGACAGCACGAGAATCGATACGCCCTGGAGCACACCGAAGAAGAAGAACGTGTGCTCGTAGCCGGAGCGCGTGATCATGTTCGCAATGGGGATCACGGTCACGGCGGCGCCGGCGCCGAACCCGGCGGCCGTGAGGCCCGCGGCAAGGCCGCGGCGGTCCGGGAACCACTTGAGCGCGTTGCCCACGCAGGTGCCGTACACGCCGCCCGCGCCGATGCCGGCGATCACCGCCGAAACGTAGAGCATCGGCAGCGTCGTGACGTACGAGTTGATGACCCATGCGAGGCCCGCGCAAACCGCACCGCCCGCCACGACTGGACGGGGGCCGAACTTGTCGACTAGCCAGCCTTCGACCGGCACGAGCCACGTCTCAGTCAGAATGAAGATCGAGAACGCCAGTTGAATCTCGGCCTGGCCCCAATGATGCCGCGAGTTCATCGGGGCGACGAACAGCGTCCATGCGTACTGCAGATTGGCAACGAGCGCCATGCATAGCATGCCCACGACCAACTGAAACCAGCGGTTCGTCCAGAACGGACCGCTCTCGCTCCTCTGACTGATTGCACTCATCTCGCTTGTCTCCACTATCTATTCATTGCAGCCTGCATGATTACGGGTCTGCATAAATCAAGACTTATCGTTTTATCTTTGGGCTTCGCTGCACTGCGTTTTATTCATCGGAATGAATGAAACAATCCAAATGCCAATTCGGCAGCCCTCATTCACCCGACCATACGACATGTCCCTGAAACATCATGAAAAAAGGCCTTTTCTACGCGTTGTCCCTTATGTAACCGGACTTCCGAGCGTTAACCCCAACCTCTCCCAACGCGTTGCCCGGCATTCGGACGCCTTTCAACTCATGCTAGGGTGATTGCTGAATTACTCACAATTAAAGTTTGTTATTATGTGCATTCAGTTTTCTTTATGGTTCGGCCATGACGATGCGAAACGCCACGCTGCGCCAGCTCAAGGTCTTCGAGACCGTGGCGCGTCACCTCAGTTTTTCGCGTGCGGCGGAAGAGCTGCACCTCACGCAACCGGCCGTTTCCACGCAGGTCAGGCAGCTCGAAGACCATGCTGGCTTGCCGCTTTTCGAGCAGCTCGGCAAGAAGATCTATCTCACGCCGGCGGGCACGGAAATGCTCCACTACAGCCGCGCGATCATGCAGCAGTTCCACGAAGTCGACGAGGCGATGAGCCAGCTAAAAGGCGTGTCGGGCGGCAAGCTCAACGTCGCCGTCATTAGCGCCGGCGACTACTTCTTTCCTCGCTTGCTCGCCGAATTCACGCGCCGGTACAAGGGCGTCGCGCTCAATCTCTCCGTGCACAATCGCGAGCAGCTGCTCCAGCAGCTCGCCACCAACCAGACGGATCTCGCCGTCATGGTGCGTCCCCCGCACGCGACTGACGCCATCAACGAGCCGTTCGCACCGCATCCGTACGTGATCGTCGCGGCGCCTACGCATCCGCTCGCGAACAAGCGCGGCATCAAGCTCAGCACGCTCGCCAACGAGGCGTTCATCGTGCGCGAGCGCGGCTCGGACACCTGGAATTCGATGGAAGAAGGCTTCGCGGGCAAGATCACGAACCTCAAGATCGCCATGGAGATCCAGAGCACCGAAACGATCAAGCAGGCCGTGATCGCGGGCATGGGGATCGCCTTTCTATCGGCGCACACCATCAGCCTCGAACTGCAGGTCGGTCACCTCACGGTGCTCGATGTCGAAGGCTTCCCGGTCATGCTCAACTGGTACGTCGTGCACCGCAAGAACAAGCGCCTGCCACCCGTCGCGCTCGCGTTCAAACGCTTCCTCATGGAGGAAGGCGCACAGCTCATCGAGAACATTACAAGAGTGTCAGAAGCGAGCTTGCATAAGTAAGGTTTTATGGTTTCGCTAGAAACCTTCAGGCAACGCTAATCCTTCGCGCCAAATCGCCGGCAATAGCGGCTCTTGCGCGTTCCGGCGTGTGCCGCTGTCGCCAGAGCGTCTCGGGGCGCCGCCTTTTCATTGGTCACGGCGCGGTATGGGTTGCGGGCGTCAGTGCGGCCCTTGTCGCTGGCGCAGCGTGCCGCCACGGCTGCGCCGTCGCCTGGGCAAGTCCCGCGATGCGTGATGAGACGCGCGGCCGCCGCCGTGCGGCGCGTCGCCCGCGGCCAGCCACGCGGGCTCGAACGCGCCGCCGCCGCAGGCCGCGACGAGCAGTTCGTCCGGGACACCCGCAAAACTCGCGTTGAACATCGCACTGAAGCGCTCCCGCGGCGTCACGGCGGCTGCGCCAGGACGCGCGAGCCGCTGCCGGCTCGCGCCGCTCATGAGCCGCGCGCCCAGCGCCGCGTAAAGTACGCTCGCCGCGACCAGCACCGAAATCTCGAACTCGGCGGAAATGCGCGCGCGCACGAACCCGCAGCCGAGCGCAACGCCCAGCAGCAACGCGAGGCTCAGCATGGCGCGGTCGCCAAGGCCGGGCGGCACATGCCTGCCCAGCTTGCCGCGTCGTGACAGGTTCAGCGCCCCACCGGCCAGCAGCGCGCCAATCGCCACGGCGACGAACAGCGCAACGCGTTCGTACGGACTGCGCTCAGGCTGCAATACCAGGCCAGCGAAGACGCCGATCAAGACGCTCGCGCCCGATAAGCCGCCCAGCAGCGCCACGATCCACACGCGCCGCGTGAGGTCACGGCTGCGTGCAAGGGAAAATCCGCCCAGCACGCCGGCTTCGACAGCCACGGTTGCATCGGCCGCATGGGTCCAGCAGGCGGCCAGCACGCCGAACGGTACGGTCAGCAGCAGCGCGATCGAAATCGAGGGAGCAAGCCGATGCTTGTGCGACGCTCCAGCGCGATCGACGCAGCGAGGCAGGGCTCGCACGCGACGCGAGCGCACCGGCGCAAGCGCCGCCAGTTGCGCGAATGCGCAGCCGAACCATGCGAACAGCACGCCAGCGCCTAGCCACGCCAGGTCGCCAGCCAGTTGCACCGGCATCTCTCCTCCTCGCGCGGCATGTCCGCCGCGCGTCTTTCGTTCATGCCTTCAGTCGACACTCGAGTAATGCAATCAGGCGACGCCATGCGCAGTGATCAGCGGCTCGTCCTCAACGCACGTGGCAGCCAGTGTGTTGCTCAACGTGCCGATTCCTTCGATCGTGACATCGACGGTTGCGCCATCAACGATCGAGCCTACGCCGAGCGAAGTACCGCACGCGATGACGTCGCCCGGTTCGAGCGTCAGATCCTGCGAGATGAGGCTCACCTGTTGCGCCGGCGAAAACACCATGTCGTCGAGCGGATAATTCTGCCGCTCCACGCCATCGAGCCGCGTGACGACGCGAGCGCGCTGCCAGGCGAACCCCGAAACGATCGCCGGTCCCAGACAACAGAATGTATCGAAACCTTTGGCGCGGCACCATTGCGGGAAGTGCGGATTCTCGGTGATGAGGCCGGCGGCCGTCACGTCGTTGACGATCGTGTAGCCGAAGATCGCCGCCTCGGCTTCCTTCACGCTTACGTCGCGACAGCGCTTGCCGATCACGATGCCAAGCTCGCCTTCGAAGACGATCTTTCCCGCATAGTGGGCAGGACGCCGAATCGATTCCGCGGAACCGATCACCGATGCAGCCGGCTTGATGAGGAATAGCGGATGCGATGGCACCGGCTTTTCCAGCTTCGCGGCGAGCGCGTGAAAATTGTTCCAGAGCGCGATCACCTTGCCGGGCGCACACGGCGCGAGCGGCGTGAGCGCACGCAGCGAGAGCACCGCGCCAGTCGGCACCGGCTGATCGAGTCCTTCGTATTCGTGCAGGTAACCGTTCTCGACGCGACCGAACACGATGCTGCCGTCGCTCGCCATCAAACGCATCCACGTTTCCATGCTTCGCTCCCTTTTCAAATCGCGCCCGAAGCCCGCAGCGCGTGGATCTCGTCGTTCGTGTAGCCGAATTCGGCCAGCACCTCGTCGGTGTGCTCGCCGAGCATCGGCGAACGCGTGACTTCGGTCGGGCTGTCCGAGAGCTTGATCGGGTTGCCCACCGTGAGGTACTTGCCGCGGACCGGATGATCCACTTCGACGATCGTGCCGCTCGCGCGCAGCGATTCGTCGGCGGCGATCTCCTTCATCGAGAGAATCGGGCCACATGGAATGTCGTAACGATTGAGCACGGCCATTGCCTCGAATTTCGTGCGGTGCATGGTCCAGTGCTCGATCTCCTCGAAGATCGCCTTCAGGCGCGGCAGGCGCGCGTTCGGGGTGGCGTAGTCGGGATCGTCGATCCACTCTTCGCGCCCGATCAGCTTGCAGATGCGATCCCATACGGGCGCCTGCGCGATGAAATAGATGTAGGCGTTCGGATCCGTCTCCCAGCCCTTGCACTTGAGGATCCAGCCCGGCTGGCCGCCGCCCGACGCGTTGCCGGCGCGCGGGACGGCTTCGCCGAAACCGTCGTTGGGATACTGCGGGTACTCCTTCATGACGCCGGTGCGCTCGAGCCGCTGCTGATCGCGCAGCTTCACGCGGCAAAGGTTGAGCACGCCGTCCTGCATGGCCGCGAGCACCTTCTGGCCGCGCCCCGTGTGCGTGCGCTGATAGAGCGCGGTGACGATGCCGAGTGCGAGATGCAGGCCCGTCCCGCTGTCGCCGATCTGCGCGCCGGACACCACGGGCGGGCCATCGTCGAAGCCCGTCGTCGATGCCGCCCCGCCCACGCACTGCGCGACGTTCTCGTAGACCTTGCAGGCCTCATAGGGACCAGGGCCGAAGCCCTTCACCGAGGCGACGATCATGCGCGGATTCAGCGTCTGTATGCGTTCCCAGCTGAAACCCATGCGCTCGAGCGCGCCCGGTGCGAAGTTCTCCACCAGCACGTCGCAGTCGCGAATGAGCCGCTCCAGCACGCGCTTGCCCTCCGGGTTCTTCGTGTCGAGCGTGAGCGAGCGCTTGTTGCCGTTGAGCATCGTGAAATAGAGGCTGTCCGCGTCCGGCAGGTCGCGCAACTGCTCGCGTGTGATGTCGCCGGCGCCTGCGCGCTCCACCTTGATCACATCTGCGCCGAACCAGGCGAGCAGCTGCGTGCAGGTGGGTCCTGACTGCACGTGCGTGAAATCGAGGATGCGCACGCCGTTCAATGCCTTGCCCATGTCATGTCTCCTTGTTTTAACCGTGGCCGGGCGAGTTTCGAAAATCGATGGGGTTGCGTGGGCAGAGGCATTTCGCGCGATGGCGCGACATCTGCGTCCTTGAGCAATACGGTATGTGATATATCAGAACGAAGCAAGAGGCAATTTGCTCGTCGGGAATCCACCAGGCTAGCGTCGGAGGCTTATCGCGCTTTGGGTTCGGCGAGAGCCCAGCGAGTTTGATGCACTGCACACAAGGGAAAACCACGAGGGCACGGCAATGCTGATTTCCGAGATACAGCATGAAGAATGGCCGTCAAGGGCCGGATGGGTCACCGCTTGCCCAAGATTGATGCACATAAAGCCGGTCAACCTCGCGGTTCATGCGCCAAGGCCGTAAACGGAAAACGGGAGACCTTCAGTCTCCCGTTGCGCGCTGATCGACGTCATCGACGCGATCGACGCGATCGAAGAAGCAGGCACAGCCTGCCTCAATCAAGGAAATCGCAGTTCTTCTCCACATAGGCTGCAAGATCGAGCGAGTGCTGGCGTACGAGCTTTTCCGCCAGTTCGGTATCGCGCTTTTCCAGCGCCTCGATAATGCGCAAGTGATCGACGATTGAGCGTGAAGCCCGGTCGCTCTGCGAAATCGTCATGCGGCGAATCGCACGCACGTGGACGAAGATGTTCTTGATCGTGTCCAGAATGATCTGCGACTTGGAAAGTTCGACGATCGCCTGGTGGAACGCGATGTTGGCGTCCGAATATTCGGCGATGTGCTCCGCAGGCGTGCTGTCACGAAAGTCGTCGAACATGTGGCGCAGCCGCGCGATTTCTTCATCGGTGGCATGCAATGTGGCGAGACGCGCGGCCATGCTTTCGAGCGCCGCCCACATCTGGATCATCTCGACGATCTCGCGCTTGCTCTTGCGCACGATATAGATGCCACGGCGCGGCACCATGCGCAGGAAGCCTTCCTGTTCGAGCAGCGTCATGGCCTCGCGCACCGGCGTGCGGCTCACGCCGAGCGATTCGCTCAGTACGCGCTCGTCGAGGCGGATTTCCTCGCGCGACTGGTAGATGTCGGCGTCGGCAATGGCCTGGCGGAGCATGGCATACGCCTGATCACGCAGGCTCAGCGTTGCGTTGATGGGCTGCAGCGCCAGCTTGAGCGGCGCCGCTTCCCGGGTTGCTACAGCTTCAGTTTGTTCTGACGACATTGATTCCCTCTTTCCCGACCTGCGGACGGATGCGCGAACCGAATTGTGCTCCGAACTGCCATCCATATCGCGCTCCGAATCGACCTCGATTCGCCGGCTTTCCACGCGGCGCCTCCCCCAAACCGGCAAAGCGGCCGTGCTGCGCAGCCTGCTCGATAGCGGCCTGTGGCAGCCATCTGGCGATCATGACAGTAGCGGCAGCGCCCAGACCCACGACCGCTGCACCGAAGAGTGCGAGAGAAACGAAATCCATTTGAAGCTCCGCATGATTGAGTAATCGAATAACTCAATGGTATGTTGCATCGCGACAAAAGTCAAAATTCTGTATGTGATATATCAGATACAGTCGTTTCCACACAACACTTCGGCACGTCGTCGGCGCCCGCCCCCTCACTTGGCAACATGACCGAGCCGGATTTCGCCTGCTAATACCTAATGCTAGAGAGAATTGGGTACCTGCGGCAAGGGCATATGACTTCGGAGGGCACGATCATATGATGGCGAAGGTCAAACGAGACGCGCGCGCAACAGGAACTCCGACTGCACGGCCATGTGAGCATTTCCGGTTGACAGAGCAGACGGGCGCCCCGCACACTCGACCCATGCACACCGCCTCCCGCCTCTTCGTCATCGCAAACACGATGAATCATCCGTGGAAAACCCGAACGGGTCATCCATGGGGAGGGTGTGCGTACTAGCAGTCTGTCGTCACGCAAATCACAAGCCCCGCCGGCATCGACGGGGCTTTTTGTTTTTCAGGGTGGCAGCGCTCCGTTTGTCGGCTCCAAAACTGGAGAAAACGATGGATAGCGCTTTTCCGCCCGCTTTTCAGTCCGATCCGCAGGCCGCCGCACAGCCCGTTGCAGACGCAATCGACTTCTTCGACGACCCGTTGCCCGCGCAATCGATTCACTTCGCCGTGCCGCCACAGCTTACGCTCACCTGGCGCGTGACCGCATCGGCCACGCTGCGCATTCACGTGGCCCCGGTGTGGGTGACGCGCGCCCGCTCGCCTTACGATTACTGGCTCAAACCGGGCGAGACGCTCAGGCTCGAGCGCGGCGAGCGCATCTGGCTCAGCACGGAGGCCGCCTTGCCCGCGCGCGTGACGCTCACGAGTGCGTGGCGGCCACCGTTCGCCGGCGTGCGACGCGGCACGGAGCGCCTCGCGGCGTGGCTTGCGCTGCTCACGCTACGGCGCCCGCGCAAGGCGTGAGTGACGGCGACGCACCGTAAGCGACAAGGCACGTGAAAACGCCGGATGTGCCGTCCGACTGGCGCATCCGGCGTCGCAAGCTCAGTTGCTGGATCAGAACTTGTGCCGCAGCCCGAAGTTCACAATCGTCTGATTGGACGTGCCCGAGTAGCCATAGGAGCCGATCGAGGCCTCGGCCGGCATCGAGCCGCCCAGGCCATCGCCGGTATCGCCGCTCGCGTGCTGCCACGCGGCCGTCATGTAGAGATCGGTGCGCTTGGAAAGGCTGTAGTCGGCACCGAGCGAGACCTGGTGATAACTCGCCGTCGTGTCGCCATTGGCGTGCGTATAGCTGTAGCCGATTCCCAGCAGCAGCGCGGGGCTCAGCTGGTAGTTCATGAACCCCTGGCCGGTGTTGTACTTCTGGGTGTCGTGGAACACCGAACTGCCGTCCGGCGCGTAGCGCGCATTGCTGTAACCGAGACCGAAGGTGAACTGGCCGAACTGGTATTGCGCCGCCGCGCGTGCGATGGCGAGCGAGTGGGCCGTGGTGTAGCCCGCGTTGATCGGGCCGTCGAAGGTGCCGTCCGAGGTGCTCGTCCAGCCGCCGGTCCGGATGCCGTTCGTGGCCTGGCTGTTCGCCGCATAGAAGTAGCCGCCTGCCAGCGCGAGCGGACCGTTCGTGTAGTTGACCGCCGCCGAGTACGACTGCTCCGCGCCCGTCGAACCCGCGATGCCGCCAAACGAATACATGGCGGCGACCTGCAGGCCGCTCCACACGGGCGTCGTGTACTTGACGGCGTTGTTCACACGAAAGCTGTTGTCGTAGTTGTCGACGTCGCCGGCCGTGGCGAACACGGAGCCAAAGTAGTTGTCCGCCGTAATGCCTTGAACGAGGTCGATGAGCGGGTCATACTGCCGGCCCAGCGTGAGTGTGCCGTACTGTGCCGCCGTGAGGCCCACGTACGCCTGACGCCCGAACAGCCTGCCGCCCTGCCCGAGCGCGCCCGTAGACGGATTGAAGCCGCTTTCCAGCTGGAAGATCGCCTTGAGGCCGCCGCCGAGGTCTTCGGCGCCTTTCAAACCCCAGCGGGAGCCGGAGAGATTTCCATAGCTGCTGTTGCCGAGCGCCCACAGATTCTTGCTGCCCTCGGCGTGATTCACGTAGGTGATGGATGTGTCGATGGTGCCGTACAGCGTGACGCTGGTCTGTGCCTGAGCCACGCCAGCAACCCCGAGCGTGGCCAGCGAAAGGGAAGCCAAGGCGAGTCTTTTCACGTCATTCTCCTGGCGCAGTAGAACAACTGTCGACCAAAGCAGACTAACTCGGTCATCGAGGGTTGTAAAAGGATTCTATGAGCTGTCTCGATTTGGTAACAACGACGTTGCGAACCAGTTCGTGCGACTGCCGAATCGCCCTGAGGGAAACAATCGGCAACAATCGAGCGGGCCATGATTGGCAGAACGCCGTCACGCAGGGCTTCAATCTCATCCGCACCCAGATCGGTTTATTGCATCGGGGCGTCAACCGGCGGGCAGACCTATGCGTTTGCTGAGCTTAACTAGTCCTTTCCGAATGTTTACGATTTGACTCGATTTTCCGGTTCACGGCGGGATGCGCCAGAGCCGGCCTACCAGAAACGCAACGAATAAACGCGATGTCACCGCCGGGGAAGCTGTAGCAAGTCGATACGGCGACAACGCAGAGAGTCACCAGGCCGATCCATGTCCCAATCGCATTCTTCGCGCGCGGCGCGCGCCCTCGAGGCCCTGCGCCTGCAGCGCTTCGTGGCGCCGGCGTTCGCGCTCGGCATCTGCGCGCTGCTGCTGATCGTCTTCGAGCATCTCTCGCGCACGGTCGACTACCACTCGGTGATCCGCCAGCTCTGGACGCTCACGCCCGCGCAATGGGTCGGCGCACTCGCTGCCACGGCCGTGAGCTTCGTCGCGCTGGTCGGACGCGACGCAGTGAGCCTGCGCTACCTCGGCGCGCGCGTTTCGCGCGGCGCGCTCTGGACGGGCGCGATCGCCGGATCGGCGCTTGGCAACGTCACGGGCTTCGGCGCGCTCACGGGCGGCGCCGTGCGCTGCCGCGTCTACGGCGGCGCGGGCGTCACCGCCGCTCAGGTAGGCCGTATGACGGTATTCACGAGCGTCACGCTCGCCCTCGCGCTCGTCTTCATGACCGCCCTCGGCATGGTCGGCGGGGCCGGCACGCTCTCCGGCCTGTTGCCGCTCTCGCCAGACGAACTGCAATTGATCGGCGGCCTGCTGCTCGGCTGCGGGGCGGTGATGGTGATTCTCTGCCCGGCCAGCGCGCGCGAAATCGAACCGTTTGGCCGCGCCTGGCTGCGTTTCGCGGTGCCCGCGCGGCGCGATCTCATCGCCCAGCTGCTGCTCGGTGCGCTCGACGTGATCGGCGCCGGGCTCGCGCTCTGGTCCGTCATGCCGCATGGACACATCGGCTTCGCCGACTTCCTCACCGTTTATTGCGCCGCCATGCTGCTCGGCCTGATCGGCCATACGCCCGGCGGCATCGGCGTGTTCGAGGCCGCGATGGTCTACGCGCTCGGCCCGAGCGTGCCTACGCCCCACGTGCTGGCCGCGCTGCTCGCGTACCGCGCGATCTACTTCGGCGCGCCGCTCGCGCTCGCGGCGGCCGTCCTGGCCGTGTTCGAAGGCCGCGCGCTCAAGACACCGCTCGGCGCCCGCTTCGCGAAGCGTGGCGCGGACGGCGTTTCGCAGCTCGCGCCGCTCTTTCTCGCCATCGTCACGTTCGTGACCGGCAGCATGCTCGTGATCTCGGGCGCCACGCCCGCGTTCTCCAGACGCATCGCCCTGCTGCAAACGTTCTTGCCGCTCTGGGTGCTCGAAAGCTCGCAGCTGATGGGCAGTCTCTTCGGCGTGCTGCTCCTGTTCGTCGCGCGCGGCCTGCTGCGGCGTCTGGACGCCGCGTGGTGGCTCGCGCTCGTGATCGCCGTGGCCAACCTCGCGCTCTCGCTCGCCAAGGGCCTCGCCTTCGTCGAAGCGGGCGTGCTGTGCGTGCTGATCGTCTTGCTTCTCGCCACGCGCAAGCGCTTCAACCGCCACTCGTCGCTGTTCGCCGAGCGCTTCACGCCGGCCTGGCTCGCCTCGGTGGGCTGCGTGATCGCGCTCGCCGTCTGGGTGCTGCTGTTCGCGTTCCGCGACGTGCAGTACTCGCAGCATCTCTGGTGGCAGTTCGCCTTTCACAGCCGCGCTCCGCGCGCGCTGCGCGCGACGCTAGGCGCAGGCGGATTCGCCGCCGCGCTCGCGCTCTGGCAACTGCTGCGCCCCGCGGCGGGCCGCTTCGTGACGCCTCCCGACGAAGACCTCGAAGCCGCCGCTCGCATCGTGCGTGCGCAGGAGCGCAGCGACGCGGGCCTCGCGCTGATGGGCGACAAGAGCTTCCTCTTCTCGGCCACGCGCCAGGCCTTCCTCATGTACGCCAAGCGCGGCCGCACGTGGGCCGCGCTGCACGACCCGGTCGGCCCGCGCGAAGAGTGGCCGGCGCTGATCCGCGAATTCGTCACGCTCGCGCACGCGCACGGCGGGCGCGCGGCGTTCTACCAGGTGCGCGCCGACGCGCTGCCGCTCTATCTCGACGCTGGCCTCACGCTGATGAAGCTCGGCGAAGAAGCGCGCGTGATGCTGCAGGAATTCGACCTCAAGGGCCCGCAGCGCGCGCATCTGCGTTACGCGCTCAAGCGCGGCGAACGTGATGGCTTCTCGATCGAGCATATCGAGCCGGCGCAGATAAGCGAGAACCTGCCGGTGCTGCGCGCGATCTCCGACGCCTGGCTCGAAGACCGCGAAGCGCGCGAAAAGAGCTTCTCGGTGGCCGCGTTCGACGACGACTATCTCGCCGCCCAGTCGGTGCTGCTCGTCCGCCAGAACGGCGAGCCGCTCGCCTTCGTCACCTTCATGACGACCGACCTCAACACCGACGCGACCGTGGGCGTCATGCGTCATCTGCCGGGCGCTTCGCCCTACGCGATGGAGTATCTGTTCACGCAACTCGCGCTGCACCTGAAGGCCGCGGGCTACCAGTCGCTTTCGCTCGGCATGGCGCCGCTCTCGGGCATGGGTCCGTCGCCGCTCGCTTCGTCGTGGCACCGGCTCGCGGGCTTCATCTGGCGCTTCGGCGGCCGTTTCTACAACTTCCGGGGGCTGCGCGGCTTCAAGAACAAGTTCGCGCCGCGCTGGGAGCCGCGCTATCTGGCCGCCTCGGGCTCGATCAGCGTGTTCATCACCCTCGCCGATCTATCGCTGCTGGCAGGAGGCTGGCGCTCATGACATTCCGTATTCCCACGCTGCCGCGCATTGCAGGCGCGGCAGCGGGCGCAGCCTTGCTCGCATTATTCGCAGCACACGCCAATGCCGCTTCGACGCCGACCTCGACGCCCGCTTCCACCGCGACGATGCATGTCCCAGGCGGCCGTTACGGCGAAGTCGCCGTGACGAAGCCCACCGGCGCGATGCGCGGTTTCGCGGTGCTGTTCTCGGCGGACAAGCAGTGGAGCGCAGCCGACCAGGCGCGCGCCGACGCGCTCGCGCAGCATGGCGCGCTCGTCGTGGGCGTCGAGACCGAGCGCTACGCGAACAACCTCGCCGCCGTGAAAAACGAGACCTGCCACAAGCTCTACGGCGACGCGGAAGCGTTGAGCCACCAGCTCGAACGCCAGTTGGGATCGAGCGAGTACTACGCGCCGATCGCCATCGGCAGCGGGGAAGGCGCGCTCATTGCGCAGCGCATGCTTGCGCAGGCGCCCGCGAACACGATGGCGGGCGCCGTGTCGCTCGACCCGGCCGCGACGCTCGATCCGCGCTTCGCGCCGTGCCCCGCCGATCCCAAGCTCTCGCGCGGCACCGGGCTGCCCGGCTTTTTCGAGCAGGGCGTGACGACGAAAGATGCGCGCGCAACAAATGATGATGTCGCAACCGGCGTGGCGCGGTTCGCTGCAACTATCGCCGATGCCGACAAGATCGTTGCGCTCACATCGAGTCATCTGCGCGTCGTGACCGAGAGCGAAGAGGACGTATCGGACCTGCCGCTCGTCGAATTGCCCGCGGCGCACCCCACCGACATGCTCGCGGTGGTGATCTCGGGCGACGGCGGCTGGCGCGATCTCGACAAGACGATTGCGGAAGCGCTGCAAAGGCAAGGCGTTTCCGTGATCGGCTGGGACTCGCTGCGTTACTTCTGGAGCGAAAAGACGCCTGCGCAAACGAGCCACGATCTCGCCCGCGTGCTGAAGACCTACGGCTCGCGCTGGCACGCGCAGCACATTGCGCTCGTGGGCTACTCGTTCGGCGCGGACGTGATGCCGTTCGCCTACAACCGTCTGCCAGATGCGCTGCGCGCGAAGGTGTCGTACATGTCGCTGCTCGGCTTCGCACCGGACGCGGACTTCCAGATTCGCGTGACGGGCTGGCTCGGCATGCCGGCAAGCGACAAGGCGCTCCAGGTGCGCCCCGAGATTGCGAAGGTGCCGCCTTCGATCGTGCAATGCGTGTATGGCGCGGGCGAGAAAGACACGCTGTGCCCGGCGCTCGTGAACACCGGCATCGACGTCGTGAAGACCAGCGGCGACCATCACTTCGACGGCGACTACAACGCACTGGCCGGCAAGATCATCGCGGGGTGGAAGAGGGAAATTGCGGCGCGGGGGTAAGGGAGCGGGCAGTTTATCGCCGTTCGCTTGACGGCGGACAGACTTTCGCCAACTATAACGCCATGCGACATATGACGCATGGCGTTATGCTTTGGCATGGCGATCCAGAACTTCCGCGACAGAGAAACGGCATTGATCTGGTCCGGGGCGCAGTCACGTCGGCTCCCAGTCGATGTCCAGCAGGTGGCGCGCCGTAAACTGCGCATGCTGAATGCCGCGCAAAATCTCGCAGACTTGCGCATCCCGCCGGCCAACCGTCTCAAGGCACTGAACGGTGATCGCACCGGCCAGCACAGTATCCGCATCAACGACCAATCGCGGGTATGTTTCCGGTGGCACGGCGGCCACGCCCACGACGTGCAATCGTCGACTACCACTGAGGTGCGGATTCTGAAAAGACTCCGAAACGTCCATCCCGGCGAAGTCTTGCAGGAAGAATTCCTCACGCCGATGGAGATGAGCCAGAACGCGCTCGCTCGCGCCATGAAGGTGCCGCCGCGGCGCATCAACGAGATTGTCCATGGCGCACGCAGCGTAACCGCCGACACGGCGCTGCGTCTGTCGATTGTATTCGGGACTACGCCGCAATTCTGGATGACCCTTCAGAGCGACTACGATCTGGAGGAAGCCGCTCGAAACGCCGATCTATCGGATCTACGGCCCTTGGCCGCGTAGGCCGCGGGCGCGAACTCGCTCTGTCCCGCACGAGCGGGCTGCCGTACGGGAAGTCGGCGGCATGAAGCCCCCCAAAAAAACGCCGGCGCAAGCCGGCGTAAAGAGAGACTACTGCAAACCTTCGCTTACGCGACCACAGGCGTAGCCTTCGCATCCTCTTCCTGCTCCGCCGACGAGCGGATCAGGTATTCGAATGCGCCAAGCGATGCCTTCGCGCCCTCGCCCACGGCGATCACGATCTGCTTGAACGGCACGGTCGTCACGTCGCCCGCGGCGAACACGCCCGGCACCGACGTCTGTCCCTTCGCGTCCACTTCGATCTCGCCGTGCTTCGAGAGCGCCACCGTGCCCTTGAGGAATTCCGTGTTCGGCACGAGACCGATCTGCACGAACACGCCTTCGAGTTCGACGTGACGCTTCTCGCCCGTCGTGCGCTCGAGATACGCAAGGCCGGTGACCTTCTGGCTGTCGCCGGAAATCTCCGTGGTTTGCGCGTTCACGTGCACCGTGACGTTCGGCAGGCTGCGCAGCTTGCGTTGCAGCACTTCGTCCGCACGCAGTTGCGCGCCGAATTCGAGCAGCGTGACATGGCTCACGATGCCGGCCAGGTCGATCGCCGCTTCCACGCCCGAGTTGCCGCCGCCGATCACCGCCACGCGCTTGCCCTTGAAGAGCGGCCCGTCGCAATGCGGGCAGTAAGCCACGCCCTTGTTCTTGTACTCCTGCTCGCCCGGCACGCCCACGTTGCGCCAGCGCGCGCCGGTTGCAAGCACCACGCTCTTCGCGCGCAGCGTCGCGCCGCTTTGCGTGCGCACTTCGAAGCCGTTGCCCGCGGGCACGAGCGCTTCGGCGCGCTGCAGGTTCATGATGTCGACGTCATAGGCGCGCACGTGCTGCTCCAGCGCCATCGCGAACTTCGGCCCTTCCGTTTCCGTGACCGAGACGAAATTCTCGATCGCCATCGTGTCGAGCACCTGCCCGCCAAAACGCTCGGCCAGCACGCCGGTGCGAATACCCTTGCGCGCCGCGTAGATCGCAGCCGCCGCGCCTGCGGGGCCGCCGCCGACGATGAGCATGTCGAATACGTCCTTCTGGTTCAGTTTTTCGGCGGCACGCGCCGATGCGCCGGTGTCGAGCTTCGCGAGAATCTCCTCGACGCCCATGCGGCCCTGGCCGAACACTTCGCCGTTCAGGTAAATGGTCGGCACGGCCATGATCTGGCGCTTCTCGACTTCGTCCTGATAGAGCGCGCCATCGATCGTGACGATCCGCACGTTCGGGTTGAGCGTGGCCATCGCGTTGATCGACTGCACGACTTCCGGGCAGTTCTGGCACGACAGCGACATGTAGACTTCGAACGAGAACACGCCGTCGAGCGCCTTCACCTGTTCAATGGTTTCGTTTTCGAGCTTGACCGGGTGGCCGCCCACCTGGAGCAGCGCGAGCACGAGCGACGTGAATTCGTGGCCCATCGGAATGCCCGCGAACGTCACCTTCACGTCGGAGTTCGCGCGCTTGATGTCGAACGAAGGGGTACGCGCGTCGCCGGCTGCGGCGCCACGGCGTTCTTCGTAGCCGATGCGATTCGAAAGCGATGCGATGTCCTGCAGCAGTTGCTGCAGTTCCTGCGACTTCTCGCCGTCGTCCAGGTACGCAACGATCTCGATCGACTGCGTGACTTTTTCGAGGTAGCTTTTGAGTTGATCTTTGATATTGGCGTCGAGCATGGCGTTATTTCCGGCTGGAGAAGAAGCGGGGGAATGCCTTGAGGCTTGGGATGCGTCCGGGCCGCAAGCCGCGAGGGCGCGGCCCGGATTTACAGCTTCGATTTACAGCTTTGAAGTCCTGCTGGATATCTGAAGCGTCATGCGATCAGGGCGATCGCATGAAAGCGACGCTTAGATCTTGCCGACGAGGTCGAGCGACGGCTTCAGCGTTTCAGCGCCCGGCGTCCACTTGGCGGGGCAGACTTCGCCCGGGTGCGATGCCACGTACTGGGCAGCTTGCACCTTGCGCAGCAGTTCCTTGGCGTCACGGCCGATGCCGTTGTCGTGGATTTCGCACAGCTTGATCTCGCCTTCCGGGTTGATCACGAACGTGCCGCGCAGCGCCAGGCCTTCTTCTTCGATCATCACGTCGAAGTTGCGCGTGATCGCGCCCGTCGGGTCGCCGACCAGCGGGTACTTGATCTTGGCGATGGTTTCCGACGTGTCGTGCCAAGCCTTGTGCGTGAAGTGCGTATCGGTCGAGACGCCGTAGATTTCGACGCCCAGCTTCTGGAATTCCGCGTACTGGTCAGCCAGGTCGCCGAGTTCCGTGGGGCACACGAAAGTGAAGTCGGCCGGGTAGAACACGACAACCGACCACTTGCCCTTCAGATTATCTTCAGAGACCGGAACGAACTTACCGTTGTGGTATGCGGTTGCCTTGAACGGCTTGACTTGCGTGTTGATGAGAGACATGCGTTGTTTCCTCGCTCTGGGTTGGGAAAAGGTATGGACACAGGTTACGGGAACCGCGTCCGTTTGAAAAATTGGTTGCTTTGATCGCCGGTATAAACCCTGCCTATCGGGCCCCATGACATTGCCCGGATGCCCGCCAGCAGGGGATTCCATGCCCGCGTCGAACGCGCTTCGAGCGGCCCGAGCAACCCTCGGGGCGGTGAGCATACAACGAAAGTGCGACAGTGCGCCTCACGTGCCTGATGAATCCGGGGGCATTCGTGTTGCCACTGTGGAACCGGGACGAACCCGGGAATGCCCTGCTTTCAGTGTGAGCGCCGCGGCAGGCGTTCGGTTCCGCATTGCCTGCGCTCGCGGGCTCGAACGTTCACGCGCTAGATGCAGGCGCAAGTGCCCTTCTCCAAGATCCGCGCTTACTTGCTGCGTCAAAGCGCGCCGCCGCGCGCAGTCGCCGCACGGGCCGTGAGCCGCTCGCGCAGATATTGCGTGAACGCGCGAATCGTCACGGAAGCTTCACGATGCTGCGGATACAGCGCATGGAGCGCGTTGGGCGGCGGCATGAACGGCTCGAGCACCTCGACGAGCAAGCCCGCATCTACCGATCCCGCCACGATGAAGTCCGGCAGATAGCAGATGCCGAGCCCGGCAACGGCCGCGTCGCGGATCACCTCGCCGTTGTTCGCGCGCAGCGGCCCATGGACTTCGAACGGCGTGCGCACGCCATCGACGATGAATTCCCACGGCGCGCGGCCCTGCTGCCCATAGGGCAGGCAGGCGTGCTGCGCGAGGTCCGCGGGCGTTTGGGGCGCGCGCCGGCGGCGCCGGTAACCGGGGCTGCAGCAGGCCATCATGCGCACGTCGATGAGCTTTTGCGCGACCAGCGTGGAGTCCGCGAGGCGCCCGATGCGCAATGCCATGTCGAAGCCCTCGCCGATCACGTCGACGGTGCGGTCGCTCAGGTCCATGTCGAAGCGCACGTCCGGATGGTCGCGCAGAAATTCGGCGACGAGCGGCGACAGATGCGCCATGCCGAACGACATCGGGGCGCTCACTTTCAGGAGCCCGCGCGGTTCGCTGCGCCGGTCCGACATGGCCTGCTCGGCCTCGGCCACGTCCGCGAGAATGCGCTTCGCGCGCTCGTAAAAGTCCTGGCCCAGGTCGGTGACCGCCAGCTTGCGCGTGTTGCGCACGAGCAGGCGCGCGCCCAGGTCCGCCTCCAGCGCCGCCACGCGCCGGCTCACGAACTGCTTGGAAAGCCGGAGCCGGTGCGCCGCCGCCGTGAAATTGCCCGCATCCACGGTGTTCACGAAGATCCGCATGTCGTCGAGTTGCATCCCAATTGTCCACTGAAGAGTGACAGTGAGTCGTATTTTACGTCGATTCACTACGATTTGATTGACCTACAATCCTTTCCATCGCAACCGATTCACAACGGAGAGACGGAAAATGATCGAACTTCGCAAGGCAGACCAACGCGGCCGCGGCGAACATGGCTGGCTCAGCTCGCGTCATACGTTTTCCTTTGCCAACTATTACGATCCGAAGCAAGTCGGCTTCTCGGACCTGCTCGTGATCAACGACGACCGCGTGGCCCCGGCGCGCGGCTTCGGCAAGCACCCGCACCGCGACATGGAGATCTTCTCGTACGTGCTGGAAGGCGCGCTCGAGCACAAGGACTCGATGGGCACGGGCTCGGTGATCGTCCCCGGCGACGTGCAGCTGATGAGCGCCGGCACCGGGGTCGCGCACAGCGAGTTCAACCACTCGGCCAACGATCCGGTGCACTTCCTGCAGATCTGGATTGCACCGAACGTGAAGGGCGCGCAGCCGCGCTATCAGCAGAAGCACATCGCCGATGAGGAAAAGCGCGGGAAGTTCCGCCTGATCCTCTCGCCGGACGGCGCCGACGAGTCCCTGCTGCTGCGCCAGGACGCCCGCGTCTATGCCGGCCGGCTCGACGGCAGCGAAACGGCGAAGCTCGAAGTCGGCGCAGACCGCTACGTCTACGTTCATGTGGCGCGCGGCAGCGTGAAGCTGAACGGCGTGGAACTCGGCGAAGGCGACGGCGCGCGCATCCGCTCCGAGCGCGAATTGAGCTTCAGCGACGGACACGATGCGGAGGTCCTGGTGTTCGAACTGCGTAATATCGAAGTGTCGGAGCTCTGGTCGTAAGATTGCCGTGCGTTGACCCGAGCGCGGCGGACCGCTGAAAGCGAGTGAAGGCGGGCCGCCGTCCGGCAAGCGCGAAGTCATACGTAGTGAACCGTCAATAATTCTTCTTGGGAGATAACCATGCGATACAACCTTTTCGGGCCCGGCAATCACGTCGTGCTGCTGGTTTCGCGCATCCTGCTGACGTCCCTGTTCATCCTGTTCGGCTGGTCCAAGATCACCGGCTTTTCGGGCACGGTCGGCTACATGGCGCACGTGGGCGCGCCCGTGCCGATGCTTTCGGCCGTCATCGCCGTGATCATGGAATTCGTGGTGGGCATCCTGATTCTCGTGGGCTTCTACACGCGGCCGCTCGCGGTGCTGCTCACGATCTACACCGTCGCGACGGCGTTCATCGGCCATCATTTCTGGACCATGACCGGCGCCGACCAAATGGCGAACATGATCAACTTCTACAAGAACATCAGCATCGCGGGCGGCCTGCTCGCGCTCGCGGTGACGGGTCCCGGTGGGATTTCGATCGACCGGAAGTAGGAAGTCACGCACGGCCCTGGCTGCGAAAAGGCGCGATGCTCGAGGGCATCGCGCTCTTTTTGCGCTTCTGGCGCGACGCCGAAGGCTTTCCCCCGCGCTATGCTGCGAAACCGTTGCGCGTGCATCGCCTACCCGTCGATTCGCGCATCGGGAACACGGCTTGATATGCTTCGTAACGCGCCCGCCATTCCCAACGTTGGCCTTTCGATGCACGACCCGCAAGACAACCTCTTCGCCTATCTCACCTCGCTCCAGCAAACGGCGGTGAGTACGCTCAAGCGCTTGCCGCTCAAGAGCCGCGTCGTGCAGGGCGCGCTCATGGCGCTGCGCGCCGTATGCGCAGCGGGCCTCGCATACAGCATCGGCCGCGCGCTCCACACGCAACAGGCGTTCTGGGCCGTGATCACGGCCATCGCCGTCACGCAGCACGACTACGCGGACACGCTCGCGCAGTCGCGCGACCAGTTCATCGGCGCGATTGCGGGCGGCATCGTGGGCCTCGCGACGGCCGTGCTCGGCCCCGAGAATCTCGCGGCCTACCTCGTGGCCGTGAGCGTCGTGATCATTGGCTGCTGGTGCCTGAGCGTCAGCACCGCCGCGCGGCTAGGCGCCATCACCACCACCATCGTGCTGCTGGTGCCCATGAACGGCCCCGTGTGGGACGTCGCACTCATTCGCGTGGCCCAGGTCGCCATCGGCATGGCGTGCGCGGTGCCGGTGTCGTGGCTGTTCTCCTGGATCGAGCAGCGCTGGCTGCATATCTGAGCGCACTCGATCTGCGCCGCGCTCTCAACTGCCGCGAAATAGTCCATCTCCGCGTGCTCAGGAATCGCGCCCGGGGTTAGCGGCGATAATCTGTGCCGCTGTGCGGCGAAGGCTGCCGGTGGCGGAATGTCCGAATGCGCGCGCGGCGAATCCTGCGGCGCATGCGCGCAGCCGCCGCCCAAAACGCCCATTCAACGCGAAATCGTGCGAAACTCCCCCGCCGCGCCGTTCCGCCATGGCGGAATGACGGCGCATCGAGAACGCAATTCACGCCGCCATTTCAACCTATGAACACCACCACCCGTCCCGCCGCACCGAACGCCAAGTCCAGCAAGTCGATCACGCTGCTACAGATGCTCACGGTGATCGCCGCCGCCGGCATCGCGGCTTCGCTGCTGTTCCGCTACTTCCTGTGAGCGCAGCGCGTGCGGAACGCTAAGCCAATCGTTTTTGCTCATGTACAAGAAAGGCGTCGCCCTCGAAATCCAGTTCTCCCCCGAACGCCTCAATGACGGCGCGGGCGATCCCTACTGGATCGACCTCACCTCCGAAGAAGCCGCCGCGCTGCTCGCAACATTGCAAGCGAAGCTCGCCTTGCGCGAGAGCACCGCTGCGCCGCTCGTGGTCGCGCTCGACACGCCGCGCGAAAGCGCTGCACCCGAAGCAGCGCACGCAAACGCCGGTTCGTCCGCCGCCGGCGCTGAAGACAGCGCCGACGCCGGCCTCAAGCAATGGGTCTGCGTGATCTGCGGCTGGGTCTACGACGAAGCGGCCGGCGCACCCGACGACGGCCTCGCCCCCGGCACTCGCTGGGCCGACGTGCCCGACGACTGGCGCTGCCCGCTCTGCGACGTGGGCAAGGAAGATTTCGCGCTGGTCGAGTTCTAAAGTGCGGCGCTCATGCGCCCGAGCGGCTCGTAGAAGAGCGCGAACAACTCCGACTGCGAACTCACCCCGAGCTTCGCGTAAATGTGCTTCTTGTGCGCACGCACGGTCTCGAACGAGATGTCGAGCCGTTCCGCAATCGCGCGCGTGGAAAAGCCGCTCAGGCTCAAACGCACCACTTCGATCTCGCGCGCCGTGAGCGCCACGCGTCCGCTTTGCTGCGTGACCGACTCGATGCGGCTCGCAAAGCCTGCCTCGCTCAACTGCCCCTGTTGCGCCGCGCTCCCGGCTTCGACCGAATCGGACGCCACGGCCTCCGCGGCACCCTCGGCGAACGTCTCATAGGCAAGCCGCTGTTTCATGAGCGCGACCACCCACGGCGCGAACATCGCGAACTGCGCAATATCGCGCTCCGTGTAATGGTGCTTTGCGCCCAGCGAGAAAATCAGCGTGCGCTCGCCATCGACGGGCAAGTTGAACTGCACTTCGTCGCCGATGATGTTGCTCTTGAAATAGCGCAGATAGTAGTCCGTCATGCGGAAGTTGTCGGGCGCGACTTCGGCGAGCGTGACGAGCCCCGCGCGCGGCTTTTCGCTCGCGTGGATATAGAACGGATCGAGCAGGTACATCCCCTCCAGATACGCGCGGAACAAGCGATCCACGGTGCCGTCGGGCATCGGCGACTCGGCGCAGACGAGCGGTGCGCGATCGCGCCGGAAGACGAGCGCCACCCAGTTGTCGAACGCGACGAAGCGCTCGATTACGCGCGTCATGCGGGTCCAGAAATCGGGGCCGTCGAGGGCGTCGATCAGCGTCGCGATATGGTGGTGGAACGCGCGGTCGTGCCAGTTGTTTTCCATGAGGGGTTCCATGCGTCCTCCGATCAGGGTACCCCGGGTGGGTAATTCCTGGACAAAAATAACGTGGCGATAATAGCCGCTCCTGACGCCCACGCGGTGCTTTACGTCATAAACAAAGAGGAGACAAGCATGCAACTCGAACTCGCGCAGATCCCGCTAGTGGACGGCGCAGTCGCTCCCAACCTGACCCGCGTGCTCGATGCTATCGCCAGGCGCCGCGAGGGCAGCGATCTCATCGTCTTCCCCGAAGCCACGCTCACCGGCTTTCCCACGCGCGAGAACGTGCGCGACGTGGCCGAAACGCTCGACGGTCCCTCGCTCTCCAAAGTGCGCGACGCCGCGCGCGCCGCGAACATCGGCGTGGCGGTAGGCCTTGCCGAACGCGAAGGCGAGCGCTTCTACAACACGACTGTCCTGATCGACGAACGCGGCGAGATCGCACTGCGCTACCGCAAGACGCACCTGTGGGCCACGGACGTGGGCGTGTTCACGCCCGGCGACCGCTATGAGGTGTGCGAATTCAAGGGCACGACCGTCGGCCTGCTCATCTGCTACGACATCGAATTTCCCGAAACGGCGCGCGCCGTGGCCTCGCTCGGCGCGGAAATGCTCGTCGTCACGAACGGCAACATGGACCCGTTCGGCCCCGTGCATCGCCGTGCGATCGTTGCGCGCGCCATGGAGAACCAGATGTTCGCGGCGCTCGTGAACCGCATCGGCGACGGCGACGACGCCCTCACGTTCCCCGGCGAGACGGCGCTCGTGAGCCCGTTCGGCGACGTGCTCTGCGAACTGAAAAACGAAGACGCGGTGCTGCATGCCAAGGTGGACCGCGCGCTGCTCGCGCAAAGCCGCGAGCACTACAGCTATCTGCATGACGCACGCATTGCGCTCGATCTCGTCGACGAGAACGACGCGCAAGGCCGCCGCTCGCTCGGCATCCGCCCGCGCACGCGCTAAAGGCGCAGCAGCTCAGGTAACAAGCCCCGTAACGGGCGCGCCGGCCAGCCGCCACTCGCGGCCGGCCAGGCACGCCCATGCCCGTCAAATCCGCAGCACCCTGGAGACAACTGCATCATGAAGCCTGCCTCGCCGTCGCATGAACGCGGCGCTCACGAACCGCACCTCAAGCGCACGCTCGGCCTGCCGTCCGTGCTCCTGTTCGGCCTTGCCTATATGGCGCCGCTGATCGTCTACGGCACCTATGGCGTGCTCGCCGGCGCAAGCCAGGACACCGCCGCACTCGCGTATCTCATCGCGCTCATCGCCATCGTGTTCACGGCGCTCAGCTACGGCAAGCTCGCGCGACTCTTTCCGGTGGCGGGTTCGGCCTATACCTACACGCGCAAGAGCTTCAATTCGCATCTCGGCTTCATGATCGGCTGGGCCACGCTGCTCGATTACTTCTTCCTGCCGATGGTGATCTGGCTGATCGGCGCGGCCTATCTCGGCGCCGCGTTTCCGGCCGTGCCCACATGGATCTGGATCGTCGCGTTCATCGTGCTCACGAGCGCACTGAACGTCGTCGGCATCGAACTCGCCGCGCGCTTCAACATCGTATTGATGATCGTGCAGCTCGGCATTACGGCAATGTTCGTAGTCCTCTGCTTCCACTACGCCTCCGCAGCCGCGGGCCCCGGCGGTCTGATCTCGGCGCAGCCGTTCTTCCAGCCGCACGTGCCGCTCTCGGCCACGATGGCCGGCGCCGCGATCGCCGCGTACTCGTACCTCGGCTTCGATGCGGTTTCCACGCTCACCGAGGAAACCATCGAGCCAGAAAAAACGATTCCGCGCGCCATCGTGCTGATCGCGCTGGTGGGCGGCGCGATCTTCGTGATCGCCGCGTACACGCTGCAGCTCGCGCATCCGGGCGCCGTGTTCAAGGATCCCGATTCGGCGGCGTTCGAAATCGCGCGCAAGGTGGGCGGCGATATCTTCGTGACGATCTTCCTCGCGGGCCTGATCCTCGCGCAGTTCGCCTCGGGCATCTCGGCGCAGGCCAGCGTCGGCCGGCTGCTCTATGCAATGGGCCGCGACGAAGTGCTGCCCAAGTCGATCTTCGGCTACATTCACCCGCGTTTTCGCACGCCCGCGATCAACATCGCCATTGCCGGCGTGATCGGTCTGGTCGCGCTGAAGCTCGACGTGGCCACCTCGACGTCGTTCATCAACTTCGGCGCGTTCCTCGCGTTCACTGCGGTGAACCTGTGCGTGATCCGCCAGTATTTCAGCGGCGCGGCGGGCTCGCGCGGATTCGGCATTCTCGGCGGCGTGGTGTTCCCGCTGATCGGCGCCGTGACCGATATCTGGCTGCTGTGCAGCCTCGAAAAGACCGCGATCGTGCTCGGCGCGATCTGGTTCGTGTTAGGCCTCGTGTACCTCGGCTGGATCACGCGGTGCTTCCGTCAGGCGCCGCCGGAAATGGCGGTGTAACGCGCGTGTTGAAGCAAGAACGGCGAGCGTCCTCTGCAACGGGCGCTCGCCGTTTTTTTTGACATAGTGCGGTGCAGCCGGCATTTCCGCGCGCTCCCTAATCCAGCGCCGCCAGCCGCGCCGCCACGCGGGGCTTTCACTTCGCTCGCCGCCTTTTTTTTTCGCATCGCAAGGCGCGAGCCGCGAATCCTTCGGGCAGCTTTCGATATATTGAGCATTCGGTCACGCGCAGCGGAACCGAACTACAATGCATCCCGTCCGATGCAATGCCGCATTCCTGCCCTGTTTGGCCCCGAACATGTCCCGTTTTTCCAAAGCCGTCCCTCTCCTGCCCGTGCCGCTTCGCATAGCCGCCCTCACCGCCGTTACGGTGGCGCTGGCCGCTTCGCTCGGCGCGTGTTCTTCGCCCAGTCCGAAATTCCAGGAAGACCAGCTCCTGAGCAGCGGGTCGAGCCAGTTCGCGCGCAGCTTCAACTATGCGAGCGCCGACGCCTGCGAAGCATCGCGCCGCGCGCTGCTGAGCCAGGGCTACATGACGACGATGGCGCGCAATGACACCGTCGATGCCACCAAGAACTTCCAGCCGACCGCGGATCAGCACATCGTCGTGGAAGTGCATGTGGTCTGTACGCCCGGCGACGCGAGCAATACCAGCATGGTGTACGTGAACGCCGTACAGAACGGTTACGCGCTCAAGAAGAGCGACACCTCGGCGAGCGTGGGGCTCTCGATTCTGGGGTCGGTCTCCCTGCCCATCCGCTCGAACAGCGACGAGATGGTCAGAATTTCGAGCGAGACGATCCAGTCGGGGCCGTTTTATACGCGCTTCTTCGAGTTGGTGGGGCGCTATCTGAACGCCTCGGCGAAAAGCGAGCCCGTACCGGGCAGCGGCGCAATCAAGGTCTCGCCGCTGCCACCGCCCCTCGAGCCTGCCACCGCCGCAGTGAGCGCCGCGCCCGCCGCGGCCAGCGTGGGTTCCGCAGCGGCGGCGATCATGGGCGCGCCGGCCTCCGTTCCGGCAAACGCTCAAGGTGCGGCGCTTACGGCGAGTGTGACCACTCACAACGCGACGCCGCCGGCGGCCGCTTCCGCGCCCATTGCGACGCCGGCCACGGCGAATGCCGCTGCGGGCAGCGCGAAGACGGCGCAAACGCTCGCTTCGACGACCGCGACCCAGAGCGCGGCGGCGACCGCTCCGGCAGCCGCGGCGATCTCCACAGCGCCGACTGCATCGACCGCGGGTACTACGGCCACGCCTTAAGCACTGTTCCCATCGACATAGCGCGGCAAACCGGCGCTACGCCTATAAACGGCTCGTCGCGCTCAGCGCAAGCCGGCCATCATCGCGCCCATCCCCACGAGCAGGCTCCCCATCAGCCGATTCACGGCGCGCAGGCGCTTCGGCCGCCGCAGCACATGGCGCAGCCGGTGTGAAATCAAGGCCATCGAAGCCACGCCGCCTGCGAACAGCAGCACGAACGTCGCGGCCAGCAGAAAAAACTGACGGTTGGCGCTCCAGGGCGCCTCGGCGCTCATGAACTGCGGGAAAAACGAAGGGAAAAACAGCAGCGTCTTCGGATTGAGTCCCGACGTCGCAAATCCGCGCCAGAACAGATCGCGGCGGCTAGCGCCATCGGCTTCCGTCGGCGCGTTCGCGCCCGCGAGCGAGCGGCTGCGCCATTGCTTGCAGCCCAACCAGACGAGATAAGCCGCGCCCAGCCACCGCAGAACCGTAAGTGAATGCTCACTGATGAGCAGCAGCGAGTTGAGGCACAGCGCCGTCAGCGCAAGCTGGAGCAGCACGGCGAGCGTGCCGCCCCAGACGCACGGCAGCGCGCCGCGCCAGCCGGCCTGAAGGGCCTGGCTCATGGTGAGCACGTTGACAGGACCGGGTGTGTAGACGAGTACGAGCGCGGCGGCGAAAAAAGACAGATACAGCGGGATCGACATTGCTGGGCGTGCTGGTGAAGGCGTTGTGACGGGAAGCGCTCGATATGACGAAAAACGGGGCGACCAAAGACCGGGTGAGCGCGCGGTCTTCGAATGCCATCTGCCCGGCCGGACATTGCTGGCTGCGTGGTGAACGCGCGCAACGCCCGGTTGGCCGCCGCTGGTGCAGCGGAAGACGGGCCCTGACGGACCGCTGCAGCTTGTGGCTGCGGCGGCGCACCCCAGCGCAGCGAGATAGCCGCGTGGGTCGTGCCGGGCAAGAGGCATGGAGAAAATATACCGGGCAAAAGCCTGTATAGGCTTCCTGTTTTCCGGTGAAAACCGTCAATGTGCGGAAGCTCGTTCCGCTAAAATCGCCTTCACCTGTACAAAATTCTTTTCGACTCATGAGCCCACGTGAACGCCCGCCCAAAGCGCTCGACAACCAGGATCGCAAGATCCTGAGCGCCCTGCAAAAAAACGCCCGACTTTCGAACGCCGAACTGGCCGAGCAGGTGGGCATGTCCACCACCGCGTGCTGGAACCGCACGCGCCAGCTCGAAGCCGATGGCTACATCGACGGCTATGTCGCGCTCGTGAACCAGCAAAAGCTGGGTTACGCCGATATCGTGATTCTGGAAGTGACGCTCGATCGTCACGAAGACGACGCGCTCGCGCGGTTCGGCGCCGAGCTCGCGGCGCTGCCCGAAGTGCTGGAGGCCTATCTCGTCTCCGGCGAATACGACTACTGGATCAAGGTGGCCGTGGATGGCACCGCCGGCTACGAGCGCTTTCTGCGCGAGAAGCTCTATCGCATCTCGAGCATTCGGCACAGCCGGTCGATGTTCGCGTTGCGCTGCATGAAGGATGTTCCGTCCATGCAGGTTTGATGTTTTAATTCGGCGTCCGAACGATTGATATCCGGCAGACTCAGCGCTGCACGATCAGTGTCACGCGCCGGTTCAACGCGCGGCTCGCGGGGTCGCTGCCCGTCACGAGCGGATAGTTATCAGCGCGGCCAATCGCGGCGAGCCGGTGAGGCTCGATACCGCGCTCGGCGAGATAGCGCACCACGGCGCCCGCGCGCGCTGAAGAAAGCTCCCAGTTCGACGCGTATTTCGCGTTCGAGATCGGCGTGCTGTCGGTGTGCCCTTCCACGAGGATATTGCCCACCGGCGCCGCGCGCAGCACTTCGGCGATGCGGGCCAGCACGCCGAGCGATTCGGGCAGCAGCGTGGCATCGCCCGCGTTGAACAGGATCTTCGCGTTGATGCCGATTTCCACGCCGCGCGCCGCCGGCACGATCGTGATCTCGCCGCGCTCGCGCAGCGCTTCGAGCGAGGCGAGCAACGCCTGATCGACGGGTGGCACTTTGTCTGCGGGTGCCGGCGTGCTGGTCCGTTGCGCCGCCGTACGAATTTCGGATTCCTTATGTCTGGCGAGCTGCATTGCGTACAGCGCAAGGAACAGCACCATTAACGTGGTGATCAAGTCCGCGTACGAAATCAGCCAGCGGCCGGAATGGGATTCGCCGCCTTCGTCATCGGCGTGATCGAATTGCGCCGTGAGCGGCAGGTCTTTTTCGGAAGGCATGTGCGTGCGGGGTTGCCGGATTGCGGTTCAGCTTGCGCGCGTCGTGTCCAGCGCCCACACGTTCGCTTCCCCCTGCAAGCCGGTGTTGCGCCCTACCTCGCCGGCGAGGCGCGTGGCGATCGTATGGGGCGACTCCTTGCGGGAAATGGCCAGCAGGCCGTCGAGGTAGAGCTTGCGCAGACGCAGTTCGCTTTCGATGTACGCGCGCATCTTGCCGAAGAGCGGCAGAAAAACCAGGTTCGCGAAGGCGAGCCCATACAGCGTGGCGACGAATGCCACGGCGATGCCAGGCCCCAGTTCCGCAGGTTCGATGAGATGCCCCGTCACCTGAATGAGACCGAGCACCGAGCCAAGTATGCCGAACGTCGGCGCATAGCCGCCCGCTTGCTGCCATACGCGCGCCGCTGCCATATGCGTGCGCCCGCAGGCTTCGAGCTCGCGATTGAGTGCGTCTTCGAGCACGGCGGTCGAGACGCCGCTCGCGAGCAGTTCCAGCCCGCGACGAGCGAACGGATGAATGCCTTGCAGATCCATCGACTCGAACGCGAGCAGGCCGTTGATCTTCGCCTGATCGCCCCACTCCAGCACGGCGGCGAGACTCGCTTGATCCACGCGCGGCGCTTTCACGAAGGCCATGCGCAGAGACTTCACGGCGTCGAAGAAACGCGCCCAGGTGTTCTGGATCATCACGGCGCCGAGCGTGCCGCCCAGCACGATTGCAAGCGCCTCGGGCTGAAGCAGCGTGACGAAGTGACCGCCTTCGAGCGAGAAGCCGGCCACCACGGCCAGCGCCCCGACGGCGATACCCAACAAGGTAAGCAGATCCATGCATGTCTCCGGATGAATCCATCCGCATTGCGTGCGCATGCGCCGCCCGGCGCGTGGTCGCGGCCCGGGACGGCAATGCGCGAAGGTGAAATAGCGCCGCTCAGCGCGCGCCAGGCGACTTGAGCGTGCGCACGGTTTCAAGCAGGCGTTGCTCGATGTCCTCGACTTCCACGGGATCGATCTTGATGTCGCGGCGCATGACCCACGACACCTCGTTCTTGCGCGCGTCCGCCATGACCGCGAGCAAACGCTCGGACACGGCCGCATCCTCGATCGAGGCGAGCAGCTTGGCGAGATCGTAGGTATCGAGCGCACTCACGGCTTCGAACAACGTGCGCTGATCGACGAACAAAAGATCGTCGAGCGACTTGAGTTCGCCCGAGCCGCGGCTCGCGCGCTTCGAAAAGTACGCCACGCCCTTCTGTTCGACGAAGTTGAGCACCTTCGACTTGCGGAACGCAAAGACCTCGTCGGCGATCTCGGCGTGCGAGAGCTTGTTGAGAATGACCTTGCGCTCCACGCCGATCAACGCTTCGAGATCGGCCAGTTCGATCAGTTCGAGTTCGCTGTTGATCGACACGTCGAGATCGCTGTCGGCCACCTGCGCCGCGCGTTCGACGATGCGCGCGGGGTCGAACGTCACGACCTGGCGGCCCAACGCGCCCTCGGCTGCCGCGCCGTTGGCGAGATGCGTGGCTTGCGCGCTTTGCACGGCGATGAGATTGAGCTTCTCCATGCGACGCAGCATGGCCATCACATGCGGGCGCGAATGGCCGGCCACCGCGCGGCACTTCTGCACCACGTCGGCAAGCGGCACGCTCGCCTCGCCGCCGCTTGCGCCATGCCGCGACCAGGTATCGCCGCCATCGCTGCGATCGCTCGCGCCCGCGATCAGCGCGAGCACGTGCGCGTACGAAAGCACGCCCGGCATGAAATCGGCATGCGTATAGGTCGCGAGCAGATCGTCCTTCGCCTTGACGCGCCGCGTGAGCGTGCGCACGACGTGGCGCAGCATCGGCGAGACGCGTTCGAGCTCTTCTTCGATGAGGCTCGCCGGCACGACCGTCAACTGGCAAAAGCTCAGTGCCTTGGCCGTGTTCGGACGCGGCTCGGCGCCGAGCAGCGCGGTCTCGCCGAAAAACTCGCCGCGGCCCAGCGTGGCCATCACGACCTTCTTGTCGTCGCAGCGAGTGGAGATTTCGACCTTGCCGTCGGCGACCACGAATATCACTCGTTCGCCTGCAAAGCCTTCCGAATAAATGATCTCGCCAGGCGCCGCCGTACGTGACCATGTTTGACTGCGATTCAAGTTCTGTCCCCGGAAATCGTTGCCATCGCTCACACGAATCCGAATGGCTCGTGCGTCCGCGATGTAAGTCCCATGTGCTGCGTTTACGGCGCGTTACGGGGCGTTCTTGAATCAGTTTGCATAGCCGGCACTCGCGGAAAGCGCGCCGAAAGCCCATGTCGAAAGTGTGTGCACGATCGCGCCGATCGTGATTCGCGCGCGCAAACGATTGCGTGTGCGCGTAGCGCTACAAAGGCGCTTGTGAATTGCAACGTGCGACAAATTGCGCGGCGCTTTTTTATTTTTGATTGGGCCGTCACGTGCCGCAAAAAAACGTGCGGCCCGCTTACGCCAGCCGCACGTCTTCACGTATCGACGCTTTCACGCCGCAAGCTTTCCCGTGGCGCCGTTGCTTGCCGGCGCCGTCACACCTACCCGTGCGAAGCGGATCGCTTGCATCAGCGTTTCGTGATCGCCTATGTGGTTCGCGAGCAGCAGGATCAGTTGCGCGTTGGCCGACTGGCTTTGCGCTTCGTCGAGATCGCGGTGCATGTCGATGAGCGCTTCGTAGAAGTCGTCCGGCCGTGCCAGATTCGGTTGGGTGTTCAGCATTGTCGTCTCCTCGATCCTCAAAAAGCGCTATGCCGTGCCTTGAACGCACAGCGCCCGCTTGAGCGCGTTCTCCACACGCACGGCATCGGCGCGCCGCCAGCGAGCGCTCACGTGCTGGTCCGGGCGTATCAGATAAAACGCACCGTCCTGCGCACCATAGCGCTGCGCGGCCAGTCCTTGCACGTCGCGCAACACCACCGTCGCCGCGGGCAGGCCCGCGGGCACCGCCGCATCGCCTTCGAGCATCACGACGAACTTGAGCGGCACCGGCGTGCGTGAAAGCGCCTGCAGCGTTTCGAGCGTCGCGGTATCGAATGCGGAGCCCGCACGGCTGAACAGGAGTCCCGCGAACTGGTCGCCCAGGTGCGCAAGGAGCCAGCTCTCGTGCCCTGCTGCATCGACGACCGGCGCGTCCACGCACGAAGCGCCCGGCTCCATCTGGCCGTCGAACGTCTCTTCGTCGGGCGTGTTCAACGACGATTCGCGCAGCACCGCCGGCACGGAAAGCCGGCCGCTGTTCACCAGTTGCCGCGCAAACGGATGTTCGCGGGCAAGCGTGAGCACGGCATCGCGGAACACGCGGCTCACCGCGCTCTTCGGCGTGATGAAGTCGGTCGAGCGCGTGGAGTTGCGCAGGTTCTCGTCCGCCGCGTATTCGCGCTCGCTCGCGTAGGTGTCGAGCAACGCGTCGGGCGCATGATTTTCCAGCACCATGGCGAGCTTCCACGCGAGGTTTTCGCCGTCCTGGAAGCCGCTATTCGCGCCGCGCGCACCGAACGGCGAGACCAGATGCGCCGAGTCGCCCGCGAACAGCACGTTGCCCTGGCGGAAACTGTCCATGCGCAGGCACGAGAACGTATAGATGCTCACCCATTCCAGCTCGAACTTCACGTCGGGCCCGAGCAGCGCACGCACGCGCGGAATCACGCGCTCGGGCGTTTTTTCGAGCACCGGGTCGGCGTCCCAGCCGAGCTGGAAGTCGATGCGCCAGACGTTGTCGGGCTGCCGATGCAGCAGCACCGACTGGTTCGGATGGAACGGCGGATCGAACCAGAACCAGCGCTCGGTGGGGAAGTCCGCTTCCATCTTCACGTCGGCGATCAGGAAGCGGTCCTTGAAGGTGCGCCCGTGGCTGTCGAGGCCGAGCAGTTTGCGCAAGGGGCTACGCGAACCGTCGGCGGCGACGACGTAACGCGCGAGCAGCGTGTACGGGCCATCGGGCGTTTCGATTTCGAGTGCGACGTGTGCGTCGCTTTCGCCCGGCGTGCCGCGCTGCGCGACGCCCGTCACCTTGTTCTTCCAGCGGATTTCGAGGTTGGGCAATTCCTGCGCGCGCTCGAGCAGGTAGCCTTCCACGTAGTACTGCTGAAGATTCACGAAGGCCGGCCTGTGATGACCGCTTTCGGGCAGCAGGTTGAACGTGTAGACGAGTTCGTCCTTGCGGAACACCTTGCCCACGTTCCAGCTCACGCCCTTTTCGACCATGCGCTCGCCGCAGCCGAGACGGTCGAAGATGTCGAGCGAGCGCTTCGAAAAGCAGATGGCGCGCGAGCCCGTGGAAAGCGTGCAGTCGTCGTCGACGAGCACGACCGGAACGCCTTGCCGCGCGAGGTCGATGGCCGTCGCGAGGCCCACCGGCCCCGCGCCGACCACCACGACCGGGCGCACGCTGGCCGGCGCGTCCGGGGCTTGCTCGCTGCATCGCACGTAGTCGAAGGTCAGCGTCTGATAGTCAGTCATCGTTTTGTCTCCAGCCATGCCGTTCTCGAACGCAGTATTTAGTCTTGCAGAGCGTCCCACATCTCCTTGTCGCGCTGCGCCGTCCAGATGCGCGGATGCGTGATGCCGCTCGCCTCGTCATAGGCGCGCGTCACGTCGAACGGGAGGCAATGCTCGTAGATGAACACATGGCCGAACTTCGGGTCCATCGCCTTGCGCGTGAGGTCCATCGCGCCCTTGAGATCGAGCTTCTGCTCCACGGCGGCGCGGCCTTGCGCGAGCAGCGTCGTCACGAAGTCCTTCGTGTAGTCGAGCCCCTTGTTGACTTCCGCCGGGTTGAGCAGCGCGGGGCCGCGGCCCGGCACGAGCTTTTCGGCACCGAGCGAGCGCAGCGCCTCGAGTGTGGCGGGCCAATCGGCGAGCTGGGCGTCGCCGCAATAGCAGGCCGCGTCGTATTCGACGAGGTCGCCCGAGAACAGCACCTTCTGCTGCGGCAGCCACACCACGGTGTCGCCCTTCGTGTGGCCCGAGCCGAGGTGCGCGATCTTCACTTCGAGCTTGCCGAGGAACAGCGTGATTTCCTTCTCGAACACGAGCGTGGGCCACGTGAGCCCCGGCACCGTCTCGACGCCCGCGAAAAGGCGCGGGAAACGCTCGATTTCCGACTTCATGTCGGCTTCGCCGCGCTCGACGATCATTTCATAGGTGCCGCGGCTCGCGATGATCTGCTGCGCGCCTTCCTTGAAATACGCCGAAGCGCCCAGCACACGCACCGCGTGATAGTGCGAGAGCACCACATACTTGATGGGCTTGTCGGTGACCGTGCGGATCTTCGCGATGAGGTCCTGCGCCATGGCCGGCGTGGCCGTGGTGTCGACGATCAGCACGCCGTCGTCACCGATGATGACGCCCGAGTTCGGATCGCCTTCCGTGGTGTATGCGTATGCGTTTTCCGAGAGCTGCGTGAAGGTGACCTTCTTTTCCTCGAGGTCGGCCTGGGATGCGAACGCCTTTGCCATGTTGAGTCTCCGTATTGAGGGGCTCTTGAAGCCGGGCGGGGCGAAGCGCGACGAGCGGGGCGCGCAACGCGCCAGCCTTTGTCTCGCCCCGTTGGAAATAGAACTGGACCGCTGTTGTGTCGGGGTGAAGACATGATGGCCTTCACTGTTTTATTTGTCAATAGCGATTCACTTCGCTATACGTTAATTTCTTCGCGCACTACGCTGGATGGCACGAGGGCTTGACGACCGCAGCCATTGCGCGCCGCCCATCAGTTAACATGGACCCTTTTTCAGCCAGAGAAAAGCGCCAATGAGACGTCGCAACGACAGCGCCGCATCGGTGTCCGCGCAAGCGCCTGAGAGCGCGGCGCCGGCCCGCACGCAGCGCGGCATCCAGAGCGTAGAGGTGGGCGGGCGCCTGCTGCGCGCGCTCGCGGATGCGCGCGCGCCGCTTGGCGCCACCGATCTCGCGACGAGCGGCGAGATTCCGTCGAGCCAGGCGCATGCCTACCTGGTGAGCCTCACGCGCCTCGGGCTCATCAAGCGCGACGCGCTTTCGGGGCGCTATGAGCCGGGCCCGCTCGCGCTGCGCCTCGGCCTCCTGCATCTCGCACAGCAGCCCGCGCTGCGCGAGGCCGTGCCGCGCGCAGCCGCGCTCGCACAAGCGCTGAACTGCAGCGTCGCGCTGTGCATCGCCGGGCCGCAGGGGCCTACCATCGTGCGCTACGAGCATGCGAGCCTGCCGTTGCACGTGAACCTGCACGTGGGCACTGTGATGTCGCTGCGCGCCACGTCCACGGGCCGCGTGTTCTGCGCGTTTCTCACAGCGGATGCGCTGCAGGACGTCTGGACGCGGCAGTCGGCGCAGCCTGCCTGGCGCGGCACCCGTCATGCGGCCGATGGCGCCGGCGCGTCGCAGGAAAGCACGCCGCCGGCGCCCGACGTCGCGTTCCTCGCATCGCTCGAGGCCATCCGCACGCGCGGCTACGAACTCGGCATCGACGCGCCCAGCCCCGGCGTTAGCAGCGTCTGCGTGCCGGTGCTCGATCCGCAGCGCGAACCGAAGCTGACGCTCACCGCCATCGGCGCGAGCGGCGTGCTCGACGTGCACGCCAATGGCGCCGTCGTGCGCGCGTTGCGCAACGCCGCGGCCGAGATCGCCGCGGCTGCTTTTTCCCCGACACCAACATGCCCCGAGTAAGCGCCCCGCCCCCCCAGTCCGACGCAGCGGAATCGGTCAGCGTTCAGACGGCCACTATTGCCGACGAAGCCGCCGATGCCGCGGAAAAGCCGCAGCGCGGCATCCAGTCCCTGGACGTGACGGGTGACCTGCTCGCGGCGCTCGTCGCGGCGGGCACGCCGCTGCCGCTGCGCGACCTGGCCGCCGCCGCCGGCATGGCGCCCGCCAAAGCGTTCCCGCATCTGGTGAGCCTCCAGAAGATCGGCCTGCTCGCACGCGATGCGGCGGGCCGCTACGAAGCGGGGCCGCTCAGCCTCGAACTCGGCCTGATCGGCCTTGCGCGCCTCTCGCCGGTGCGCGAAGCCGACGCCGAACTGGTCGGCCTCGCCGCCGCCACGGCCATGAGCGTCGCGCTCGCGGTGCCGGGGCCGCTGGGCCCGACCGTCGTGCGGCTCGAAGAATCGGCGTTGCCGCTGCATGTGAGCCTGCGTCCCGGCACGGTGATGTCGCTCGTGAACACGGCGATCGGGCGCGTATTCGCCGCATGGGTCGACGACGACGTGCGCGAGGCGCTGCTCGCGCAGGATGAACTGCGGCTAGCGGGCGCAAAGCCGCGCGAGGGCGCAACACCCGACTACCTCGCCCGGCTTGCGGCCATTCGCGCGCACGGGGTGGACACGGCGCTCGACAAACCCATTCCCGGCATCAGCACGGTTGCCGCGCCAGTGTTCGACCATACCGGCAGCGTGTGCCTCGTGCTCGCGGTGATGGGACCTACGGGCAGCCTCGACGTCGAGCGCGAAGGCACGGCGGCGCAATTGCTCATGGCCGCAGCGGAGCGCCTTTCGCGCCGCTTCGGCTACATGGCGGGCGCGGCGGCAGCCCCGCTCTGATCGCCCACTGGGGCAGCAGCAAACGACACGGCGCACAACAAGCCGCATATAGCGGCGCGCCCACTTGACGAGGACCGCACATGAGCACCGCTTCCACCGGCCCGGCCTTGCGCCAGATCGCCGACCTGCCCTGCCCGCGCGGCGTGCCGCTGCTCGGCAATCTGCTGCAGCTTTCGCCGCCGCGTCTGCATCTGATCCTCGAGCAATGGGCCGCCGAACTCGGTGCGCCCTACCGCTTCCAGGTAGGCAGCATCCCCATTACGATCTGGACCGACACCGAACTGATCCAGCAGATCATGCGCGAGCGCCCGCATCGCTACCGGCGCTATCAGCCGATCGAAGCCGTGTTCGAGGAGATGGGGTTCAACGGGCTCTTCTCCGCGGAAGGCGTTGCGTGGGAGCCGCAACGCAGGCTCGTGATGCAGGCGCTGTCCATCCCCAACATCAAGGCGTTCTATCCAACGCTGGCCGATATCACGCAGCGCCTGCATACCCGCTGGCAACGCGCGGCCGAGCGCGGCGAGACGATCGAGATGACCGACGACCTCAAGCGCTACACGGTGGACGTGACGAGCGCGCTCGCGTTCGGCGAAGACCCGCGCACGCTGGAGCGCGATCATGGCGTGATTCAGGAGCACCTGGAGCGCATCCTGCCTGGCGTCATGAGGCGCACGAACGCGCTCTTCCCCTACTGGCGATACGTCAAGCTGCCGGCGGATCGCAAGCTCGAGCAGTCGCTGGAGGAAGTGCACCGCTACGTGAACGCAATGATGGCGCGCGCCCGCGAGCGCATGCGCGACGAACCATCCGAAACGCCGCGCAATCTGCTCGAAGCGATGCTCGCGCAGCAGGAGACGCAGGACGGCGCTACGCCGATCAGCGACGCGCAGATCCGCGCCAACGTGCTCACGCTGCTGCTGGCGGGCGAGGACACGACCGCCGACTCGATCGCGTGGACGCTGCCCTACATCGCCGCCGATGCGGATTTGCAGCGGCATCTCGGCGACACGGCCTCAGGCGCGCTCGGCGACTCGACGGTTTGCCCCGACTACGCGACGTTGAAAGACCTCGATATTTTCGAGGCGATCTGTATCGAGGCCACGCGCCTTCGTCCGGTGGCGTCCGTGCATTCGTTCGAGCCGCTGGAGGATGTCGTGGTGGACAACGTGGCGCTGCCGAAGGGAACGCGCATGTTCTTCGTGGCTCGTCCGGCGATGCTCGATGCGAAGCACTTCGCCGATCCGCAACGCTACGATCCGTGGCGCTGGATGAAGCGCGGCGAACAGGATGCCGACGAAAAAGCCCATGACGTCCGCGCTTATCTGCAGTTCGGCGCGGGGCCGCGCGTGTGTCCGGGCCGCCATCTCGCGACCGTGGAAATGCGCCTCGCGCTGTCGATGCTGATGAAATCGTTCACGATCGAACTGGCGATCGATCCGGCAAAGATCCGGGAAGTGCAGGCGTTTACGATGGTGCCGGATACGATGCCGGTGCGGCTGAGGCCTCGCTAGCGCAGCAGCAGCGGCAGCGCGTGAGCCGGGGTTTCAGCGCCCGTCTTCGGGAGTCCCAACGGCCGAGGCATCGTCGGACGCGCCATCGCTGCGCGCCTGCGCATCGCGCATCTTCGCGAGCGCCTTGGGCCCTAGCCCGAGCGACACGCCCAGGGCGAGCGCATCGAGCACCGCAAGATGCGCGATGCGCACCACAGCGGGCGCGTGCGCGTCGCTCGCGGCCGGCACGCGCAGCAGGAGCGGAATGTCCACCACCCACGCGAGACGCGAACCCGCGCTCGTGAGCGCAATGGTCGTCGCGCCCCGCTCCTTGGCGATCTGAATGCTCTCGTTGACTTCCACGCTGCGCCCCGATTGCGAGATCGCGAACGCCACGTCGCCGGGTTCGAGCAAGCCTGCGTAGAGGCGCTGCAGATGCGCGTCGGTGAACGCGCTCGCCGCGATGTCGAGCCGCAGCATGCGCAGCGCCGCGTCCTGCGCGACGAGCCCCGAACCCGCGCCCACGCCGAAGAAGTACACGCGCCGCGCGCTGCCCAGCGCCGCCACGGCGGCTTCGAACACGGCGGTATCCAGCGAGGCACGCGCATGCGTCACCCCCTGCACGACCGACTCGGTCACCTTGTCGAGCAGCGTGCCGACCTCACCGGCCCACTGAGCGCCGCCAGCCTCGCCTGCCGTCATCTCGGTGGCGAGCGCGAAGGGCACGTTGCCCGCCGCGCTCTGCGCGAGCCGCATCTTGAAGTCGCGCAGGCCGTGCGCGCCCACCGCACGGCAAAAGCGCGTGACGGAGGGCTCGGACACGTCCGCGCGCTGCGCGAGTTCGGTGATGCTCGCGCGCATGGCGAAGTCGATGTCGGCGAGCACCATCTCCGCGACCTTGCGCTCGGCGGGACGCAGCGACGCCGCGACGTTGCGGACGTGATGGATGAGATTGGAGACCGGCAAGCTGTTTTTCCCGTGAATGATACGAGGCACCCGCTATCCAGTTTCGATGCGGGCTTCCGCTTCAATCGAGCCGCTTGCCGCTTTCAGTGTCGAACAGATGCAGGTGCGCGAGAGGCAATTCCAGCGTCATGCGCTGGCCGGGCGCTATGTCCGGCCGCGCGCGCGTGGTGACGCACCATGTCGTGCCGCCTATTTTCCCGTACAAGTGGGTCTCCGCGCCAGTCGGCTCGATCACTTCGACGTTGAACGGCACGTCGCCGCCCGCCTCGATGTGCTCGGGACGCACGCCGAGCGTCACGCGCGCGCCCGCCTGCGCCTTGCCTTCGGGCAGCGCGATGCGCACGCCGTCTTCGAGCACGAGCGCGGTGCCGCGCGCGTCGCTCATGACCGTGCCTTCGGCGAAATTCATCGAAGGCGAGCCCAGGAAGCTCGCCACGAACAGGTTGCCCGGCTTGTCGTAAAGGTCGAGCGGGCGGCCAATCTGCTCGATGCGGCCCGCGTTCATCACGACGATGCGGTCGGCCATCGTCATCGCCTCGATCTGGTCGTGGGTGACGTACACCACCGTATTGCGCAGGCGCTGGTGCAGCGCCTTGATTTCGGTGCGCATCTGCACGCGCAGCTTGGCGTCGAGATTGGAGAGCGGCTCGTCGAAGAGGAACACCGCCGGCTCGCGCACCACGGCGCGGCCCATGGCGACGCGCTGGCGCTGGCCGCCCGAGAGCGCGCGCGGCAGACGCTCGAGATAGTTCGAGAGGTTGAGCATTTTCGCGGCGGCTTCGATGCGCGGCTTGAACGCGCCTTCGCGCTCCTTGCGAATGCGCGGGCCGAACGCGATGTTGTCGTACACCGAGAGATGCGGGTAGAGCGCGTAGCTCTGGAACACCATCGAGATGTTGCGCTGCTGCGGCGGCAGCGCGTTCGCACGCGTGCCGGCGATCGTGAGGTCGCCGCCCGAGATGTCTTCGAGACCCGCGATCATGCGCATCAGCGTGGTCTTGCCGCAGCCCGACGGGCCGACCAGCACGACGAACTCGCCGTCTTCGATGTCGAGATCGACGCCATGCACGACCTGGGTCTCGCCGTAGCGCTTGTAGATGCCGTTCAGTTGTACCGCTGCCATGCTGTCCTCGTGTGCGTGAAGTCTTTACAGGTCGCTGCGTCGTGCTTGCTTGCTCGGCTCAGAACGGATCGAGCGTCAGTTCGTTCGCCATCAGCCGGTTGCCGGCCATCAGGCCTGCGTCCACGGGCAGCGCCACGCCCGTAATGACGCGCGCCTGCGGCGAGGCGAGAAACTGCACGGCGTCGGCGATGTCCTCGGGCGTCGCGACGTCGCCGAGCGGATACCATTTGCTTAGTTCTTCGAATATCTTCGGGTGCTGATCGACGCGCGCGCGCCACGCGGGTGTCTTCACCGTGCCGGGGCAAACGATGTTCGCGCGTATGCCATGCGGACCCAGCTCCATGGCGAGCGCCCTGGTGTAGCTCACGAGGCCGGCTTTCGCCGCGCTGTACGCGGGATGACCGAGCGCGGTGAGCCCGTTCACCGAGCCGATCAGCACGAGTGCACCGCTCTTGCGTTCGATCATCGAGGCGCGCACGGCTTCGACCGTGTAGTACGCGCCGTTCAGGTTCAGTTCGATGTCGCGCCGCCAGCTCTCGGCGTCGGTGCGCGCGAGCGTCGTGCCGAGCGCACCGCCGGCGTTCGCCACCGCCACGTCCACCGGGCCGCGCGCCGCCGTGCCGCGCGCCACCGCGGCAGTCACGGCGGCCGGGTCGCTCACGTCCGCGGCGAGCGGTTCGAGCCGAACCGCGCCCAATTCGTCCGCGAGTTGCTGCACACCCGCCGCGTCGCGGTCGAGCGCGAGCACCGTATCGCCCGCATCGAGAAACCGTTTGCACAGCGCGCGGCCTATGCCGCCGCTCGCGCCCGTCACCAGCACTACCCGGCTCATAACCCTCTCCGTACGGCCCTCCAGTCGCGCCAGCGGGCCTGTAAATTTCCTACATACGAATGACGTGCGGCGGCCCTGTGCGGGTTTATACCGACCGCGCCGCGCTGCTGCACCGCATGAATTTCCCCTGTTTTACAGCATGTTATGCAAATCCCGACACTCGAAACAATATCGGGAATACCAGGTGACAACGTTTTTTTCATCCTGTAGGATTTTTTCAAACAACGCAACCCAGCGGCCGGGGAAATGGCGGCGGCATAAGCAGGAACAACTACCCAGGAGAGAGAGAATGTCGTTTCAGGCACGTGCAACCACCATGTTCGGCAAGCTCGCCGTCGCGCTCGCGTTCGCCGGCATCACCGCCGCGGCGCACGCCGATACGGTCCGCGTGACCGTCGCGCACTACAGCGATGCCACCGCTCCGTACTTCGAGAAAATGGCGAGGCAGTTCGAGGCCGCCAATCCCGGCATCACGATCAAGATCGAAGACGTGAACTGGGACTCGCTGCAACAGAAGCTGCAAACGGACATCTCCGGCGGCGCCAATGCCGACCTCGCGATCATCGGCACGCGCTGGCTGCTCGACTTCGTGAAGGACGACATTGCCGAGCCGCTCGACCCGTATATGGACGCGAACTTCAAGGGCCGCTTCATCGGCCCGTTCCTCGCCCCGGGTCAGATCAACGGCAAGACCTACGGTCTGCCGATCGCCGCCTCGGCGCGCGCGCTTTACTACAACAAGGACATGCTGGCATCGGTTGGCTATCCGGACGGCCCGAAGACCTGGAACGACGTGATCGACGCCTCGAAGAAGCTCAAGGCGAAGGGCATTGCCGGCTTCGGTCTGCAAGGCAAGGAAATCGAAACCGACGTGTACTACTACTACGCGCTGTGGACGCACGGCGGCGACGTGGTGGGCAAGGACGGCAAGGCCGCGTTCAACTCGCCGGCCGGCGTGAAGGCCGCCACGCTCTACAAGAGCATGATCGACGAAGGTCTCACGCAGCCTGGCGTGACGGGCTACAGCCGCGAAGACGTGCAGAACCTCTTCAAGCAGGGCCGCGTGGCGATGATGATCTCGGCGCCGTTCCTCGCCAAGCAGCTCAAGAAGGAAGCGCCGAACATCAAGTACGGCATCGACCCGATCCCGGTTGCGACGACGCCCGCCACCTACGCGGTGACCGACTCGATCATGATGTTCAAGAATTCCAAGGTGAAGAAGAGCGCCTGGAAGTTCCTCGACTTCCTGTTCACGAAGGAGCCGCGCGTGCAGTTCACGAGCACCGAAGGCTTCCTGCCGACCACGAAGGCCGAGGCGACCGACCCGGCGTTCCAGGACCCGGACACGAAGGCGTTCATCGCGCTCCTGCCGCACGCGAAGTTCGCGCCGACCGTGACGGGCTGGGAAGACACCGCGAAGGCCGTGACCAACGCGATGCAGTCGATCTACCTCGGCAAGGCCAAGCCCGCCGACGCGCTGAACCAGGCGGCCACCGAGGCGAACAAGGCGCTCGGCAAGTAAGTTTGGCAACCTGGTTGGCGTATCGGCCAGCCAGGAAGCCTTGCCTTGATGGCCTGCCCGGCGCGCGCCCAGAGTCTGCGGCGCGCGCCGGGCCGCCTGAGAACCGACGTTTCGAAGCACCGACGATTTCGACATGACTACGGGTCCACTGAAGCCCTCGCCCGCCGCCCCGCCGGCCGGCGATGCCCCCGACCGATCACGCGCACGAACCCGCATGAGCCGACTCCCCCGCGCCGTTTCCACGCCCCGCGCACCGTGGCTCCTGATCGTGCCGAGTCTCGTGCTCGCGCTCTTCATCATCAGCTATCCGATCTTCAACATCGTGTACCAGTCGCTGCACGATGTATCGCGCTTCGGGCAGATCCGCGACTTCAGCGGTCTGCAGAACTTCTATAACGTGTTCGGCGATCGGGTGTTCATGAGCGCGTTAAGGAACACGCTGATCTGGACATTCTTCGTCGTGGTGGGCACGGTGCTCATTTCCGTGCCGGTCGCGCTCGTGCTCAATCAGGACTTCTACGGCCGCGGCATTGCGCGCACGATCGTCATGCTGCCGTGGTCCGTCTCGCTCACCATGACCGCCGTGGTGTGGCGCTGGGCGTTCAACGACGACTACGGCATGGTCAACGTCACGCTGCAGCGCCTCGGGCTCACGGCCGGGCCGATTCACTGGCTCGCCACGCCCGAGTATGCGTTTCCGGTCGAGATCTGCGTCGGGATACTGGTGTCCATACCGTTCACGACCACCATCCTGATGGGCGGCCTTTCCTCGGTGCCGGGCGACATCTACGAAGCCGCCCGCATCGACGGCGCTACGGCCTGGCAGCAGTTCCGCCAGCTCACGCTGCCGCTGCTCAAGCCGTTCATCAACATGGCGATCCTGCTCAACGTGATCTACGTGTTCAACTCGTTCCCGATCATCTGGGTGATGACGCAAGGCGGCCCCGACGACAGCACGCATATCCTCGTCACCTACCTTTACGAACTCGGCTTTCGGTTAGGACGACCAGGCGAAGCCGCCGCCGTCTCGCTCATCATGCTCGTCATTCTGTTCGCATTTTCGGTGGCCTACCTGCGCTTGCAGGCCAAACGCGGCAGCGCGCAAGGAGACCTGGCATGAACCGCAAGCTCAAACGCTCGATCTGGTGCTGGCTCGCGCTCTCGCCGCTCGTCCTCGTCGTGCTGTTCCCGTTCGCCGTGATGTTCTTCACCTCGTTCAAGCCGGCATCGGAAGTGTTCGTCTTTCCGGCGCGCTGGTTGCCCATGGAATGGCGCTGGCAGAACTACGTCGACATGTGGCAGGCCGCGAACTTCGGCGTCGCGCTGCGCAACAGCATCGTGGTGAGCTGTCTTTCCACCGCGCTCGCGCTCGCCGTGAGCCTGCCGGCCGCCTATGCGCTCGCGCGCTTTCCGTTTCGCGGGCGCGGTCTTTACCGGCAGTTCCTGCTGGTCACGCAGATGCTCTCGCCGATCCTGCTCGTGGTCGGCCTGTTCCGGCTCGCCGCGATGATTCCGTACGGCGACGGCAATCTCGTCGATTCGAAGATCGGCGTGATCGTCTCGTATGCGGCGTTCAATATCGCATTCGCCGTATGGATGCTCTCGTCGTATTTCCAGACCGTGCCGCGCGATCTCGAAGAATCGGCATGGCTCGAAGGCTGCAGCCGCACCAGTGCGGTGTTTCGCGTGTTCCTGCCGCTCGCGGTCCCGGCGGTGGTCGTGACGGCGATCTTCACGTTCATCAGCGCATGGAACGAGTTCGCCGTGGTCTACACGCTGATCCGCTCGCCCGAGAACAAAACGCTCACCGTGCAGGTCACCGACATGGTGGCCGGCAAGTACACCGTGGAATGGCAACTCGTGATGGCGGCGACGCTCGCGGCCACGCTGCCGGTTTCGGTGGTGTTTGCGTGGCTCCAGCGTTATATGGTGAAGGGCCTCGCGCTTGGCGCCGTGAAGTGAGGGCTCGGCTTTTTCAAGCGCCCGGGCGAAAAGGCGAAGGACGTGCCTGGTCCATCGCCGCGTGACTCGTATCGGGGGTGACGGTGTTCGGGCCAGTCCGGATCAGAAATAGCAGCGGAATGACGAGAAGCGTCGCCACGAACATCATCTTGAAGTCGAACAGCAGCATCACGCGCGCGTCCACGCGCGGCGGCGGTCGCGAGGAGCCGCCGCAGCGCTGCGGGCCCCTTACTTTTGCGTTAGCGCAGCCGCACGAGCGTGGACTTCAGCTCCGTATACTTTTCGAGCGCATGCAATGACTTGTCGCGGCCGTTGCCCGACTCCTTGAAGCCGCCGAACGGGAAATTCATGTCGCCGCCTTCGTCGTAGCAGTTCACCCAGACCGTGCCCGCGCGCAGGCGCCGCGAAATTTCGTGCGCGTGCGTGAGGTTTGCTGTCCAGACGGCCGCTGCCAGCCCGTAATCGCTGTCGTTGGCAATGCGCACGGCCTCGTCGATCGTGTTGAACGTAATGACGGACAGCACCGGCCCAAAAATCTCTTCACGCGCGATCTTCGCGTCGTGGTGCGTGTCGAACACGGTGGGCTCGATATAGAAGCCGCCGCTTTGATGGTTCACGCGCTCGCCGCCTGCCAGCAGCTTCGAGTCCTTGCGGCCTGCCTCGATGTAGCCCAGCACGCGCTCGAGCTGGATCTTGTCGACGATCGCGCCCATCGACACCTGCGGATCGAGAGGATTCCCAGGCTTATATGCCTTCGCGGCCTCGATGAGTTTCGCGAGGAACACCTCCTTGATCTCGCGATGCACGAGCAGGCGCGAGCCCGCCGTGCACATTTCGCCCATGTTGTAGAAGATCGCACTCGCCGCGGCGTTCGCGGCGCGGTCGAGATCCGGACAGTCGGGCAGCACGATGTTGGGCGACTTCCCGCCCAGTTCCAGCCACACGCGCTTGAGATTCGACTGGCCCGCGTACTGCATGATCTGCTTGCCCACGTTGGTCGATCCCGTGAACGCAATGCAGTCCACGTCGTGATGCAGTGCCAGCAGCTTGCCGGGCTCGCCCCCACCCGGCAGCACGTTGAACACGCCTGCCGGTATGCCGGCCTCGTGCGCGAGCTGCGCCACGCGAATCGCGGTGAGCGGCGACTTCTCCGATGGCTTGAGCACGACGCTGTTGCCCGCGGCGAGGGCGGGGCCGAACTTCCACGAGGCCATGAGGATCGGGAAATTCCACGGCACCACCGCGGCCACCACGCCAATGGGCTCGCGCGTCACGAGGCCCACCAGATGATGATCTGCGGGCACGACTTCGCCGCCCACCTTGTCGATGGCTTCAGCGAACCATTCCACGCAATAGGCCGCGCCCGGCACGTCCACGGTCGTGGTGTCGCCAATGGGCTTGCCCGCGTCGAGCGTTTCGAGCAGCGCGAGTTCGTCGAGATGCTCGCGCATGAGCGCGGCCCAGCGCAGCAGGACTGCCTTGCGCGCGCGTGGGTTCAGGCCCGCCCATACGCCTTCATTGAACGCGCGGCGCGCGGCTGCAACCGCCGCGTCCACGTCGGCCGCGCCGCAATCTGCCACGTTCGCGATCACCCTGCCGTCGATCGGGCTCACGCAGTCGAAGGTACGGCCCGAGTACGCGTCGCGATACGCGCCGTCGATGAATGCGCGGCCCTCGATCGATAGCGTCGCGGCCTTGTCCTGCCAGTAAACGAGAGTTTTCATTTCCATGAGGATGCCTCAATGATTTTCGATTCACCTTGTCCGCCGTCGATTCGGCGTCAGATGAAACGGGTTTGCGCGATCAGGCAGTCAGAAGCTGGGCGGCGAGTTCGCCGACACCACTTCGCAAACTTCGTTCGCGCTGGGATTACGAAACCGGTGCGGGAAGCGGCTTTCGAAGTAGTAGCTGTCTCCGGGGTCGAGCAGCCACGTCGTCCCATCCACGGTCAGCTCCAACTGACCCGCGACCACCACGCCGCCTTCGTGACCGGCGTGCGTGAGCATCTCGGGGCCCGTATCGGCAAGCGGCTGGTAGACCTCGCGCATGATGCACATGTTGCGGTCCTTGATGTTCGCACCAGCCAGATAGAACTCGATGGACGCGTTGCCGAGGTTCGGCATTTCGCTCCGCCGCGACACGACACCCGTGCCCTCGCTCAGATCGAACGTGAAGAACTCCGCAAGACTCATCGGTATGCATTCGAGCAGTTTCTTGAGCGAGCCGACAGAGGGACTGACGCGACTTTGCTCGATCAGCGAGATCGCGCCATTGGTCACGCCGGCGCGCTTGGCCAGTTCCCGCTGCGACAGGCCATAGCGTTTGCGGACATGCCGCAGGCGCGTGGCGACTTCGGACGACACAGAGGAGGACTCGGACACGATGAAGGACCGTTGACAAGGAGACGCGCGTGCACGACGCGGTGCAGGTGTTGAATATTCTAATCAGTTTGTTCTATTTTGCGTCAGTACAAACCCCTGTAAGTGATACGAAATATAAGGAGAAAAGCCCTTGTTTCGCACAGCGTGCTATATCAAAAGGAACCTCGGGGAAAGTGCTGACGTCAAAAACTTAAAAAAATAATTGACGCCCTTTTTGGCTCGTATATGCTGAACCACAGGTCGAACAGCGCAGTGTTTCAGCCGCGTTGCAGTGCAAAAAACGCGTTTTATGCGAGAAACATTGCAAATCGACCGCGTTTGGAAAGCGATACATCGAAGTCGTTCAATGTGTGAAACGGCAATAAAATTGACGACCTCGAATGCCTGCACCAAACGTCTTCCTCAACGCAACTGGTCGAGTGTTATTGTGAGAGTCCGTGGCCCTCTGGTGAGATGGGATCGTAGTCATGCGAGGTGTCTTCGCAGTGACTGCGCCGCCCTCGCCGACGGCAGTAGCGGCAGGCTTGCCTCTCGCCTGTTCCTGTCCGTCTTCACGATCCTTTCCCGCCGCTCCGTGCGGCGTCACAACTCCGTTTCCGCGCGCGCGTTCATCGCCGTCCACACGGACGAAGTCGCGTCGCTTCTGCCGTAGCGCCTCTCCTTCCTGCGCCGTTCGCTTTCTTCGCCGTCGTTCGTTCGCGAGGTGTCTCGTCGCGCCTGAACGATGTGGCCGTGCGCGTCTGAGCACCGTCGCGCCCCACACCGGAAGAAAGCGAACCGCCTACATGATCTCCACGCGCAGCGCCATCCGTTAGCGTCGCTGCCCCGGAGCACACAGGGTTGTAGTTTTGCGTCCAGCAAGGCTGCAAGGTCATGTCACGCCCGTAGCGTCGATGCATGGCGCAAGGGCAAGGAAGTGAATCATTAGTCATGCGAACCAGACCATTAGTTGGCGTCACAGCCGACCGCACGATGATGGGGCCGCACGCGTCGCACGTTGCCGGCGAGAAATACATCGCCGCGGCGGTGGACGGCGCAGGCGCGCTCGCGCTGGTCGTTCCCGCGCTCGGCGAGCGCCAGATGGCGGCGGACATTCTGGAAACCGTGGACGGGCTGCTCTTCACCGGCAGCTACTCGAACGTCGAGCCGCACCGTTACGGCGGCCCGGCGAGCGAGACCGGCACGCTGCACGATCCCGCACGCGACGCGACGACGCTGCCGCTCATGCGCGCCGCGATCGAGGCAGGCGTGCCGGTGCTGGCCATCTGCCGCGGTTTTCAGGAAATGAACGTCGTATTCGGCGGCACGCTGCATCAGCAGGTGCATACCGTTGCGCGCTATGACGACCACCGCGAGAACAAGGACGATCCGCTCGACACGCAATATGGTCCAGCGCACGCGTTGAAGCTCGTGGAAGGCGGCCTGCTGCAACGGCTTGCGGGCGGCTCGCGCGAAGTTCGCGTGAATTCGCTGCACGGCCAGGGCATCGAGCGGCTTGGCGCAGGTCTCGTAGCCGAGGCATTCGCGCCCGACGGCCTCATCGAAGCTGTGAGCGTTGCAAGCGCGAACAGCTTCGCGCTCGGCGTGCAGTGGCACCCCGAGTGGAAGCATGCCGACGACGCCCTATCCACCGCCATCTTCCACGCGTTCGGCGAGGCTTGCCGCAACCGCATGCTGGCCCGAATACCGGGCGGGGCCGGACACGACGTGGCGCACGCGCCGCGCACCGCCCACGCCTGATGCCGGCCCATACAGAACAGAGAGAAAGATCATGCATGAAATCGACGAATTCCTGAAGAAACACCACATCACCGAAATCGAAGCGATCATCCCCGACATGGCGGGCATCGCGCGCGGCAAGATCATTCCGCGCAGCAAGTTCGAATCGGGCGAATCCATGCGCTTGCCGCAGGCCGTGATGATCCAGACCGTCACCGGCGACTATCCCGAGGACGGCAGCCTCACCGGCGTCACCGATCCCGACATGGTGTGCGTGCCCGACCCATCGACGATCCGCATCATTCCCTGGGCCGTCGATCCCACGGCCCAGGTGATCCACGACTGCGTGCACTTCGACGGCTCGCCCGTCGAAATCTCGCCGCGCCGCGTGCTGCGCCGCGTGCTCGAACTCTATGAGGCGAAAGGCTGGAAGCCCGTCATCGCGCCGGAGCTCGAGTTCTATCTCGTCGACATGAACAGGGACCCGGACATTCCGCTCACGCCGCCGATCGGCCGCACGGGCCGCCCGGAGACGGGCCGCCAGGCGTATTCGATCGAAGCGGTGAACGAATTCGATCCGCTGTTCGAAGACATTTACGAGTACTGCGATATTCAGGATCTCGAAGTCGATACGCTCATTCACGAAGTGGGCGCGGCGCAGATGGAAATCAACTTCCTGCACGGCGACCCGCTCAATCTCGCCGACCGCGTGTTCCTCTTCAAGCGCACGGTGCGCGAAGCGGCGCTGCGCCATCACATGTACGCCACCTTCATGGCGAAACCGATGGAGAACGAGCCGGGCTCGGCGATGCACATCCACCAGAGTCTCGTCTCGGCGGAAAGCGGCCAGAACCTTTTCACCGGTTCCGACGGCAAGCCGACCGACATGTTCTACGCGTATATCGCCGGCCAGCAGAAGTACACGCCTGCGTTGATGCCGATCTTCGCGCCGTACATCAACTCGTATCGCCGTCTTTCGCGCTTCATGGCAGCGCCGATCAACGTGGCATGGGGTTATGACAACCGCACGGTGGGCTTTCGCGTGCCGTACTCGTCGCCGGCCGCGCGACGCATCGAGAACCGCATCCCGGGCGTGGACACCAATCCGTATCTCGCGATCGCCGCGACGCTCGCCGCCGGCTATCTGGGCATGACGCAGCACCTCAAGCCCACCGATCCGCTCGTGAGCGACGGCTATTCGCTGCCCTACCAGTTGCCGCGCAACCTGGAAGAAGGCCTCACGTTGATGAGCGCAAGCCAGCCGCTTATGGACATTCTCGGCGAGAAGTTCGTGCGCGCCTACCTTGCGCTGAAGGAAACCGAATACGAAGCGTATTTCCGCGTGATCAGTTCGTGGGAACGCAAGCACCTGCTGCTGCACGTATAAACGAAAGGAGACATCGCAATGAGCTATCGAATCGACGCCCCCGCCGCCGCGCTGCAGGAAGTGCCCGCGACGCTGCGTGCACACCCGGCACAGGCCATGCGCTCGACGAGCGAATACCGCGCGCTCGACGCCGCGCATCACATTCACCCGTTCTCGGACATGGGCTCGCTCAACAAAGCAGGCAGCCGTGTGATCGTGAAGGCGAAAAGCGTGTATCTGTGGGACTCGGAGGGCAACCAGATCATCGACGGCATGGCAGGGCTCTGGTGCGTGAACGTGGGCTATGGCCGCGAGGAACTGGCCAGCGCCGCGTACAGGCAGATGCAGGAACTGCCCTTCTACAACACGTTCTTCAAGACCACGCACCCGCCGGTCATCGAACTTTCCGCGCTGCTCGCGCAGCTCTCGCCCGAGCCGTTCAACCACTTCTTCTACTGCAACAGTGGCTCGGAAGGCAACGACACGGTGCTGCGCATCGTGCATCAGTACTGGCTTACGCAGGGCAAGGCTTCGAAGAAGGTCGTCATTTCGCGCAAGAACGCGTATCACGGTTCGACGATCGCGGGCGGCACGCTGGGCGGCATGGGCTACATGCACGAGCAGATGCCGTCGAAGGTCGAGAACATCGTGCACATCGACCAGCCATACTTCTACGGCGAAGCACAAGGCAACATGACGCCCGAGGAGTTCGGTCTCGCACGCGCACAGCAGCTCGAAGCGAAGATTCTCGATGTGGGCGCGGAAAACGTGGCCGCCTTCATCGGCGAGCCGTTCCAGGGCGCGGGCGGCGTGATTTTCCCGCCCTCGACCTACTGGCCGGAAATCCAGCGCATCTGCCGCAAGTACGACATCCTGCTTTGTGCCGATGAAGTGATCGGCGGCTTCGGCCGCACGGGCGAATGGTTCGCGCATCAGCACTTCGGCTTCGAACCCGATCTCATCACGATGGCCAAGGGCCTCACGAGCGGCTATGTGCCGATGGGCGCGGTGGGCATACATGATCGCGTGGCGAAGGCGCTGATCGAGCACGGCGAATTCAATCACGGCCTCACGTACTCGGGGCATCCGGTCGCAGCGGCCGTGGCCGTGGCGAACCTCAAGCTGCTGCGCGACGAAGGCATCGTCACGCGCGTGAAGAACGATACGGGCCCGTATTTCCAGCAACGCCTGCGCGAGACGTTCGGCAATCATCCGATCATCGGCGACATCTCGGGCGCCGGGCTCGTTGCGGGCCTGCAGCTCGCCGAAGACCCGAAGTCGCGCAAGCGCTTCGCGAACGGCGGCGACGTGGGCACCCTCTGCCGCGACTTCTGCTTCAACGGGAACCTCATCATGCGCGCCACGGGCGATCGCATGCTGCTCTCGCCGCCGCTCGTCGTCACGCGCGGCGAGATCGACGAGATCGTGTCGAAGGCGAAGAAAGCCATCGATGCAACGTCGCAGCAACTGGGTCTTTCATAACGCTTCTTGTCCACGGCGGGCGGCACACAACGGGGTGCAGAGCCTCCCGCCGATCTTCATCTTCAGGGGAAACAACATGGGTGTCAGTCATCTTCGTCACACGGTCGCGCTCGCGGCCCTCGCAGCGTGTGCGGGCCTCACGGCGATGTCCAGCGTGCCTGCGCGCGCGGCCGACGGCGATTTGAACGTCTACAACTGGTCCGACTACATTGCGAAAGACACGATCCCGACCTTCGAAAAGGAAGCGGGCATCAAGGTCAAATACGATAACTACGACAGCGACGACACGCTGCAAGCCAAGTTGCTTGCGGGCAGTTCTGGCTACGATATCGTTGTTCCCACATCGAACTACATGGCCAAGCAGATTCAGGCCGGCGTGTACCAGAAGCTCGACAAGTCGAAGATCCCCAACCTGGCCAATCTCGATCCCGTGCTCATGCACATGATCGCCGACGCCGATCCGGGCAATCAGTACGGTGTGCCCTGGGCGTTCGGCACCGACGGCATCGGCTACAACAAGCAAGCTGTGGAAAAAGCACTCGGGCCGAACGCGCCCGTCGATAGCTGGGCGCTCGTGTTCGATCCGCAGAATCTCTCGAAGCTCAAGGGCTGCGGCGTGTCGTTCCTCGACCAGGCCGTGGACGTGTTTGCCGCGACGCTGCAGTACATGCACAAGGACCCCAACAGCACGAACCCGGGCGACTACCAGGCAGCGTTCGAAGTGCTCAAAAAGGTCCGTCCGTACATCACCCAGTTCAATTCGTCGGGCTATATCAACGACCTCGTGAACAATGACATCTGCGTGGCCGTGGCGTGGTCGGGCGACGTCGGCATCGCGCACCGCCGCGCCGAGGAAGCCAAGCGCTCGTATGAGGTCAAGTTCTCGAACGTGAAGGAAGGCGGGCTGCTGTGGTTCGACGTGATGGTCGTGCCGAAGGACGCGCCGCATCCGGAAAACGCGATGAAGTGGATCAACTACATCTCGGACCCGAAGGTCAACGCGCAAATCACCAACGAAGTGTTCTACCCCACCGCGAACAAGGCGGCCCGACAGTTCGTCACGGCGTCCGTTGCGCAGGACCCGACGGTGTACCCGCCGGAAGACGTGCTCAAGAAAATGACGCTGATGAAACCGATGCCGGCTGAAATCCTGCGCCTCGAAAACCGCCTCTGGGCCCAGTTGAAGTCGGGCCACTGAAACGCGGATCACCCCCTGAAGGAAACAAGAAGGAGACGACGCGGGAGAGGGATCGCTCGACCCCTCCCCGCCTGAAGTGCGCAATGCCGAAGTCCGGCCGCGCAGCGCCGCCCGCTTTATCTGACGACGCGCGCGAGCCTTTAACGAGCTCCGTTCGCAGTACTAATCGCTAGTCGCCCGTGCGCCCCGTGCGGGCCGGCTCGCGCCCGAAAAACCTGTGCTGCGATCAGAAAAGAACCAAGGTCAGATCATGAATTCGACGTCCCAAGTCAACGCCCCAGAAGCTGTGCGCGCAAACTCGAACCCGGCGAAGAACGACGCGTTCGTGCGCATCGAAAACGTCGTCAAGAAGTTCGGCGAGAGCACCGCCGTGGACAACGTGAGCCTGAACATCGCCAAGAACGAGCTGTTCGCCCTGCTCGGCAGCTCCGGCTGCGGCAAATCCACCTTGCTGCGCATGCTCGCGGGCCTCGAGACCGCCACGTCGGGCCGCATTTTCGTCGACGGGGAAGATCTCGCGACGCTGCCCCCCTACCGCCGCCCCGTCAACATGATGTTCCAGTCGTATGCGCTCTTCCCGCATATGAGCGTGGAATCGAACGTGGCGTTCGGCCTCAAGCAGGAAGGCGTGGCGAAGAACGAGATTCGCGAGCGCGTGGCCGACGCGCTCAATCTCGTGCAAATGGGCCGCTACGCCAAGCGCAAGCCGCATCAGCTTTCCGGCGGCCAGCAACAGCGCGTGGCGCTCGCGCGCTCGCTTGTGAAGCGGCCAAAGCTTCTGCTGCTCGACGAGCCCATGTCCGCGCTCGACAAGAAGATCCGCCAGAAAACGCAGCTCGAACTCGTGAACATCATCGAGAAAGTCGATGTCACCTGTGTGATGGTCACGCACGACCAGGAAGAGGCGATGACGATGGCCAACCGCCTCGCCGTGATGAGCGAAGGCCGCATCGTGCAGATCGGCTCGCCCAGCGAAGTCTACGAATTCCCCAACAGCCGCTTCTCGGCCGAGTTCATCGGCTCGACCAACCTGTTCGAAGGCCGCGTGGTCGAAGACGAACCCGATCACATCTTCGTGGAAAGCGATGACCTCGAAACGCGCATGTACGTGAGCCACGGCGTGACCGGGCCGCTCGGCATGCCGGTGGGCATTTCGGTACGCCCCGAGCGGGTGCGCGTGACGCGCGAGCGGCCCGGCACGCAGCACAACTGGGCGCGCGGTGTCGTCACGGACGTCGCCTACATGGGCAGCTACTCGCTCTACCACGTGCGCCTGCCGGGCGGCAAGGTGGTCGTCTCGAATCTTTCCAGCTCGCACCTCATGACCGACGGCGCGCCAGCATGGAACGACGACGTTTATGTGTCCTGGTCGCCGGCCAGCGGCGTCGTGCTCACGCAGTAAGGAGACCTGAACCATGAGTACCACTGTTCACACCACGCCTGCATCAGGGCGCGCGGCCGCGGACACGCGCCGCGGCGCATTCGCTCGCTTCTTCTCGCGCTTCGTGCCTTCGGGCCGCACTGCCGTGATCGGCGTGCCGTTCGTGTGGCTCACGCTGTTCTTCGCGCTGCCGTTCGTGCTCGTGCTGAAGATCAGCTTCGCCGACCAGGTGATGGGCATTCCGCCCTACTCGAACCTGGTCCAGATGAAGGACGGCGTAGTGCACTTCGCGCTGCAGCTCGGCCACTATGCGTTCCTGCTTCAGGACAGCCTCTATATCGCCACCTATATCAGCTCGCTGAAGATGGCGGCGGTTTCGACGATCTTCTGCCTGCTGATCGGCTACCCCATCGCTTACTACATCGCGCGTTCGAACCCGGCCACGCGCAACCTGCTCATGATGGGCGTGATGCTGCCGTTCTGGACGTCGTTCCTGATCCGCGTCTATGCGTGGATCGGCATTCTCAAAGACGACGGCCTGCTCAATCACGCGCTCATCGCCATCGGGCTCCTCCACGCTCCGCTGCGGCTTTATCACAGCGACGCGGGCGTCTACATCGGCATGGTGTATTCGTATTTGCCCTTCATGGTGATGCCGCTCTACGCGCACCTCGTGAAGATGGACCTCACGCTGCTGGAGGCCGCATACGACCTGGGCGCCAGGCCCTGGGTCGCGTTCACGCAGATCACCTTGCCGCTCTCGAAGAACGGAATCATCGCAGGCAGCCTGCTCGTCTTCATTCCGGCAGTCGGCGAGTACGTGATTCCCGAACTGCTCGGCGGCGCGGACACGCTCATGATCGGCCGCGTGATGTGGGACGAGTTCTTCAACAACATGGACTGGCCAATGGCCTCGGCCGTCACCGTTGCGATGGTGCTGCTGCTGCTCGTGCCGATGGCGATCTTTCAGTACTACCAGGTCAAGGAACTGGAGGAAGGCAAATGATCAAGCCCAACCGTACGCTTTCCACCGGCGTTCTCAGCCTCGGGTTCCTGTTCCTCTATATCCCGATCATCAGCCTCGTCGTGTACTCGTTCAACGAGTCGAAGCTCGTCACGGTGTGGTCTGGCTTCTCGCTGAAGTGGTACGCGGCGCTGCTCCGGGACGACGAGCTGCTCAGTGCCGCGTGGCTCTCGCTGAAGATCGGCCTGATGACGGCCTTCGCCTCGGTCGTGATCGGCACATGGGCCGGCTTCGTGCTCGCGCGCTTCGGGCGCTTTCGCGGATTCACGCTTTACACCGCCATGATCAATGCGCCCCTCGTCATTCCCGAGGTCATTCAGGGCATCTCGCTGCTGCTGCTCTTCGTCGCGCTCGAGCAGATGCTCGGCTGGCCCAAAGGGCGCGGCATCGTGACGATCTGGATCGGCCACGTGATGCTGTGCGTCTCCTATGTCGCCATCATCGTGCAGTCGCGCGTGAAGGAGATGAACAAGTCGCTCGAGGAGGCCGCGCTCGATCTCGGCGCGACGCCGCTCAAGGTGTTCTTCGTCATCACGCTCCCGCTCATCTCGCAGGCGCTGCTTTCGGGTTGGCTGCTCTCGTTCACGCTCTCGATCGACGACCTCGTGCTGTCCGCGTTCCTTTCCGGGCCGGGCTCGACCACGCTGCCGCTCGTCGTGTTCTCGCGCGTGCGCCTAGGTCTGAATCCGGAGATGAACGCGCTCGCCACGCTCTTCATCAGCGCGGTGACGATCGGCGTGATCGTGGTGAACCAGTTGATGTCGGCGCGAGAGAAACGACGCATGCGCGATATGCAGCTCGCCTTCGTCCAGCCCGAGGCCGCCGAAGTCATCAAACCGGCCGCCCCTGCGGGCGCCGTGGGCACGCCCATCGGCCGGCGCGCTGTCTGATGAGGATTGCGTAACAACGAGGGGCGGCGCGCGGCCGCCCGCCGTCCCTTAGCCGCACTTGAAGTAACTGCAATAACGACCAACAAGGAGAATTTCAATGAAGAAGAAGTTAATCTGTCTGCTGGTGGCCGGGGCGCTGCCGGGGCTCGCGCTCGCGGACTCGACCAGCGAACAGATCAAGGCCCTGCAGGCGCAGTTGAATGCGCTGCAAAAAGAGGTGAAATCGCTCAGGAACGAACTGGCCGAATCGAAGGCTTCGGCACGACCTTCCGCGAAGACCGCCGCGGCGGCGCCCACGGTACCGGCAACGGCAGCGGCGCCGGTCGTCGATATCACCTCGCCCGACTACGGCAAGGCGCCGGCGAATCTGACCAACGATCAGGTCGAAGCGATGAAGCAGCAGATCGCGAGCCAGCAGCTCAAGGTCGATTCGCTCACCGACGCGGCCACGACCGGCCCGCTCGCGGGCCTGTCGATCACCGGCTACATCGACCCGACGTATATCTACAACCGCGCGCCGGGCACCTCGTCGTTCCTGTTCGCGAACCATACCGGTGCGTACAACTACTTCAACAGCACGTTCGGCGATGTCTATCTGGACATCAAGAAGACCTTTGGCGTAGGCCCGATGGCGCCTTCGGCCGAAATCACGCTCATGCCCAACCGCGGCAACGGCATCACGCTGCTGCAGAACGAGCATGGCCAGATCGGGAGCAACATCCTGAACACGGCTGTCGTCACCGTGCCGGTCACGCCCACGGGCACCTTCGTCGCCGGTCTCATGCCGAGCTTCGGCGGCTATGAAGTGCAGCAGTCCAACCAGATGCTCACACTCACGCACAACCTGCTCTATGACTTCTCGGATCCGGGCAGCTATGTGGGTGTCGGCTGGAACTACTCGCCGGGCGGCCAGTGGGCCTTCAAGTTCATGATCGCCAACGAGCAGTACCGCACCAATGGCGCGGTCGTGCAAACGGGCCAGAACGCACTGGGCGACCCGATCACCACGAGCAACAAGATTCCGACCTTCACGGCGCGCGCGGATTACACGTGGTCCAGCGCGCTCGATATCGGCGGTTCGTTCAACATCGGCCGCCAGACGCTGCCGAGCGCGTTCAATTCGACTACGGGCCAGGCCGTATACGGCGTGGGCGGCCAGGCATCGAGCTCGGGTGGCTACTTCTTCTTCGGCGAAGTCGACGCGAGCTACACGCTCGCGGACATCCAGTACAACGCCGAAGTCGATTACGGCCAGCAGCAGCACGCGGCGTTCAACGGCGGCAATGCACAGTGGTACGGCTTCTCGCTGCTCGCGCACCGCAAGTTCAATGCGCCGGTGGTGGGCCGCATGGGCGCGACCGTACGCTACGACCTGCTCGCCAACAGCAAGAACGGCGGCGGCGGCGGCGGCATCGTGCTCAACTCGAACGGCATGGATACGTCCAACGGTTTCGGCATTGGTGCGGACTGCCTGACGAACTCGAAGGCGGGCGGCGGCTTCGGCTTCGAGTGCAAGGGCGCGACGCGTCAGGACGTGGCGCTCGACCTGCTGTTCTTCCCGACGCAGCAAATCATCGTGAAGATGGAATATCGTCACGACTGGGCGACGCAGCGCGTATTCCTCCACAACGACGGCTCGTACGGCAAGAGCAACGACTTGTTCGGCGCGCAGTTCATCTACTCGTTCTGATGGAGCCAGGACGGGCGGCGGCCATCGGGTCGTCGCCCGTCTTTTTTTGTACCTTTTCCTATGCTCAAATTCGCCAATCAACCGCATGCGCCCTCGTGGTACGCGGCGAGCGTCAACGACACGACGGCCCACCCCATGCTGGAAGGCGCCATTGAAGCCGATGTCTGCGTGATCGGCGCGGGCCTCACGGGGGTTTCCGCTGCGCTCAATCTTGCCGAACGCGGCTACCGCGTCGCACTCGTGGAAGCCTCGCGAGTCGGATGGGCCGCGAGCGGGCGCAATGGCGGGCAGTTGATCGGCGGCTTTGCCTGCGATATCGATACGTTCGCGCAGTTCATGCCCGAAGCCGAAGTCCGGCAGATCTGGAACATGGGCCTCGAAACGCTCGATATCGTGAAACGGCGCGTCAAGCAGCACGGCATCGATTGTTCGCTCACGCCAGGCTATTTCACCGCCGCGAACAAGGCGCGCGACGTGGATGCGCTTAAGCGCTGGCGCGATGAAGCGGCGCAGCGCTTCGGCTACGACCGTTTCCAGTACGTGGATGGCGATGGCGTCGGGCGCTATGTGCAGTCGTCGCGCTATCGGGGCGGCCTCTACGATCCCGATAGCGGGCATCTGCATCCGCTCAATTACACGCTCGGCCTCGCGCGCGCCGCCGTCGAAGCCGGCGTGCGCATATTCGAAAACAGCCCCGTCACGCGCCTGCGCGACGAAAGCGGCACCCACGTGGTCGAAACCGAACGCGGCAACGTACGCGCGAAATTCGTTGTGCTCGCATGCAATACGTACCTCGGCAACCTCGCACCCGCTCTCGCGCGCAAAATCATGCCCGTTGGCACCTACGTGATCGCCACCGAAAAGCTGGGCGCCGATCGCATGAAGGCCCTCATGCCCGCCCAGGCCGCCGTATGCGACAGCCGCTTCGTGCTCGACTACTTCCGGCCCGCGCCGGACACACGCCTGCTGTGGGGCGGCAAAGTGAGCTATTCGACATTCGCGCCGCCGAATCTGGGCGAAGCCATGCGCCGCGACATGCTCAAAACGTTTCCGCAACTCGCCGATGTAAAGGTGGAGTACGCATGGGGCGGCTACGTGGACATCACGATGAACCGTGCGCCGCACTTCGGCCGCCTCTCGCCCACCGTGTATTTCGCGCAGGGCTTCTCGGGTCACGGCGTGAACACCACGGGACTCGCGGGTACGCTGATCGCCGAAGCCATTCACGGCCAGGCCGCGCGCTTCGACCTGTTCGGCAAGATCCGCCACCGCGATTTCCCGGGCGGCGCTACACTTCGAACCCCTGCCCTCGTGCTCGCGATGGCGTGGTACCGAATGAAGGACCTGCTCTGATGACACTCGACCTCGACGCCCAGGCGAACGCACTCGCCCGCGACTCGTACTACGAAGCCACTGCCACGCGCCCCGCCGCTGACGACCCCGTTCTCGAAGGCGCGCTCGACGCCGACGTCTGCGTGATCGGCGCGGGCTTCGCCGGGCTTTCGGTCGCGCTGGAGTGCCGCGCGCGTGGTCTCTCCGTCGTGGTGCTCGACGCGCATCGTCCGGGTTGGGGCGCTTCGGGCCGCAACGGTGGCCAAACGCTCGTGGGCTTCGCAAAAGACGAAGTGCTTGAAAAGCAGCTCGGCTCGCAGGGCATACGCGCCGCGTGGGCGCTCTCCGTCGAAGGCGTGAACCTCGTGCGCGAGCGCATTGCACGGTACGGCATCGATTGCGATTTCACGCCCGGTTTTCTGACCGTCGCGACCAAAGCGAAGCGCGTTCCCGATTTGCGCGCGTGGATGGACGCAGCACGCACGCGCTGGGGCTACGACCGCCTCGAATGGCTCGATACCGAAGCCACGCGCGCACGCGTGGCCTCGCAGCGCTATATCGCAGGCGTTCATGATCCCGTTTCCGGGCATCTGCATCCGCTCAAGTACTGTCTTGGCCTCGCCGCTGCCGCGCGCCGCGAAGGCGCGCAACTGTTCGCGCATACCCGCGCGCTCGAGGTCGTGCGCGGCGCGCGGCCCGTCGTGAAGACCGCACGCGGCGAAGTGCGCTGCCGCTTCGTCGTGGCCTGCTGCAACGCCGCGCCGGGCGGCGTGCTGCCTGCCGACGTGGCCGCACGCATCGCGCCCATCGCCTCGTACATCATCGCCACCGAGCCGCTGGGGCGCGAACTGGCAAACTCGTTGATCGCACAACGTTCTGCCGTGTGCGACAACAACTTCTTTCTCGACTACTTCCGCGTTTCGGCAGACGACCGGATGCTGTTCGGCGGCCGCGCCGATTCGACGGGCGCGGCGCCCGCGCGACTCACGGCGGCCATGCAGACGCGTATGAGCGATACGTTCCCGCAGCTCGCGGCGGCGCGCGTGGAATACGCATGGGGCGGCTTTGTCGACGTCACGCGCAATCGCGCGCCGGACTTCGGCGCGATCGACGCGAATTATTACTACGTGCAAGGCTTTTCCGGGCACGGCGTCGCGCTAACCGGCATTGCGGGGCGCCTCGTTGCACAGGCGATCGTGGGTGAGCGCGCTTCATTCGATCTGTTCGCGCGCCTGCAACACGCGCGCTTCCCCGGCGGCCCCGCGTGGCGGCGCCCCGCACTCGAAATCGGCATGCTCTATCACCGCGTGATGGAGATGTTCTGAAGCGGCGCGCCCTGCACGTTGTCCCTCGCTGTTATACCCTTGCGAAAGTCCGCCGCCCTCGCGCGGCGCACGAGCTTCCCCTGCTTCATTCGCTTTTTCGCCAGGAGCAACAGCAATGGATTACGTCAGATTCGGCTCGACGGGGCTGCAGGTTTCGCGTCTTTGCCTCGGTTGCATGACCTACGGCGTGCCCGAGCGCGGCACGCACCCGTGGACGCTCGGCGAGGACGCCAGCCGACCGCTCATCCGCCAGGCGCTCGACGCCGGCATCAACTTTTTCGACACCGCAAACACCTATTCGGACGGCACTTCCGAAGAGATCGTTGGGCGGGCGCTGCGCGACTTCGTCAAGCGGGACGACATCGTGCTCGCAACGAAGGTCTACAACCGCATGCGGCCGGGCCCGAACGGTCAGGGGCTTTCGCGCAAGGCCATCCTCACGGAAATCGACCATAGCCTCAAGCGCCTCGGCACCGATTATGTCGATCTTTATCAGATCCATCGGTGGGACTACAACACGCCCATCGAAGAGACGCTCGAAGCGCTGCACGATGTCGTGAAGGCGGGCAAGGCGCGTTACATCGGCGCTTCGTCCATGTATGCGTGGCAGTTCGGCAAGGCGCTCTACACCTCGCGTCTGCACGGATGGACCGAATTCGTGAGCATGCAGAACCATGTGAATCTGCTCTATCGCGAGGAGGAGCGCGAAATGCTGCCGCTGTGCGCCGATCGGGGTATCGCCGTGATGCCGTGGAGCCCGCTCGCCCGTGGCCGCCTCACGCGCGACTGGAGCGAAACGAGCGAGCGCGAAGCCACCGACAAGTTCGGCAAGACGCTCTATGGCGCCGATGCTGACAAAGCCATTATCGATGCGGTCGCAACGATCGCGCGTGCGCGCAACGTCTCGCGCGCGCAGGTCGCGCTCGCCTGGTTGCTGCAAAAGCCCGGCATCACCTCGCCGATCATCGGCGCATCAAAACCCCATCATCTCGAAGACGCCGTCGCGGCGCTCTCCCTGACGCTCACCGACGAAGAGGTCGAGGCGCTCGAAGCACCCTACTTGCCGCACGTGATCGCCGGGCATCAATAACGCGTCATCGAGAGGCCGGCAAACGCTCGCGCACGATTTGCGCGAGCGTCTGGATGAGCGTGTCGGCCACGCGCGGCGGCGTCTCCGCATAGCCGAGCAGGAAGCCGTTGTAGCGCGCCGCATCGGGGGCATCGAGGCAGTACGCGCTCAGCGGCGAAAGCTGGAGGCCATGCGCACGCGCGGCTTCGCTCACTTCGACGTCGGCGAGCGGCGCGTCGAGGCGCACGCTCAGGTGCATGCCGCCCGCGTCGGCCGAGACCGTCATCATGCCCGCGAGATGCTTGTCGATGGCCGCGACGAGGCCGTCGCGGCGCTCTTCGTAGAGTTTGCGCATGCGCCGCAAATGGCGCGAGTAGCGCCCGCTTTCGATGAAATCGGCCAGCGCCAGTTGCTCCGCCACGCGCCCCTGGCGCACGAGCGTGAGGTGGGCCTGCGCGAACGGCGCGACCACGCGCTGAGGCACGATCATGAAGCCGATGCGCAGGGCCGGAAAGAGCGTTTTGCTGAAGGTGCCGAGATAGATCACAGGGGCGTCGTCGGCGAGGCCCTGGATCGACGGCAACGGCGGCCCGTCGTGGCGCAGTTCGCTGTCGTAGTCGTCCTCGATGATCCACGCCCCGCACGCGCGCGCCTGCTCGATGAGCGCGAGCCGCCTTTCGAGGCTCAGCACGCAGCCAAGCGGATACTGGTGCGACGGCGTGAGATAGACGAGGCGCGGCGGCCGCTCGCTCCAGTCCTCGGCGCGCGCGGCCATGCCCGCTGCGTCCACGCTCATCGGCACGAGTTGAAGGCCCGCGGCTGCGAAGGACACGCGCGCGCCGAGGTAGCCGGGATTTTCGATCCATGCACGCTCGCCCTCGTCCGCAAAGATTCGGGCGCAGAGATCGAGGCTCGCCTGCGTGCCGTCCGTGACGAACACCTGCTCGGGCTGGCAGCGCACGCCGCGCGAAACTCGCACATATTGCGCGATCGCCTGGCGCAGCGCGGGCATACCCGCGCTGTCGCCGTAGCCGAGATCGTGCGCGCGCAACTCGCGCAGCGCGCGCTCGACCGCGCTGCGCCACTGCGCGTACGGAAACTGGTCGAGCGCGGGCACGCCGGGGCGCAGCGCTCTTGCGCCATCGCGGTTCGCGCGACGCGGCGGAAGTTCGCGCACGCGGCGCGCGAGTAGAGGCGTGCCGGGGTGAGGCGGCGCGGTTTGCGCGGGTGTTGCCGTGCCGCCCGCGTTGACGGCATTGACGACCGAACCGTGACGCGTAGCGCTGACAAACCCCTCTTCCACGAGCCGCTCGTACGCATACAGCACGGAGTTGCGGGCAATGCCGAGCTGCTCCGCAAGCGCGCGGCTCGAGGCGAGGCGCGTACCTCGGCCAATGTCGCCGTCGAGAATCGACCGGCGCAGGCTCTCGTAAAGCAAGTCCTGCTGCGTGAGCTTGCGCACGGCGCGCTTCGCATAGGCCGCCATCATCAATGCATAGTCCAACCCGTGGCTCCATCAATTGCGGTTTCGGTGGGACTAACAATGGTGCCACAAGTCGCTTACGCTTTGAGGCTTGACGATGCCTGAAAGGAGACCAACCATGACCGACACGACGCTTCACGTGCGCGCCGTCGCCCGCGACGATTTCGACGCATGGCTGCCGCTGTGGAACGGCTACAACCGCTTTTATGGGCGCTTTGGCGAGACGGCACTGCCGGAGCACATCACGCGCACGACATGGTCGCGCTTTTTCGACGGCTACGAGCCAATGCACGCGTTCATCGCCGTGCGCGGGGAGCGCGTGCTCGGCCTCGTGCACTTCATCTATCACCGCAACACGATCATGGAAGGGCCGATCTGCTATCTGCAGGATCTCTTCACCGTGGAAGACGCGCGCGGCCAGGGCGTGGGCCGCGCGCTGATCGAGGCCGTGTATGCGCACGCGAAAGACTCGAACGCGTCGCGCGTGTACTGGCACACGCACGAAACGAACCACACGGCCATGCGCCTTTACGACGACGTGGCGAACAAGCCCGGCTTCGTCATGTATCGCAAGGACATATGAAGCGCCTCAGGCGAGGTCCTTGAGCAGCGACGCGCGCACCTCGCCGTCGAGGGTCTGCGTCGGCACGCGGTAGTGCGGATGATCGCAGCCTATCGCCAACGCGGCGCCTTCGCGCAGCCGCGTCTTCATTTGCGGCGTGAGTTCGAAGCGCACGAAATGCACCGCCGAAGTCTTTTCGGCGTTCTCGCGTTCGAGATCTTCGTCGGCGATCGCATACACGGGCGGTTCGCCCTCCACCTGAACGAACACCCTGTCCTCGATGCCGATGAGCCGCGCGAGCGCCGCGCGCCGCTCGATTTCGCTCTCGTATTCGAGCTGCATGGTCGCCTTCAGGTTGCTGCCGTCCGGCACGAGCGGCAAGTACGCCGCAAGCTCGCCCTGAATGCCGTCTTCATCGAAAATCTTTTCGATGTGCAGCATCTCCTGGATCTGGTAGCGAATCGTGGTCTCGTCCTCGAACAGGAACGTGAGGTGGTTGCCGAGCGAAACCACGCGCTGCTTCTTGTGCTCGATGATGCGTTTGCGCATGTCGCCTCGCACCCTGGCATAGGCTTCCAGCGTCAACAGCGAATTTCTGGCGATCGTCATGAGTCGTGCCTCGTGTCCGTTGCATGATGGCGGCGCCGCTCAAATGCCATAGGCGCGGCGCAGCAACGTGATGGGGTGAGCGAGCGGCGGCTCGCCAAGCTGGTTTTCCTCGATGCCCTGCGCGATATGATGGCCCGCGAGCTGGCAGTCCGACGAGATGAAGTCGGGCGCGGCCTGGCCCATCTGCTTGAACACAGGCGTGCCGATCTTCATCGACATTGCGTGGAATTCCTTCTTCACGCCGAACGTGCCCGCATGGCCCGAGCAGCGCTCGACCACGGTCACTTTCGTTTCGGGCACGAGCGAGAGCAGGTCGAAGGTCTTGCGGCCGATGTTCTGCACGCGCGCGTGACAAGGCACGTGATACGACACGTTGCCGAGCGGCGCGCGGAAGTCGGTCTTGAGCAAGCCATCGCGATGACGCGCCACGAGATACTCGAAGGGATCCCAGAACGCATCGCTCACGGCTTTCGTGTTGGCGTCGTCGGGGAACATGAGCGGCAGTTCGTGCTTGTACATGAGCACGCAGCTCGGCACCGCGCCGATCAGCGCATAGCCTTCGCGCGCGTAGCGAGCGAGCATCGGCATGTTCTGCGCCTGCTTGTGCGCCACGCCCTCCAGGTTCCCTTGCTCCAGCAGCGGCATGCCGCAGCACCATTCGCTCTTCACCAGCTCATAGGGAATCTCGTTGTGGTCGAGCACCGCGAGCAGGTCGTGGCCGATGCCCGGCTCGTTGAAATTCACATAGCAGGTCGCGTAGATCGCGACCTTGCCCGGCGTGCGCTCGCCGTCGCGCACCTCGCTCGCGGTCGCGCGTTTTGCAACGTTACGGAACTTGTGTGCGGCGAAGTCGGGCAGCCACGCCTTGCGATCGACGCCCAGCATGTCCTCCATGGCGCCGCGCATCGCCTTCGTGTGATTGATCGCGTTCACCGTTTGCGTGACGACGGGAATGCCGGCGAGCTGGCCCAGCGCATCGGTGTTCGAGAGCACGCGGTCGCGCAGCTTCACTTCGCCCTTGCGATAGTGCACGGCCTTGGCGCGCAGCATGAGATGCGGAAAATCTACGTTCCACGGGTGCGGCGGCACGTAGGGACACTTCGTCATATAGCAGAGATCGCACAGATAGCACTGGTCGACGACCTTGCCGTACAACGATTTGTCGACGTCGTGCGCTTCGCCGGTGTCGGTCTCGTCGACGAGATCGAAGAGCGCCGGAAACGCGCCGCATAACGACACGCAGCGCCTGCAGCCCGCGCAGATGTCGAATACGCGCGCAAGCTCGGTGTCGAGCTGCGCCTGATCGTAGAACGCGTCCGAGCGCCAGTCGAGCGGATGGCGGGTGGGCGCTTCGAGACTGCCTTCCTTGTGGGGCATGACGTCTCCTTCTTCTAGTTATCGGCTGGGCGCGCGCGAACGCGCGCCGGATCCTGCCCGGCACGCGAAAAAAAGCGCGCGTGGTGCACGCGTGCCGAGCCGGGGCACGCAGCGATGCTCAGTCCGCCAGCACTTCCAGCGCTTTCGTATAGCGGTTGGCGTGGCTGCGCTCAGCCTTCGCGAGCGTCTCGAACCAGTTCGCGATCTCGTCGAATCCTTCCTCGCGCGCCGCCTTGGCCATACCGGGGTACATGTCCGTATATTCGTGCGTTTCGCCCGCAATCGCCGCCTGCAGATTCTGGCGCGAGGTGCCGATCGGCAGTCCGGTTGCCGGGTCGCCTACCGCCTCCAGATATTCGAGGTGGCCGTGCGCGTGGCCGGTTTCGCCTTCAGCGGTCGAGCGAAACAGCGCCGCGACATCGTTCTGCCCTTCTACGTCGGCCTTCGCTGCGAAATACAGATAACGGCGGTTGGCCTGCGATTCGCCGGCGAATGCATCCTTGAGGTTCTGTTCCGTCTTCGAGCCCTTTAGCTGTGCCATCTGTTCCTCCGTCTTTCGACCTGATATTGGGGACGCGACGCAATTCGCCTTCGTGCGCTGCAGAACGGAGGGCGAGTCCGCCGCACTATTAATCTAGATTGTGGCCTCTGTCTTCCCAATTGTGATTTTCAATCCGGTCGATAGTGTCACCGGGTTTACGCGGGCATCAGCGAGGGCGCTCCGGGCATGCGCCGTGCGCGCGACGATCTGCCCCGCGCGAACTGCTTTGCGCGCCCGCAGACTCGTTCTAGACTTGGGAATGCCGACGCGCCCGTTCAATCTTTACGGAGATGCCATGCGACTTACGATCCTGATCAACGGTTCCGATCCGACCGTCAATCATGACTATGCAGTGCTCTGGCTCGACACCGATCAGCAACGCTGGTCCCGCGAGTCCCATGAAGGGATCGACCTGCCGGAATGGGGGGAATTACGCGACGTGAATGGTGTCACGTCGCTGTGTGCGCCGCTCGAGAACGAGCCGCTGTGCACGCTGCGCGGGCTGCATGTGAACCGCCGCCAGGAAATCAGTTCCGCGCACGGCGACGCGACCTGGTCGTGTGAAGCATCGCACTCGCCAATGGAGGGCCAGTGGCGCCTCCAGGCCGTGGACCGCCAGCAGGTCCACGCCGAACATGCGCTTTTTGCAGGCTGAGTCGCTACAGGCGTCTCGACCGATTGACTGATTGAATGCAGGCGGCATCGTTCGCCGTCTCGCTCCTCGCGCAGCAACGCAATGCTGCCGCGCTCATTGCATCTGGTTGTGCGTCCGCTCTGACGTGACGCGCGCTCGCGCCCGCCCATGAGGCGGGCGCGCGTTTTTTTGCGCCACGCGTTTCGCGCACGTCATCACGGCCGCTATACTTTCAGGCCGCCTGATCCCACCCCGGTCCTGTCAGTTCCCCGATGAAGAAGCTGTTTGTCTCGCTGATTTCCTCCCTGATGCTCGCAGCTGCGAGCCATGCCTCGGCCGCGCCTGCCTGTTCGCAATTCGTGCCCGACGGTCAATTCCCGACGCTCACGAACCCGCGCATGGCGCCGAAAACGCGCGTGCTCTGTTATTCGGATTTCGTCGTGCTGCATTCGGGCATCACGCACGGGCCGCTGTGGTCGGCCGAGCATCTCACGCGCGATCACCTCGAAGCCGCAAAGGACATGACGCGCACGAACCGCTTCTTCGAAGACGACCGCCTGCCCGAAGGCGAAGGCGCGACGCTCGCGGACTACAAGCGCAGCGGCTTCGACCGCGGTCACATGAGCCCCGCGGGCAATCGCTGGAATGCGCAGGCGATGGCGGAATCGTTTTCACTCGCGAACATCGTTCCGCAGAATCGCGACAACAACCAGCGTCTTTGGGCCCATATCGAAACCGCGGTGCGCAAGCTCGCGACGAAATATGGCGAGGCCTGGGTCGTGACCGGCCCGCTCTTCACGGGTGCTCAACTCCAGACGATCGGAGCCACGCGCGTGCTCGTGCCCACGCGGATCTTCAAGGTCGTGTACGTGCCTTCGCAGCAGCTCGCGTTCGCCATCGTCGCGGACAACGCGGCCGTCGATCGCTATGAAGTACGCTCGGTGCGCGACCTCGAGGCGCAGAGTGGTATTGCGTTCCCCGGTATTCCGGCGGAGGCGGCATCAAAGGAGAAAGTGTCGTTCAACGGCCGCAGCTTCGCTGTAAGCCGGTGGGGCTGGTAAAGAGCCGGGCGCACGAACGCCTGGCGCGCTAGTTATCGAGCCGCGAGACCGGTCGGCGCAAGCCGGGTTCATGGCGCGCCCTGCGAGCTCGCGACGAGCCACGCGGCCAGGGCGAGCGAGCCGCCTGCGAGAAATTCCCTTCTCTTCATCGGCTTCGGCATCCTTCCTGATTCCTGCTACAGCTTCGGCAGCCAGGCAAGCGGATCGACAGGCTTGCCGTTCTCCCGCACTTCGAATATGAGGGCGGAAATGCCCGCGCCATCGGTGCCGCTCATGGCGATCGGCTGGCCCTGCTTCACCGGGTCGCCTTGCTTGACGAGCAGCTTGCCGTTGTGGCCATACGCCGTGACGAGATTCGCGCCGTGTTTCACGACGACGAGCTTGCCGTAGGACTTCATGCCGCTCCCGGCATAGACCACGCGCCCCGCCGCCGCCGCTCTCACCTGCTGGTCCGCCGGACCCGCGATCACCACGCCCTTCGATTTCCCCTTGAAAGATTGCGCGACGCTGCCTTCGATCGGCCAGACGAAGCGGGCCTTGGCGCGGGCGGGGGCGGACGGCGTTGGCGTGGCCGCGGACGGCACGCCGCCGGTCGCCGCGGGAGGCGCGATGCGCAGGAGCTGACCCACCCGGATCTTTCCGTCGGCGGGAAGCTTGTTCCAGCTGAGGAGGTCGGCGCGCCGTTGCCTGTGGGCTTTCGCGACGCCATCGAGCGTGTCGCCGGGCTTCACGCGGTAGAAGCCGGATGCGGTTTTGGCCCCCGCTCCGGTGGCGGGCAACGTCGATGCGTCAATGACCTGCGGCGGCACCGCAGCGGCGCTCACGCCGGCGTCCTCCACCGTCTCCCCGTCGGCGCTCTCGGTGGCATTCCATGGCGTAATCGTGCAGGCGCCCAAGGCGAACACAAATGTGAAGGCAAGCGCCGCTCCGATCGCGACACGCGGGGCCGGGGCGTGCCTCGCTGCCCCACGATGCAGGCCGCGCATCGTCAAGCCCGCGGATCGGCGTCAGACGCCGTGTCCGTCCCGTTCAACGTTCCCTGCGCCAGCGCCGCGAGCGCGCCGGCGATTTCGGCTACCTTATCCAGAATTCCCATCGATGACTCTCCCGCAATGATAAAAACCGTCCGCGCCGGTGGGCGCAAGTGCGTCATCATCGTTGGTTTGCCTGGGGAAGCCGTGGTTTAGCGCGTGCGAGTTGACCTGTATCAGCGTGCGACGCATGCGGGTCTCAGGCTTTGTCACTGGCATGACAGATCACCCGCAAATTGCTGCGGAAAAGACGAAGTCGCGTGCGGGAATCGACGAACCGGGTAGCCCGTATGGCGAGCGGCTTTCTATAATGCGGGCCGCAGGATCGCAGGCGCCAGCGGGTCCTCCATCGGCCAGGAGTGCGATGGAGCCTCAGGCGCATGGCCGCCGTAACGCATAGGAGGATCAAAAGGTGTTCGACGCATTCGCAAACGACGACGACGTCCTGAACGTGCAGGGCGACGCGCTCACGCTCACGAACGGCACAACACGCGTGACGCTCGCCGGCACACTCGAACTCACGCGCGACAAGCGCGGGCTCGCCGCCGCGCTGGCGCTGAAGGCGGCGCTCGACGACGTCGTGAAGAAGCTGCAGACGGACCCGCAGCTGCCCGCGAAAGTCGCCGACGAGCCCGACCAGAAGCCGGGCGTCGTCGACAATCCGTTCAACTGAAAAACGTGCACGCGGAGGTTGATCCCCTGGGTCGACTGGAACGGCAAGGCTACTCTCGTTCGGGCATCTTCGGCCGCCATCACTCACCGTCGATGCCCTCGCTGCGCAGGGCATCGAACCGACTACACCGCGCCGAAGCCGCCCGGTGCCGCGAGCGGCGGCAGCGCCGACTCGCCGCGTATCCATGCGTGCTGCGCAAGGCTTGCCATTTCGCGGTCGCCGCGGCTGTCGCCATAAGCGTAGAGCGTGGTGGGCGCGCGAGCGCCCCACCAGGCGCGCAGCCGCGCGACCTTCTCCGGGCCCCAGCAGTTCTCGCCCGCGAGATGGCCGGTGTAGACCCCATCGCGCCATTGAAGCTCGCTCGATAGCACCGTGCCGATGCCGACCGTCTGCGCCCACATACGCAGATAAATCGAGGGCGACGCGCTCACCAGCACCACTTCATGCCCGAGCGCCTGGTGCTCGGCCAGGCGCGCCAGCATCTCGGGGCGCAGCAGCGCGCCCAGGCGGCGCTCGACGAAGCGCCGCGCGGCGGCTTCGAGCGCCTCGTGCCGCACCGGTCCCATCGCGGCGTAGAGGAAGCGCGCCTTGGTCGGCCCGCGCGGCGACCAGCCGAGCGGGACGCCGATGAGCCAGGGCAGGCAGCGCAGCGCGGCCGCGGCGAAGCGGGCCGGCCCCGCGGCGTCGAGCACGAAGGCTCGAAAACTGTCGGACGTGGTGATGGTGCCGTCAAAGTCGAAGGCGGCGACGACGCGGTCATTCATGTAGCGTGACGAGCAAACGTGGAAGAGAAAAGCGACGCGGCGAGGCGCGGCAAACCGGCGTCATTGTCGACGCAAACGCAAGGCGGCTGCAACGTAAGGGGACGCGCATCTTGCGCTATTGACTCAATCGGTCAATATGTATTCACATGCCAGACGAATCGCCGTACCTGAATCGACCGGTGCATGTCGCATCGGCCAAGCGAAGGATTGCGAGTTCGCGCCGGTCAGCCCGACGATCATAATAATTTTGGAGCCGGAGAGACATCCATGAGAAGCCTGACCGAACAACTCACGCAGTACGCGGCCTATCACCGCGATACGCGCAACATCGGCACACATTTCATCGGCATTCCGCTCATCGTGCTCGCGCTGGCCGTGCTGCTTTCGCGCCCGGCCATCGCCCCTGGCGCGGCCGGACTGCCGGTCCCGGTCTCGCCGGCATGGCTGCTCTTCGGCGCCTCGACGATCTACTACCTCGTTCTCGACGTGCCGCTCGGCCTCATGATGGCGGTCGTCTGCGCCGCGTGCGTGGCTTTCGGCGCGTGGCTCGCGCAGCTAGGCACGGCCGCGTGGCTGGGCGGCGGCGTGGCGCTGTTCGTCTTCGGGTGGATCTTTCAGTTCGTCGGGCATATCGCGTGGGAGCATCGCAAGCCCGCTTTCGTCGACGATCTCATCGGCCTCATGATCGGACCGCTCTTCGTGCTCGCCGAAGCATTGTTCAGCATCGGCTGGCGCCCCGAATTGCGCTCGGCGATCGAGGCCAGGGTGGGGCCTACGCGCATCAATCCGCCGCGCGGGCGCGAAGCGCGGCAGTAAAGGGGGGTTGCGCGACCCTCAGCGCTCAAAGCGCACGAGCCGCGCCGCATGCACCGCCGTGAGCGCGACGGCGAGCCAGATCGGCACATAGGTCGCGAGCTGGCGAAGGCCGAGATGCTCGCCCAGCAGCGTCACCGAAACGATCACCAGCAGCACCGGCTCGACATAGCCGAGGATGCCGAACAGCGCCATCGGCAGCAGGCGGCTCGCCTTGAGGTACGACGCGAGCGCCACTGTGCTCAGCACGCCCAGCCCCGGCAGCAGCACGAAGGCGAGGAAGCGGTGCGCGTCGAGCAGCGCGAGCGAGCCGCCCGCGCGCACCTGGATCACCGCGGCGGGCACCAGCAGCACCATCTCCACGGCAAAGGTGACGAGCGAGTCCGCGTGGATCTTGCGGCGCAGGACGAAATACGGCGGGTAGCCCAGCGCGACGAGCAGCGTGGGCCACGAAAACGCGTGCGTCGCCCACAGTTCGTGCGCCACTCCCATGGCCGCGCATGCCACCGCGAACCCTTGCAGCGGCTCGAGACGCTCGTGATAGTAAAAGCGGCCCACCAGCACCATGACGAGCGGCAGCAGGAAGTAGCCCAGCGACACCTCCAGCATGCGGCCATGCAGCGGCGCCCACAGGAACACCCACAGCTGCGAGCCGAGCAGCGCGGCGCTCGCCGCCAGCGCGAGCATGGTGCGCGGTTCGCGCACCATGCGGGCGATGAGCGCGCGCAGCTGCGGCGCACGCTTGCGCAGCACCAGCAGGGCCAGCGCCCCGGGCGCAGTCCAGATCACACGCCACGCGAAAATATCGAGGCCGCCGAGCGGCGCAAGCAGCAGCGTATAGGCCGACATCAGCGCGAACAGCGCCGAAGCGCCCACGGAAAGGCCGATGCCGCGCCCGGGTTCGTACGGGTTCATCGGCATGCGCGGTTATGGCAAACGGAAAGGGAGCGTTCGGGAACGGCGCGGCGCGCGCATTGCGCCAGCGCGGGTAAAAACGTTGTCATTTGAATTGGGTATTGAATAAGGCACGAGCCGGCTAACGCGCCGGCGAGACCGCATTCTAGTCGCGTTTGGGCAGGGCGAGGCGCAGCAAACCGTTGCCGGGCAAGGCGGGCACGCGGTGTGCGCTCCCGGTGCTTCGCCGCAGCCGAACAAATTAGTCCTGCAGACCGCACCACGATGGACTAGAACGTAAGTCTCGCTGCGCCAGCCCGCCCATGCAGTAATCGGCTGGAATCCATCGCAAAAAGCGGGATCCTTTCCACCGAAGCCGCGCCCATGCGCATGCGAGCGCGCGGCTTTCCCGCCGGCCGCCGCGATCGCGACGCCGTCCCGAAGTCCAACGCCCCTGGAGCCCCGCATGACATTTTCTGCGCCCCGCCCCGCCGTTGCCGACCCCGCCCGTGCATTCGACCGATCACTCGCCCTTTCTCCCGCCGCCAGTGAATTCGCCGCCGAAGTGCGCGCGGGCCTGACGCGCTCGCCGCAAAAGGAACTGCCGTCGAAATATCTGTATGACGAAGTGGGCTCCGCCCTCTTCGAGGTGATCACCGTGCTGCCTGAATACGGCGTCACGCGCGCCGAGGAGCGTCTGCTCACGCGCTACGCGGCCGAGATCGTCGAGGCACTGCCCCGCGACGTCACCGTCGCCGAGCTTGGCAGCGGCAGCGGCCGCAAGACGCGCCGCATTCTCGAAGCGCTGTGCCGCAAGCGCCCCACCTCGTACTGTCCGATCGAGATCTCACGCACCGCGCTACAGTTGTGCCGGCGCGAACTGGCCGATATCGAGCGCATTTCCATCGTCGGCTATGAGCGCGACTATCTCGCAGGCCTTGCCGAAGTGAGCCGCAAGCGCAAGAACGGCGAGCAGCTGTTCGTGCTCTTTCTCGGCAGCACGATCGGGAACTTCGCGCGCCTCGCGGCCACGCGCTTCCTGCGTGACATCCGCGCGATGCTGCGACCCGGTGACTCGCTGCTGCTCGGCACGGACCTCGTGAAGCCCGTCGATACGCTGATCGCCGCGTACGACGACGCCATCGGCGCCACGGCCGCGTTCAACCTGAACCTGCTTGCGCGCATCAACCGCGAGCTCGACGCCGACTTCGACCTGCACGACTTCGAACATGTCGCGCGCTTCAATCCCGACGTGCGCAGCGTCGAAATGCATCTGCGCGCGAAGCGCGCGGTGCGCGCCCACGTGCACGCGGCGCAGCTCACCGTCGAGATCGGCGCGGGCGAGACGATCTGGACCGAGAGCAGCCACAAGTACCACGCCGACGAAATCCCGTCGATCGCCGCCGACGCAGGCTTCCAGTGCGCGCGCCAGTGGATCGGGAAGGAGTGGGGATTCGCAGAGAGCCTGCTCGCAGTGAAGTGAAGGGAATGTGAAACGAAAGAGCGGTGCGCCTTTCGCAAGGCGCACCGCTCTTTATCGGGCAAATTCAGTGCTGCTCGAAGCGTTCGTAACGCTTTTCCGTCGCGCGCTCCTCGCTCTCCACCGAACTCACGCGGGCGGCCGGTGGCCCGTGGCGCAGCCACGAGAGCATGCGGTCCACCTGGTTCGCCGTGCCCTGGATCACGGCTTCCACAGACCCGTCTTCCATGTTCGCGACGTAGCCGCGAATGCGCAACGCGTGCGCCTGGCGCACCGTCGCATGCCGAAAACCCACGCCCTGCACCGTCCCGCGCACGCGCACGTAGTACGTTTCGAGGCGCGCATCCAGATCCGGTTCGCTCATTGCTGAATCTCCTGTTCCCATGCCCGTGCATTCGTTACGGTCGGCATTGTAGACGCCAACGCGCACCCGCGCCGGGCCCGCGCCACGTACAATCCGTGCCACCTTAGCGGCGCGGCGCACTTCGCGCCGGCCATCGAACCCGAAAGCGAACACACAATGACTGACACCTCCCGAGCCAACCGGGATCTCGTGCTGATCACCGGGGCGTCCGGTTTCGTCGGCTCGGCCGTCGCCCGCATCGCGCAGGAAAAGGGCTACGCCGTGCGCGTGCTGGTGCGCGCGACGAGCCCGCGCAAGAACCTCGAAGCGCTCGACGCCGAGATCGTCACCGGCGACATGCGCGACGCCGCCTCGATGCGCCGCGCGCTCGACGGCGTCCGCTACCTTTTCCACGTGGCCGCCGACTACCGCCTGTGGGCGCCCGATCCGCACGAAATCGAGCGCGCCAATCTCGAAGGCGCCGAAGCGACCATGCGCGCGGCGCTCGACACGGGCGTGGAGCGCATCGTCTACACGAGCAGCGTGGCGACGCTCAAGGTCACGAGTTCGGGCAACTCCGCCGACGAGACTTCGCCGCTCACGGCCGAGCAGGCGATCGGCGTGTACAAGCGCAGCAAGGTGCTCTCCGAACGCGCCGTGGAGCGCATGATCGAGCGCGACGGGCTGCCCGCCGTGATCGTCAATCCGTCCACGCCGATCGGCCCGCGCGACGTGAAGCCGACGCCCACGGGCCGCATCATCGTCGAGGCGGCGACGGGGAAGATTCCCGCGTTCGTCGACACGGGCCTGAACCTCGTGCACGTGGACGACGTGGCCAACGGGCACTTCCTTGCGCTGGAGCGCGGGCGCATCGGCGAGCGCTACATCCTCGGCGGCGAGAATCTCCCGCTGCAGCAGATGCTCGCCGACATCGCCGGCATGGTGGGCCGCAAGCCGCCCACGATCGCGCTGCCGCGCTGGCCCCTGTACCCGCTCGCGATGGGCGCGGAAGCCGTGGCGCGCTTCACGAAGCGCGAGCCGTTCGTGACCGTCGATGCACTGAAGATGTCGAAAAACAAGATGTATTTCACGTCGGCGAAAGCGGAGCGCGAGCTGGGGTATCACGCGCGGCCGTATCGTGAAGGCTTGAAGGATGCGCTCGCGTGGTTCCGGGAGGCGGGCTATCTGGACGGCAAATGAGCGCGGCGAGGAAATTGTTACAACTTTTCTTGCAACATGCGTACAACGCCGGAAGGGCAATGCGTGCGCGCTATGGGTAAAATCGCGGGTCTTACCTGAGAAGCCCGCATGAATCTTCAAGACCAGATTGGCGTGCTCGAAGCGGGCATCGATCAGCTCCTTCAGGCCGCCGCCGTGCATGCACCGCGTGCCGATGAACGCGCCGCAGCCGCTTCCCGCCACGAATCCTCCGCTGCAACCGGCGAAGCGGCGCACGCCGCCGCGCAAGCCGAAGCCGTGGATATCGCCGACGCGGGCAATGCCTGCGCCGAAGGCGCCACGCCAGCGCAAGCCGTAGAAACTGCAAACGCAACCGTGACCGAAAGTGCAGAAGAACCCGCCGAACCCGCAGCCGACACGGCACGTCCCGCCGGCGCGCAGCCGGAGCTGCTCGTCGCGCGCCCGTCCCAGAACGAAATCACGCTGACGATCGGCGGCCAGACCGTGACGCTCAACGCGCTGCAAGTCGGTCAGATGATCGAGGAGCTGTCGAACGCGCGCGCCTCGATGCAACCGGAACCGCCGCCCGGCATTCCGCCCGGCTGGCGTTTCGCATCGACGAAGAATCCCATGATGGCCGTACAGAAGCAGTCCAACGGCGACCGGCTGCTGGTGCTGCGCCACACGGGCCACGGCTGGGTGCCGTTCACGTTCTCGCCCGATATCGTCGTGCAGATGTACATGATGCTCACGCAGCGCTAACGCGCGAGCGGATAGCACAAGAAGAAAGGGCGCCGGGGCGCCCTTTTTTGCGATTAAGCCATGCGTGCCAGATCTTGTAGACTTCGTCGCCGTTGCGTTTGCCCACGACGAGCACCTCGACCGTTTCGCCCGCAATCGCATAGATCACACGATATTCGCCAGCATCGAGCCTGCGTTCACCCCGAGTAGCGCCACGCAATGGCTGACTGTCGTGCGGTTCGGGGTTACTCAAAAGCGCAAGAATCGCCGTAACGACCTGGCGGTACTGCTTCGCGTCAAGGCTTTGACAGGCCTTCAGCGCCTGCTTCGTCATCCTTAGGTTCATTCACCGGGTTCCTGGCATCGCGCAGGAACGTCGCAACCTCGTCATTGCTCGCAAAACCTTCCTTGCGGGCGACTTCGGCCTCGATCAGCCAAAGCTTTTCCTCCAGTTCCTGGACACGCGCACGCAGGCTTTCGAAGTCGCGCTTCGAAACCACGTAAGCCGTCAGCCGCTCGTGCCTCGTGATGCCTACCGGGCGGCCCAGGGCCTCGTCCAGAACTTCGCCGAAACGGGTCTTGGCGTCCCTCGCACTGTAAGTTACGAGGGTGTTGCTGTTCATAGCTGCCTCTCTCAGGGGAAAAATCATCGCGCTTACCGCTCCTCGCCCTGGGTCCGGCTAATTTATCGGCAAATCGAGCGACTGCGCGAATTCAGGGAGTGCCACTGGATCTCGCGCAAGGATTTGCCGGGCGGCGCCGGCCTAGGCCCGAGATGCCAGGGCGCAAAACAGAGTAGACCAAAGAAGCCATAAAAGTCAATGCGGTCCAAAGTGATCACTTTGGACCGCATTGACGGAGATCAGCGCCCCTGCACCGGCGCCTGCACACGCGCCTTCCACTGTCCGCCCTTGCCGCGCCAGAAACGCCACGCCGAGGCGAACGTCGCGCCCACGTAGAACAGAGCGACCAGCGGCAGGAACGGTGCCCATAGCGGCGAGCGCCGGTAGTAGGCGAGCATGGGCGAGTAGGCGCAGCACATCAGCGCCCAGGCGATCCACGCGGGCCAGCCCTTCGGCCCGAGCACGAGCGCCACCACGGGCGGCGCGAGATAGATCACCGTCATGCCGACGATCGTGCCCGCGAGTTGCCACGCCGAGTAGTGCAGCTGCGTGAACGCCGTGCGTGCGATCATGTTCCAGATGTCTTTCCACGAGTCGTAGGGGCGCAGCGATACGCTCTTCGCGGCGACGTCGAGCCGGATCGGGTGGCGACCTTCGCCGCGATGCTTGATGCGCGCGGCCAGGCTGCAATCGTCGATCAGTTCGGCGCGGATCGACTCGATGCCGCCTGCCTCTTCGAGCGCCACGCGGCGCACCAGCATGCAGCCGCCAGCCGCGGCCGCCGTGCGGTTCTTCGGATTGTTGACCCGGGAAAACGGGTAGAGCTTCGCGAAGAAGAATACGAACGCCGGAATCAGCGCCTTTTCCCAGAACGAATCGCAGCGCAGACGCACCATCAGCGAGACGAGATCGCGGCCCTCCGCCTGCGCACGCACGACGAGTTGCGCGACGGCCTCGGGCGGGTGGCCGATGTCGGCGTCGGTGAGCAGCAGGTAGTCGGCGGGAAGCTTGAGCGTGCGCACGGCCTCGATGCCTTGCGACTGCGCCCAGACCTTGCCCGACCAGCCCGGCGGCAAAGGTCTCGCCGTGATCACGCTGAGCTTTTCCGGGCACTGCAGCGCGAGCGCGGCGGCGCGGGCGGCTTCGGCGGTGCCGTCGGTGCTGTGATCGTCGATCACGATCACGTGAAATTCGCCGCCGTAGTCCTGCTGGAGCAGCGAGCTGACGGCCTCGCCGATCGCGTCGGCCTCGTTGCGCGCCGGGACCACGGCGCACACGGCCGGCCAGCCGGCCGCCGGCTCGACGAGGGGCAGCGGCTCGGCCGGGCGCGCGCGCCAGAAGCCGCCGCGCCCGAACAGCAGGACGAGCCAGATCAGCAGCGAGAGGCAGGAGACGGCAAACAGAATGGTGGTAGTCATGCGTTATTGCTCTCGATCGCGGGTGCGCGCACGCCCACGCGGCGCGACACCCACATGGCCGCCGTGCGCAGCAGCAGCACGGCCCAGTCGGGGGCGCGCAGCACGGGCCGCGCGCGGAACACATCGTAATCGTTGCGCTCGATGACCTCGAGCATGCGCAGGCCGCCATGGACCACGCTGCACAGTTCGAGACCGCAGCGCCCCGGCACGCGCAGCGCGAGCGGCGCGCCGCTCACCATCAGCGCCCTGGCGTGCGCAATCTCATTCGCCATGAGTCCGCGCCAGGCGTCGTCCACGACGCCCGCGGCGATCTGCGGCTCCGTCACGCCGTGGCGCTGCAGGTCGGCGAGCGGCAGGTAAATGCGGCCGCGTCGCCAGTCTGCACCCACGTCCTGCAAGAAGGTGATGAGTTGCAAGGCCGTGCAGATCGCGTCGGAATCGGCAAGATTTTCGGGCGTCGCCTCGTGAATCAGGTGCAGCATGAGGCGGCCGACGGGGTTTGCCGAGCGCCGGCAATAATCGAGCAGCCCGGATCGGTCGGCATAGCGCGTGGTGTCGATATCCTGATCGAACGCCGCGACGAGATCGTAAAACGGCGCCAGCGGCAGGTGGCATTCGCGCACCACGTCCGCAAGCCTGGCGAACAGCATGGGGTGCACGCCCGCCGGACGGCCTTCGGCAACGGCGTTCAGGCCTTCCCGGAAATCGGCGAGGCGCGCGTGGCGCTCCTCGGGGCTCCAGTCGCCCTCGTCCGCGATGTCGTCGAGCGTGCGCGCGACGCGGTAGATCACGCCGACAGGCGCGCGCAGCGCCTTCGGCAGCAATACGCGCGCTACCGGAAAATCGTCGTAGTGGTCGGGTTGCATCAGGGCGTCCAGAATGGGGTCGTATCCTGCGGCGCCAGCCGGCGGGCCACGGGACGCGTTATTTTAAGGGTTCCCGGCGCATGCTGCACTGCGCAAGAGCCGCACTCGCGCTCCGTGGTATCGATCGCCACCGCGCCCCGTGGGCTTGCGCGCAGCGTGCGGGGCGCAATGTCGCGGGGCCCTTTTTGGCGAAGCCTGTCGCCGCGCCTGGGCGGCCGTCGCGCGCACGCTGCACCTGTGAGGGGTCTATACAGCAAAGGAAAGGCGGAGGGGTTAAAATGCGCGTCTGGTTTTTTCTTCCGTCACCGTTTGACGGATTCTTGCATCTTAATAATTAGACAGCCGCCGGCGATCAGGTCATCTTTACCGATTCGCTCGCCTTTTGCGGCAGTCGGAGTTCGCCACCTTATGCGAGTGATCCTTGCCCAACCCCGCGGCTTTTGTGCGGGGGTTGTCCGCGCCATCGAAATCGTCGATCGCGCACTGCAGAAGCACGGCGCGCCCGTCTATGTGCGCCATGAAATCGTCCACAACCGTCACGTGGTCGAAAACCTGCGCAACAAGGGCGCGCGTTTCGTGGAAGAGCTCGACGAAGTGCCGCAAGGCGCCGTGGCGATTTTCAGTGCCCACGGCGTGGCGAAGACCGTGGAACGCGCCGCCGAGGAACGCGACCTCGACGTGCTCGACGCCACTTGCCCGCTCGTCACGAAGGTTCACGTGCAGGGCCGCCAGTACGTTGCGGCGGGCCGCACACTGATCCTGATCGGTCACGCCGGTCACCCTGAAGTGGAAGGCACGATCGGCCAGATTCCCGGCACCGTGCTGCTCGTGCAGAGCGAGGCCGATGTTTCGAAGCTCGATCTGCCGCTCGATGCGCCGCTCGCCTACGTGACGCAAACCACCCTTTCGGTGGACGACACGCGCGGCATCATCGACGCGCTGCTCGCGCGGTTCACCGACATCGTCGGCCCGGATACGCGCGACATCTGCTACGCGACGCAGAACCGCCAGGCAGCGGTGCGCGAACTGTCGGATCAGGTGGACGTGCTGCTCGTCGTGGGCGCGACGAACAGTTCGAACTCGAATCGTCTGCGCGAGATCGGCAGCGAAACGGGTGTGCCGAGCTACCTCGTCGCCGACGGGTCGGAAGTGAAGCCCGAGTGGTTCGCCAATGTGCAAACGGTCGGCATCACGGCCGGCGCATCGGCGCCCGAAGAGATGGTGGAGAACGTCATTGACGCGCTGCGCGCGTTGGGGCCTGTCGAGGTGTCGACGATGGCGGGCCGTGAAGAAAAAGTCGAATTCAAGCTGCCGGCGAAGCTCTTGCAACCGCTCGTCGCGCGCGAAGTTTAAGGAGGACACGTCTTGTCTATTCCGCTGCTACAGAAAGTCCGCGTTGGCTCATACATCTTTCGCCAACATTTCAGCGGCAACAAGCGCTATCCGCTCGCGCTCATGCTCGAGCCGCTGTTCCGCTGCAATCTCGCCTGCAATGGCTGCGGCAAGATCGACTATCCGGATCCCATCCTGAATCAGCGTCTGTCGCTGGAAGAATGCCTCGAAGCTGTGGACGAATGCGGCGCGCCGGTCGTTTCCATCGCAGGCGGCGAGCCGCTGCTGCACAAGGAAATGCCGCAGATCGTGAAGGGCATCATGGCGCGCAAGAAGTTCGTGTATCTCTGCACGAACGCGCTGCTCATGGAAAAGAAGATGGACGACTACGAGCCGAACCCGTATTTCGTCTGGTCGGTGCACCTCGACGGCGACCGCGAAGCGCACGATCACTCGGTCTCGCAGGAAGGCGTGTACGACAAGGCCGTCGCGGCCATCAAGGAAGCCAAGCGCCGCGGCTTCCGCGTGAACATCAACTGCACACTGTTCAACGACGCCGTGCCCGAGCGCGTGGCGAAGTTCTTCGACACGGTCGGAGAGATCGGCGTCGACGGCATCACGGTATCGCCGGGCTACGCGTACGAGCGCGCGCCGGACCAGCAGCACTTCCTGAACCGCGACAAGACCAAGAACCTGTTCCGCGAGATCTTCAAGCGCGGCAACAACGGCAAGAAGTGGTCGTTCAGCCAGTCGAGCCTGTTCCTCGACTTCCTCGCGGGCAACCAGACCTATCAGTGCACGCCGTGGGGCAACCCGGCACGCACCGTGTTCGGCTGGCAAAAGCCCTGCTACCTGGTCGGCGAAGGCTACGTGAAGACCTTCAAGGAGCTGATGGAGACGACCGAGTGGGACAAGTACGGTACGGGCAAGTATGAGAAGTGCGCGAACTGCATGGTCCACTGCGGCTTCGAAGCCACTGCCGTGCTCGACACCGTCGCCCATCCGCTGAAGGCGCTGAAGGTCGCGGTGAGCGGTCCGAAGACCGAAGGCGCGTTCGTCAAGGACATCCCGCTCGAAGGTGCGCGTCCGGCTGAATACGTGTTCTCGCGCCACGTCGAGATCAAGCTCGAAGAGATCAAGAACGCGGCCAAGACCAGGAAGCCGGCTACGGTCGCGGCAAGCTGAAGCGGCTTGCGCTGCAAAGCGGACATGCGAAAAGGGCGCAACGGTTCTGGCCGTTGCGCCCTTTGTCTTTTTCGGTGAGGCGTCGAGCGGCGCGCGCCGTTCAATGCCCCGCCGCCGGCGTCCACCGATACACCACCGCGCTCGCGCCGTTGTAGTTGTCCTTCGTCACCACATACTCGCCAGTCGAGCGCAGAAACGCGCGCAGGCCGTACATCGAATCAACGTCGTTGCCCACGTACACCGTATTCGGGCTGCTGTTGACGAACGTCGTATCGATCGCGCCGGTCGTAAGGTTGAACGCGTCGATGTTCGGCACGGTGTGCACGTAGCCCACGAACAGATAATTGCCGGCGGCCGCAATCGATTTGGGATTCGCACTCGTGAGGGTGATCACCGGGCCCGGCGCGCCCGTATTGCCGGCGAGCCAGCCGTGATAGACCTCCACGCGTGTGCCGACCGCCGTCCAGTCGGTGATGCTCGCGTCTTCTCCCGTGAGGATCATCGTGTCGCTTTCGGGCAGATAGACGATGCGCGTGAGGCGCGAGATCGTGGCTGGAACCGGCGTGGTGAGCGCCGCGCTCCAGAGCGGCTTGCCGCTTGCATCGAAGCCGGTCAGCGGGTAGTGGGTAATGGCGTTCGTCTTGTCGAGGCCCACCCAGAGATCACCCTTGCTGTCGAGGCAAAAGCCGTTGCGCGCCGGCGCCGTGGTGTTGAACGCCGAACCCGGCAGCGTGTAATCGGGAATGGCGATATATCCGCTCGCCGCGTTGAAGTGGAAGAAGTAGAAGGTATCGGGATTCTGGCCCGCGGCCACGAGAATACGCTGTCCGCTCACGCTCGCGACCTGCGCGAAATGCTCGCCGCGCGAGATGTCAGCGAGATTGATGCGCGGATCGGACGGGTACGTGATGGGATCGATGGTGTTGGCGACGAAGGTGCCGCCGGCCGTGCCCGAATAGAGGTTCGTGCCGCCGTAGAACATCGCGCCGTCGGTGGCGGGGTCCGGCGTCGCGTTGCCTTCGAAGTTCACCGCCTGGAGCTTCCAGCGCAGCGTGCCGGTGCCGTCGTATGCCTGGATGTCGGTGCCGCCGTTGCGGCCGAGGTCCCGCGAGCCGCCCCACGGATTGTTGAGCACGTACAGCGTGCCCGACGAGTCCTTGCCGATACCGGTCACGCGCGTAAAGCGCTTGTCGCCGACCTGCCCCTTGATGCCGGACGTCGTATCCAGATAGCCGCCCCTCACGCCGAACGTGCCGGCGAAGTACGGTGTGCTCGCCACGCTGTAGTTCTTGATGTTCATGTCGGGACCCGAGTCCCCGATCATCAATTGCAGGCTTTGCGAATCGAAGTACAGCGACGACGGCCGGGCACTGGATCCCAGCTGGATGGTGTTGAGAAGCTGCCCGCCGGGGCCGAACTGGAGCACGGCGCCCGCGTTTTTCTGCGCGACCCAGAGGTTGCCGCTCGCGTCCACGGCCAGCGCGCCCGGGCCGGCCACGCCGATGTCGCGTTGCCAGACGCCATCCGTGGTGTACACGCGCACGCGGTTGCCGGGGAAATCGCTTGCGTAGAGCAGCGAGCCGGATGTGGCGAGTCCGGTGACGACATCGGCGAGTTTTTCGGTCGTATCGGCGCTCACGGCGATCAGCAGATCGCGTGCGCCGCTCGCGCGGTTGTAGCGTCCGACACTGCCGCTGCCATACGCGGCGTTGTACTGCATCGCGACGAACAGAGAAGTCGCGTTGCCCGTGATCGCACCGCCCTGGAAGTCGCCGTGCCCGCCGATCGAGCCGAGGCTCTGGCCGTTCTGGTAGAGGGCAACGCCACCTTCGTTTTCATCCCACATCGACGCCGTGTAGATCACGCCTTCGGGCGCGACCCACATCGAGCGGGCCGCATTGCCCACGCGAGTCGCGTTGGTGCCATAGGTATTCGCGATCCAGTCGGTGGAGTATTGCGCTTCGCAAAGCGGCGCAATCGTGGCCGTGAGGGTTGCCGCCAGCCATGCGACACCAATTCGATGAAGGATCATGAGATGTCAGTTGTTTCGCATACCTTACGGTACGAGTGTTCAAGGTGCGGTGTCGCTAACGACGACGCCAGCGGAAACAAGCGCGCAGTCCGGTCCCGGACGAACCGGATCCGTGCGCGGCGCCATGCGTCGGACAGGTGTGGAACGTTGTAAAAGTTAACGGCGTAGCGCCGCAAGAATTGAGCGCGTTTTGCTGGCGACCCGCGGCCGCGCCGATGACAGGCGAAAAAAAAAGCGCAACGGCCTTTGCCGTCGCGCCTTGCATCGAATCGCCCAGCGAAATCTCAGCAGCACTTCCCCGCGCCCGCCCCATACCGCGCGTTTTGCCGCTCGCGGAAAAACTGCTCGTACGTCATCAGCGGGCGGTCGGGATGCGTCGCGCGCATATGCGCGACATAGCCCTCGTAGTCGGGCAGACCCACCATCAGGCGCATGGCCTGACCCAGATAGCGCCCGGCGGTCTGCACGTTGTCGCAAAGTCCCGAGAACATGATGTGCTCCGTTCAGTGGTTCGCGCGCGTTCAGTGTACGCGCTGGCTCATGACGGCCGCGCCGCCAGCCGGCATCGCTTCGTACGGCGTTTCCTGCGCGGTCGGACGGGCGATTCGGCGTGCACGCGCAATCGCGATCAGGCCATACACCACGATGCTCAGCACCACGAAGATGAAGAGGCCCGAGAGCGCGGCATCCACGTAGTCGTTGAAGACCATGCGCTGCATCTGCTCGAGCGACTTGGCGGGCGCGACGATCTTGCCTTCCGCGATTGCCGCCGAAAGCTTCTGGGCGTGCGCGACGAAGCTCACCTTCGGGTTGCTGTCGAAAATTTTCTGCCAGCCCGCCGTGAGCGTGCAGATGAGGAGCCACACGGTGGGCGTGGCGGTGACCCACGCGAACTTCTCGCGCTTCATCTTGAAGAGCACGACGGTGGCGAGCATCAGCGCGATACCGGCGAGCATCTGGTTCGAGATGCCGAAGAGCGGCCACAGCGTGTTGATGCCGCCGAGCGGATCGACCACGCCCTGGTACAGGAAGTAGCCCCAGGCGGCCACGCACAGCGCCGTGGCGATCAGGTTGGCCGGCAGCGACTCCGTGCGCTTGAGCGACGGGTGGAACGTGCCCAGCAGATCCTGCAGCATGAAGCGGCCCGCGCGCGTGCCCGCATCGACGGCGGTCAGGATGAAGAGCGCTTCGAACAGGATGGCGAAGTGATACCAGAACGCCATCATCGCCTCGCCGCCGATCACCTGGTGCAGGATCTGCGCCATCCCCACGGCCAGCGTGGGTGCGCCGCCCGCGCGCGCGACGATGGTCGTCTCGCCCACGGCCTGCGCGGTATGCGTGAGCATGTCCGGCGTGAGCATGAAGCCCCAGTGGCCCACGGTTTGAGCGACGGCGTCCGGCGTCGTGCCGAGCACGGCGAGCGGGGCGTTCATCGCAAAGTACACGCCCGGCTCGATCACCGAGGCGGCCACGAGCGCCATGATCGCGACGAACGATTCCATCAGCATCGCGCCATAACCGATGAAGCGCGCGTTGGTTTCGTTATCGAGCAGCTTGGGCGTCGTGCCCGACGAGATCAGCGCATGGAAGCCCGAGACCGAGCCGCACGCGATCGTGATGAAGAGGAACGGGAACAGGTTGCCCGACCACACCGGACCCGTGCCGTCGATGAACCGCGTGAACGCGGGCATCTTCAGTTCCGGCGCGACGATCAGAATGCCGATCGCGAGCGCGAGGATCGTGCCGATCTTGAGGAACGTCGAGAGATAGTCGCGCGGCGCGAGCAGCAGCCACACCGGCAGCACCGAAGCGACGAAGCCGTAGCCGATCAGGATCCACGTGAGCTGCGTGCCCGTGAACGTGAACCACGCGGCAAGCGCGGGCGAATCGTGCACGTGCTGGCCGAAGGCGATCGACGCCATGAGCAGCACGAAGCCGATGATCGAGATCTCGCCGATCTTGCCCGGGCGGATGTAGCGCACATAGAGGCCCATGAAGATCGCGATGGGAATCGTCGCGGCCACGGTGAACGTGCCCCACGGCGAGTTCGTGAGCGCCTTCACCACGATCAGCGCGAGCACCGCGAGAATGATGATCATGATGAGGAAGGTGCCGAACAGCGCGATCACGCCGGGCACCGGGCCCAGTTCCATCTTCACGAGGTCGCCGAGCGAGCGGCCGTCGCGGCGCGTGGAGAGGAACAGCACCACGAAGTCCTGCACGGCGCCCGCGAACACCACGCCAGCGAGAATCCACAGCATGCCGGGCATGTAGCCCATCTGCGCGGCCAGCACCGGCCCGACCAGCGGACCCGCGCCCGCGATCGCCGCGAAGTGGTGGCCGAACAGCACGAACTTGTTGGTGGGCACGTAGTCGAGCCCGTCGTTGTGGCGCACGGCCGGCGTCATGCGCAAGCCGTCCAGTTGCAGGACGGTGCTCGCGATGAAGCGGCTGTAGAAGCGATACGCGATCAGATAAACGCAGACGGCGCAGATCACGATCCATAGTGCGCTGATTCGCTCGCCGTGCGCGAGCGCGATGGTGCCGAACGCGAACGCGCCAAGCAGCGCGACCAGCGTCCAGACGACAAAACTGGATGTCCGACTCATGCGGTGTCTCCGTTTATGGTTTTACTTTTGCGCCCCGTTGCGGAACCGGGCTCCGTCGCGCCGTTCACGCCGGCGCACGCACGACGCGCATTGCGCCATGTCGTGGGCGGTAGTATTCGCTTTCAGAGCGTAAGCCACAAGCGGACAACTACGTAAGTGCGCTACGTAGTATTACGTAGCAGATGCCAAATTTCGTTGCGCGCGCAACCAGCGTGGCAGGCCGCAGGCTGGGGGGCCCGTCTCAGAACGCAGCGTGGATTGCCGCCTGTCGCGCGCGCCCGGTTATCCTTGTAGATTCAGCTTCAGAACACCGCCATGCCCGCCCCATTTTTTTTCGCCGACCGCCGCCTGAAGACGAAAATCTTCCTGCTCGCGGTCGTGCCTTTCCTCGCCGCCATTGCCAGCATCGGGATCGGCGTGCGCCAGCAGGCCACGCAACTGGCGCATACCCAGCACGCGACCATGCAGAGCGCCTATCTGTCGAGCAAGGAGGACGAACTGCGTCACTACGTGGAGCTGGCAACGAGCGCCATCGCGCCGCTCTACGCGCCCGACGAAAACGCCAGCGCCGCGTTGCCCGCGCCCGCCGACGAAGCCGACCGCCAGCTCGCCGCGCTCGCCGTGCTGCAGAAGATGGACTTCGGCCCCGATGGCTACTTCTTCGTCTACGACATGCACGGGCGCTCGCTCATGCACCCGCGCGAGCCCGCGCTAGTCGGCCAGGACCTGTGGAATCTGCGCGATCCGCAAGGCGCGCTGACGATCCAGCAGTTGATCGCCGCAGCCCAGCGCGGCGGCGGCTTCGTGCGCTACATGTGGCACCGGCCGTCCACGGGCAAACTCGCGCCCAAGCTCGGCTATGTCGTGCCGCTGCCGCGCTGGGGCTGGATGATCGGCACCGGCATCTATCTCGACGATGTCGATTCGACGCTCGCGCGCATCGACGAACGCGCTTCCGCGAATATCGAGCACACCATTCAGTGGCTCGGCGTGATCGCACTCGCAGGCGTGCTCGTGATCGCGCTCGGCGCGCTCGTGCTCAACGTGAGCGAGCATCGCAGCGCCGACGCCAAGCTCAAGCGTCTCGCGCAGCAGGTGGTCGAATCGCAGGAGCAGGAGCGCGCGCGGCTCTCGCGCGAGCTGCATGACGGCATCAGCCAGATGCTCGTCTCGGTGAAGCTGCTGCTCGAATCGGCGCTCACGCGCTTCGAACGCGGCGAAACGCGCGTGCCCGCCGCCGAGGCATCGCTCGCCACCGGCCTGTCGCGCCTTTCCGATACGCTGCGCGAAGTGCGCAGCATCTCCCACGCGCTGCGCCCCTCGATGCTCGACGACCTCGGTCTCGCCGCCGCGCTGGAGCAGCTCACGCGCGAGCTGTCCGAGCAAGCGGGCATCGAGATCGGCTTCTCGCAAACCGCGCCGAAGCCGGCGAGCCGCAAGGCGCGGCCGCCCGCATTGCCGGATGCCGTCAACACGGTGCTGTTCCGGATCGCGCAGGAAGCGCTCACTAACATCGTGCGCCACGCCCACGCGGCGCGCGCCACGCTCACGCTGGAGGTCGCTGCGAGCGGCGTGACATTGAGCGTCGCCGACAATGGCCGCGGCTTCGACGTGGCGCACGCGCTGGCCGATCCGCGCGCGGGCCTCGGACTGCGCAACATGCGCGAGCGGCTGGAGTCGCTGGGCGGCCGCCTCGACATCACCTCGCAGCCCGGCCACACGCTGGTGACCGCGTGGGTGCCGGTCGTGCCGGATGTGTCGACGAATGCTGCACCTGCAGGACCCAAGGCCGCCACCGGATCAGGAACGCCGACATGACGACGACTACAAACGTGAACGACTTTGCCACGCCCGGTGCGAAGCCCGCGCGCCTTGTCCTCGTCGACGACCATCCGCTGGTGCGCGACGGCCTGCGTGCGCGTCTCGAAGCCGTGCCGGGCTTCGAGGTGGCGGGCGAAGCCGGCAACGCCGACGAAGCCATCGCGCTCGCGGCCTCGCTCGAACCCGATCTCGTGCTGATGGACGTGGGCATGACCGGCGTGAACGGCATCGCGCTCGCGGGAATCTTCCACGAGCGCTATCCGGGCATCCGCGTGCTGATGCTCTCGATGCACGACAACGTCGAGTACGTGACCGAAGCCGTGCGCGCGGGCGCGAGCGGCTATGTGCTCAAGGATTCGCCGGCCACCGAGATCATCGGCGCGATCGAGGCCGTGCTGGCCGGGCGCACGTATTTCAGCGCGGGCCTGAGCGCGCGCATGATCCAGGCGTCGGCGCGCAGCACGCCCGTGGAGCGCCTCACGCCGCGCGAGCGGGACATTCTCGACGCACTCGCGCAAGGGCTATCGAGCAAGCAGATCGCGCAGCGCGAGGGGCTTTCCGTGCGCACGGTGGAAACGCACCGGCTCAATCTCAAGCGCAAGCTCGAGATCGAAGGTCAGGCGGAGTTGATCAAGTTCGCGGTGGAGCACCGCAGGAAGTGAAGCGGGCGCGCCGGATCGACCAGCGCGCCCGCGGAGGCTCGATGCGCGTACAACCAGAGGCGATCAGCTGCGCGCGTTGTGGTCGACGAGGAACTTGATGAGCCCGTCGATGCCGCCCTTGGCGATCTGGTCGGCGAACTGCGTCTGGTAGACCTGGATCAGCCACGCACCCATCATGTTGATGTCGTAGATCTTCCAGCCGCTGGGCGTTTGCGTGAGGCGGTAGTCGATGGCGTCGTCGCCGCCGTTGCTGATGACGTGCGACTGCACCACGGTGTCCTTCGCGCCGGCCCCAGTGCTCGAAGGCAGGAACTTGAAGTTCACCTGGGTATCGCGAAGTTGCGAGAGCGACGATGCGTAAGTCTTGACGAGCAGGAGTTGAAATTGCTCATAGAGCTTCTGCTGTTGCTCGGGCGTGGCCGTCGCCCACGGTTTGCCAACGGCGATGCGCGTGGTGCGTTTGAAGTCGGTGGCGGGAACGAAATGGGTCTGGACCACTTGCGTGATCTTGTTCATGTCGCCGCCGCGCGCCTGCGGGTCGGCCTGCATCGCCTTCACGGTGCCTTCCACCGCGGCCTTGACCGTGGCATCCGGAGAAGCCTGCGCGCTCGCGGCGCCGGAAACGCCCATGAAGCAGGCGGCTACAAGAAATGCAGTCAGATAACGTTTCATACGCTCTTCTGGAACAGTGAAATTCAGGCGCCGGTACGGTGCGGTGCAGTCCGCACCCCGGCTGGGCCAGTATAACGGCTTTGGCGCATGGGCTGCCGCGGCGCCGCCGCGCGGTCCCGAGTGCGCAAGAGCCGCGCCGGGACGGACAGGGCCGGTATACTTGTGCGCTTCGCGTCAAAAAACTCAATCGACAGGGCCCCCCTCGTCTGTATGCTGAAGCCATTCATCATTAGCCTCGTCGCCTGGTCGGTTCGCCGCGCGGCGTGGGTCATCACACTTGCGATCGTGCTTGCCGTATTAAGCGGCACGTACGTAGCAAGGCATTTCAAGATCAACACCGACGTCAGCGGCCTCGTCGAGAACACAGCCGAATGGGCTGCGCTCAGCGAGGCCAAGGACAAGGCCTTCCCGCAGCGCGCGAGCTCGCTGCTCGTGGTCGTCGAAGCCGATGCGCCCGAGTTCGCCGACGCCGCCGCCGACAAGCTCGCGAAGGCCCTCGCGGCCGACTCGCGCGAGTTCAGCGCCGTGTCGCAGCCCGCGGGCGGCCCGTTCTTCCAGCACAACGGGCTGCTCTTCCCGTCCACGGCCACCGTGCTCTCGACCACGGGCCAGCTGGTCCAGGCGCGCCCGCTCGTGAACCAGCTGGCGAAAGATCCGAGCCTCACGGGCCTCGCCGGCACGCTCACCACCACGCTGCAACTGCCGCTGACAATCGGGCAGGTGAAGCTCCCGCAGATGGCGAACCTGCTCGGCAGCGCCGCCAACGTCGTCGACCAGGTGCTGGCCGGCAAACCCGCCGCATTCTCGTGGCGAGCGCTCGTCGACCCGGACGCGGCTACGAAACCCGCGTTCGCGTTCATCACCGTGCAGCCGGTGCTCAACTTCGGCGCGCTCAAGGCAGGAGCCAACGCCTCCGAGGCGATACGCGAGACCGCCGCGTCGCTCCACCTCGACACGGAATTCGGCGCGCGCGTGCGCCTCACCGGCGAACAGCCGCTCGCCGACGACGAATTCGCCTCGGTCCAGGACGGCGCCGCGCTCAACGGCGCGGTCACGTTCGTCGTGGTGCTCGTCATCCTTTGGCTCGCGCTGCGCTCGGGCAAGCTCATCGGCGCGACGCTGATCTCGCTCGTGATCGGCCTCGCGGTCACGGCTGCGCTCGGCCTCATGATGATCGGCTCGTTCAACATGCTTTCGGTCGCGTTCATGGTGCTGTTCGTGGGGCTAGGCGTCGATTTCGGCGTGCAGTTCGGCGTGAAGTATCGCGAGGAGCGCTATGGGGACGAGCGGCTCGACTGGGCACTCCTCAAGACGGCGCGCTCGATCGGCGTGCCGCTCACGCTCGCGGCGATCGCGGTTGCCGAAAGTTTCTTTTCCTTCCTGCCGACGGCCTACAGAGGCCTGTCCGAACTCGGGCAGATCGCGGGCGTGGGCATGTTCGTGGCGTACATCTGCAACATGACGGTGCTGCCGGCGCTCATCAGCGTGTTCAAGCCGAGGGGCGAGCGCGCCTCGCCTGGCTTCGCGTTTCTCGCGCCCGTAGACACGTGGCTCGCAGAGCATCGCAAGCCCGTGCTGATCGGCACGCTCATCGTCGTCGTCGGCGCGATGCCGTTGCTGCGGCATCTGCACTTCGACTTCAACCCGCTGCATCTGAAGGACCCGCATACCGAATCGATGGCGACGCTGCTCGCGCTCAAGAACTCGCCCGTCATCTCGATCAATGACGTAAGCGTGCTCGCGCCTTCGCTCGAAGCAGCCGACAAGATCGCCGCGCGGCTCTCGAAGCTGCCGGAAGTGGCGCGCGCAACCACGCTCAGCTCGCTCATACCCGACGATCAGCAGCAAAAGCTCATGCTGATTTCGAGCGCCGCGCAGCAGCTTCTGCCCGCGCTCACGCAGCAGCCGTCGTCGCCCGTGACCGACGAAGTGCGCGTGCAGACGCTCAAGCGCGCGGCCAACCAGCTCTCGCTCGCCGCGAGCGACCATCCGGGCCCGGGCGCGGCCGAGGCCAAGCATCTGTCCGATTCGCTCATGAAGCTCGCGAACGCGAGCCCGGCCACGCGCGACCGTGCGGAAACGGCGTTCAGCCTGACGCTCAAGCTGGCCTTTACACAGCTCACGCGCCTCCTGCAACCCACGGCGATCACGCGTGAAACGCTGCCGCCCGAGATGGTGCGCGACTGGGTGGCGCCGACTGGCCAGGCGATCGTGGATGTCGCGCCGCGCGTGCCGCCGGGCGTCGATCCCAACGACGACGTGATGCTGGCGCGCTTCGCGCACGCGGTGAAGGCGGCGGAGCCCAACGCCATCGGCGGCCCGATCTCGATCCTGCACTCGGCCAACGTGATCATCCTTGCGTTCTTCCAGGCGGCGGGGTGGTCGGTGCTGCTCATCACGGCGCTCCTGTGGATCACGCTGCGCAATTTCGGCGACGTGCTGCGCACGCTGATTCCGCTGCTGGTCTCGGCGCTCGTGACGCTGGAGCTGTGCGTCGTGTTCGGCATCCAGCTCAATTTCGCGAACATCATCGCGCTTCCGCTGATGCTCGGCGTCGGCGTCGCCTTCAAGATCTATTTCGTGATGGCCTGGCGTGCGGGGCAAACCGGCCTGCTCCAGTCGAGCCTCACGCACGCCGTGCTCTTTTCGGCCGCGACCACGGCCACGGCGTTCGGCAGCCTGTGGCTTTCGCATCATCCGGGCACGTCGAGCATGGGCAAACTGCTCGCGCTGTCATTATTCTGTACGCTGATCGGTGCGGTGGTGTTCCAGCCGGTGCTGATGGGCAAGCCGCGCGCGAAGCGCGCAAGAGCGCAAACTCAGGGGATCGACCAATGAAGAAGAAACAAGCCGCGCTCACCATGGCAGCGGCGAGCCTGGCGCTCCTCGTGACGTCCGGTTGCGCGACGGGCCCCGACCGCAAGCCGGGCGACCCGTTCGAGCCCGCGAATCGCGCAATTTTCACGTTCAACGACAAGCTCGATACCTATATCGCGCAGCCGGTCGCGAAGGGCTATCAGAAGGTGACGCCGCAGCCGCTGCGCCAGGCGATCACCAACTTCTTCTCGAACATCGGTGACGCCGACAACTTCGCCAACAACCTGCTGCAGCTGAAGATCACCGACGCCGTCCAGGACCTCATGCGCATCGCCATGAACACGGTCTTCGGTCTGGGCGGTCTGATCGACTTTGCGACCGCGGCGGGGCTGCCCAAGCACCACCAGGACTTCGGCCTCACGATGGGGCATTACGGCATGCCGGCCGGCCCGTACCTCGTGCTGCCGCTGTTCGGACCGAGTTCGGTGCGCGACGGCATCGGCATGGCCGTGGACGTGAAGTTCAACGTCATCAATTATTTCGAGCCTGCCGTGCGCAACCCGATGTATCTCGCGCAGTTCATCAGCGCGCGCGCGGATCTGCTCGGCGCGACCGATCTGCTGCGGCAGGCGGCGCTCGACCCGTATTCGTTCGTGCGCGACGCCTACCGCCAGCAACGGGAATCGCTGATTCGCGGCTCGCGGGGCAACAACGCGCCGCTGCCCGATTACGGCGAGCCGGGCGACTCGGGTGGCGAGGGCAAGCCGAACGAGAACGGCGCGCCCAATTACGAGGATCCGGGCGAGTCGGGTGGCGCGGGAGGAGCGGCCGCGCCGAACGATGGTCTGCCGAATTACCAGGATCCGGGTGACGCGAGCACGACCGGCGCGGCTGGAACGGCTGCTGCCGCGGCCGGCGCAGGTGCCGGTGCAGCAGCGGCTGCCGGTACGGCCGGTGTAGCGGCGGCGGCTTCCACGCCTGCTGCGGCGTCGGCTCCCGTTGCGGCTTCGGCTCCTGCACCGGCTTCAGGTGTGACGGCTGCGCCGGCAACGCCCGCGTCGGCGCCGTGAAGCGGATATGACGGCCGCCCGTACGCATACGGGCGGCGCGAAGGCGCCATTGCCGTCTAGACCAGAACGACGGTATCGCTGTATTGCGCGACCCGCCGGTCGTGCGAAATCAGTCGCAGGGGTTCGGTCAAAGCTTGCGCCACGAGGAGCCGGTCAAACGGATCATGATGGTGCAACGGCAGCGATTCGACGGCTGTGACATGCTCGGCCTCGATTGGCAGGATGCGATAACCCGCTTGCCTGAAGTAGTGCAGCGCAGCTTCCCCGGACAGAGGCATATCCCCGCGCTGCACCGAATGCTTGATCGCGATTTCGCAGATGCTCGCAGTACTAACGTAGATCGTGCTGGTTGGCGCCAGAATCAGATCACGCGCGGCCGCAGGCAGCTTTGGACTATCCGCGATGGCCCAAAGCGCGATATGCGTGCCGAGCAGCACGTTCACGCGCCGCCCCCGTTGAACAGTGCCGCGACCTCGTCGTTATGCGCATCGATATCATCGGGAACTTCAAATGCCCCTTTCGCTACCCCGATGCGCCGCTCGACTGGCGTTTCCGGTGCGAGCGGCACGAGCCGGGCGACCGGCCGGCCGCCGCGGGCAATAATGATTTCCTTTTCGCGGCCAAGTTCGACATCCTCGACGAGCCTTGAAAGCGACGACTTGGCTTCCAGCATGTTCACGTAGGTCATGGGTCTAGTCTGGCTAAGCCCTTGGATCAAGCCCGCCTGCGACAGCTCGAACGCAAAAAAACCGGCAACCTGCTCAGCTTGCCGGGCCTTTCATTCGAGCCACGTCTACCGCTCAATGCACCGAGGCATCCTCGCTCTCGGTTTCACGCGCCGCCTCGTTCGCCGCCGCGAGCGCCGTGGCGTCGGCCGCCGTCTGCACGGTCTGGCGATAGCGCTCGTACGCTTCGTCGGCGTAGCGAATCCGGTCGCGGCCATGCGGGGCGGGCACGCCATCGGCACCGAGGTTCACGAACACCATTCTCTCGACCGTCAGAATGCTCTTGCGCGTGATCTTGTTGCGTACTTCGGCGCGCAGCGTGATCGACGTGCGGCCGAAATGCGTCGCTTTCATGCCGAGTTCGATGATGTCGCCCTGGCGCGCCGAACTGACGAAGTTGATCTCCGACATGAACTTGGTCACCACGCGCTGGTTGTCGAGCTGGCAGATCGCGTAGATCGCCGCTTCTTCGTCGATCCAGCGAAGCAGGCTGCCGCCGAATAACGTGCCGTTTGGATTGAGGTCTTCAGGCTTGACCCACTTGCGAGTGTGAAAATTCATGGCTGGTAACTCCCGAAAATGCATTTCGCCCCCAATTCGCAACGGCGAATCCAGGGTAAACGCGGAGATGTTACCAGAGATAAGGGTTTTCCCTAGTATTTCAATATTCCGGCCGGGTCATGTCGGGAACAAGGCGCCCGCGGTCATCAGCGTCTGGCGCGCGGCGTTTAGCGACTGGCGCGCGGCTTTCGCATCGGCGGCCACGCGCAGCAGGCCGCCCAGTTGCGCCGGGTCGCGCGCCAGCTCGCGCAGGATCGGCAGCACGGCGGTCGTGCCGTCGTCGCGCAGTCCGGCCATGGCCGCCTTCGGCAGGCTGCGCCACGCCGGATCGACGATCGCCCGGCACACGGCGAACGGCACGCCGTGCGCGGCGGCTGCCGCCGCGGCCAGATGCGACTCCATATCGACAGCGAGCGCGCCGCACGCGCCGAAGAGCGCGGCCTTGTCCGCCGCGCCGGTGAGCGGCGCGGCAACGGCCGCCTGCACGCCGCGCCGTGTCTGTGCGGCGAGCGGCGAATTCATGAGCGCATCGGCCATGCGCGCGCTCCATGCGGCGTCGGTCGGAACGCGACCGAACGGCCCGTCGATGGCATGAGCGATCACCACGGTGCCCGGTTCGAGATCCGGCGCAAGGCCGCCCGCGGTGCCGAAACTGATGATGCCCGCGGCGCCCTCCGCGAGCGCCGCCGCGAGCGCCCGTTGCAGCAGATCGGCGCGCGCGGCGTACACGGCGCGCACGCCGTCCCGGCCCTTGCCCGCCGCGATGCTCGCCTCGAAGGCCATGCCCGTCACCGCGATCACGGGCAGCGCGCGTGCCTTTGCTCCAGCCGCCACGCTCACAATCCAGACACGACGCGCGTCACGCCCGCGCGCTTCAGGTTGCGGTAACGCGCGAGCGCCCACAGCGGGAAGAACTTGCGATAGCCGTGGTAGCGCAAATAGAACACGCGCGGGAAGCCCGTCGCCGTGAAGCGCGTTTCGTCCCAGAGGCCGTGTGCGCGCTGGGTCGTCTGCAGGTACGCGATGCCGCGTGCGACCGCCGGATGATCGACCGCGCCCGCTGCCATCAGGCCGAGCAGCGCCCACGCCGTTTGCGAAGCGGTGCTCGTTGCGCGCTCGTAGCCGCGGTATTCGAGCTTGTAGCTCGTGCCGTCTTCGCCCCAGCCGCCGTCGTCGTTCTGGATCTGCACGAGCCATTGCACCGCGCGCTTCATGCGCGGGTCGTCGTGCTCGAGGCCGGCCGCGTTGAGCGCGCACAGCGCCGTCCACGTGCCGTAGATGTAGTTCATGCCCCAGCGGCCGTACCAGCTGCCGTCGGCTTCCTGTTCTTCGAGCAGATAGTGGTACGCGCGGCGTGCGGGCTCGCTCGCGGCCGGCAATTCGCCCAGTTGTGCGAGCATCGACAGGCAGCGGCCCGAGACGTCGGCGGTCGGCGGATCGAGCAGCGCGCCGTGATCCGAGAACGGAATGCTGTTCAGGTAGTACTGCGTGTTCTCCGGCTCGAACGCGCCCCAGCCGCCGTTGCTGCTCTGCATGCCCACCACCCATTCGCGCGCACGCGCGATCGGCTCATCGTAGGCGTTCGTCTTATAGAGCCTGTCGACGCGATCCATCGCGGCCACGACCACGGCCGTGTCGTCGACATCGGGGTAGTGCGGGTTCGCGTACTGGAATGCCCAGCCTCCCGGACGCACCTCGGCCCGGCGCGAGATCCAGTCTCCGCGCACGTCGAGAATCTGCAGCGGGCGCAGCCATTCGAGGCCGCGGCGCGCGGCTTCCTCGGCGCGCGCGTCGCCTGTCTCCAGCAGCGCATGCGCCGCGAGCGACGTGTCCCACACCGGCGAAAGACACGGCTGGACGTAGGCTTCCTCCGCGTGGACCGTCACGAGCTTTTCGAGCGACTGGCGCGCGATCGCGCGGTGCGGATGATCGGCGGGATAGCCCAGCACGTCGTACATCATGACGGCGTTGGCCATGGCGGGGAAAATCGCGCCGAGGCCATCTTCGCCGTTCAGCCGCTCGTCGACGAACGCCACGGCCGCGTCGATGGCGCGCTGGCGCAGGTAGTTGGGAAACAGCGGATCGGTCACGCGCAACACGCCGTCCACGGCGCGGAAGAAGGCGAACCAGCCCTTGCTCTGGTGCGGCGCGCGCGCATTCAGGCCCACGCTCACGGGCGCGCCGCGGAACAGCTCGTCGATGCGCACGCCGCGCGGGTTGCGCGCCACCGGGCGTTTCGCGTTGAGGACGAGCAGCGGCACGATCACCGTGCGCGCCCAGTACGATACCTTCGAAAGATGGAACGGGAACCACTGCGGCAGCAGCATGATCTCGACGGGCATCATCGGGACTGCGTACCAGGTCACCACGCCAAACAGCGCGAGGAGAATGCGCGTGAACACGTTGACGTGCTCCGCGCCGCCCGCGGCGAGAATCGCCTCGCGCGCGCGGACCATGTGCACGGCATCTTCGGCGTCGCCGATCATCTTGAGCGCGAAGTACGCCTTCACGCTCGCGCTCACGTCCATGGCGCCGTCGGTGAAAAGCGGCCAGCCACCGTCCGGCAGCTGGATGCGCCGCAGGTAGCGCGCGATCTTCTGCTCCAGCTCGTGGTTCGCCTCTTCGCCGAGGTAATGCACGAGCAGCACGTATTCGGCCGGAATCGTGGCGTCCGCTTCGAGTTCGTAGACCCAGTGGCCGTCGGCGCGCTGGTCGGCGAGGATCGCATCGGTCGCGCGGGCGACGGCGGCTTCGAGCGTGGCGTCGGGCGTCGATACGTCGGGCGTCGCTACGTCGGGCGTCGCTACGTCGGGCGTCGCTACGTCGGGCATCGCTACGTCGGGCGTCGCCACGGGAGCCGGGTCGATGACGTCGGCGCCGCTGTGGCGGCTGGCGAGATCTTCGGTCGGCGCGGCTTGGGATAAATCGTTCATCTACGG
>NZ_BBJJ01000003.1 GCF_000739815.1 Paraburkholderia mimosarum LMG 23256 = NBRC 106338
TACCTGACTACCGGCTTCTTTCTGCGTTGCTGCGTCAGCAGCAGAGAAACGAAATTATGAAGACTGCCGGGCGATCTGTCAACAGGTTTTTTTACTTCGCTTGACCTGCCGCGCAACCTCGAACCACCCGCAGACCCAGACGCCACAAGGCTTTCGCCCGGGCTTCCCGTCTCCCCGCGCCTTCATCGAAAGCGCGAAAGACCGGAATTCTAGTTAGTCACGCCCGTGACATCTTGCAAGCGGTTTTTTGACGCCCAGCAAATTCGCAAAACGCGGAAAAGGAATCGCCTCAGGCGTGGCGCTGCATCACGCGTTCGACAAGCTGCAGATAATGTTCGAGATCCGGCGTCGGCTTGCCCGCCACCTTCGCGAGATCGTCCCAGCGGCGCAGGCGCACCGCTTCCTCTGCATAAGGGAGCGCCGCGAAATCGCGCGCCTGATCCGCGCTAAAGATACCTCCTTGCAATTCGAGACTTCGCACTGAGTCGGCGGATAGGCAGCCGAAATACGCTTCGTCCACCGCGCAGAGATAGCGCTTGGCGTCGACGTGCAGGCGGATCGGTTCGAGCACGCTATCGGGCAGCACGGGGCGCAGAAACGGCAGCGCATAGTACTGGTGCAGATCGTCGATGCCGCGCTCTGTCGGCGTTTCGCCCTGCCGGGTGAGCAGGTGACCCAGATCGTGCAGGAACGCCGCGGCGATCAGCTCTTCGCTCGCACCGTCTTCTTCCGCCAGCGCGCCGCTTTGCAGCGCATGCTCCAGTTGCGTGACCGGCTCGCCGCTGTAGGCCAACGCGCCGTACTTCTCGAACAGCTCACGAATATCCGCGAGGCTCAGTGCCATCTTCTACCCCTCATTATGTGGACAGGGCAGCAGCGAGCCCGCCGCCCATCGTTCCTGATGCCCTCAATCGCCGCACGACTCGCGCATGCGTTTGGCCGCTTCATCGGCATCGCGCGAAGCGAGCGCGTTCAGCAGCGCACGGTATCCCGTATAGGAAGCATCCATCGCGCCATGCGCGGGCGCAGCCCGACGCGGCGAAAGCCGCAGCTCGCTTACCGTCCGCTCGTAGGTCTCGCGCAGCCTGGCATTGCCCGCCGCCGCGAGGAGCGTCCAGCGAAACGCATCGCGCGCCTGCAGAAATGCCTGGGCGTTCTCTCCGACCACAGCGTCGCGCATCGCGTTGAGATGCTCACGCAACGCCGCGACCTGTGCCGCATCGATGCGCCCCGCCAGCATCCGGCACGCTGCTTCACGCAGGGCCGCACACACCTCGCCCAGCTCCTGCGCTTCCGCCGCACCGACGCGGCGCACGAACACGCCCCGATGCTTTTCGTTGCGCACGAGGCCCGCCTGCTCCAGCGCACGAAAAGCTTCTCGAACGGGGCCGCGCGACACCGCGAGGCGAGCCGCCCAGTCGGCCTCGTTGAGCTTGTCGCCGGGCGCCAGCAGGCCCGCCGCGATGCGCCGCTCGATCTCATCGCGAACCAGCGCAGTCAGCGAATGCTGACGCACCATCTCGAGCGGCGTCGTGTCGGACGACGGCGCGGGAGTTGCCGGCACGGCACCCATCGCGCCGCTACCCGCGCGCGCTTCGGTCGCTGGCTCTTGCACGTTCTGCCCTGCCCGCCTGTTGCGCGCCTGCGGCGCATCGGACCGCATGGCCACCATCCGTTCAATCCGCACGCCGGCGCGGCACGCGCGCCGCGATCAGCAAAAGCGCCGCGAGTGAAACGAGCAGCAGGATCAGCGAGAGCGCCGAAGCCGGCAGGTAGTAACCGCGCTCGACCGCGCCCACGACGACGATCGGCACAGTCGCGAACCCCGGCGGATACACCGTTAGCGTCGCACCGAGTTCGCCGAGCGACAGCGCGAAGCCTAGTGCGAGACTCGCGCGGATGGCGGGCACGAGCTGCGGCAGCACCACGCGGCGCAGCACCATCGAAGGCGGCGCACCGAGACTCGCGGCCGCTTCGCGCAGCACGGTCAGCTCGGGACGCAACGCGGCGGCCGCGCATCGATAGCAAAACGGCAGCACCAGCGCGAGCTGCACGAACACGACGATCGCCGCAGAGCTCGACAGATCCACCGGCGCCTTGTGATAGGCGATCAGCACCGCGAGGCCGAGCACCACGCTCGGCACGCCGTTGGGCACCATCGCGAGCGTATCGACGATGGCGCCGAGGCCGCGCCGGTCGCGCCCTTCGAGTGCGAGGGCGAGCCAAAGGCCGAGCGCCGTGCCGAGCACCGCCACGCCGAATCCCACTTCGAGACTCGTTGCGAGCGCATCGAAATCGCTCGAGCCGAGGCGCTCGAACCAGCGCATGCTGAATCCGTCAGGCAGGATCGTGCCCGACCAATGCGACGCGACGCTCGACAATGCGACGACGCCCACTGGCAAGACGAAGAGCCAGAAGCACGACAGTGCTGCGAAGCCGAGCAGTGCCGCGCTGGCAATGCGAGCGACGAGGCTGCGCTCCACGGGCCGCGCGCGATGATGCTTCGGCGGCAGCGCGATGCGATCCGAATCCGCTGCGGGATTAGTTGACATTGCGCGCGCCTCCATAGCTGCGGCGATTCACGCGCCGATAGAGCGCATACAAGGAAAGCGACATCGCAAGCATGACGACGGCGCCTGCGGCGGCCGTCGGCAGATCGAGATCGACCGTCGCCGAACTGTAGATCGCCACCGGCAGGGTAACGAGGTGCGCGCTCCCAAGCACGAGCAAAATGCCGAACTCGTTGAAGGTAAGCAGGAAACAGAGGATCGTGCCCGCGGCGATACCGGGCCATGCCAGCGGCAGGATCACACGCAGGGCGACCATCCGCCCGTTCGCGCCGAGACTGCGCGCGGCTTCGATCAGGCGCATATCGAGCAGCGCGAACGCGGCGAGCGTCGGGCGCACGACGAACGGCGCGTAGAACACCACTTCGGCGAGCACCACTCCGCCTATGCCGAACAGGAAGTTGAGCGGCGGCGCCTGCAAGTGAAAGAGCCTTTGCAGCGCGATGCTCACCGAACCCTGTGAACCGTAAAGAAAGATGAGCGTGAACGCGACGAGAAACGACGGGAACGCCACGAACAGCTCGAGAAAGCGCGTGACGAGACGCGCACCCGGAAACGGCTTGAAAAACAAGAGCGCAGCCAGCGCGACGCCGAGCACCGAAGCGAGGCCCGCACTCAAGAACAGGATCCACAGCGTCGTGGCGATCACGCCGCGCGAATCGGGGTTGCCGAAGAAGGCCCCGTAAGCGTGGAAGCTCAGGCCATGCGCGCCCGAAAGGCTCAACAGCACGAGTCGCACGAGCGGATAGATGACGAGCGGCCCGAGCGCGAACACGAGCAGAAACGCGATATGCCACTGCGCTCGCCGCTCGCGCCGGCGCACGGCGGCCGAGTGCGCTTCAGCGCCTGACAGCGGGAGTGCGGAATCAGGGGTTGATAAGGACGACATCGTCAGCCTCGTAGCGCAGGGACACACGCATGCCTTTCGCCGGCGTCATGCCGTGGCCGCGCTGCATGGTGACGAGCACCGGTTCGTTCGGCATCGCATCGAGCAGCACGGGCACCGAGAGCACCGAGCCATACCACTCGACCGATTCGATCGTGCCGTGCAGCGCGCCTTCGCCGAGCGGCACGATGCGCAGGCTTTCGGGGCGCAGGCACGCCAGTTTGTCGCGCACGTCGTGGCGCGCGTCGCCCACGGCAAACGCGACGCCCGGCGGCAGCAGGTTCGCCGCGCCGAGGTAGCGAGCCACGTAGGCGTCGTTGGGCGTGTCGTAGAGCTCCTGCGGCGTGCCGAGCTGCGCGATGCGGCCATCGCGCATCAGCAGCGTGCGGTCGGAGAGCACGAGCGCGTCGTCCTGATCGTGCGTCACGCACACGATCGTCAGATCGGGCAGCCGCTCGTGCAGCGCCTTGAGTTCCGAGCGCACTGACGCGCGCAGATTGGCGTCGAGCGCCGAGAGCGGCTCGTCGAGCAGCAGCACGTCCGGCTCGATCACGAGCGCGCGAGCGAGCGCCACGCGCTGCTGCATGCCGCCTGAGAGCTGCGCGGGCATGACGTGGCCCGCGTCGCCGAGTTGCACGAGCTTGAGGGCGTCGGCCACGCGCCGCGCGATGTCGCGCGACGGCACGCGGCGCGCCTTGAGCCCGAACGCGACGTTCTCGAATACCGAGAGATGCGGAAAGAGCGCGTAGCTCTGAAACAGCAGACCCAGGTTGCGCTGATGCGGCGGCACATGGGTCAGATCGCGGCCCGCCACGGTGAGCGAGCCCGCGAGTCCATCGGCTTCGATGAAGCCCGCAATGAATCTCAGCAGCGTGGTCTTGCCGCAACCACTGCGGCCCAGCACGGTCAGTAGTTCGCCGCGGCGGATCGTGAGCGACAGATCGTCGAGCACGGTGCGCGCGCCGAAACGCACGCTCAGGTGCTCGATCTGCACGCCCGCCGCATCGCGCGCATCCGTGGCGTCGGTCAGTCCGGACACATCCGGCAGCGCGCGGGCCATGTCGGCCGACGCGAGGCTTGCGGTATTCACCGGGTTCATCTCCTCAGGCGACACTCTGGTAATGCTCGGGTATTGCCAAATGGCGCGCCGCGGCCGCTCTCGCGGGCCGCGGCGGGCGCCCGTTGCATGCCGCTTATTGCTTCGGCTTCACGACTTCCGTCTCTTTGCCCGACGAGCCGATCACTTCGTTCTTCCAGCGCGTCGTCCAGTCGGCCTTCTTCGTCATCACGTGGTTCCAGTCCACCGGAATCAGCTTCACGCCGGCGATCGCCTGCTTGACCGCTTCGCCGTTCTTGCCCGAGAGCGCCACGTCCGTACGGGCCGGAATACCGAAGATATCCGGCACCTTCGATTGCACGTCCGTCGACATCAGGTAGTCGATCAGCTTCTTGCCTTTGGCCTGGTTCGGGCCGTTCTTGATCAAGCCGATCGCATACGGCAGCTGGAACGTCGTGGGATGGCCACCCGGCTCGGCCGCGAGGAAGATCGGCTTGAGCGACAGGCCGCCGTTGGCTGCGTCGTCGAGATCCATCTGCAGGTCGCCGTTGGCCACCGAAATTTCGTTACGCGAGAGCAGCACGTCGAGGTAGCCCGTGCCCTTCGTGTGGAACTTCGCGCTCTGCTCGAGCTTCTTGAGGTAGTCGAACGCCTTGTCTTCGCCCATCAGCGAGGTCGTGAGGATGATCACGGCCATGCCGTCGCCGGCCGTTGCCGGGTTCGAGTAAGCGACCTTGCCCGTGTAGTCCGGGTGCAGCAGGTCAGCAAACGTCTTCGGCTCGGTCTTGACGACTTCGGGGTTGATCGCGAACGAGAAATAGTTGTTCACGAACGTGGCCCACGAGCCGTCCGTCGCCTTCGCGATGGCCGGCACGTTCTTGTAGTTCACGCTCTGGTACGGCTGCAGCAGGCCGTTTTGCTGCGCCTGCTGGATGAACGGCGGCAGCGTGACGATCACGTCGGCCTTCGGCGAATCCTTCTCGACGTTGGCGCGGTTCACCACTTCGCCGCTGCCCGCCGTCACGATATTGACCTTCACGCCTTCCTTCTTCTCGAAGGCCGGGAGCACATCCTTGTAGAGATTCTCGAGGCCGTCGGCCGTGTACAGCACGACTGCGTCTGCGGCGTGCGCGCTCATTGCTGCGCCCAGCAGCGCGGCGGCAGCCGCCATCGGCAGCAGCTTGCGTGCAAAACCCGCGCGATGGAATTTCGTGTGGTTCATGTCACTCTCCGAAGGCAAAAACCCGTTGCACGGGGTTACCCGATGCGTTGTGATTGGATGGATCGAACGATTCGAACTTCGGGCGGACTGCGCCGCCTGCCATTGCCCGCTGGGAATCGCAATCGCGCCGCGGATTGCAGATTGTCTACAATCCGGCGCTTCTCGCCTGAACCGGCCGCTGCGGCGGGGCACCGTGCTGCCGCCCGCTTCGCTCTACCGGCCCGTCCGGACGGGCCCCGCAAGAATCACAGGTTTTGATGACACCGGCATGACGATTTTGGCGTTTGTCAAGAAATTCCACAATTCGCCAATATTCGACAAGCCACATAACGGCACGAATTCCGTTCGCGGCACGCCGGCGGAAGGCTTGCAAACGGTTTGCGGAAAGCGCGGCGTACGCGGCCGCGCAGCGAGGTTCAGGCGATGACGAGTTCGGGGCCGCGGGCCGCGATGGCGCGAGCGATGTTTTTCTCGGGCGCAAGCTCGGTGATGACGTAGCGCGCGTGCTCGAAGCCGTTGATGCGCACGGGCGTCACGCGCCCGAACTTCGAATGGTCGGCGACGACGATTGCGCAGGCCGTGGCCGCGAGCATGCGGCTGCGCACCTCGGCGACCATGCGTGAGTAGTCGGTGAGCCAGCCGTCGGCGGTGATGCCGCCCGCGCCGACGAACGCGAAGTCGGCGTGGTATTGGGCGAGCTGCTGCACCGTATCGAGGCCGAAGGTCGCCTCCTCGTGGTCGGACAGTTCGCCGCCCAGCAGCGTCACGCGGTTCCCGTTGCGGCGGCCGAGCAAAAGCGCGATGCGCCAGTCATTGGTGTAGACCGTGAGCCGGTGGCGGTCGGTGAGCGCACGTGCTAGCGCATGCGTGGTACTGCCTGAATCGATGATGAGGGAGGCGCCATCGGGAACGAACTCTGCGGCGCGCTCGCCAATCGCGCGCTTGGCGCTCGCGTTGGCGGCCTCGCGCACATCGAGATCGGGCTCGCGGCGGTCGCTCGAAAGCGCGCCGCCGTGTGTCGTGACGAGCAGCCCGCGCTCGGCCAGCGTATTGAGGTCGCGCCGGATCGTCTCGCGCGAGACGCGCAGCTCGCGCACGAGATCCGCCACCGAGAGCGCGCCGGTCCGGTTCACTTGCGAGAGGATGTATTGGTGACGTTGTTCTGCAAGCATCTTGGTGGGTGCGGAGGGTGCGTGGGAAACGCGGGCAATGACATGAATCCGGAAAAGCCGCCGTATTGTATTACGCAGTCGCAGCACGAGCCTGTCCTGCCATCGTGCGCTCATCCCTGCTAATCTCGTGCGGATCGGGCGCTCACGCGGCGCTCGCTTCGCCGACACTCGAAACTCATGCGTTCACGACTTCGTCAACTGCGTCTGCTGTTTTGTGCACTGCGTTATGGCTTCCGGTTGATCTGGCTCGCCGCGCCCGAGCATCACAAGCTGCACTGGTTCGTCACGCTCGCCTCGCGCGTGCACGGCGACCCGCGCCTCGCCTCGCGCCTTCACGGTGCTCTGCCGCGCCTCGCGCCGCTGGCCGCGGCGTTCGCACAAACGCTCGCCACGCGCCCCGAGCTCGCAGGCGCGACGTTGCATGACGCCATCGACGCAATCGAGCAATACGAAGAACCTCTCGCCGGAGAAGCACTCGACGCCATCTTGCGGGCGGCGCTCGGAAAGCCGCCCGAATCGGTGTTCATGTGGATCGCGCCCACGCCGGCCAGCAACGGCTGGTGCGAGCAGACACACATCGCGCGGCTCGCGCTGCCGCTGAACGGCCACCAGACGATCACGCTGCGCGTGCTGCGCCCGAAGCAAGTCCAGGAAGTCGACGACGACGCAGCGCTTCTGTGCGCCGTGGCCCGCTGGGTGGAGCGTTTTTCGCGCGCCGCGCGCAAGCTCCGGCTGCACGCGCTCGCGCAGGCGCTGCGCGAAGACTTGCAACGCCGCTTCGATCTGCGCGCCCAGGCCGCGAACCTCAGCCAGAGCGGCCATCAGCTCGGCGACGACCCGCGCATCGTCGTCCCCGACGTAATCTGGGACCTCTGCACCGCGCAGATGATCGCCGTGCAACATATCGACACCGTGCGCGCAACCGATATCGCCGGGCTCGTCGAGCACCGCATCAACCCCACGCGAGTGGCGGCGCATCTGATCGAAGTGATCACGCGCCAGGCATTCGAGCATGGCTTCTTTCATAGCGCGCTCGATGCCCGGCGCGTAGCCGTGAGCGTCGAGCCTGAAACGCAGGGGCGCCTCGTCCTTGCGAGCGCAGCGCTGATGACGAGCCTTTCCTCGCCCGAGCGCGAATTCTTCGTGCACGGCGCGACAGCGTTGTTCGAGCAGGACTATGGGCGGCTCGCGACACTGCATCACATGGCGGGCCACGTGCCCACGCACACGCGCACCGAACAAGTCGAGGCCGAGTTGCGCACGCGCAGCGAGGCGCATTTTTCGGCTCACAACGACGAGCGCAGCGCCGGGGCGCTGTTCCATCATCTGCTGCATTCGGTGCAGCCTTTCGGGGGCGAAGTCTCGCCGCGCCTCGTGGCAGCGCAGCGGACGTTCAGCGAGGCGGAAGCGCTGGCGCGCTCGATTCATCCGGGCGTCGATGCGTGGGGCATTGCGCGGCACACGCTCGCCGATATCGCGCGGCGAGACCTTGGCCACCACGGATGGATCCGGCGGCTTTCGCAGGAGCTGCCGCACCTCGCGCAAATCGCGCCACGCGTGCCGCAGATGCTGTTTCGCTACTTCGAGCATCACGCGAAGCTCTGGCAGGCTCCTGCGGCAGGGCACGCCTCGCAGGGCGCCGTGCTCGATGCCTGGCGACGCGAGCATCGGCGCACGCGCGCGCTGCTGCTCGCTTGTGCGGTATGCGGCGGACTAATCGGCGTAACAGTGGTGCTATTTGGCGGCTAAGCCGCTGCGTGCGAGCTCGGCCAAATACTCTGCTTGCATTCGCGGATGCGGCGCGGATTTGGCTGTTAGTTGCATCTTGACCACTGTTCGCGCAACGACCTTTGCAGCCGCGCCACGCGAGTCCGCAAGTGCAGTCCCGAACAAGACCGCATGGCATGCGGCACGCGATACTCCGAGCCTTTCGCGTATCGCGCGCGCAGCGTCAACGCGCGCCCTCTTTGACTCCGATGCTCGCCACGTTCGCCCCATCCCTGTTCGTCGCCCTTTGGTCAACCGGTTTCGTCGTCGCGCGCGCGATAGCGCCGTACGCCGCCCCCAACCTGTTCCTGCTCGCCCGTTTCGGCGGCACGGCCGCGCTTTTCGCGGTCGTCGCCGTGGGCATGCGCGCACCGTGGCCGCGCGGCCGCGACATCGGCAAGCACCTCTTCGCCGGGGCGCTGCTTCAGGGCGTGTACCTGGGCGCGGGCTACTGGGCAGTCGCGCAAGGACTGAGCGCGGGCGTCATGGCGCTGCTCGGCGCGCTCCAGCCTTTGCTGACGGCCGCGATCGCGGCACGCTTGTTCGGCGACCGCCTGGCGCCGCGGCGCTGGACGGGCATGGCGCTCGGACTCGCCGGCGTCGTGCTGGTGCTGAGCCCGAAACTGTACGCCGCCATACACGCCGCGAGCGGCGCGCTCGCGGACACCGCAGCCGGGCAAGGTCACGCGCACCCGCTGCTGGTGGTGATCGTCGCGGTGGCGGCGGTCGGCTCGATCACAGCAGGCACGCTCTATCAGAAGACCTCGCTCGCCCAGGCGGATATCCGCAGCGCGAGCGCCGTGCAGAACGCCGGCGCGGCGATCGTCGCCGCTGCACTTGCGCTCGGGCTCGGCGAGACACGCTGGGTCGCGTCGCCGACCTTGTGGTTCTCGCTGGCGTGGGGAATCGTCATGCTTTCGGGCGCGGGCGTGACCCTGCTAGTGTGGATGGTGCGCCACGGCGACGCCGCGCGCGCCACGGCGCTCTTCTTTCTCGCGCCGCCGCTCGCGGCGCTCGAAAGCTGGCTGCTGTTCGGCGAAACGCTCACGCCCACGCAGATGGCGGGCTTCGGCGTCGCGCTCGCGGGCGTGCTGATCGCGCGGCGCGCGTAGCCGCAGCGCATCCATCGCTGCGCTGCTCAGGCGCGGCTCCAGGCGGCCGCGCCCGGCGGCGCACATCGACTCAATCCGCGGTGTCGGCGCCGGCCGGCACCTTCGCGCGCGCCTTGCCTCCAGGCACGGGCGACCACGCGGGGCGCGTCTTGCGCTCCGAATCGATCACGACGATGAAGCGCCCCGCCCACGGCGTGATTTCGCGATCGGAGTGGAGCACCCACAGCGACTTGCCCTCGTCGACCAGCGCCTGATATTCGGCGTCGATGATGCCGTAGTGGTCGATGAACGCATTGAGCGTCGCCGGAATCCGCACGCACCCCTTCGAATGGCGGATGCCGAGCAGCGGCTCGAGGCGGTCGGGGTCGGTGGCGTGCATCTGGAAGCGCATCTGCGAATAGCCGCCTTTGCCCCAGCCGCGCTCGCCGTCCACCCAGCCGAGGTCGTAGATGCGCATGTCGCGCCGGCCGTAGCCGCGTATGTTGTTCTGGTTCATGGTCCCTTCCGCGCGGAAGTCCATGTTCTGCGGGGAGTGCTCGAACACGCCCAAGGGCGTGAGGAAATGGTCGAACTCGCCGGGGCGCCCCGTCGCGACCGGCGACGCGCCGATCATCAGCCACGGATCGTCCGGCAACGCGCGGAAGTAGATGAAGAGCGCCTGCACGTTCGCGCTGCGATCGACGAGGATGACGAACTCACCCGCCAGCGCCCCAAGGCCCTTCTCGTCGAGCGCGTCCTGCAATCGCGCGCCGTAGGCCCGCTGGACGGCTAGCGGCACGCGCAGGCGCCTGTCGACGACGCGCGCGAAGCGCTTGCGCATGTCGAGCGCTTCGCGCGTTTGCTCGGCGGCCTGCTCGGGCGTAAGCACGGGGTGGACAGGGAGCGTGAGCGCAGGCGGCTCAGAAGCGGCCAGCGCAGCGGACGCGGACGAAGCCGCCGCGGCTCCCCAAGCCCCTGCCCCAACGGAAGCGGACACCGGCGCGGAAGCCGGCCCGGCCGCCGATGCACCTGACGCAGCAGACGTTGTGGAGATGCCCGAAGCTACCGACGCCGCATGCGCCGGCGCGCCACGCACCGCACCCGAGGTGGCATGCGCTGCCGAAGCGCCTGCGGCCGCAGGAGCGGCACTCGCGCCCCACGAGACGCAAGACCAGGCGCAGAGCACGGCCACCGCTGCGCGCCGCACCGTAGCGCCCCCGCGCGGCGTTTCATGAGGGGCGCGCTTCGGGGCGTCGCCCCGCACGCCGCCGTGGACGCGAACGCCCACGCGCCGCGAAAAAATGTCGTTCATCGTAAGTCCGGCTGATTTTGTGTCTTGTCTAGAGTCGGATAGGTCGGGCGCCGTCATGTGCGGCGTCGCCTGCGGCGCGACGACTACCCGCCATTAGACCAGACAACTCCGGCTAAGCACCGGTATGCAAGCGCGGCGCTGCTCAAAAAGCGCCGGGCGCCGATCGGAAGATCGCGGCGTGCCAGCCCACGGGAAGAAGACGCCAATGGAATCGGCAATGACCTGAGTCGGACGAATGTCGGGAAGGCAAGCCAGTGAGCGACTGGCATGGAAGACGATTTTGAGGTCTACGACGCGACGCGCCGCAAGCGGGTGCTGCGATAAGCACCGCACGACACCTTCGACGATGGGTGCGTTGAACCGGAACGCGAACGGCTCAGGTGCGCCGGGGCGGCTGTGCCTCGCCTTCGAACGGCGTTGCGCTCACCCTCAGCGCGACGCCGGCCAGGCGGCGGGTCTGAAGCTCGCGCGCCACGGCGTCGGCCACGTAGGGCACTTCGGAATCGAGTTCGAGGTCCGCGTGGGCGTTCGGCGTGCCGACGTCATAGACAGTGACGCCCTTCGCGTAATGGCCAAGCTCGCGCTCGAAAAAGCTGCGCACGTCCTGCTCGCTGCAGGTTTCGGGAACGTTCCAGACAGTCACATGCATCACGGCCCATCTCGCGAGATATTCGGATTCGACGTGCGACGTTCAGCGGAAGCGGCGGGGTTGCGACGCTCGCACGCGAGCGGGCCGCAGGCTCGTGCGAGCGCGAGAACGGGCCAATGCGGCCTGACCGAGCAGGGCGGCGACGCCAAGCATCAAAAGGCTGGACATAAGCATTGTTGTGGCTCCCTCTTGTTGATGAATGTCAGCATAGTCGCATTTGCTAACCGGTGCGCTGCGGCATATTGTCTGCGAGCTGGGCACGCCAACGCGAACTGCAACCAGCGTGCCCGAAGACGAAAGGTGCGAGCCAAACGGCGCGTCATGGCCCCTCGTCGCGGCTCGCCGAGGTCGTCTCATCGGCTGCTCCGCCGCAGTCCATGCGAGTGAGGCGGTCGTACTCGCGGACCCAGTTGCCGGTGATCGCGGCCTGCGCCTGCGCCAGTGTCATTCGCCCCGCGCACACGCAGCGCTTCAGACGCACCGTAAGCAGCGACCTGCGGCGCGCGCCGGCGTGGCCGCCCCACGGCAGGAGGTCGAAGTTGGCCGTGGCGTCCGGCGAGCCGCCGAGGACGATCGGCACGCGGCGGTCGAGTGCGTAGCCCACGCCATCGTCGGCGTCGATGCCGCGCGCCGCGAGCATGCGCGCCTTCTGAGCCATCGTCTGGTCGAACGGCGGCGCGACGGTATCGGCGTAGCCCTGGCGGCAAATGGTTTCCGCCACCGACTCCTGCGTGACACGCGCGTCGAGAAGCCCCGGATCTTGCGCGAATACGATCTGCGCCGCGCCACCTGTTGCGAGCGCCACCAGCGCAAGGCGCAGCACTCGCATGCGCCAACCCGGCGCGCTGGCGCGACCAGCAATACCTTCTGCCATGCGTCGCGCGATGGGGCGTCTTGCTGCCATTTCTGCGTTCATGGTTGAGCGCATCGTGCGGCACGATGCGAAATGGAGGGTTGATGCCGGGTTATTAGACCACAATCAAATTGTGTCGTGGCGATTGCGCACATGGGCTTGCCAGCGCCATCTTGCGCCCGCCCGAACGAGCACGCACATCTCAGCCGGAGCCTCTCCGCTCCGCTTGTAACCGCACGGTTTCACGAGGAAATTTTGATCTGCATTCCCAGGCAATTTACCCGTGCGGCAAAACGGGCGACCGTCGCGCGCGCGACGTGCGATTCGGCCGATGGCAGCGCACCACGCGATGGCGCATAATGAGCCGCCCGATCAGCTCCGACGCGGAGCGCATCGCGCGCATTCGAAGAAACGAGGAAACCCCATGTCCATTTCCATGTATCAAGCATCGGTGCCCGTGCTGGTGCGCGGCCTCACCAACCTGCAAAACATCATTGGCAAGGCTCAGGCGCACGCGGCCGAAAAGCAGATCGACCCGTCCGTGCTGACGACCGCCCGGCTCTTCCCCGACATGCTGCCGCTCATGCGCCAGATCCACATCGCAACGGACACCGCAAAGGGCTGCGCCGCACGGCTCGCCGGCGTGGAGGCCCCGAAGTTCGACGATGTCGAGGTGACGTTCGACGAGCTGCACGCCCGCATCCAGAAGACCATCGACTATCTGAACGCGTTCAAGCCCGAGCAGATCGATGGCTCGGAAGCGCGCAGCATCACGCTCAAGATGCGCAGCGGCCCCATCGAGTTCACGGGTCAAAGCTATCTACTGGGCTTCGTGCTGCCCAACTTCTTTTTCCACGTCACGACGGCTTACGACATCCTGCGCCACAACGGCGTGGAGCTGGGCAAGCTCGACTATCTGGGCGCCCCTCGCTGAGCCTGTGCTTTCCGTCCGCTAAGGCGTGCGGCCTGCGCTCGCCGCGCGAGCATCAAACAAGTCGCGGCGCCTTGCGCGCCGCCACTTTCCTGGGGACCTCCCTCACACCGGCGTCAATCGAGCGACAGCCTCAGCGCGAAGCCGATCAACGCCGACGAGAACGCCCACTTCTGCAGCGTCTGCGCGAGCGGATGACGGCGCAGCCACACCGCAATGCGCGCGGCGCCCAGAACGTAAATCACGTCGAAGATCGCACAAACGGCAACCAGCATCACGCCCAGCACGGAAACTTGCAGCCAGACCGAGCCCGCTTCGGGCCGGATGAACTGCGGCAGCAGCACCGAGCAGAACAGCAGCGCCTTCGGGTTCAGCAGGTTCGTGAGCAGCCCCTTGGCGAAATCGGCCCGGCGCGGCCGCGCCACGGCCACGCCCGCCTGCTCGGGCATCGCGAACGCGGGTGCGCGGAAGATTTGCACGGCGATCCACGTGAGATACGCCGCGCCCACATAGCGCACGGCTTCGTACAGCCAGGGGGCATTGCGCAGCAAAGCGGCAAGCCCGCAGGCGGAAAGCGTCACGTGGGTCGCGCGGGCAAGGCCGAGCCCGCAGGCCGCCGCGAAGCCGCTGCGCGTTCCGCGGCTCATGCTGGTCTGCATCACGAGCGCCATGTCGGCGCCGGGCAGCGCGCACACAATGATCAGGGCGATGATGAACATCAACAGCAAGTGGGCGGAAATCATGTTGGCCTCGTGTGAAAGAGGCTCTATCTTGCCGCTCCGCGCGGAGCGATTGGTGGCGTTTTTATCGATCTTTTCGCCCGGGATTGGCGGAATGCGCTAGGATTCTGGAATTCATGAAGGAACTCCTCTCACCGCCATGACCGACCTCGATAAACTCGACCGGGCGATTCTCGGCGCGCTGCAAACCGACGGGCGCATGCCGAACGCAAGGCTCGCCGAAACGGTGGGCCTGACCGAAACCCCCTGCGCGCGGCGTCTCAAGCGTCTCGAACAGGAGGGCTATATCGAGCGCTACCGCGCCGTGCTCTCGCGCCGCGCGCTCGGCTATGGCGTGGTGGGTTTCGTCTCGGTGCGCTTCGCCGTGCATGACCGCGCGCTCGCCGACCGCTTCGAGCGCGAGGTTCTCGCTATCGAGCGCATCCTTTCCTGCCACAACGTGTCCGGCACGGCGGACTATATTTTGCAGGTGGTGGCCCGCGATCTCGACGACTACGGCACCTTCATGCGCGACCAGTTACGCAGTTTGCCCGGCGTCACGTCGGTCGAATCGGCGCTTTCCCTGCGTGAAGTGAAGGCCGAGCGCGGACTGCCCTTGCCTTGAGCGCAGTCACCACACACACGTACCAATGGAGCTTTCGATGACCCCAGAACAGGCACGAGCCGAAGAGGCCGCCGCAATGGAGCGCGTGCTGAGCGCGACCCAACGCGTCAAATCGGCGTTCACCTCCCTGCAGTCGCAGTTTCCTCCGGAAGGCGACGGCCGTCCGTCGCAGTTCGCGCTGCAGACCTTCGACGCCGCGCTCCAGGAACTCGAAGACGCCCAGGCCGCCTTCGATGAAATGCTCAACGATCTGCTCGACGGCGAGCGCTGATTCCGATTTTGGCCGCCTCGCCGGCAGACACGATTCGGATTCCAGATCAATATCGACGAGATATGGCAGACAAGCAAAGCGCTGCGCTCACCGTGCTCGGCGTGGGCATCGTCGTGCGTCATGGCGATGCGTGGCTGCTCGGGCTGCGCAAGAGCGCGTGGGGACGCGGCACGTGGGCCTTCCCGGGGGGCAAGGTAGAACCCGGCGAAGATCCGCTCGCCGCTGCCGCGCGCGAACTGCGCGAGGAAACCGGCCTCGAACTGATCGATGCGCAACCGGCCGGCTGGATCAGCGGCTGGCTCGAAAGCGGCCGCGTGCGCCATGTGACGCTGTTCGTCGAGGCCACCGCATCGGGCACGCCGGTTGTCGCCGAGCCCGATAAGTGCGAGCGCTGGGCGTGGTTCACGCGTGGCGCGTTGCCCGCCGACTTGTTCGAGCCCACGCGCCTCTACTTCGAGAACGACTAGCGCTCTTTGACGAACGCCGCGATCCGCTCGCACGCTTCGACCAGCCGCGGTTCCTCCACGACGAATCCAAGCCGCACGTAACCGTTGGCGGTTTCGCCGAACGCGCTCGCATCGAGCACGGAAACCTTTTGCGCCTCGAAAAGCTGCCAGGTGAACGCATGGGTGTCGAGCCCCGTGCCGCGAATGTCGATCATCATGAACATCCCGGCCTCCGGCAGCAGACACTTCAGCCCCGGCACGGCAGCCAGCCGCTCATAGACGATGTCGCGCCTGCGCCGGTAAATATCGCGCATCCGCGCCACGATCTGCGCGCGCTCTTCGAGCGCCGCGAGCGCCGCCTCCTGAATGAAGCCCGGCAAGCCGTAGAGCATGCAGAGCGCGAGCCGCGCCAGATGCGCGATCATCGCTTCCGGCGCGATCACCCAGCCGAGCCGCCAGCCCGGCATGGCATGCGACTTCGAGAGGCTGCCGAGCGTGACCGTGCGCTCCGCCATGCCGTCGAGCGCGGCGATGCTCACATGGTCGCACTCGAACGTGAGATCGGCGTAGACCTCGTCGGAGAGCACCCACAGGTCATGCCGCTTTGCCAGTTGCGCGACGCGTTCCAGGTGCGCGCGCGACATCACGGCGCCGGTCGGATTGCACGGCGTCGCGAAGAAAATTGCTCGCGTGCGCGGCGTGACGGCCGCGTCGAGCGCATCGCAATCGAGATGAAAACCGCTCTCGGGATCGACGGGCACCGGCACGAGCGTGGCGCCGGACGCCCGGATCGCGGCCTCGTAGGTCAGATACATCGGCTCGGGCACGAGCACTTCATCGCCAGCTTCCAGCAAGCATAGCGACGACGCGAACAGGCCGTTCTGCGCCCCCGCGCAAAGAATCACGTGCTGCGCGCCGACCGCGCGGCCGCTCGAGAGCGCATGCTCGCGTGCAATCGCCTCGCGCAGCGGCTCGCGGCCCATGATGGCCGTGTAATGCGTATCGCCTTCGCGCAGCGCGGCCACGGCGCGCTCGACGATGGGCGCTGGCGTGCCGAAGTCGGGATCCCCAACGCTCAGCACGATCACGTCTTCGCCGCGCGCCGCGGCCTGCACCGCTGCGTGATGAATCTCCCACGCCGTCGTGCGGCGGCCCTGCAAACGCTCGACCAGATTCGAATACTTCATCTCTCGCGACTCTCCCGAACACGCGGCGCGTCTCATGCACCACGGCATTCAAACCGTACCTGCTGCTCCGTGTGCGCAACGATACCAAGGAACGATGCCGCAGAGGAATGTCGATGCGCAGCGTGTCCAGCCCGAAGAAGCAACGGCGGCAATCGCATGCTTCGCGGCGTTCGTCGGCGTGACCGCGCTCGGCATGCGCGTGGCCGTACGCGTGAGTCTGCCGACGCGCGCCGGGAAAACCGGCTCGCGATCGCGGTGATCGAGATGGCGCAACCCATCGGCAAGGCGTTCTAACGAGGCTCCCCGAACGCGGCGGCGCGCTTCGCTCACGTGCTCAAGCGCTTTCGCGCGGCACGACGGTGTAGTGAATGCGCGTTTTCGCGGGATGCTGAGGGCTCGCGCCGTCCGCGGCCGCGAGTGCGGCGAGGATGGCCTCGCCCGTGCGCTGGCCGATGCCATAGGCATCGACGGAGACCGTGGTGATCGCCGGATAGCAGCACGCCGCGATCTCGAAGTTGCCGAAACCCGCAACCGCGATATCGCGCGGCACGCTCAGTCCGCGCCGCTGGCACTCCATGATCGCGCCGAACGCCGACATGTCGCTCACGCACATGACGGCCTGGGTGTCGGGCCAGCGCTCGAGCAGCGCGGCCATGGCCGGACCGCCGTGGCTCATCGTGACCGGCGAATCGCCGAGTTGCACCACGCGGTGCCTTTCGAGTCCTAGCGCCTTCATTTCCATCTGGTAGCCCTTGAGGCGATCCAGGCCGCGCCGGTCCAACTCGCCCGCGCCGCCAAGAAAGCCGATGCGCCGATGGCCCTTGTCCGCGAGATAGCGCACGATCTCGCGCGCGGCGCTCACGTTGGAAAAGCCCACGGCCATGTCGATCGGCTCCGCGGGCATATCCCACATCTCGACGACGGGCACGCCCGAGCGCTGCAACAACGTGCGCGTGGCCTCCGTGTGCTGCGCACCGGTCAGGGCGATGCAACGCGGCTGGTGGCGCAGCATCTGGCGCACGAGACGCTCTTCGCGATCGAGAAAATAGTCCGTGTCGCCGATCAGCAGTTCGAGCCCTTGCGGTTCGAGCACGGCAGTGAGCCCGCTCACGGTGTCCGAGAAGTTCGAGCTGGAGAGCGAGGGCACGAGGACCGCCACGAATGACGAGCGCCCCGAGGAAAGCGCCCCGGCCGCGGCGTCGGCCACGTAGCCCAGTTCGTCGATGGCGCGCTGCACGCGCTCGCGCGTGGCCTCGGAGGCGCTGCGCCCCGCCATGACCCGGGACACCGTCATCTTCGAAACGCCCGCGAGACGAGCGACATCGGACATACGGGGCGGCGTGGCTTTCGGGGCGCTGGTTTTGGACATCGCGGCTGAACGGCAAAATAAAAAGAACGCATATGATAACGGCTGCGCCCTTCTTTCTCCGTTTCCACAGCGCCACATTCCCCGTCGTCGTAGGCGCCCATTTAATTCGCGATCCTTATTTTCTGCAAAGCCGCCGTGAGAACGGAAACCGTTCGATCCGGGATTCCACGATTTCGGTCACAATCTGGCGCAAGCGGACATCAGGCACAAGCCAAAGCCCGCACGACGCTGCTCGCATTCCGGCGGAGACACTCCGCCGCCCCCAATCAGCAACGAGGAGACGCTCCATGTCAGGACCCGCCCGCACCATTGCCGAGAAACGCGCCGACTTCCGCGCGTTGCATGCCGCCGGTTGCTTCGTGCTGCCAAACCCGTGGGACGCGGGCAGCGCGCGCTATCTCCAGGGCCTCGGCTTCAAGGCGCTCGCGACCACCAGTTCGGGATTCGCATGGTCGCGCGGCCATGCCGACAACAGCTTGCCGCGCGAGGCGATCCTCGCGCACCTGCGCGTGATCGTCGAGGCCACCGACCTGCCCGTGAACGGCGATTTCGAAAGCGGCTTCGGCGCGGATCCCGCCGCCGTTGGCGAGAGCGTAGGCCTCGCCGTCGACACCGGCGTTGCCGGCCTTTCCGTCGAAGACTCGACCGGCGACGACGCCGCGCCGCTATTGCCCGTCGAAGTGGCCGTCGAGCGCATGCGCGCGGCGCGGCGCGCAATCGACGAGCGCGGCGGCGACACCTTGCTCGTCGGCCGCGCGGAAAACTTCGTGGCGGGCGTGCCCGACCTCGACGACGCCATCGCGCGTTTGCAGGCCTACGCCCAGGCGGGCGCGGATTGCCTCTACGCACCCGGCATCCAGACCCGCGAGCAGATCGCGGCCGTGGTCGCGGCAGTCGCGCCGAAGCCGGTGAATGTGCTGATCGGCGCGAACTCTGCTTTCACGCTGGACGATCTGGCCGCGCTGGGCGTGCGCCGTGTCAGCGTAGGCGGCGCGCTCGCGCGCACCGCGTGGGGCGGCTTCATGCATGCCGCGCAACGGCTGGCCGAAGGGCATTTCGACGGCTTCGAGGGTGCCGCATCCGGCGCGACACTCAACGCCTTTTTCCGCAGCCAAATGTGAGGTCGCCTCGACGCTAGCGCGCTCCCTGCCGCTTGCGCGCGGAACGACGAACGGGAGTCGACGCCGGCGCCGGGACACCCGGGCCAGCCACGCCAAAGCGCGCCAGCGCCCACGCCACGAAGGCCCGCTGTTTGGGCGCCTGCGAGCGGCGATCGGCGTAGAGAAGATGCATGGGCCGCACCGGCGCGGCATAGGCCCCGAGCAGCGGCACCAGCCGCCCCGCCGCGACCGACTGCGCAAGATTCGGCTCCCCTGCCAGCACGATTCCCGCCCCCGCCTCCGCCGCCGCGATCAGCGCGCGGCTGTCATTGGCACGGAGCTGGCTGCGCGGCTCGACTTCGATCGACGTGTCGCCGTCCTTGAAAATCCATGTTTGCGGCGCCGGGAAGCTGTCGAACGCATAAGCGAGGCACACGTGCTTTTCCAGTTCGCGCGGATGCGCCGGTGTGCCGAACGTCGCGAGGTACCCAGGCGCCGCGCACAGCACGAGCCGGTATGGCGCGAGCGGCCGCGCGACCAGTTGCGAGTCGGGCAGCGTACCGATGCGAAAGGCGACATCGAAGCCGTCCTGCAGGAGATCGGCCTGCCGGTCACTGAGCACGAGATCGACGTTCACGTCCGGGCAATCGGCGAGAAAGGTCTTGATTTCATGCGCGAGCCGATAGGTGCCGAACGCGACCGGCGCTGTCACGCGCAAGGTGCCTTGCGGGTGGGCGGTCTGCGCGAGCGCGACGGCTTCGGCGGCGGCCGCTTCTTCGAGCACGCGCCGGCAGGCTTCGAAATAGGCGCGGCCCGCTTCCGTCAGCGCATGCCTGCGCGTGGAGCGCTGGAGCAGACGCACGCCAAGCGCCTTTTCCAGCGCATCGACGTGCTTGCCCGCCATCTGCGGCGTCATGGCGAGCATGCGCGCCGCCGCGGTGAACGAACCGGACTCCGCCGTCTTGACGAACACGGTCATGCTGGTCAATTTGTCCACGATTCCAAACCTGCCGTTTCAAGTGTTTCACCCGACCGGCCGATTATCGCATGGGAGTTTCGTCGCTAAGCTCGGGTTTCCATTGTGAAATACGGGAATTCCCATGAACGAACATCGCGAACTCCATTTTCGTGTCGGCATGCTTGGCGCGGGCGAGATCGGCTCCGCCTTGGGCAGGTTGCTCGCACAGGCGGGCCATGACGTGATGCTCTCGTCGCGTCACCCAGAAGCGCGCGCGCAAGAGGCAGCGGCGCTGGGCTGCCGGATCGGCACGCTGGAAGAAGCCGCTGCGTTCGGCGAGGTCGTGATCGCCGCGCTGCCGCTGCTCGCGCTCGGCGAGATACCGGCACGCCCGCTCGCGGGCAAAGTCGTCATCGATACCATGAACTACTATCCGCCGCGTGATGGCGCGATTGCAGCCTTCGATGACCACAGCATGACCACGAGCGTATACGTCGCGCAGCACCTGAAGGGCGCGCGCGTGGTGAAGGCATTCAACGCGATCCTGGCGTACGACCTGCCGCGCGAGGAGCGGCCGCCGATCGAGGCCGGCCGCCGCGCGCTACCGGTCGCAGGAGATGATGACGCAGCGAAGGCGCTCGTGGCCGCGCTGCATGCGCAGCTCGATTTCGACGTGCTCGACGCAGGCTCGCTCGCCGAGAGCTGGCGTTTCGAGCGCGCGAAACCGGCCTATTGCATTCCGTTGAGTCACACACAACTGGGCGCGGCACTCGCCGCCGCCGAGCGCGACAAGGAATTGCCACATGGGTCGTGGCGCCGCAAGCCGCGGCCGGATTGACGCAGCGGGAGCACCACGGCGCGCGAGGTGTGAGCCGCGTGCAGGTCGTTGTCACTGGCGGGAACCTGGAAAATCGCCTGGCATAACGAAACAAATTCGCCATGATCCGGCGCCTAACCGGAACCCATCGCGTTTAGAAGGCGAACGAAGCGCAACGGCGAGCGCCGCCGGACACGGCGGCGCGAAGACGATGCCGGGCAAGGCGGAGCAGCCTATGGCCGATCCGTCCTGGCAGGCGTCTTTAGTCGTAGTCGTGGTGCTTGTGGTGACGCTTGCCGTGATAGCCGTGCGAATAGTCGTGCGAATAGTCGTCGGCGTACGAGTTCGAGCGCGAGATGTTGCCGCCGAGCGCCGAGCCTGCGCCGCCGCCCACGGCCGCGCCGATCAGGCCGCCGGTGCGGCCGCCCATGGCGTTGCCCGCGGCCGTGCCCGCGCCGCCGCCGAGCGCACCGCCGATGATGGCGCCCGTGCGCTCGCGGCGATTCGACGTGACCGCGCCACCCGCGCCGCCGCCCACCGCACCGCCGATCACCGCGCCGGTGCTGCCGCCCACGGCGCCACCCACGGCCGCGCCCGCGACGCCGCCGAGCGCGCCACCCAGTGCGTTGTTCATATCGCCGGCCAGCGCCGGCAGCGAGGCCGCAGCGGTCAACGCAGCAACGGCAACCATCTGGATGATTTTCTTCGACATAGTTGTTCTCTTACGTTTTTGAGACGGACCTGAGTATAGCGGCCCAGCGAAAGCGCTTTGTAACGCCATAGGCCGAACGCCGTAAGAGGTGTAACAAATCGCTCAGCGAGCCCAGCGAAGAGGCGGACGAGGCAATCGCACGATTTACAGGGTCGCGACGCCGAGCCGCTCAATCGAGCCTGAACACCTTCACCGCACTGGCGAGCAGTTCCGTTTGGCGATGCTGCTGCGCGACCTGCTCGACGGTATCGGCGACATGAGCGGCGTTTTCGCGTATTGCCGCGTCGATGCCGGCTATGTTGTCGCCCATCTGGTCGATGCCAGCGCGCTGCGCGCTCGTGGCCGTCGCCATCTCGTGCACGATGGATGACAGGCGCGTGACGCTCTCCAGCACCTCGCCCACCGTGTTGCCGGCGCTTTCTACGAGACCATTGCCCGAGCGCGCGCGCTCGACCGATTCGCCGATCAGCACCCGGATTTCCTTCGCCGCGGCGGCGCTGCGCTGGGCCAGCGTGCGCACTTCCGAAGCCACCACCGCAAATCCCCGCCCCTGATCGCCCGCGCGCGCGGCCTCGACCGAAGCGTTGAGCGCGAGAATGTTGGTCTGGAAAGCGATGCCGTCGATCACGCCGATGATGTCGGTGATGCGCTCGCAGGAGCGGTAGATGTCGCCCATCGTGTCGATCACGGCCTTGATCGCGCTGCGCCCCTGCGTGGCGACCTCGCTCGCCGAGCCGGCCAGCGCGCTGGCGGCCGAGGCGTGATCAGCGTTTTCGTGCACGCTCTGCTTGAGCTGCTCCATCGCCGCGACCATGCCTTCGAGCGAACGGCGCTGCTGCTCGGTGCGATCCGAGAGAACCACATTGCGCGCGCTGGTTCCCGCTACGGACTCCGAAACTTCGACTACGCTGTCACGCACCTGCAGCAGCGTCTTGCGCACGGCCGCCAGCGTGGCATGGAACGCGCCGGCGACGTCACTGACGGGCCGGCTCGATTGTTCGCCGAGCGTGATGTAGCCGGACTCCTGCCCGATTCCCTCCGACATGGCGGCGAGTTCGCCCGCGATGTTGGCGTCGCGCTCCTGACGAGCGGAAATTGCCGCAATAAAAAACGTCTGGAGCCAGAGAAACGCCCAGTGCTGGACGACGATGTCGAAGCCGGTCTGCGAAAAGACCTTGACCGGCCAGCCCCACGCCTGGAAATAGTTGAACGCGAATTGTTGAACGGAGATGAAGCCGCTGGCCACCAGCACGACCCGTACGTCGCGATAGGCGAGCAGCAATGAGAGCAGGATGAACACCACGAAGTGAAACTCGTCCTGGCCGCCTCCGATGTCGATCAAAAGCGCCGCGCCGCCCATGAAGGTGAGCGCGGACGCCATCCTGGTGAGCGCGAGGCCCGGCACGGCGAGCGCGAGCGTCGTGGAGACGAGTGCGAGCGGCAGCCCGACCACGAACACTGGCATGAGCGCATCGACGTGCCAGCCAATGCCGAACGAAGCCGCCAGAAGGATCCAGTTGACCAGCGCGCAAGCCCGATCGGCTCGTTTGCGTGCGTTCGTCAGCGGGCTGTCAATGACGGCTCCGCGGCGCGCGGCACTGGCTGAGGCGTTCGCCCCGCCAAACGGGGCTTGTGCGAGACTGCTTGTCATGAAAATTCTATCTCCTGATTGACAATGCAACTTATAACGCCGAGGCATAACTTGGGCTGTTGCGAACCTTCTCAGTTATCGACGCACATTCATTCGTCTTAATAAGGGAAATCCATCTCTACTTTCTACTTGACTTATCAACCATATTATCGAGTCGTGGATGCGCCGCGTCGTCGCTAATGGCGCAATCCCCTTTCCCGGTGCGATCCGGGGCCGCCGCAAGGCTGTGCGGGATGCCTTTCGCCCGGCCTTCGAGCCTTCGACGTTGCCTTGCCTTTCAAAAGAGGAACAACCCTCTTGAAATGAGTGCCATCGTCCATATCGTATAATTCCGATATATACTTCGGACAGTTACGATTCAGCTGAAAATGAAGAAGCCCTCAACCACTCCGCCCCTGGACGTCGATGCGATCTGCAAGGCGCTCGCCAACCCCGTGCGCCGGGAGATCCTCGCCCGCCTGCGAGAGCCGCAAGCGCACTTCGGCGACCAGGAGATTTCGTACGAGCATGGCGTGTGCGCCGGAAAGATCGACGCGCATTGCGAGCTTTCGCAATCCACGGTTTCCGCGCATCTGGCCGTTCTGCAGAAGGCCGGGCTCATCACGTCCAGGCGTGTGGGGCAGTGGGTGTTCTTCAAGCGCAACGAGCCGGTCATCGAGGCGTTCATCGCCCACATGAACGCGCAGTTGTGAGCCCATTTCGGCTGTTTCGTTCCCCTAACCGTTTCAGCCCGCGGGCCGTGCCCGCCGACAAGGTAAAACTATGGCAACGCTTTTCGACCCCATCCAGATCGGCGCCCTCACCCTGCCGAACCGCATCATCATGGCTCCGCTCACGCGTCAGCGCGCCGGCGAAGTGCGCGTGCCCAACGCGCTCATGGCGAAGTACTACGCAGAACGCGCGACAGCGGGCCTCATCATCAGCGAGGCGACTTCGGTGACGCCGCAAGGCGTCGGCTATGCCGAAACGCCGGGCATCTGGTCGCAGGAGCAGGTGGAAGGCTGGAAGATCGTGACGGATGCCGTGCACGCCGCGGGCGGCCGCATCTTTCTGCAACTGTGGCATGTGGGCCGGGTGTCCGACCCGGTGTTCCTGAACGGCGAACTGCCCGTCGCGCCCAGCGCGATCGCGCCGCAAGGCCATGTGAGCCTCGTGCGCCCGCAGCGCGCCTACGTCACGCCGCGTGCGCTCGAAACGGATGAAATCGCTGGCGTGATCGCCGCATTCCGCCAGGGCGCCGTCAACGCGAAGGCAGCAGGCTTCGACGGCGTGGAAATCCACGGCGCGAACGGCTACCTGATCGACCAGTTCCTGCAAGACAGCACCAACCAGCGCACCGACGCCTATGGCGGCTCGCTCGAGAACCGCGCGCGCCTGCTGCTCGAAATCACCGACGCGTGCATCGATGTGTGGGGCGCGGACCGCGTGGGCGTGCATATCGCGCCGCGCGGCGACGCTCACACGATGGGCGACTCGGACCCGGCAGCGACGTTCGGCTACGTCGCGCGCGAACTGGGCAAGCGCAAGATCGCGTTTCTCTTCGCGCGCGAAGCGCTGGGCGATAAGCGCCTCGGGCCGCAGTTGAAGGCGCAATTCGGCGGTCCGTTCATTGCGAACGAGAAGTTCTCGCTCGAATCGGCGCAGGCCGTGCTCGCGGACGGCGAAGCCGACGCCGTCGCATGGGGCCAGTTGTTCATCGCGAACCCCGATCTGCCGCGCCGCTTCGAACTGAACGCGCCGCTCAATGCGCCGAATCCGTCGACGTATTACGCGCGCGGCGAAACAGGCTATACGGACTATCCGTCGCTCGAAACCGCGGCATAACACCCCGCATACAGGCCAGGCAATCGTAGAAAGACTGCGGCCTGTAGACGCACGTCACCGGCGGCCACGGCGAGGCAGAATGCCTGTACCGTGGCCGTTCTGCGCTGGAAAGGCCTGAAGGCCCGGGGGTTGCACGGGTATGGACGATTAACCTCAGACAGATCGCGTGCCCGCTCCCTCCCTTGGGAGCCGTACGATAGCCGGATTCAATTGGCATCCCGTGCGCGCATATCCTTGAATTCAATACCCGGCCTCCCACCCCTTTTTCGCTGACCGGAGCCAAGTCATGCCGAAAGCCGACATCGCCAAAATCGTGCACACCATCGCCGAAGAAACGAATACACCCGAGGAAACCGTGGCGCGCATTTACGCCGACACCCTCGATGAATATCGCGCCGAAGCGCGCATCCACGACTACCTCACGCTCTTCGCCGAGCGCAAAGTGCGCGCGACGCTGCGGCAAAACAGCACGAAGCACTAGCCGCACACACTGTCGCGCCTGCTTTTTCGCCTGCCGCGTCCGGCCGGCTGTCTCCTGCCACGCTCCCTCCCGCTGCGCACCTCGATCGGGTTCGCGCGGCGTCCCCGCGGCGTCCTCTTCACACGCAGCGGCGCGCGCATCGTCATCTCTTAAGGTTGGTTTAATTCTTTGCTGCAACCATAGGTTCAACCCCTGTTGAGCCGCCGGATCATCGGCGGCGTTTTTTTGCGCGGCAAATCTAGGAGGAGGAAGTCATGGTTGAAGACGACGTGCTGGTGCACCTGCAGTCCCTGCTGCGCGAGGGCGCCGCTTCGACGGTCGCGTCATGCCGTGTCTCCACGCCGCTCCAGCATCCGTGGGGCCGCGCCTACCGGCTCGTCGAATGGACGACGCCGCTCGACGACGGCGCCCGCCGCCAGGTCGTGCCCGCCGAGAGCACGGCGCTCGAAATCGCGCGCCTCGTCGCGCAGCACGTGCCCGGGCGCCGCATCCTGCTCAACGGCGAACCCGTCGCCGACGAAGCCCCGCGCACGCGCCGCCGCCGCGCGTCCAGCGCGGCGAACGCCCGCGCGGCGCGCTAGAAGCGCCGCTTTCGGGCGCCGTCGCGGCGTCAGACCGCGAGCCGCGCCAGCGACTCCTCAAATTCACGGCTCGCGCACGTCATCGGTGCGCGCAGTTCATTGCGGATCAGCCCGCGCGCCGCCAGCCCCGCCTTCACCGGCCCCGGATTCGGCTCCGCGAATGCCGCGCGCACGAGCGGCACCAACGTGTGCCAGATCGCGCGCCCATCGGCGAGACGCCCTTCCTGCAACGCGCGCGCCATTTCCACGAAACGCTCGGGACGCCAATGCGCCGACGCTGCAATCGCGCCGCTCGCGCCCGCGCACATCGCGCCGAACATCTCGATGTCCTCGCCGCATAGCACCTGCAAGCGGCCGTCGAGGATCAGGGCGAGCGTCTTGTCGAGCGAACCGCCGCAGTCCTTCACCGCGACGATGCGTTCGTGCGCGGCGAGTTCGAGCAGGCTCGTCAGCTCGATGCCCACGCCCGTGCGCGCGGGAATGTCATAGACGATCAGCGGCTTGCGGCTCGCGTTGGCGAGTGCCGAAAAATGGCCGATCACCCCGGCCTGCGAAGGACGAACGTAATAAGGCGCCGACGCCAGCACGCCCGCGATAGGCAACTCGTTGAGCGCCGCGATGCGCTCGCAGACGGCCGCCGTGTGATTGCCGCTCACGCCCGCCACGACCGGCAGGCCGCCGGCCGCGGCGAGCACGGTGGCGAGAACGTCGTCCGCCTCTTCTTCGCTCAGCGCGGCGGGCTCGCCGGTCGTGCCGAGCGCGACGAAACCGGCCACGCCGGCCTCCACGTAATGGCGCACGAGCGCGTCGAGCGCGGCGTGATCGACGGCGCCCGCGTTGAACGGCGTGATGAGCGGAATCCAGATACCCGAAAACTCAGTCATGACTTTCCCTTGAACTCGACCGTATGGAAGGTCCATCAGCGGTGCGCGGGAGGGAAGCAAGCCGGGGTTACGCGGGAGGCAAGGCGCCTTCGACTGGCTGTTCCATCGCAACATCTGACGGAACAGCAGACTCCGGTCAGATGAGCGGCTGTTTTTTGGCTTTGGCTTTCACCCACACCGACGAAGCCTGCGCGAGCGGCGACACCGCGTGCAACGCGGCGGTGACAGTCGGCAGATCGTGAGGGAGCGGGTGATGTGGCATGTCGCGCAGTGTAACCGGGTTTGGTCATCGGCGTGCGCAAGCGCGCGCTTATTCGCGCGGCAGCACCTCGAATTCCGGCGCGTCGAGCAGCAGGCCCGGCGCTTCGCCCTGGGCGCCGGGATCCCGCTTCGTGAGCTTGCCGTCAACCGAAGCCCCGCAGTCCATCTGCAGTTGCTGGTAGTAGATGTTGCCGACCACATGCGCGTTGGACTGCAGTTCGACGAAGTGATCGGCGATCACGTCGCCCTGGATACGCCCGTTCACCACGATGTCGTAACCGTGCACGTTGCCCTCGATCGCGCCGCGCTCGCTCAACACGAGCAGCGTCTTCGCGCCGGCCTTGCTCGCGACCTTGCCGCGCACCCGGCCGTCGAGACGCAGCCCGTCGGCATATTCGAGGTCGCCCGTGAGCGTGATGTCCTGGGCGATCAGCGTCGCCAGCTTGGTTTGTTCGATGCCGGGCTGCGGCTTCTTCTTGCTGCGGAACATGAAAAGCTCCCGTGAGGGGTGGATGACGAAGAGAGATGGCGCGTGCGGAGTGTCAGCGCGAACCGGCGCCGTGGCTGCGCAGGAACAGCAGCTCGGCCTGCAGCTTCGCGATCGTGGCCTGCGCGCCATCCGCCGTGGACTGGAGCACGGCGCGCGCGGCGCGCTCCTGCTCGAGCCGCAGTTGCGTTTCACTCAGTTCGCGGCTCAACGCATCGGGGGAGACCACGGGGCAGCGCACCTCGCCTTGCGGTCTGAGCAGCCACGCCGCGACGCCCGCGCCGGCCGCCGCCGCGAGCGCGGCCCACAGCAGCGCGCCGCCCAGGCGCCACGCGCGCGAGCGGACCGGTTGCAATTCGTAAGCGCGATCCGCGTGCGTGTGCACGCGTGCGGTGCGTCGCGCGTCAGCCATTGAGCGGCGCCGCGAAGAGCGCGAGGTAGTCGGCCGGATCGACGGGCTGTCCGTTCACGAGCACTTCGAAATGCAGGTGCGGGCCGGTCGAGCGGCCGGTCGAGCCCACGTCCGCGATGTGCGCCTGCGGCAGCACGATCTGGCCCACCCGCACGTCGATCTTCGACGCGTGGCCATAACGCGTGACGAAGCCGTTGCCGTGGTCGATCTCCACTGCGTTGCCGTAGCCCGCCTTCGGGCCCGCGAACATCACGCGGCCGCCCGCGGCGGCAAGAATGGGTGTGCCGGTCGGCGCGACCAGATCCATGCCCGGATGAAAGCTCAGCCGGTGCGTGAACGGGTCGATGCGATTGCCGAACGGTGAGCCGTCGCGACCACCGTCCACGGGGCGGCGGCCGGGAAACGCGGCCCACGCGGCCGTGTGCGCGGCCGTGGCCTGCTCGAGAGCGGAAAGCGTCGCGGCCATGCAGTCCAGTTCACCGTTGACGCGCTTCGCATTCGCCCGCGCAGCCGAGCCTTCCGCGCAGCGGCGCGGCGCGAGCGCGGGGCCGCCCTCGCCGTCCGCGTCGTTGCCCGTCTCGCCTGCGTCACCCTGATCGCCCGAGCGGCCTGGCACGGCAGAAGGCGTGGCGCCTCGCACGGGCCGCGCGCGCAGTCGCTGATCGAACTGCCGCAATTGCGCAAGCTCCGCTGACAGGCGCCCGATGCGCGGATCGAGCAAGGCAATCGACGCGTCCATCCGCCCGATTTCGCCGACGACGTAGTGGTGCTGGCTTGCCCCGGGCAGGCTCGCCCCGGCGACGCCCGACATGACTGGCGGTCGCGTGAAATGGCCGATCGCGACGCCGCCGGCGAGCGCCAGCACGGCGGAAGCGCACGCCGACGCGATCGCGGCGCGCCGAGCCGCGTGGTGCGTGACAAAGCGGACATCGCGCTTCGTCAGATCGTCGGCGGCACTGGACCAGGGGAATTTCATGAGCAGCCTCCTGGGGCGCGCACGCGCTGCATAGGCGCGCTCCGGAAGCGAAGTGGCGGAGCTAATGCGGACATCTTCGGCTGACATAGCCGGCATACGCCGGCCTGGAAAAATCAAAGCGTCGATTATCGTCGCGTCGCAAAAAACCCCATCCCAATTTAAATTGCGCGTCGCGCGCGCCGCCTGGAAAGGACCGGGCGAACGAGCCCCGCGGCGCGGTCTTGCGGGCGATAAACCCATGCCCGCACAGGCGAAAACGACTCGCACCGCTCGCGTCCTTCGCTGACTGCGTGGTATTGACGCACCGCTGCCGCAGCGCGTGAAGCGGCGCCTGGGCACTCCCACGGCAGGGCCGCTTTTTGGCAAAAGAACTTGACTTCTCGCGCCGCCGAACTAATATACGCACCGCGTACATCAACCAGCCATCACGGGTGCCAGCATGAGCGTTCCGCAACAAGCCTTCCTCCGTGACGCCATGCGGCGTCTGAACATGACCCGCGATGCGTTCGCGAGCCGCATCGGCGTCTCGCGCCGCGCGCTCGATACGTGGCTGCTGCCCGAAGAGTCGCAGGAATCGCGCGCCATGCCGGAAATCGTCGAGCGCTTCGTCTCGGAAATCGTCGGCAGCGCCGAGCCGCGCGAAGGCTATACGCAAAGCGTAGATTCACAGTCGCTCGCGAGCCAGATGCAGTTCGAAGGCAAACCGCAGCTGCTTTCCGTCGATCAGTTCTCGCGCGACGCCGTCGAGAAGCTGTTCCGCGTGGCGGACATCATGCAGCCCATCGCGCGCCGCCGGAAAATCTCGCGCGTGCTCGAAGGCGCGGTGCTCGGCAACCTGTTCTTCGAAGCCAGCACGCGTACGCGCGTGAGCTTCGGCGCCGCGTTCTGCCGGCTGGGCGGTTCGGTGTGCGACACGACGGGCTTCACGTTCTCCTCGATGGCGAAGGGCGAATCGATCTACGACACGAGCCGCGTGATGGCCGGCTACGTGGATGCCATGGTGATTCGGCATCCTGATCAAGGCTCGGTGGCCGAATTCGCGCGCGCCGTGAACATTCCCGTGATCAACGGCGGCGACGGTCCCGGCGAGCACCCGAGCCAGGCGCTGCTCGACCTCTACACGATCCAGCGCGAGTTCTCGCGTCTGGGCAAGATCGTCGACGGCGCGCATATCGCGCTCGTGGGCGACCTCAAGTACGGCCGCACGGTGCACTCGCTCGTGAAGCTGCTCGCGCTCTATCGCGGCATCAAGTTCACGCTGATTTCGCCGCCGCAGCTGGAAATGCCGGCGTACATCGTCGACAAGATCTCCACCAACGGCCACGTGGTCGAGCAAACGCACGACCTGCGCGCGGGCCTGCGCGGCGCAGACGTGGTGTACGCCACGCGCATCCAGAAGGAGCGTTTCGCCGACGAGTCGTTCGAAGGCTACACGCCCGAGTTCCAGATCAACCAGGCGCTGATGGACGAGTGCTGCAGCGCCGAGACGCTCGTCATGCACCCGCTGCCGCGCGACAGCCGCCCGGGCGCGAACGATCTCTCGACCGATCTGAACCATGATCCGCGCCTCGCGATCTTCCGCCAGACCGACAACGGCATTCCGGTTCGCATGGCGATATTCGCGGTGCTGCTGGGCGTGGAGAATCTCGTGCAGCACTCGATGCGCGACGCCGTATGGCGTCCGCCTGCGTACCTCGGCCCGGACGACGCCGTGTTTCACGGCATCGACTGAGCCTCGTTGCGCTCACAACGCAATCGGCCCGCACGCGTCACGCTGCGGGCCGTTTGTTTTAGCGAGTACCGCCCGTTACGACGTGCAGACCGTCACGCACGTCAGCCCTTCCGCTTTTTCGGCGGCATCGATCGCGGTTTCCAGCGCTTCGAGCGGATGGTGCTCCAGCTCAATGGCATCGAGCGGCACCTGCCCCGACCGCACGAGCGCGATCAGCGCCCGAAAGTCCGCGCCGCTGTACATGAAGTGCCCCATCAGCTCCCAATTGTTGATCAGCATCTCCCGATACGTGATGGGCAAGTCCACCTCCATACTGCCCATGAGCACCACGCGGCCGTTGCGGCACAGGCTGCGCAGCGCGGCGAGCGTAGCGTTCGGATCGGTGGCGTGACCATGTCGAAAGCGAGGTCGGCGCCGCCGTTCGCGGCGGCTCGGATCGCCTCGACGTCGCGCGCCATTTTGGGCGCCATTCATCAGCCGATTGAATCGGCGAACGGTTCGCATGCGCGCCGCCTATACTGCATGAGCGTCGCCCTTCCCTCGTCGTTTGCTGCTTGCACGCTACCTTGCGAAGCCATGCTGACCTTAGACGAAATCCGCGCGGTCCCGCTTTTCTCCTCGCTCCCCGAAGCCGAACTCGAGCGCCTCGCAAATTCCTCTGCAGACTTGCACCTGTGCCCCGGCGAATACGCCGTCCATGAAGGCGGCGAGCGCGCGCTCTACGCCGTGCTGTCCGGCAAGATGGAGGTCGTCAAGCTGTTCGACGGCGTCGAGCGCACGCTTGGCTGGCGCACGCCCGGTACGATCTTCGGCGAAGTGCCGCTCGCGCTGAGCTCGCCGTTTCCCGGCGCCTATCGTGCTGCCGTTCCCTCGCGCGTCATGCGCGTGGATGCGCAGCACTATTACGCGCTCGCCGCCGCCTCCTCCGAAGTCGCCACCCGCATGGGCGCGCTCGCGCGCGAACGCATAGGCGGCTTGCAAGGCCTTTCCGCGGAACCGCCGAAAACGCGCGTCACCCTCGTGGGCGCGCGCTGGGACCCGGCTTGCGCAAACCTGCGCCAGTTCCTCGCGCGCAACCAGATCAGCTGCGAGTGGATGACGCCCGACGCACCCGATCTCAACTCCCGCTGGAGCGGCCCCTGCCCCGAGGAACGGGACTGCCCTGCTTTGCGCCTCGCCGATGGCACGGTGCTGAGCCGCCCTGCCACGCGCGAGCTTGCCGAGCGTCTCGGGCTGCAGACCAAACCGCGTCTGATGGAATACGACACGCTGATCATCGGCGGCGGGCCCGCAGGGCTCGCCGCTGCCGTCTATGGCGCATCCGAAGGACTCCATACCATCGTGGTCGAGCGCGAAGCGCCAGGCGGTCAGGCGGGCACCTCCTCGCGCATCGAGAACTATCTGGGCTTTCCAGGCGGCATATCCGGCGACGAGCTGGCGAGCCGCGCGTTGCAACAGGCCAGACGGCTTGGCGCCGAGATCCTCGTCACGCGGGCCGTCGATCGCGTGGATGCCGCTGCGCGCGAAGTCCACCTCGACGGCGGCGACGTGGTGCGCGCGCGCACGCTCATTCTCGCAACGGGCGTGACGTGGCGGCGCCTCGCGATCGAAGGCTTCGACCGCTTCATCGGCAAGGGCATCTACTACGGCGCGGCACGCAGCGAGGCAAGCGGCACGCATGGACTCGACGTGTATCTGATCGGCGGCGGCAATTCATCGGGGCAAGCCGCACTGTACTTCGCGAGTCATGCACGCGCCGTTACGCTCCTCGTACGCGGCGACTCGCTCGAGAACAAGATGTCGCGCTACCTGGTCGAACAGCTCGCGGGAAAGACGAATGTGCGCGTCGAACTGAACGCCGAAGTGGTCGGGGTGCATGGCGATACGCACCTCACCGCCGTCGACGTTCGCGACACGGCGAGCGAGAGCGTAAGCCGCCGCGAGTGCGGCGGCCTGTTCGTCTTCATCGGCGCGGACGCGGAAACGGGCTGGCTGCCGCCGGAGATCGCCTGCGACAAGCGCGGCTACGTGCTGACCGGCGACGATAACGTAAAGGCCGGGCGCTGGGCGCACCGGCGCGACCCTTATCTGCTCGAAACGAGCGTGCCCGGCATCTTCGCCTGCGGCGACGTGCGGCTGAGCCCGGTGAAACGCGTGGCCTCGGCCGTTGGCGAAGGCAGCATGGCCATCGCCTTCGTGCATCGATATCTTCAGGAAGAGCGCGCGTAGCCTTTTCGCAAAACAGGATCGCGTGCGCCATCTTTCAAAGCGCTTTTTTCGGCCTTCAGTATTGCAAATCTGTCCGCAGCGACAGCTGCGTGCCACGCTCGCGTCAGCCACGCGACAGCGCTACGACAGTCAACCCTCTGCACTGAAAAATTCACACGTTAGCGCTTTACTTTCGCGCTCTGGAAGTGCAATTTTCAGTTCCTGGCGTGCCCGGCCGATCAACCGCGGCACCGGAATTGCTGCGCAAAAGAGGCGCGACGCTGTGAAGAAGAAGCCCTGCGCATTCATGCGCAGCTAGCGCTAGAAGTCCCGGTTCACGTTATTCATCCTGGAGTCCGCAGACCGCCATGTCCAACGAACGTCCCCTCGATGCGCCGTGCGACTGCGACGACGCCTCTCAAACTCCCAACTCGCGCGCGCCCGCCGACGTCGCGCGCCGCCGTTTTCTGCAATCGGCCGCTGCCGCTGCCGCACTGGGCGCAGCGCCTCATCTGCGTGCGCAGAATGCGCCGGGCGCCCAAACGCCAGCGCCAGCGCCCGCGCCTGCACAACCGGTCAGGCTCGACATCAACGGCCGCGAATATGTGCTGCATATCGAGCCGCGCGTCACGCTGCTCGATGCGCTGCGCGACTATGCAGGCCTCACCGGCACGAAGAAAGGATGCGACCGCGGGCAGTGCGGCGCATGTACGGTGCTGGTGGAAGGCCGGCGCATCAACAGTTGCCTCACGCTCGCAGTGATGCATGAGGGCGAGCGCATCACCACGGTCGAAGGCCTCGCCGGCGCGGCCGCGCTGAGTCCCGTGCAGCGCGCCTTTATCGAACGCGACGCCTTCCAGTGCGGCTTCTGCACGCCAGGTCAGCTGTGTTCGGCAACGGCGTGCCTGAGCGAATTCAGGACTGGCGCAGCCAGCGCCGCAACGCCCGACGTTCGCACGCGCCCCGCGCAACTGAGCGATGCGGAAATACGCGAGCGCATGAGCGGCAACCTCTGCCGATGCGGCGCCTATGTCAACATCGTGGCCGCAGTGCGCGACGCGCACGCCGCCAGCGCGTGAGAGCGGAGGCACGGCCATGGATGCCATCTCTTACCAGCGCGCCGCCGACGTCGATGGCGCGATCTCTGCCGCACAGCGTCCCGGTGCGGCTTTCATTGGCGGCGGCACGAATCTGCTCGATCTCATGAAGGGCGGCATCGAGCATCCGGTGACGCTCATCGACATCACGCGCATCGAGGCGCTCGATCGCATCGATACGCTGCCTGATGGCGGCCTGCGCATCGGCGCGCTCGTGCGCAACAGCGACGCAGCCAATCACACGCTCGTGCGCACGCGTTATCCGCTGCTCTCGCAGGCCCTGCTCGCGGGCGCCTCGCCGCAACTGCGCAACATGGCGACCGTGGGCGGCAATCTCATGCAGCGCACGCGCTGCGCGTATTTCTACGACACCGCTTTCGCTCAATGCAACAAGCGCGCGCCAGGCAGCGGCTGCGCGGCAGTCGGCGGCTTCAACCGCATGCACGCGATCCTCGGCGCGAGCGCGCAATGCGTGGCCGTCAATCCGTCCGACATGAGCGTCGCGCTCGCGGCACTCGACGCCACCGTGCAGGTGCGCGGCCCGCGCGGCGCGCGGACCATCGCGTTCGGCGCATTCCATCGCCTGCCCGGCGACCGGCCCGATCTCGACACGACGCTTCAATCAGGTGAACTGATCACGTCTGTCGATTTGCCGCCGCCCTTGTTCAGCGAGCATGCGCACTACCTCAAGGTCCGCGACCGCGCGAGCTACGCCTTCGCGCTGGTCTCGGTGGCCAGCGCGCTCCAGCTCGACGGGCACCGCGTCCGCACGGCGCGCATCGCGCTCGGCGGCGTGGCGCATCGGCCCTGGCGCGCAAACGTGGCGGAGCAGCATCTCGCGGGCCGCACGCTCAGCGCTTCGACGCTGCGCGAGGCGGCCGCGGCGGAACTCGCGCAGGCAAAGCCGCTCAGCGGCAACGCCTTCAAGGTCGGGCTCGCCCAGCGCGCGATCATCCGCTCGACGATGCTCGCTGCCGGGCAAGGCAACCGCGATGGAGACTTCGCATGAGCATGCTGACCGGACAACCCATGGACCGTATAGACGGCGTGCTCAAGGTGACGGGCGGTGCCCTCTATGCGAGCGATTTCCCCGAAACGCGGCTAGCGCATGGCGTGCTGGTGACGAGCACGATCGCGAGCGGCACCATCGCGTCGATCGACACGAGCCGCGCGCAGTCCATGCCGGGCGTGCTGCTCGTCATGACGTACCGGAACGCGATGCGCCTGCCCAACGGCGGACGCACACCGCTCAAACCGCCGGCAGGACGACACCTCACGCTGCTGCAGGACAACGTCGTGCGCTACAGCAACGAACCGGTTGCGGTCGTGGTGGCCGACACGCTGGAGCACGCCACCGACGCCGCGCATCACGTGAGCATCACCTACGCTCCCACGCAGGCCACGCTCGACTTCGACAGCGCGAAAGGCGAGGCCCATGCGCCGCCGAGCCCGATGGGGCGGCCCGTCGAATCGACGCGCGGCAACGTCGAAGCGGGCTTGCAGGAAGGCGCGGTGCGCGTCGAGGCGGTCTACACCACGCCCACGCAATTCCACAATCCCATGGAGCCGCACGCGACGATGGCGCACTGGGATGGCCCCGACCTCACGCTTTACGACGCCACCCAGGGCGTGAGCGGCGCCCGCACCGCCGTAGCGGCCGTGTTCGGCATCGCGCCCGACAACGTGCGCGTGATCTCGCCGTTCCTCGGCGGCGGCTTCGGCTGCAAGGGTTCGTCGTGGTCGCACGTGAGCCTGTGCGCGATGGCTGCGAAGCAGACGGGGCGCCCCGTGCGGCTGGCGCTCGCGCGTCCCCAGATGTTCGGTCCGGTCGGCTCGCGCCCGCACACGGAACAGCATCTCTCGCTTGCCGCACGCCCGGACGGCACGCTCACCGGACTGCGCCACGACACGCTCGCCCACACCTCCTCGTTCGAAGACTGGCTGGAGATGTGCGGCCTCGTCACGCGCATGATGTACGCGGTGCCCAATTGCAGCACGAGCCATCGTGTCGTACCACTGAATGTCGGCACTCCGACCTTCATGCGCGCGCCGGGTGAAACGACGGGCTCGTTCGCCCTCGAATCGGCGATGGACGAACTCGCCTGGCAACTGAAGATGGACCCGGTCGCGCTGCGCCTGAAGAACTACGCCGAAAGCGAGCCCCAGGATGGCAAGCCGTGGTCGTCGAAGGCGCTGCGTCAATGCTACGAAACGGGCGCGCAACGCTTCGACTGGTCGCGCCGCATCGCGACGCCGCGCGCCATGCGCAACGGCAACACGCTCATCGGCCTTGGCATGGCGAGCGCGACCTATCCCGCGAACCGCAGCGAGGCGGCCGCCGTGGCGCGCATCCTGCCCGACGGCACGGCGATGGTCGCATCGGGCACCCAGGATATCGGCACGGGCACGTACACGGTGATGACCCAGGTCGCCGCCGACGCGCTCGGCTTCCCGCCCAACCGCATTCGCTTTGCGCTGGGCGATTCGACGCTGCCGCAAGCGCCCGTCTCCGGCGGCTCGCAATCGGCCGCGAGCGTCTCGCCGGCGGTGCAGGCCGCTGCCACGGCGGCGCGCGACAAGCTCATGGCGCTTGCGCGCGCCGATCGCGCATCGCCCGTCTACGGTCTCGCCGCCGATGACGTGACCGTGCAGGACGGCTGGGTCGTGAGCCGCAGCGACAGTGCGCGCCGCGACCCGGCCGCCGCCGTCATCGCGCGCGCGGGCGGCCAGCCGATCGAGGCGCAGGTGGCCGCGAAGCCGGGCGCGGAAAAGCAGCAGTACGCGTTTCACTCATTCGGCGCCGTGTTCGCCGAAGTGCATGTCGATGCGGATATCGGAACCATACGGGTGGCGCGCATCGTCGGCGCCTACGACGTGGGGCGCGTGCTCAACGAAAAGACGGCGCGCAGCCAGCTGATGGGCGGCATGGTGTGGGGCGTGGGCACGGCGCTACACGAGGAGGGCCTCTTCGACACGCGCATGGGCCGCATCGCCAACAACAACCTCGCGGAGTATCACGTGCCCGTGAACGCGGACATCGGCGAACTCGACGTGCTGTTCGTCGGCGAGCCGGACCTGCGCTTCAACCCGGTCGGCGTTCGCGGCATTGGTGAGATCGGCATCACCGGCGTGCCGGCGGCCATCGCGAACGCCGTGTTTCACGCCACCGGCGTGCGCGTGCGCGACTTGCCGATCACGCTCGACAAGGTCGTTCCGCAGATGAATTCGCTTGCATGATCTGCACTGAGGCGGCTGCAGTGCAGGACCTGCACTCGCGCGGTGCATGAGGTGTCGGCGAATGCCGAAGTATGCGCGCGCGCCACTTGCCTCACGCGCGCGCGCGCCGCACAATCACTGATCACCCTCTTCGCGGCGTTCCACACCCATGGCCTATGCTTCGCTCGCCACCGGCGTGCTGCTCGCCGCCGGCACCGGTTCGCGCTTCGATCCCCACGGTCTGCGCAACAAGCTCCTCGCTCCCCTTCCCGAGGGCACCTGTGTCGCCCGCGAATCCGCGCAGCGGCTGTTGCGCGTCGTGCCCAAAGTCATCGCGGTGGTGCGCCCCGGTGCGGAGACGCTCGCGCATGTGCTCAACGACGCCGGTTGCGACGTGGTGTTCGCGCCAGACGCCGGGCGCGGCATGGGCGCAAGTCTTGCCGCGGGTGTGGATGCCGACCATGAAGCGGAGAGCTGGATCGTCGCGCTCGCCGACATGCCGTGCATTTCGGTCGAATCGATCGAAGCCGTGGCGCGTTCGCTGGACGGAGGAGCGCCCCTCGTCGCGCCGTTTTATCGCGGGCAGCGCGGGCACCCGGTGGGTTTCGGCTACGCGCACCGCGCGGCGCTCGTCGCGCTCGACGGCGACGCGGGCGCCCGATCGCTGCTGAGCTCGCACCCGGTCACTCGCGTCGAAGTGGACGACCCCGGCATTCTGCGCGACATCGACACGCCCGCCGACCTGAACGGGCTCTGATCGATTGCGGGGCCCATGTGCGGCGCGGTGTTCCGATTGCAGGCGCGCGTGACTGAAAAGCGCTGAAGATTGCGATTGAAAACCGCCCCCCCGATTGTCCACCAGGCATGACATCGATCGCCTAGGCTATAAGGTGACGCGCACAACGCGGCGAAACGCTTTTAGCGCAAGAGGAACTCGCGATGATCTGTTCGCATACGAATCCGCTTCCCGATCCGCTCGCCGATCCGACGCGGGACCCCGAGCGCGACCCCCTCACCCCGCCGCCACCGGGACATCACAACGACGAACCCCAGCAGCCCGAGGGGCCGCCCGACAAAGACCCGGTGTGACCGCCTGCCCGGTCTCGATGACCGGGCGTTGCATTCCACGCGGGAAACGGCGCTTGCCGGCGCAATGCAGGAGCGCCGCGGTTCTTCTTGTGGTTCGCGTCGCATGCATTTCCGAGACGGCTGGCGCGCCGGGATTTCGCATGAGCGTGCCGATGATGCGCCTGCACCGCTGGTTCGGTCCCGGCACCGCGGGTTTCCTCTTCCGATTCCGACGATGCCCCTCGTCCATCCGCCGCAGTCCGTAGGCGCGCTCGCCGATGTTTGCTCCACATCAAAGTTTGTTGTTTTGTATGAGGAAAAGCTGCCTAGGCAAGGGTTCCCCCTGGGTCGCGCGCACGTTTGCGCGAGCCGTTAACACAGGCTGACGGCCTCGTTCGCACCCACGTCCGGACCGTCAAGCAGCCCATCTCGACACCCGACCGACCATGCAGAAGATGACCCTCAACAAGAAACTCCGCTCGATGATCGCGATTCTCTGGATCGGCCTGATCTTGATCGTCGCGTTTGGCGCCTGGCAAAGCCGCGAGGCGATGATCCGCGAGCGCCGCGCGCAGCTCACCACGCTCGTGGAAGAAGCGGCGAGCGTCGCGAACTACTACTACGGCCTCTCGCAACGCAACGCGCTATCCGAAGCCGACGCCCAGAAGACGGCGCTCGCCGTGATCGGCTCGATCCGCTACGGCTCCGACGGCTATCTGAGCGTCAACAACTCGCAGGCGGTCATGCTGATGCACCCGATCAAGCCGGAGCTCAACGGCAAGGACCTCAGCGCCTCCACCGACCCCGCGGGCACCCACATATTCACTGGGCTCGTGAACGCGGCGAGCGGCCCGAACGGCGGCTTCCTCGACTACCTCTGGGCCAAGCCCGGGCAGAGCGAACCGGTGCAGAAGACGAGCTACGGACGCCGCTTCGCGCCGTGGGACTGGGTGATCGTGACCGGCATGTACATGGACGACGTGCGCGCCGAGTTCTACGACAGCCTGCTGCACTGGCTCGGCGTCACCTTCCTGCTGGGCGCCGCCGCCACCGCCGTGATGGTGTTCGTGGTGCGCAGCGTGCGCAGCAGCATCGGCGGCGAGCTCGAAGGCGCGGTGGACGCGGCCAACCGCATCGCCAACGGCGACCTCAGCCTGCATCTGCAGGTGGAAGGCTCGAACGAGCACAGCCTGATGCGTGCGCTCGCAACGATGCAAGCCTCGCTCGTGCAAACCGTCTCGCGCGTGCGCAGCGGCGCGGAGAACATCAACGTGGGCGCCAACGAGATTGCGGCAGGCAACACCGATCTCTCGCAGCGCACCGAAGAGCAGGCGGCGGCGCTCGTGCAGACCGCCTCGAGCATGGACCAGATGACGGCGAACGTGCGCCAGAACGCGGACAGCGCCCAGCATGCGGCGACGCTCGCGAGCGAGGCCGCCAACGTCGCGACGCGCGGCAGCGCCGTGGTGGACGACGTGGTGCGCACCATGGGCGAGATCACGACGAGCTCGCAGCAGATCGGCGACATCATCGGCGTGATCGACGGCATTGCGTTCCAGACCAACATCCTGGCCTTGAACGCGGCCGTGGAAGCCGCGCGTGCGGGCGAACAGGGCCGCGGCTTCGCAGTGGTGGCCGCCGAGGTACGCAGTCTCGCGCAGCGCTCGGCCACGGCCGCCAAGGAGATCAAGGCGCTGATCGAAAAGTCCACCGGCACCGTGACCGAAGGCCAGCAGCTCGTGACCAATGCGGGCTCGACGATGACCGAGATCGTGCAGTCGGTGCGGCGCGTGCACGAGATCCTCGAGGAAATCAGCAACGCCTCGCGCGAGCAGAGCGCCGGCATCGAGCAGGTCAACCGCGCCGTGGGCGAGATGGATCAGGTGACACAGCAGAATGCGGCGCTCGTCGAACAGGCCGCGGCCGCTGCGCATTCGCTCAAGGATCAGGTGAACGTGCTGCGCGAGTCGATCGCGAGCTTCCAGTTGCCGGCGCACGCTTGACGCCGCGGCGCTGATTCCCCCGCCTTCCTGCCGGGCCGCGTTCGCGGCCCGCTTCGTTTTCCGCCTCCCCTGTTCGCCCCCAGCCGCATGACGGCCCGCCACGCGCGCCCGGCCGCGTGGCGCGCGTGCGCGCAGCATTTCAATTCAATTACACAATGTTTACAATGTGACGCTGCCCCCCACCCCGCCTTGCCGATGATCCGCTCCAGGAAACCGCCGCGCGACCCGCACGCGGCCGCGACCCGTCACCCGATGCTTGCGCCGCGCCTGCCCGCGTGGCGCTCCAGGTTCATCGTGTTCGTCACGTTCGCGGCCTTCGCGGCGCTGGCGGGGCGCGCGTTCTGGGTACAGGTGGCCAATCACGGCTTCTACGTGAAGCAGGGCCAAAAGCGCTACCAGCGCACGCTGGAACTCGACGCCATGCGCGGGCGCATCGTCGACCGCAACGGCGCGCTGCTGGCCGTGAGCCTCGCGACCTTCGAAGTCTGGGTGAATCCCAGGCTGCTCGATGCGGCCGCGCACGCGCCGCTCGCACGCCTGCTCGACATGCCGCTCGCGGAGCTGGACCGGCGCGTCGGCAACGACCGCTCCTTCGTGCTGCTCAAGCGCCAGGTGGACGCAGAAACCGCGGCGCACATCGACGAGATGGGCACGGGCGGCATCACCCTGATCGCGGACTCGAAGCGCTACTACCCCGAGGGCGAATCGGCGGCGCACGTGGTGGGCTTCACCGATATCGAAGACGCGGGCCAGGAGGGCGTGGAGCTCGCCGCCAACGCGCGGCTGCGCGGCACGCCGGGCCAGCGCGAAGTCATCCGCGACCGGCTCGGGCGCGTGGTTTCGGAGCCCAGCTCACGCGTGCAGCCGCGCAACGGCGAAACCGTGCAACTCACGATCGACCGCCGCGTGCAGCAACTCGCCTACACGCAGCTCAAGGCGGCCGTGGCCAGACACCACGCCCAGGCAGGCAGCGTCGTGGTGCTCGACGCGCAGAACGGCGAAATCCTCGCGCTCGCGAACTGGCCTTCATTCGACCCGAACGACCGCGCGCGGCTCACCGGCAATCAGTTGCGAAATCGCGCCGTGGTCGACACGTTCGAGCCCGGTTCGACGATCAAGCCCGTGGTGGTCTCGCTCGCGATGGATCTGCGCAAGGTCAACGCGAACACGATCATCGACACATCGCCGGGCACGTACCGCATCGGCCCCGCAACGATCCACGACACCTCGAACCACGGCCGCATGACCGTGGCCGAGGCCATCCAGAAGTCGAGCAATATCGCGCTCGCCAAGCTCGCGCTGAATCTCCCCGCGCAGACCATCTGGGACAAGTATCAGGCGTACGGCCTTGGGGAGAAGCCCGGCGTCACGTTCCCCGGCGTGGCGGCTGGCCGCGTGCGGCCGTGGGCGCGCTGGCGGCCCATCGAGCAGGCGACGATGGCGTACGGCTATGGCCTTTCCGCGTCGCTCCTGCAGATGGCGCAGATCTACACGGCCTACGCCGGGGACGGCACGCTGCATCCGGTCACGCTGCTGCGCGATGGGCAAGGCGACCCGGGCAGCGCGCAAATGCCAACGCAGGCACGGGGCCCGCGCAGCGTCACGACGCCGGCCACGGCGGCCGCCATGCGCAAGATGCTGGAGATGGCGACGAGCGACGGCGGCACGGGGCGGGCCGCCAACGTGGACGGCTATCGTGTGGGCGGCAAGACGGGCACGGCGCGCAAGCAGATCGGCGCGGGCTATGCGAAGAACCGCTATCGCGCGCTGTTCGTCGGCATGGCGCCGATGAGCGCACCGCGCGTGATCGTGGCGGTGATGATCGACGACCCGGCGGGCAAGGCCTTCTATGGCGGCACGGTCGCTGGGCCCGTGTTCGCGGGCGTGACGGCCGGCGCGCTGCAACTGCTCGGCGTGCCGCCGGACACCGCGGCCAGCGCGGAGGGCACCTCGGCATCCCGGATGGCGGCGTGCGGCGCGGCCGATACGAACTGCGCCGCCCGGTCGACACGCTGATTGGGGCAGTGCGCGTCGGCATCCCGCGCACGGCTCGCGCACGGTTACCGAGCGGAGCGTCTCTTAACGTCGAACGGCGCTGTCAATGATGGCGATACACGCGCGACGGCTCGCCGCCTGACACGGTAGCGGGCCCGCCACTTTCCACGTTCACCGCAGGCGGGTCGCCATAACCGGATTGCGCGACCGGTTCCTGGCGCTGCCGCTCTTGCGCGAGGCGCGCTTGTTCGGCGCGCTTTTCCGCGAGGCGGCGCATGGCGAGTTCCACGTCGTCGGGATACGTGGCGTTGTTCGCCGCCGACGGGTTGTAGCCCACCGACTCCAGATCGATCAGCTCCTGGGACACCTGAGCGCGCGTCACCGGGCCATTGCCGTTGCCGGCGGACTGGGCAAACGACACAGCGGGCACGATCGCCATCATAGAAACCACCGCCGCGCGGAGCATTACATTCTTCACCTTGCTTTCCTCTTTGTTCAAGGACTCACGGCCCGTGTGGCGCGATGAGTCGATGCGCAAAGTCTACGCAGAGGTGCAATGGGCAAAAACCGGCTCGCGCGGGAGAGAGTCTTCTATTCCGCGCAAGATTGGTGAGGACTTCTGTGCGCTCAGATCTGATCGCGGCCGAATGCGCGCAGCCCATCGAGATCGAGCACATCCACGCGGTTGTACGAGAGCGAGACGAGCCCGTGCCGCTCGAGCGTCTGCAAGGCCTGGTTGATTCGCTGCCGCGACGCGCCCGCCAGCATGCCGATCTCCTCCTGCGAGATGTCGAGCGCACGTCCCGTCTCGGGATAGAGATCGGGATTGAACATTTGCGCGAGCGACTGCGCGACCCGCGCATCCACGTCGAGCAACCGGCTGTTCTGGATCAGCGCGATGAACTCGCCCATGCGGTTGTTGAGCTGGTGGATCACGAAGCGGTTGAACGGCAGGCTGCAGTCCATGAGCCGGTGAAAGGTGTCCGCGGGCACGGCCATGACGAGCGACGGCTGCAGCGCGATCACGTCGTACTTGCGCGGCTCGCGCTTGATGACACTGCCCTCGCCGAACCAGCCGCCATGCGGCACGCCCGAGAACGTGCAGCCGCGCCCCGAAGCGTTGAAGATCGCGAGCTTCACGAGACCCTGGCTCACGCCGAGCCACCAGTCGGAGGGCGCTTCGCGCGCGGCGACGATGGCGCCCGCGGCATAGCCCTGGGCATGCGAGGAAGCCAGCACCCAGGCGCGATGCTCGGGCGCGAGTGCGCGAAACCACGTGCAGCGCTCGAAGAGCGCGGCAAGGCGCGGCGCGTTCGCGGCGTCGATGCGTTCGCCCTCGCGCCATGAATCGCGCTCGGGCGGCGCCGGGTCTGGAGGCATAATGGATTGCGACATCGCGCTTTCCTGGGTTAAGTCAATTTTTGGCTGGATCGTATCGATCGGGATCGTGCAAAGCGGCCTGCTCTGTCGTGCCGGCGACAGACTGGCAGGCGCGCCCCTGCTACGGTAGCGCGAATCATACCTATAAACCGATAACCGGCCGCCCCGGCCCAATCTATCGTCTGGAGACAGCCATGTTGCACCCGTACGAAGAAGGTCTCGCGCAGTGCGAGGCCAATTATGTGCCGCTCACGCCCATCGATTTCATCGCCCGCGCCGCCGAAGTCTATGGCGACCGGCTCGCGGTGGTCCACGGCGACGTACGCCGCAACTGGCGCGAGACCTACGCGCGCACGCGGCGGCTGGCCAGCGCGCTCGCGCAGGCGGGCATCGGCCGCGGCGACACCGTGGCGGCACTGCTGCCCAATATCCCCGCTATGGTCGAGGCGCACTTCGGCGTGCCCATGGCGGGCGCCGTGCTCAACACGCTCAACACGCGACTCGATGTCGCAACCATGCTGTTCATGCTGCGTCATGGCGAAGCGAAGGCGCTGATCGTCGATACCGAATACGCCGCGCTCGCGCAGCGCGCGGCAATCGCGTTTCCTAACCTCAAGATCATCAGCGTGGCCGACATCGCGCCCGCCGATCCCGAGAGCTTCGCGCGTGCGACCGACTACGAGGCCTTCCTCGAACAGGGCGACCCCGAGTTCGCCTGGACGCCGCCGAGCGACGAATGGGACGCCATCGCGCTCAATTACACCTCGGGCACCACGGGCGACCCCAAGGGCGTGGTCTATCACCATCGCGGGGCCTACCTCAACGCGGTGAGCAACATCCTCGAATGGGATCTGCCCAAGCACGCCGTGTACCTCTGGACGCTGCCGCTCTTTCACTGCAACGGCTGGTGCTTCGCCTGGACGATCGCCGCGCGCGCGGGCGTGAACGTATGCCTGCGCAGGTTCGACGCGAAGCTCGTGTTCGATCTCATTCGCAGTGAGCGCGTCACGCACTATTGCGGCGCGCCGATCGTGCAGGGCGCACTCGCCGACGCCCCCTCCGAATATCGCGAAGGCATCGCCCACACGGTGCACACGATGGTCGCCGGTGCGCCGCCCGCACCCGCCGTGATCGCGAAGATGAAGTCGATCGGCATCGAGCTCACGCATGTCTATGGATTGACCGAGGTGTACGGCCCCGCGGCGGTGTGCGCGGTGCAGGAAAGCTGGAAGACGCTGCCCGAAGACGAGCAGGCGCGCCTCGCCGCTCGCCAGGGCGTGCGCTATCACCTGCAAAGCGGCGTGAGCGTGCGCAACGCACAGACAATGGAGCCCGTGCCGGCGGACGGTGAAACGCTCGGCGAGATCATGTTCCGCGGCAACATCTGCATGAAGGGCTACCTCAAGAACGAGCGAGCGACTGAAGAGGCGTTCCGCGGAGGCTGGTTCCACACGGGCGACCTCGGCGTGATGACGCCCGACGGCTACGTGCGCATCACCGACCGCAGCAAGGACATCATCATTTCGGGCGGCGAGAACATTTCGAGCATCGAAGTCGAAGACACGCTGTATCGCCACCCGGCCGTCGCGCTTGCCGCAGTCGTGGCGATGCCCGATCCGAAGTGGGGCGAAGTGCCTTGCGCGTTCGTCGAACTGCGGCCCGGCGCGAGCGCCACGGCCGAGGAGATCATCGCGCACTGCCGGCTCTTTCTCGCGCACTACAAGGTGCCGCGCGCCGTGAGATTCGGCGAGCTGCCGCGCACGGCAACGGGCAAGATCCAGAAATATGAGTTGCGCACGCAACTGAATTCGCAAAGCGCAATCGATTTGAGCAGCGCAGAAGCGGCGCAAGCTCCGCAATCGCCGCCTCAGACGAACCGGTAAAAAAGGCATTGTGAGTCTTTGCGGCATGCATCGACTGCGATCCACGAGACATTCGGGCGGCCACCGCAGCCCGAATGTAACGTCAGTTGACAGCCCGACCCTCGGGCGCTTTCCGTCATTTGCGAAGGGCGGCGTTTAATCCTTTCTGCATCAAGGGCCGATTGTCAGATCGGCCCTTTTGCGCCTTTTGTGCAGGAAGAATCGTATGAAACGAAAGCTTACAAGTAGTCACGCATTGCCCCTCTTCCGACCGATAAGCTTTGAACCGTGGTCGCAACGCAAGGCACATCGCTGCCGTGCGACGACGCAATCGAAGAGGAGGTAACTGCAATGAATACGAAGAGCTGGAAGACCCCCGCCCGCGCTATCGCTGCTGCGCTCGTCGCCGGCGGCGCCTTGCTGGGCGCATCGAGCGCGTTTGCTCAGTCCGCGCCGTTTGGCGCGCGTGCCGATTCGGCACACCAATACGGCGCGCCGCACATGATGCCGGTGGACGCACACGTGTCGATTGGCTGGCACGAGGGCCGTTACTACGATGGCCACCGCTACTGGGAGCACGACGAGTGGATGCACCGTCATCCGCATGATCCGGGTCCCCCGCGCTACCGCGACGACGACCGTCGTCCGCCACCCCCGCCGCGTTACTGATCCGTGATCCAGAAGCCGCGCTCGCTCGCGGCGCCCGATAGCGGCACACCGAGGCCGGTCCTCCCGAGAGGGAGACCGGCCTCGGCACATTTCCGGGCCTGACTTCTCCGCGCGTGGATGTTGGCGAAAAAATCGTTCGCTATCCGAATCGTTTTTCCGAAACGGGCCGCCATACAGTGCATCCAGCGCGCGATGCAAACGCGGGCCGGCGCCGCGAAAGGTCGCGGTCAGTAATGGCGGGTAATGCGCGTGCGTTGCCGGCCGCGCGGGCGGCAGGTACCGTTAATGGGCGTTTCGTTCCCCGGAGCGCACCGTGTATTCTCATTGCCCGGCAGCGATGGCCGGGATTTTTTGCGCGCTCGCGGCGGCGCAACGCCGGACACTAGCGCGCTTCAGGCGCCACGCGCACCAGGTTTTTTTTCCGATTGCGCCAACCATTTTGCGGACGTAAGGTGCAACTGCCTCTTGAGAACAGGCGAGCCTTGTAACCCCGGTCGTGAGACATTCCGACCGGGGATTTTTTTGCACGCCTGGCGCCTGGCTATTCGTCCGACGGGCGTGGGCGATGGGAGGCTTGCGCGTCGGCGCCGGAACGGCGCCGCGAGAGAAGGGATATGACGGATCACCGAATGAGGAGTTCGGCTTCGCTCCAGCCAGAGCTAGATCCGTCATGGCGAGCATTATCAGGCCACAAGGCCGGTGCGTCACTAGCACCTGGCGCAAGAAACCCTTACATAAATTGGCACGATAGGGGGACGGACGAGGAAAGCCGCCCGTGCGCATCGGTTAACATGGTGGCTTAGCCCGCGTCACCCACCTGCCGTACCAACCCGCCTGTGCCTACTTTCACGCTCGCCCATCCCGTCAGCGCGGAACTCGAGATCCGCAAGAGCCGTTTCATCGCGCACGCCATTCCCGTTGCCAACCGCGAAGCGGCCATGGCGGAAATACACCGTCTGCGCGACGAACACCCCACCGCCGCGCACGTCTGCTGGGCGCTGCTCGCGGGCGGCCAGTCCGGCATGTCGGACGACGGCGAACCTTCGGGCACCGCGGGACGGCCGATCCTCGAAGTCCTGCGCCACCACGACCTCGACGGCGTGCTCGCTGCCGTGGTTCGCTACTACGGCGGCGTGAAGCTCGGCGCGGGCGGCCTCGTGCGGGCCTATACCGACGCCATCGCCAGCGCGTTGCATGGAGCCGTGCGCGTCGAACGCATCGAGCAGGCGCGCCTTACCGTCGAGATGGGCTACCCCGACGAAACCCGCGTTCGCCACTGGATCGAGCAGGCGCAATTCGCGCTCGTCGAGAGTCAGTACACGATGACCGTCCGCCTCACGATCCAGTTGCCCGCCAGCGCCATTGGCACCGCCCGCGACGCGCTGCGCGACCTCACGCAGGGCCGCGCGGGATTTCCGGAGCACGTCTGAGGCCGCGTCGCGCGCGATGCCGCGCGACGAAGCGCGTGATTCTTTCAACTTATTTTCGATACTTACATAAAGTTTCCAGCAAGCTTGCCGTAATGAAAGCATGGCCGCGCAATCGCGCGTCCCGTCGATCCGACGCACCAGGAACGAACGGACCTCTTTCATGGCAAGCACGATCACGAACACCACCAACGCCACCAACGCCACGATTGCCAGCGCGAACAGCGCCTTGAACGACGCCGCGCAATCGATCATCAGCGGCGCCACCCACTCCTCGCTCGACGTCAACCAGCTCGTCAAGGCGCTCGTCAATGCGAAGATCGCAGGGCCGAGCGCGATCCTCGTCGCGAAGCAAAACGCCAGCAACACGACGCTGTCGGCGCTCGGCACGCTGAAGTCGGCGCTCGCCTCGCTTCAGACCACACTCGAACCGTTCAAGGACGGCGCCGCGCTGCAACGCTTCACCGTCGCGACGAGCGAGAAAGACAAAGGTTTGAGCGCGGTGGCCGGCAAGGGCGCCGTGGCGAGCCGCTTCACCGTGGAAGTCGATCATCTGGCGACGGCGCACAAACTTGCCTCGGATGCATTCGACACCAGCGAGACGCTCGGCGAGGGGAGCCTCGACATCTCGGTGGGCGGCAGCGCCATGCGCCTGACCCTCGCCGCGGGCAGCAACACGCTCACGGACGTCGCCGCGGCGATCAACCGGGCGAAGGATAATCCGGGCGTCACGGCGTCGGTCATCAACGGCTCGGACGGCCAGCATCTCGTGCTGACCTCGAACAAGACGGGCGTGGTCAACGCAATCGAGGTGACGCCGGGGTCGGGTGTCGACGCGCGCCTTGGGTCCGCACAAATGCGCGAAGTCGTGGCGGCCGGCGACGCCGAAGTGCGCATCGACGGCACCCGCGCGACGAGCGCGAGCAACACGCTGGAGGACGTGGTCAGCGGGCTCACGATCAAGCTCGAAAGCGCCTCGGCGGGCACGAAGCAGACGCTCACCATTGCGCCCGACACCGAAGCGACGGGCACCGCTATCCGCAATTTCGTGAAGGCGTACAACAGCTATGTCGATGCCCTCAACGGGCTGACCTCCTACACGGCCGGCACGGGCTCGACTGGCGCGCAGGCGGGCGCGCTGCTCGGCGACTCGATTGCGCGCACGCTCGCGGCGGCGCTGCCCGCGGTCGTTGCGGCGGGTGCGAAGGGCAGCGACGGCACGCGCCATTCGCTAGGCGAGCTCGGCATAAAGCTCGACAAGAGCGGCAAGCTGGAGATCGACGACGAGACGTTCAAGACAGCGCTGCAACCGGGCAACAGTGCCATTGCCGCGCTGTTCCGCAGTGACGGCATGGCCGCGAAGATGAACAGCGCCATCACGCCCTACGTGCAGTCGAGCGGCATCATCGAGCGGCGCAGCACGGCGATCAACAAGGAGATCGAGGACACCAGGAAGCAAGCGGCCACGCTCGATGCGCGCGCCACTCAGCTCACCGCGCAATTCAACCGCCAGTTCACCGCGCTCAATACGCTGATGTCGATGATGAACCAGAGCCAGCAATACCTGACGCAGCTTTTCGGCGGCGCCAACAGCGCGGGCGCGCTGGCGACCAACCACAAATAGCGCTTGCCGGAACGCGGCGTCGAGCAACGTGGCAAGCGCGCGGCTCGACGCCGGCAAACCCGAACCGCACGCAAAAAAAAGCCGCCGAACTTTTCGGCGGCCAACAGGGGACGTGAAGAACAACTGCGAATCGAACTATCGAATCGAACTATCGAAGCGACCCGACGAGCCGATCATGGCGACCCAAAATTAAGACAAACTTAAACGCGCGCAAAAAACGATCAAGAATTCCGGCGCGGTGACACTGAAAAGCGAATGAACGCGTGATAATGGGCTCGCTATAATTCGTTTTGGGTCTGGCCGCTCGTTCAATCGCGCCTGCATGGCCGCCCATTACCCTACCGGAAAAGACGCCATGTTTGATCGACTGCATCGGTTTATCGAAGGCGCAGGTCCCGAGCGACGCCATCGCGTGTGGAGCAAGATGCGCATTTTCGTGGCGGCCATGGGCACGCTTGGCTCTGCCGCCGGCATTGCCATCGCGGTGGTCGGCCTCATCAACTTCGACCGCCAGAAGGTCATCACCGGCGTGGCGGTCATCATCGTCTGTACGGCGATTTACGTCACCATCCTCGTGCGCGATCGCAATCGCGTCGATTAGCGTCGCCTGGGGTTCGCCTGGGATTCGCCTGGCGTTGATTAGCGCGCTTCGGCAGCGGCACCGAGGCCAAAGCGCGCAACGCCACTCGATCAGGCGCACTCCGGCGTCACCTCACTGCACGGGCTGGCCACCGCGCGTGACCTGCACCGCCGTCGCGCCCACATAGTCGGCGCGAATGCTGTCACCCACCTTGATCGACTCGAGCGGCACGTCCGGCGGCGCCACCACCACGACCGTGCGATTCGGCCCGCGCAACGCGACCTTGCGGCTCTTGCGATCGATCTTCTCCACCGTCGCGACCACCTGCACGCTGCGCGCGGTCGCCGCAACGCCACCGGAAGCGGGCGTGGTAGCGACCGTATCGACGCGCGAGCGTATGCCCCTCGTCGCCACCTTGTCGGCACGCAGCAGCAGCGCCTCCTTGTAGAGGATCTTCACTTCGTCGCCGGGCTTGAGCTTGCTCACGTCGCCCACCGTGGGATCGACCGTGACCGTCACCTGCTTGCCGCGCGCGCCGCGGAATGTGACCGCATTGTTGGCGGCATCGATGCTCACGACTTTTGCCGTAGTCTGGACTTCGCCGATCTGGAGCGTGGCGCCTGGCGCACTCTCGGGCGCGGCTTCCGATGCCGTCTGCGCACGCAGCGGCACGTTCGGCGACACGCCAAGGGCAAGCACGAGCAGCGCGCCGAGCAACGGCGAGGACGAACGATAGCGCAACATCATGGGAGGTCTCCTTCGGTGGACCATCAATGGCAGTACCGCATAATCAGCCCCACCCGGTTCCCGGGGCGATGCGAATCCGACGTGTTTCGTTCATTTCGAACGAATCCAATCCGCATTGAAATCGATTCCATGGATTTGCCAAAACCATTTTGCACAGAAAAATCAAATCGCTCCCTGAAACTGCCCCACATTTACCCGCATTGATCATTAGTCCGTCAATATGTCACAGCATGCAAGAAACGCTAACAAACATCTTTAAAAATGCATCGCCTATATTTAATTCGCATTGAATGGCGACGGACCTCGCGGGACACGTCCCGAATCGCGCGATTACTCATACAAAACGGCTCGGGGTTGAATCCTTGAGCGAAACAGTCAAGCTATAGCGCGGCCCGCGAAGGAAGGATCGCATTGCACCATCAAACGGGAAACGGCCACGCCCATTGTTGAGCGATCCGGGTCGGTTGATTTTTCTCATTAGTTCAGGATTATCCACAAGTCAAGCAGACTATTTTTCCGCTAGCTATACACATTCCCTACAAAAACAATTATTAATATCCGCTGCGGAACACGGAGGCGTTTCGCAGAATGCGCCCTTTGTCCGGGCGTCGATTTCGCCGTCCGTCATGGTTTCTCGCGTCACCGCACCCGCGCGGGAGCCATGGCAAGCGACAAGACCCGCATGCAGGAAAAGGGTTACAGGAGCGGCACGTCCTCATTGCCGCATGACCGGAATCTTTCGTCGACGAGTGAACACATGCTTACCCGAACCGAGAACCTGCCGAGCGTCGCGAGAAGAATGGCCGCCGGCCAGATGTTGATGGAAGGCGCGACGGTGAATTCCGTCGCCGATTCATTGCACCTTTCCGCCCAGACGGTGAGGCGCTATAAGTCGATCGTCGAGGACGGCGGTCTCGCCGCGCTCCAGCAGATGAGCGTGGGCGGCCGACCTTCGGTACTCGATCAAGCCGCGCTAGGCTGGATCGCGAGCGCCCTGCACGGCTCCGCGCGCGACCACGGCTTCCCGAGCGACGCATGGACCAACAGCCGCGTGCGCGAGCTGATCGGCCGCCAGTTCGGCGTGCACTATTCGCGCGTCTATACCTGGCAGATCGTCTCGAACCTCGGCCTCGGCCACCGGCTGTCGAAATCGGCCCGCTGACCGGCGCGGCCCGGCGCCGCGCGCCGCTCACAAGGCGGCGCGCCTTGGGCTGCCGCAGGTCGCATAGTCGCATCGCGTGGCATCAGGTGGCATCAGGTCGCATCGCGCTGGGGCGCCTCGCGCCTCGGGCTCCGGCTGCGGAGTCCACCAGCGGCTGCACCGTCTCGCCCGTCCACTGCTGCGACCGGACCTGATTGCGGCCCGCGTCCTTGGCCTCGTAGAGCAGGCGGTCGGCGGCGGCCAGCAGTTGCGCGCCGCTGCCGCCTTCCGGCGGATTGCAGCTCGCGCACCCCGCGCTGACCGTCACGCACCCGCGTTGCGTACCGCTCAGCGTGAGATTGGCCGACTCGATGCCTTTGCGGATCTTCTCCGCGATGCCCGTCGCGGCGTCTAGCGGCGTGCCCGGCAGCACCACGGCGAACTCCTCGCCGCCAATGCGGGCGGCCAGGTCCGTCGCGCGCCGCGATCCCGAAGCAATGCGCTCGGCCACGAAAGTCAGCACTTCGTCTCCGGCGGCGTAGCCGTACGTGTCGTTGAAGAGCTTGAAATGATCGATGTCGAAGAACAACAGCGACAACGGCGTGCGCTCGCGCACCGCGCGCCGCCATTCCTCCGCGAGACGCATATCGAGTGCGCGCCGGTTCGGAAGGCCCGTGAGCGGGTCCGTCACCGCGAGGCGCGTAAGCTCCGCCTCGGCCCGCACCTTGCCGCGCAGCGCGAACGCGAGCATCCACGAAACCACGACCCACGCGCCGCCGAACACCGTAGTCATCACGAGCGCGATACCGCTGCGCCGCCGCCACTCGGCAAGCACATCCTGCACGGCGGGCGCCGCGACGACGATGAACGGCGAGTTGTCCACGTGCGCAAAGGTGTAGATGCGCTCCACGCCGTCGAGCGCCGAACGCGACGTGAACGTGCCGCCATCGTGTCGGGCGTCGCTACGCCGGGCGTCGCCACCTCGCGCGTCGCCATGCCGGGCAAAGACCGCGTAATTCGGCAAGCCCGACTCATTCGCCCCGGCGCCCTGCGGCAGTGCCGGCTTGCTCGCGAGCAGCGTGCCGTCGTGCATGAGGATGAACAGATTGCTGCCCGGCCCCAGGTCGACGCGCTCCAGCAACTGCTGAAAATAGTCGAGGCGCACGCCGAGCAGCGCAACGCCCGCGAACGCGCCATCGGGCGCGTCGATGCGGCGCGTGAGGCCGATGGTGAGCAAGCCGCCGCGCAGGCGCGAACGGTACGGCCTGGAGAAGAAGAGCCCCGCGTGCGCGTCGCGCTGCTCCGCGATGAAGTAATCGCGGTCGGCGAACGAGACGCTACCCGCCATGGGCTCGGCCACGCTGCTCTGCGACGCTTTCACGTGGCCCTCGGCGTCGATCACATAGGCGCCGCCCAGGTTCGACGCCGCCGTCGCCCGGTCGAACAACATGCGGTAGCGCAGCGCCTCGGGCATCTGCCAGGTCGCCGGTTGACGGGCCGCCGCGACCACGGCTTGCAGCGAGAGATCGTAGATCTCCACATTGCGCGCAATGTCGTTGCTGATGAGCTGGACGACGTTGCGCGAGTTGTCGGCCGCGTGGCGCAGCGCTTCGGCGCGGCCCGCATAGATCGCCGCGTAAGTCAGCACAGCCATCACCGTCGCGATGAGCGTGCCGGAAAGCCCGGCGAAGAAGGGATGGTTGCCGATCAGGCGCGTCGCCGCCCTCGCCCGCGCGACGGCCCATCGACGCATCAGAATACGCAGCGAAAGAACCCGTTTTGGCATCTGCGCTAACCCTCGATCACGATTGCCAGGGCATGGGTGGCACAAAACCGTCATCAAACCGACACCTCAGCGGTTCACGATCGGTAACGAACCTCTGTCCGTCTTCACCCCGGGAGTCCGACTGCCATGCCAGATCTTTCCCTGTCACCGCAACCGGACACCGCCCCGGCGCGCGGGCGCAACGTCAGCCTGCTCGTCTTCCTGATCGTCGTCGCCGCCGGCGCGGTGTACGTCGGGATGAATCTCGCGAGTGACCTCTCGCCCGTGCGCGAAAGCTCTGCGCTCCCGTGGCTCCTGCTTGGCATCGCGCTCCTCATCGCGCTCGGCTTCGAGTTCGTGAACGGCTTCCACGATACCGCGAATGCGGTCGCAACCGTGATCTATACGCATTCGCTTTCGCCCAACGTCGCCGTGGTCTGGTCGGGCGCGTGGAATTTTCTGGGCGTGCTCCTGTCGACGGGCGCGGTGGCTTTCGGCATCCTGCAACTGCTGCCGGTCGAACTGATTCTGCAGGTGGGCAGCAGCGCGGGCTTCGCGATGGTGTTCGCCCTGCTCATTGCCGCGATCATCTGGAATCTGGGCACGTGGTATTTCGGACTGCCGTCGTCGAGCTCGCATACGCTCATCGGCTCGATCATCGGCGTGGGTCTCATGAACCAGCTCATGCACGGCGCGAATGGCACGAGCGGCGTGGACTGGAGCCAGGCGCTGGGCGTGGGCAAGTCGCTGCTCTTTTCGCCGATCATCGGTTTTCTGCTGGCCGGCTTGCTGCTGCTGATCCTGAAAGCCGTCGTGCGCGTGCCGGCGCTCTACGCCGAGCCGAAGGGCAAGGAGCCGCCGCCGTTCTGGATCCGCGCGCTGCTCATCCTCACCTGCACGGGCGTTTCCTTCGCACACGGCTCGAACGACGGTCAGAAAGGGATGGGCCTCATCATGCTGATCCTGATCGGCACGGTGCCGACCGCCTATGCGCTGAACCGCGCCGTGACGGCCGAGCAGACGCAAACCTTCATCGCCGTTGCGCACGACGCCACCCGCGCGCTCGAGCGCTACACGAACGGCGTGGCCGCACCGGCCGACTCGCGCGGCGAAGTGGAGCGCTTCATCGGCACACGCTCGCTCTCCAGCACGACGGTGCCCGCGCTCGCCGCGCTGTCGAACCAGGTGGCGGAGCAGGTTCGCGGCTACGGCTCGCTTGCGGCGGTGCCGCAATCGGTCGTCGACAACGTGCGCAACAACATGTACGTGGTTTCCGAAGCGATCCGCCTGATCGACAAGCAGAAGGCCGTGCCCTTCCCGGCCGAGGACGCGAAGGCGGTCCTCAACTTCCGCAAGCAGATCGACCACGCGACCAAGTTCATCCCTACGTGGGTGAAAGTGGCCGTGGCGATCGCACTCGGCCTCGGCACGATGGTGGGCTGGAAACGCATCGTGGTGACGGTGGGCGAGCGCATTGGCAAGCAGCATCTGACTTACGGCCAGGGCGGCTGCGCCGAGGTCGTGGCGATGGTGACGATCGGCGCGGCGGACGTGTATGGCCTGCCGGTCTCGACCACGCACGTGCTTTCGTCGGGCGTGGCGGGCACGATGGCGGCGAACGGCTCGGGCCTGCAGTGGAACACCGTGCGCAGCCTCGTGATGGCGTGGGTGCTCACGCTGCCCGCTTCGATCGTGCTGGCGGGTGCGCTGTACTGGGTGTTCAAGCACCTCTTCTGAGCCCGAGCGAACCGCATAAAGCAAAGCCGCGCTCTCCCGATGGGAAGCGCGGCTTTCCTCGTGGCACGGCACAAGCGTCAACACCTCAATAGATCTCCGGAACGAACATGTCCTGCGGCACCGGCTGACGAATGTAGTCGGGATGATGCACGCGCGCCGGCAGCGTGACATGCGGGTGCTCGATCTCGTGATACGGCACCTGGGTCAGCAGATGGTGAATGCAGTTCAGGCGCGCACGCTTCTTGTCCACGCCCTGCACGACCCACCAAGGCGCCTCGGGAATGTGCGAGCGCTGCAGCATCACCTCCTTCACGTGCGTGTAGGCCTCCCAGCGGCGGCGGCTTTCGAGGTCCATCGGCGAGAGCTTCCACTGCTTGAGCGGATCTTCGATGCGGCTCTGGAAGCGCACTTCCTGCTCGTCGTCCGTGATCGAGAACCAGTACTTGACGATCTGGATGCCGCTCCTCACCAGCATCTTTTCGAACTCGGGCACCGAGCGGAAGAATTCTTCGTATTCATCGTCGGTGCAAAAGTTCATCACGCGCTCCACGCCCGCGCGGTTGTACCAGCTGCGATCGAACAGCACCATCTCGCCGCCGGCCGGCAGATGCTGCACGTAGCGCTGGAAATACCATTGGGTGCGCTCGCGGTTGTTCGGCGCGGGCAGCGCGGCCACGCGGCACATACGCGGGTTCAGGCGCTGCGTGATGCGCTTGATGACGCCGCCCTTGCCCGCCGCGTCGCGCCCTTCGAAGATGACGACGAGCCGGTGCCCCGTGCTCACGATCCAGTCCTGCAGCTTCACGAGTTCGCCTTGCAGGCGGATCAGCTCGCGGAAGTAGACCCGGCGCAGCGCGCGCGCCTCGTCGCTGATCTGCAGGCCGCTTTCCTGCAGGCGATCGTCGACCTCCATTTCGAGTTCTTCGTCGTACGCATCGATGAGCTCTTCGTCCAGTCGCCGGCGGCGATGCACTTCGGAATCCCGCAGTTCGGCGTCCAGCGCGCGGTCGATTTCATTCATGGCGACTCTCTCCTTGGTCGGTATGCTGACAACTCGCGCCACTATCGGCGCGGCGAGTGTCACGAATATTTCAAATGCCTCGCGGCGGCTCACGCGAGCGGCTTCGCGAAGCTCAGTTCATGGCCGTCCGGATCGAGCAGATGGAAGTAGCGCTCACCCCACGGCGCGTCGCGCGGCGCGAATTCGGGCTGGGCTCCCACGGCCAGGGCGTGGGCGTAAAAGGCATCGACGTCGGCGACGTGGAAAATCACGCGCCCCCAGCCGCTCACCGCGCCATGCGCACCTTCCAGCAGGTTCAGATAGCAGACGCCCGCCGCGCCGCCCAGCTCGAACGATGCGAAGCCCGGCATGGCAGGCCCGGCTTTGCGCACGAAGCCCAGCGCCGCGTAAAAGGGCGCCGAGCGTGCGACGTCGCTGACGGTCAGCGTCACGGCGCTCAACGACAGGATCTGCGCGGCGCGCTCGTTCATATCTCCCTCCAGCCTTTGCCTGGGGCTTCGCGGCCCGATCAGCCGACTTTAGCAGCGTTCGCGGGCCACGGCCGCTGTACTGGCGCAGCGCAGCGATCGTCGCCTGGCAAAAGCGATTCAGCTGCCGCCAGACGGCGGACGGCGCCGCGTGCGCGTTCCATCCATGGTTCGTCCCCCCGGCGCCTCGCGCGTCGTAGCGCTCGCGCTGCGGCTCCCCTTGGCGCGCTTTTCCCGGGTTTCGTCGACATCCGTGGCATTCGACGATTTCGGGGCGCGCCCGCCGCTGGTCCTGCGCCCACTGTCCGGCCACGCCGGCGCCGGCACCGCATCGCCACTGGTTGGACCACTTTCCGGCCAGCCGATCTCCTCGCCTACCCGCGTGCGCACGAAGTCGATGTGCGTCTGCATCGCCGTGCGCGCCTCCTCGGGACGCCGGGCGGCGATCGCGTCGCACAGCGCCCGGTGCTGTTCCAGCAACCGGTCGGGCGCGTCCTCGTTCTGCACGCGCAACCCCGTGCCGTTGATCGTGATGTGCTCGCGCAACACGCCCAGCACGCTCGTATGCAGGTGCAGGAACATCGCGTTGTGCGAGGCCTGCGCAATCGCCTCGTGCAGTTTTGCGTCGGCGTCGGCCTCCGCAGCCTTGTCGTCCACTCGCCGCGTGCGCTCCAGTTCCTCCATCAGCGCACGGATGCGCGCAAGCTCGTCGTCGCTCGCGCGCAACGCCGCGAACCAGGCGGTGGCGCCTTCCAGCACGCGCCTGAATTCGAGGATGTCGTCGCGCAAGGCGGGATGATCGGCCACGAGTTGTCCCCATGGTGAAGCAAACCCCGTGCGCAACTGGTCGGTGACGAACACGCCCGCTCCCGGGCGGCTCTGCACGAGGCCGCGCGCGGCGAGCCGCTGGATCGCCTCGCGCACCGTATTGCGCGCCACCTCGTATTCCACCGCGAGCACGCGCTCCGAAGGCAGCTTCGCGCCCGCGCGCCAGGTGCCGTCGAGCAGCGACGTCTCCATCTGGCGCATCACGGTTTCCACGCGTCCGCGCGAGCCTGCCCTGCTCCTCATTGCCATAGCCATGCCACCCCGTGCCGTCCCCGAATTTCGCTGTCCAGGGCGGCCGTGGTCCAACCAGTTTGAACCGCGCGCCCGAAGCGGGAATTATGCGCTCAAACCAGCGCCCTTCCCCAAGCTGCGGATCCCGCCAACCCAGGCGGTCGCACAGGCTCAGCGGGCGCTACACGGCGTGCACCAACGCGCCAGGACACCGGAGCGAGACATGAAGCCACGGCAATACCCCAGCGCAAAGCGCCCCACCGACGTCTATCTGTTTGCTACCTGCCTCGTCGACCTGTTCGTGCCGCAAGCCGGCCTCGACGCGGTGAAGCTGCTCGAACGCGAAGGCCTCACGGTCCATTTCCCGCGCAGCCAAAGCTGCTGCGGCCAGCCCGCATACAGCAGCGGCAACCCGCGCCAGGCGCGCGAGGTGGCGCTCGCACAGCTCGGCCTCTTCGAAAATCCGTGGCCCGTGATCGTGCCCTCGGGCTCGTGCGCGGGCATGATGCGCCACCACTGGCCCACGCTGTTGGACGACGATGCCGCGAACGCCCGGCGCGCCGCGGCGCTTTCGGAGCGCGTGTACGAGCTCACCGAGTTCCTCGTGCGCGTGCTGAACGTGGATTTCAGTGCGTACGCTGCCAAGGGTTCCGACGGGCAGGCCACTGAAAGCATCGTGCTTCACACCTCATGCGGGGCGCGGCGCGAGATGGGCACGCGCGTGCACGGCGTCGAAGCCGTGGATGCGCTGCCGGGCGTCACGCGTATCGAGCACGAACGCGAGTCGGAGTGCTGCGGCTTCGGCGGCACGTTCTCGCTCAAGCATCCCGACATTTCCGGCGCGATGGTCGCCGACAAGATCGCCTCCGCCTGCGCGACCGGCTGCGAGCGCCTCGTTTCCGCCGACTGCGGCTGCCTGCTCAACATCGGCCACGCGGCGGCGCACAAAGGCGCGCCCCTCGCTGTGGAGCACCTCGCCTCGTTCCTCTGGCGCCGCACCGGCGGGGAGGCCGCATGAGCCTCGACACGACGAGTGCGCGCTCGCGCATGTTAGGACGCCTGCGCAGCCACGCGCCGGCTGCGCCTGCCACGACGGTCGAGGCGCTCGATGCGAGCATCGACGCGCATTTCGCCGCGCGCCGCGCACACGCGCCGCTTGCGCTGAACGAGCGTATCGCCCAGTTCCAGCAGATGCTCGAAGCCGCACACGCCGAGCTGATCCGCGCCGACGCCGCGAGCTGGGCCGCCGAGCTCGCGCAGCGGCTCGCCGCGGCGGGCGTGCGCAGCCTGCTGCTCGACACCGCATGCGCCGAAGGCCAGGCACTCGCGGCGGCGCTCCCCGCCGCCGTGCAGGCGCGCAGCTACGCACAGCCGATCGAGCAGTGGAAAGCCGAACTCTTCGACACCGTCGACGCGGGCTTCACGGTCGCGCGTTCGGGTCTCGCGGCGACGGGCACGCTCGTGGTCGCGCCCGACGCGAACGCGCCGCGCACGGTCTCGCTCGTGCCGCCGCTGCACATCGCGCTGATCCACGCGCGCACGCTGCACGCCGACCTGCACGCCGCCGTGGCGGCGGAGCGCTGGAGCGAGGGAATGCCCACCAATCTCGTGATGATCTCTGGACCGTCCAAGACCTCGGACATCCAGCAGACCACGGCCTATGGCGCGCATGGCCCGCGCGCACTGTGGGTCGTGATCGTGACCGATGACACAGGCGTTGCCAGCGCGCAGCCCGGAGCCGCCCAATGAACACGAACACGAACACGAACACGAACACGAGCACGAGCACGAGCACGACAGCGATCCCGCAGATGCCCCGCGCCCAAGGCCAGGAAAACACGCTCCACTTCGTGCCGACCGAGCAATTCCGTCAGCGCGCACGCGCGGCGCTGGACGACCCGCAACTGCGCAAGAGCTTTCGCGGCGCGATGGACTTCCTGCAAGGCAAGCGCGCCGCGCAGTTCCCCGAAGCCGACGAGCTCGAAGCCCTGCGCGACCTCGGCGAAGCGGTGCGCCAGCACGCGCTCGCGCGCCTGCCCGAATTGCTCGAGCAACTGGAAGCGAGACTGCGCACCAACGGCATCGAGGTCCACTGGGCCGAAACCGCCGACGAGGCGAACCGCATCGTTCACGCCATCGCCCGGCAGCATGCGGCCACGCGCGTGATCAAAGGCAAGTCGATGGCGAGCGAGGAAATCGAGCTCAACCATTACCTCGCGGAGCGCGGCGTCGACTGCATCGAGTCCGACATGGGCGAGTACATCGTCCAGCTCGCGGGCGAGAAGCCCTCGCACATCGTCATGCCCGCCATCCACAAGACGAAGGGCGACATCGGGCATCTCTTCGAAGAGCACATTCCGGATACGCCGTACACCGAAGACGTCGACACGCTCATTCAAACGGGCCGCCGCGCGCTGCGCCGCGCCTTCGTGGATGCGCAGATCGGCCTCTCCGGCGTGAACTTCGCCGCCGCCGACACGGGCACGCTCTGGCTCGTGGAGAACGAAGGCAACGGCCGCCTTTCCACCACGGTGCCCGACGTGCATATCGCGATCATGGGCATGGAAAAAGTGGTGGCGAAGCTCGAGCACATCGTGCCGCTTTCGAGCCTGCTCACGCGCTCGGCAACGGGCCAGCCGATCACGACGTATTTCAACCTGATCAGCAGCCCGCGCCGCGAAGGCGAAAAAGACGGCCCGCGCCACGTGCATCTCGTCCTGCTCGACAACGGCCGCAGCCAGGCCTACGCCGACGAGCAATTGCGCGCCACGCTGCAATGCATCCGCTGCGGCGCGTGCATGAACCACTGCCCCGTGTATGCGCGCATTGGCGGGCATGCTTATGGCACGACGTACCCGGGCCCGATCGGCAAGATCATCTCGCCGCATCTGCTCGGGCTCGACGCGACCGCCGAACTGCCCACGGCATCGAGCCTGTGCGGCGCGTGCGGCGAAGTCTGTCCGGTACGCATTCCGATTCCGCAACTGCTCGTGCGACTGCGCACCGAAGCGAACCGCGACCCCGAGGAAAGCGTCGCGCATCCGCTGCGTGGACAAGGCGCGAATCACAGCAGGAGCGAGCAGTTCATCTGGCGCTTCTGGAGCGGCGCGTTCGCGCACCCGCGCGCGTATCGCGCGCTGCGCTGGGCCGTCACGCGCTTGCGCGGCCTCGCGCCCTCGCAGCAGATGGGCTGGACCCAGCATCGAACGCCGCTCAAGCCCGCACCGCGCAGCCTGCACGACCTGCTGCGCGAGCGCGACCAGCCGCAATAGCGCCCGGTTGATCCGGCATGCGAAACAAATCCCAAAGCATGCCTGACGACCACGGATACATTTTCTACCCGCATTATCGGAGGAGACCGAAGTGCAACCCTGGCACCAGACCTATATCCCACTCGGCAGTCTATGGCTTTCCGCGCTCGTAGCCGCCGTTCCCATTCTGTTTTTCTTCGTCGCGCTCGCCGGCCTGCGCATGAAGGGCCACGTCGCCGCGGCGATCACGCTGTTGCTCGCCCTCGCCGTGGCGATCTTCGAGTACGGCATGCCCGTGCGCCAGGCGCTCACCTCGGCGGGCTTCGGCTTCGCGTACGGCATCTGGCCGATCGCGTGGATCATCGTCACCGCAGTGTTCCTCTACAAGATCGTCGTGAAGACGGGGCAGTTCGAAGTCATCCGCGCCTCGGTGCTCTCGATCACCGATGACCAGCGCCTGCAACTGCTGCTGATCGGCTTCTCGTTCGGCGCGTTCCTGGAAGGCGCGGCGGGCTTCGGCGCGCCTGTGGCGATCACGGCGGCGCTGCTCGTCGGCCTCGGCTTCGAGCCGCTCTATGCCGCGGGCCTGTGCCTCATCGCCAACACCGCGCCGGTCGCGTTCGGCGCGATGGGCATTCCCATCATCGTCGCGGGCCAGGTAACGGGCATCGACCCGTTCCTGATCGGCGCGATGGCGGGCCGCCAGCTGCCCCTGCTGTCGCTCTTCGTGCCCTTCTGGCTCGTCTTCATCATGGACGGCAAGCGCGGCGTCAAGGAAACTTGGCCCGCCGCGCTCGTCGCGGGCGGCAGCTTCGCTGTTACGCAGTACTTCACGTCCAACCACATCGGACCCGAACTGCCGGACATCACCTCGGCGCTCGTGAGCCTCGTCGCGCTCGCCGCGTTCCTCAAGGTGTGGCAGCCGCGCCGTGCCGCGCAAGGCGCGAACGTGCGGGTTGGCGGCGGCGCGGTGGCGCTCGGCGGCTTCGGCGGTGGTATCGGCGGGTCGCGCATGGCGGCCTCGAGCCGCCAGGCTTCGCCGTACAGCGTCGCGCAAACCGTGCGCGCGTGGTCGCCGTTCATCCTGCTCACCGCCATCGTGACGGTGTGGAGCCTCAAGCCGTTCAAGGCGCTCTTCGCAGCGAAGGGGCCGCTCGCCGGCACCGTTCTGAGCCTGCACGTGCCGGGGCTCGACCAGCTCGTCGTCCGCACGGCGCCGATCGTCGCGTCGCCCAAGCCCTATGAGGCCGTGTTCAAGCTCGACTGGCTCTCCGCCGTGGGCACCGCGATCATGATCACGGCGATCCTTTCCGCCATCCTGCTGCGCATGAAGCCGCGTGCGGCCGTGGCCGCGTTCTTCGAGACGCTCGGCGAGCTGCGCCGCCCCGTGCTCTCGATCGGCCTCGTGCTCGCTTTCGCGTTCGTCGCGAACTACTCGGGCATGTCGTCGACGCTGGCGCTAGCACTAGCCGGCACGGGTGCCGCGTTCCCGTTCTTCTCGCCGTTCCTCGGCTGGCTCGGCGTCTTCCTCACGGGTTCCGATACCTCGTCGAACGCGCTGTTCTGCTCGCTCCAGCACACCACGGCGCACCAGATCAACGTGTCGGACACCCTGCTCGTGGCGGCCAACACCTCGGGCGGCGTGAGCGGCAAGATGATCTCGCCGCAGTCGATCGCGGTGGCGTGCGCGGCAACGGGCCTCGTCGGCAAGGAGTCGTCGCTGTTCCGCTTCACGCTGCGTCACAGCCTGTTCTTCGCTGCCGTGGTGGGCGTGGTGACGCTGATACAGGCCTATGTGCTCACGGGCATGATTCCGCAGTAATCGCGAAGTCGCTTGCAACGCGCCGTAATGAAAGCCGGTGCCCGCCGTATGCGGGCACCGGCTTTTTCGCCTGCAACGGGCCGAAGCGAAAACACCTTGTTTTAAGGCACTTTTAAGCCGCCCTGCCTACCCTCTATTCATCCGGCACGCATTCGCGCCGGCATTCGGTCAACGAAACGATGGAGGTCAAAAATGAAAGCACGTTCAACTCCGTGGATCGGCGCGGCGCTCGCGCTCGCCGTGGTGGTCGGCACACCGGGCGCGTGGGCGGCTACCCCGGCAACCGGGACGAACGGCGCAAGCGCAAACGACACGGCCGCGACCGCCGGCGTCCTCCCGCCCGCGCAGCACATGGGCGACATCGCGTATGTCTCGGGCGGCATCGGCAGCGACCAGTCCGCGGCATTCAAGGCGGCGATGCCTCGATACCCGCTCTCGCTCGAATTCGCACAGCACTCGGCGGACGGCAACGAGTATCTCGCGGACGTCCCCGTGAAGATCGCCGACATGCATGGCAACCCCCTTCTCTCCACGCGCACGCGCGGCCCGTTCATGCTCGTTTCGATTCCCGATGGCCGCTACATCGTGACCGCGAGCCACGACGGCAATACCGAACGGCGCACGGTGGACATCGGCAAGACGACCCGCGCTCACGAGACCGTCGTCTGGCCGATGTGATGGATCGAGCGTAATACAGCCGGCTCTTCGCGCGGCGTGCCCCGCCGAAGGGCAGCTTTGACGTGGACGCCATGCGCTTGAGCGAGGCGTACACCCACCACGTCAATGGCCTTTCCATCGCCACACCCGCTCGAATCGCTGATGCGTCGCGAGACCCTCTGCGAGATGGCCTGACCCGCTGCACTGCATGGAGCGCCGCGCGTGTGCATCCATGCCACATGAATGAACTCCGTCCCCGATTGCGGCTATGATCGTGAACTGCGGCGCGCCGGCGCGCCGCCCAGTGGGATTCCGGGGGAGTGCGCATGGCAATGGGGTGGCTCGTCGTTTTACCGTTCGTCGCTGCGGCGCTCGTCGCGTTCGCGGGACGTCACGCGCCCGCCTCCGGCACCTGGATCGCGTTCGCAGCCGCACTTCTCGGGCTCGGCCTGCTGGGCAGCGAACGAGTGGGCATGGCCAGCCACGGCGTGCTTCAATGGCAGGCCGAATGGATCCCGCAGCTCGGCCTCTCGTTCTCGCTGCGGCTCGACGGTCTCTCGTTCATGTTCGCGCTGCTCGTGCTCGCGATCGGCCTGCTCGTCTTCATTTACGCGCGCTACTACCTCGCGGGCAGCGATTCGCTGCCGCGCCTCTATGCGCTGCTGCTCCTCTTCATGGGCGCGATGCTCGGCGTCGTGCTGTCGAACAATCTCCTGCTGCTCGTGATCTTCTGGGAACTCACGAGCGTCGTGTCGTTCCTGCTGATCGGTTTCTGGCCGTCGCGCCCCGAAGCGCGGCGCGGCGCGCGCATGGCGCTCACCATCACGGGTGCGGGCGGACTCGCGCTGCTTGCCGCCGTGCTGCTGCTCGGCCGCGTATGCGGCAGCTACGATCTCGGCGTGGTGCTCGCGCATGCGGGCACAGTCCAGCGCGATCCGCTTTATCCGGCCATTCTGCTGCTCGTGCTCTTTGCGGCCTGCACGAAGTCGGCGCAATTCCCGTTTCACTTCTGGCTGCCGCACGCCATGTCGGCGCCCACGCCCGTCTCCGCCTATCTGCATTCGGCGACCATGGTGAAGGCGGGCGTTTTCCTCATCGCGCGTTTCTACCCGGTGCTCGAAGGCACCGACTGGTTCTTCTATGCCACGAGCCTGATCGGCCTCGTCACGCTCACCAGCGGCGCGGCGCTCGCGCTCGTGCAGCGCGATCTCAAGGGGTTGCTCGCGTATTCGACCATCAGCCATCTCGGACTCATCGTGCTGCTGTTCGGCCTCGACACGCAGCTTTCCACCGTCGCGGCGCTCTTTCACACCTTCAATCACGCGGTATTCAAGGCCTCGCTCTTCATGGCCGCGGGCATCATCGACCACGAAACCGGCACGCGCGACCTTGGCCGTCTGCGCGGATTGAGGCGCTTCATGCCGCATACCGCCGTGCTCGCCAGCGTGGCGTCGCTCGCCATGGCAGGCGTGCCGCTGCTCAACGGCTTCCTCTCGAAGGAGATGTTCTTCGGCGAAACGCTCGCGCAAGGGCTGCTCGGCGATTTCAACTGGGTCATCCCCGCACTCGCCGTCATCGCCGCCGGGCTCTCGGTGGCTTACTCGCTGCGCTTCGTGTGGGGCGTGTTCTTCGACGGCGAGACGCCGCACGACCTCCCGCACTATCCGCCGCACGAACCCCCGCGCTTCATGAAGTTGCCCGTCGAGATACTCGTCGTGATCTGTCTGCTGGTCGGGCTCCTGCCGGAGCGGACCATCGGACGGATGCTCGATTCCGCCGCGTGGGTCGCGCTGGGCGGCGTCGTGCCCTCCTACAGCCTGAGCCTGTGGCACGGCATCAATCTGCCGCTGCTCATGAGCGGCGTGTCGTTCGTCGGCGGCGCGCTGCTGTTCTTCTTTCGCCGCGACGCGTTCCGCCATCATCGTTCGCGGCTCTCCGAGATGAACGCGAGCGAAGGTTTCGACCGCTTCGTCCAGCAACTCGAGAAAGCGGCCGCCGTTGTGGTGAGCCTCTTCGAAACGCGCTCGCTGCCGTCGTATCTTGCCTGGATGATCGCCGCGATGCTGATCGTGCCAGGCGCGGCGCTGCTCGCGCTGCCCTCGCTAGATGGCGCGTACCGTTCGGTCCCGCTCGACGCGATCACGCTTATCGGCCTCGGGCTGATGGCGCTGCTGGCCGTGGGCGTCGTGCTCGTTCGCGCGAATACGCTCTACGCGCTCGTGATGCTGAGCACCTGCGGGCTGCTCGTCACGCTCGCGTTCGTGCGCTTTTCCGCACCGGATCTCGCGCTCACGCAGATCTCCGTGGAAGTGGTGACCGTGCTGCTGCTCGTGCTCGCCATCTACTTCCTCCCTGTCGTGCAGCGCGCGCAAGAGTCCCTGACCGCGCGGGTGCGCAACGCCGTGCTCGCCGTCGCCGGCGGCGCAATGATCGCCGGGGTGGCGTACGCCGTCATGACGCGCGCGCCGGTGGCCGGCGTGGGCCGGTACTTTCTCGCGAACGCGCTGCCCGGCAGTGGCGGTCACAACGTCGTGAACGTGATTCTCGTGGACTTCCGCGGCTTCGACACGATGGTCGAGATCAGCGTGCTGGTGGTGGCAGGGCTCGCCGTGAAGGGGCTGCTGCGCGGCCTGCGCCTGAAAGCGCCCGACACCGGGCCGGGCGGCCTGCCGTGGTCCTCGCAATCGCACCCCCTGCTGCTCGCCATTCTGGCGCGCCTCATGTTGCCGCTCACCACGCTCGTTGCCGTGTTCATCTTCCTGCGCGGCCATAATCTGCCGGGCGGCGGTTTCATCGCCTCGCTCGTGATATCGATCGCGCTCCTGCTGCAATACGTGGCGAGCGGCGTGCTGTGGACGGAGTCGCGCATCCGCATCAGCTATGGCGCGCTGGCCGGCCTCGGCATTCTCGTTGCGGCCGCAACGGGTGCCGGTGCGATCGTGCTCGGCCAGCCGTTCCTCACGAGCGCGTTCGGCCATTTGCATCTGCCGCTGATCGGCGAAATCGAGCTGAGCACGGCCATGCTGTTCGACCTCGGCGCGCTCGGCGCCGTGGTCGGCACGACGCTCACGATCGTCTCGCATCTGGGCGTGCGCGACAAGGACATGCAACACGTGGAGAAAAGCTGATGGAAGCCGCCTTCGCCATAACGCTCGGCGTGCTCTGCGCCTGCGGCATCTACCTGCTGCTGTGCGCGCGCGTGCTGCCGGTGATACTCGGCATCACGCTGTTCTCGTATGCGATCAACCTGTTCCTGCTCGGCATGGGCCGGCTCTCCACCGGGAAGCCGCCCGTGATCGCGCCAGGCGGACAATATGCCGACCCGGTGCCGCAGGCGCTCGTGCTCACCGCCATCGTGATCGGCTTCGCAATGACGGCCTTCACGGTCGTGCTCGCGCTGCGCGCGCTCGCGATCGACGGCACCGACCATGTCGATGGCGGCACGCGCCAACGAATCGGCACGGAGATGCGCGGCGAATGAACCACGCTCTCGTCCTCCCGATCCTGATCCCGCTCTTTGCCGCCGGCGCGATCGTTGCGCTGCCGCTGCGCGCGAAGCGCCTGCAGCGTGCGATCAACGTAATTGCCACGCTCGCGCTGCTGCCGCTCGCGGTGGCATTCGCCGAACACGCGGCGCAAGGCGGGATTTCCAGCTATGCGCTCGGCGCGTGGCCGGCGCCCTTCGGCATCGTGCTGCAGATCGACCGGCTCGGCGCGCTCATGCTCGTGCTGACCGCGCTCCTCGCGTGCTGCTGTCTGCTCGGCACGACGAGCGCGGACGCGCGGCGCGGGCGCTACTATCGCGCGCTCGTGCAGTTCGAGCTGATGGGCCTGAACGGCGCGTTTCTCGCGGGCGACCTCTTCAATCTGTTCGTGTTCTTCGAGCTGCTGCTGATCGCCTCCTACGCGCTGCTGCTGCACGGTGGCGGCCGCCGCCGCGTGCGCAATGGCCTCCATTACATGCTGCTGAACCTCGTGGGCTCGTCGTTCTTCCTGATCGCGCTGGGCGTGCTGTACGGGCTCACGGGCACGCTCAACATGGCCGAAATGGGTGAGCACCTCGCGCATCTGGACGTCGCCTCGCTGCCGCTCGCCCGGTTCGCGGGCGCGACGCTCATGCTCGTGTTCGGCCTCAAGGCGGCCGTGTTCCCGATGTCGTTCTGGTTGCCGCAGGCGTATCGCAGCGCAATCGGGCCGGTGGCCGCGCTGTTCGCGATCATGACCAAGGTGGGCATCTACGCGATGCTGCGTTGCGACGCGCTCGTGTTCGGTGCAGCGGGCGGTCCCGCGGGCTCGGGCGGCATGCTCGACGCGTTCATGCATGACTGGGCATGGTGGCTCGCGATCGCGACGATCGTCTATGGCGCGCTCGGCGCGCTGGCGGTGTCGAGCCTCAAGACGACGACGGGCTTTCTCGTGCTGGTCTCCGTCGGCCTGCTGATCGCCGCCGTGACGCTGCAAACCGTGCTCGCATGGAGTGCGCTGCTCTACTATCTCATCAGCACGACGTTATGCACGGGCGCGCTGTTCCTGCTCGCCGATACGCTGGAGTCCGAAACAATCGAACCGGTCGCCGTGGCGGCCGCCGCCGAAACGCGCGAACCCGCTTCGCTCGAATCGCTCGATGACGCCACCGCACCCGCCATCACGCCCGAGGCCGACGAGGAGCCGGTGACGACGCCGCCGACAGCGGTGGATGTGGAAAAGAAGCCCGCGCCGTGGCCCTCGAACGCCGCAGGCATGCTCTATCTCGCGGCAGCCGTGGGCGCGGTCGGTCTGCCGCCGCTGTCGGGCTTTCTCGGCAAGGCCATGGTGCTCGCCGCCACACCGCTTTCGCAGGCCTTCGTGCTGTGGCCCGCCGTGCTGCTCTCGGGCCTCCTTTCGATCGTCGCGCTGAGTCGAACCGGCACGCGCCTCTTGTGGGCGATCCCCGCATCGCGCGCTTACACAGGCGCGCCCGATGTCGCGCCGCACGGCAGCCGCGCCAAACTCGGCGCGTGCGCGCTATTGCTCGCGGGCGTCGTGGCCGCAACGGTGCTGGCGGGCCCGCTCAAGCACTATCTCGACGCCACCGCCGCGCAATTGCTCGACCGCGAAGCCTACGTCCAGGCGATCCTGCCCGCGCAGGCGCCGCAACCCTCGCAGGGCGGAGGAAGCTGAAATGCTGAAGAGGCTCTTTCCGCACCCCTGGCTCACGATCGTACTGCTCGTTTGCTGGGTATTGCTGATGAACGACGTTTCGCCCGGCAACGTGCTGCTCGGCTTCGTGCTCGGCACCACAATCGCCTTCCGCGTGGGCGAAGGCCTGTGGCTCACGCCCGTGCGCTTCGGCAAACCGTGGCTGCTCGTGCGGCTCTTCGGGCACGTGCTCTACGACATCCTCGTGGCGAATCTCGAAGTCGCCCTGCTCGTGCTCGGCCCGATGAAGCGCCTGCGCCCCGCGTTCATCGAAGTGCCGCTCGACAGCACCCACGAAATCGCGCTCACGGCGCTCATCAGCATCGTTTCGCTGAGCCCCGGCACGCTGTGCGCCGAACTCGCCGACGACCGCACTCGCCTCGTCGTGCACGTGCTCGACCTCGAAGACGAAGCTGCGCTCATCGCCTCGATCAAGTCCCGTTACGAAGCCCCGCTCATGGAGATCTTCGCATGCTAGCCATCGTCATTCCGGTGTCGTTCGCGATCCTCGGGCTCGCCTTCCTGCTCACGCTCGTGCGCCTCGTGCGCGGGCCCTCGCTGCCCGACCGGCTCGCCGCGCTCGACACGCTCAACATCAACGCGATCGCGCTGATCGTCGTCTACGGCATCATGCTGCGCTCGACGGTCTTCTTCGAGATCGCGCTGCTCATTGCGGTGATGGGCTTCGTCGCGACGGTCGCGTTCACGAAGTACCTGCAGCGCGGCGATATCATCGAACTGAACTAGCGGGGCTCGTCATGCAAACCTTCATCGAAGCCATCGTCTGCGTGCTGCTTTTGCTGGGCAGCGCGTTCACGCTGATCGGCGCGATCGGCCTCGCACGCCTTCCGGACTTCTATATGCGCCTGCATGGCCCGACCAAGTCGACCACACTCGGCGTGGGTGGCGTCGTGCTCGCTTCCGTGGTCTATTTCAGCGCGCATAGCGATTTCGCCAGCCTTCACGAAGTGCTGATCCCGGCGTTCCTGTTTCTCACCGCGCCCATCAGCGCCCACATGCTCACCAAGGCCGGCATTCAGCAGCGGGTTGCGATTTCGGCCGTCACGCGCGGACGGCCGGCCGTCACCGGCGCCAGCGCCAGCGCCAGCGCTAACGCAAGCGGCGAACGCGCGCAAGACGCAAGCATGGATGAGAAACCGGCGCGCGACGCGTGAGGCCCGTCACGCGGCCGCGCCGCGCCCGGTCTTGCGGGCCTCGCCCAGCACGTAATCGATGAAAGTGGAGGCCGCCCGCGTGTGGTGGCGGTTCGGCATGTAGAGCATGTACATGTGCGTGCCGAAGATGCTCAAACGCCACGCATCGAGCGACGTGACGGCCGCGCCCTGGCGGATGTCGTCATGCATCACGTAGTCGGGCACGATGCCCACCCCGAGGCCGGCGAGAATCGACTGGCGCAGAAACAGGAAGTTCTCCGAAATGATCGATGGCTCGAGCAGCACCTCGTGCCGGTCCTCGTTCAGATAGCCGGCAAGGCGCAGTTGCCGCCCCACCACCGTTGCCGTAATGACGGGCGCGCGCGCGAGATCTTCGAGGGTTTGCGGCATGCAGTGCCGCTCGGCCCACGCCGTGCAGGCGCACGCGATGTACTTCACCGGCCCCATGTCGCGCGCCACGAGATTTTGCGGCGGCTCGTGCATCACGCGCACGGCGATATCCACTTCGTCGCGCAGCAGGTCTTCCACGCGATTTTCGAACATCACGTCGAGCACGATGCCGGGATACAGGCGCTTGAACTCGATGAGCCAGTCCGACATGACGAGCTGCCCATAGCCGCTCGGCACCGACAGGCGCACGCGCCCCTGAAGGCTCTGGCCCAGGGTGGAAACCGATTCGCGCGCCGCGAGCAGCGCGTTCTGGATGGCGCGCCCGTGCTCGTAGAGCTTAAGCCCAATCTCGGTCGGCTCGACGCGGCGCGTCGTGCGGCGCACGAGCTGCAAGCCGATCGACTTTTCCAGGTGATTGAGGTGATAGCTCACGTTCGCGCGGCTCATCTTGAGCCTGCGAGCGGCCTCGCTCAGGTTGCCCGCGTCGAGAATTTCGACGAGCAGGGTCAGCGCATTGACGTCCATGGCAAGTTCGCTGTCAAAGGTTCTTTGACAGTCTGTCAATCAACGATGGGATTGTCAATTAGCCCTGACGCGCCGAGAATCGACCCGAACATAGAACACTTGCGGCCTGGCGCCCTAGTCCGGCCCTCATTCTGGAGACAGCATCCCATGGCATCCGATCCGCTGAACGCCTCGCCCGTCACCCACGAACTGCGCGGCAAGGTGCTGCTCGTCACCGTCGACAATCCGCCCGTCAATGCGCTGGGCGTGGATGTGCGCCGCGGCCTCGCCGCCGCCATCGAGCACGCCGAGGCGAACGACGCCGTGCAGGCGGTGCTGATCGTCGGCGCGGGGCGCAATTTCATCGCCGGCGCGGACATTCGCGAGTTCGGCAAGCCGCCTCAGCCGCCCGCGCTGCCCGACGTGTGCAACCGCATCGAGGCGTGCCACAAGCCGGTGATCGCCGCCATTCACGGCGCGGCGCTCGGCGGCGGCCTCGAAGTGGCCCTCGCGGCGCACTACCGGCTTGCCGTGGCGGGCGCGAAGCTCGGCCTGCCCGAAGTGCAGCTGGGCCTGCTGCCCGGCGCAGGCGGCACGCAGCGCACGCCGCGCCTGATCGGCGCCGAAGCCGCGCTTTCGCTCATGCTCAGCGGTCGCCACGCAAGCGCACAGGAAGCGCTCAAGCTCGGACTCGTCGATCGTGTGGGCGCGAGCGACGACGTTCTCGCCGAAGGCCTCGCGTACGCGCAGGAACTGCTCGCGAGCGCGGCACCGGTGCGCCGCACGCGCGACGCGCAGGCGCTCGCGGACCGCGCCGCCGCGCAAGCCGCCATCGACGCCGCGCGCGCCGACACCGCGAAGAAGTCGCGCGGCCTCTTCTCGCCGCTGAAGATCGTCGATTGCGTGCAGGCCGCGCTCGATCTTTCGTTCGACGAAGGTCTGCGCTTCGAGCGCAAGCAGTTCGTCGAATGTCTCGAAAGCCCGCAGCGCGCGGGCCTCGTGCACGCGTTCTTCGCCGAGCGCGAAGTCCAGAAGGCCCCCGAAACGAAGCGCGCGAAGCCGCGCGCGATCGAATCGGTGGGCGTGGTCGGTGGCGGCACGATGGGCGCGGGCATTGCCGTGGCCGTGCTCGACGCAGGCCTGCCCGTGACGATGATCGAGCGCGACGACGCCGCGCTCGCTCGCGGCCGCGCGCACGTGGAGAAGGTCTACGACGGCCTGATCGCCAAGGGCCGCATGAAGCCGGAAGCGAAAGACCAGATTCTCGTGCGCTTAAATGGCAGCACCTCGTATGACGCCCTCGCGAACGTCGATCTCGTGATCGAAGCCGTGTTCGAGGACATGGCCGTGAAGCAGGCCGTATTCGCCGAACTCGACCGCGTCTGCAAGCCGGGTGCCGTGCTCGCGACCAACACCTCGTATCTCGACATCGACGCCATCGCGGGCAGCATCGAGCGTGCGCAGGACGTGGTGGGCCTGCACTTCTTCTCGCCCGCCAACATCATGAAGCTGCTCGAAATCGTGGTGCCGAAACAGGTGAGTGCCGACGTCGTGGCCACCGCGTTCGAGTTGGCGAAGAAGCTGCGCAAGGTGCCCGTGCGCGCGGGCGTGTGCGATGGCTTCATCGGCAACCGCATTCTCGCGGTGTTTCGCACGGCCGCCGATCATCTGATGGAAGACGGCGCCTCGCCGTACCAGATCGACAAGGCCGTGCGCGAATTCGGCTTTCCGATGGGCCCGTACCAGGTGGTCGATCTCGCGGGCGGCGACATCGGCTGGGCCGCGCGCAAGCGCCGCGCCGCCACGCGCGACCCGAAGGCGCGCTATGTGCAGATTGCCGACCGCATTTGCGAGCGCGGCTGGTTCGGCCAGAAGACGGGCCGCGGCTTCTATCTCTACCCCGAAGGCGCGCGCACCGGCACGCCCGATCCCGAAGTCGAGGCGATCATCCGCAGCGAGCGTGAGCGCGCCGGTGTCGAGCCGCGCAGCTTCACCGACGAAGAGATCATGCGCCGCTACATGGCCGCGATGATCAACGAAGGCGCGAACGTCGTGCACGAGAAGATCGCGCTGCGCCCGCTCGACGTGGACGTCGCGCTGCTCTACGGCTACGGCTTCCCGCGCTATCGCGGCGGCCCCATGAAATACGCCGACACGGTGGGGCTCGCCAACGTGCTCGCCGATATCCGCGAGTACGCTAAGGAAGACCCGATCTTCTGGCGCCCCTCGCCGCTGCTCGTCGAACTCGTCGAGCGCGGCGAGAATTTCGCGAGCCTCAATCAATCGGCCTGACACGCACGGAGCACCGGCACATGGACCTGAAATTCACCGCCGAGGAAGAAGCGTTCCGCAGCGAGGTGCTCGCGTTCCTCGCGGCGCGTCTGCCGCAGCGCATCGCCGACAAGGTGCGTAACGGCAAACGCCTCACGCGCGACGACATGGCCCAATGGCATGCCATCCTCAACGAAAAGGGCTGGCTCGCGAATCATTGGCCGAGGGAGTATGGCGGCCCCGGCTGGAGCGCCGTGCAGAAGTTCATCTTCGAAAACGAATGCGCGATTGCGGGCGCGCCGCGCATCGTGCCGTTCGGCGTGAACATGCTCGGCCCGGTGCTCATCAAGTACGGCAGCGAGGCGCAAAAACGCTACTGGCTGCCGCGCATTCTCGACGGCGCCGACTGGTGGTGCCAGGGCTATTCGGAGCCGGGCGCGGGTTCCGACCTCGCTTCGGTGCGCACGACGGCGGTGCTGAAAAAAGATAGCGACGGCGACCACTACGTGGTGAACGGCCAGAAGACGTGGACCACGCTCGGCCATTACGCGAACATGATCTTCTGCCTCGTGCGCACCGCGACCGACGTGCGCAAGCAGGAGGGCATCAGCTTCCTGCTGATCGACATGAACTCGCCGGGCGTCGAAGTGCGGCCGATCATCACGCTCGATGGCGAACACGAAGTCAACGAGGTGTTCTTCACCGACGTGCGCGTGCCGGCGGCGAACCTGGTTGGCGAAGAGAACAAGGGCTGGACGTACGCGAAGTATCTGCTCACCTACGAGCGCACCAATATCGCGGGCGTGGGCTTCTCCGTGGCCGCGCTCGACCGTCTTAAGCGCGCGGCGCAACGCGTCACGCGCAACGGCAAGCCGCTCGCGGAAGATCCGCAATTCGCGGCGCGCGTCGCGAAGGTCGAGATCGACCTGGAGAACATGAAGACGACGAACCTGCGCGTGATCGCCGCCGTGGCGGGCGGCGGCGTGCCGGGCGCGGAGAGCTCCATGCTCAAGATTCGCGGCACCGAGATCCGCCAGGAGATTTCGTCGCTGCTGCGCCGCGCGATGGGCCCCTACGCGGCGCCGTTCGTCGAGGAAGCGCTCGAAGAAGGTTATGCGGGCGAGCCGATCGGCCCCGACGAAGCCGCCAGCGCCGCCGCGCAGTACTTCAACAACCGCAAGCTGTCGATCTTCGGCGGCTCCAACGAAATCCAGAAAAACATCATCTCGAAGATGATTCTCGGTCTTTGAGAGGCTCGCCATGGACTTCCAGCACACTGAAGACCGCCGCATGCTTGCGGATACGCTCAACCGCTTCCTCGCCGAACAGTACAGTTTCGATACACGCGATACAATCGCGCGCTCCACGGCAGGATTCAGTGCCGACATGTGGCGGCGGTTCGCCGAACTGGGCGTGATCGGCGCACTGTTCGACGAGGCCGACGGCGGCTTTGGCGGCGCGGGCTTCGATGTCGCCGTCGTGTTCGAAGCGCTCGGGCGCGCGCTCGTGATCGAGCCGTTCCTCGATACGCTGATCGTCGGCCGTGCGCTCGCGCATGCGGGCAGCGAGGCGCAGCGTGCGCGCATCGCGTCGTTCATCGACGGTACGCAGATCGCCGCGCTCGCGCACGACGAGCCGGGCTCGCATTACGAGGACGCACGCGTCACGACGCGCGCGGAAAAGGACGGCGCGGGCTGGGTGCTGCGAGGCGCGAAAGGCGTCGTGCAGCACGCGGAACATGCAGACGTCCTGCTCGTTTCGGCGCGCACCGCATTCGACAACCCCGGTGGCGAATTCGACGAAGCCGGCATCTCGCTCTTCCTCGTGCCGCGCGAGGCCGCGGGCGTGAGCGTGCGCGGCTATCGCAGGATCGACGGCGGACGCGCGGGCGAAGTGACGCTCGACAACGTCAAGCTCGGTGCCGATGCACTCGTCGGCGCGCAAGGCAGCGGCTTCGCGACGCTCGAGCACGCGCGCGGTTACGGCCTCCTCGCGCTGGCGGCGGAAGCCGTGGGCGCAATGGACGTCGCGCGCGACTTCACGCTCGAGTACCTGCGCACGCGCAAGCAGTTCGGCGTGGCCATCGGCAGCTTCCAGGCGTTGCAGCATCGCATGGCGGACCTGCTGCTCGAAATCGAGCAGGCGCGCTCGGCGGTCATCAACGCGGCAGCGGCCATCGACGCGCCACGCGCGCAACGCGAGCGCGCGCTTTCGGCGGCGAAGTACACGATCGGGCGCATTGGCGCGCGCGTGGCCGAAGAGGCGATCCAGCTGCACGGCGGCATTGGCATGACGTGGGAGTTGCCGCTCTCGCACTATGCGAAGCGACTCGTGATGATCGATCATCAGCTCGGCGATGAGGATCATCATCTCGCACGCTATATCGCGTTCGCGCGCGTGGCGGCCTGAGCCTGTATGAGGAGGACGAGGCGAAGGCACACCCTTCCCTCCTCGACGAACCCGGAGACTTGCTCATGCAAGGCGACACCCAAGGCCTGCCGCTGTCAGGCGTGCGCGTTCTCGATCTGTCGCGCGTACTGGCGGGACCCTGGAGCGCGATGGTGCTCGGCGACCTCGGCGCGGAAGTCATCAAGATCGAGCACCCCGAGCGCGGCGACGACACGCGCGACTGGGGCGTGCGCGTCGGCCAGACCGAAACCGCGTACTTCAACAGCGTGAACCGCAACAAGCGTTCGATCACAGTCGATCTGCAAACGCCCGAAGGCCAGCAGATCGTGCGTGAGCTTGCGAAGACGAGCGATATCCTCGTGCAGAATTTCAGGTTCGGCGGCGCGGAAAAACTCGGCGTTGGCTATGAGCAGCTGAGCGCCGAGAATCCGCGGCTCATCTATTGCTCGATTTCCGGCTACGACCGCACCGGCCCGGAAGCGAAGCGACCCGGTTACGACCTCGTCGTGCAGGGCGAAGCGGGCCTGATGGCGATGAACGGCGAAGCGGGCCAGGCGCCCTTGAAGTTCGGCGTCGCCGCCGTCGATCTGTTCACCGGCATGTACTCGGCGCAGGCAATCCTCGCGGCGCTCTATGAACGCGAGCGCACCGGCCGCGGGCGCCACATCGAAATGGCGCTGTTCGATTGCGGCCTCATGATCACGGCGTACTACGGACTCGAAGCGCTGCTGATCGGCGAGGACCCGCCGCGCTACGGCAACGCGCATCCGTCGATCGTGCCTTATGGCGTATTCGATGCGGCAGATGGTCCGCTCGTCATCACGGTTGGCAACAACGCGCAGTTCGAGCGCTTTTGCCGCGAGGTGATCGAGCGCCCCGACCTCGCCGGCGATGCGCGCTACACGACCAACATCCTGCGCGGGCGGAACCGCGAAACGCTCTTGCCGGAGCTCACGCGCGAACTGGGCAGCCGGCCTCGCAGGCTGCTGCTCGAACGGCTCGCGCGCGCGGGCATTCCGTGCGGCGAAGTGGCGGGGCTGCGCGAGGCGCTGCTTTCGCCGCGCGCGACACAAGGCGGGCTCGTCACGCAGCAGCCGCATCCGCATACGGAAAGCGGCACGACGCCCGTGCTCGCGCCGCCCTGGCGCTTCGACGGCGAGCGCATGCCAGTGCGGTACGCACCGCCGCAACTGGGCGAAGCCACGCAGTCGGTGTTGCAATCGGCACTCGGCTATTCGGCGGAGAAGCTGGCCGAGCTGAAGGACAAGGGCGTGATCTGATTCGTCCCGGGCGCGGCGCGGCACTCTCATCGCCAAATGGCGGCCGGGCGCGCCGCCTGCGCTCTTTGCGCGCCGCCCCCGGCGCTGGGCCTCCTGCCGCACGGAGTTGCGCGCGCCCGGTAATATGGCGCCTGAAGGCGCGCGCGCCGCTTGCTGCCGTTGGCTACGAGCGGCGCGCCGGCATCCCTCCAACCTCGCGGCTCCTTGCGCGAGCGCCAAAAACGAACCCGCCCCGCCGATGGAGCACGCCTACGATCATTTGCTGCACCTGCTGGCCGCGCATGCCACGTGGACGCTCGCCTTTGTCTTCGTCGCCGCTTTCCTCGAATCGCTCGCGTTCATCGGCACCTTCATCCCCGGCAGCACGGCGATGTTCATCGCGGGCGCGTTCGCGGCCACCGGTACGATCAATCTCGGCTGGCTCTTCGCGTACGCGATCGCGGGCGCCGTGGCCGGCGACGGCGTGAGCTTCTGGATCGGCCATCGCTACCGCGGCTCGCTCACGCAGATGTGGCCGTTCAGCCGCCATCCCGCCATTCTCGAGCGCGCGCAGGCCTATTTCGTGAGCCACGGCGCGCGCAGCGTGATCCTCGCGCGCTTCATCGCGCCGCTGCGCGCCGTGGTCCCGATCGTCGCGGGCATGGCCGGCATGACGCCCATGCGCTTCTTCGTCATGAACGTGGTCTCCGCGCTCATCTGGGCGCCCGCGCACATCGTGCCGGGTGTCGTGTTCGGCGCGTCGCTCCAGCTCGCGGGCGCGGTGTCGTTCCGGCTCGTCGTCGTCATCGGCATCGTCGCGCTGGCGGTTTGGCTCATCTGGCGCGTCGTGCGCATGCTGCTCCTGCACATCGACAACTGGGCCAGCGAGTCGCGGCGCAGCGCGGCGCAGTGGGCAGCGCAACATCCGGGGCCCGCCGCGCGGCGGATCTCCCGCCTGCTCGACCCGGAGCAGCCCGCGCTCCTCCCCGTCATCGTGATGACGGGCCTCGTCCCCGTCTTCGCGGCCGTGTTCTCGTATGTGCTCGGCAACGTGCTGCGCGGCGCGCCGCTCGTGCAGGTCGACCAGTCGGTGCGCCAGTTCCTCCAGTCGGTCCGCACCACCTGGGCCGATGCGGCGCTCGCGCGCGTCGAAACGCTCGGCAGCACGTGGACGCTCGCGGCGCTCATCGCGACCGCGGCCATCTGGATGCTGCTCGAGCGGCGCTGGCGCACGATCGCTTACTGGACGATCGCGGCCGCCGTTTCGCAACTGCTCATCGTCATCCTGCGGTTCGCGATCCACCACGCGGCGCCGGGCGGCGGCGTCAGTGTCGAAGCCTATGTGTTCCCGAGCGACCGCGTGGCGTCGATGGTGATCGTCTACGGCTTCGTGATGTTCCTGCTCGTGCGCCGCGCGAGCATGCTCGAAGCCGCGCTAGTCGCCGCGCTGGGCAATGCGATCATCGTGTCCGTGGCGTTTGCGGGGCTCTACTTCGACCGCTTTCTGTTCTCGGACGCCATTGGCGGCGCCGCCTTCGCCTCGATCTGGGTGGCGGTCGTGGTGCTCACCTCGCTGTGGCGCTATCCCAAGCGGCCGCCGCAGCGCGTGTTCGTGCCGCCCATCGTGCTCCTCGTCCTGGTCGCCGCGTTCTTGCTGCAGACGGTGGGGCCCGGGCGCCCAAGCGTGCCCCCCACGACGGCCTCCAGCGCGCCACCCGTCGTCGTCACGCAGCTCCAGTGGAGCGATTCGCTGTGGCGAACGCTGGCGTGCTATCGCTTCGATATGAAAGGCGTGCGCCGCGAGCCGATGACGATCCAGTGGGCAGCGAGCGCCGACGATCTGCGCGCGGCGCTGCGCGACGCGGGTTGGACCGAGGGCCCGCAGATCACGGTGAGAAGCGTGCTATCGCTCGTCGCACCGAACGTCGACGTGATGACGCTGCCCCTCCTGCCGAAGCTGAACAACGGCGTGCCCTCGCCGCTGGTGTTCGCCCGGGCGCACCTCTCCAGCGATACGGGCGATAAGGGCGATGCCGGCGAGCCGGGCAACAAGCGCGACGTGCTGCGCTTGTGGCCGTCGGGCTATGCGCTCGCGCCGCGTCACGCGGCAAACGGCGAAGGCGGCGAGCCCACGCCGGTCTGGGTCGGCTCGCTCGTGCACGAGCGGCTGCGCCGCGGATCCTGGCCGTTCAACGTGGTCGCGACCTACACCACGGACCTCGCCGCCGCCGCCGACCTCGCTGCGCCCGGCCAGCCTGCGGACTGGCGCACGCTCAGGTTGCCGGGCGCAGTGGGCTGCGACGGGCGGCCCGTCAAGCTGATCGTGCAAGGCGGCCGGTAAACCCGCAGGCTCAAGCCGGGCTCTCGCCCCAGCTTCCCGTGGCATGGAAGCGGTCGATGCGCTTGCGCGCGTCCGCGTAGGCGGCGTCGAGCGCGGCGTCGGGGCCCGTGTAGTTGCGCATCATGTCGTGAAAGCGCACGCTGCGCCCTTCGACGTGCGCGTCCGCGCCGTGGCGGCAAATGTAGCCGCTGTAGTGGAACAGCGGTTCGGGCGAACGCGGCCCGAACGCCGGAATCGGCAGCACCCAGATCTCGAAGCCTTCATGCTCGGTGTGGTCCCACATGGCGTGTCTCCTGTCGATCCCTGACGCCGATTATCGTCGCACGGCTGACCACTCGCCTGCAAACGGCCCGTTTGCGCGAGTTTGGCTAAACTACGCGGGCGCAGCGGAATGCAAACCCCGCTTCACGACCCGGCTTCACAGCCCGACTCTCCAGCGAAACCTACATCATCATGACGCCGGCCTCACTTACGCAGGAACCGCAGTCCGTCTCAAGCGCCGTCACGCGCAACGCGTTTTTCATCGTCGCGACCGTCAACGAAGACGCCGCGAGCCGCGCCACGGTGCGCGCCTGGTGCGCCGACGTCGCCAACCTCGTGCGCGCGGTCGGCAAGCGCGTGCCGGCCGGCAATCTCTCGTGCGTGGTGGGCTTTTCGTCCGACGCCTGGGACAAGCTGTTCGGCGAACCGCGGCCGGCCGAGCTGCATCCGTTCCGAGAATTCGGCTCGGGCGAGCGCAAAGCCATCGCCACGCCGGGCGACCTTTTGCTCCACATTCGCGCCGACGAAACCGACCTGTGCTTCGAGCTCGCCACGCAGCTCATGACGCGCCTGGAAGGCGCGGTCACGACCGTGGACGAAGTGCACGGCTTTCGCAACTTCGACATGCGCGCGATCATCGGCTTCGTCGACGGCACCGAGAATCCCACTGGCAACGAAGCGGCCCATTTCACCGTGATCGGCGAGAACGAGGATCCAGACTTCCGCGGCGGCAGCTACGTGCTCGTGCAGAAGTACCTGCACGACATGAAAGGCTGGAACGCGCTTTCGGTGGAGGCGCAGGAGCACATCATCGGGCGTACCAAGCTCGATGACATCGAACTCGACGAAGCGGTGAAGCCCAGCTGGTCGCACAGCGCGCTCACGACGCTCGAAGACGACGCGGGCAACGAAATCAAGATCCTGCGCGACAACATGCCGTTCGGCCGGCCCGGCTCGGGCGAATTCGGCACCTACTTCATCGGCTACGCGCGCTCGCCGAAGCCGATCGAGCAGATGCTCGAAAACATGTTCGTCGGGCTGCCGCCCGGCAACTACGACCGGCTGCTCGACTTCAGCCGCGCCGTGACCGGCGGCCTCTTCTTCGTGCCGTCGCAGCCGCTGCTCGAAGCGCTCGCCGCGGTCGACCCCGCAGTCGACCCGGCCGCCGCGCCAGGTGTCGAGACGAGCGCCGCCGATTCATCGGAAACACAAACCGAGCCTGCCGCCGCGGCCTGCGCGGACGGCTCGCTCGCCATCGGATCCCTCAAAGGAGCACCCCGGTATGAATAACCTCCATCGCGAGCTGGCGCCGATTTCCGCGGCCGCGTGGTCGCAAATCGAAGAAGAAGTCGCGCGCACCTTCAAGCGCTCGCTCGCGGGACGCCGCGTCGTGGACGTCAAAGGGCCTGGCGGCCCGGCGCTCGCCGCCGTCGGCACCGGCCACCAGAACGGCATCGCGCCGCCGGTCGAAGGCATCCGCGCGCGCCAGCGCGAAGTGAAGGCGCTCGTCGAACTGCGCGTGCCGTTCGAGCTCTCGCGCGACGCCATCGACGACGTGGAGCGCGGCGCCGAGGACTCCGACTGGCAGCCGGCCAAGGACGCCGCCACGCGCCTCGCGTTCGCGGAAGACCGCGCGATCTTCGACGGCTACGCGGCCGCGCAGATCACGGGCATTCGCGAAGGCACGTCGAACCCGGTTCTGCCGATGCCCGCCGACATCGCCAGTTACCCCACGGTCATCGCCAGGGCGCTCGAACAGTTGCGCCTGCAAGGCGTGGACGGCCCGTACGCGGTGCTGCTCGGCTCCGACGCCTACACGTCGGTGAGCGAAGCGAGCGACATGGGCTATCCGATTCTCGAGCACATTCGCCGGCTCGTGAACGGCGAGATCATCTGGGCGCCAGCGATTCAAGGCGGCGCGATCCTGAGCACGCGCGGCGGCGATTTCGCGTTCCACCTCGGGCAGGATGTCTCGATCGGCTATGCGTCGCACGACGCGGACAGCGTGAAGCTCTATCTGCAGGAGAGCTTCACGTTCATGATGCTGACTTCCGAGGCTTCGGTGGCGGTGCGCGCCGCGGAGTGATCTCGCATCGACGTACCGTCGATACGATACAAAAGGGGGCGCTTCTTTGCGAGCGCCCCTTTTTCGTGACTCGCCGTTCGCGTGTCACTGATAGAAGTTCAAGGTCACCACCGCCGAACGGCCCGGCGCCCACGTCGCGTAGATCGGGTAGGCGCTCTGGTAGTAGGCCTTGTCGAAGATGTTGTTCACGTTGAGCTGCACATCGATCTTCTTCGACACGCGCCACGTAGCCGCGGCATCGAAGCGCGCATAACCCGGTATCCACTTACGCGTAGTCGCCGAAACCGACGCATACGTCAAGCTCGAAACCGTTGCGCCCGCACCCACCGTGAGTTTCGGCAGCACGTCGTAGCTCGTCCACAGCGTGAAATTATGCTTTGGCACCATCACCATCGGCAGGCCGGAGAGCGTCGGGCTCGCCGGGCCCGCGTCGGTCGTGATCGCGTCGAGGTACGAGTAGCCGCCGAACACGGACCACTTGTTCGTCACGTTGCCCGCGAAGCCGAATTCGAAGCCGCGCACGCGCTGTGAACCCGCATTGATCGTGCCGCCGAGACCGTCGCTCACGCGCGCATTGGTCTTTTCCGTCTGGAACAGCGCCGTGGTGAGCGAGAGGCGCTGGTCGAGCACGTCCCATTTCGCGCCCACTTCGATATTGCGCGAACGCTCGGGCGCGAGATCCTTGTTGGTCGCCGTGATCTGGTCGGTGCCGCCGCCAAGACCCGAGTTCGAGCCCGGCGGATTCGCCGAGGTCCCGTACGACGTATAGAGGCTCAAGTTCGGCATCGGCTTGAACACGAGGCCGAACTGGTAGCTGAAGAGATTCGACGTGTTCGAGAGATCGGCCACGCCCGCCTGCTGGGCGGTCACGTCGTGGCGGTCGAAGCGCAGGCCCGCGTTGAAGATCCAGCGCTCGGCAAGCTGCACGCTGTCGAACATATACGCCGAAGCGGTATTCGTCTGCGTATGCGTGGCGGCTCCGGGGAAGCTCTTGTCGCCGTTGAGGACGATGCTGCCCGTCCACGGATTGTCGGGATTCCAGTTGTTGATCGACGCGCAGTTGAACGCCACCGTGCACGGGCCGCCCGTGCGGATGTTGTTGCCCGCCGAATCGCGCACGAGATAGCCCTCGTACAGGTTCTGCTCGTGGCTGAACTCCACGCCCGCCGTGAACGTATGGCGCATGCCGTAGAGGTCGAACTTCCCGTTTGCCTCGGTCTGGTTGGCGACGCTGTTGGTCGCGTACTTGCCGCTCTTGGCCTGCAGGCTGAGGATGTTCGAGGTCGCGCTCGTCAACTGCGGATTGGTCGCGACGTAGTCGAGCGTCGAGCGCCCGAACATCGTCGTGTTCCTGATCTTCCACGCGTCGTTGATGCGGTGCTCCACTTTCACTTCGCCCGTGTCGGTCTGGCCGTAGCGGTAGTCGCGCGTGTTCAGGCCGTAGAACTGGCCGCGGTTGGACGACACCGGCGTGCCGCCCGTCGAGCGGAACGGCACGCTGAAGTCGGGCATGTCGTAGCTGTTCAGGTGGTAGTAACTCACCGTGACCGTGGTCGGCGTGTTCAGGCCGAACGCGACCGAGGGCGCGACGCCCCAGCGCTTGCTGTACACGTCGGTGCGGCCCGGCTGGTCGGCGTCGTGGCCCATTGCGTTCAGGCGGATCGCCGTGGTGTCGTTGAGCTTCTGGTTCCAGTCGACGGTGGCGCGGCGGTAGCTATCGGTGCCGAGACCCACGCTCCCGTTGATGAAGTTGTCGGCCTGCGGCGTTTTCGTCGTGATGTCCACGCTGCCGCCAACCGCACCGCGCCCGGCATACACGGAGTCCGGGCCCTTCACGACGCTGATGTTCTGCACAGCGAAGGTTTCGCGGTTTTGCACGCCCGTGTCGCGCATGCCATCCACGAAAATCGAATTGCGCGATTCGAAGCCGCGAATCACGGGACGGTCCGCCGACGGATTCGCCGCCGCGTCGCCGCCGAGGAAGGTGATGCCCGGCACCGTGCGCAGCGCGTCCTGAAACGTCGTGACGTTCTTCTCCTTGAGCACTTCCTCTGGAATCACGGTGATCGAGCGAGGCGTGTCGATGAGCGGCGCGGTGAACTTGTACGAATCGAGCGTTTTCGTCTGCATGTCGGACGGCGCCGAGATAACCTTCACCGCGGGGAGCGTGCCCTCCGCGGCGGCGGTGGACGGTGCGGCAGGTGGCGTATCGGCGGCGGGCGCCGTCTGCGCGTGAACGATTGACGATGCGAAAAGACCGGAGCAGTAGAGCGCGGCGGCCGCGCGCCTGGGCGTCGGGAAATGGACGGGCATGAGTGTGCGAGCTGGTCGGTGACGGACCTCCTTTCGCTGCAGCGAGCGTCACACACCCCCTGCGCTATGGAAACCCGGCGGATTGTCTTTTTTTGCGAATGCGTATGATTCTCATTCGTGATTGCGATTGTAATGACAGGTTAGATTTGTGTAAATACGTGGTGAGAAATTTGCCGCAAATGACTCGACGGCCTGCGAAGCGCCTCGCATCGGCTCGCAGCGGCCGCCAACGCCCGAGCGGCGTTGCCCAGACCGCCGCGACTGCCGGTATGATGGCGGCCTTGCCCCGGACGACGCGTCGTTCCGGCGCCCGATTCCATCCACGAAGACAGAGGAAGACCGCCATGACGGCAGCAGCGCAATTCGATCAGGTTTCCGTAATCAAACGTGCGAACGTCTATTTCGACGGCAAGTGCGTTTCGCACACCGTGCTGTTCGCCGACGGCTCGCGCAAGACGCTCGGCGTGATCCTGCCGGGCACGCTGAACTTCGGCACCGACGCCGCCGAGCTGATGGAAGTGCAGGCCGGCCAGTGCCGCATCCGCCTGGCAGGCACCGACGAGTGGAAGACCTACGGCGCCGGCGAGTCGTTCTCGGTGCCGGCCAGGAGCCGCTTCGACATCGACGTGATCGAGACGCTCGACTACGTTTGCAGCTACCTGTAAGCGCTGCGCTATCAACGAAAACGCCCGCCGCGTGACTCGCGGCGGGCGTTTTCGCTCCCGGCGTTTTCGCTCCCGGCTTACGCGCCGAGATCCGCGAGCGGATGCGCCTCGCCGCGCCAGGGCGAAGCAAGAAAATGCCGCACGCGCTCGCTGCGGACTTCGACGAGCGTTGCGGGCGCCCAGCGCGGCTTGCGGTCCTTGTCGACGAGATGCGCGCGCACGCCTTCGCAGAAGTCGCCCTCTTCGATCGCGCGGCCAACGATGCCAAGCTCCATGCGGAAGCACTCGGCGAGCGTCATCTGCCGCCCGCGCAGCAGCGCCTCGCGCGTGACTTCGAGCATCGTGGGGGAATAATGCGTGAGCGCTTCGAGCGTGGCTTCGAGCCAGGCCCGCTCGGACTGCGAATGCACGCGTTCGAGATCGGCTCGCAGCGAGGCGACGATCTGCTCCACGCTCAGGCGGGGGTCGAAATGGCGCACGATGGCCGGCGTGAGTGCAGCGAGCGCGCCTTCGCCCGCCTCATGGCATGGCGCGACGAACACCTCGCGCAACACAGCGCGCACATCGCCTGTCCACTGCGCGGCCGCGAGGCGCGCCTCGTACCCATCGAGCCATTCGCCGGGCACGCAGGCGTCCGCCAGGCGGCAGTGCACGGCATCGGCACCGGCGAGCATCGCGCCGGTCAGGCCCACGTAAAGCTCCAGCTCGACAGGCATTTTCGCGAGGAAATGCGTCGCGCCCACGTCGGGCAAGAGGCCGATGCGTGTTTCCGGCATCGCGATCTTCGTGCGCGACGTTGCTATGCGCAGCACCGCCGCCTGGCCGAGGCCCATGCCGCCGCCCATCGTCACGCCGTCTAGCAGCGCGACGACCGGCTTGGGGAATGTGTGCAACCGATAGTCGAGCCGATACTCGTCGACGAAGAATTGCTGCCAGCCGTCAGCGCCGTCGCGCGCGCTTTCGCGTGCAAGCTGGTAGAGCGCGCGCACGTCGCCGCCCGCGCAGAAGCCCTTCGGGCCCGCGCCTTCCAGCACGAGCGCGACGATGGCGTCATCCGTGCGCACATGCTCCAGCAGTTGGGTCAGTTCGCGCACCATGGCGTGCGAAAGCGCGTTGAGCGCGGCCGGACGATCGAGCGTGACGATCGCCACGCGGTTGATCACGCGAAACAGCACCTCCTTTTTGGCTTCCGTAGTGGCCGGCTGAGGTGCGGCCGGCTGAGGTGGGGCCTCGACGGAAGCGGGTGTTGCATTCATTGCTTAGTTCTCCGTTACAATATGCCAGCGCGGCTTGCGTTTCGCGAGGAACGCGTTGACGCCTTCGCGCTGGTTGGGCGAATCGAACAAATCGACGAAGCGCTCGCGCTCGACCGCGAGCGCCGCGCCGCGCGGCACGCCATTGCGCGCCTGATGGATCAGCGATTTGCTGGCGCTCACCGCTTCCGGGCTCAGCCCGGCAACGCGAGCCGCCATCGCGAGGGCCGCGTCACGTGCGCCGCCCGTCGCGACGACTTCCTCCACTAGACCGATGCGCAGCGCCGTTTGCGCATCCACGCGCTCGCCCGTGAGGATGATGCGCTTGGCCCAGCCCTCACCAACCAGCCACGGCAAGGTTTGCGTGCCGCAGCCGCAAGGCAGCAGCCCCACGGCGGGCTCGGGCAGCGCGAGCTGCGCGTGCTCCTCGGCGATGCGGATATCGCACGCGAGCGCGCACTCGAGGCCGCCGCCCATCGCATAGCCGTTGATCGCGGCGATCACCACGGGCCGCGCCTTCTGCAGCGCCTCGAACGCCGCGCCGAACGCGCTTGCCGCCGTACGGGCGACGTCGCGGTCGCCATCGGCGAAGGCATTGAGGTCTGCGCCCGCGCTGAAGAACTTCGGCCCGCTGCCGGTGACGACGACGGCCCGCACCTGCGGCTCGCGGTCGAACGCCTCGATCACCTGCTGAAGCTGGCGCAAGCCGTCGATCGTGAAGGCGTTCGCCGGCGGGCGAGAAAGCGTGAGCAGCACCACCGCGCCATCATGCGCGTACTCGAATTCGATCATTTCGGACTCCGTTTTGATATCAGCGCAGCTCGGGGAAATCCTCTTCCCAGTACTCGTCCGGCTGGCGCGCAGGTTCGGCGCTGCGCTCCATTTCGCGGCGCCGCAACTCGACGCGGCGGATCTTGCCCGAGATGGTCTTGGGCAGGTCGCTGAACTGCAGCCGGCGAATGCGCTTGTAGGGCGCGAGCTTCTCGCGCGAGAAGCGGAACACTTCGCGCGCGAGATCGGGGCCGGCTTCATAGCCCTGGCGCACGATGACGAAGGCCTTCGGCACCGAGAGACGCAGTTCGTCCGGGCTCGGCACGACGGCCGCCTCGGCAATCGCTTCATGCTCGATGAGCACGCTTTCCAGCTCGAACGGACTCAGGCGATAGTCGGACGACTTGAACACGTCGTCGGCGCGGCCGACGTAGACGTAGTAGCCGTCGTCGCGGCGCATGGCGACATCGGAAGTATGGTAGTAGCCGTTGCGCATGGCGTACTCGCTCGCCTTCGCGTTGTTCGCGTAGCCCGTCATGAGACCGAGCGGCCGATGCAGCAGCGGCAGTGCTATTTCGCCCTCGCTCACGGGCTGATCGTCCGGATCGACAAGCTCCACGCGATAGCCGGGCAGCGGCCGGCCCATCGAGCCGGCCACCACGGGCTGGCCAGGCGGGTTGCCGATCTGGCAGGTCGTTTCCGTCTGACCGTAGCCGTCGCGAATCGCGATGTCCCATGCATGGCGCACGCGCTCGATGATCTCGGGGTTGAGCGGCTCGCCCGCGCCCACGATCTCGCGCAGCTTCACCGCGTAAGAAGCGAGCGGCTCCTGCACGAGCATGCGCCACACCGTGGGCGGCGCGCACAGCGTGGTCACGCCGCATTGAACGAGCGCGGCGAGCGTGTCTTTCGGCACGAAGCGCGCGTAGTTGTAGACGAACACGCAGGCCTGCGCGTTCCAGGGCGCGAAGAAGCAGCTCCATGCATGCTTGGCCCAGCCCGGCGAGCTGATGTTCCAGTGGATGTCGCCCGGCATGAGGCCGATCCAGTACATCGTCGAAAGATGGCCAACGGGATAGCTTTCGTGCGTGTGTTCGACGAGTTTGGGCTTCGAGGTCGTGCCCGAGGTGAAGTAGAGCAGGAGCGGGTCGCTGGCGCGCGTCGGGCCGTCGGGCTCGAAGGCGGGGCTGGCATCGTAGGCGCGCGAAAGGTCGATCCACTCGCTCGCGCCGTTCGTGCCGCCCACGGCGATGCGCTTCACGCTCTTGTCCAGCGCTTCGAACTTGCCGAGCTCGGCAGCGTCCACGACGACGTAGCGTGCGCCGCCCGTTTCCACGCGCTCGCGCACGTCGTCGGGCGAGAGCTGTGTCGTGGCGGGCAGCACGATTGCGCCGAGTTTCATCGCCGCCAGCATCACGTCCCAGAGTTCGACGCGGTTGGGCAGCATGAGCAGCAGACGGTCGCCGCGCGCGACACCCTGCGCGCGCAGGAAGTTCGCCATGCGCGAGGAGCGCTCGGACATCTGCGCGAACGAATAGCGCGTGCCGCCGTTCGCGAGGTCGTCGACGATCCAGAGCGCCGGGTTGTCGTTGCCGCGCGCCATCACGTCGAAGTAATCGAGCGCCCAGTTGAACGTGTCGAGCTTCGGCCACGCGAATTCGGCGTACGCGCGTGCGTAGTCGGTGCGGTGACGCAGCAGCAGATCGCGTGCGTCGATGAAGGCCTGCGCGGAAGGGGTGAACCCGGTCATCGTCGTCTCCATTTGCGCGTGTGCGCGCTCGATTTATTTTCGCTTCGTCATCCTCACTGCTTCTCAAAGCTGCCGCGCGATCACCATCCGCTGGACTTCGCTCGTGCCTTCGTAGATCTGCGTGATGCGCGCATCGCGATAGTGCCGCTCCACCGGATAATCGTTGAGGAAGCCATAGCCGCCGTGGATCTGGATGGCGTGCGAGCACACTTCCTCGGCCATTTCGGAAGCGTAGAGCTTGGCCTGCGAAGCCTCCGAAAGACACGGCTTGCCAAGCGTGCGCAGCCGCGCCGCGTGATGCACGAGAAGGCGCGCCGCGTTGATGCGCGTGTGCATGTCCGCGAGCATGTTCGCCACGCTCTGATGCTTGATGATCGGCTCGCCGAACTGCACGCGCTCGTGCGCATAGGTGCGCGCCGCGTCGAAGGCCGCGCGCGCGATGCCGAGCGCCTGCGCCGCAATGCCGATGCGCCCGCCTTCGAGGTTCGCGAGCGCGATCTTCAGGCCCTCGCCGCGCTGGCCAAGCAGATTCGCCTCGGGAATCGCGCAGTCGACGAGCGAGATCGGGCAGGTGTCCGAAGCGCGGATGCCCATCTTCTTCTCGTGCGGCCCGACGTTGAAGCCCGGCGTGTCCGTCGGCACGATGAACGCCGAGATGCCGCGCTTGCCCGCGTCGGGATCGGTCACGGCGAACACGATGGCGACGCTCGCGCGCGAGCCGTTGGTCACGAACTGCTTGTTGCCGTTCAACACCCACTTGCCGTCGCGCAGCTCCGCGCGCGTGCGCAGGTTGTTCGCCTCCGAGCCCGCCTGCGGCTCGGTCAGGCAAAACGCGCCGATCAGCTCGCCGCTGGCGAGCTTGCCTAGCCAGCGATCCTTTTGCGCGTCGGTGCCGAACTGCAGGATCGGCCCGCAGCCCACTGAGTTGTGCACGCTCACGAGCGTCGCGCACGAGGCGCAGCCCGCTGCGATTTCCTCCATCGCGAGCGCGTACGCCACGTAGTCGGTGTAGGAACCGCCCTGCTCCTGCGGCACGATCATGCCGAGAAAGCCCAGCTCGCCCAGCTGCTTGACCACCTCGTCGGGCAGCTTGCCCTCGCGGTCCCATTGCGCTGCGTTCGGCGCTAGCTGCTCGCTCGAGAAGTCGCGCGCGGCGTCGCGAATCATGCGCTGGTCGTCGGTATAGAACTCGTCCATGTGTGTCCCCTTCCTGTGTCTCTTGCGCTTGCCTTCCACTGTGGCGCGATGGCGCCCCGGCTGCAAGGCTTGCGAAAAGTGTAGGCATGGGGACGCGCGCATTCGATGCCCGCCACGCTCAAAATCCTTGATCGGATTTACCATAGAGGCTAAGAAAACCTTAACGGAGGCGGCTCCCTTGCAACCGGCGAAACCCGATACGCTGAGCGAAAAAGGCACGATCTCGATGCGCCTCGTGAACGAGACGCTCGCGCTGGCGCGGGCGGGCGGCCTCGAAATCGCGCCGCTCGCCGAAGCGGCCGGCATCTCTGCGGCCGTGCTGTGCGCGCCGCAGGCCCGTGTGAGCGCGGCGCAATACGGCCTGCTGTGGTCGGGCATCGCGCGCGCGCTCGACGACGAATTCTTCGGCCAGGACTCGCACGCGATGAAAAGCGGCAGCTTCATCGCCATGACGCACTCGGCGCTCGGCGCCAGCACCGGGCGCCAGGCGCTGCAGCGAGCGGTTCACTTCATGCGGCTCGTGCTCGACGACCTGGCCGGCGAGATCGACATCGACGCCACGCGCGTGCGCGTGACGCTCAAGCATCGCGCGGGCAGGCCCACGCCCACGATGTTCGCGTACGCCACCTGGTTCATCCTCGTCTATGGGCTCGTGTGCTGGCTCGTGGGCCGGCGCATTCCGCTGCTCGCGGCGCGCTTTTGCTGTCCGCAGCCCGATGCCGCGCACGACTATCAACTGATGCTCTGCGACGACATGACGTTCGACCAGGCGGCCACGTGCTTCGACTTCGCGCCAGCCTTTCTCGAGCTGCCCGTGATCCAGACCGCCAGCTCGGCGCGCGCCTTTTTGCGCAACGCGCCCGGCAATTTCGTCGTGAAGTACCGCAACCCCGGCTCGTTCGCGACGCGCGTGCGAAGAACGCTGCGCGCGCTTCCCGCCGCCGCGTGGCCCGATGCCGACGCCATCGCGCGACGTCTGAACGTGGCGCCCGCCACGCTGCGTCGGCGGCTGAGCCAGGAGGGCCACAGTTGCCAGTCGATCAAGGACGAATTGCGCCGCGACCTCGCGATCGCAGCGCTGCTGGACCCGCGCCGCTCGGTTGCCGACATTGCGGCGGCGGTTGGGTTCGCGGAGCCGAGCGCGTTTCATCGCGCGTTTCGCAAATGGACCGGACAGCGGCCGACCGACTATCGCGCGGCGCAGCTTCGCAAGCGCGCGCAGTGAGCGTTTCGCGGTTCGCCCGCACCGGCACGGCGAGTCTCGATCCACCTTTCAGTTATTGAGATAGCGCCTATAATTTTTAGGGATATCCCTAATACGAAAGGTCTTGCCATGAACACTCTTCCGCGTGTAGCGCTCGGCGTGCTTGCCGGAGCATGCTGGTTCGCGTCGGCTGCGGCGCTGGCACAACCGTACGATCAGTCAGGGCCGTTGACGCGAGCCCAGGTGCGCGCAGACCTGATCGAGTGGCGGCAAGCGGGCTACGATCCGATGGACTGGGTCAACTATCCGGAAAACGCGCAACGGGCAGGCGCCATCGTGGCGCAGCGGCGCGCGTCACGCGCGCCGGGTGGTGCCGGCGGGCAGATGTCGCAGTAGCGCCCGCTAGCCAGCCACACGCAGCAGCGCAGCCATTCGGCATCGGGCGATCCGCGCCCGGAAGTTCGCGCGCGCATCGTTGTATTGCGACTGCCGCCCCCGGAGCGCTGCTGTGGCTCGAAATGACCGGTTGCGACGTTCGGTCTGTGGCATACAGGCGACTTCAAAACGTTCCTGCCAACGCGTGGGCAGGCCGCCTCCGCGGAATCAAGCGCAGCGTCGATCAGGCGTTTCAGTGCGTCTAAGCGCGGGTCCGGGCGAATTCAAGCATGCGCCGGATTTGTATTGCAGTCCTAATTAAATATCGGGTAATCGAATTCCCTCACGGACGTGAAATGCTGAGGGAATTCGGACGAAAAAGTCTCCGGGCCTGGCTCGATGCGCCAGACCCGGAGGGGCCGATCGCCCAGGTCTTACTCTGAGGTCTTACTCTGAGGTCTTACTCTGAGGTCTTACTCTGAGGTCTTACTCTGACGTCTTACTGATAGCTGACCGCGTACTGCACGGTGCCGAACACGGAACCGGCGGTCGCATTACCCGTTGCGCTGTAGTAGCGAACCGCGAAGTCGTGCGTCGACGCCGTCGCGCCGGCTGCGAGGTTCAGACCGGCTGCGGCGTAGCCCATGGCGCCGGAGAGATTGAAAGGCGTGGAGGGCGCAGCCGGGTCCAGCAGTTGCAGCGCGACGTTGGTTGCGGTCCCGGTATTGCCAAGGTTGCCGTTGCTATCCACCTGATTCCCGACGAACACCGTCTTGATCGGCAGCGCACTGGCCGGCGCGGTGCAGCCGGTCACGCCGATCGTGAAGTTCGTCATGCCGGCGTTGCTGCCCGCAGCCTGGAGGACCGAGACCGACACCGGGGGCAACGGGACCGTCGGGTTTGTCGCGTTGCCGTTGACCGTGACCTCGCAGGTCTGGGTCGCCACTTCGCCCTGGAAGTTGAGCGTATTCGCGCTCGCCGCCAATACGCTGGCCGGAACGGCGGCGGCGGCAGCCACACAGACGGCGACAGCGGCGATCTTCTTGCTATGAAGCATAGATGATTCCTTTCTTGGCTGAAAAATCAAGAAGTCTAAACGTAAGACTTGTCGAAAGGTATCAGCCATTTCTTAAACAATATGAGCGTCGTCAAACGAACGCGATCGGGCCATCGCACGAAGCGGCGCGCATCAACCGATTCGAATGTCGATTGACGTTTCATGCGGTGGCCCTGGCGTTCTGCCCATCCCACAATTGTTTACAATCGCGCCCGTAGCCATACGCCGCGGCATCCGCGCACATCGAAGCGTGCTCCTGCCGGCGGTGATTGCACACAACAACCAAGCAACGCAACCAAGCAGCGAATAACCCGCTCGACTCTCAAGGGCCCGATCTTCATGGACGCCATCAAACGCTATTTCGGTTTCGAAGAAGCAGGCACCAACCTGCGCACCGAACTGCTCGCCGGTATCACCACATTCCTCACGATGGCCTACATCATCTTCGTGAACCCTGCCATCCTTGGCGACGCCGGCATGCCGAAAGAAAGCGTGTTCGTCGCCACCTGCCTCGTCGCGGCGCTCGCCTCGCTCGTCATGGGCCTCTACGCGAACTACCCCATCGCGCTCGCGCCCGGCATGGGGCTGAACGCGTACTTCGCCTATACGGTCGTGAAGGGCATGGGCTTCACGTGGCAGGCCGCGCTCGGCGCGGTGTTCATCTCCGGGTGCCTGTTCTTCATCGTCACCCTGCTGCGCGTGCGCGAAGCCATCGTCAACGGCATTCCGCATTCGATCCGCGTGTCGATCACAGCGGGTATCGGCCTCTTTCTCGCGATCATCTCGCTCAAGACCTCGGGCGTGGTCGTCGGGAGCCCGGCCACGCTCGTCGAGCTCGGCAACCTGCACGATCCGCATACGATCCTCGCGATCATCGGCTTTTTTGCCATCGTCACGCTCGACGTGCTGAAAGTGCGCGGCGCGATCCTGATCGGCATCGTCGGGGTCACGATCCTCTCGTTCTTCTTCGGCGGCAACCAGTTCCACGGCATCTTCTCGCCGCCGCCATCGATCGCGCCGACGTTCGCGCAGCTCGACATCAAGGCGGCGCTCTCCACGGGCGTGCTCAATGTCGTACTCGTGTTCTTTCTCGTCGAGCTGTTCGACGCGACCGGCACGCTGATGGGCGTCGCGAACCGCGCGGGCCTGCTCGTCCACGGCAAGATGCACCGCCTGAACCGCGCGCTGCTCGCGGACAGCACCGCGATTCTCGCGGGCTCGGTGCTCGGCACCTCGTCCACCACGGCGTATATCGAAAGCGCCTCGGGCGTGCAGGCGGGCGGCCGCACCGGCATGACCGCGCTGACCGTGGCCGTGCTGTTCCTCGCGTGCCTGTTCGTCGCGCCGCTCGCGGGCGTGGTGCCGGGCTATGCCACGGCGCCGGCGCTGCTCTACGTCTCGTGCCTGATGCTGCGCGAACTCGCCGATCTGCCCTGGGAAGACGCCACCGAAGTCGTACCCGCCACCCTCACCGCGCTCGCCATGCCGTTCACCTATTCGATCGCCAATGGCGTGGCGTTCGGCTTCATCTCGTATGCGGGCCTGAAGCTGCTGACGGGCCGCGTGCGCGAGGTAAAGCTGATCGTCTGGATCATCGCGGCCGTGTTCCTGTTCCGGTATTTCTATCTCGGCAGCGCGTAAGGGAAGACGGTTGTTCGCAAGGACGTCTACGCGGCCCGGGAGCATTCGGGCCTCCCATCGTCCCTTCATACCCCGCTACGTCAAGCTTCCCGGCTATATCGCTGCACGGCGCGGCACCTGCTCCTTATCATAGGAACGATTGCCAGCACCCCCGCACACAGGAGCCGCCACGTGGCAACTTTCCCCGCCGCATCCGAACGCTACACGAAGCCCGCGATCTTGTTTCACTGGGCCATTTTTCTGCTCGTCGCGCTTGCTTATCTCGCGATCGAAGTGCGCGGCCCCAAAGGCACGGACAGCCGCGTGTTCTGGAGCAATGTGCACTACTGGGCGGGCACGCTCGTGCTCGCGCTCGCCGTGCCGCGGCTGCTATGGCGCCTCTGGCGCGGCGCGCCCGCCGGCATCGACTCCAACCGGCTGCTCTCGTTTCTTTCGCGCGTCGTGCATCTCGCGCTTTATCTGTTTATTTTCGTGCAGCCCCTGCTAGGCATTCTGACGATCAACACGGCAGGCCATCCGGTCAGGCTCGCGGGGCTCGATCTGCAACTCACGCTCGCTGGCCCGGATCCCGCCGCACGCAAATTCATCAAAGACACGCACGAACTCTTCGGCAACCTCTTTTACTGGGTGATCGGTTTGCATGCGCTCGCGGCGATCGCGCACCACGTCGTGTTCCGCGACAACACGCTGCGCCGCATGGTCTGAGGGCGCAAAAAACGAAAGCCGCGCCCCGAAGGGCGCGGCGAGAAGCAAAAAGGCTGTAAAGAACGCCGTTGTCTACGACGCGTTCAGGACGCGCTGCCGTGCGCCTGGACGAAGCGCACGTAGCCGCTGCGCAGCACGAGACACTGCGCACGCGTTTCGGACAGCAAGCGACGCGCACAAGCCTCGATGCGGTCGCGGTGATGGTCGAAGGCATTGAGCATGTCTTCGGCGCGCGGCGAGGCCGCCCCGAAGTGGTCTTCCAGCGCCGCCGCCGTGATCAGACACTCCACCCTCTCTCCATCGACCATCGCCGGAAACGCCAAGGTAAGGTCGGGACCCGAGTATTCGGGCGCCTCGTTCGGAAACATGATCTGCATGGGGGTCGCCTTAGTTGAGGGTGAATGGGCCGCGCTCAGCCGCCTCGGACTGCCCCCGGACAGCGCGGGTGACACTCCGATCCGGAACGCGCGGATCAACGTCAGCCGCCGTGAAAGACACGTTTGCGGCGGTTGATTTGATTCACTTTAGACGACTTCCTGCGGCCCGCAAGCTCCGCGTTGTCACACGCCGGAAATAGCCCGCAATGCGCGCTGGAAGACCTGACTTGAGCGCTTGTTTTTCGCAGGTGCAGCATCCGTATCGCTAGTTGCCCGCGCAAACACTGCCTCCCCGGCCTCTGCGCCAATGTGCCCGGCCGGTTGTCGCATCGCAACATGCGCGCCGCAAGGGCGCGTCACGATTCGCGATGCCGGTGCCGATCGAGGTGTTGGAGATCCTCGAGGTCTTTCGGGTGCAGCGTGAGCATCACCACGAACGCAGCGATCGCAAGGGCCACGGTCACCATTCCGGAAAGCACGACGTCGTTCTCGTCGAAGATCAATCCGTCAATTGCGTACCCGAGGCCAAAGAGCGCAACGAACGTGGCGAGCGCCGCCACCACGATCCTCAATTCGCCGTGCACCATGACGTACTCCAGAACGGAGCGGGCGGTGAACCAGCACCGCCGGGGGCGCGACGCGAATGCGCCCTCACCTTCATCCTGGCACCCGCGCGAATAAACTCAAGGGCGATTGACGGCGGAGCGACTTCGGTCCCCGCTTTAATCCGGATTGGCAGGCGGCTCGTATCCTGTACCATGAACCGGCCCAAGAGCCCCCGCTAGCGCCAGGCCGTGTTGCGCTGCAACGGCGGACCCATAACGACTGGAGACAGGAGTGACTCGAAACCCCGTCACGCCGCACCATGCGGCCCGCGCGGACGCCATCGCACAAGCTCACGCGCGCTCGCGCGCACTGGGACTGCGCGCCGGCGAAGCGCCCGAATTCGATGCGCTCACCCCCGTGAACCTGCGCGATCTCATCGACACGAACCGCGCGCTCTACCATCAGGCCCGGCCCGTGATGGACGCGCTGCACGCGCAGATCGTCGACACGCAAAGCATGGTGCTGCTCACCGACCGCAACGGCGTGATCCTCCACAGCCTCGGCGACAGCGATTTCATCGAGAAGGCACAGCGCGTGGCACTGCGCCCGGGCGTTTCATGGGCCGAGCAGCATCGCGGCACGAATGCGATCGGCACGGCGCTCGTGGACGGGCAGCCCACCACCGTGCACGCGCGCGAGCATTTTCTGCGCGCCAATCACATCCTCACGTGCTCGTGCGCGCCGATCGCCGATCCGTACGGCCGCACGCTCGGCGCGCTCGACGTCAGCGGCGAATCGGGCGGCTTTCACAAGCACACGCTCGCGCTCGTGCGCATGTCGGCGCAGATGATCGAGAACCAGCTGTTCAGCACCGATTTCGCCGATGCCATCCGGCTCCAGTTTCATGTCCGCGCGGAATTCATCGGTACGTTGTACGAAGGATTGGCCGCCTTTTCCGCCGACGGCACGCTGCTCTGCGCGAACCGCAGCGCCCTGTTCCAGTTCGGCGCGCCGCTCGCGGACCTGCAGCGGCGCGAGTTCGCGGCGCTTTTCGGGCAGCCGTTCGCGGCCTTCATGCAGCAGCTCATGCGCGCGCCCGGTGAGCCGCTCACGCTTGCGCTCCCAAGTGGCGTGCGCGTGATCGCGCGCGCCACGCCCGGCGCGGCCACCCTGGCGCGCTCCGCAATCCCCGCATCGTCCCGCGCGCCAAACGCCGCACACGCGTCGTACACACCGCCCGCCGCTGCAAAGACGGCCGCCGCCGACGCGACACCGCAGCCCACGCTAGCCGAACTCGACACCGGCGACGCGCGGCTCGCCGCCGCGCTGCAGCGCGTGGCGCGCGTGCGCGGCCGCGACATTCCCGTGCTCGTGCTCGGCCGCACCGGCACCGGCAAGGAATGGCTCGCGCGGGCGCTGCATCGCGATTCGCCGCGCCGCGACGGGCCGTTCGTCGCGCTCAACTGCGCCGCGCTGCCCGAGACGCTGATCGAAGCCGAACTGTTCGGCTACGAAGACGGCGCATTCACGGGTGCGAAGCGCCGCGGCAGCGCGGGCAAGATCGCGCAGGCGCATGGCGGCACGCTCTTTCTCGACGAGATCGGCGACATGCCGCTCGCGCAACAGGTGCGGCTCATGCGCGTGCTGCAGGAACGCGCCGTCGTGCCGCTCGGCGGCACGCGCGCGGTGCCCGTGGATCTGCGCATCGTCTGCGCGACGCACCGGGATCTGCGCGCGATGATCGCCGAAGGCACGTTCCGCGAGGATCTGTACTACCGCATCAACGGCCTCGTGGTCACGCTGCCCGCGCTGGCCGAGCGCACCGATCTCGACGCGCTCGTCGCCCGCATGCTCGACATCGTGCGGCGCGAGGTGCCGGCTGCGCCCACTCGCCTCACGCCAGCAGTTGCGGCGTGCTTCGCGCGCTGCCGCTGGCCGGGCAATCTGCGTCAGCTCGCGAGCGCGCTGCGCACGGCGGCGATCATGGCCGAAGGAGAAGACGCCATCGACATCGAGCATCTGCCCGAAGACCTGATGCACGATTGCGATCCCGCGAGCGAATGGGAGGCGCCGCACGCTCCGACGGCGACGGACCGCACCGGATCCGAGCCCGCGCGCCTCTCCGTCTGGCAGTCACGGCTCATCGAAGACACGCTCGCCCGCCACGGCGGCAACGTCTCGGCAGCGGCGCGCGAACTCGGGCTCGCACGCAACACCATCTACCGGCACCTGCGCCAGCGGCGCTGAGCACGCCGGACAGGCACATCGACGCGCGGCTTCTGACCCGGGCCGCGCCAGGGTAAGCTTGGCGGATCGTCTTTTTCACCCGCGCCCATGGCCACCGCCCAGGAAATCAAGCGCTTCCGGCGTAATCTCGCCGACGAACTCGATAGCGCCGCCGTCTACGACACGCTCTCCGCCGTCGAAAGAGACGACGAACGCCGCCGGATCTTCGCCGAACTCGCCGCCTCGGAGCGCGAGCATGCGAGCGTCTGGCGCGAGAAGCTGGCGGCCAACGGCGTCGCAGTGCGACCGCACCGGCGCAGCGCCAAAACGCACCTGCTGCAGACGCTCACACGCACGTTCGGCCCCTCGCTCGTGCTGCCCACCGTCGCCGCCGCCGAGTACGCCGACCGCGACCGCTACGCGCGCGAACCCGGCGCGGAACGGCTCTCCGCCCAGGAACAGCAGCACGCGGCCATCGTGCAGGCGATCGTCGCGAAGAAGCGCGAACCCGAGCACGGCCACGGCAACGGCAACGGCGAGGTAACGGGCGCCACCGAGTCGTGGCACAAGGGCGCGACCGCGGGCAACGACCTGCGCGCGGCCGTGCTGGGCGCGAACGACGGGCTCGTCTCGAACTTCTGCCTCATCATGGGCGTGGCGGGCGCGGGCAGCGTCAATCGAACGATTTTGCTCACGGGGCTGGCGGGCCTCGTGGCCGGGGCGTGCTCGATGGCGCTCGGCGAATGGCTCTCGGTCACCAACGCGCGCGAGCTTGCGCGCACGCAGATCGCGAAAGAAGCCGACGAACTCGAACATACTCCCGACGCCGAGCGCCACGAGCTGGCGCTCATTTATCAGGCGAAGGGCATCGACCCCGAGGAAGCCCATCGCGTCGCCGCGCAGATCATGCGCAACAAGGACGAAGCGCTCAATACGCTCGCGCGTGAAGAGCTGGGCATCGACCCAAAGGAGCTGGGCGGCAATCCCTGGACGGCGGCCGCCGTTTCGTTCGGCCTCTTCGCGATCGGCGCGGCGTTTCCGACGGCCCCGTTCCTGTGGGCGCACGGCGTCCCGGCGATCGCGCAGTCGGTCGCGCTGAGCGCGTGCGGGCTCGCGCTCGTCGGCGTGTTCACGTCGCTCTTCAACGGACGCAGCGCCACGTTCTCGGCGTTCAGGCAGATCGTGATCGGGCTCGCCGCGGCGGCATTCACGGCCGGGGCGGGGCGCCTGCTCGGGGTTTCGATTTCATGAGCGATGAGTTTTCGGCGGACCGCGCACCGCTCAATCCCCGCAGGGCCGAAGCGTCCACCGTACCCATCGTGCGCGTGGAGCCGCTCGGCCGCAGCTTCGAAGCGCCGCCCGAGCTGACCCTGCTCGAAGCGGCGGCGTTCGCGGGCATCCGCCTGCCGCGCATGTGCCGCAACGGTACGTGCCGCACCTGCCTGTGCCGTGTGGTGAGCGGCGAAACGCGCTTCACGATCGAGTGGCCCGGGTTGAGCCGCGAGGAAAAAGCCGAGGGCTATGTGCTGAGCTGCGTGGCCGTCGCGCGCACGGACCTCGTGCTCGACGTGCCGGACGCCGAGGCAATGTGAGACGGAAATGCGAAGCGGCCCGCGACGTCGCGTCGCGGGCCGCTTGTGCACTCCGGCACTTCGGGCGGGCTTACTGGCCGCCGAAGTACACCGATTGCGGACCCGTGCGAGCCGCTTCGGAAACGAAACGGCCGCCCGCAGCCGACGACGTGCCGCTCACGCCGCCAAACGAGCCGTCGGTCTGGGCGCCGGGCGCCGCCGCCTGGGCGCCGGCAGCAGCCTGATTGCGGCTCGATTGCTGGAATTCGACGAGTTGCTGGCGCACCTGCTCGCGGGTCAAGCCTTGATCGGCTTGCGCAAAAGCGGCGAGGGGAGCGGCAAGAGCAACGGTTAGGGCAACGGCCTTGACGAGCGACTTCATGGTGACAACCTCCGGAATTATTCGACGTCGATGCGCAACGACGGTGCGCATCCGCGTATTCGCTGGGCCGGCTCGCTGCGACTCGCTGCAACGGCTGGCTGCGACTGGATTCTAGGTAAGTTGCCGTTCCGGATACAGGCTGTTTCGGGCGAATTGGAATTACCGATTTCGCAACAATCACCCGCGCTTCCAAGGGCCGACGCCTGAACCCGGTCTCATGCGGTTATCGCAATACTTCAGACGATTTCGTGCCCGATTGTTGTTGCCAGGAGAACACTGAATTCGTGATCTAAGTATTTACCCTCATCCTCCGTAGGCTTACATTGAAGAAGCTGAGCCACGCAGACGCGATGGCTCCTCACAAAAGATATTGGAGGTTAGTCATGAAGTCGCTTATGAAGGCAGCAGTGCTCGCCGCCATCGTCGCCGTGCCGGCCGTTTCGTTCGCGCAGGTGCAAACCCAGCAACAACCGTTGACCCGCGCGCAGGTTCGCGCCGATCTCGCGCAAGTGCGCGCCGCCGGCTATGACCCCAGCGACTGGATGCACTACCCGGAGAACATCCAGGCGGCCGAAGCGAAGATCGCCGCGCAGCGGGCCGCGACGGCGTATGGACCGTCGACGAACGGCACGTCGCAATCGGGACAGTAAGTTTCGCCGTAACCCCGGCTTCGCAGCCGGGTTCCCGCGCAAAGCATCAGGCCCGCCTCTCTCACGAGGGCGGGCCTGATGTGTTTTGAAATGGTGGATTGGCGGCTCGTGGCGCGGCATGCCCGCGCCGCCGGGCTCATGCGCAATGCGCACGGGGCTCGACACCTGCATTAGCGGCCACCGGGGCCTCCCCCGCCATGACCGCCACCGCCGTGGCTTGCGCTACCACCGCCGACGTGGCCACCGCCGGGGCCGCGTTCTCCAGGCCCATGGTTGCCGCCCGGCGGCCCCCATGGTCCGCCATGACTGCCGTCGTGGCCGCCCGGACCACCAGCGTGCCAGCCACCTCCGCCGCCATGCCAGTCCCCGCCGTGATGGTCACCGCCGTGATGGTCAGGTCCGCCGCCACCGCCCCACACGCCTATGTTGACGCTGCCGTAAGCCGGCGCGTAACCTGGCGCGTAGCCGCTGTAATAGCCGGTGGTATAAGGCTGGCCATACCCGCCGTAGCCGTAGTCGTAGCCGGGGCCCGTCGCGCACCCGGCAAGGAGCGCCATCGCGCTCACGGTAAAAACGATCTTGAACATAGCAGACTCCCTTTCTATCTGTAAGAAAGGGAAGCCCGCATTAAGTTCTTGTTGAATTGTTAGCCCGGATTGCGCCTGTCATTGCGCAAACCGGCTCTGCGCGGCGCAGACGGCACGAGCGCAGCGCAGGATGCGCGCTTTAGCCGCGCCGGCCGAGCGCGTCTTCGATTTTCCGGTCGGTCTTGTACTGGCTGAGCGAATAGACGGCCCAGATCGCGGCGGGAATCCAGCCGATCAGCGTGATCTGCAGAATCAGGCAGACGATGCCCGCAATGGGCCTTCCGATCGTGAAGAACAGCAGCCAGGGCAGGATGAGCGCAATCAGTAGACGCATGTTCGGCGAAACCTCCAAAGCGTGGAAAAAATATTCGAAGAATCAGTTGACGGGCGCGAAGCGCGGCACGAGCGCACCTTCGTATTCGACCAGTTCGAAGAACACGGTGGAAGGCCGCGTCCAGATCGTGCCATTCGCCGCGCGATACACGACCATCGTGACCGAGGGATCCGCCTCGAGCGTCGCCTCGCACACCAGTTCGTAAATGCCACCCTTGTAGTGCCGATAGCGCACCATCGCGTTCCCCCTCTCCGAGTGCGCAAGCGTTCCCTGCGCGACTGCGCCAGTGTAACAAGGGATAAGCGCAACGGGACCGGCGTGCGCGTTCGTGATCCTTCGCGCTACTTCTCGCGCCGGCGAGGCGCGCGCCCTTCGGCGTGAGCCGGTGCATCGCCGCAGATCAGCGCAATGCCCGCCGCCGCCATGGCGCGCAGCGAAGACCGCGAATCGCCGGCCCGTGCGCGCAGCGCCATGCTGTGCAATAGCGCGGAAGCAAGGCGCGCCAGCATCGGCGCGCTCGCATGCGGCGGCAACTCCCCTTGCGCAAGCGCCGCCCGCAAGCGCTTCTCGAACGCCTTGTCGAATGCGCGCAGGCCGGCGGCCAGGCGCTCGCGCACCTCGTCGTCATTGACGGCCTCCACGGCCGCCGTGCCGATCAGCAGGCAGCCGCGCGCTGCGTCGTGCGCCGGCAAATACCAGCCGAGCGCGCCGTCGAATACGCGCATCAACGCCTCGCGCAGCGGCAGTTCGCCTTGCAGCGCGTGGTCCATCGCCGCGCGGCCCGCTTGCACGTAGCGATCGATGGTTTGCAGATAGAGCGCATGCTTGTCGCCGAACGCGCCGTAGAGACTCGGCCGGTTCATGCCGGTCGCGGCGCTCAGATCGTCGAGCGACGTGCCTGTGTAGCCATTGCGCCAGAAAGTATCGCGCGCGCTGGCCAGCGCCTCTTCCGGATCGTAGGCGCGCGGGCGCCCGCGCCGGTGGCTATCCTTTTTTGTACTGTATTGCATATAAATATTGGATCGATGATTTTTGTTCACTATAGTACAAAAACCTGAAACGGAGGATGACGATGGATCTCTCGCTCGATCTCTATTTCGCCCCGCTCGCATGCTCGCTCGCCACGCGCATCGCGCTCTACGAGGCCGGCGCGCAGGCGCGCTACATCCAGGTCGACACGCTCACGAAACAGCTCACCGAAGGCGGCGACTTCTTCGCCGTCAACGCGCTCGGCCAGGTGCCGGTGCTGCGCGAGGGCGACGGCTGGACGCTCACCGAAAACCCGGCCGTGCTGCAATGGGTGGCGGACCGTTTTCCGCAGGCGCGGCTCGCGCCGCCAGCGGGCACCCGCGAGCGGGCGCGCCTGCAACAATGGCTGGGTTTCATCGGCACCGAGCTGCACAAGGCCGTGTTCGTGCCGCTGCTCGGCAAAGATGTGGACGAGGCGGTGAAGGCCTATGCACGAAACAAGATCCCGCGCCGCTTCGACCTGCTCGCCCATCACCTCGAATCGCGCAGCTTCCTGCTCGAAGCGTTCAGCGTGGCGGACGCGTATCTCGTGACCGTGCTGAACTGGGCGCCGTACGTGGGCATCGATGTTTCTCAGTGGCCGGCCATTGCGACGTACGCGCAGCGCGTGCGCGAACGGCCCGCGGTCGCAAAGGCTTTTGCGGACGAGTACGAAATCTTCAAGCGCGCGAGGCATTGAGTGCGCGTGGCGGCGATTTTTTCCCGCGTGGCACGGCCAATTTTGTCGTGCGATAACCGTGCGATCACCACTCGCCGGAGCCCCGTAATGGCCACGCTCGAAGCGTTGCGCATCGTCCTCGACGACCCGCATACGCCCGAAATCATCCGCAATCATGTTATCGATTCGTTGCAGTACGCGCTGCGCAATCATGGCCAGGTGTTCGCCGCAAAAGAGATTGAATGGCTCGCCACCTGGGACGATGCGCGCATTCCACTTGCGGCTTCGAAGGAACTGCGCCGGCGCGTCGGGGAGGGCTGACGCGCTGGGCGCGACCCCTGCCTGAACTGCCACCGGACTCATCCCCCAGCGCGGAAGCCAGCGCTTTAGCGAGCCCTGACTTCGCGCTCGCACTGCATCCCCGGGGCTCTCCAACGCCTCCAGGCGTATCCGTGCAACACATCGCCGACGCAGGTCGTGAAACGTTTGCATAAGCGCCTGTATGAATGTACAGTGCGTGCAGCCGGCCATTCGTGCCGCCCGGTCGCCGTACCGGGTCACGCCGCTCTGAGACTTGCCCGCCGGCCTCGTGCCCGCACCAGGGCGCGGCTGGGGCCTGTACATCGAAACGGAGAACACGACGTGCGATTCTTCATCACGGGGACTTTGCTGGGCGTCCTCGCGTCCACCGCGATCGCCGGGGAACACTACATCGAGATCTGGAATCCGCCCGAAGCGCGCACGCCCTCGGCACACGCGGGCAGCGCCGCGAAGAAGGCGCACCATGGGTCGAAGCACAAGCTCGCTTCCGCCGACCGCCTCACGACACGCAAGGTTGCCGAACCCGCCGTGCGCGCGCCCGCGCCCACGCTGCCGGTCACGCCGGGCGGCGCCGGCACATCGGGGGCCCCCGCCCAGAGCGCGCCGGGCAACGGACGCATGCCGGCCATCCCGCCGCAAATCGGCCCAGACGGCAACGTGCTCACGGTGAGCTACCGCGTACCCGCGCATCGCACTGCAACGCCGATGCGCGCGCAATAAGCGCAACGTCGTAAGCGCAACGTCGCTGCACGAAGCGCCGCATCGCGCAGCTTCCAGTTCGCGCCAGGCCTCGAGCGGCACTCCCCGCCTCGAAGCCACATCCTCCGGTCTTGAGAAAAAAAAAGCGGCCCCGTCACCCAGGAGGTGCGGGGCCGAATCCCATGTCAAGGAGATGTCATGGAGGAGACGGGTCCATCTTAGCCATCGCCCGTCGAGCGACCAACCAATGGTTTCGCATATGCATATCGGGCCGCGTCGCACGGCGCAACGTAGCCACGGCGGCATATGGTTAGAACAAAAAGTCGTTTCGCGCCGCGCGGCGCGCTCTCTAAGATGACCCTTTCAGGTTCCACGCTTCGAGGCTTCGCTGGCAATCCGCGTGAGCCACGGCCCATCGCACATGAGGGAGCACCGCTTGAGCATCTCCGATTCGCAACGCCGCCCGCTCGTGGTCGGCATCGGCGGCACCACGCGCGCCGCCTCGTCGACTGAGCGCGCGCTCGCTTTCGCGCTGCGCGGCGCAGAAGAGGCCGGCGCGCGCACCCACCTGTTCGGCGGCACCTTCCTGCACACGCTGCCGCACTATGCGCCCGAAGACCCCGCTCGCACCGACGCGCAACTCGAACTGATCGAAGCCGTGCGCGCCGCCGACGCCATCATCATCGCGACGCCCGGCTATCACGGCGGCGTGTCCGGTCTCGTGAAAAATGCGCTCGACACGCTCGAAGAGCTTCGTGCCGACAGCCGTCCCTATCTCGACGGCCGCGCCGTGGGCTGCATCGTCACGGCCTACGGCTGGCAGGCCGCGGGGTCCGTGCTGACTTCCCTGCGCTCGATCGTCCATGCGCTGCGCGGATGGCCCACGCCGTTCGGCGCGGGCATCAACACGCTCGAGACGCGTTTCGAGAGCGCGCACCAATGCTCGGACGCGAAGGTCGCCGACCAGCTCGCCACGGTGGGTCGCCAGGCGGCGCAGTTCGCGCTCGCGTTCGGCAGCCAGCACGCGGCGCCGCCTGTGAGCGCCTCCAGCACCGTCACTACCGCGCACGCCACCCAGGCGTCGCACAACGAAAAACGCCTGAGCCTCGCAGTCTGATCCGCGCGGCGCACGTGCATCCACGGGCGCCGCACCGCGAGTGCGGGCGGCGCCGCTCGCTACGTTCCCTGGCCCACATTGCCGACGCTGCGCGGCGCGCCACGCGTGCGCCATCCCACAGACGGCGCACCGCGCCTGATCCACATTGAAGCCGGATTCTCAGCTCGCCTCATCCGGATCATTCTGCTGACCGATCCCAGGCCACACGTGATTTGCTTGCGACGAATGATTGGTTCCATCGACACACGGCGGCCCGTAGGCTGAGTCGTGTCGGCGCGCGAAGCGAACGCTCAGCGGACCCCGCGCCACCCAGATCGAGAACCCAGGAACAAAGACAGCAGCAAGTCAGCAGACGCTCTGCAGGAAGCGCGGCCATGAATACACCATTACGCTACAAGGGCTACGTCGTCGCCCCGAGTGCACAGCAGCTCCCGAACGGCCTTTTCGCCGCCAATCTCACCATCGGCACGCAGCCCGGTGCGCAGCATTCGTTCGACGCCCTCGACTACTTCTTCGAGGAACGGCACGCGCTCGCCTACGCCTGCCGCTGGGCGCGCATGTGGATCGGCCAGCAGCGCCGCTGCGCGTGACGGCGCAGGCTTCCTTACGGTTGTGACAGAATAGGAGTCGTGCCCCCTTCACGTTTGATGCTCATGTCCGAGACCCTGACGCATCCGGACGAAGGCGATGCCTTCATCTCCGACCGGGACGCCGCGCTGCGGCGCTGGACTCATGACACGCCGGGGCCCATCACAATCGGATCGGACGAACATCGCAGGATGTTCTGCCGGATGCTGCTCGACACGCACGACCCCTACCGCCCCGCCGTTCTCGACTGGCCCAGGCTCGGGCCCGACGCACTCGGGCGCCTCACATCGCTGCCGATCTGGGACATCGCCGTCCAGACCGAAGGCCGCGCGTCGATCCGCGTGCTGACCTACGCGCGAACCGTGACGGACCCCCTGCTGCGCGAAGCGATCGAAATGAACGCCGCCGAGGAAGCACGCCACAAGCTCGTGCTCTCGAACCTCGTACAGGCTTACGGCATCGAACTTGCGCCCGAACCCGCATACCCGCCGCCCAGGCAGGCCGAATGGGCGTGGATGTTCACCGGCTATAGCGAGTGCATCGACAGCTTTTTCGCCTTCGGCCTGTTTCGCTCGGCACAGCGCTCGGGATTCTTTCCGGCGGACCTCGTCGCGACCTTCGAGCCGGTGATCCAGGAAGAGGCGCGCCACATTCTCTTCTTCGTCAACTGGGTGGCGTGGTATCGCAAGACCCTGCCATGGTGGCGCAGGCCGTGGCACGCCGTGCGCGTGGCCGCGATCTGGTTCATGCTGGTGTGGGAGCGGCTCGCGATCGCGCGCGGCATCGACGCACAGGGCCACGCCCACGACTCGAACTTCCTGCCCGCGAACCGCGAGGTGCTGGGCGACTCCCTCAAGCCGCGCGAGATGATCGAGCTGTGCCTCGCGGAGAACGCGGAGCGCATGAGCGGCTATGACGCCCGCTTGCTGCGGCCGGCGCTGGTGCCCGCGCTCGCTCGCTTCGCGTTGCGTTTCATCAAGCCGTAGCGCGACGACACCACCGCGCGGCAATACGGTGCCGCGTGGCAGGCGTCGCCGCTAGCGCAAGGAGAAGGCTGCATGACCTGGACTGTCGACCAGCAACTGGAACTGAGCGCAACGCAAGCCGTCGAGGCCATCCGCGCGGAGCAGCTCAAGGCCGTCGACTACGTGGCCACGCTGCTCGCGCGCGCGCAGGCGCTCTCCAACCTCAACGCGCTCACCGTGCTCGACGTGGAAGGCGCGCTCGCCGCCGCGCAGCGCATCGACGCCCTGAACGCCAACGAACGCGCGCGCCTGCCGCTCGCAGGGCTGCCCGTGGTCGTGAAGGACAACATCAACACGCGCAGCCTGCAAACCTCGGCGGCCACGCCCGCGCTCGAAGGCTTCCTGCCTGCGCGCCACGCACCTTCGGTGCAGCGTCTCGTCGACGCCGGCGCGATCTTGCTCGGCAAAGCCAATATGCATGAGCTTGCGTTCGGCATCACCAGCACGAATCTTGCGCCGCATGCGGGCCCCGTGCGCAATCCCTGGGATCCCGAACGAATTCCCGGCGGCTCGTCCGGTGGCACGGCGGCCGCCATCGCCGCGCGCATCGTCCCCGCCGGGCTCGGCACCGACACCGGGGGCTCCACGCG
>NZ_BBJJ01000002.1 GCF_000739815.1 Paraburkholderia mimosarum LMG 23256 = NBRC 106338
CATTAACGCCCACCATGATCTGGCGGGCGTTTTTTTGCGCAGGAACGCTGAGCGAGGCTTAGACCACCACGGTCTGCGCTTCGCCTTGCTTGCTCTCGCGCACCACGCCGATCTTCCACACCTGCTCGCCCGCCGCGGCCAGGAGCGACGCGGCGGCGTCGGCCTGATCGGCCGCCACGACCACGGCCATGCCGATGCCGCAGTTGAACACGCGGTGCATTTCCGCGTCGGCCACGCCGCCGTGCTTCTGCAGCCACGTAAACAGCGGCGGCAGCGGCCATGCCTTGTGGTCCAGCTCGGCCGTCAGGCCTTCGCGCAGCACGCGCGGAATGTTTTCGACGAGCCCGCCGCCCGTGATGTGCGCCATGCCCTTCACCGTGATGGTTTCCATCAGCTTGAGCAGCGGCTTCACGTAGATGCGCGTGGGCGCCATCAGCGCGTCGGCGAGCGAGCGGCCGTCGAAGTCGGCGGCGAGGTCCGGCTGCGCGCGCTCGATGATCTTGCGCACGAGCGAGAAGCCGTTCGAGTGGATGCCGCTAGATGCGAGGCCCAGCACCACGTCGCCCGGGGCGATCGTGCTGCCGTCGATGATCTTGCTCTTCTCGACCGCGCCCACCGCGAAGCCCGCGAGGTCGTATTCGCCGTCGGGGTACATGCCCGGCATTTCGGCGGTCTCGCCGCCGATCAGCGCGCAGCCCGAGAGCTCGCAGCCGTGCGCGATGCCCTTCACGACCGTGGCCGCCGTGTCCACGTCAAGCTTGCCGCACGCGAAGTAGTCGAGGAAGAACAGCGGCTCGGCGCCCTGCACGAGGATGTCGTTCACGCTCATCGCGACGAGGTCCTGGCCGACCGTGTCGTGTTTGTTCAGATGAAACGCGAGACGCAGCTTGGTGCCCACGCCGTCGGTGCCCGAAACCAGCACGGGTTCCTTGTACTTTTTCGGCACTTCGAAAAGCGCGCCGAATCCGCCGATGCCGCCCATCACGCCGTCGCGCAGGGTCTTCTTCGCAAAGGGCTTGATGCGATCGACGAGCGCGTCACCCGCATCGATGTCCACGCCTGCGTCGCGGTATGAAAGGCCTTGGTCCTGCGATTGGTCCTGATTAGCGGGGCCGGATTTCGGTTGATTCATGGGGAAGCGCCAGAAGGTCGGTAAAATGCGATTTTAACCGATTGACGGCGCCCCGCCGCCGCTCCCGCAGCGAGATTTGGCACGTACGCCGCCCGTCCCCCCAACCGGAAACCGAGTTTTGCCGCAGAACACATCGCTCTTCCCGCCCTGCCCGCGCCGGCCCTCGACGCGGGCCTTTGCCTCGCCCGGGATCGCGCTCGCCCTCGGCAACGCGCGGCGGCGGCGGCCCAGTGATCTCCGCAGCGATTTCGAGAGCACGCTTTACCCGAACTGAATTCCGTCCAGACAGACCGTGCAGCGACAGTTAACGCTCGATCTCGGCACCCCGCCGCCATCGACCTTCGACAACTTCCATATCGGCGCCAATGCCGAGCTGGTCGCGCGCCTGCGCGGCCTGGACGCGGCGCTGATGGCAGGCCCGATCGCCGATCGCACGTTTTATGTCTGGGGCGAGCCGGGCAATGGGCGCAGCCACCTGCTGCAGGCGCTCGCTTACGAAGCCCCGCCGGGCCACGTGCGCTATCTCGGTCCGCAAAGCGCGCTGGCCGCGTTCACGTTCGATCCGCGCGTGACGATCTATGCGGTGGACGACTGCGATTCGCTCTCGGGCGCCCAGCAGATCGCGCTCTTCAACCTGTTCAACGAGGTGCGCTCCTGGCCGGGCTGCGCGCTCGTCGCCACGGGCAATGCGCCGCCGATGGGGCTCACCGTGCGCGAGGACTTGCGCACGCGCCTCGGCTGGGGCCTCGTCTTCCATCTCGCCCCGCTCTCCGACGAAGGCAAGGCCGCCATACTCAAGCTGGCGGCGCGCGAGCGCGGCATCGTCCTCGCCGACGACGTGCCCGCCTACCTCCTCACGCACTTCAGGCGCGACATGCCGAGCCTCATGGGCTTGCTCGACGCGCTCGACCGCTTCTCGCTGGAGCAGAAGCGCGCGGTGACGCTACCCTTGTTGCGCACGATGCTCGCGACGGGCGTCGACGAACTCGTGATCGCGGCGAGTGCAGCGCCGGCGGACGTGGCGAACGAAGCGCAGCGCGCCGAAGACCCGACGACAACGGCCGACGACGACAAATCCAGCGCGCCGGCCAGCGCGGAAAAAGACCGGAGAGGCAGCGACGCCGCGCAAGCTCAGCCCGGGGAAGAGGATGAAAGGCCATTCGCGTCGGTCCCAGCCGCCGGTTTGCCCGCAGCCCCCGCGGCCGAGCCAAACGCCACCCAGCCCTACGAGGCGCCGAAAGCGCCCGCCTTGCAGTCGCGCGCGCCGCTCCCCGTGCCGTTCAAGAAGCCGACCGATAACGTCGAAGGCGAACTGGGTGCCAAATACCGCCATGTGGTCCACAAGGAACTGGGCACCGAGCTCAAGGGCGAGGTCGAAGCCGACGTGAGCAACGAGATGACCGGCGAGTTGCGCGGCGATCTCGATCCGCCGGCCGGCACGACCGCCGGGCCTGGCGAGACGGCTGGCGAGACGCCCGCCAACGCGCCGGCAGCGACCGAGGCAGACGCGCCCCCCGCGGCTCAACCACCCGCCGCCGTTGCCCCGAGCGCGACAGCCACGGAAAACGACCCGCGCCCCGCGCCGGACACCGCGCCCCGTGCACCGAGCCCGAGCGCACCCGAATCCCCTGCGGACCCCGCCGCGCCGAAGCCGTCAGCGGGCGGCGGCAACGGCGAGCCGCGCTTCAAGTAAAATGAGCGCCCATGGCTAACCTTGCACTTTTCGATCTCGATCACACGTTGATCCCCACCGACAGCGACCACGAATGGGGCCGCTTCATGGTGAAGCTCGGCATCGTCGACGGCGAGCGCTTCGCGCAGCAGAACGACCGCTTCTACGCCGACTACAAGGCCGGCAAGCTCGACATCCAAGCGTACCTCGTCGCCATGCTCACGCCGCTCGCGAAGTATTCGCGCGCGCAGCTCAAGGCGTGGCACGACCAGTACATGCACGAAGTGATCAAGCCGACCATACTGCCGAGCGCGGTCGAGCTCGTGAAGAAGCACAAGGAAGCGGGCGACCTCTGCTGCGTGGTCACGGCCACCAACGAATTCATCACGGCGCCCATCGCCGAGGTATTCGGCGTGGACAAGCTGATCGCATGCGAAGTCGAAACCGTGGACGGCCATCCGGCATCGGCGTTCACCGGCCGCCCGACGGGCACGCCGAGCTACCGCGAAGGCAAGATCGTGCGCGTCGAGCAGTGGCTCGCCTCGCTCGGCAAGAACTGGTCGGACTTCGAGCGCAGCTACTTCTATAGCGACTCGCACAACGACATTCCGCTGCTCGAAAAAGTCTCCGATCCGATCGCCACCAACCCCGACGACACCCTGCGCGCTCACGCGCAACAAGCGGGCTGGCGCATTCTCGATTTGTTCCAAGCCCAGTGATCAAGAAATTCATCCGCAAGCTGTTCGGCCAGGACGACGCCGCAGCGGCGCAAGACACCGAAGCCCCCGCCGACGCACAACAGACGGCCGCGCGTGAAGGCGCCGGCGGCACCGGCACCGCGCGAGCGCGCCGCAAGCCGGCGAGCGCGCAAAAGACGTCCAAAGCGCGCGCCGATAAGGGCCCACGCGACCCGGCCACGCCCGTCATCCTCCCGGCCGACGTCCACGGCATCAACCCCGCACTCATCTCGCGCAACGCCGTGCGCGTGACCGAAGGCCTCCAGGAGGCGGGCTTCCGGGCGTTCATCGTGGGCGGCGCGGTGCGCGACCTGCTGCTCGGCGTCGCGCCCAAGGACTTCGACGTCGCGACCGACGCCACGCCCGACCAGGTGCAGAAGCTGTTCCGGCGCGCGCGCATCATCGGCCGGCGCTTCCAGATCGTGCACGTGCAGTTCGGCCAGGAAATCATCGAGGTCTCGACGTTCCGCGCGCTGATGGATGCACCGGCCGCCGAGGCCGTGCCCGCCGCAGCGCCCGCAAAGCGCATGCGCCGCGACGAACTCGACCGCAAGACGCACCACGTCGATGCGAGCGGCCGCGTGCTGCGCGACAACGTCTGGGGCGAGCAGCACGAAGACGCCACGCGCCGCGACTTCACGATCAACGCGATGTACTACGACCCGGCCACGCAGACGGTGCTCGACTACCACAACGGGATGGCCGACATGCGCGAGCGTCTGCTGCGCATGATCGGCGACCCGGCCACGCGTTACCGCGAAGACCCGGTGCGCATGATGCGCGTGGTGCGTTTCGCGGCGAAGCTCGGCTTCGAGATCGAGGAGCACACGCGCGAGCCGATCAGCAAGCTCGCGGACCTCATCAACAACGTGCCGGCCGCGCGTCTTTTCGACGAGATGCTCAAGCTGCTGCTCTCGGGCCACGCGCTCGATTGCCTGAAGTGGCTGCGCAAAGAAGGCCTGCACCACGGCCTGCTGCCGCTGCTCGACGTGATTCTCGAACAGCCGCAGGGCGAGCGTTTCATCACGCTTGCGCTCTCGAACACCGACGCGCGCGTGCGCGCGGGCAAGCCGGTCTCGCCGGGCTTCCTGTTCGCCACGCTGCTGTGGCACGACGTGCAGCAGCGCTGGCAGCAGTACACGGCCGAAGGCGAGATCCCGGTGCCGGCGCTGCACCGCGCGATGGACGACGTGATCGATGCGCAAACGGAGAAGCTCGCGATCCATCGCCGCTACTCGTCGGACATGCGCGAGATCTGGGGCATGCAGTTGCGCCTCGAAAAGCGGGGCCGCGGCGCGATCAAGCTGCTGGAACACCAAAGATTTAGAGCGGCGTATGATTTCCTCCTGCTGCGCTGCGAGTCGGGCGAGCTCGACGCCGCAATCGGCCAGTGGTGGACGGACTTCATCGATGGCGACAGCCCGGCCCGCGAGGCCCTGCTCTCGCAGGGCGGCAGCAAGGAACGCTCGCCGCGCAAGCGCCGCCGCCGCGGCGGCGCGCGGAGCCGCAAAACGGGCGAGGGTGCGTCGGACGGCGCGTCGGAAAGCGGCGAAGCCGGTGAAGTGCACGAAGCAAGCAGTGCAGACTATGACGGCCACGCCGGTCCGCACGAGGACTGACGACGTGGGGAGCCGCGGCAAGCCGCGGCGCGCACGTGTCGAACCGCAACACAAGTCGCAGGAAGTGAAGCCATGACGGTTGCCTGGCTGGGAATCGGCGCGAATCTGGGGGATGCGCGCCAGACCCTCAAAGACGCGGTGGTGTGCCTCGCACAGCAGCACACCCTCACCGTCGTCGCCAAATCGAGTCTCTACCGCACCGCGCCCATCGACGCGGGCGGCGACGACTATTACAACTGCGTCGTGAAGCTCGAGACCGGTCTCGACGTCCGCGCGCTGCTCGCGCTTTGCCAGCGCGTCGAGCATCACTTCGGCCGGGAGCGTCCCTTTCGCAACGCGCCCCGCACGCTCGACATCGACATCCTGCTGTATGGCGAGGCCATCATCGACGAACCCGATCTCGTCGTGCCGCATCCGCGCATGACGGGCCGCGCGTTCGCGCTCGTGCCGCTCGTCGAGATCGATCCCGAACTCGTGATTCCGGGCGTGGGCCCCGCCAGCGCGTTCCTGGCCGCCGTGGCCGGCCAGCGCATCGAGAAGGTCAAGCCGTTGTGCCAGTGCCTAGGCATCGCGCCCGCGCCCGACGCCCCGCCTTCCGGCGGCTGCCGATGAGCTCGACGCCCCTGCCCGTCGTCAGCGCGCGCGCCTCGCGGCCCGCCACGTTGCAATACATCGTGATCGAAGGGCCGATCGGCGCGGGCAAGACCGCGCTCGCCACGCGGCTCGCCGAGCGCTGGTCGATGCAAACGCTGTTCGAATCGAACGCGGACAATCCGTTTCTCGAACGCATGTATCGCGACTCCGCGCCCTCGTCGCACGCGCTCGCGGCGCAACTGCATATCGCATTGCAACGCGAGCAGCTCTCGCGCGAGGTGGCGGCGCGCCGCGCAGCGGGCGTGCCGCTCGTGACGAACTTCCTCGCGGAGCGCAACGACCTGTTCGCGCGCCTCACGCTCGCGGAGGACGAACTGCCGCTCTACCGCGCGTTCGCCGCGCGCCTGGAATGCGCGGCGCCCGCGCCCGACCTGGTCGTCTATCTGCAGGCGAGCCCCGAGGCGCTCTATGCACGCATCCAGAAGCGCGCCGTGCCGCGCGAGCTGCATATCTCGAGCGCGTTCCTGCGGGCGCTCTGCGACAGCTATAACGATTTTTTCTATCATTACGACCATGCGCCGGTGCTCACCGTTGGCGCCGAGCATCTGAATCTGCCCGACTCCGACGCGGACCTCGCGCTCGTCGCCGAACGTATCGAGACGATGCGCGGCCGCAAGGAATCCTTCGTCAAGGGCACGTCGCTGTAGTCGTCGCCCTCACGCGAAACGGCGGCCCAGCCCCTCTTCGTTTTCCCTTTCCCAACGGATTTCCCCATGACTTACCTGCAGGAAACGAGCCGCAGCGCGGTCACCGTGCCCAAACTCCAGGCCATGCGCGACGCAGGCGAGCGCATTGCGATGCTGACCTGCTATGACGCGAGCTTCTCCGCGCTGTGCGAGCGCGCGGGCGTGGATACGGTGCTGATCGGCGACTCGCTCGGCAACGTGCTCCAGGGCCACACGACGACGCTGCCCGTCACCATCGACGACATCGCCTATCACACCGCTTGCGTGGCGCGCGCGCAGACGAAGGCGCTGATCGTCGCCGACCTGCCGTTCGGCACCTTCGGCACGCCCGAGGACGCCTTCGCGAACTCGGTGAAGCTCATGCGCGCGGGGGCGCAGATGGTGAAGATCGAGGGCGGCGAATGGCTCGCGCCCACGGTGAAGATGCTCGTGGAGCGCGCGGTGCCCGTGTGCGCGCACATCGGCCTCACGCCGCAATCGGTGCACGCGTTCGGCGGCTTCAAGGTACAGGGCAAGAGCGACACGGCCGCCACCCAGCTGATTCGCGATGCGCTCGCGCTTCAGGAGGCGGGCGCGCAACTCGTGGTGATCGAGGCCGTGCCCGCTGCGCTAGGCGCGGAAGTCACGAGGCAATTGCGCATTCCGACCATCGGCATTGGCGCGGGTGTGGACTGCTCGGGCCAGGTGCTCGTGCTGCACGACATGCTCGGTATTTTCCCCGGCAAGCGCCCGCGTTTCGTGAAGGATTTCATGGCGGGCCAGCCCGATATCGAATCGGCCGTGCGCGCGTATGTGCAAGCCGTGAAGGAAGGCACGTTCCCCGGGCCCGAGCACGTGTTCTGAGGGCGCTGCACGGTCCCGGTCGCGCAATGAAAAGGCGCGCTCCTAGCGGTGCGCGCTTTTCTTGGTTCTTCGCGGCATTCCGGGGTAGGTCTCTGTTCGACCCTAAGGCGGCCCCGAGCGCGTCAAGGTAGTTGCCGCCTCATTCATGCAGCAAGAGGCTGTGTATTAACGGCAGTCGACGTCATCTGAACAACGGCGTCGCGCTCCGGGTTCAGCGTCACGGCGCCGACTGGGGTCCCGCTGCGCGTGTTGGCCGACCATCGAGCAGGATTGGATGCACACGCCTGCGCGATAGTGCGTGCACGCGCCGTCAAATGAGTACGCGCACCACCAGCACCACGAGAACGCCGAGCGCCGCGGCAAACAGGACTGCGCCGAGTGCTATCCACTGCCTTGGGCTCATAAAATAGCGAGAATTGAGGGAGCTTCGATGGTGCGGCGGTGCTGTGTCATCAAATACGGCTTTCCAGCCGGGCAATGTGTGCGGGCGCACGCTGCGAATCACTCTTCTTGCATTGGCGACGCCCCTCGCGGGCATGCCCTCAAACTGTGACTGCTCCCGTGGCATCGACCGGCTGATGTTGGCCGTCCACTGCCAATGCGGTCGGCGGCAGGAATCCACGCCGATGGCCGCCTGTGTGCTACCGAACGTAAGCGTCACGCAATTCGCGGTAATGTCGACGCCTTCCTACTGCTGGAATCCAGTCGTGCACACATCGCCTACGCAATACAAGAACAAAGTCATCGTCCGGTTCGCTTCATTGTCCAATCATGGATACGCTGCGCACGTATTCATTGCCGACCCAGCCGGGCAGCGACGAGGGTTCACATGCTTGGGCTACTTCGCGTCAGAGCGGGCTGCCTGTTGCTACGCCGTCTCCTACGCGAAGGCTCATATCGACGAGGGGCCTCCCCGAAAGCCGCCATTCACAAGCCAGATTTCCCAATAGTCGACTGGGTCGACCTATGCGGCCGTCAATCTCTGACTGAGTGGCCGCTTGGCGTTCGTCAGCCTCCGCCCGAACGGCACGCGATTCATTCCCTCGACTGACTCATGATGGCCGGCCCCGGCTGCTGCGTTTCCCGCGTACCCGATGAACGAAAAAACGCCCGCTTGCGCGGGCGGTATAAGGAGACTCGTTATGCACGGTGGGGCGACGTAGCTCAGCTGATACTGCGCGCGTCTCGCGTCAGTTGTAACTATCCCCGTTGAAAGGGGCCCCCACCGTCACTGCCAGCACGATGTACTTGATTGATGTCGCATTCCGAAGAATCAGTTACCCATAAGGAAATTTGTCCTCGATCTCGTCGAGCCCCACCTCTAGCACCCTCGTGTCACGAGAGACTGGACTGACGCGAAAGCCCTCTGATTCAGGGAATCGCGTGGCAAGCGCCTTGAACGCCTCGGCGAACCGGTCGAAATCGGACGTCCATTCGGTACAAAAAAAGTCCTTGCCGGATGCACGGCTCTGTTGCACGTCGCTCGCGACAATGGCGCGATACTCAAAGAATTCCATTCAGTGTCCCCTGTAGTTACGACGGCGAGGAGTTCGCCTCGTGCGCTGGTCAGAATTTAGTGCTGGTTTTTGGGTAGATCTGTGCGCTGTCGAACGACGGAAGGCGATTGGCTTTCGGAGATCGGGCAGATTCTTTGAGTGGAAGCTGGCCGACTACAGCCTGTCCACAATCGGTCACCCGGAAATCCGTTAAGAACCTTTTTCGCGGCTGTGCTTTCGCCACGACTATGGCTGCTTCATCGCATCAAGCGCGCCGGTACCGCGCCGCGCAGCGCATTGGTGAGCATCAAGGCTTCGGCTTCGAGCACGTCGTCGCGCGTGAGAACGCGCTCCCTCGCACCAAACGACGCGTCGTCGAGCAGCACGCCGCGCATGACGCCCGGCAGTACGCCCGACGCGAGCGGCGGCGTGTACCACTTGCCGTCGAGCTTCACGAACACGTTGGAGCGGCCGCCTTCGGTCAGCTCGCCACGCTCGTTGAAGAACAGCATGTCGAAGCCACCCAGCGCTTCGGCCTCGCGCCACGCCCGATCGAATTCGGCGCGGCGCGTGGTCTTGCGCAACAGGAGCGCATCGGCGGATTCGACCGGCGCGTAGCCGTGGTCCGGCGCGAGCAGCACGCCCACGGTGTCGTGCGCGAGCGCGGCGAGCGGCGCGCTGGTGAGCGTCGCCGCCCCGCTCTTGCCGAGCGCGAGCCGCATGCGATGCGGCGCATCGTCGTCCGCAAACGTGGCGCACGTTTCGTTCAAGCGTGCGCGCAACGCTTCGACGTCGCATGGAAAACCGAGCCACGCCGCGCTCGCCGCGAGCCGGGCGAGATGGCGCTCCGCGTGGCGCACGCCGCCAGCACGCGTCGCGTACATCGTTTCGAAGCATTCGAGGCCCGGGTCGGCATCGGTCAGGAAACGGGCTTTCAAGCGACACTCCTCGTATTCGTCGGCGGCCACGCTGTCGAGCACGATGCCCGCCCCCACGCCCATTTCGCCGTGCCGAATTGCTCCTCGGCCCTTTGCCGGCGCATCGAGCGTGAGCGTGCGGATCACGACCGAGAGGCAAAAATCGCCGCAAGTCTCGCCTTCCTTCGAGGCGTCGAGCCAGCCTATCGTGCCCGTGTACAGCCCGCGCGGCGCATGCTCCAGCGCTTCGATCAGCTCCATCGTCCGGTGCTTGGGCGCACCCGTGATCGAGCCGCAAGGAAAGAGCGCGCGCATCGCGTCGGCGAACGTCGTGCCTTCGCGCAGCGAAGCTTCCACCGTCGACGTCATCTGCCAGACGGACGCATACGGCTCCACGCTGAAGAGCGCGGGCACATGCACCGAGCCCGTGCGCGCGACGCGCGAGACGTCGTTGCGCAGCAGGTCCACGATCATCACGTTCTCGGCGCGGTTCTTCGGATCGTTCGCGAGAAAACGCGCGGCGGCCGCGTCTTCCTCGGCGTTTGCCGAGCGCGCGGCCGTGCCTTTCATTGGTTTCGCGCGCAACGTTTTACCGCGCTTCTCCACGAACAGCTCGGGCGAACACGAGAGCACCCAGCGATCGCCCGGCAGCGCGATCAGCGCGCCGTAACGCACGCGCTGCCGCTCGCGCAAGCGCCTGTAAAGCGCGAGCGGCGAACCGAACGCCTCGAAGCCGAGCCGGTACGTGTAGTTGATCTGATACGAGTCACCCGCGCGCAAGGCGTCCTGCACGCTGGCGATGTCCTGCTCGAAACGCTCGCGATCAACACCGATCGTCACGCCTGCGATGCCCGCGGGAGCCGGCGATTCACCGCCCTCTTGCGCCGCGAGCCACGCATCGGCTTCCTCGCGTGAACACTTTTCACAGCGTTCGAACAATAAAAAACGCAGCGCGGCGTCGCCGTGCTGCGTTTCGAGGGATGAGGCCGTGTCGCGCTTGGCGAATTCGAGCGCACGCGCGAACTCGTAGTCGCCGATCACCAGGGCATGAAGCCCCGCGCCCAGTTCGTTGTTCACCTGTGCGCACACGGCGTCGAGATCCGCCGCGCGCTCGCATGCAAGCTCACGCACGAAGCCCGTATACAGGCGGCTCGATCGGCTTTCTGCCGTCGAGTCGCCATCGTCGAGCAGCGCGAACACCGCGCCGCCAGGATTGACTGCCATTGCGCTCACTACCTGCTTCTTACCAGTTGCTGCATGGGTGCGCCCGAGACGCGCATCAGTCGAAGAAGCTCTTCACGCGGTCGAACCAGCTCTTGCTTTGCGGACTGTGGCGCGCCCCGCCTTCCACGAGCGACTTCTCGAACTGCTGAAGCAGTTCGCGCTGCTGATCGGTGAGTTTGACCGGCGTTTCGACCTGGACGTGCACATACAGATCGCCGGCAATGCTCGAACGCAGGCCTTTGATGCCCTTGCCGCGCAGGCGGAACGTCTTGCCCGACTGCGTGCCTTCGGGCACCGTGAAGCTCGCGCGGCCCGCAAGCGTCGGCACTTCGATCTCGCCGCCAAGCGCCGCCGTGGTGAACGGAATCGGCATCTGGCAGTGCAGGTCGTCGCCGTCGCGCTCGAACACCGCGTGCTGCTTGATGTGGATCTCGACATAGAGATCGCCCGACGGACCGCCGTTGATGCCGGGCTCGCCGTTGCCGGCCGAGCGGATGCGCATGCCGTCGTCGATACCCGCAGGAATCTTCACCTCGAGCGTCTTGGTTTCCTTCACCTTGCCCGCGCCGTGGCAGTTCGTGCACGGTTCGGGAATGTACGAGCCCGTGCCGTGGCACTTGGGGCAAGTCTGCTGGATGCTGAAAAAGCCCTGCGACATGCGCACCGAACCCGATCCATGGCAGGTCGGGCAGGTTTCGGGCTTGGTGCCGGGTTTCGCGCCCGAGCCGTGACAGACTTCGCAGCTGCTCCAGCCCGGCACGCGAATCTGCGTCTCGTGGCCGTGGGCCGCCTGCTCCAGCGAGATTTCCATGCTGTAGCGCAGGTCGGCGCCGCGGTACACCTGCGGGCCGCCGCGCGCACCGGCACGGCCACCCGCGGCCTGGCCGAAGATATCGCCGAAGATGTCGCCGAAAGCGTCCGCGAAACCGCCGAAGCCCTGTGCGCCGGCGCCGCCCATGTTGGGATCGACGCCCGCGTGGCCGTACTGGTCGTAAGCCGCGCGCTTTTGCGAGTCCGACAGCATCTCGTAGGCCTCTTTGACCTCCTTGAAATGCTCTTCCGCACCCTTGTTGTCCGGATTGCGGTCGGGGTGGTGCTTCATCGCGAGCTTGCGATACGCCTTCTTGATTTCGTCGTCGCTCGCGTTCTTCGCGACGCCCAGAACCTCGTAGTAATCCCGTTTCGCCATATCGGTTCAACGCCGATCGTGCGCTTCTCGGCGCACGCCGGCTCCTCTTGAATGCTGGATCTCGTGACCCGTTTGCCGTTCCTTCGAACATCCGCGCAGGCGCGTCTCACGCCGCGGCGGCCCCTGAAAGAGAACGGCCTCCATAAAACAAATGTGCCCGGAGAGCCAGTTGGCTCGCCAGGCGCTGCAATGCCGACACGCATCGTAACCGATGCGGCCGCTTTCGCAGAGGCACGACCGCCTGCTGATCAGGCAGAACGGTCGCGACCGCCGCTCACCCACTTAGTCCTTCTTGACTTCCTTGAACTCGGCGTCGACCACGTCGTCGGCGTTGTTCTGCGCAGCCTGCTCCGCACCGCCTGCACCACCTGCCGCACCCGCACCGGCTGCACCGGCCGCGCCAGCCTGCTGCGCCTGCATGTCGGCGTACATCTTTTCGCCGAGCTTCTGCGACGCGGCCGACAGCGTCTCGACCTTCGCCTCGATCGTCGCCTTGTCGGCCGACGAGCTCTTCAGCGTTTCCTCGAGATCCTTCAGCGCGGCTTCGATCTTTTCCTTGTCGGAAGCGTCGATCTTGTCGCCGTACTCGGCCACGGCCTTCTTCGTGCTGTGAACGAGGGCGTCGCCCTGGTTGCGCACGTCGGCCAGCTCACGCAGACGGTGATCTTCTTCCGCGTTCGCTTCGGCGTCCTTCACCATCTTCTCGATTTCGGCTTCCGAAAGACCCGAGTTCGCCTTGATGGTGATCTTGTTTTCCTTGCCGGTGGCCTTGTCCTTCGCGCCCACGTGCAGAATGCCGTTGGCGTCGATGTCGAAGGTCACTTCGATCTGCGGCACGCCGCGCGGTGCGGGCGGGATGCCTTCGAGGTTGAACTCGCCCAGCAGCTTGTTGCCCGCCGCCATTTCGCGTTCGCCCTGGAACACCTTGATCGTCACGGCGCCCTGGTTGTCGTCGGCCGTCGAGTACACCTGCGAGTGCTTCGTCGGGATCGTCGTGTTCTTGTTGATCATCTTCGTCATCACGCCGCCGAGCGTCTCGATACCGAGCGAGAGCGGGGTGACGTCGAGCAGCAGCACGTCCTTGCGGTCGCCCGACAGCACCTGGCCTTGAATCGCGGCGCCGACGGCCACGGCTTCGTCCGGGTTCACGTCACGGCGCGGGTCCTTGCCGAAGAACTCCTTGACCTTCTCCTGCACCTTCGGCATACGCGTCTGGCCGCCGACGAGGATCACGTCGTCGATGTCGCCGACCTTCACGCCCGCATCCTTGATCGCGACGCGGCACGGCTCGATGGTGCGCTCGATCAGGTCTTCGACCAGCGCTTCGAGCTTGGCGCGCGTGATCTTCAGGTTCAGGTGCTTCGGACCCGAGGCATCCGCCGTGATGTACGGCAGGTTGATTTCGGTTTGCTGGCCCGACGACAGTTCGATCTTGGCCTTTTCAGCGGCTTCCTTCAGGCGTTGCAGCGCGAGCACGTCCTTCGAGAGGTCGACGCCCTGCTCCTTCTTGAACTCGCCGATGATGTAATCGATGATGCGCTGGTCGAAGTCTTCGCCGCCGAGGAACGTGTCGCCGTTGGTCGAGAGCACTTCGAACTGCATTTCGCCGTCGACATCCGCGATTTCGATGATCGAGATGTCGAACGTGCCGCCGCCCAGGTCGAACACGGCGATCTTGCGGTCGCCCTTTTCGGCCTTGTCGAGGCCGAACGCGAGTGCCGCTGCCGTCGGCTCGTTGATGATGCGCTTGACTTCCAGACCCGCGATGCGGCCGGCGTCCTTGGTTGCCTGACGCTGGCTGTCGTTGAAGTACGCGGGAACCGTGATCACGGCTTCGGTGACCGGCTCGCCGAGGTAGTCTTCAGCGGTCTTCTTCATCTTGCGCAGCACTTCGGCCGAAACCTGCGAAGGCGCGAGCTTCGTGCCGTGCGCTTCGACCCACGCGTCGCCGTTGTCGTGCTTGACGATCTTGTAGGGCATCAGGCCGATGTCCTTTTGCACTTCCTTCTCTTCGAAGCGGCGGCCGATCAGGCGCTTGACTGCATACAGCGTGTTCTTCGGGTTGGTGACCGACTGGCGCTTGGCCGGTGCGCCGACCAGCACTTCGTTGTCGTCCATGTAGGCGATGATCGACGGCGTCGTACGGGCGCCTTCCGAGTTCTCGATCACCTTGACCTGATTGCCTTCCATCAGCGCCACGCACGAGTTGGTGGTGCCGAGGTCGATACCGATGATTTTGCCCATTTTTGTCAAATCTCCAGATTTTGATCGCTGTGCGGACGCCGCTTTCGCGCGGCGCAGGTAACTGCATGCTCGTGCCGCGTTTTCCCTTGTGCGCGGCTGGCGTCCACTTCAATTTGGAACTGCTGCCCAAATAAGTGCCCAGGACGGCGATTTCAAGAGCTTTGGGCTATGCGTTCCATCATTTTTTTCAATCGCGCGGCCCAATCGGTGGATCCGGGGCCGGCGACGCTTACTTTTTGCTTACTTCGGCGCCGAAACGGTCACGAGCGCCGGACGCAGCACGCGGTCGGCGATCACATAACCCTTTTGCAGCACGCTGACGACGGTGTTCGCTTCCTGCTCGGACGGCACCATCGAAATCGCCTGATGGCGGTGGGGATCGAACTTCTCGCCCACGGGATTGATGGCGACGACCTTGCCCTTCTCGAGCGCGCCGGTCAGTTGCTTGAGCGTGAGCTCGACGCCTTCGTTGACCTTGGCGAGGTCGTCGGAGTTGTGCGCGAGCGCGGCTTCGAGGCTGTCCACCACCGGCAGCAGATGCTCGGCGAAGTTTTCGATGGCGAACTTGTGCGCCTTGGCGACGTCTTCCTGAGCGCGGCGGCGGACGTTCTCGGTCTCGGCCTTGGCGCGGACGAAAGCGTCCTGCAATTCGGCGACCTTTGCTTGAGCCTCAGCCAGGGCAGCCTCGGCCAGCGCGGCGGCGTTCTGGTCCGCGCCGCCTTGCGTTGCCTGCTGGGCAGCGTCAGCCGCCTGCGGCTGGGGTGCCTGGGCTTGCGACGCCTCGTCCGCGGGCGTGGAGTTCTGGCTCGTCGGGTTCTCTTGCGTGTTTTCCATTTCGCTGAACGTCGTTGAATAGTGAAAAAGGGAACAAAGCCTGGGGCGCCTTAGGGCCGCCCTGTTCGCTGCGCCGCCGACCGTTGCCCCGGCGCTACGAATGCTCTGTAGATTGCGACAGCACATGGGTCCTGTGCCGCTTGTTTCAAGGGCTTCCCGCGGCTTTTTTATGCGGGGGGCCAAGCCGGGAAACCGCGCGTTACAACGATTACCGCAGCGCCGCAAACCTGGAATTGAGTAAGGGCCAACCCTGACCTAAACTCAGGAACGGATGCTGCTCACGGTGCGTTTACCCTGAGTCACGCATCGCACCGAAGGGGCCCGGTATCCGCACACCGATGACTAGCCGGGCCTTGAAAATGGCCGTTTTGCAGCGATCCCAAGGGGAGTACCGTGAAACTGACCTTTGCCATATCGGTGGTCGCACTGGTGCTCATCGCCGGGACAACGACCATCTGCATGTCGGGCGCCGTGAACGAAAACACGACGGAATACGGGGGCGTGCACGCCACGATGGAGGCGCTCTTCAATCCTCACGTGAGAACTTGTCGATAGTGCGGCGATCGCGTTTCGTGGGCCTGCCTTGCAGCACGGCGGCGGGCTCGCGAAAGAGTCGCCGCCGCTCCTGCTCTGCCGCGCGCCGTTCGCGCCCGGTCTGCGTTTCCGCATAGAGCGTCTGCGCGACGCTGGCTGGGCCGCGCACTTCGCAAATCCCAAGCACTTCCACTTCCCACACCACATGTTCGATCTCGATTTCGACGAGATCGCCCACGCGCACGTCCTTCGATGCCTTCACGGCATCGCCGCCAATGCGCACGCGGCCTTTGCCCACGGCATCCGAGGCGAGCGAGCGCGTCTTGAAAAAGCGCGCCGCCCATAGCCATTTGTCGATGCGCAGCCGCGCGCCGGGTTCAGTCGAAATCTTGTAGTTCATCAGAGGTTTCCCATGGGCCGCGCAGCCCGCTCAGCCGGCTCAGCCGGCTCCGGCAGCGCGCTCACGTCACTTCACGTCACCGGCAGTTCAGGTCACGTCATGGCGCCGGCGGGCGCCGGGGCCTGCACGGACCAGCCCTGGAGATGCTGCACGACGATTTCACCGAGCGCCGCAATCCAGGCGGGCGCGGCGTTCAGGCAGGGAATACGGTGAAACTCCTTGCCGCCGCCGTGCAGGAATTCGTCGCGCACTTCCATGCCGATTTCCTCGATGGTTTCAAGGCAGTCCGCCGTGAAGCCGGGGCAGAAGACGTCCGCCCGGCGCACGCCGCCCGCGCCCAGTTCCCGCAGCGTCGGCGCCGTGTACGGCTGGAGCCACTGCGCACGGCCGAAGCGCGACTGAAACGTGACCCGGCATTCGACCGGCGTGAGCTCCAGCGCATGCATGAGCAACGCGGCCGTTTGCTGGCACTGGTCGTGGTACGGGTCGCCGAGATCGAGCGTACGGCTCGGGACGCCGTGAAAGCTCAGCACGAGGCGGTCGCCGGCCGCGAAATCCGGCTTGCCGTGCGTTTGCCAGTAATGATGCACCTGGGCCGCGAGCGCCGCGATATACGCCGGATGGTCGTGATAGCCGCGCACCGTGCGGATTTCCGGCTGGTTGCGCATGCGGCGAAGCGCGGCGAATGCCGCGTCGAATGCCGTAGCCGTGGTCGACGCCGAATACTGCGGGTACATCGGCATCAGCAGGATCCGTTCCGCGCCCGCAAGCTTCAGCTGGTTCAATATCGCCGCGATGTCGGGCGTGCCGTAGCGCATCGCGTAATCGACAAGGACGGCGTAATCGTTGATCTGCAGCAGATGACGCAGGCCGTCGGTCTGCTTTTGCGTGTACACGCGCAGCGGCGAGCCCTCGGGCGTCCAGACCGCCGCATACTTCTTCGCCGACGAGCGGGCGCGAAACGGCAGGATCACGGCGCGCAGGATGATCTGCCAGATCGGCGCCGGGATCTCGACCACGCGCGGGTCGGAGAGGAACTGCGCCAGATAGCGACGCACGGCGCGCGGCGTTGGCGCGTCCGGCGTGCCCAGATTGATGAGCAGCACGGCGACGCGATGCGCCGCGGCGGACTGCGAAGGCCGCTCCAGGTCGAAACGCATAGGCGATCAGTGGCGCCGCGCGGAGAACGCGCAGCAACGGTTGCACGAAACAAGCATTATAGCGGGCGGCCCTGGCGGGCCAACCGTGGGAATCGGGGACCGCCCTCTCGCGCGGCTGCGGCTCACGCAGACAGGCGCGGTGTGTTGGTCCCGGTTGGGTCCACTTTGGCCATTCGGCCGATGGCGCTCGACGCCGCTTTCGGGGATGATCTTCTCAAAGGCGGGTGTGCCCGGCGGCGCGCAGTTTGGCGCCCGGTGGGGCGCTCAGTTCTGGCTCAGCGTGAGTGACAGCAGGCGCGCGGTGATATCGACAATCGGGATCACGCGGTTGTACGCCATGCGAGTCGGCCCGATCACGCCGAGCGTGCCGACGATCTTGCCGTTCACTTCATAGGGCGCGGTCACCACGCTCATTTCCTCGATCGGCACGAGGTTCGACTCGCCGCCGATGAAGATCTGCACGCCCTGCGCGTGGCTCGAGACGTCGAGCAACTGCAGGAGGCTGGTTTTCTGGTCGAACACGTCGAAAAGCTTGCGCAGGCGCGCCATGTCCGACGAAAGATCGGCGACTTCGAGCAGGTTGCGCTCGCCGGAAATCAGCACGGTGTCGCCGGTTTCGGGTTCTTCGGTGCTCGCGGTCACGGCCGCGTGCATGAGCGAGGTCATGTCGCCGCGCAGCGCGTCGATTTCCTCGCGCAGGCGGCGGCGCACTTCGTCGAACGACAGGCCCGCGAAATGCGCGTTGATGTAGTTCGAGGCCTCGATGAGTTCCGAGGGCGTGAAGTCGCGCTGCGTCGCCATGATGCGGTTCTGCACGTCGCCTTCTGGCGTCACGATGATGAGCAGGATGCGCTTGTCGGACAGGCGCATGAACTCGATTTGCTTGAACACGTGGCTGCGCCGCGGCGTGAGCACCACGCCCGCGAACTGCGAGAGGTTCGAGAGCACGCTGGCCGCCGCTGCCACGACCTTTTGCGGCTCGCCGGGGCGCAGCGTGGTCTTCACCGCGCGCGTGAGGGCGTCGTCTGAGCTGGGCTCGACGGTGAGCATGGTATCGACGAACAGGCGATAGCCGCGCGGCGTGGGCACCCGCCCCGCCGAGGTGTGCGGGCTGGACACGAGACCCAGTTCCTCGAGGTCCGACATGACGTTGCGGATCGTCGCCGGGCTCAGCTCCAGGCCGGAATAGCGCGACAGCGTGCGCGAGCCGACCGGCTGACCTTCGGCGATGTAACGCTCGATCAGCGTCTTGAGGAGGGTTTGTGCGCGGGGATCTAGCATGACTGAAAATTTTAGCCTAATGGCGGGTTGGCCGCGAGTGCGCAGCCAGCGCAGTCCCGGCGGCAAGCCCGTGGCGCGGGGGCCAGGCGTTCCGGCCTGCCGGCGGCCGTGCATTCAACCGAAGCGCGCAAGGCCCGGACCGTGCCGGGACGCGCGCCATCGCGCACGGCATTGCCCGTTGTCATCGCCGTGTCACCGGCTTCGGGCTGGAAGGCGCGGCGCACAAGGCCCGGCGGCCCGTTCGCGGCCCGCGCCAGGTTCTTTTCGCGACCTGACTATGGTGTAATGCCGGCATGCAGATCCAGAAGATCCAGAGCCAGTTCAAGACCGTTGCGCTCGTTGGGCGCAGCAACACGCCGGGCATCGCCGAGCCGCTGATGGCGCTCGCGCAGACCATTGCGAAGCGCGGCTTCGAGGTCGTGTTCGAAGCGCAGACCGCCGAGGAAGTCGGCGCGCAAGGCTATCCCGCGCTGCAGCCCGCCGAGATCGGCGCGCGCGCGGACGTGGCCGTCGTGCTCGGCGGCGACGGCACGATGCTCGGCATGGGCCGCCAGCTCGCGCCCTACCGCACGCCGCTCATCGGCATCAACCACGGGCGGCTCGGCTTCATCACCGACATCGCGTTCTCGGAGATGCAGGAGATCGTGCCGCAGCTGCTGGCCGGCTCGTTCGAGCGCGAGGAGCGCTCGCTGCTCGAATCGCGCATTACGCGCGACGGCGACCCGATCTACCACGCGCTCGCCTTCAACGACGTGGTTGTGAACCGCAGCGGCTTCTCAGGCATGGCCGAGCTGCGCGTGAACGTGGATGGCCGCTTCATGTACAACCAGCGCTCGGACGGTCTGATCGTCGCGACGCCCACGGGCTCCACCGCCTATGCGCTTTCGTCGCAGGGGCCGATCCTCCATCCGCAGCTGCAAGGCATCGTGCTCGTGCCGATCGCGCCGCACGCGCTTTCGAACCGCCCGATCGTGTTGCCCGACGACTGCAAAGTGAGCATCCAGATCGTGGCCGGGCGCGACGTCAACGTGAACTTCGACATGCAGTCATTCACGGCGCTGGAACTGGGCGACGTGATCGAGGTGCGCCGCTCGCGCCACACGGTGCCTTTCCTGCATCCGGTCGGCTACAGCTACTACCGCACGCTGCGCAAGAAGCTGCACTGGAATGAGCACCCCTCGCTGCAGGACGATCCGGAGGATTAAGGCAAGCCGAGACAGGAAGAGCGCGCCCGGTCCGCGCGGTGTGCACATGCGCGCCGCTCCATCGATGCCCACACTTCCGTTCCCATACAGCCAGCAGGCACCGGTAACCCACGCCAACCCAAAAAGCAGAACCAGACGCCATGCTTCGCCATCTCTCGATTCGCGACTTCGTGATCGTCGCGGCGCTCGACCTCGAATTCGATAGCGGCTTCACCGTGTTTTCCGGCGAGACGGGCGCGGGCAAGTCGATCCTGATCGACGCCCTCGCGCTCACGCTCGGGACGCGCGCCGACGCGAGCGTCGTGCGCACGGGCGAGAGCCGCGCCGACATCACCGCCGAGTTCGACGTGCCGCCGCACGCGGCGCTCTGGCTCGACGAACAGGCGCTCGCGAATGTCGATGCCGGCGACGGCGAGCACACGGTCATGATGCGGCGCGTGGTGGACAGCGGCGGACGCTCGCGCGCCTTCATCAACGGCACGCCGGCCACGCTCGCGCAGTTGCGCGAGCTGGGCGAGATGCTCGTGGACATCCACGGCCAGCACGCGCACCAGTTGCTCATGCGCCCCGACGCGCAGCGCGAGCTTTTCGACACGCACGCGGGCCTCACCGATCTCGCCGCCGCCGTCGCGCGCGCGTGGCGCGAGGCGCGCGACGCCCGTCTCGCGCTGCAAAGCGCCATGTCGCGCGACCGCGAGCTGCAGCTCGAACGCGAGCGCCTGGCATGGCAGCTCGCCGAGCTCGACAAGCTCGCGCCCCAGCCCGGCGAATGGGAAGAGGTAAACGCGGAGCACGTGCGGCTTTCGAACTCGGCGAACTTGATCGAAGGCGTGCAGGGCGCACTGGCGGCACTCTCCGAATCCGACGAGGCGATGCTCTCGCAGCTCAATTCGATTCTCTCGAAGCTGCGCGGCCTCGCCGAAATCGACGCCGAACTCAACGATGCGCTGGCCGCGCTGGAGCCCGCCGCGATCCAGATCCAGGAAGCGGCCTACTCGCTTTCGCATTACGCGCAGCGTCTCGATCTCGATCCGCAGCGGCTCGCACAGGTGGAACGGCGCCTCGACGCGCTCCATTCGACGGCGCGCAAGTTCCGCCTGCACGCCGAGACGCTGCCCGACGAACACGCGGCGCGCCGCCAGCAGCTCGCCGCGCTGGACGCCGCGTCCGATCTCGACGGCCTGCGCGCCGCCGCGCAGAAAGCGCAGGACGCCTACCTCGGGCAGGCGCGCGAGCTTTCGAAGGCGCGCGCCAAGGCCGCGCAAGCGCTCGGCGCGGCGGTCACGCAGGGCATGCAGGAGCTGTCGATGGCGGGCGGCAGCTTCGAAGTCGCGCTCGTGGCGCTCGGCAGCGGCTCGAACGGCGAGCCCATCGGCGGCGCGCATGGTCTGGAGCAGATCGAATTCCGCGTGGCGGGCCATGCCGGCGTGCCGCTGCGCCCGCTCGCGAAGATCGCCTCGGGCGGCGAACTCGCGCGCATCAGCCTCGCGCTCGCCGTCATTGCCAGCGCGGCGAGCCCGACGCCGACCCTGATCTTCGACGAAGTCGACACGGGCATCGGCGGCGGCGTGGCCGAAGTGGTGGGGCGATTGCTGCATCAGCTCGGACGCGCGCGTCAGGTGCTATGCGTCACCCACCTGCCGCAGGTCGCGGCGCGCGGCGATCACCACTTCCAGGTGTCGAAATCCGGCGACGGCAATGGCGGCACGGTCTCGGCCGTCATGCCGCTGGACAAGGGCGGCCGCGTGGAAGAAGTCGCGCGCATGCTCGGGGGCCTCGAGATCACCGCGACGACCCGGCGGCACGCGAAGGAGATGCTGGCGGCTTGAGGGCCACTACGGGGAGGAACAACTGCAATGGAATCGCTAAACGACGAAACGCAGAATAGCGCCAATGCACCGGGCGAAAACGCGCGCGGCAGCACGGAGCAAACGCTCGCGCTTCTGGCACTGCTGGAGCATGGGCGAAGGCAAATCGAAGCAGGAAACTTCACGCCTGCCCGTGAGGTATTCGCTGAACTCGAAGAAATGGATAGGCAGGCCGGGATCATCTGAAACCGGCCAGCGCGCGCTTGCCCTAACGCTCCCCGCGTCCCCCGAACACCCGCTTCCATAGCGCCAGCACCGCGTCGCGTTCGCGCGCCACGCGCGCGGGATCGACACGCGCCTTCTCCATGCCGTCGAGCCGCAACTGGTGCTGCAGCTTGCGATACAGCCGGTACGCCGAACCGATCGTCTCGGCCTCCTCCTCGCTCATCAGCCCGAAGCGCGACACCTCGCGCAGGAGCGCGATGTTGCCGGTATTGCGGATCAGCTCGGGATCCTGCGCGGCGTGCAGCAGCACCCAGTACTGCACCAGGAACTCGATGTCCACCATGCCGCCGCGGTCGTGCTTCAGATCGAATAGCTCGGTACGGTTCGGATGGCCGTCCTCCACGCGCTGGCGCATCGCCACGATTTCGGCGGCGAGCGGCGCGGCGTCGCGTGGCGTCGTCAGCACCTGCTCGCGAATCGCCTCGAAGGCGCTGCCGATCGCTGCGTCGCCGGCCGAGAAGCGCGCGCGCGTGAGCGCCTGATGCTCCCACACCCACGCCGTGTTGGCCGCATCGCCCTCGCGCAGCTGGTAGCGGCGAAACGCGTCGAGGTCAGTCACGAGCAGGCCCGATTCGCCATTGGGCCGCAAGCGCAGATCGATGTCGAACAGCGTGCCCGCGCCGGTGGCCGTGGTGAGCCACGTGATGAGGCGCCGCGCGAAGGCCGCGTAGACTTCCGACGCGCGCTCGTCGTCGTCCTCGTACAGAAAGATGATGTCGAGGTCGGATGCGTAGCCAAGCTCCTTGCCGCCCAGCTTGCCGTATGCGATCGCCGCGAAGCGCGGCACCTCGCGATGACGCCTCGCGAACTGCTTCCACACGGTCTCGATGGTCACGTCGAGCACGGCGTCCGCAAGCTCGGAAAGCAGGTCGCTCACGTGCTCCACCGAAAGCCGGCCCGCCAGGTCGTTGAGCAGGATGCGGAACACCTCGGCCTGGTGCGCGTGGCGCAGCAGGTCCATCTGCTGCTCGACGTCGGCGGCGGCGGCGAGGCGCGCGCGCAACAGGCGCGAGAACTCGGGCCAGTCGAAGGGCGTGGTCACCGCCTCGTCGTCGAGCAGTTCGTCGAGCAGCTGGGGATGCCGGATCAGATAGCCCGCCGCCCAGCGCGATCCGCCCAGCACGTTGAGCACGCGGTTGAGCGCGTCGGGGTACTCGGTGAGCAGCGCGAGATACGCGCCGCGCCGGATCACGCCTTCGAGCAGCTCGAACATGCGCGCGAGCGTGTCGCCGCGGCGCTCGCGGGGCTCCAGCGTGCGGGCCGCTTCGAGCGCGCGTTGCGCGACGCCGTCGAAACGCTCGCGGCTCTTCTCGGGCAGCCCCGCGTAGCGCGACGACTGCCACAGCCCGCGCAGGCGCGCGAGCAGCGGCGCGGGGTCGTCGATACCCAGTTGCGCGAGCCGTTCGACCAGTTCGTCGTCGGCGCCTTCTTCCACGAGCGCGCCGCTCCATACCCATGCCGCCGCGCCGTCCCCGGAAGCGCCGCCGCCGCCCTCGCCGCCCACCTTGTCGGAGAAGATCTGCACGAACTGACGCTCGACCTTCTCGCGGTGGCCGTCGAGCGTCGAGATCAGCGCCGCGTAGTCGGCAAAGCCCATCGATTTCGCGAGCGCGGCGCGCTCTTCGGCGTCGACGGGCATGGCGTGCGTCTGCGCGTCGTCGCGATATTGCAGGCGATGCTCCAGGTTGCGCAGGAAGTCGTAGGCGCGCGTGAGTTCGCCGCAGACCTCCAGCGAGATCAACCCGCGCGCGGCGGCGTAGCCGAGCACGGCGAGCGTCGGTCGCACGCGAAAGCCCGCATCCTGGCCGCCGCGAATGAGCTGGAACACCTGGGCGCTGAACTCGATCTCGCGAATGCCGCCGCGCCCGAGCTTGATGTCGTCGGCCTTGTCGGGGCGCATCATGGCGCGCCGCTGCGCCTCCTGGCGGATCTGCATGTGCAGCGAGCGGATCGCGCTGATCACGCCGAAGTCGAGATAGCGGCGGTAGACGAAGGGCTTGACGAGCGAGTCGAGCTGACGCGCGAGACGCAGCGCGCTTTCGCTCTCGACCTCGGAGGCGAGCCGCCCCTTGATCCACGCATAGCGCTCCCACTCGCGGCCCTGCACGTAGAAGTACTCTTCGAGCATGCCGAGGCCGCACACGAGCGGTCCCGAGTCGCCGTTCGGGCGCAGCCGCATGTCGACGCGAAAGACGAAGCCGTCCGCGGTCACGTCGCTCAATGCGCCGATCAGGCGTTTGCCCACGCGCGTGAAGAAGTCCTGCGTGGCGATCGGCGAGCGCTGGCCGCCCGAGGTCTCGCCGTCGTCCTCGTAGACGAAGATCAGGTCGATGTCCGACGAGACGTTGAGCTCGCGCCCGCCGAGCTTGCCCATCCCCACCACGCCTAGCGTAAGACGTTCGCCGTTGGGGCCGCGCGGCTCGCCGAAGAGGGCTTCGAGGTCGGCGCTCACGCAGGCAAGCGCGCGCTGGATCGCGACTTCGGCGAGATCGGTCATGCTGCCGGTGACTTCGGCGACGTCGGCGACACCGCCCAGGTCGCGCTCCATCACCGCGCAGATCACTTCCACGCGCAGCTGGCGCAGGATCTTCTTCAGCTGCTCGTCGGTGAGCGGCGCAGCGGGTGCGACGCTTGCTCCCGCGCTAGCCTGAGAAGCGCCTGCGCCGACCAGCTGACGGCTCAACGTATCGAAGCGCGCGACGATGCGCTCGCGCGTGAGCGGCGCGGCAGCGAGCGCCTCGACCTGCGCCGCCAGCTCGGGGCGCGCGGCATAGGCACGCGCTGCATAACGGGAATAGCGGGAACTCAGGAGAGGGAGGTCGTTCATGAAGGGGCGGCTTGCGGCTTGGCTCGCTGTTGTGTCGCGCCGGTGATCCACGGTCGGGTCGCGCGATTGGTTCAATGACTGTCTCTATGGCTCGAGCGGTACGCCGGCCTCGTGCGATGCACGCGCGAAAGCCGGATCCCCGCCGTTCTTCCATTGTTGCATCCCGCTTTGCCAATGCATCTGGCATAGCGCGCGCTGCAATGCGATCAATCGTGCGTATCACCGCGCTGCGTGGCCATCCCGGCTTGCCCGGATGGGCGTGCCGGCGGCCCTCTGTGATACATTTCGTCGTTAGAACGCAACGCTACCATACCCCACCCGCCGCAGCATGTCCGAGCGAAACGATCCCGCCGGCCCGCCTCGATCTGGACATGCCAGCCAGGCTACAGAGCCGGGGGGCCAGCACCATCATCATCCGGTTCTGCGCCACACGTTCCACGTGCTGGCGGTCATCGCGCTTGTCCTGTATTTCGTCGTCGGCGTGCTGCTGCTCGGATTGCGCTACGTCGTGCTGCCGCGCGTGGACAACATCCGTCCGCGCATCGAGCAACTCGTTTCCACGAAGATCCACGCCGACTTTCGCATCGGCAAGCTCGCGCCGCACTGGTCGGGCTTCGAGCCCGGCATCGACATCACCGATCTGACGATCCGCGACCGCCACGGCAAGATCGCGCTCAATGTGCCGCACGCCACGGCCTCCGTTTCGTGGCGCTCGGTCGTGCTGCTCGAGCCGCTGCTTTCGAGCATCGTGGTCGAACAGCCCGACGTGCAGCTCGCCCGCGAGGACGACGGCACACTGACCGTCGCGGGCGTGCCGGTGCCCACCGCGCACACGGGCAACGCCACCTTCACGACCTGGCTCATGCTCCAGGAAGCCATCGTGCTGCGCGGTGGCACGCTGCGCTGGCGCGACGCCACGCGCGACGCGCCCGATCTCGCGCTCTCGCATATCCGCCTCGCGATCCTCAACGACGGCTACGATCACCGCATCGCGCTCCAGGCGCCTGCCGAGGGCACCGTGCTGCACGGCCCGCTCGACTTTCGCGCGCACTTCACGCACGCGCATTCCACGCAGGCCGGCAAGCCGATCGGCTGGACCGGCGACACGTACCTCTCGACCGGCCCGGTCGATCTGCCCACGCTAGCGCGCTACATCGACTTCCCGATCGCCACGTACGCCGGGCGTATCGACAACGCGATCTGGGCGCACTTCGCGAACGGACACATCCTCACGGCGAGCGGCGCGCTCGAAGGGGCAAACGTTTCGCTGCGCGTGCGCCCCACGCAGCCGCTGCTCGACGTGCCGGTCGCGAGCTTCCACTGGAGCACGGGCATCGAGCCCGGCGATTACACGCTCGCGCTGCGCGACTTCCACGCCGAACTCGGCCAGCCGCCGCTCGACGACGGCACGCCGCTCATCCGCTCGCTCGCACTCGCGACGCTCGATGCACGTTTTCGCCAGCAATCGCTACAGCACGGTCAGTTGATCACCGTGCAGGGCGACCGCATCGATCTGGGTATCCTCGCGCAGTTCATGCGCGCGCTGCCCCTGCCGGGGCGCGTGCAGGGCGCGCTAGTGCGCTTCGACCCGCGCGGGCTGGTGGCGAACTACGAGCTGGGCCTCGAACGCGCGCAGCCCGAATCGGGCGAGGCCGCCGCCGAGCAGCGCGTCACGGGCGTCGAGCCGGTCATCCACTATCGCTTCAAGGGCGACCTGCAAGGCATCAGCGTGAACGCGCAGGAGCCGGGGCCTGGCCTCACGCCGCGCGGCCATCCGCGCGCGGGCCTGCCGGGCTTCGAGAACCTCTGGGGGCACATCGATTCCGACGAGTCGCACGGCACGATCGACCTCGACACGGCCAACGCGGCCATCACCGTCCCGGGCGTGTTCGACAACCCGCGTCTCACGTTCGACCGGCTCTACGGCGCGGCCAAATGGACCGTGGCCGCCGCGCGCGTGCCCGGCAACAGGATGAAGGCGATCACCGTCGACGTCTCCGGGCTCGGCGTGGAGAACGCCGACGCGCGCGCGAAAATGACCGCGCACTACACGAACCCCGGCAAGGGACGCGGCTCGCTCGACCTCGTCGCGCACTTCGACGAAGCCCAGGTCAAGGCCGTCCCCCGCTATCTGCCCACCAGCCTCTCCGAGAAGACGCGCATCTACCTCGGCCATGGCCTGCAAGCGGGCCTGTCGAAGGGCGCGACGATCGAGGTCCACGGCGACCTGACCAGGTTCCCGTACTCACGCGACCCCCAGGCGGGCCAGTTCCGCATCGTCGCGCCGTTCACGGGCGGCCGCTTCGACCCGTCGCCGTTCCCGCCGCGCAGGATGCGCAACGGCGCGCCAAACGTCTGGCCCGCGTTCGACGGCATCGACGGCGTGTTCAAGCTTCACGAGAACAAGCTGCGCTTCGACGTCGATCGCGGGCACTACCGCAACTTCGTGCTGCGCAACGTGAGCGGGCGCATCGAGGAGCTGGGCATCAAGGGCTCCGACATCGTGATCGAAGGCAGCGGGCGCGGGCCGCTCGCGGATCTGCTCGATTACGCAGACAACAGTTCGATCGGCTATATGTCGAAGCACGCCACCGCGAAAGTGCAGGCGCAGGGCCCGGCCACGCTCGCGCTCAAGCTCACGATTCCGCGCCATCCGATGCCGAAGGTGCTGGTGGCGGGCGCCGTCGGCTTCGAGAACAACACGCTGACCGCGAGGAACGTGCCGCCGGTGTCCAACCTCACCGGCCAGGTGCGCTTCACGAACCACAGCGCGAATGTCGATCGGCTCACGGCACGGTTCCTGGGCGGCGACCTGCGCGCGAGCGGCGGCCTGCGCGAGGACGGGCGCTATGCGGTGAACGTGGCGGGCAACGTGGCCGTCGACGCCGCGCGCGGGCTGAACCTCCATGGCATGGCGGCGGCCGCGCTCGGGCGCTTCTCGGGGGCGGCGCCCTACTCGCTTTCGGTGGCGGGCCAGCGCGGCCACCTGCCCGACGTGAAGGCCAACGCCGATCTCACCGGCCTCGCGCTCGACCTGCCGGCGCCGTTCGGCAAGGCGGCCGGCACGCCGATGCCGCTCAGTTTCGAACTGCAGCCGGGCACCGGCGACGCCGCAAAAAGTGGTGCAGATGCCGCCGCGTTCCAGCATGCCGAGCTCACGCTCGGGCCGCTCGCCGCGCATTATGTGATGCGCCGCCATCCGGGCCACGTGCCCGAGGTGCTGCGCGGCGCGATCGGCATGAACCGGCCGGCGGATCTGCCCTCGGAAGGCGTGGCGGCAGCCGTCGATCTCCCGGCCTTCGACGCCGACGCGTGGCGCGCCGTGGTCCAGCAGATGCGCGGGACCGCGGGCCAAACCGTGGCGCCGGCACGCGCGGCGGCGACAACCGGCACCCAGGCACGGGCAAGCGAGCCTCAATCCGCGGTGACGACCAACGCGGCCAGCGCGGCGGCCGCCGCCTCGTCGCCGCTGGCGCCCAACGGCGCGATTGGCCAGTTCCTGCCCTCGCGCTTCGCCGTCCACGTCGGCACGCTCACGCTCCTCAAGCGCCACTGGGAGAACGTTGTCCTCGGCGCGTCGCGCACGGGCGAGCGCGGCAACGAATGGCAGGCGAACATTGCCTCCAATCAGGTCTCGGGCCACGTCTCGTGGAAGCCGGGCGATGTGCCGGGCGCCCCTGGCACGCTCGAAGCACGGCTCGCGCGCCTCACCGTGCCCGCCGCCACCGAGAACGACCTGCTCGGCCAGGCGATGTCGCAGCCCTTGCAGAACATGCCGTCGATCGACCTCGTCGTGAACCAGCTCATCGTGCGCGATCACGACCTCGGCCGCCTCCAGGTGAACGCGCACAACGACGACGACAACGGCGTGCCGGTGTGGCGGCTCGACCAGCTCGACATCAGCAACCCGGACGCGCACCTCACGGCCACGGAAAGCTGGCGCGCGGTGGGCGACACCGGCGCGAGCGAGGACTCGGCCGCCGCCGGCATGCAGACGCCGCGCCGCACCGACCTCGACTTCCATCTCGACATCAAGGACGCCGGCGCGCTGCTCGAGCGCGCCGGCAGGCCGCACGTGCTCAAGAGCGGCTCGGGCACGCTCGCGGGCACCCTGGCGTGGCAAGGCGGCCCGACTCGCATCGACGTCCCGTCGCTGAACGGCAACCTCGCGCTCGACCTCCACCACGGCCAGATCCTCAAGGTCGATCCGGGCGTGGCGAGGCTGCTCGGCGTGCTCAGCCTGCAAAGCCTCGCGCGCTTCGCGACGACGGACTTCCGCGACATCATCGGCACGGGCCTGCCCTTCACCAGCGCGACGGCCACCGCGCAGATCCAGAGCGGCATCGGCAGCACGAGCGACTTCAAGCTCGTGACCGCACCCGGACGGGCAACGATGACGGGCAGCGTCGACCTCGCGCACGAGACCCAGGACCTGCGCGTGCGTGTGGTGCCCACGGTCAGCGCGGGCGCAGGCGTGATCGCGGCGGCGATCATCAATCCGTTCCTCGGCCTCGGCGCGCTGGTCGGCGACATCGTCCTTTCTCACACGCTCGAGCACGCCTTCGCGATGGACTTCGCGATCACGGGCCCCTGGTCCAAACCGCACGTCGAGCGGCTGCACGGCGATCAGGGTAAGATGAACGCGCAGGCGCCGGCCACCGCGCACTGAAAGGCGCAAGGTTTGCCGACGGCGTGCGCCCCCCGGTGCGGGCACGCACGTTGCGCCCCGCTCCCCGAACCCGTTCAAGATCTGCCGATGAGCACTGCCCCCCATGAGCCGTTTCGCGTCGCCGCGCTGCAGATGGTCAGCACCCCCGATCGCGAACGTAATCTCGCCGAAGCGGAAAAACTGATCGCCGAGGCCGCAGCCGGTGGCGCGCGCCTCGTGTTACTGCCCGAATATTTCTGCTTCATGGGTCACAAGGACAGCGACAAGCTCGCGATTTGCGAGCCGCATGGCGACGGGCCCATTCAACGCTTTCTGGCCGATGCGGCGAAACGCCATGGCGTGTGGGTGATCGGCGGCACATTGCCGCTGAATGCACCGGAAGCGACGCGCGTGCTCAACACCACGCTCGTGTTCGATCCGAGCGGCGAAGAACGCGCGCGCTACGACAAGATCCATCTCTTCAACTTCGAAAAAGGCGCCGAATCCTTCGACGAAGCGCGCACGATCCGGCCCGGCGCCGAGGTGCGCACCTTCGAAGCCCCGTTTGGCCGCGTGGGCCTGTCGGTCTGCTACGATCTGCGCTTTCCCGAGCTGTACCGGCGTATGGGCGACTGTGCGCTGATGGTCGTGCCTTCGGCGTTCACGTACACCACCGGCCGCGCGCACTGGCAGATCCTACTGCGCGCCCGCGCGATCGAGAACCAGTGCTATGTGCTCGCCGCGGCGCAAGGCGGCACGCACGAGAACGGCCGACGCACCTGGGGCCATACCATGCTGGTCGACCCGTGGGGCGAGATCGTCGCCGTTCGCGACGAAGGCGCGGGCGTGGTGGCGGGCGACATCGACCCCGAACGCATCGCCGCCGTGCGCGCGAGCCTGCCCGCGTGGCGGCACCGCGTGCTCGACTGCGCTTGAAAGCGCGCCCCGCAACGCCACTTCACCATGACGATTACGACGATTGGGGCGCTCGATTTCGCTGCACCGCGCCCGAATCCTGATTCACAGACTCATCGATTGATCCACTGATCCCACTGAGCGCATGAACATCATCGAACCCGGCATTCGCAACCTGGCGACCGCCAAGGACCTGCTCCTCACGCCCTACGGCCTCGACGAGGCAGTGCTCACGCGCACGCTCGGCGAGATCTTCACGCATCGCGTCGACTACGCCGACCTCTACTTCCAGACCACGCGCAGCGAGGCCTGGAGCCTCGAAGAGGGCATCGTCAAGTCGGGCAGCTTCAGCATCGACCAGGGTGTCGGCGTGCGCGCCGTCTCCGGCGAGCGCACTGCCTTCGCCTACTCCGACGACCTCTCGCCCGAAGCGATCCGCCAGGCGGCCATCGCCACGCGCTCGATCGCGAAAGCCGGCGGCGGCAAGCAGAAGATCCAGGTGGCGAAGTCGCTCACCGGCATTGCGGGCCGCGATCTGTACCTGCCCTCCGATCCGTTGAGCTCGCTCGACGCGACCGAAAAGGTGAAGCTGCTCGAGCGCGTCGAGCAGATGGCGCGCGCGCGCGACCCCCGCATCACGCAAGTCATGGCCGCGCTCGCAGGCGAGTACGACGTGGTGCTGGTCGCCCGCAGCGACGGCGCGCTCGCCGCCGACATCCGGCCGCTCGTGCGCGTTTCCGTCACGGTGATCGCCGAGCAGAACGGCCGCCGCGAAATCGGCAACGGCGGCGGCGGCGGCCGCTACGACTACGGCTATTTCACCGACGACATCCTCTCTAAGTACGTGGACGACGCCGTGCACGCCGCGCTCGTGAACCTCGAAGCGCGCCCCGCGCCGGCCGGCGCGATGACGGTCGTGCTCGGCCCGGGCTGGCCCGGCGTCCTGCTGCACGAGGCGATCGGCCACGGCCTCGAAGGCGACTTCAACCGCAAGGGTTCCTCGGCGTTCGCGGGGCGCATCGGCGAGCGGGTGGCCGCGAAGGGCGTGACCGTGGTGGACGACGGCACGCTGCCCAACCGCCGCGGCTCGCTCAACATCGACGACGAAGGCAACCCCACGCAGTGCACGACGCTGATCGAGGACGGCATCCTCAAGGGCTATATCCAGGACTCGCTCAACGCGCGCCTCATGAAGATGCCCGTGACGGGCAACGCGCGCCGCGAGTCGTATGCCGCCCTGCCCATGCCGCGCATGACCAACACGTACATGCTCAACGGCGACAAGGATCCGCAGGAGATCATCGGCTCGGTGAAGAACGGCCTCTACGCCGTGAACTTCGGCGGCGGCCAGGTGGACATCACGAACGGCAAGTTCGTGTTCTCGGCCTCCGAGGCCTACATGATCGAGGACGGCAAGATCAGCTACCCCGTGAAGGGCGCGACGCTCATCGGCAGCGGGCCGGAATCGCTCAAGTACGTGAGCATGATCGGCAACGACATGCGCCTCGACTCGGGCGTGGGCGTGTGCGGCAAGGAGGGTCAGAGCGTGCCGGTGGGCGTGGGCCAACCCACGTTGCGTATCGACCGCATGACGGTGGGCGGCACGGTCTGAACGGCAGGCGACTTCTCGCTGGATGCATGGGAGTGCGGAAAATCCGCATCCCCATGCGGGTTTTCTGCATGGAAGCGGTTGGTGCCGCGGTTATGCCGCTTTTTCGCCCTCTCCCGCTTGCCAGTCACGAGAAGCGCGGGTTATAAAGGCAATCACCCTTTTCGACGTAACGAAACGAACTCACGAACGTTCCGACCCAAACCGCCATGTTCGCCACGAAGTTTTATTTTTACTTCTTTTGGTATCTCAGACCGCTGGCGGATCGAGAGGGTTGATAGTACGCGCAGGACCCCGAATACACGAGAAACCGCCAGCCAAGCCTGGCGGTTTTTTTTTCGTCCCCGTTTCGTAAAGCCCAAGAGCCGCACCTTCATCTAACGGATTTTTGAAGCACCGTCCACGCGACGCACGCTACGCACAGGATCAGGAGAAAACGACCATGCCCCCGCACAATACCGACGATGTCCGCATTCGCGAACTCAAGGAACTCACGCCGCCCGCTCACCTGATCCGCGAATTCCCCTGCTCGGAAGACGTATCGACGCTGATCTTCGAATCGCGCCGCGCCATGCACCGCATCCTCCACGGCATGGATGACCGCCTGATCGTCGTCATCGGGCCGTGCTCGATTCACGACACCAAGGCCGCGATCGACTACGCGAAGAAGCTCGTCGAGCAACGCAATCGCTTCAAGAACGAACTCGAGATCGTGATGCGCGTGTACTTCGAGAAGCCGCGCACGACCGTGGGCTGGAAGGGCCTCATCAACGACCCGTTCCTCGACAACAGCTTCAAGATCAACGACGGCCTGCGCACCGCGCGCGAGCTGCTCGTCTCCATCAACGAACTGGGCCTGCCGGCCGGCACCGAATACCTCGACATGATCAGCCCGCAGTACATCGCCGACCTGATCTCGTGGGGGGCAATCGGTGCGCGCACAACGGAATCGCAGGTACATCGCGAGCTGGCTTCGGGACTGTCGTGCCCGGTCGGCTTCAAGAACGGCACGGACGGCAACGTGAAAATCGCCGTGGACGCCATCAAGGCCGCGTCGCAGCCGCATCATTTCCTCTCGGTCACGAAGGGCGGCCATTCCGCCATCGTCTCGACCGCGGGCAATGAGGACTGCCATGTGATTCTGCGCGGCGGCAAAACGCCGAACTACGACGCGGAAAGCGTGAACGCCGCGTGCACCGACATCGGCAAGGCCGGCCTCGCCGCGCGCCTCATGATCGACGCGAGCCACGCGAACAGCTCTAAAAAGCACGAGAACCAGATTCCCGTTTGCGCCGATATCGGCCGTCAGGTCGCCGCGGGCGACGAGCGCATCGTCGGTGTGATGGTCGAGTCGCACCTGGTGGCGGGCCGTCAGGACCTGAAGGAAGGCTGCGAGCTGACCTATGGCCAGAGCATCACCGACGCTTGCATCGGCTGGGACGAAAGCGTGGGCGTGCTCGAAGGGCTCGCCGAAGCCGTCAAGCAACGCCGCATTGCGCGTGGTTCGGGGAACTGAGCGTTTTCGTTCTGCGTGCGGCGCGATGATCCTGCGTCGGAAGGCGTGGCGCCGCGCGATGATTTAGAGTCGTGCTGCGCGCTCGGGCCGCACGGCGCCAATGCACAGGTCGGCAATGCCGATCACATTGCCGATCAGACGTCCGCGCCGGTCGAGATGCGCCTCCGGGCGCACCGACTTCACGCAGTTCATGCTCAGCGCGCGCAGGATGTTCCCGGCCGCCTCCTTACGCGACATCACGCCCTTGTTGCACAGGTACATGGCGTTCACCACCTGCGAATACCCAAAGCGCCGGCCTGAAACGCGCCCGCCGCGCAAGCCGAGGTGGACGCCCAGCAGATAGTCGCAGTACACGAGGCCGCCACGGCGTGCGAGGCGCCGCGAAAAGTCCTTGTCCTCCAGCCAGCCATACAGCACGAGGCGCTCGTCGAAGCGCAGATCGGCGATGGCCTGCGCGCGGCACGCCATGTTGCAGCCGTATAGCTCCACACACGGCCGCAGCGGCGGACGCCGCAACACCTCGCCTTGCGCGCCCTCCAGAAGCGCGACCGCTTCTTCCCACGACAGCGGCTGCGTATTCGCGCCGTCTCGCAGCGTGCGGCCCGAAAAGCCCACGAGCGACGGATCGCTCTCGAACAATTGCACGCAGAGTTCGATCCAGTGCCGCTCGGGCGCGAAGTCGTCGTCGAGGAAAATCACCACGTCCATATCGGGTGCGAGCGCATCCAGCGCGCGGTTTCGCTGCACGCTCGAACCCGCTATGCCGATGATTTCGTCCACGCGCAGACCGTTGCTGTCGTACGGGCCAATGTCGTCCGCGCAGGTCGCCGAGAGAACGACCTGATCCGGACGCGCCGTTTGCCGCGCGAGCAGACGGACGACCCATGCGGTCGCCTCTGGCCGCCCCTTCGTCGCGATCACCACCGCGACGCGCATGGGCGCCACCGCACTGCTACTTTCCGCCATGGAAGACGGGAGATCATCGGTTGCGCGCGTCGTCATGGGTTTCTCCGCACTCCGGTGGTCGCCTGGACTCGTTCCGAGGTTAGCACGGTGTCTGTGCGCTTCCCTCCGGTACACGTCAAGTTGTCCGAAAGGATCTATTCATCGGCTGATTTCAACCGTTTGCGAACCAGGGAAGCGGCTTGCGTGAATTATCGCGGAATCTGCCGCGCATTTTACGAGGCGGCTATTGCGCCTTTTTTACGTGAATTTCCCGGCCGCGTTCGCGCTGTTATCGTGCATTTACCGATTACGCATCACCTATAGAGCCTGGCGACCGGTCATATTTATTCCATAGTAATTTTCGGATTCCTGTTTTGCCGATGCTCGTCTACAACTTTTATAAATTACCGAAAATATGACCGCATAACCGACCAACCGGAAAATCCTCCTCGACATGAGTACGTCGACACGTCAGGGCCAGGCAGTGGACGAGGAAATCGCCACTTCATGCGCAACGGTTCGCGAAGCCGAAAGTGGCTTGCTGTCCAGGCGACCTGTCGTTTTCTACGTGCAGCCGTTGATCGCACGCTATCGCATTGAAGTCATCGAGTCGCTCAACCGCCTTTTTTCCGTGAAGGTGTTCGCGTGCTCCAAAGGCGTCGAGGCCAACGGCTTTTCGCGCGAGAAGCCCGATTGCGACGAGTTCGTCGAAACGCGCATCGCGGGCCTCCCCTCGCGGCGCATTCGCGTGCAAAGCCGCGTGCTCTCCCGCCTCGTCCTCGAGCGGCCCGATGCCGTCCTGATCTTCGCAGACGTCCGCTATCTCTCGCTCTGGCTCGCGCTTCTCGCCGGGCGTGTCATGCACGTGCCCGTGCTGATCCACGGCCAGGGGCTGTACCGCCACAAGTCCGCGGGACTCATGCGCACGATCTGCTACCGGCTCGCGGTCGCGCTCGCCGTGCGCTACGTCTGCTACACCGAGGCCTCGCGGCGCTCGCTCGTCGATATCGGTTGCCCGCAGGCGAAACTCCTCGTCGCGAACAATTCGCTCAAGGTCACCTCCAGCGTGGAGCCCGCTGCCAAGACCGGCGCCGAAAACGGCATCCTCTTCATCGGCAGGCTGCGCGAAGGATCGGAGATCGAACCGCTCGTCGACGTGGTCGGCCAGTTGCACGACGAAGGCAGCGACATCACGCTGCACGTGATCGGGGACGGCGAATATGGCGAGCGCCTCAAGCGCAAATACAGCGATCGGAGCTACGTGGTCTGGTACGGCGCCGTATTCGACGACGATGCCATCGCGACGATCAGCCTGCGCTGCCGCGTGGGCTGCTATCCGGGCTCGGCGGGCTTGAGCGTCGTGCACATGTTCGCGCTGAGCCTGCCGCCCATCGTGCACGACCGCCTGCCGCTGCACATGGGCCCGGAGCCCGGCTATGTCGAAGACGGCCGCACGGGCTTCTTCTTTGGCCGCGACGGCGGCCCTGCTGCGCTCGCCGCAACGCTGCGGCGTATCTGGGCGATGCCGCCCAACGACATGCGCGCGGCAGCGGCCGCCGCGCACGCGGTGTACTGCCAGCTCAACTCGCCGACGCTCGGGCACCAGCTCGCCGAAATCGTCGAAGCCACCTTGCGCGCCTGAGCCGTTCGAAGTGTCCGGTTCGATTCGCTCGAACGCACGGGCCTCCTACTTCTGCCGCGATACGCGATAGAGCATCCATGCCGCACACGAGGCCAGGCCAAAGGTCATCGACCAGGCAACGCCGGTCACGCTCCACAGGTGCAGCGCAGGCGGCACGCACAGCACCAGCGCAATGACCTGGAGCAGCGACGCGAGAGTGACGGCTCGCGCGTCGCCAACCGCGCGCAGATACGAAGCCAGCACCGAGTTCAGCGCGCTGATCGCCATATTGATCACGAAGATGCGAAAGAGCGGCACGGCCGGCAGCCACGCGGCGCCCAGCACGAACGAGAAGAGCGGCTCGGCGGCGAAACGCAACGCGATCACGACGCACGCGAGTCCCGCCGCGGCGACCAGGAGATAGAGCCGGAAAAGACGCGCGGCCGATTGCGGGCCCCCGCGGTGATGCGCGGCGAAGGTGGGGAACAGATACTGCGACATGGCGATCGCGGCGTCGGCCAGCAGCATTTGGGCGAGCTTCGAGGACATCTGCCAGGCGCCGAGCTGCGTCGGCCCGAGCAGCTTGCCGACCACCACCTTGTCGAACTGATTGGTGATGAGGATGATCACGCTGCTCGCCCAGATCCAGCGGCTGAAGCCCACGTAATGGCCGATGCCCGACCAGCGCAGCCGGATAGGCGGACGCGGCGAAAGCGCGACCCAGGTGACGATGCTCTTGAACGTCTCGCCGATCATCATGCCGAGCAGCAGTGAATAGGGCCCCGCACCCGCGAGCGCGAGCGCGACGCCGAGCCCGCAGTCGATGCAAGCAGAGGATATTTCAATGGCCGCAATATGCTGGAAATGGCGCTCGCGCTGCGAGATGAAGTACGCGGGCGATGCGAGCCCTCGCAACAGCGGCAGGAGCGCGGCCAGTTGCACGAGCCCGATGGCGCCGCCCAGATGGAACTGCGCGTCCATGAGCGGCGCGCTCGCGACGAGCAGCAAGGCGATCAGCAGGCCGCGCGAGGCGAGCGTGGTCCAGACGGCACCCGCTTCGGCGCGCGTGGGCGGCGCCTGGCCCTGGATCACCGCTTGCGCGAGCCCGGTATCCGAAAGCGCTTCGGCAATCGCGACCGCCAGTAGCGCGACGCTTGCCAGACCGATTGCGGAGGGTCCGAGAATGCGCCCGATCACGAGGAACTTGACGGCCACGAGGCCGCGGACGACGACCTGCTGCAGCAGCACCCAGGTCGCGGCACCCGGTCCGAAACCCGCCTTCACCGGCCATGCAGACAGCCGCATCACACGCAAAATGGATCTCCAGTATCGGTCCGGAATCGGGACGTCGCTACCCGCGCCCGAAGGGTCCGGACAACCGCGCGACCGGGTGCGGGGACCAGCATGTTTGAGAACGCGTTTTCGACACGCGTTCTGGACGTTACCCCGGCGCGGCGCGCACGGCGCGCCATCAGCCAGGCGGATTCGGACGGGGCGGCTAACCGCGCGGCGGGCATCCGTGGTGCGGCCATCCGTGCGGCGGCCATCCGTGGGACGGCCATCCGTGCCGCGGACCATCCCTGGCGCCTCCATCCGCGCGACACCCATCCCTCCATCGGGCCTCCCTTTTGCGCCAGCAATGGGCGAACCCGCACCCAATGCGCATCACCCAGGCATTTTCGGCCAGGTGCCCCTCCAAACTGGCGCATGCGGCTTGCGCAGCACTGCTATTTTGTTCACAACAAAGTTCATCGGGGCTCCAATATGGAAAACGTGTCGATCGCCAGATATCGCAATGCCGACCGTGACGCGACCGACGCGGCCAGTCCGTCCGTTATCGACGCCGACGCGCTCATGAGTTCCGAGCCCCACGTGGTCCACCCGTCGACGGGCGACGCGTGGATCGCGATCATCGAACCGAACTTCACCGGCCACCGCTGGCGTTACGTCGAGTGGATCGCACAGGCGTGCGTGGAAGCGGGGCATCGATGTGTCGTCGTCACCGATACGGAATACGCGAGCCATCCAGCCGCGCAGCGCATCGTGCGCGAAGCGCGGCCTGATGTGCGCCTCGTTCTGCTCGACCTGCACACCGTTGCGTTCGGCCCGCATTTCGTCGCGAACGTGTACATGCGCTTTCGCAACTTCTATGCGCGCGCGTTGCGGCAGCTCAATCAGCAAATGCACGTGCGGCTCGTGGTGGCGCCCTTCGCTGACTACTTCTTTTACACGCTCGCGGGGCTCGATTCGCCGTTCGGCGAGACACCCTGGATCGCCATTGTGATGGGCATGACGTTCCATCACGCGAGTATCGGCTTGCGCACGCCGCGCCGTCCCGTGATCGACGTGGCGAAGAGGCTGCTGTTTCGCCGCGCCATGCGCGCGCGCGGGCTGCGCGTGCTGCTCACGATCGACCCGACGCTGCCCGACTGGTTCGCCAGCACGCGCCCCGAGCGCGCCGCACCCCTGAACTATATTGCCGACCCGTTTCCCGAAATCGGGGGCATCGATCCGAACGTCGCGCGCGAGCGCCTGAAACTCGACGCGAATATGCGCTATCTGCTCGTCTACGGCCAGATCGGTGAACGCAAGGGCATTCGCGAACTGATGCTCGCGCTCGCGCACAGGCACGACATGCCGTGCCTCGTCATCGCCGGCCAGCAGGACGACGAGACACGCGCGTTCATCGACGCGCACGCACCGCAGCTCACGCCTGCGCCGGTGATCTTCAACGAGTTCATCTCCGAGGAGCGTGAGCGCGATCTTTTTTCCGCTTGCGACGCCGTGTGGATCGGCTACAAGCAGCACTACGGCATGAGCGGCGTGCTCGTGCAGGCGTACCGCTTCGGCAAGCCCGTGGTGGCGAGCGCAGACGGCCTGATCGGCTGGTATTGCCGTGACGGCGCACTCGGGCCGCTGCTCGACGACCTCGAGCCCGCCACGATCGTGCGCGCGCTCCATGCGCTCGCCGCGCGCTGGGCCGACGGCGAGTCAGCCGCGCGGCCCGGAAGCGATCACTTCCTTTCGCGCAACACGCTCGACCAGTTCAAGCGGACGCTGCAAGCCGCCATGACCTGAGCGCCGTCGATCCGCGCCCTGTTCCCCGCATGGAAACGGGCACGGAAAATTCAGCACGCCGAATGGAACTGCGCGAACCGTGCGACGGCAGACTCAGGCAATGCCTTCGACCTTGCCCTCCACCGCGGAAGTCTCGCTGCGCGCCGGAGCAATCGCCCCGCGCGTGTCGGGGAACATCGCGTCGCGCAAACGCAGGAACGGAAATTCGACGGCGCGCGTCGTGAGATAGCCGAGTGCCGAAGCAATGGCGAACTGCGCGACGATCACGACGGGCCAGGCGGCGAGCGGCGGCACGCCGAGGGCGCTCGCCTTGTGGATCAGATAGTCGCCGGGCGCGAGCGCCAGCGAATGCCACAGGTAGATGCCATACGAGTACACGCCGAGCCACGCCAGACCGCGATACACCCACGTCGAGCGCAGACTGCCGGAATGCTCGAGCACGAGCATGATGAGCGCGCCGAAACCGATGGCCTGGAGCGTGTAGCCAATGCTTTCGTCGAGCGCGATGTAGGGCGTCGCGAACACGAGCCAGGCGAGCAACAGCCCCACAGCGCCAATGAGCCAGCGCTTGCTCGCGACCAGCCTGCGCCAGACTTCGGGCTTCATCCAGTAAATGGTGGCGAGAATGACGCCGACGAGCAGGCTGTCCATGCGGTACTGCGTATAGTTGAACGCGCCTGCGAGATCCCCCTTCGAAACCGCGACGCAACGCGCGCCGAGCACGATCACGCAAAGGCCGGCCATCACCGCGATCAGCGCATTGGCGCGCAGCCGGAAGTGCGAGAGCAGGATCAGCAGCGCGGGCAGGAACAGATAGAAGTGCTCTTCGACGGCGAGGCTCCACGTTTGCGCAATGGAGGTGCCGAAGTAGTTCTGCATGTGCGTGAGGTTCTGCCAGAGGAACGTATCGCGCGGATGACGGCCCACCAGCGCGTGAAAGAAAATCAGCACGTAGTAGGCAGGCCAGATCTTGAAGATCCGCCGCACGATGAAGCGGCGCGCGCCGATGTGCCCCGATTGCGCGTACTGGCGCAACAGCAGCCCGCCAACAAGAAAGCCGCTCAGCGTGAAGAAGAGATTCACGCCCTCATGGCCGAAGCTTTTCAGCGGAAATTCGAGCATGCGGATCCAGGCATGGCCCGTGCTCACCGTATGGAAGTGATAACCCATCACGACAAAGATCGCGAGTCCGCGCACGAAGTCGAGTTCGACGGAACGCCCCGGTGTCGACGATACCGCTTCGCGTAGTCGCTTCATGGCGCTTTTCCTCGCTGGGTCCATGTCCGATTCTTCCGCAAGGCAGACAAATGAAAAAGTTACTGCTGCGGGCCCCATCATGCGCACAGCGCTCGTGCACCGTGCGCCAAGTTCCCGCCCTTCTCGGCCAGCGGTGTGGGGCACACCACACCCGGAATCAGAATATTTTTCCTGCCGCCACAACCCTGCCGCTTCCCGCCACCGCCATACGCAGGCCGCTTGCGGCGTTTTATATTGAATCGAGCCTTCGCATGCAGCGTGCTCTAGCGTTGCACATCGCATGCGACCCCAAGCAGCGCACCGGGAGGAATGCCGATGCGAAATAAACATGCTGTCCTGTGGATCTGGGTGTGCCTCGTGCCTCTCGCTTTCGACTACAAGGCGCCCAACTCCCAGTTCGGCCACAGTGCACAATGGCTGGTCGTCGTTCCGGCCCTGGCAGGCGCCGCCATCCTCGCGATGATCGGCCCGCGCTTCGCGCGCGCCTCGCGGCTGCGCACGTTCGTCACGCGCGCGCTCGTGCTGAGCCTGGTCGGCAGCGTGATCGCGCAGATGCTGCGGCACAATCCGCTTGGCAACTACCTGCGCGTGATGCTCCCCTTCCTGCTGTTCGCGCTCGGCTATGCGGCCATGTGCCGCCCGTGGCACCCGATCCGCATCATGCAGATGCAGCGCGCGCTCTACTACGCGAACGTGCTCTGCCTCGGGTTCACGTTCGTATTCGGCCTGCTCGCGGTGGGCGGACCGCTGTCCGATATCCGGTTTCGCATTGTCTCGCCAACGATGCTCGCGCTGCAGGCCATGGTGTTCAATGAATTCATCGTCGCGCGGCGCTTCAAGCCGACCATGGTGCTCGTGTTCCTCGCCACGCTCGTGGTCGAACTGCTGAGCGTCACGCGCAGCCTGCTGGTCGCCACCGTGCTGCTGGCCATGTTCGCCGCGTGGCTCGCTTCGCCCTCGATGAGCCATCTGATCAAGTCGTTCTTCCGGGCCGGCGTGGCGCTTTCTTTCGTCGTGGCGCTGGGCGTGGGCACGGCGTGGCTCTTCCCGTCCATCACCCAGCACTGGACCCAGCGCGTCACCGCCGCGCAGAACTCGGAATCCGACCGCGACCCGACAACGGTCACGCGTATCGCGGAGATGCGCGATCAGTACGATCAGGTCACCGGTTCGAAGACAACGCTGTTGTTCGGCATGGGCTATGGCCACGTCTACCGCTACTCGCCGATTTACTTTCAGTACGTGAACCAGACGTTCAGCAAGGACGATTACTTCAACACCAACGACTGGGTAGCCGGCCACAACTTCTGGGTGTACCAGCTGTACGCGGAAGGCCTCCTGTTCGGTGCGTGCCTGCCGCTCGCGGTGATCGTCGCGCTCATCGTCGCGGGCTGTGCGTTCAGACGATGGCGACGCATTGCGCCGCGCCATCCGCTGCTGATGCCGCTCAGCATGTCGATCCTCGTGCTCGCCGCGCTGCCGGGCGCGTCGATCGGCGGCAATCCGCTCGGAACGCGTTTTTCGGGCCTCGTCTATGGCCTTGCGCTCGGTGTCATCGTCGCGCTGCACTCACAGCTTCATTACCGGATCGACCTCGTGCGCAAACGCCAGCGCCTGCAGCCCTGGTACCGTCACGATCCCGCCTTCCAACCCACGGCGCCCGCGGCGGCGCCGGTGCCGCTCAATGCCTACGCGACCCCGGAGCCCCGATGAGAATCCTGCACCTCGTACCCACCGTAGACCCGCGTTCGGGCGGACCCATCGAGGGCGTGCGTCAGAGCGGCCTCGCGATGACGGCGCTCGGGCATCAGATCGAGGTGGCATCGCTCGACCCGATCGACGCACCGTACGTGCGCGAATTTCCGTTGGCGCTGCACGCGCTCGGCCCGGGTCGCGGGCACTATGCGTACTGCCCCGGCTACGTGCCGTGGCTGCGCGCGAATGCCGGACGCTTCGACGCCGCGATCGTGCACGGGCTCTGGCAATACCACGGCTTCGGCGCATGGCGCGCGCTGCGCCGCGCACAGATGCCGTACTACGTGTACACGCACGGCATGCTCGACCCGTGGTTCAAATCGACTTACCCGCTCAAGCATCTGAAGAAATGGGCGTACTGGCCGTGGGGCGACTATCGCGTGCTGCGCGACGCCGCGGCCGTCATCTTCACCACCGACGAAGAACGCCTGCTCGCGCGCGAATCGTTCTGGCTATATCGCGCCAACGAGCGAGTCGTGCCGTTCGGCACCAATGCGCCGCGCGAGGATCCGTACGCGTTGCGCGAAGCCTTCCTGCAAGCGTCGCCGCATCTGCAGAACAAGCGCATCGTGCTGTTCCTCGGGCGCCTGCACCCGAAAAAAGGCTGCGACATGCTGGTTCACGCGTTCGCCGAGCATGCGCGCGAGGTGCCGGACGCGCATCTCGTGATCGCGGGGCCGGACGCGAGCAACTGGCAGCCCGCGCTGCAGACGATCGCGCAATCGCACGGCATCGCGCATCGCATCAGCTGGCCGGGCATGCTGCAGGGCAACCTCAAGTGGGGCGCGTTTTACGCGAGCGATGTGTTCGTGCTGCCCTCGCATCAGGAGAACTTCGGCGTTTCGGTGGCCGAAGCGCTGGCGTGCGGGCTGCCGGTGCTGATCTCCGACAAGGTGGGTGTGTGGCGTGAGGTCGAGGCGGATCACGCAGGCTTCGTCGCGCCCGATACGATCGCGGGCACGCAACGGCTCTTCGCGGCCTGGCGCGCGCTGGACGAGCGCGCGCGCGGCGCCATGCGCTCGCAGGCGCGGCGCACATTCGACGCGCGCTTCGCGATGGACGGCATGATGCGCTCCCTGCTCGCCTTGTTGCAGGAAGCGCCGTCAGCGCAGGCCGCCGCGCGATTTCGCGCCGGGACTCCGATGAGCGCCATGGCGCACGGCGTGCCCGAGGAGCAGGCGGAACAGACAGCGCCGGCACAGAACTGAACGCTGCAGGCCGCGACGAAACGCGGCGGGCGGCGGGCGGCGGGCTCGGCAATTGAATGAGAGAGTGAAAACGGTAGGGATTGGCAGGGGTGACGAGGCAACGCAGCTTGAACGTAGATAACGAACCGGACGCGAACCGAACTCGAGTCGGCGCGAATCGAACAATCGAACAATGAGCCCGCGTTGCGCTTTCGTGGCGATGTGCGAATCCTGTGAGGAAGGGGGCAAGACTATGTTGCACAACACAGCTGTTTGTTCCGGCGGGGAGGCCGCCGACGCAACCGCGAAGCAGCGCGCGGACGATGGACTCTCAAGGGTGCGCGCGTGGCGCGAAGCATGCAGCAAGGCGCCCGGTTTGCGCCGCGCAGCGGCACGCCGTGCATGGGCCGCGTTCGCGGCGCTGGTGTCGGCCATGGCGCTTTCAGGCTGCGGCTTGTCGCCGGGCATGACGGCGCCTTCGAGCGTCACCGAGGCCAAGGCTGCCACAGATGCCGCGCGCACGGGCGGCAAGGGCGATCAACCACCGCCGGGCGCGCTCGTCGAGATCAATAACGAACTGGTCGCGAAGGAGGCTGCGGCGAGGCCGACAGCCATCCCGGCCGACGTCGAGACACTGTTCGGCACGCCCAAGCCCTACACGCTCGCGCCCGGAGACGTGCTGAGCATCGTCGTGTGGGACCATCCCGAGATGAATCTGCCGACGAACGGCAGCGGTGGAAGCAGTAGCTCGCAGGACCAGAGCGCCAGCCAGGTGCAGTCGGGCTACACCGTCGACTCGACGGGCGCGATCCAGGTGGCCTACGTAGGTCCGATCCACGTGGCGGGGCTCACCGAGATGCAAGCCCGCGACCTGGTGTCGAAGAAGCTCGCCTACTACCTGAACAAACCGCAGGTGACGCTGCGCATCGAGTCGTACCGGAGCCGGCGCGTGTATGTGGACGGCGAAGTACGCACGCCCGGGCTCATGGTGCTCAACGACATGACGATGTCGCTGCCCGAGGCGATCAATCGCGCGGGGGGCTTTACGGCGGCGGGCGACCGTTCGCGCGTTAGCGTGACGCGCGGCGACAAGACGATCATGGTGAACATTCCCGACATGATCAAGAAAGGCATGAACCCGGACAAGATCCTGCTGCAGAACGGCGACCTCGTGAGGGTGTATTCGGCGAACGAAAGCCGGGTGTTCGTGCTAGGCGAAGTCGGGCACCCGGGGCCGCTGCCGTTCGACAACGGGCACCTCTCGCTGAACGACGCACTCGGCAACGCGGGCGGCATCAGCCAGTCGTCCGGCGACGCTTCACAGGTCTACGTGGTCCGCGGGCAGAAGGAAGGACACCGAACGGTCTATCACCTCAACGCTTCGACGCCCGAGGCGATGGCCACGGCCGACGAGTTCGAACTGAAGCCGAACGATGTCGTGTTCGTCGATGCATCGGCGCTCGTGAAGTGGAGCCGCGTGGTCAGCCTGATACTGCCGAGCACGCAGGCAGCCGCAGCGGGCCGGATGGTCGGATACGGGTACTAACCGGTACTGATGCTCGTGGTTCGTGTGGGCAGGCCTTCTGGCCTGCTCACATCGCGATCGAGCCGGCCTGATCCACCTTCATGACTTGCCTGGCGCGCTCTCCTCGAAGCGCCAGCGCAGGAAGCGGCACGGATTGCCGCCATAGACGCCGCCCGCTTCGAGCGAGCGGTGCACGACCGAGAGCGGCGTAACCACGGCCGAGCGTCCGATCGTGACGCCCATCTGCACGACACATTTCGATGAGATCCAGACGCCGTCCTCGATCACGATCGGGGCCACGTGCAGATCCATGTTCGTGCGCAGGTCATGCGAGCCGGCGCTGAGAAACGCGCCCTGCGAAATACAGACGTTCGAGCCGATGCGGATGGGCGCCTGGTTGTAGATCCATACGTCCACGCCGATCCAGCAGTTGTCGCCCAGTTCGAGATTCCATGGCGCCTTCACGCGCATGGGGTGCACGAGCCGGCAGCCCTCGCCCACTTTCGCGCCGAAGAGGCGCAGCAGCCCCACGCGCAACGCCGAAAGCGGCAACAGACGGTTGTCGAGCACACAGGTCTCCAGCACGTACCACACGGCCTGCACGAGCTTGCCGCGGCGCCCCACGTAGTTGCCCTTGCCCGCCCGGCTCAAATCGATCACGCGGATGTCCGCGCCCGCGGGCCGAGCGGCCTGCGGTGGCTGGGTCGGCTCCGGTGGAGCGGCGCCTGCCGGCGGCGCCTCGCCGGCCTCGTTGCGCCGCCCGTTCGCGCCGAGGCGCCCGATACCTTCGAACGTTTGAGCCATGAACGCTCCTTGCCCGTCCGGGCCGGTTTCCGTTGACTGTTCTGCTTGTCCTGGTCGTCCTGCCTGTTATGCGATCGCGAGCCCGCACGCCGGGTCGCATCGACCGTTTCATTATCGGGCGGCCGCCCCGCCGCCTCGCGTGCGTGGCCGACGCGGCAGGGGTTTTGGCGCAGCGGCGCGACGCGGTGTCGGCAACATGAAGGCATGGCGCCGCACCGTTCGCGGCGCAGGATAGACACCATGCCCGGTTTTGATCGTCGCCAGTTCCCGCCCATCGCTCACGCGGCGCACGCGCGAAGCACGTTCAGGGGCGCCGCGCCCTACGTGCTCGCCGCCGCACTGCAAGCCGCGTGCGCCGCATGGCCGTGCGCGGCGCTTGCGCAGCGCGCCCCGGACACGGCCTCGTCCGCTTCGTCGAGCGATCGGGGAGACACACTGTCGTCCGCCGCGAGCCGGCAAAAATTCGACGAACAGCGCTTGCTCGGCGGCCCGCGTTCCTCCGGCAACCCCTACAGCGCGAACCCGTACGCCAGCGACGGCGCCTCGCCAGAAGACGCCGAAGACGCGCTCACGAACGAAAAGCACATGCATGTCGTCCCGCCAGGGGATAAACCGGCGAGCGATGCCAGCGGCTCGGGGGGCAGGGACGCCCGCTCGGACGCATCGTCGAGAAGCGCGGGCGGAGGTGTCCGGAGTCACAGCAGGATCGGCGCGAACGGCCAGTCGCGCGCCGGCAACGCGGTGGCGAGGAACGCCGCCGGCACCGGCGGGCGTCATGCGAGCGCCGGCTACGACTACGGCGCCAGCCAAACCTCGCCGACTGCGCAGGTCTATGGCAATCCGTACGGCAGTCCGTACGGATCGCCGGACGAGCCCAACGCCACACTCTATAAATCACCCTGGTAGCCAGTCGTGCGCGGCGACCGATGAGGCTCGCGACGCCGCCGCCCCGTCGCTGGGCAGACGGTGCCGTCGTCACGCTTTCGCGCGCTCACACGTCGTACTGCTCGATCTCCGGCAACGTCGACCCGCCTTTGCCAGCCGCATGCGCGGGCTCGCGCGCCGAAGCGGCGCCGCCGCTTGTTGCGGGCTGCGGCGCGCCGGCCGGCTCGAGCGCCTCGCCGGCGAGCGCGGATAGCCTCGCTTCGAGCGCGTCGAAGATGGATTGCGGCGACAGCATGCGCTTCGCGTAGCGGCGCGCGGTACGGCCGAGCGCCGCGCGCCGCTCGGGATCGTCGGCCAGCGCGGCGATCGCCGCAGCGAGTGCGTTGCCGTCCTCGGGCGGCACCACGACCCCGTGGTTCGACACCACGTCGAAGAGGCTCGTGCCGGGCCGTGCCATGGCGACCACCGCGCGGCCGCTCGCGAGCATGCCGGTCAGCTTCGACGGCATCACGAGGTCGGCGGCATCGTTGCGCTGCGGCAGCACGTGAATATCGGCGACGTTGAGCAACTCGTTGAGCATCGAAGCCGGCTGCAGCGGCAGCACGTGACAGTTGCGCAGCGGCTCGCAGCGCGCGATCAGCTCGCGCTTGGCCGCGCCGTCGCCGCAAAACACGAAGCTGATGTCGGACCGCCCGGCGAGCGCCGTCGCGACGTCGGCGAGGATCTCGATGCCCTGCTTCGCCCCCATGTTCCCCGAGTAGAGCACGACGGTGTTCTCCTGGGAGATGCCCAGACGCCGGCGGAACAGGCTCGGATACGGCAACGGGAAGATCGCATGGGTGTCGACCCAGTTGGGCAAACACACGGCGCGCGATGGGTCCACGCCCTTGTCGATCGCGCGCTCGACCATGCGCGACGAGATCGACGATACGACGTCGAAGCGGCGCAAGAGCGCACGCTCGCCCGCGCGCGCCGCCCGCCCGAGTCGCGAGGCGCCGCCCTGCAGCAGGCCCAGATCGAACGCCGCGTCCACTTCGAAGTCCTGAATATGGAGCCAGCTGCTCGCGCCGACCGCGCGCGCGAGCATGAGAGCGCCCGGCGCGCAGAAGAGCGTCGGCACGATCAGCATGACGGCCTGCGGCCGCCACGCCGAGAGCCGCGCGAGCAACGGCAGCGATGTGAGCGCGAAGCTCGCCAGGTGCACGATGCGCTTGAGGCCGCCCTGCCTCGAAGGCACCCACAGCGGCGCACGCCACACGCCCACGCCGCCAAGCGTTTCGCGTTTGTACCGCCACGCGCGATAGCCCTCGTGCACGCGCCACTGCGGGTAATAAGGCGGCGCGCACACCACGCGCACCTCGTGGCCGCGCGTGGCGAGCAGCTCCGCCATTTCGGCCGTATATTTGCCCACGCCTGTCACTTCCGGCGCGTAGTTCAGTCCGTAGATCAGGATTCTCATTGCGTCGCTTCCGTCCCTGAACTGCTTGTATGCCCCGCTTGTATTCCGCTTTATTTCGTCTCGCGCGCCGAGCGAAAAAAAGCGGGCGTCGAGCATCCGGTCCGCGCACGACGCCCACCGCCAATCAATCGGACGCTCGACCCATCCTGCAAGCCGGAGAGGCCTGTCAACCTGTCAAGCGCGCATGCCCGCCTCGTACGCCGGCGCGGCATGCGTGTGAAGAAAGTCGTCGTAGGTGCGGGCGAGCCCCTCCTCGAGGCCGATGTGTGCGTGCCAGCCCAGATCGCCCAGGCGCGACACGTCGAGCAGCTTGCGCGGCGTGCCGTCGGGCTTCGTCGAGTCGAACACCAGTTCGCCTTCGAAGCCGACCACGTCGCACACGCGCTGCGCGAGGTCGCGGATCGACAGATCCTCGCCGACGCCCACGTTGTATACGCCGTCGCCGGTCTCGTGCTCCAGCACGAAGATCGTCGCATCGGCGAGATCGTCCACGTGCAGGAACTCGCGGCGCGGCCTGCCGGAGCCCCAGACAGTCAGCGTGCGCTGGCCGTTCGTGCGCGCCTCGTGCGCCTTGCGGATCAGCGCGGGCAGCACATGGCTGCTGCCGAGGTCGTAGTTGTCGTTGGGGCCATAGAGGTTGGTCGGCATGAGCGATACGAAATGCGTGCCGTATTGGCGGTTGTACGCTTCGCAGAGCTTGAGGCCCGCGATCTTCGCAATCGCGTAGGCCTCGTTGGTCGGCTCCAGCGGCGACGTCAGCAGATAAGTCTCGCGAATCGGCTGCGGACACTCGCGCGGATAAATGCACGACGAGCCGAAAAACACCAGCCGCTCCACGCCCGCGTTGTACGACGCCCGGATCACGTTGGTCTCGATCGCCAGGTTGTCCCAGGCGAATTGGGCAGGCTGCGTGGAGTTCGCGAGGATGCCACCCACGCGCGCGGCGGCGAGCAGCACCGCGTCGATGTTCTCGCCATCGAAGAACGCGTCGACCGCGGCCTGGTTCGTGAGATCGAGTTCCGCGTGCGTTCGCGTAACGAGGTTCCAGTAGCCGTGCGCCTGCAACGCGCGCAAGAGCGCCGAGCCCACCATGCCCCGGTGGCCTGCCACGAAAATTCGGGAGTTCTTGTCCATGCGCGTTCACTCGTGATGTTCAAGCGCCCTGAAGCCGGCCAGCGTGACCAGGGCGTCGCGCCGGGCAGTCTGGTAGTCGGCCCGTACCATTTCCTTGACGAGCGAATGGAACGACGTTTCCGGTTTCCACCCGAGCTTCTCCCGTGCCTTCGACGCGTCGCCGAGGAGAGTCTCGACCTCGGTCGGGCGGAAATAGCGCGGATCCACGCGCACGATGATGTCGCCCGGTTCGAGACGAATATCGCGTGCATCCACCTGATCGACGATGCCAACTTCATCCACCCCGCTGCCCTCGAAGCGCACGGTGATGCCAAGTTCCGCCGCAGCCGCCCGCACGAAGTCACGCACGCTGTACTGCACGCCCGTGGCGATCACGAAGTCTTCGGGCTGCTCCTGCTGGAGCATGCGCCACTGCATGTCGACGTAATCACGTGCGTGGCCCCAGTCGCGCAATGCCGAGAGGTTGCCGAGGTACAGCATCTTCTGCAAGCCGACTGCGATGCGCGCGATGGCGCGCGTGATCTTGCGCGTGACGAAGGTCTCGCCGCGTTGCGGCGACTCGTGATTGAAAAGGATGCCGTTGCACGCGTAAATGCCATGTGCCTCGCGGTAATTGACCGTGGTCCAGTACGCAAACAGCTTCGCGACGGCATACGGACTGCGCGGATAGAACGGCGTGGTCTCGCGCTGCGGCACCTCCTGAACGAGCCCATAGAGCTCGGAGGTCGACGCCTGGTAAAAGCGGGTTTTATTCGTGAGGCCGAGTATGCGGATAGCCTCCAGAATGCGCAGGGTGCCGAGGCCATCCGCATTTGCGGTGTACTCGGGCTCCTCGAACGACACCGCTACATGGCTTTGCGCAGCGAGGTTGTAGATTTCATCGGGTGCGACGCGCTGAATCACGCGCAAAAGCGCCGTGGAGTCGGTCAGCTCGCCATGATGAAGCTGGATGCCGGGTTCCGGGTCGTGCACGTCGCGATACAGGTGATCGATGCGGTCCGTATTGAAGAGCGACGAGCGCCGCTTGATGCCATGCACCTCGTAGCCTTTGTTCAATAGCAGTTCTGCCAGATACGAACCGTCCTGCCCGGTGATACCGGTAATCAACGCAACCTTGCGAGCCATCGCCATCGTTCTCTCCTCGCGTGAGCGAAATGGGATTCGGTGGTTCCACCATTGGCGAGCGGCCCCAAAACGGCCCGCCAATCTGCCGCTACCTACCCTGCAATGCTTTCATAGCCGTAATAACCGCCGCGATAGCCGCCGCCGATGAACGCGCCCGTCTTCGGCACGTCGGTGAGCAGCACGCCGCGCAGGTTCACGCCGCCGATGCGCAGGCGCTTGACCGTCTCCTCGAGCTCCGAAATCGGATGGCGGCCGTGGCGGATCGCCAGGAGCGTCGTGCCCGCGTAGCGTCCGATCACGGTCGAGTCGGTCACCGCGAGCACCGGCGGCGTATCGACGATCACGAGGTCGTATTTCGATTTGAGCTCGTCGAGCAGCGACTCGAAGCGCGGGCTCATGAGCAGCTCCGACGGGTGCGAGTGCAGCGAGCCCTTCGCGAGCACGTCGAGGCCCGGTAGCACGTCGCGCTGGATCGCGCGGTTCAGGTCCGCGCCGAGTAGCACGTCCGAGAGCCCCGGCTGATGCGCAATGCCGAAGTGCGAGTGCACATCGCCGCGCCGCATGTCGCCGTCGACGATCAGCACACGCTTGTTCACCGACGCGACGAGCGCCGCGAGATTGACCGAGAGGAACGACTTGCCGATGTCGGGCCGCGAGCCCGTGAGCATCACGATGTTGTTGCGCGCGTCGTTGAGCGTGAGCTGCAGCGAGGTGCGCAGGCTGCGCACGCCCTCCACCGCCACGTCCTGCGGGTTCTGCTGCGCGAGCACGTGCAGGCCGCGCCGGCGCGACGTGACGTGATGCTGGAGCCGCAGTTGCTTCGGGCTGCGCGGGACCACGGCGAACACGGGCACGCCGAGCGCGGCTTCGAGTTCGTCCGGCCGCTCGACGCCGCCATACAGCGACTTGCGCACGAACGCGACCAGCACGCCGAGCACGAGCCCAGCACCGATCGCGATCGCGATCACGATCAGCTTCTTCGGGCGCACCGGGTCATCGGGCGCTTCGGCGAAATCGACCACGCGCACGTCGCCGACCTGCCCCGCCCGCGCGACGCGCAGTTGCTGCGCGCTGTTCAGGAGGCTCGTGTAAAGCTCGGTGCTCACATGCACGTCGCGCAGAAGTCGCACCGCGGTCTGCTCGGTGTCGGGCAGTTGCGCCACATTGCGCGTGAGCTGCGACTGCGCGCTTTGCAGCGTCCCGATCTGCGCGTCGAGCGACTGCACGGCCGGGTGATGCTCGGTGAAGCGCTGCGCGAGTTCGGCGCGCTGCTGACGCAGGTCTTCGAGCCGGATCTTGTTGTCGCTCACCTGCTGGAGCAGCAGCCGGCTTTCTTCGCCGAGGTCCACCGTGCCGTGCTCGTTACGGAACTTGTTGTACTTCTGCTCGGCGGCGTCCACCTGTGCGCGAAGTTGCGGCAACTGGTCGTCGAGGAAGGCGAGCATGTGCTCGGCTTCCGCCGAGCGGCTCGCGATGTCCTGCTTGATGAACTCCTGCGCCACGTTGTTGAGGATCGCGGCGGTCCGCTTGCTGTCGTGGCCTTCGAGGCTCGCGCGAATCACGCCTGACTGCAGCCCGACCTCCTGGATGTCGAGCGCACGCTCCAGCCGGTCGACCGTGGTGAGCGTCGATGCGCGCGTGAGCAGGAAAGGCGTGCCCGGGGGCCCGCTCAGACTGTCCACGTGCAGCGCGATCGGCCCGACCGAGGTGTTGGCCTGCACGTCCTCGCCAACGCGGCCTTGCAGCAGCGGGATGCCGTCGGGGTCGCGCAGCGTGAACGTGCCCGGCTCGTCGCCGGCGACGAGCGTGAAGTCGTTATCGTAGAGGGCTTCGGGCGTATCGAAACGCGACACCGTGATGTCGCCGCCGGCCCACGCGTAACCGGACGGGCGCAGGAAGCCGGGCAGCTTTTGCGCCCAGGGCGCGCCCAGGATGCCGGAGAGCATGTTGCCGACCACAGGCATGACGCGCGGCCGCGCCGAAATGTCCAGATGCAGCTTGCGCACCGTCTCCTCGGTCACGTTGCGCGACTTCAGCATCTCGATCACGCCGTTGGGCGACGACTTCTCCTCGAACATGCCCGTGAGCGGCGGCAGGCTGGTGTCACGCTTGCTGCCGTCGCCCTTGTCGACGAGATGAAACAGCACGTCGGCGCGATAGGTCGGCGTGGCCAGGAATGCGTAGGCTGCGCCCAGCAACGTGACGGCGACCGTCACGATTGCGATCGCGCGCCAGTTGGCAACCATCGTCTGAAGGTAGTCGCCCAGATATCGCTCGTCGGCGCCTGCTGCGCCGTAGTAAGCGCCGTCATAATTCATCGCCATCTTCTTCTCCCGAAACCTGGTGTTGCTCGCTTGTGTTGCCTTCTTGTGCTACTCGCTCTTGTTGCCTGCTCTCACGCGTCTTGACGAACCGTCGAATGAGCGCGCCGCGGCGCTCAGTACGCGTTGCGGCCAACCAGCCCGTGAACGATCGTGGCCGCGATGATTCGCATGTCGAGCCAGAACGACCAATGGCCGAGGTAATACAAATCGTGCGCGACGCGCATCTCCATCTTTTCGAGGCGGTCGGTCTCGCCGCGAAAGCCGTTGACCTGCGCCCAGCCGGTAATGCCGGGCTTGATGCGATAGCGGTGGATGTAGCCCTTCACCACGCTCTGATAGAGATCGTCGTGCTCCAGCGCATGCGGCCGCGGACCGACCACCGACATGTCCCCGCGCAGCACGTTGTAGAACTGCGGCAGCTCATCGAGGCTCGTGCGGCGCAGGAACGCGCCGATGCGCGTCACGCGCGGGTCGTGGCGCGTCGCCTGGCTAACCGTGCCGGGCGCCTCCTTGTGCACGCGCATCGTGCGGAACTTGTAGATCGTGAAGACGCGGCCATCGGCGCCTTTGCGCCGCTGCTTGAAGAGCACCGGCCCCGGCGAACTCACTTTGACCGCAATCGCTATGCCTACGAGCAGCGGCATGAGGCTAACGAGCGCCAGCAACGCGAATACACGATCGAACATCGCCTTCTTGAACTGCGCGCTCGCGGGCAGCGGCGAGGCGACGAGATTGATCGCAGGCACGCCCAGCAGTTCGATCACGCTGCTGGTATCGAAGAGCGCCAGCGACCGCACGTCCGGAATGAAGCGGATATTCACGAGGTCGTTGCGAAACTCGTTGACGAGCCTCACCACCGTGCGCTCCTCCGCGAGCGAAAGGGCGAGCCATAACTCGTGCACGTCGTGCTCGCGGATGTACTGCGCGAACGACTCGATCGTCTCGCACACCGGGGCCGTTTTCGCGCTCGCGGGCGTGGCCGCTTGCGGCATCGTGTTGTAGAGCGCGCCTGGGCGAAAGCCCGAGCCGGGCTCCGCATCGATGCGCCGCACGATCTCGTCGCATTGCGAAGCGGAGCCCGCGATGGCGACCTGGTGCAGATTCAGACCGGCGCGGCGCACGTGCGCAAGCACGCCGTGTGCCGCGACGCGCCACGTAATGAGCAGGCCGCCGGCCACTGCGGTCCAGTACGCGAACCACAGGCGCGAAACGGCGTCGACGTGGTGCATCGTCGTATACATGGAAATCAGCGCGCAGCCCTGCACCACGAGCCACGCGAGCGATACCTGGCCCGCGAGCAACGCCTTGGAGCGGCCGCGCCATGATTGATATAGCTCGAACGCCGGAAAGATCACGAGCGCGAACGCGGCCGCGAGCAGCACGAAAGCTTCGTTCACGCCGCGCGGCACGACATCGTTGAAGCGAATCTCGGATGCCACGCTCGCGCCGATCATCACGGCGGCCACGTCGAGCACTCTTGCCATCAAATTTTGTAGCTCGCGCATGCTCTCTCCCTTTTTTCCTATCCCGCCTGGCGGCTCGTGCCGCCCTGCTCAACCACAGCGGCCGTAGGTGTCGTCGATGCGGACGATATCGTCCTCACCGAGGTACGCTCCCGACTGCACCTCGATGATTTCGAGCGGCACCTTGCCCGGGTTTTCCAGCCGATGGCGCACACCGAGTGGAATGTAGGTCGATTCGTTCTCCGTCAACAGAAAGGATTCCTCACCACGTGTGACGAGTGCGGTGCCGCGCACCACGGTCCAGTGCTCTGCGCGATGGTGATGCAGTTGCAGCGAGAGCCGCGCGCCCGGCGTGACGACGATGCGCTTGACCTGGAAGCGCTCGCCGCGATCGATCGAATCGTAGAAGCCCCACGGGCGCCGGACCTTGCGGTGCGAATCCGCCTCGGGCGCATGGGCAGCCTTGATGCGCGCGACGAGCGCCTTCACGTCCTGCACCTTCGAGCGGTCGGCGACGAGCACCGCGTCAGGGGTCTCGACCACGACGAGGTTGGAGGTGCCCACGCACGCCACGAGCCGTCCGTCCGAGTGCGCGTAGGTCGCCAGCGCCCCTTCGAACACCACGCGGCCGCGCCCTACGTTGCCGGCCTCGTCCTTCTCCATCGCGGCCCACACGGCGTCCCACGAACCGAGGTCGGTCCAGCCGGCGTCGAGCGCCACGACCACACCCTCGGCCGTCCAGCCGTTGCTGCCCGACAGGCGCTCCATCACCGCGTAATCGATCGAGTCGGCCGGCGTGCTCTTGAAGGCCTCCAGCGCCGGCCGGAACACCGGGCCGTCATGCTCGCCGTCGACAAAGGCGGCAAAGCACGCCGCGTGCATGTCGGGCTGCAACGCGCGCAACGCGTCTAGCCACACGCTCGCACGCATCACGAAGATGCCGCTGTTCCACCAGTAGCCGCCCTGTGCGACGTACTGCGCCGCGATTTCGGGCGCCGGTTTCTCGACGAAGCCGTCGATGCGATGCGCGCCGTCCGCAAGCGCCTCGCCGACGCGGATGTAGCCAAACCCGGTCTCGGGTGAACGCGGCGGCACCCCTAGCGTAACGATTGCACCGCGCTGCGCGTGGCGCGCGGCGCATTCGAGCGCGCGCTGCAGGGCGCCCACGTCGGCGATCGCGTGATCGGAGGGCATCACGATGAGGATCGCGTCGTCGCCGTTGGCGCACGCAAGCGCCGCGCCAAGCGTGAGCGCCGGCGCCGTGTCGCGCCGCGCGGGCTCGACCACGAGTCGCGCTTCCACGCCGCATGCACTCAACTGCTCGGCGATCACGAAGCGATGGTCTTCACCACATACGACGATCGGCGCGCTCGCGACCTGCCACTCGGGCGAAAAGCCGTCGAGCCGGTGCACGGTCGCCTGCAGCAGCGTATCGCTACCCACCACACCAATTAGCTGCTTAGGGAAATGCTCGCGCGACATCGGCCACAGGCGCGTGCCCGAGCCCCCCGCCAACACCACGGGCACGATGCGCGTGCACGCCGCATCCTGTTCGCGCGCTGTGCCCGGCTCGCCTTCGGCATGAGCCTTAGCGTGTCCCTCATGAATCGACGACCTTTCATTCATATTCGGACTCCTTCATATCGGGCAAGATCAACCCGGCTTTGCGACGAGCGACCTCTTTGTAACGAAGTGCGACCGTTGTTACCGCGGCGTTACGAGATGAGCCTCTATACGCCGGCTTCGCGGCGGCTTTGCTCGCGGTACTCGGTAGGCGAAATCATCATGCGCTTGCGAAAGATCTTGGCGAGGCGGTCACCATTGCCCATGCCGGTGCGGCGCGCGATCTTGTCGACCGGCAATTCCGAATCGGTAAGCAGGCTGCAGGTGATCGCAAGACGCGCATGCAAGAGGTAGTCCGATGGCGTGATGCCCATCTCCAGCTTGAAACGGCGCAGAAAGTTGCGCTCGCTCATCGCCGCGACCTGGGCTGCGTCGGCGATTGAAATCGCGCGCTGACAGTTTTCCTGCAGCCAGCGCGCCGCCGCTCGCACTTTGTCGGCAGGTGCGCTGCCAAGCGCATCGCCGAGGAACGGCAGGAGGTTGCCGCCCGAATCGGGCATGAGGCGCTCCGTTACGGCGCGCGCAACATCGACACCCAGATCGCGTTTGACGAGCGTGAGCGCGCTCTTCATCGATTCGAGCCGGTCGCTGGCGTCGCCGCCCGCTTCGTCGCGGCCGGTCTGCATCGCAAAGGAGCCGAACTCGTGTTGCGAGCGCTGGCTGCACAGACTCGCCGCTTCGAGCAATGAACGACCTTCACCGATCGGACGAATGGTGCCGGTGTTCGCATGCACGCGACGCAGCCATGCGATCAGGCGCTCGTCATTGGCCGCCGCGTAGGCGCCTTTGCCGCCCGCCACGAAGAGCGCGTCGAAGCCGACGTAGTGACGCGCATCGAGTCCGTCCGTCCAGACACGCACCGATGACGAACAGGTTACGTTGCCGCCATCGGCTGAAAGGATGCTTACATCGTAGGGCGAGCTGCGAGTGGTGTCGGTAGAGAGTTCGTTGGCGACATGAAATACTTCGGCCACGATCCCTGCACCGAGCAACGAGCAACCATCGAACAACAGGATTGCAACGTGACGCACCTCCCGGCTGATACCCGCGGTAACCAGATGCGGGCGACTGAACGACGGCAAATCCAGACTTGCGTACGCCATGCTTTTCCCCTAAACAATCCCCCGTACCAAGCGAAAAGTCGCGGTAATAGCATTTCGATAGCATTCCGTGTGCAGTGCATCATATGCAGATAAAAATCGCTGCAACGATGACTGACCGAAACTGGCGAGACATTGGCGCATTCAGTCCGGTCGCGGACCGATTTGAAGCCTGCGCCCCCTGCCTCGTTACAGGAAGCAAAACCATCTGAATAATAATTTGTTCGATTACATCGACCAGGCAAAAATGCCGGCAAACCTTGCAGCACGGTATTTTCGCCTTTACTACGACGAATCCTTCGGCGTCTTCCGATCGATGCAAACGCAAGGGATGGAAGCCAGGCGGGCAATAAAAGACTGCGCGCCTATTCGTCTGATTAAAAGACCTTTAAGAAGCCTCGAGCACCGATTTCCAGCACGCGAAGCGCATTTTAAACCCATTAAATCCTGTTTGCGCTGCACAATAAAAAAATTCACAGAGAGCCGTTTTATATGAACGCGCACTGCGAGCGGTGCACAACTCGCAAGCACATCTTTTAGAAAACTTTGCGCAAATTGCCTGGACGCTGGCGGCGAATGACGTCTGCGAGGAACTAGGCTTAGCCTTTCCATTGCGAGGAACCCGCCAATGAGACCGCTCCTGGCCGTTGCATCCATACTTCCGTACTCGCCTTCAGCGCGTCCCTTATGCGCAATAGTGGTGCCTGCCTCCCTGCTTGCACTCGTGGCCTTGCTCGCGGCGCAACCTTGCCGCGCCGCAGAGGGGCCCGTGTGCCGTAGCGTCGCCAGCAGCGCGGCGACCGACGACGGCAATGACCTCATCTCGGCCGATACGCCCGGTAGCGACGGCACGCGTCTCTTTCCTCGCGGCAAGGGGGTGCGTATCGTCGTGACCACGCGTGCTGTGGGTGACGACAAGGTGCAATGGCAGCTCGCCGATGCGTGGAGCCGCCCGCAGGCGAGCGGCAGCTTTGCAGTGGCGGCCGGACCGCGTGTCACGTGGCTCGCCTGCACGATGCCGCAGGCGGGCTACTTCGCGTTTTCTGCGGCACTGGCTTCCGAGCCCTCTATGGGTTTGCCCCAGCGCGGCACACGGCCGGCAGGCATCACGACCTTCGGCGTATTGCCCGACGTGAGCGCGGCACTTCCCGCTCCCGCCTTCGCGCACGAGGATCTGCATCGCTTCGGCGGACAAGGAACTGCATATATTGCGCCCGGCCAGCACTGCTGCGGCGGCGACGGCTTGCGGCCGCTCTACACGGATCTGGGACTCGCGTGGGCCAACGACAGGCGCGGCTGGTACGTCATGGAGCCCAAAGGCCCCAAGACATTCGATGCCACCGCCTCGCAGCTCGATCTGTCGTTCAAGCCCGGCGACATCATGCGATTGATCACGCTCGATGGCGTCCCCGCATGGGCAAGTCCGAATGGGGAGGAAACGCACAGCTACGCGCCATCGTCCGCGGCGCAGCTGCGAGACTACATGGCGCGCGTAGGCGCGGAATCCGCACGCGTGCGCGCGCAGGTCTTCCCGCGCCAGGCGCACAACTACTATCAGGTCACATGGGAGCCCGACGCGGACGGCGGCCTGCCATGGAAAGACAGCGACGTCCATTTCGTCGAACTCTACAAGGCCATCTACGAGGGCATACACTCGAGCGACCCTTCCGCGATCATCATGGGGCCGACCTATGCGGGCGTCGATGGCAATACGAAGTGGCTGAAGAAATTCGCACCACTTGGCATTGCTAAATATATCGACGGCGTGACGATTCACGGCTATTACGACTTCGGCACGAGCCCCTCGCATCCGCCCGAGCGCCTTTATGGCGCACCGGAAAAGGGCACGGTCTCGCTGCCGGAGGCGATGCGGGAGCTGCGCGCGACGATGCGCGACGTGCTCAAACCCGGCGCCCCGCTCTTCGTGACCGAAACGGGCATCAGCTACGACATCGGCACGAACTACGCACCGAACTACCCCGATGCGCAAACGCTGTATGCGCAAGGCGCGGTCGTCGCACGCACCCATCTGATCCTGTTGGGCGAAGGCGCCGACACCACGTTCGTCTTCTACGGCGCGGACATGCCGGAGAATACGCCGGGCTATGGCGTGTTCTTCGAGCTCGAGCATCCCAAGGGCATGTATGGCGCGTCGAAAATCAGCCCCAAGCCGGCCGCGCTCGCGGTCGCCACGATGACGCGGCTAATTGACGGCACCTATACGCTCGGGCCGTTGCGTGGCACGCCCGCGGGCGTGTGGGCATACGCGTTTGCGCGGCCCGTCGCAGGCCAGGACGGCGGCAAGGTCATCACGGCGCTGTGGAGCCACGACAACGCGCGCTGGAGTGCGAAGAGCGGCTTCGACGCCACGCGCGCGACGAACTACACGCTTCAGGTGGACGCGCGCGGACGCTCGGGCCGGGTGAGCGTGTTCGACATGATGGGCAACCCGACCACGATGACCTACACCGATGGCATGCTCCCGTTGCGCCTGACCGAGTCGCCCGTGTATGTGGTGTCGGACAACGCCGACGCCATCAAGGCCAATGCGGTCACGCCCGCGGGATACATCAAGCCCAGGCCTTGAGCACATCCCTGCCTGCCGGGGCCCGTTGACGCCAATAACGGGGCCTGGCATCTTGGCCCACGATAGCGAGACTTAGGCGGCTGTGGACAGTGCATCGCCATTTCGGGCCGCCTAGACTGCACATAAACGTGCCGCGTGCCTCGCACGCGCAGGTGCGCAGCGGCTGCGCGACGGACCATCCCATCGACACGACCGACACTCCACGGATACGCACATCCATGCTGTCGCCTACCGAATTCCTGGAGGTGGTGCGGCTCGCGCCGCTCGTCGCGATCGACCTGATCGTCGCCGACGCCGACGGCCGCGTGCTCGTCGGCCAGCGGCGCAACCGCCCCGCGCGCGGCACATGGTTCGTGCCGGGCGGACGCATCCGCAAGGACGAGCGGCTCGACGCCGCGTTCACGCGCATCGTCCAGACGGAACTTGGCATTGCGAGCATGCAACGCTCGTCGGCGCGTTTTGTCGGCGTGTATGAGCATCACTATCCCGACAACTTCGTGGCGGAAAACGGCATCGGCACCCACTATGTGGTGCTCGCCTATTCATTCATGCTGGATAGCACGGTGCCCGTCGGGCGCTTCGACCAGCACAGTCATTACGCGTGGCTTTGGCCCGACGAACTGCTCGCACGCGACGATGTGCACCGAAATACGAAGGAGTACTTTCGATAGAGACACGACGCGCGAGCCGGGCCCGCGTGACGAAAGCCGACTCAGCCGACCGCGGCGGCGGGGGCCAGCAGCGCACTCGCCTCTTCGGCCAGAGCGGCCGTGAGATGCGCGTGCGCGCCTTCGCCCTCGAGCGGCACGACTTGCCCCTCGCGCGCGCGCAGCCATGCGCCGAACGCCTCACGGACTTCCGGGTGACGCAACGCATAGTCCACGGTCGCCTGCAGATAGCCGAGCTTGCTGCCACAGTCGAAACGACGGCCGCTGTAGCGATACGCGAGTACCTGCTCATCGGCGAGCATCGACTGGATGGCGTCGCTCAACTGCCACTCCTCTCCGGGCGCGGGAGTCAGGGCGCGCAAATGCCCGAAAATGCCCGGCATCAGCACGTAGCGCCCCACCACGCCGAGCGTGGAAGGCGCTTCGTCGGGCTCGGGCTTCTCGACGATGCGCGACATGCGAAACACGTGCTCGTCCCAGGGCCGGCCCATCACGACTCCGTACGAGCGCGAGTCCTCGCGCTCGATTTGCTCGACGGCGACGAGGGAGCAATGGTAGTGATCGAAGCGCTCGATCATCTGCGTGAGCACGGGCGGGCTCGCGTCGATGAGGTCGTCGGCGAGCAGCACGGCGAACGGCTCGTCGCCGATGATCTTCTGCGCGCACAGCACCGCATGGCCGAGGCCGAGCGGCTCGGGCTGTCTCACGAAGATGCATTCCACGTGGGCGGGCTTGATGCTTTGCACGGCTGCGAGCAGCGCTGACTTGCCGCGCGCCGCGAGTTCGCGCTCGATCTCATAGGACTTGTCGAAATGGTCTTCGATGGCCCGCTTGCCGCGTCCCGTCACGAAGACCAGTTCGGTCATGCCGGCGGCCACCGCTTCTTCGACCGCATACTGGATGAGCGGCTTGTCCACGACCGGCAGCATCTCCTTGGGACTCGCCTTGGTGGCCGGCAGGAACCGCGTGCCGAGACCCGCAACCGGAAAGACGGCCTTGCGCACTTTTATCATGATCGTCTCGCGCCTCACTTCAGTTCGCTGCATCGGTCGGTGATGGGTCCATCCCGGCCCCGCGTGTGGCGCAAGATGGATGCCGAGCCAGCTTATCCAGCCCATACCGAGCCATTCTGCCAACTTCTCGGCATTTTCAGACTGCGCCGCGCGCGCGCCATCGACCGGCTTATCATGGTTCCCGAGAGCGTGATGTGAACGCGCATAACAGCCACATCAGGGCGCGCGACGCAAAAACGCAACGTACTCCTGCGAATCCTTTCTGCGCGAGGAACCGGCCATGCACATCGATCGGGTGGTCTGCCGGCAAGCCGCCTTCCAGCCGCGCGGCGCTCACTTGAAATTCGGACACGTGGCCAAACGCATCGGCATCCTGGTTTTCGAGGGCTTCCCGCTCGGGGACGTGTCCCTGCTCGCCGACGTTTTTCGTCTCGCGAACGACGCCTGCGCCGACACGCTTCCTGCCTATTCGCTCGTCATGCTCTCCGAAGCAGGCGGCAACGTGGCCAGTGGCTGTGGGCTGCGGATATGGTCCGAGAGCCTGCACGGACCGGTGCGCAGCGGCTTCGATACCCTATTCATCGCCGGCGGTCCGGGCGCGATGGAAGCGCGCGGCAACACGCGGCTCGTCGCGCGGCTGCAAGCGCTGGCGCCCAAGGTGCGCATCATCCGTGCGCTCGGCGAGGGCCGCGCCGTGCTCGCCGCAGCCGACGTGCCGTTCCTGCGCGCGGGGGGCAACAGCGCAAGCTCGGCACACCGGCTGCGCCGCGCGCTCGAAGCGCGCAATGCCGGCGCTTCGGTGGTGACGCCTTCCGAGGCGCTCGTCGCCGCGTTAAAGGTGGTGAAGCGAAATCATGGCGTGGCGCTTGCGCAGCGCGTTTCCGAGCACTCGATGCCGGGCTCCTGGGAACGGCTTGGCCCCATGCTGGACGACGGCGAAACGGACAGCGCGAACGGCAAGATCAACTCGGCCGCTCACTGGCTGCGCGAAAACTACCACCAGCCGATTTCGGTCGCCGATGCGGCGCGCGTCGCGCAGATGAGCATGCGCAACTTCCTGCGCCACTTCAAGACGCAAACGGGGCTCACGCCCTCCGAATATCTGCTGCGCACGCGGCTCGATGCCAGCTGCCTCTTGCTCGCGCAAACCAATCTGCCGATCGACGAGATCGCGCAGCGCTGCGGCGTGCCGCGCGGCGAGCGTCTCGCGCGCATCTTCCGGCGGCGGCTTTCGATCTCGCCTTCGGGATACCGAGCGGTGAACCGGAGGGTTTCGGGCGAATAGGTTTGGCGGGTTTTCACCGCTGGTTTCACCGCTGGTTTTGCCACCTCATACGCACGACGCCGCGCTTTGGCGCGGCGTCGATTTTATTCGGAATGCTGACTGTGCAATGAGCTTGCAACGTCAGCTTTCGCCGCTACAGCATGCCGGAGCCGAAGATCTCCGTGTGGATGCGCGAGGCGTCGACACCGCGGGCGAGCAGCGCGTCGCGCTGTTCGCGCATGAACGCCACGGGTCCGCAAAGGTAGTAGTCGGCTTCGGGCAGCAGCACATCGGCTTCGATGCGGCCGAGGTCGATGCGCCCTTCGAAGTCGTGGTCCACGCCCTGGCGGTCGCTCGTGCCCACTTCCTCGTAGAACACCGCGCGCTTGACGTTCGGATACTCGGAAACGGCGTGGCGCAGGAAGTCGCGGAACGCATGCACCTTCGCATTGCGGCAGGCGTGCACGAACATCACCTTGCGCTCGCTGCGTTCGGCGATCAGCGTAGAGAGCATCGACTTCATCGGCGTGATGCCCACGCCGCCGCTCATCAGCACGACCGGCGTCGTCTTCTTGCGATCGAGCGTGAACTCGCCCATCGGCGCACTGACGTGCACCACTGCGCCCTCTTCCACGCCGTCATGCATGATGTTCGACACGTGGCCGGGCTGCGTCTCGCCGCGGCCCGCCTCGCGCTTCACCGAAATGCGCAGCCACTTGCCGTGAGGCGCATCCGAGAGGCTGTACTGGCGCGGCTGGTCCACGCCGAGCTTGTCGACGAAGCGCGTCACGCTGACGTACTGGCCGGGCTCAAAGCGGCCTGCGGATGCGCCGTCGGCCGGCGCGAGATAGAACGAGGTGATCTCGTCGCTTTCCACTTGCTTGCGCATCACCTTGAACGGACGGAAGCCGCTCCATGAAGCCCCTTCGTACAGCTTCGCCTCGGTGCCGATCATGATGTTCGCGAGCTGCTCATAGGCCACGGCCCAGGCGTCGAGCGTGGGCTGGTCTACAGCGTCGCCGAGCACGTCCACGACCGCGCCCAGCAGATGGCGGCCAACGATCGGGTAGTGCTCCGGACGGATGTTCAGGCTCGCATGCTTGTGCGCGATGTGCGTGACCGCGCCGCCGAGCGCGCCCAGATTGTCGATGTTGGCCGCATAGGCGTACACCGCGCGCGCGAGCGTTTCGGGCTGGCTGCCGCTTTGCTGGTGCGTCTGGTTGAAGATGTTCTTGAGTTCGGGGTGCGCGGCGAACATCCGCTTGTAGAAATGCTTGGTGATCGTGGTGCCGTGCTCGGCGAAAACGGGAGCAGTGGCCTTCACGCGGGCCATCTGGTCGGCGGTTAGCGCAGTCATTTGCGGCTTCTCCTTGGTAAAGATGTACAAACGATACATCTTTAATCCGCCAGCCCGGGCCGGTCATTTTGTCGCACCCCCGCAATTTCGAGAGTGCGCGCCAGATGGGCTGGGACCGGCTGGCCGTCGCGCGCGACTCCGCGAGCTTTTTGCACTGCAAGAAAGGAATCGTTGGGCGCTACGGCGGTGCGAGATGAGAAGACATCCACCGAGCACCGCGTAGTCGTTTCAAACTCCGCACCTTTTACGCGCCTTCACCCTTGTCCGCGCCCCGGTCGTGCTGCCACAGTACATCGCTGCCGCCCGCTGCCCGGTTCAGCACGCGCGCGAGCACGAACAGCAGGTCGGACAGCCGGTTGACGTAGCGGCGCGGGGTGTCGGCAAGCGGCGGCCCCGAATCGGCAGCGGCGCCGAGCGCGACAATCGAACGCTCGGCGCGCCGGCACACGGTGCGGCACACGTGAGCGAGCGCAGCGGCGCGCGAGCCGCCCGGCAGGATGAACTCCACGAGCGGCGGCAGCGTGGCGTTGTAATGCGCAAGCCGGGCATCGAGCCGCGCGAGATGTTCGCCGGTCACGAGCGTGTGGCCCGGAATGCAAAGCTCGCCGCCCAGATCGAACAGGTCGTGCTGGATCGCAACCAGCGCGTCGCGCACGTCGCCGGGCAGCGTCTCGCAAAGCAACACGCCGATCTGCGAGTTGAGCTCGTCGACGTCCCCCATCGCGGCGATGCGTGCATCGTCCTTGCGCACGCGGCTGCCGTCGCCCAGCCCGGTCGAGCCGTCGTCGCCGGTGCGTGTTGCGATCTTGCTCAGGCGATTGCCCATGATGTGCCCTCCGAGGCTGTAGATTGACTGGATCACGTCGGCCCGCGGGCATTATAGGATTCGTGCACCGCAGCATGCGGAGCGCGCCGCTTCGGCCCAGAGGTTCAGCGTAAAATGGGCCGAACCTGCAGTGATACTCATACGAAGGAGACACCCGCGTGAATCACCCCGCGCCGCCCGCCCTCGCACGCCGCCCGTTCCCCACCGAACTCCTCGAGCAACTGCGCAGCGCGTTCGGCGAACGCGTCTCCAACTCCGAGGCAGTGCGCGCCCATCACGGCCGCGACGAGTCGCCCTTCGACCCCCAACTGCCCGATGCCGTGGTGTTCGCGCAAAGCACCGGGGAAGTCCAGACCATCGTCAAGCTGTGCGCGCGTTACGGCGTGCCGATCATTCCCTATGGCAACGGCTCATCGCTCGAAGGCCACTTGCTGGCCGTGCAGGGCGGTATTTCGATCGACCTCTCGCAGATGAACCGCGTGCTCTCGATCAACGCCGAAGACCTCACGGTGACCGTCGAGCCGGGCATCTCCCGCAAACAGCTCAACGAAGCACTGCGCGATACGGGCCTCTTCTTCCCCATCGACCCGGGCGCCGACGCGAGCATCGGCGGCATGACGGCCACGCGCGCCTCGGGCACCAACGCCGTGCGCTACGGCACGATGCGCGAGAACGTGCTCGGCCTCACCGCCGTGCTTGCCGACGGCCGCGTGGTCAAGACCGGCACGCGCGCGCGCAAGTCGTCGGCGGGCTACGACCTCACGCGCCTTTTCGTGGGCTCCGAAGGCACGCTCGGCGTGATCACCGAAATCACGCTGCGGCTCTACCCGCAGCCCGAGGCGGTCTCGGCGGCGGTGTGCGCGTTCCCTTCGATGGGCGAGGCCGTGCGCACGGTGATCGAGACGATCCAGATCGGCGTGCCGATCGCGCGCGTGGAATTCATCGACTCCCTGGCGGTCCGTGCGATCAACAAGCATTCGAACCTCACGCTGCGTGAAAAGCACACGCTCTTCTTCGAATTTCACGGCACTGCCGCGGGCGTGGAGGAGCAGGCGCAGCTCGTGCAGGAGCTTGCCGCGCAGCACGGCGGCGAAGGCTTCGAGTGGGCCACGCGCCCAGAAGACCGTAGCCGCCTCTGGAACGCGCGCCACAACGCGTACTTCGCGATGCTGCAGCTCAAGCCCGGCTGCCGCGCCGTGACGACCGACGTGTGCGTGCCGATTTCGCGCCTCGCCGAGTGCGTGATCGAGACCGAAACGGACCTCAAGGCCTCGCCGCTGCCCTGCCCCATCGTCGGCCACGTCGGCGACGGCAATTTCCACGTCGCAATCCTGATCGATCCCGACAAGCCCGAGGAAATCGACGAGGCAGAGCGGCTGAATCGCCGCATCGTGCAACGCGCGATTGAAATGGACGGCACCTGCACGGGCGAGCACGGCGTGGGCCTGCACAAGATGGACTTCCTGATTGAAGAGCATGGCGCGGACACCATCGACACGATGCGCGCGATCAAGCACGCGCTCGACCCGCACAACCTGATGAATCCGGGCAAGATATTTAGCTGGGCTGCGTAAAGAGAAAGGCGGACCAATGCTGGCATGGGCATTCCCGCCCACGCCCAGCCACCAACCCGCCTCGTTGCGCGCCAGATGCGCCCGACGCGGAACAACCCGACGAGGCGCGCAAACTCGAACAGACGGGAGGAGAGATGAACGCACCGGAGGCGAATTTGCCCGAGCTGAGCCCGGAAGCGCTCGCGCAACGCCAGCGCGAGGTGGTCCAGGCGCTGATGGCCGTGCTGCCGGCGCACTGCTTGTTGCATCGCGAAGAGGACACCGTCGCCTACGAGTGCGACGGCCTCGCCGCCTACCGGCGGCTGCCGCTCGCGGTGGCGCTGCCGGAAACCGAGTCGCAGGTACAGCGCATCGTGCAGATCTGCCGGCGCCTCGACGTGCCGGTCGTGCCGCGCGGTGCGGGCACAGGCCTTTCGGGCGGCGCCATGCCGATCCGGCACGGCATTGTGCTTTCGCTCGCGCGCTTCAAGCGCATTCTCGAAGTCGATCCCTATGCGCGAACGGCCACGGTCCAGCCGGGCGTGCGCAATCTCGCGGTATCCGAAGCGGCCGCGCCCTTTGGCCTCTACTACGCGCCCGACCCTTCCTCGCAGATCGCTTGCACGATAGGCGGCAACGTCTCCGAGAATTCGGGCGGCGTGCATTGCCTCAAGTACGGCCTCACCGTGCACAACGTATTGCGCGTGCGCGCCGTGACGATGGATGGCGAGATCGTGGAGTTCGGCTCGCTCGCGCCCGATGCGCCCGGGCTGGATCTGCTCGCGGTGATGATCGGCAGCGAAGGCATGTTCGCCATCGTGACGGAGGTCACCGTCAAGCTGATTCCGCGCCCACAAACGGCGCAGGTGATCATGGCGAGCTTCGACGACGTCGTGAAAGGCGGCGACGCCGTCGCGGGCATCATCGCCTCGGGCATCATTCCAGCGGGACTCGAGATGATGGACAAGCCTGCCACCCGTGCCGTGGAGGAGTTCGTGAACGCGGGCTACGATCTCGACGCCGCAGCGATCCTGCTGTGCGAATCGGACGGCACGCCCGAGGAAGTCGCCGACGAGATCGCGCGCACGACCATCGTGCTGCGCGAGCATGGCGCCACGCGCATCCAGATCTCGCGCACCGAGGAAGAACGTCTGCGCTTCTGGTCGGGCCGCAAGAACGCGTTTCCGGCAGCGGGCCGCATTTCCCCTGATTACTACTGCATGGACGGCACCGTGCCGCGCCGCGCGATCGGTCCGCTGCTCGCGCGCATTCACGAGATGGAAAAGCAATACGGGCTGCGCTGCATCAACGTTTTCCATGCCGGCGACGGCAACATGCACCCCCTCATTCTCTTCAACGGCAACGACCTCGACGAATGGCATCGCGCCGAGGCCTTCGGCTCGGACATCCTCGAAACCTGCGTCGAACTGGGCGGCACGGTGACGGGCGAGCACGGCGTGGGCATCGAGAAGATCAACTCGATGTGCGTGCAGTTTTCGCCTCAGGAGCGCGACGCGTTTCATGCCGTGAAGCATGCGTTCGACCCGGCCGGGCTGCTCAACCCCGACAAGGGCATTCCCACGCGTGCACGCTGCGCCGAGTATGGGCGCATGCACGTTCGAGGGAATTTGCTGCCGCACCCTGAACTGCCGCGTTTCTGACTTGCGCGGGACCATGCCCACCGCCAGGCCGACAGCGGCGCGCCGTCCATGCATTGCGCGTGACCCGCATGAGGGTCCGCTCCGGGTTGTCAGGCGAGGCTCGCTCGGTACAATCGAACGAACCCTATAACGAACGAGCGCGACCATCACGACATGGAAGAGGACGACATCGTCTCGGACTGGTCCGAACGCATCCGTGCGGCGAGCGCCGATGGGCGGGCGCTCCGGATCCGCGGCGGCGGCACGAAGGACTGGTACGGCCAGTCGCTCGAAGGCGAGATTCTCGACACGCGCGCGCACCGCGGCATCATCGCGTACGACCCGGCAGAGCTCGTGATCACGGCGCGAGGCGGCACACCGCTTGCGGATATCGAAAGCGCCCTCGCGGCGCACGGCCAGATGCTCGCGTTCGAGCCGCCCCACTTCGGGGCCCAGGCGACCCTGGGCGGCTGCATTGCGGCGGGCATCGCCGGGCCGCGGCGCGCGAGCGCCGGCGCGCCGCGCGACTTCGTGCTGGGCGCGGTGCTCATGAACGGCCACGGCGAGGTGCTGCACTTCGGCGGCCAGGTCGTGAAGAACGTGGCGGGCTACGACGTGTCGCGCCTCATGGCGGGGTCGCTCGGCACGCTCGGCCTGCTGCTGGAACTTTCCGTGAAGGTGCTGCCGGTGCCGCAAGCCGAAACCACACTCAAGTTCGACATGAACGGCACCGACGCCGTGCGCAAGCTCAACGAATGGGGCGGCCGCCCGCTGCCGATGACAGCGAGCGCCTGGCGCAACGGCACGCTGGCGGTGCGCCTCGCCGGCGCGGAAGCGGCCGTGAAAACGGCACGCGCAAGCCTGGGCGGCGAGGTGGTGGACGCCGTGGAGGCCGAGCGCTTCTGGGCGGGACTGCGCGAGCAGACCGATCCGTTCTTTGCGTCGATCGCACCCAACGCGGCGCTGTGGCGCCTCGCGCTTCCTTCCATTGCCGAGCCCTTGCAGCTGCCCGGTGCGCAGCTGATGGAATGGGGCGGCGCGCAGCGCTGGTGGATCACGGAAACGGACGCGCAAACGGTACGCATCAGCGCGAAACAGGCCGGCGGCCACGCCACGATGTTCCGCACGGGGTGCGACTACGACCGCAGCGCGGGCGTCTTCACCCCATTGCCCGCGCCGCTCATGAAGATCCATCGCGGCCTGAAGGCCGCCTTCGACCCGGCCCGCATCTTCAATCGCGGCCGGCTGTATTCCGACTTCTGACGACACCCACACGCGGCGATGCAGACGAACCTCGCGGATTTCATACGCAATACCCCCGACGGCGACGAAGCCGACGCGATCCTGCGCAAGTGCGTGCATTGCGGCTTCTGCACCGCGACCTGCCCGACCTATCAGTTGCTCGGCGACGAGCTGGACGGCCCGCGCGGGCGCATCTATCTCATGAAGCAGATGGTGGAAGGCGCGCCGGTCACGAAGAGCACGCTCACACACCTGGACCGCTGCCTCACGTGCCGCAGTTGCGAGACCACGTGCCCGTCGGGCGTGCAGTATGGGCGCCTTGTCGAAGTCGGCCGCAAGCATGCCGAACAGATGGTCCAGCGCCCGCTGCGCCAGCGCCTCATGCGCCGCCTGCTCGCGGGGCTGCTGCCGCGCCGCGCGCTTTTTACGCCGGCCATGCGCCTCGGTCAGCAAGTTCGACCGCTGTTGCCGAGGCGCCTGCGCGACAAGGTGCCGGTGCGCCAGCGCCCGCTCGCATGGCCCAGCGCGAAGCACGCCCGCAAGATGCTGATGCTGCAGGGCTGCGTGCAGCCCTCGATGATGCCCAACATCAACATCGCCACCGCCCGCGTGCTGGACGCGCTCGGCATCGAGACGATCGTCGCGCCGCAATCGGGGTGCTGTGGCGCGATCCGCCTGCACTTGGGCTACGTGGACGACGCGCTCGCCGACGTTCGCGCCAACATCGACGCCTGGTGGCCATACATCGAGCAAGGCGTGGAGGCGATCGTGATGAACGCCTCCGGCTGCGGCGCGACGGTCAAGGAATACGCTCACCTCTTGCGCGACGATCCGGACTATGTGGAAAAAGCGCGCCGCGTGGTCGAACTCACGCGCGACCTTTCCGAACTGCTGCCCGCCTTCGAAGAGCAGCTCGTGGCCGCCACGAGGCGCCGCGACATCGAGACCGTGGCCTGGCATCCCCCGTGCACGCTGCAGCACGGCCAGCAATTGCGCGGCGGCGTGGAAAGGCTGCTCACCGCGCTCGGCCTCGACGTACGGCTGCCCGCCGACAGTCATCTGTGCTGCGGTTCCGCGGGCACCTATTCGATCACGCAGCCGCGCCTTTCCTACACGCTGCGCAACCAGAAGGTGGACCGGCTGCAGGCGCTGGAGCCGCAATTGATCGTCTCCGCCAACATAGGCTGCATCACGCACCTGCAAAGCGGCACGAAGATTCCGGTCACGCACTGGATCGAGCTGGTCGAACATATGCTGGCAACGAACTGAAACGATGGGCGGCCGAGGCGCACGCGCCCTGGGAACGCAATCAATGTAGCGGCGCGCCCCACTCGCAAACAGTCGGCCAATCGGCATAGCCCTTCTGGCCAGTGTTTCGCGCCGTGCACGGTCCGTATAATGGCCGTCGTTCTGATCGTTTTGGATCCAAAACCGGCGCGCATTCCACGCGCCGGCCGCAAGCACGATGACCGATCTCTCCCACAATCTCGAAGCTGTCCGCGAGCGCATCGCGGCCGCCGCCCGCAACGCCGGCCGCGACCCGCAAAGCGTGGCGCTGCTCGCGGTTTCGAAAACGTTTCCCGCTCAGGACGTACGCGCCGCTCACGCCGCCGGCCAGCGTGCGTTCGGTGAAAACTACGTGCAGGAAGCCGTGGACAAGATCGAGGCGCTCGCCGACCTGCGCGCGGGTCTCGAATGGCATTTCATCGGGCCGCTCCAATCGAACAAGACACGCCCCGTGGCCGAGCGTTTCGACTGGGTCCATTCGGTCGATCGTCTGAAGATCGCCGAACGCCTTTCGGCGCAGCGTCCCGCCGGCATGGCGCCGCTCAACGTTTGTCTCCAGGTCAACGTGAGCGGCGAAGCGAGCAAGAGCGGCGTCCCCCCGCAGGAAGCGCAGCAGGTCGCACGCCAGATCGCCGCCCTGCCCAACCTGCGCCTGCGCGGGCTCATGTCGATCCCCGAGCCGGAAAGCTCGCTCGAGGCACAACGCGCGCCGCACCGCCAGTTGCGCGAGCTGTTCGACGCGCTGCGCGCAGAAGGCCTGGCGCTCGACACGCTCTCGATGGGCATGTCGGCGGACCTCGAAGCCGCGGTGCTGGAAGGCGCGACGATCGTGCGCGTCGGCACCGCGATCTTCGGCGCGCGCGATTACTCTCACTGATTCGCTGAACAAATCCAACACCATGAAAATTGCCTTTATCGGCGGCGGCAACATGGCCGCAGCACTCATCGGCGGCCTGATCCGCAAGGGCGTCCCCGCCGACAACCTCTACGCGATCGATCCAAACGACGAAGCCCGCAAGCGCAACGCCGAGCAGTTCGGCGTGCGCACGGGCGCCGCCGCGGACTCGGCGCTGGCGTCGTACGACGCGGTGCTCCTCGCCGTGAAGCCGCAGATCGCCAAGGCCGTGGCCGAAGGCATTGCCCCGCACCTCGGCGCGCATCAGGTGGTCATCAGCATCATGGCCGGCATTCGCATTGAAGACCTGTCGCGCTGGCTCAACGGCCACGCACGCGTCGTGCGCACCATGCCGAATACGCCCGCGCTGATCGGCATGGGCGCAACGGGTCTCGTCGCCAGCGGCGGCGTGGACGCGGCCGGACGCCAGCTCGCCTCCGACGTGCTCGGCGCCGTGGGTCAAACCGTCTGGTTCGACGACGAAGCGAAGATCGACGCGGTTACGGGCATCTCGGGCAGCGGCCCGGCCTACGTCTTCTACTTCATCGAAGCGCTCGAAGAAGCGGCGCGCCAACTCGGCATGGACGAGCAGCAAGGCCGCGCACTCGCCATCGCGACGTTCGCCGGCGCGGCACAGCTCGCGCTGCAGTCGGACGAGCCGCCTGCCGTGCTGCGCGAGCGCGTGACGTCGAAAGGCGGCACGACAGCCGCCGCGCTGGCGTCGTTCGATGCTTCGGGCGTGAAGGCCGCCATCGTCAAGGGCGCGCTCGCGGCAGAAGCGCGCGCCAAGGAAATGGGCAACGAATTCGGCAAGCAGTAAGCCAGCCGGTTCCGGATGGAAAAGTAGCGCCGGGGGGTGTCACGCCCCCGGCGCTTTTGCGGAGTAAGGGTTTCGCGAGGCGGGGGCGGGAGCGCCCTCAGAGCCCCGAAACGGCGTAATGGGCGGCGATGCCTACGAACAGCACGCCACCCAGCCAGTTGTTGTGGCGGAACGCGGCGAAGCACGGCATGCGCTCGCGGCCCCTGATGAGCGTGTAGTGGTAAATGGCGCAACCCACGGCGGCGGCCCAGCCGAGCCAGTAGAGCCAGCCGAACGCCAGCGTCACGCCTACCCAGACGTAGATGCCGAGCGTGGCCGCGTAGCAGAGCATGATCGCGAGCACGTCGTAGCGGCCGAACGTGAGCGCCGAAGTGCGGATGCCGATCTTGATGTCGTCGTCGCGATCGACCATTGCGTATTCGGTGTCGTAGGCCACGGACCAGAACACGTTGGCGACCAGCATGATCCACGCAAGCGCCGGCACGTGATTCTGTACGGCGGCGAACGCCATCGGAATGCCGAAGCCGAACGCGATGCCCAGATACGCCTGTGGAATCGCAAAGAAGCGCTTCGTGAACGGATAAGAGGCCGCCACGAAGAGCGCCACGACCGATAACTCCTTCGTGAGCGCGTTCAGCGGCAGGATCAGGAGAAACGACACGAGCGCGAGACCCGCGGCAATCGCCACCGCTTCCCAGGCGCGGATGCGGCCGGAAGTGAGCGGGCGCTCGGCCGTGCGCTTGACGTGACGGTCGAAGTCGCGGTCGGCGTAGTCATTGATCGCGCAGCCCGCCGAGCGCATCAGCACCGTGCCGACGGTGAAAATGATCAGCAGCGAGAGCGGAGGATGGCCGTCCGAGGCGATCCACAGCGCGTTGAGCGTCGGCCACAGCAGCAGCAGGCTGCCGATCGGCTTGTCCATGCGGACGAGCCGCAAATAGAGCGGGAGTCGGGCGAACATGATCAGGGTGGGAAAAGCAATGCCGCTATTGTAGGCGAGGCCACCGCTTCGCCACCTCCGGCCTCGCCATGTCCGCGCCCTCTCCCCGGTGGCGGCCGGGCATAAAAAAACCCGCCGGACATCCGGCGGGCTTCCTGTCGTACCCGGTGCGGCTGGACTGCGACGCCTGCGCGCCGCGCCGGCATCAAGCCAGCAGCGAGCGCAGCATCCACGCGGTCTTTTCGTGCGTCTGCATGCGCTGCGTGAGCAGGTCGGCGGTCGGCTCGTCGTTGGCCGCCTCCGTCGACGGGAAGATCGCGCGCGCCGTGCGCACCACGGCTTCCTGGCCTTCCACCAGCTGACGGATCATGTCTTCCGCAGCCGGCACGCCGTCGGCTTCGGGAATCGACGAGAGCTTCGCGAACTCCTTGTAGCTGCCCGGCGCATGCACGCCCAGCGCGCGAATGCGCTCGGCGATCGCGTCCACGGCCAGCGCGAGTTCGTTGTACTGCCCTTCGAACATCAGGTGGAGCGTGTTGAACATCGGCCCCGTGACGTTCCAGTGGAAGTTGTGCGTCTTGAGATACAGCGTGTAGGTATCCGCCAGCAGGCGCGAGAGACCATCCGCGATCTTCTTGCGGTCTTTGTCGCTGATGCCGATATTCACGTGCTGTACGGTTGCTTTTTTGGCCATGACGACTGTTCCATAAAATTTGCTCATAGTCGAGCAGTGGATTTATCCGCACTTCGTTGATGCGACTTTCGCCGCCCAACTGAAGCCTCTTGACGCTCAGTTGCGCCGGAGGAGCGTGCGAGCAGGATCTGCTTCACCTGTGTGTGATGCATGAACCGGACGATTTCCCGATCATGAATCCTGTTACGCACATTCCGCGCAGCATTGAAGTCCGCCTGAAGAACGTCCCCGTTTGCACGGTAAAACTTGTCGCCCGCGCGCCTGCCTTCTAGCAAGCCCGTGAACGAGTCCATTTGCGACGTGTAGGCGGCGTTGACGACGACGTGCGTCGCTCCGCGCTGCGTGCATACTTCTTCAAGTGCCTGAGCCAATACACCCTTGGCCCATGCGCTCATGCGGCGGTTGTAGTTCCGCCACTGAGTCTTCCCCCTGATGGACGATGTCAGGTCTTCGGAGCCAACGACAGCGGCCTTGTCCAACATGGTGTGAGCGGCCTGATAGGCGATGGTCCGCAGTCTGTTCTGCGTGCGATCCCGGCGTGCCTCGAGTTTCCCGCACCCAAGGTTGTTCGCCCTGATGCGCTCAGCTTTGGCAATTCGCCCAGCCGCCCGATGCTTCTTTTCGAGCGCATGCAGTTTGTTGCGGGCCTTCCCGGTCTTCGATACCTGATTGCTGTACGCGCTGAGCACGGCGCCGAACTTCTCGCCATGATGGGCGCCGTCCGAGTCCGTGAAAGCTTCGGTATAGCCTTTATCGACGCCGATTTCAGCCGTTCCGCATGGCCGGCCTTCGCCCTTTTCGGTCGCGTAATGGATCTCGACGCTTTCGCCTTTCAGGATGATGCGCAGGTTGCAGCCTGTGAGGTCGACATGCTTTCCGCTGCTCGTGGTCGCAAGCACGATTGGCTCGCCGTACTGCTTTGCTACGCGGATCGTCACCGTGAGCCGGCCGCCCACGAGGCGGCTCTCGTGCTTGTCCGAGCGTACGATGAACTGGTTGTCGCAGCGCGAGACCCCGTGACGGAAGTGCTTGCGCATCATGCGGTGCAGGTAACGATCTTCAAGCCACCTGTCAGCCCTGAGCAGGGCAAACAGGCCCTTGCGCTCATCCGCATCCGGGGTGCGCTTCGCGATCGCTTGCCGTACCTTCGCGCAAGCGGCTGCCTTGTACGTCAGAATGTCGTGGACAACATCTTTGGTGGTCTCGGCGCGGATTGTTCCATCTACCGCGAGATTTGCGTACCAGCCGCTGGCAGTCACTTCCTTGCGAATGTCTGCCGCACTCTTGCCAACGCTCCCCAGCGCCCCGTAGCGCCGCCAGAGGTCCGCACGCACGAAAGCCATTACGTCGCAAACAGCGCGAAGCGCTGGCAGCGATGATGATGTCGCGTAAAGGATGCGGGTGACCGTTGTCATTGCAGGATATATCCTTCGGTTCCTTGCTCCTGGGGTAATCGTCCCTGATCTGCTGGCAAGCCAGGTCGTCCAGTACACCACAGTCAGCCCCTTCTCGGTGCCACCGAGCACATTCTGAACGTCTGATTCATTAAAGTATCGATGGCCGGACGGAAGACGCTTTGCAGTCGGCTTGCCTTCGCGCTCAAGTGTAGCCTGGAAATGTCAGAAAACCCGTTCATCCGGCCCTACTGGGTGGCCCGGTTCCGGGCGCCCGTGCCCGGCGCCGCGCCAGCTGTTCAATGTCCCGCGAGGAGTGCGAAACCTTGCGTGGCAATCGCCACGAAGCCACTCGCTACTACCGCAAAGCCCACCGCGCGACGCACGAGCTGCGTGCCTTGCGCGCGCGTGCGCGCCATCGCGGCCGCCTTTCCTGGTCCCATGGTCTTGAGGGTCATCGTCATCGTTCGGGTCATGATCGTGCTCCCTGGCGTTACCTTTTCGTCCTGTCCTGATCAGGGCGCGGCGTGTCGTCTCAACGTTGTGACGGCACACCGCGCCCGCCAGCTCACCTGGCCAGCTTCGCGATCGCGTCGATCACGCCTTGCGCATACGCCGGATCGGCGCGGCGGAAGTGCTCGATCTGACGCTCCGCGATCTCCGCCGGCACGCCGTTGATGTGACGCGCGATATTGCCGAACAGCCGCTCGCGTTGCGCTTCATCGAACAAACGAAACAGCGCGCCCGGCTGGCTGTAGTAGTCGTCGTCCGCGCGATGATCGTAGTGATCGACCGCGCCCGCCGCGAGCGGCGGCTCGCCGGCCTGCGAGCGTTGCGCGAAGTCGCCGAAGCGGCTCGGCTCGTAGTTCACGTTGCCGCCGAGGTTGCCGTCGGTGCGCATGGCGCCGTCGCGATGGAACGAGTGGACCGGACAGCGCGGCGCGTTCACCGGAATCTGATGATGGTTCACGCCCAGGCGATAGCGCTGCGTATCGCCGTACGAGAACAAGCGTCCCTGTAACAGGCGATCGGGCGAGAATCCGATGCCGGGCACCACGTTCGCGGGCGTGAAGGCGACCTGCTCGACGTCGGCGAAATAGTTCTCCGGATTGCGGTTCAGCTCGATCGTGCCCACGTCGATCAACGGGTAATCCTTGTGCGGCCACACCTTCGTGATGTCGAACGGGTTGTATGGCACTTTCGCGGCATCGGCCTCGGGCATCACCTGGATCCGGAAATGCCACTTCGGGAAATTGCCCTTCTCGATCTCGTCATAGAGATCGCGCTGCGCCGATTCGCGGTCCTGAGCCACGACCTGCGCCGCTTCCGCGTCGGTGTAGTTCTCCACGCCCTGCGCCGACTTGAAGTGGAATTTCACGTAAAAGCGCTCGTTGCCGGCGTTGATGAACGAGAACGTGTGCGAGCCGAAGCCGTGCTGCTGGCGATAATTCTTCGGAATGCCACGATCGCTCATGAGGATCGTCACCTGATGGAGCGACTCGGGATGACGCGACCAGAAGTCCCACGCCGCCACGTTGCTGCGCAGGTTCGTGCGCGGATCCCGCTTTTGCGTGTGGATGAAGTCCGGGAACTTGAGCGGATCGCGGATGAAGAACACCGGCGTGTTGTTGCCGACGATGTCCCAGTTGCCCTCTTGCGTGTAGAACTTTATCGAGAAGCCGCGCACGTCGCGCTCGGCGTCGGCGGCGCCACGCTCGCCCGCCACCGTCGAGAAGCGGATGAAGAGCGGCGTTTCCTTGCCGACTTCGCCGAACACCTTGGCCTTCGTATAGCGCGAGATATCGTGCGTGACCTTGAGGGTGCCGAACGCGCCCGAGCCCTTGGCGTGCACGCGGCGCTCGGGAATCACTTCGCGGTCGAAGTGCGCGAGCTTCTCGAGCAGCCACACGTCCTGCAGCACGACGGGGCCGCGCGGGCCGGCGGTGAGCGAATTCTGGTTGTCGACGACGGGTGCGCCTGCTGCCGAGGTGAGAGTACGGTCGGTCATGCTGGATTCCTTTCTGGCTGCTGGTGTGTTCTGGAATTCGGTGGGGTCTGGCGGGAATCGGCACGAGGCCGTCAGGCGGACAGCGCGCGGTCGACCAGCAACGAGAACGCGACGGTGCGAAGGCCCGATGCGGCGCGTGCCGGTGTGCTGGGCGTGGGGGTATTCGGGGTGGTGGTTTGCATCGCTTCCTCCAGTGGATTCCGGTTGGGATCGGTTGGAAGCCACTGTAGCATCAGCTATCGATAGCTATAATTTGATTTATTTAATCTATCGAATAGCCGCAGCGTATTGCGGTCGCGAGCGGTATCAGGGGAAAGCGCCACGGACGAATGCCGCGCGCGCGGAAGGAACGCGCCACGCCGAGACATCGGCGCGGCGCATGAGTCCGTCAGGCCGCCTCGGCGGGCGCCTCGATCTTCTTCACGCCAGGCAGTTCGCAAGCGTGGATTGCGTCGACGATCGCCTCGATCGCCGGCAGGCGCGTGAAGCTCTTGCGCCAGGCCAGCACCACGCGGCGATCCGGCACGGGCTCGTCGAACGGCACGTAGGAAAGCAGCCCCGAATCGACGCCGCCCGCGTGCGGCTTCACCTCCGTGACCGACATGCGCGGCAGCACGGTGATGCCCACGCCGCTCGCGACCATATGGCGGATGGTTTCCAGCGAGGAGCCTTCGAAGGTCTTCTGGATGCCGTCGGCGTTCTGCGAAAAACGCATCAGTTCCGGGCACACGCCCAGCACGTGATCGCGGAAGCAATGGCCGCTGCCGAGCAGCAGCATGGTTTCCTGCTTGAGGTCGTCCGGGTCGATCTTCGCGCGCTGTTCCCAGGCATGGCCCGAGGGCAGCGCCACGACGAACGGCTCATCGTAGAGCGGGCGCAGCGTGAGGCCGGTTTCGGGGAACGGCAGCGCCATGATCGCCACGTCGATCTCGCCTTGCTTGAGCAGCTCGATTAGCTTGAGCGTGTAGTTCTCCTGCAGCATGAGCGGCATTTGCGGCACGCGCTTGATCATCTGCTTGACGAGCGTGGGCAGGAGGTACGGCCCGATCGTATAGATCACGCCGAGGCGCAGCGGCCCCACCAGCGGATCCTTGCCCTGTTTGGCGATTTCCTTGATGGCGAGCGTCTGTTCGAGCACGCGCTGCGCCTGCGTGACGATCTGCTCGCCGATGGGCGTCACGCTCACTTCGCTCGTGCCGCGCTCGAAGATCTGAACGTTGAGTTCGTCTTCGAGCTTCTTGATGGCGACCGACAGGGTCGGCTGGCTCACGAAGCAGGCTTCCGCGGCCCGTCCGAAGTGGCGCTCTCGAGCTACCGCGACGATGTATTTCAATTCTGTGAGCGTCATTGGGGGACCAATTGGGGGAACATCAGTAACAATCAGACAAGGCGAATCAATAGTTTGTACTTATACACCTATGGCGCTGATTCGCCAATAATCTGCACCCCTACGCGGGGCACGATCACGGCAAAGGGGTCAGACGGCAGGGGCGCGCGGAGGTTCCGCGCAATGGACCTCATGCCTTCAGGTATTGTTCGCGCGCGCCCAGCCAGCGGTTCAGGTGCTGCGTGACGACGTGGGGATACTCGCGCAGCAGGCGATCGGCCGCGCCGCGCGCGGGCTCGATGAGCCAGGCGTCGTTTTCGAGGCTCGCGAAGCGCAGCATCGCCGCCCCCGACTGGCGCGCGCCGAGAAATTCGCCGGGGCCGCGGATTTCGAGATCCTTGCGGGCGATCTCGAAGCCGTCGGTGGTCTCGCGCATGGTTTGCAGGCGCGCGCGGCCCGTGAGCGACAACGGCCCGGTGTAGAGGAGCACGCAAACGGAAGCCGCGCTTCCACGCCCCACTCGCCCGCGCAATTGATGCAGTTGCGCGAGGCCGAAGCGCTCCGCGTGTTCGATCACCATCAGCGACGCGTTAGGCACGTCCACACCCACTTCGATCACCGTCGTCGCGACCAGCAGTTGTACTTCGTTGCGTGAGAACGCATCCATCACGGCGGCCTTGTCCGCGGAAGCCAGGCGGCCGTGCACGAGGCCCACGGTCAATTCCGGCAGCGCGGCCACGAGCGTTTCATAGGTTTCCACGGCCGTTTGCAGCTGCAGCGTTTCGCTCTCCTCGATCAGCGGACATACCCAGTACACCTGACGGCCCGTGAGCGCCGCCGCGCGCACGCGGGCGATCACCTCCTCGCGGCGCGCGTCGGAGACGAGCTTCGTGAGGATCGGCGTGCGGCCGGGCGGCAGCTCGTCGATGGTGGAGACGTCGAGGTCCGCGTAGTACGTCATGGCGAGCGTGCGCGGAATCGGCGTGGCCGACATCATCAGCTGATGCGGCTGGAACTCGCGGTGCGCCTCGCCAGGCGCTTTCGCGTTCTGCGCCTTGGCGCGCAGCGCGAGCCGCTGTTCGACGCCGAAGCGATGCTGCTCGTCGACGATCACGAGGCCGAGGCGCGCGAACTCGACGGCCTCCTGAATGATCGCGTGCGTGCCGATCACGAGCTGCGCCGTGCCGAGCGCAGCCGCTTCGAGCGCCGCGCGCTTTTCCTTCGCCTTGAGGCTGCCCGCGAGCCACGCCACCTGCACGCCGAGCGGCTCGAGCCAGCCGCGCAGCTTGCGCGCGTGCTGCTCCGCGAGGATTTCGGTGGGCGCCATGAGCGCGGCCTGATAACCCGCGTCGATGGCCTGCGCGGCGGCAAGCGCCGCGACCACGGTCTTGCCGCTGCCCACGTCGCCCTGCAGCAGACGCTGCATCGGGTGCGGCTGTTCGAGATCGTGGGCGATTTCCGCCACCACGCGCTCCTGCGCGCCCGTCAACGTGAACGGAAGCGCTGCGCGCAGCCGTGAGAGCAGCGTGGTTTGCGCCACGCGGCCCGCGACATGACGCGCCATCGCGGGCGCGGCGCGCGTGCGGCGCTCTTCGTGCGCGCGCTTGAGCGACAGTTGCTGCGCGAGCAACTCCTCGAACTTGATGCGCGTCCACGCGGGATGCGTGCCGTCGATCAGTTCGTTCTGGTCGGCATTCACGGGCGGATGGTGGAGGGTCTTCACCGCATCGATGAGCGGCGGCACATCCAGCGGCTCCATGAACTCGTGCGCCACTGCCGCGGGCAGAAGTTCGGGCAGATGCGCGCGCGAAAGCGCGTTGTCGATAGCCTTGCGCAAGTACGCCTGGCTCACGCCCGCCGTGGACGGATACACCGGCGTGAGCGCCTGCGGCAGCGGCGCGTCGCCCTCCACGACCTTCACCGCCGGATGCACCATCTCCATGCCGAAGAAGCCGCCGCGCACGTCGCCGCGCACGCGCAGACGCTTGCCGATCGCCATCTGCGCAACCTGCGAGCCGTAGAAGTTCAGGAAGCGCAGATGCAGCTCGTCGCCATCGTGGTCGCGCAGCTTCACCACCAGCTGGCGGCGCGGGCGGTAGGCGATCTCGTTGTCGAACACCACGCCTTCGGTTTGCGCGACGCCGCCGGGCAGCAGCTCGCCGATGGGCGTGAGCGTGGTTTCATCCTCGTAGCGCATCGGCAGATGCAGCACGAGGTCGATGTCGCTGCGCAGGCCGAGTTTGGCGAGACGGTCGGCGGTTTTGGTGAGCTTGGGCTTGTCCTTGGCCGCCGTTTTTTCTGCGCTCTTTTCCGCGCTTTTCTCCGCAGCCTTCTCCGCAGCCTTGTCCGCAGCCTTGTCCGCAGCCTTGTCCGCGGACTGCTTCGCCGCACGCTTGCGAGCGGGTGGCGCGGCCTCCTGCGTTGCGTCCGGCTGTCGCGTCCGGTCGCCGTCTTCGGGCGTGCGCGCGCCGTCGCGCGTTTCGCTCGCGGAATCGGATTCGGACATCAATCGGCTAACGGACTCAGGCATGGGCAGCTTCGCAAGTACAATATCGGCTTTCCGGCATGGCGCGGCACGCAGCGTGCAGGCGCCCTGGCTCTCCGGCACATGGCGCGCATGGCACACGGGCAGGTCACAGCCGGCCACGTTCCAGACGGGCATGTCCCAGACGGGCATGTCCCAGACGGGCACGTCCCAGACGGGCACGTCCCAGACGGGCATGTCCCAGACGGGCACGTCCCAGACGGGCATGTCCCGCAATCATAGCGGCTGTCGATCTGCAGTTAGCGCTTTGGCGCTTTGTCGATCCGAACCGGATGCTTTCGCACCGGCTCCGGTCCCGGGCAGCGCGCTCCGGTGCCATACCCGTTTGCTCGTTGCGCGCGGGAGGACATTGCCGCCGCTTTTTGGGGCGCGACCGTCGGCTCGCCGCCGGGAAGCCGCCGCGCGCCGGTCCTCCGGCGCATTTCCGTTATTTCAGGCCGCATGTTCAAGCTTTCCGATTTCGATTTCGACCTCCCCGAGGAACTCATCGCGCAAACGGCTCTCGCCGAGCGCAGCGCGAGCCGCCTGCTGGAGGTCGACAACACCGCGCAATTGCCCGGTCAACCAGGTCAACCCGGCCAACCCGCGCGCCTCACCGACCGGCGTTTCTCCGAACTGCCCGCGTGCGTGGCGCCGGGCGACCTGCTCGTCTTCAACGATACCAAGGTGTTGAAGGCGCGTTTCTTCGGCCAGAAGGCCAGCGGCGGCAAGATCGAGGTGCTCGTCGAGCGTCTGACCGGCGCGCGCACGGCGCTCGCGCAGATCCGCGCGAGCAAGAGCCCCGGGGCCGGCACGGTGCTGCGCCTCGCCGACGCGTTCGAGGTGACCGTGGGCGAGCGCGTCGAGCCGTTCTATACGCTTCACTTCCCCGACGACTGCCTCACGCTGATCGAACGGTTCGGCCGCCTGCCGCTGCCGCCCTACATCACGCACGATGCCGACGCGAGCGACGAAACGCGCTATCAAACGGTGTACGCGCAGAATCCGGGTGCGGTGGCCGCGCCCACGGCCGGTCTGCACTTCGACGACGCCCTGCTCGCCCAACTCGACGCGCAAGGCGTGGACCGAGCGACGCTCACGCTGCACGTGGGCGCGGGCACGTTCCAGCCGGTGCGCGTGGAGAACATCGCCGAGCACAAGATGCACAGCGAGTGGTATCAACTGCCGCAGACGCTGGTCGACAAGATCGCGGCCACGCGCGCGCGCGGCGGCCGCGTGATCGCCGTGGGCACGACCTCGATGCGCGCGCTGGAAGCCGCCGCGCGCGACGCCGACCGCGAAGGCCGCGCACTCGCGGCGACGCAGGCCGAAACCGACATCTTCATCACGCCGGGCTACACGTTCCGCGTGGTCGACCGGCTCGTGACGAATTTCCACCTGCCGAAGTCGACGCTGCTGATGCTCGTATCTGCGTTCGCGGGCATCGAAACGATCCGCGCGGCATATCGTCACGCGATCGCGCAGCGGTACCGCTTCTTCAGCTACGGTGACGCGATGCTGCTCACCCGAACCGACGACGCGCTCAACAAGTAACACGTTTAAACGCCTTTCTCGCTGCTCGCGCTCGTTCATCGAACGCTGCGGCTTTCACCCCATCTGCGCCGGACTGTTCTCCGGTGGCACAGGAGTCAACGCATGACCGACGGTCATCAAAACAACGCACGCGCCGAGCACGGCGCGTATCTGGGTCAGGTCGTAGGCGAACGCCCACAAAATGGCCTCAAATTCGAGCTGCTCGGCACCGATGGCCTCGCGCGCCGCGGCCGCGTGACGCTCAATCACGGTGTGGTCGAAACGCCGATCTTCATGCCCGTGGGCACCTACGGCACCGTCAAGGCGACCCAGCCGCGCGAGCTGGAGGAAATGCACGCGCAGATCATCCTCGGCAACACGTTCCACCTGTGGCTGCGCCCGGGTCTCGAGACGATCGAGGCGCATGGGGGCCTGCACCGCTTCATGGGCTGGAACCGGCCCATCCTCACCGATTCGGGCGGCTTCCAGGTGTTCTCGCTCGGCGACCTGCGCAAGATCTCCGAAGACGGCGTGCGCTTCGCCTCGCCCGTGAACGGCGACAAGCTGTTCCTCTCGCCCGAAGTGTCGATGCAAATCCAGAAGGTGCTCGATTCGGACATCGTCATGCAGTTCGACGAATGCACGCCCTACGCGACCAACGGCGTGGCGACCACCCACAAGGAAGCCGCCGACTCCATGCGCATGTCCATGCGCTGGGCACAGCGCTCGATCGACGAATTCAACCGCCTTGGCAACCCGAATGCGCTGTTCGGCATCGTGCAGGGCGGCATGTTCGAGGACCTGCGCGACGAATCGCTCGCCGGCCTCGCGCAGATGCCGTTCCATGGCTACGCGATCGGCGGACTTTCGGTGGGCGAACCCAAGGAAGACATGATGCGCGTGCTGGAGCACGTCGCGCCGAAGCTGCCCGCCGACAAGCCGCATTACCTGATGGGCGTGGGTACGCCGGAAGACCTCGTGGCGGGCGTGGCCGCGGGCGTCGACATGTTCGACTGCGTGATGCCCACGCGCAACGCGCGCAACGGCTGGATCTTCACGCGCTTTGGCGACATCAAGATCCGCAACGCCGTGCACCGCAACTCGCTGCGCCCGCTCGACGAGCAGTGCGGCTGCTACACCTGCCGCCACTTCACGCGCGGTTACCTGCACCATCTGCACCGCGTGGGCGAGATTCTCGGCGCGCAGCTCAACACGATCCACAATCTGCACTACTACCTGGAACTGATGAGCGAGATGCGCGCGGCGATCGAAACGAAGACGTTTGCGGCCTTCCGCCAGCGTTTTGCCGGGCAACGCGCACGCGGCGTCGACTGAGAGCGCCACACGACATTACAATCACCTTTCGCACCGATGGCGCGAACAGGGCGCCGCGTCTGTGTCTTGTCCATGCCTTGTCATGTCGCGCGGCGCCGGTTTTCACGCCCGGTTTTCACGCCCAAGCTCGCCGGGCAGCGGCAAGATTCAAGATAAGCGCTTGATCGGCAAGCCAATTTGGCGTCATCGTCGCGGAGAATGCCGGTGGTAGAATAACCGGCTCGCTTTTTGATCGTAAAAACGGAGAGACCAACGTGTCGTTCATTTCCAATGCCTTCGCGCAAGGCAGTGCAGCAGGTGGTGCCGAATCGAGCTTGATGAGCTTCCTGCCGCTCATTCTGATGTTCGCCGTGCTGTACTTCATCATGATCCGTCCGCAGATGAAGCGTCAGAAGGAACATCGCAACATGCTCGCGGCCATGGCCAAGGGCGACGAAGTGATCACGAGCGGCGGCATCGTCGGCAAGGTGACCCGCGTCAGCGAAGCCTACGTGGGCGTCGAAATCGCCGACGGCACGGAAATCACCGTGCAGAAGTCCTCGGTCTCGACCATCCTGCCGAAGGGCACGATCAAGTCGCTGTAAAGCGTCGCAAGAATCATCGAGGCCGTTGCCTCCAAAAGAACGGCCTCGCGCGCCCGGCCCAGCCACTGACCACGAAACGTCAATGCAGGAACGCCCCGAAGGCATAGCCGGACGCGCACAGCGCTCTTCCCCTCCCCCGTTGGGTCAACCAATGAACCGTTATCCCCTCTGGAAATATGTCGTGATGCTGGTGGCGCTTGTCATCGGCTTCGTGTACACATTGCCCAATTTCTTCGGCGAAGCGCCCGCGGTCCAGGTCTCGAGCGGCAAGGCCACCGTCAAGCTCGACTCGGGCACGCTCGCCCAGGTCGAAGCCGCGCTCGTTGCGAACAACATCAAGGCTGCCGACGTCACGTTCGACAACTCGTCGCTGAACGCGAACATCCGCGTGCGCGTCGCCGATACGGACACGCAGTTGCGCCTCAAAGACGCGCTCAATCACGCGCTGAACGCCGACCCGACCGATCCGCAGTACATCGTCGCGCTGAACCTGCAGAGCGCCTCGCCGCGCTGGCTCACCAGCATGCGCGCGCTGCCGATGTATCTCGGCCTCGACCTGCGCGGCGGCGTGCACTTCCTGCTCCAGGTCGACATGAACGGCGCGCTCAACAAGAAGCTCGATTCCGACGCTTCGGACGTGCGCACGCTCCTGCGCGACAAGAACATCCGCGACGGCGGCGTGAACCGCGTCAACCAGTCGGTGGTGGTCAATTTCGCCGATGCCGACGTGGCCGAGCAGGCGCGCAAGGTGCTCGCGGGATCGGGCGGCATCACCGAGCTTCAATGGGCCACGCAGAACAATCCCGAGGGCGGCGTGCAGCTCGTCGGCACGTTCACGCCGGCCGTGAAGACAGCGGTTCAGCAAGCGGCGCTCAAGCAGAACATCCAGACGCTGCACAACCGCGTGAACGAGCTCGGCGTGGCGGAGCCCGTAATCCAGCAGCAGGGCGACGACCGCATCGTGGTCGAACTGCCGGGCGTGCAGGACACCGCGAAGGCGAAGGACATCATCGGCCGCACGGCGACGCTCGAAGCGCGCCTCGCCGACCCGATGGGCCTGCATCCGGACGTGAACGCGCCGGTGCCGCCGGGCGACGAACTCTTCACGCAAGGCAACGCCGCGCCGGTGCTGCTGCGCAAGCAGGTGATCTTCACGGGCGACCGCATCATCGACGCCTCGGCGGGCTTCGACGAGCATCAGCGTCCGTCGGTCAACATCCGTCTCGACTCCGCGGGCGGGCGCGCCGTGCGCGCCGTTTCGCGCGACAACATCGGCAAGCCGATGGCGATGGTGCTGTTCGAAAAGGGCAAGGGCGAAGTGCTGACGGTGGCGACGATCCAGTCGGAACTGGGCGACCGCTTCCAGATCACGGGCCAGCCCACGCCGCAGGCCGCCGCCGACCTCGCGCTGCTGCTGCGCGCCGGCTCGCTCGCGGCGCCGATGGAAATCATCGAGGAACGCACGGTCGGACCGAGCCTCGGCGCGGACAACATTCGCAAGGGTTTTGATTCGGTGATCTACGGCTTCGCCGCGATCGCCGTGTTCATGATCGCGTACTACATGCTGTTCGGCGTGATCTCCATGATCGGCCTCTCGGTGAACCTGCTGCTGCTCGTGGCGGTGCTCTCGATGCTGCAGGCCACGCTCACGCTGCCGGGCATCGCGGCTATCGCGCTCGCGCTCGGTATGGCCATCGACGCGAACGTGCTGATCAACGAACGCGTGCGCGAAGAACTGCGCAACGGCGCGCCGCCGCAGCTGGCCATCCAGAACGGCTACGCGCACGCCTGGGCAACGATTCTCGACTCGAACGTGACGACGCTGATCGCCGGTCTCGCGCTGCTCGCGTTCGGCTCGGGTCCGGTGCGCGGCTTCGCGATCGTGCACTGTATCGGCATTCTCACGTCGATGTTCTCGGCCGTGTTCTTCTCGCGCGGTCTCGTGAACCTCTGGTACGGCGGCAAGAAGAAGCTCAAGTCGCTCGCCGTGGGTCAGGTGTGGCGTCCTGAGCCTCAGGAGGCGGCACCCGCGCTCGCCGGCGCCGACGTCGGCACCGATACGGCCCGCGCGGTTTCCGCAACGGCCGCGAAGCGCGAACCGGCCAAGGCCGGCGCAAAGGGCGCCGCGCGCGCCAAGCCGGTCGTGCGCCGCCGCGACGCCTCGGGCGGCCCCGGCAACAACACGGGCTCGTCCCGCTGATACGGAGTCACAAACATGGAATTTTTCCGCATCCGCAAAGACATCCCGTTCATGAAGCACGCGTTGATCTTCAACGCGATCTCGCTGATCACCTTCATCGCGGCGGTGTTCTTTCTGTTTCATCGCGGCCTGCACCTGTCGATCGAATTCACGGGCGGCACGGTCATCGAAGTGCAGTACCCGCAGGCGGTGCCGCTCGAGCCGTTGCGCGACTCGCTCGCGAAGATCGGCTACGGCGACGCCCAGGTGCAGAACTTCGGCACCTCGCGCGACGTGCTGATCCGCCTGCCGCTCAAGGAGGGCCTGAGCTCGGCGCAGCAGAGCGACCAGGTGATGTCCACGCTCAAGGCCGCCAATCCGCAAGTTCAATTGCAGCGCGTGGAGTTCGTCGGCCCGCAGGTCGGCAAGGAGCTCGCCACCGACGGCCTGCTCGCGCTCGCCTGTGTGGTGGCGGGCATCGTCATCTACCTGTCGTTCCGCTTCGAATGGAAGTACGCCGTGGCCGGCGTGATCGCGAACCTGCACGACGTCGTGATCATCCTGGGCTTTTTTGCGTTCTTCCAGTGGGAGTTCTCGCTCTCGGTGCTCGCGGCGGTGCTCGCGGTGCTGGGCTACTCGGTGAACGAGTCCGTGGTTATCTTCGACCGGATTCGCGAGACCTTCCGGCGCGAGCGCAAGATGAGCGTGACCGAAGTGATCAACCACGCCATTACGACCACGATGTCGCGAACCATCATCACGCACGGCTGTACGCAGATGATGGTGCTCTCGATGTTCTTCTTCGGCGGCCCGACGCTGCACTACTTCGCACTGGCGCTGACGGTGGGTATTCTCTTCGGCATCTACTCGTCGGTGTTCGTTGCGGCGGCGCTCGCCATGTGGCTCGGTGTGAAGCGCGAAGACCTCGTGAAGGACAAGAAGGAAAAGTTGGATCCGAACGATCCGAACGCGGGCGCGCAGGTTTGAGCCGCGCACCAGCGCAAAAGCCGGTTCTCGCGAACCGGCTTTTTTTTCGTGCACAGCCGCAGCGCTCGCTACTGTTTGATGCCTTCTGCCTGGATATGCAGGGTGGTCTTCATCTTGAAGCCGTACTTCTTGCCCATGTCGATGCCGAAGTCGTCGCGGTTGAAAGCGCCCTCGGCTTCCACGCCGCACACCTCGCGCTTGAGCACGGGGTGCTGCATGCACTTGAACGATTCGATTTCGAGCGTGAGCGGCCGTGTCACGCCGTGCAGCGTGAACTTGCCGATGATTCGCCTCGGCGTGTCGCCGTCGAACACCATGCGCGTGCCCTTGTACGTGGCGGTGGGATATTTCGCGACATCGAAGAACTCGTCGCCGATGAGATGCTGGTCGAGCCGCGCGTTGCCGGTCTGCACGGAGGCCGGATCGATCGTCACGTCCGCACTGCCCGTTCTTGCCGCGCGGTCGATCGTGACGGTGCCCGTGGTTTTGGTGAACTTGCCGCGCCACGTGGACAGGCCGCCCATATGGTCGGCCTCGAAGCTCGGAAAGGTGTGGTTCGGATCGAGCTGGTAGGTGTCGGCGGCGTGCCCGAGCTGGGCGGCGATCGCCACCACGGTCATCCCCACAGCCTTGCTCAGCCACGTCGAGTTGTTCAAAAGCCGCTCCTCAAGGCCGGCGCGCTACTTGTGAGCGACGACGAGATGAAACTTGATGAGCACTTCGTCGGAGACGATCGAGGTGTCCTTCCATTCGCCCGTGCCGATGTCGAAGGCAAGGCGGTGGATGGGCAGCGTGCCGTCGAAGGTCTGCGTCCCACCCTGCCGCGTGAGGACCACGGGCACGCTCACGGCCTGCGTATGCCCCTTGATCGTGAGGTTGCCGCTCACGCTGTACTGGTTCGTCGCGGTCGGCGTGATCGCAGTCGAGACGAACGTTGCCTGCGGGAACGCCTTTGCGTCGAACCATTCGGGCCCGCGCACCGAATCGTTGTAGGTCCGGTCGCCCAGATCGTAGCTCGCCGTCTCCACCGTGATCCGGGCGTTGCCGCTCGCCGGTTTCGCCGGATCGAAGTCGATCTGCGCACTGAACTTCGTGAAGCTGCCCTGCACCGGCACGTTCATCTGGCGCGAAATGGCGACAATCGTGCTCTTCGCTGCGTCGAGCTGCGCGTGCGCGGCCCCGCCAGCGCACAGCGCCGCGGCGCCGGCCGCCCACATCGCGACGCCCCCGATGGCTGCGCGCAAACGATAAGAGCGAATCCACCCTGACAATGCTTCCATGATCGTCTCGCCTGGGTTTCGTAGTTTCCCGCTTCGCGGATCCTGCTGCGGCCACGTTCCGCAGCCATCCGGTTCCCATGCCGGAAAGATAATCCAATTCCAGTGACAACAAACATTTGGAGATAAGGCTAGACTCGCCCGGCGAACTGCCCGGCCGGTGAGCGCACGTCGTTGCGGCACGCCACCGGGCGTGTTTGGTAACATGGCGCGACGCGCTGTCGGTACCCGCTGCTGGTCAACGTAGACAGGCGCGCCACCGCCACAGGCCCTTTGCTCCCCGTCGTTTCGCGTCACCTGCCCGCATGGCCCAGGACAAATTGATCGCGTGTCACGATTGCGACGCGCTCTACCGCAAACCGCGGCTGCTCGGCCGCCAGTCGGCACGCTGCTCGCGCTGCGGCGCGACGCTCTACAGCAGCGCCGCGACCCAGCTCGACCGCATCTGCGCCGTGACGGTCGCGGCGCTCGTCACCTTTCTCATCGCGCAGTCGTTTCCCATCATCGAGCTCGATGCCAACGGCATCACCACGGAGTCGAGCCTGTTCGGCGCCCTCATCGTGCTGTGGCATGAGGACATGGAAATCGTTGCGGTGATGGTTTTCTGCGCAACCACCCTTTTTCCGCTAACGGAGATGGTGGCGCTCCTCTACGTGCTGCTGCCGGTGCGGCGCGGCTTCATTCCACCGGGCTTCAACCTCGTGCTGCGCGCCATCCTGTTCGTGCGGCCCTGGGGCATGCTCGAAGTGTTCATGCTGGGCGTGCTCATCACGATCGTGAAAATGGTGAGTCTCGCGCGCGTGATTCCCGAAACCGCCCTCTTTGCCTTTGGCGCGCTCACGCTGATGTTCACCGTGGTCGTCACCTTCGATGCGCGCACGCTCTGGGACATCGCCGATGCGCTGCGCGACGCCGCGCGCGAGGCACGCGAAGGCGGCGCCGGTCCGGGGGGCCAGGCAGGCGGCTCGGGCGGCCCTGGGAGCCCAGGGGGCCCGCACGAGCCGCGCTGGCCGTCATCGCCCTTCCCGGCGTCGACACGCCCGCCGGCCGAGCCTGAGATCCGCGGCCCCGGCGCCGGCGAGCAGGATCCGGCGCCGCCGCGCGGCGGCCCACTTCCCAAGGCCCCCCGATGAAATATCAAACCGCCACCGACGCCGGCTACATTTCCTGCCACGCCTGCGGGCATGTGCAGGCGCACGTGCGTCCGCGCTCGGGTGCGCACGTGCGCTGCGAGCGCTGCGGCTCGCCCACGCACGAGCGCAACCCTGACAGCATCATGCGCACGTGGGCGCTGCTCATTGCCGCCGCGCTGCTCTACATCCCCGCCAATTTGCTGCCTGTCATGCATACGGCCTCGCTCGTCGGCGAAGAGGACGACACCATCATGAGCGGCGTGGTCTACTTCTGGACCTCCGGCGACTGGCCGCTCGCCGTGATCGTCTTCATCGCCAGCATTCTGGTGCCGATGCTCAAGCTTTCCGTGCTCGCCCTGCTTGCGTTCACGTCGCAGCGCAAGTCGACATGGCGGCCCGTCGAGCGCACGAAACTGTACCGGCTCGTCGAATTCATCGGACGCTGGTCGATGCTCGACGTGTTCGTCGTCACGCTAACCGTGGCTTTGGTGCGCTTCCAGTCGCTCGCGGTGATCACGGCCGGGCCCGGCGCGATCGCGTTCGGCTCGGTCGTGATCCTCACGATGATCGCCTCGATACAGTTCGATCCGCGCTTGATCTGGGATCCGGTGGACGAAGACAAGCACCAACCTGCGCAACATTCTCAGGATCACCCACATGAATAGTCCGCAAGGACCGACCCCGCCGAATCTGCCCGAACCGGAGATCATCAAGCCGAGGCGCTGGCTGCCGTCGCTCGTATGGATCGTGCCGATCGTCGCCGCGCTGATCGGCGTGGCCCTTGTCGTGAAGTCGGTGGCCACGCGCGGGCCGACCATCACGATCAGCTTCGTGAGCGCCGAAGGGCTCGAGCCCGGCAAGACCAAGGTCAAGTACAAGGACGTCGACATCGGCTCGGTGCGCGCGATCAGGCTCTCGCCGAACCTCTCCCATGTGATCGTCACGGTCGAACTCACGAAGGACGCCGAACGATTCGCCGTGAAGGACAGCCGCTTCTGGATCGTGCGCCCGCGCGTGGGCGCGAGCGGCGTCTCGGGTCTCACCACGCTGCTCTCCGGCTCGTACATCGGCGCGGACGCCGGTCGCTCGGAGGACTCGCAGAGCGACTTCGTCGGGCTCGAGGCGCCACCTGCGGTGACCATCGACGAGAAAGGCCATCGCTACACGCTGCATAGCGGCACGCTCGGTTCGCTCGACATCGGCACGCCGATCTTCTTCCGGCGCATCCAGGTGGGCCAGGTGACCGGCTATTCGCTCGACAAGGACGGCACGGGCGTGACGGTGCAGGTGTTCGTGACCGCGCCGTTCGACCAGTACGTGGGCACCAACACGCGCTGGTGGCACGCGAGCGGCGTGAACGTGCAGCTCGATTCGAACGGCATCAAGGTCAACACGCAGTCGCTCGCCACCATCGTGGTGGGCGGCATTGCGTTCCAGGCTCCGCCCGGCCAGTCCATGGGCCCGCAGGCGCCCGACACCGCCACCTTCGCGCTCGCCTCCGACGAGGCCGAGGCAATGCGCGAGCCGGACGGCGCGCCGCAGCGCGTGGTGATGTACTTCAACCAGTCGTTGCGCGGCCTTTCGGTGGGCGCGCCGCTCGATTTCCGGGGCATCGTGCTCGGCCAGGTGACCGACATCGGCATCGAGTACGACCCGAAACAGCACAATTTCACGATGCCCGTGACGATGGATCTCTATCCGCTGCGACTGTCGCGCCGCATCCGCGGAGAAGCGCCTGCGCCGTATACACCGCAAAGCCAGGAACTGCTCAAGCGGCTCGTCCAGCGCGGCCTGCGCGGCCAGTTGCGCACCGGCAATCTGATCACGGGGCAGCTCTACATCGCCCTCGACATCTTCCCGAAGGCCGCGCCGGCGACCGTCGATTTCAATCACGACCCGCTCGAGCTGCCCACGGTGCCGAACTCGCTCGAAGAGCTGCAACTGCAGGTGGCGGACATCGCGAAGAAGCTCGACCAGATTCCGTTCGACAAGATCGGCAACAACCTGAACGACTCGCTCAAGAACGCCAACCAGCTGTTCGGCAAGGTGAACGACCAGATCCTGCCGCAGCTGCAAGGCACGCTGGATGAGGCGCAGAAGACCTTCAACGCCGCGCAGTCCACGCTGCAGCAGGACTCGCCGCTGCAGTCGGACGTGCATCAGGCGATGCAGGAACTCACGCGCACGCTGCAATCGCTCAACGCGCTCTCCGATTACCTCGAACGCCATCCCGAATCGCTGCTGCGCGGCAAATCTGGAGCAAATAACTGATAGCTGACTTTACGGCATGCGCAAGTACAAGAAGCAGATCAAGGAAGATTTTCCAGGCATCAAGGAATCGAAGGATATCCTCGAATGAAAAATCTAATCGCGAACAGCATCGCAGAACAACTTCATCGCCTCGCGACCGATACGGGCAATCCCATCACGAGCGCCATTGGCATGCGGGTTGCACGCATCATGCTCGAAGAAAAGCATTCACGCATTGAGTGGGACGAATCTCCGTGGGATGTGTCCTCGCGCGCAGTTCGAACTGCCGACCCCTTTGACCTGACGCAATACGAGACCGTTGAACAGTTTCTTGAGGCCGAAGCCACAGGGAACACAGTCGCCACGTACTGTTCGGGGCATGGGTTCGCCGCCGAAACATATTCGGCTGAATTCGAGCAGCATGCCGGCGATCTTCTCTATAGGTACATCGTGGATAACTTCCCGGATGCCCGCGATCAGGATGAGCAAGATCGTATGGACGACGAAATCTACGAATTTCTCGCAGATGAACTGCTGGAATACGAATTCCTGCAGCCCGTCCAAAACATGCCGATTCAGGCATGCCTTGAAAGGTATTCTGCCGCCGCAAAAGCATGATCACCGTCACCCGCACCCTGCACGCAATCCCATCCTCGCTGCGCGCCATTCGCGCGTCCTGCAAGGCGATGGCGTTCGTGCGTGCCGATCTCTGGCGCCGCTACGGCGCGCTCGGGACCGTTGGCAAGAGTGCGGCTGACATTCGCAAGGAAGTGACTGCCGGCGGTTGGTATTCCGGGCTTTCGGTGGACGGCACGATCCGCGCAGAAACTACGAAGGATGCCGTCAACGACATTCTGACGTACAAGGCTGCCGCATGCGCCAAGGTGCGTCAGGCGATCGCGAAGCGGACCTCCGATCAGAATGAGCGCAAGCGGCTCTACACGCTCCTGAAGTCCGACAAGTGGCGCGAGGACGGTTATCTGCACCGAATGATGCGCAAGCACTTCAGGCATGGCGTGTCAAGTTGCGACAATCAGTTCATCGTTCGGTCTGACAAGCACGAGAGCAGGATCGTGGGCGGTCGACTCACGGTGACGATCCGCATTGCGAAGCAGTACGGCGAGCCGCTCGTGCTCACGACGACGAGCAGCGGGAAAAACGTCGACCTCACGGGCTGCAATCTGCGCGTAATCCTGAAAGGCGAATCGGTCGAGATCCATTACGCGACCGAAAAGACCGCAGGTCGCCCGTGCGGGACTGCCGAAATCGGCGTCGACAAAGGCTACAGCGAAGCGTTCACGGACTCCGACGGCAGGCACCACGGCGACAATTTCGGGGCAGTCCTGACGGCGCACAGCGATCAGGTTTCGAAAACCGGGAAGGCGCGCAACAAGCTGCATGCGCTCGAGAAAAAGCATCGGGCGGCTGGCCGCATAGCCAAGGCTGAGCGCATCAAGGTGAACAATCTCGGACGCGTGAAGCTCGACAGGCGACGTGATCGCACGCAAAAAAGGCTGCGCACCATCGCCTATCAGGCTGCCCACTCGATCGTGGATGCTGCGGCAGTGATCGGTTCAGAGGATTTGACCGCGCCCATCAGGGGCAATCTCCAATGGCGGAAATACAACCGCCGAATGAGTGCATGGGCCAAAGGTGTACTGGCTCAGGCGCTCGAAGAAGTATGCACGCAGCGTGGAGCGACGCACGTCGTCGTCAACGCCGCCTACACGTCGCAAATGGACTCGTTCACGGGCTTGCTGGAAGGCAGGCGCGCGGGCGACAAGTTTTACCGTGCAAACGGGGACGTTCTCCAGGCGGACTTCAACGCTGCGCGGAATGTGCGTAACAGGATTCGTGATCGGGAAATCGACCGGTTCATGCCTCACACACAGGTGAAGCAGATCCTGATCGCACGCTCCTCCGGCGCAACTGAGCGTCAAGAGGCTTCAGTTGGGCGGCGAAAGCCGCGTCAACGAAGTGCAGATAAATCCAGTGCTCAACATTGAGCAATTATTTTGGAACAGACAAGCCATGATGCTCCGACGTGCCCCCAACCTTGCCACACTCGGCGCGGTGTTGATCGCGGCCGCGCTCGCGGGCTGCAGCTCGCCGGCCAGCCGATTCTACACACTGAGCCCGACCGACGACGCTGCCCGCACGGCCGCCGCGCCCAGCGCGGGTAACGCCCAGTGGCTGATCGAGCTGGCGCCAGTCGACGTGCCGCCGCAGGTTGCAAAGGCGCAGCTCGTGGTGCAAAGCGACGCCACCCAGGTGCGGGTGCTCGAGCAGGAGCGCTGGGCGTCGATGCCCGGCGACGAAATCCGCCGCGCGCTCTCGGGCGACCTCACGCAGCAGCTAGGCACCATCGACGTGTACGGCTCGCCGCGCCCCTCGGGCGTGCCGGTGTACCGCGTGAGCGTGAACGTGCAGCGCTTCGAGTCGTGGCCCGGCTCGCATGCGCTGATCGACGCCGTGTGGAGCGTGCGCTCGCTCGACACGCAAACCGTCATGACCTGCCGCAGCGTGCTGAACGAGCCCGTGGGCGACGGCTACGACGCGCTCGTGGTCGGCCACCGCCGCGCGATCGACGCGCTCTCGCAGTCGATCGCGAGCGGCGTACGCGCGCTCGCGGCCGCGCCGCGGGCGAGCGTGGCGGCAAACGGTATGAAGTCCGGCACGCGGGCGAAGCCGCCGGCGAGCATCGCCTGTCCGCAGACGGCGCCCGCCGCTGCCGGCGGAACGCCGCAGCCCGCAGGCGGCTGAGAGGAACCGGTTCTCGGTGGCGCGGCGCCCGTGCGCCGCGCCGGCGACCTGCCCTCACCGCAGACCGCACTAACCGCACGCACTCCGGAACCCATAAGGGCCCCAGCAGGCTAGTGTTCGGCAGATGCGGCGGCAATCGGGTTCAGTGCCTCCGACTCGCGCACGCTGACATGCTTCGTCACGCGCTCGGGCATCCACGTCAGGCCGCCCCCGCAACCCGCGTACAATAGCGCCTTCCCCGCAGCGTCCCATCCTCCTTCATGTCTTTCGATTTCTTTGCCCCCTGCCCGCGCGGCCTCGAAGCCGCGCTCGCCGCCGAACTGGCCGAAACCGCGCAACGGCGTCTGCCGCCCGGCGCACTCCAGGTCGGCGCCGAGGTGCCCGGCGGCGTGCATTTCCGCGGCAACTGGGCCGGCGGCATCGCCGCGAACCTCCATTCGCGCATTGCGAGCCGCGTGCTCCTGAAGATCGCCCAGCGGCCATACCGCAGCGAGCAGGACATCTACGCGCTCGCGCGCGAGCAGCGCTGGGACCAGTGGTTCACGCCGAACGAGACGCTGCGCGTGGACATCACCGCGATCAAGTCGCCGCTGCGCAGCCTCGAATTCGCCACGCTGCGCGTGAAGGACGCGATCTGCGACCGCATGCGCGACAAGGCGGGCGCTCGTCCTAGCATCGACACCGCGTATCCGGACGTGCGCGTCTTCGCCTTCCTCACGGCGAACGAGTGCACGCTCTATCTCGACACCTCGGGCGAACCGCTCTTCAAACGCGGCTGGCGTCTGGACAAGGGCGCCGCCCCGCTGCGCGAAAACCTCGCCGCGGGCATCCTGCGCCTCACGGGCTGGACGGCCGGTACGCCGCTCTACGACCCGATGTGCGGCAGCGGCACCTTCCTCGCCGAAGCCGCGCAGGTTGCGCTCGATATCGCGCCGGGCCTCGATCGCCGCTTCGGCTTCGAGTCGCTCAAGCAGGCTGACATGGCGGCATGGCGGCACCTGAAGAGCGAAGCCAACACGGCGCGCAACGCGGCCCAGAGCAAGCAGCACGACCTGCTGATTTTCGGCAGCGACATCTCCGACGTCATGCTGGAAAAGGCGCGCGCGAACTTCAAGCGCGCGGGCTTCGGCAACGTGCCGCTCAAGCAGCTCGACGCGCGCAACATGACGCCGCCCACCGACGCGCCGGGCATCCTCGTGGCGAATCCGCCGTATGGCGAGCGTATCGAGGTGCGCGGGCGCAATGCGCGCGGCGAGGCGCGGCCCACGGCGCGCGAACTGCGTGGCGACGACGACGAAGGCTTTCACCGCGCGAGAGACGAGGCGCCCGACGCCGAGTTCTTCCAGGCGCTCGGCGACGCGCTCAAGCAGCGCTTCACGGGCTGGCGCGCCTTCGTCCTCACTTCGGACCGCAAGCTGCCGGGCCAGCTGCGCCTGCGCGAAGCCGCCAAAACGCCGCTCTACAACGGCGCGCTCGAATGCCGCCTGTTCCGCTTCGACCTGATTGCAGGCAGCGTGCGCCAACGCCCGGCCAGCGGCGGCGCGAATCCCGCCGCAGGCAACGACGACGCCCAATGACCTCGGCGAACGCGCACGGCGGGTGACATCTGAGCCCGCCGCCGCGCCGCGCGTGAACTAGCCGTTTGCGCATGAAGACCGGAAAGGTCGACGACAAGCGTATGGCGCGCCAAACCTACTGACAGCACGCTGTCAGCAGCCCCCCGGCAGACTGCTTCTACGCCATCCGGCGAGGCCACAGCCGCCCGGCTGCCGCCATCCACTCTGTCCGCCGTTGCCTTCGAGGAGCGCATTGTGTCTACCGATCTGTCCCGTGTGATCTCGTGGTTCGAAATTCCCGCGCATGACCTGGAACGTGCCGCACGTTTCTACGAAACCGCCTTCGACACCGCGCTGCAGCGCGAAGTGGTCGGCGGCGTGCCGATGGCGCTCTTCGCGCACACCGAAGCCGAAACCGGCGGCTGCATCGTGTTCAATCCGCATGACGCCAAGCCCGACCCGAAGGGCGTGCTCGTGTACCTGAACGCACAGCCCTCGGTCACGGCGGTGCTCGACCGCGTGGAGAAAGCCGGCGGCAAGCAGCAAGGGCCGGCCGTCGAGCTGCCGAACAACTACGGCTATATCGGCTTCTTCATCGATACCGAGGGCAACCGCGTCGGTTTGCACGCGCCGAAGCTGGGTTGATACCGGCTCGACATCGGCTCGAATCTGGCTCGACGCTGGCCTGAACTTCGCTAGATAGCGCGCGGGTTGCGAGCCGGCGCATCGAGCGCGCGCCCGGCGCTATCATCCGTCCTTGTCCCGATCACCGCGCCCGCCTTCGCGACCGACCCGCCATGACCCGCCGCGCCGACCGCCTCTTTCGCATCGCCGAACTGCTGCGCGGCCGGCGTCTCACCACCGCGCAGCAACTGGCCGAATGGCTGGAAGTCTCGCCGCGCACCGTCTATCGCGACGTGCGCGACCTTCAGCTCTCGGGCGTGCCGATCGAGGGCGAAGCGGGCATCGGCTACCGGCTCGCGCGCACGGCGAGCCTGCCGCCGCTCACCTTCACCGCCGACGAACTCACCGCACTCGCCGTCGGCGCGCGCATGGCCGAATCATGGGGCGGCGCGGCGCTCGCGAGCGGCGCACGTGGCGCGCTCGCGAAGATCGCCGCGGCGATGCCGGCCGAAAAGCGCGCGGTGCTGGAACGCCTGGCGGTTTTCGCGCCTGCGTACCACATGGATCACGCGTTCTGGACAAGCTCGACGCGCTGCATCGTGCCGTCGATACGCGGCTCGTCGTGCGCTTTGCCTACTGCGACCGCATCGGCGCGCATACGGAGCGGCGCATCTGGCCGCTCGGGCTCGTCTATTGGGGCGCGCAATGGACCGTCGGCGCGTGGTGCGAAATGCGCGAGGACTTCCGCAATTTCAACATCGCGCGCATGGAGGAAGTACAGGTGCTCGAACCGTTTCCCGACGTGAGCGGCCGGCGTCTCGCCGACTATCTGAGGCGCGTGAATGCGCCGTCGCTATGAGCGCTTCGAGGTGGGCTCGCCGATAAAAAAAGGCGCGCATCGCTGCGCGCCTTTTGCCGATCTTCGGAGTGCCTCGGGCTTATTCCACCGCCTTCACCATCTCCTCGATCACCTTCTTCGCGTCGCCGAACACCATCATCGTCTTGTCCATGTAGAACAGTTCGTTGTCGAGGCCCGCGTAGCCCGCCGCCATCGATCGCTTGTTCACGATGATCGTGCGCGCCTTGTACGCCTCGATGATCGGCATGCCCGCAATGGGCGACTTCGGGTCGTTCTTCGCCGCCGGATTCACCACGTCGTTCGCGCCGAGCACCAGCACCACGTCTGTCTGGCCGAACTCGTTGTTGATGTCCTCCATCTCGAACACCATGTCGTAGGGCACTTCGGCTTCCGCGAGCAGCACGTTCATGTGGCCCGGCATGCGGCCTGCCACCGGGTGAATCGCGTAGCGCACGTCCACGCCGTTTTCGACGAGCTTGTCGGTCAGCTCCTTCAAGGCATGCTGCGCGCGCGCCACCGCAAGACCATAGCCCGGCACGATCACGACACTTTCCGCATTGCCGAGCATGAACGCGGCATCATCGGCCGAACCCGACTTCACCGGACGCTGCTCCTGCGCCCCGGCCACCGCCGCCCCGCCCGCTTCGCCGCCGAAGCCGCCGAGCAGCACGTTGAAGAACGAGCGGTTCATCGCGTGGCACATGATGTACGACAGGATCGCGCCCGAAGAGCCCACGAGCGAGCCCGCGATGATCAGCATCGCGTTGTTCAGCGAGAAGCCGATACCCGCCGCCGCCCAGCCCGAGTACGAGTTCAGCATCGAGACGACCACGGGCATGTCCGCGCCGCCGATCGGGATGATGATGAGCACGCCCAGCGCGAACGCGATCGCCGTCATGATGATGAACGGCAGCCACGACTGCGTGATGAAGAACAGGATGCCGAAGCCGATCATGCCGAGCGCGAGCATCAGGTTGATCAGGTGCTGGCCGGGGTAGACCACGGGCGCGCCCTGGAACAGGCGGAACTTGTACTTGCCCGAGAGCTTGCCGAACGCGATGACGGAGCCTGAGAACGTGATCGCGCCCACGAACGTGCCGATGAACAGTTCGATGCGGTTGCCGTACGGCAGGAAGCCCGGATACGGCGCATCCTCGGCAACGAGCCCGAACGCAGCGGGCTCCGAGACCACCGCATACGCGATGCAGACCGCCGCGAGACCGATCAGCGAGTGCATGGCCGCGACGAGTTCGGGCATCTTCGTCATCTCGACGCGCGCGGCGACATAGGCGCCGAGGCCCCCGCCCACCACGAGCGCCGCGAACAGCAGCACGAGGCCGAGCCCGAGGTTCGAGCCGAACTGCGCGGACTCCTTCACGATCAGGGCAAGCGTGGTGAGAATCGCGATGGCCATGCCGACCATGCCGAACACGTTGCCGGCGCGCGCGCTCTTCGGATTCGACAGTCCCTTGAGCGCCTGGATGAAGCAGACCGACGCCACCAGGTAAAGCAGCGTAACGACGTTCATGCTCATTTACGCACCCTCCTTGGCCGGACCGGAGAGTTTTTTCGGCTCCTTCTTGCGGAACATTTCCAGCATTCGCCGCGTGACGAGGAACCCGCCGAATACGTTCACGGCGGCGAGCAGCACGGCGAACGTGCCGAAGAACTTGCCCGCGCCGCCCACGGTCAGGCCCGTGGCGAGCATTGCACCGACGATCACGATGGCCGAGATCGCGTTAGTCACGGCCATGAGCGGCGTATGCAGCGCGGGCGTGACGTTCCAGACCACGTGATAGCCCACGTACACGGCCAGCACGAAGATGATCAGGTTGATGACGGTATGGTTGATGACTTCCATTATTGGTCTCCTCCTCGTCATGCCTTGCGCGTGACGGCGCCGTCGCGCGCCAGCAGCGTGGCCGCGACGATGTCGTCCGCGAGATCGATGTTGAGCGTGCCTTCCTTCGTGACGATGAGCTTGAGGAAGTCGAGCAGATTGCGCGCGTAGAGTGCCGAGGCGTCGGCGGCGACCATCGAGGCGAGGTTCGTATAGCCGCAGATCTGCACGCCGTGGTGCGTCACGACCTTGTCGGCCTCGGTGAGCGGGCAGTTGCCGCCGCGCCGGCCGGTGGCCTGGTCGGCGACGGGGCCTCGTCCGGCCGCGAGGTCGATCACGACGGAACCCGGCTTCATGGCCTGCACGGTTTCCGAAGGCAGCAGCGTGGGCGCGTCGCGGCCCGGAATTAGTGCGGTCGAGATGACGATGTCGGCCTGCCTGGCGCGCTCGTGGACCAGCGCCGACTGGCGCGCGAGCCAGGAAGGCGGCATGGGGCGCGCGTAGCCACCCACGCCCACGGCGGCTTCGCGCTCCTCATCGGTTTCGTAGGGCACCTCGAGGAATTTGCCGCCGAGCGACTCGATCTGCTCCTTGACCGCCGGGCGCACGTCGGAGGCTTCGATCACCGCGCCCAGGCGCCGCGCCGTGGCAATCGCCTGCAGCCCCGCCACGCCCGCGCCGAGAATCAGCACGCGCGCGGCCTTCACGGTACCGGCGGCGGTCATGAGCATCGGCATGAAGCGCGGATAGAGGTGCGCGGCCACGAGCACCGCCTTGTAGCCGGCGATGTTGGCCTGCGACGACAGCACGTCGAGGCTTTGCGCGCGCGTGGTGCGCGGCGCGGCTTCGAGCGCGAAGGCGGTCACGCCTGCCTCGGCGAGTTTCGCGGCGTTTTCCGCATTAAAGGGATCGAGCATGCCCACCAGCACCGCGCCGCGTTTCATGAACGGCAGCTCGCTCACGGTGGGCGACTGGACTTTCAGCACGAGATCGGCGCCGAACGCGGCGGCCGCGTCGGCGATCTGCGCGCCGACGGCCGTATAGGCCTCGTCGGGAAAGCTCGCGCCGACGCCCGCGCCGGCCTGGATCGTGACCGTATGGCCCTGGGCGACGTACTTCTTGACTGTCTCCGGCGTCGCGGCCACGCGGGTTTCGTTCGCCCGCGTCTCTGCGGGCACTCCGATATGCATCGTTGTTTCCTCCTCGACCTTCTTGTTCTAGCTGTTGTAGCTGTTCTGGCTCGAATCGAGCGAAGGGAGGCCGACAAACGGCGTTGAAGCGCCGGCATCCATTGCGACGGCAAAACGACGGCACCACTTTAACCGAAAGCAGCGGCCGTTTTATAGCGGGATTTGCACGTTTTTGTGCGATGCACACGACACGTTCCGAGGTCCGACCGGACGGTCGGGAAAACCCCTGGCTGGCGCTTCGATCGGTGCCCGCGCATGTCCGATCCGGCCCCGGGCAGCGTTCACGGTGTCCCGGTAAAATACCGGCCCATGAATGAGGAAACCTGGGCACCCCACGTCACCGTGGCCGCGATCGTCGAGCGCGACGGGCGTTTTCTCCTCGTCGAGGAGCACACGAGCGCCGGACTGCGCCTGAACCAGCCGGCTGGCCATCTGGAAGCGGGCGAGACGCTGCACGAGGCCGTGGTGCGCGAAACGCTCGAGGAAACCGCCCACGCGTTCACACCCGAGGCGCTAGTCGGCGTGTACATGACACATTTCGGCCAGCCAGGCGAGAGCGGCGCGACCTATGTGCGCTTCACATACTGCGGCAGCGTTGCAGCCGTGCCGCAGAGCCGTGCGCTCGATCCGGACATCGTCCGCACGGTATGGATGAGCGTGGACGAACTGCGCGCGGCGAGCGAACGTCATCGCACACCGCTCGTCATGCGCTGTGTCGACGATTACCTCGCGGGCAAGCGCGTGCCGCTGGACTTCATCCACACCCACGCAACCGCGCCCAGGCTGGGAACCAGAAGCTGAACAAGCAGCAAAGAGATGAGCACATGATGAGCAAGGGCAGGGTCGTGGTGGGCATGTCGGGCGGCGTCGATTCGTCGGTCACCGCATGGCTGCTCAAGAAGCAGGGGTTCGACGTCGTCGGTCTCTTCATGAAGAACTGGGAAGACGACGACGACGGCGAGTACTGCTCGACGCGCCAGGACTGGATCGACGTGGTCTCGGTCGCGGACCTGATCGGCATCGACGTCGAGGCGGTGAACTTCGCCGCCGAATACAAGGACCGCGTGTTCGCGGAGTTCCTGCGCGAGTACTCGGCGGGCCGCACGCCGAATCCGGATGTGCTCTGCAACGCCGAGATCAAGTTCAAGGCCTTCCTCGACCACGCCATGTCGCTCGGCGCCGGGACGATCGCCACGGGCCACTATGCGCGCGTGCGCGAACGCGATGGTCGCTTCGAATTGCTCAAGGCGCTCGACCATACGAAAGATCAGTCGTACTTCCTGCATCGCCTGAACCAGGCGCAGCTTTCGAAGACGATGTTCCCGCTCGGCGAGATTCCCAAGACGAAGGTGCGCGAGCTCGCCGAAAAAATCGGTTTGCCGAACGCGAAAAAGAAGGATTCCACAGGAATCTGCTTCATCGGCGAGCGGCCGTTCCGCGACTTCCTCAACCGCTATCTGCCGACGAAACCCGGCCCGATGATGACGCCCGAGGGCAAGGTCGTGGGCGAGCACATCGGCCTCGCGTTCTACACGTTCGGACAGCGCAAGGGCATCGGGCTTGGCGGCAGCAAGGACGGCAGCGGCGACCCGTGGTTCGTGGCGGGCAAGGATATCGCGTCGAATACGCTCTACGTGGTGCAGGGCCACGATCATCCGTGGCTGCTCGCGCACGAACTGCGCGCGGGCAACGTGAGCTGGGTGGCCGGGGAACCGCCGGCGGAGCACCACGCGTGCGGCGCGAAAACGCGCTATCGCCAGGCCGATGCGCCGTGCACGTTCGCGTCGGCGAGCGAATCCGGCGCGGGCCAGTTCTCGCTGCGCTTTCCCGACGCGCAATGGGCCGTCACGCCCGGCCAGTCGGCGGTGCTCTATGACGGCGACGTATGCCTGGGCGGCGGCATCATCGAAGCGGTGACGACGCTCGCGCAGCATGTGCCCGCCGTGCTGCCACCCGAAGCGCCGAAGAAAAAGAAGCGCGTGCCGCGCAAGAAGCCAGCGGCGGCAACACCGGCAACGGCAGGCCAAACGTAAAAAAACACGCGGCGCTCCAGGCGCCGCGTGTTTTTTGACCCGACCTTTCCGCCTTCATCGAGCCCGGCCCAAAGGCCGATCGAGCCGTGCTGGCTTCCCGGCCGGATTCACGGACTTGCGGCATCATTCCGGCAAGCCGCGCCCGCCAACGGCGCGGCTGACGCACGCCGCTGCCCTCCAAAAGACGACGCGGCGCGCGCACCCAATCAAGTTCGAGGAGTTCCCCCCAATGTTTTCCCGACGTTATCTCGCCATGTGGGGCGCGGTGCTGCTGCTCGTGGCCTGTGTCGCCGCGGCCGCCCTCCATCATCTGTCGTGGTACTGCGTGATCGTGCCCGTGCTGCTCGTCGCGCTCGGCCTCTACGACATCACCCAGGACCGCCACGCGATTTTGCGCAACTACCCGATCTGGGGGCATATGCGCTTTCTGTTCGAGTTCGTGCGGCCCGAGATCCGCCAGTACTTCGTCGAGGACGACACCGACGAGAAGCCGTTCTCGCTCGTTCAGCGCAGTCTCGTCTACCAGCGCGCGAAGAACGTCGTCGACAGCCGCCCCTACGGCACCGAGCTCGACGTGAAAGCCGTGGGCCACGAATGGATCAGCCACTCGCTCGCCCCCACGAAGCTCGAAGGCAGCGACTTCCGCGTGCTCGTGGGCGCCACGCGCGCGCAGCCCTATTCGATGTCGATCTTCAACATCTCGGCGATGAGCTTCGGCGCGCTCTCGGCAAACGCCATCCGGGCGCTCAACATGGGCGCGAAAAAAGGCCGCTTCGCGCACGACACGGGCGAAGGCTCGCTCTCGAAGTATCACCGCGAAAACGGTGGCGACGTCATCTGGGAAATCGCGTCGGGCTACTTCGGCTGCCGTAACGACGACGGCACCTTCAGCGCCGAAAAATTCCAGCGCCTCGCGAACGAGCCGCAGGTGAAGATGATCGAGGTGAAGCTCTCGCAGGGCGCGAAGCCCGGCCACGGCGGCATGCTGCTCGCCGCCAAGGTCACGCCCGAGATCGCCGAAACGCGCGGCATTCCGATCGGCAAGGACTGCGTGTCGCCCGCCCGCCACTCGGAGTTCTCGACGCCGCGCGGCCTGCTCGAATTCGTCGAGCGCCTGCGCAAGCTCTCGGGCGGCAAACCCACCGGCTTCAAGCTTTGCATCGGGCACCCCTGGGAGTTCTTCGGCATCGCCAAGGCGATGCTCGAGACCGGCATCCTGCCCGACTTCATCGTCGTGGACGGCGCCGAAGGCGGCACGGGCGCGGCGCCGCTCGAATTCACCGATCACATCGGTACGCCGTTGCAGGAAGGGCTGCTGCTCGTGCACAACACGCTCGTGGGCATCGGCCTGCGCGACAAGATCAAGATCGGCGCGAGCGGCAAGATCATCACCGCGTTCGACATTGCGCGCACGCTCGCGATCGGCGCGGACTGGGTCAACTCGGCGCGCGGCTTCATGTTCGCCGTGGGCTGCATCCAGGCGCAGAAGTGCCACTCGGACCGCTGCCCCACCGGCGTCGCCACGCAGGACCCCGTGCGCCAGCGCGCGCTGAACGTGCCCGACAAGGGCGAGCGCGTCTTCAATTTCCATCACAACACGCTGCACGCGCTCCAGGAGCTGATCCAGGCCGCCGGTCTCGCGAGCCCGTCGGATCTGCGTGCGCATCACATCGTGCGGCGCGTGTCGTCGTACGAGGTGAAGCTGATGTCGGAGCTGCTCAAGTACCTGAAGCCCGGCGATCTGCTCGAAGGCCGCTATCGCTATCAGTTGTACGAAAAGTGGTGGCCTCTCGCTCGCAGCGACTCGTTCGCGCCGGTGGAGGAGAAAATCGCCTGAGGAAGGAGGATCGCGCCGCCGCTGCGAAGTGAGATGCGCGGTGCGCAGCGGCTCGGGACGCGCCTTGCGCGCGTCCAGCGGCAAACGCCCGACGGCAACACTCTGCCGCCGGGCGTTTTTTGTCAGCCTTGCGGCACCGTGTCGATGAACGACGGGCGCTGCGACAGCTTTTCGTAGTGGCGCGCAAGGTTCGGATGCGCCTCGCGCCAGTTCAGCTCCGGCATGCGGAAGTCGAGATAGCCGAGCGCGCAGCCCACGGCGATATCCGCGAGCGTGTAGCGGTTGCCCGCGCACCACGGGTTGCCGTCGAGACCCTTGGCCATCGCGTCGAGGCCTTCGCGGATCTTGCGCTCCTGGCGCTCCACCCACGCCTCGCTGCGCTGCTCCGGCGTGCGCTGCGTGGCCTCAAGCCGGATCAGCACGGCAGCGTCGAGCATGCCGTCGGCGAGCGCCTCCCAGCAACGCACTTCGATGCGCTCGCGTCCTGCCGGCGGAATCAGCTTGGCCACGGGCGAGAGCATGTCGACGTATTCGCAGATCACGCGCGAGTCGAACACGGCTTCGCCGTCGTCCATCACGAGGCACGGAACCTTGCCGAGGGGATTGAAATCGTGGATCGTCGTGTCGGCGCCCCACACGTTTTCGAGCACCAGCTTGTAGTCGATTTTCTTTTCGGCGAGCGTGATCCGCGCCTTGCGGACATACGGGCTGCCGAGCGAACCGATAAGTTTCATCGCACCTGCCTTTTCTGGAATCCGGCCGAAGTATACGTTGGATTCCCGTTTTTCTGACGTGTCGTCTGTTGCAGTGCAGGAATTTTCCTACAAACAATGTCAGCCGGAGACAACATCCTGCACCGGAAGGCCCTTGCGGGCGGCCGGAGGCGCCGCGCGCCTGTCTGTAGCCAGCGCTACAATCCCACGATGGACTCGACCCTCACGCAAAGCCCCCCCGCCGCCTCGCGCGAAGCCCAATCTGCCGCCGACCAGGCCGACATGCAGCGCGGCCCGGACGGCGGCGCCGCGCTCTATCGCGCGCGCCGCGAACGCGTGCTTGCCGCGCTGCGCGCCCGGGGCGGCGGTGTCGCGCTCGTGCCGACCGCGCCCGAGGCGCTGCGCAACCGCGACGCCGACTATCCCTATCGGCACGACAGCTACTTCTACTATCTCACCGGCTTCACGGAGCCCGAGGCGCTGCTCGTGCTCGACGCGAACGCGGGCGAGAACCAGCCCGCCGCGATCCTGTTCTGCCGCGCGAAGAACGTCGAGCGCGAAACCTGGGAGGGCTTCCGCTTCGGTCCTGACGCCGCGCGCGAAGCATTCGGCTTCGACGCCGCCTTTGCCATCGACGAACTCGATGCGCGCATCGCCCAGCTCATCGCGAACCGGCCGGCGCTGCACTACGCGCTCGCGGCCTCCGAGCGCTTCGACGCGCAGGTGAAGCGCTGGCTCGACGCGGTACGCGCGCAGGGGCGCAGCGGCATCACCGCGCCGGCCGCCGCGTACGACCTGCTGCCGCTGCTCGACGACATGCGCGTCATCAAGGACGCGCACGAACTCGACACGATGCGGCGCGCCGCGAAGATCTCGGCGCTCGCGCACGTTCGCGCGATGCAGACCTGCCGGCCCGGCATGCGCGAATATGAAATCGAGGCGGAGCTGCTCTACACGTTTCGCAAGCACGGCGCGCAGGCGCCGGCCTACGGCTCGATCGTCGCGGCGGGCGCGAACGCCTGCGTGCTGCATTACCCCGCGGGCAACACGGTGGCGCGCGAAGGCGACCTCGTGCTCATCGACGCCGCGTGCGAGCTGAACGGCTACGCCTCGGACATCACACGCACGTTTCCGGCCAGCGGCCGCTTCACCGGCGCGCAACGCGAGCTGTACGACATCGTGCTCGCCGCGCAGCAGGCTGCCATCGACGCGACACGCGCGGGCGTGAACTTCGAGGCGCCGCACGACGCCGCCGTGCGCGTGCTCGCGCAGGGGCTGCTCGATACCGGCATCGTCGACCGGCAACGCTTGGCGAGCGTCGACGACGTGATCGCCGAGCGCGCCTATGCGCGCTTCTACATGCATCGCACGGGGCACTGGCTGGGCATGGACGTGCACGATGCGGGCGATTATCGTGAACGCGGCGAACACAGCGGCGCAAGCGCGGACGCCCCGCCGCCCTGGCGCACGTTGCGCCCCGGCATGACGCTCACGATCGAGCCGGGCCTCTACATCCGCGCGGCCGAGGACGTGCCCGAGCACTACTGGGACATCGGCATCCGCATCGAGGACGACGCCATCGTCACCGAAGCGGGCTGCGAACTGATCACGCGCGACGTGCCCGTCGCCGCCGACGAAATCGAGGCGCTGATGCAGGCCGCGCAGCGCGGTGCCTGAAGCCGGCTCGGACACGAAGACTCCATACGAAGCGAAACAAACGACATGAACGCAGTTTCCGGCAGCGCGAGCCACGCCTCCAACGGCGAGCCCGCGCAAGCACATTTCGATCACGACGTGACGATCGTCGGCGCAGGGCCGGTGGGTCTCGCGCTCGCGGGCTGGCTCGCGCGGCGCAGCGCCACGCGCGGACTCTCGATCGCGCTGATCGACGCGCGCGAACCCGGAGACAGCGCTGGCGACCCGCGCGCGATCGCCGTCTCGCAGGGCAGCCGCACACTGCTCGAAACGCTCGCGTGGCCTCACGACGCCACGCCCATCGAGCGCATCCACGTTTCGCAGCGCGGCCATTTCGGGCGCACGCTGATCGACCGCCACGACTACGATCTGCCTTCGCTTGGCTACGTGGCGCGCTATGGCGTGATCGTGCAGGCGCTCGCACAGTCCGTGCGCGGCACGGGCGTGCACTGGCTGCATCACACGCATGCGCATGATCCCGTGGTGGAGCACGATGGCGTGACGCTGCCCGTCGTTAGCGCGGGTGTAGCGCGCCACATGCGCACGCGCATCCTCGTGAACGCAGAAGGCGGGCTCTATCGCGCGCCGCCGCAACGCGCCGCGCACGACGATTCCGCTGAAGCCGCCGAAGCCGACGTGACAAGCGCGCAGTCGCGGGTCGAGGCGCGGCGCACGCGCGACTATGGCCAGACCGCGCTGGTCGGCGTGGTGACGCTCTCAGCGCCGCAACCGCACGTGGCGTGGGAACGCTTCACGGGCGAAGGCCCGATCGCGCTCCTGCCGATGGGCGGCGTGCGCGGCGCGGATTACGCGCTGGTGTGGTGCTGCTCGCCTGCGCAAGCCGAGCGCCGCGCGCAGCTAGGCGATGCCGACTTTCTAGCGGAGCTTGGCGTAGCGTTCGGCGCGCGCATGGGCCGCTTCACGCAGATCCACGGCCGCGCGGCGTTCCCGCTCGGCTTGAACGCGCTCGACGCGCTAGTTTCCGGCAACGGCCGCATCGCGGCGGTCGGCAACGCGGCCCAGACGCTGCACCCGGTGGCGGGACAGGGCCTCAATCTCGGTCTGCGCGACGCGCATGCCCTCGCCGATTCGCTCGCGCAGCACGGCCCCACCCCGCGCGCGCTCGGCGAGTTCGCGAGCCGCCGCGCGTTCGACCGGCGCCTGACGATCGGCGCGACGGATACGCTCGCACGGCTGTTCACCATCGATTTCGGCCCGCTCGCCACATTGCGGGGGCTCGCGCTCACGGCGCTCGAATTCGTGCCGCCGGTGAAGGCGGCGCTCGCCCGGCAGATGATGTTTGGTCAGCGGAGTTGATCCAATCGACAAGCGAAATCCGTTCGACACCTTGCCCTTGCCAACCGCGCTACAATAGATACAAATTGTAGATATATTCGAGGGCGCGAATGGACATCGCGAAAATTTTCAAGCACGGCGGTTCACAAGCTGTCAGGCTCCCAAAGGATTTCCGCTTCGAGACGACGCAGGTGCGCATACGCCGTCACGGTGCGGCCGTCATCCTCGAACCGGTGCCGCAGGACTGGGCATGGCTCTCCCCGCTGATCGGCCCGATCGATGCCGACTTCGAAGCAGCCGCAACCACGCAACCGGCAGAACAAGTGCGGCCTGACCTGGACTTGTTCGAATGAAATATCTGCTGGACACGAATGCCGTGATCGCAATCCTCAAAGGCGAACCCGTTGTGTTGGGGCGCTTGCGTGCGCACTTGCCGAGCGATTTCGGACTCCCATCGATCGTCATGCATGAGTTGTATTACGGTGCCCATAAGAGCCAGCGGGCAGCCGACAACCTCGCTCGCGTCGAAGCCCTGCAATTCGAGGTCGTACCGTTCGACGCAGAGGATGCGCAGCACGCCGGTGAACTCCACGCGCGACTTGTGGCCGCCGGCACGCCGATTGGTCCTTACGACGCACTTATCGCCGGACAGGCGCGCGCGCGTGGGCTGGTGCTAGTCACGCACAACGTGCGCGAATTTGCACGCGTGGGCGACTTGCAAGTCGAGGACTGGCAAGCTGAAGCCTGAATGTGACGCGTGAATCCGATCGACGATTCGCCTGTGAAGGGTCGAATCGGATTTCACTTGAACGCCGTTGCGTGGGTTTCAGGCCGCGTGTTGAACCGTCCCAGGGTCCACGCACCGCGACCTCGCATCGCGCTTACGCTAAAATACGCGTTTCCCCTTTTTAAAGTTCACGCCGCTAGCCGCGCCAGCCGGAAACGCATTCCCGGCCGCGACCTCCGGCCTCCGCTCGCGCGTCATGCTCACAATCGGCCGCCACACTCTGCGTAATAACCTGTTCGTCGCACCCATGGCGGGCGTCACGGACCGGCCGTTTCGCCAGTTGTGCAAGCGCCTCGGAGCGGGCTACGCGGTCTCTGAGATGGTCGCGTCCAACGCGCAGCTCTGGAAAAGCGAAAAGACCATGCGCCGCGCCAATCACGCGGGCGAAGTCGAACCGATCTCCGTGCAGATCGCCGGCGCCGACCCCGACATGATGGCCGAAGCCGCGCGCTACAACGTGGCCAACGGCGCGCAGATCATCGACATCAACATGGGCTGCCCGGCCAAGAAGGTCTGCAACGTCGCGGCCGGCTCGGCGCTCCTGCAGAACGAGCCGCTCGTCGCGCGCATCGTCAAGGCCGTGGTCGACGCCGTGGGCGTGGGTCCGGACGCCGTGCCCGTCACGCTCAAGATCCGCACGGGCTGGGACCGCGACAACCGCAACGCGCTCACCATCGCGCGCATCGCGCAGGATTGCGGCATCGCCATGCTCACCGTGCATGGCCGCACCCGCGCGGACCTCTATCACGGTGAAGCGGAGTACGAAACGATTGCCGCGGTGAAGGCCGCCGCGCGCATTCCCGTGGTCGCGAACGGCGACATAACGTCGCCGCACAAGGCGCGCGAGGTGCTCGCGCTCACGGGCGCGGACGCCATCATGATCGGCCGGGCGGCGCAGGGGCGCCCGTGGCTCTTTCGCGAGATCGAGCATTTCCTTGCGACGGGCGAGTTGCAGCCGCCGCCGCGCGTGGACGAAATCCAGTCGATCATGAACGAGCATCTGGAGGACCACTACGCGTTCTACGGCGAATTTACCGGCGTGCGTACTGCGCGCAAGCATATCGGCTGGTACACTCGCGGCCTTTGCGGCGCCAATACCTTCCGGCATCGCATGAACACGCTGGACACCACACGCGAGCAGCTCGTCGCCGTCAACCAGTTCTTCGACGAACAAAAGGCGCGCTCCGAGCGCCTCGTCTACGTCGACGACGAAAACAACGGCAGCGACAGCGGCGACGAATCAACCGATCGACTGGCAGCATGAGCAAGCACAACATCGAACAATCCGTCCGCGAGAGCCTGGGCATCTACTTCCAGGACCTCGACGGCAGCAATCCGCACGACGTCTACGACATGGTGATGGCGTGCGTCGAAAAACCGATGCTCGAGGTGGTGCTCGAGCAGGCAGGCGGCAATCAGTCGCTGGCCGCCGAGTATCTCGGCATCAACCGCAACACGCTGCGCAAGAAGCTCCAGCAGCACGGCCTGATGTAACGCCGCTGCGCTTTACTGGACCTTCGGCGCGGACTCCTCGATCTCTCGGCAACTCTCCCCCATCATGATCAAGCAAGCGCTCATCTCCGTTTCCGACAAGTCTGGCATCGTCGACTTCGCGAAATCGCTGTCCGATCTCGGCGTCAAGATCCTGTCGACCGGCGGCACCGCGAAACTGCTCGCGGACGCGGGCCTCCCCGTCACCGAAGTGGCCGACTACACCGGCTTCCCGGAAATGCTCGATGGGCGCGTGAAAACGCTGCACCCGAAGGTTCACGGCGGCATTCTCGCGCGCCGCGACCTGCCCGAGCACATGGCCGCGCTCGAAAAGCACGGCATCCCGACGATCGACCTCCTCGTCGTGAACCTCTATCCGTTCGTTCAGACGGTGTCGAAAGACGAGTGCACGCTCGAAGACGCGATCGAGAACATCGACATCGGCGGCCCGACCATGCTGCGCTCGGCCGCTAAGAACCATCGCGACGTGACCGTGGTCGTCGATCCGGCCGATTACGCGAAGGTGCTCGAAGAGATGCGCGCGAACGGCAACAGCGTGAGCTACGCCACGAACTTCCGCCTCGCGACCAAGGTGTTCTCGCACACGGCGCAGTACGACGGCGCGATCACGAACTACCTCACGAGCCTGACCGAAGCGCTCGAGCACAAATCGCGCAACACCTACCCGGCCGTGCTGAACCTCGCGTTCGACAAGGTCCAGGACCTGCGCTACGGCGAAAACCCGCACCAGAGCGCCGCGTTCTACCGCGATCTCACGGCGCCCGCCGGCGCGCTCGCGAACTACACGCAGCTGCAGGGCAAGGAGCTCTCGTACAACAACATCGCCGATTCGGATGCGGCTTGGGAATGCGTGAAGACGTTCGACGCCCCGGCCTGCGTGATCATCAAGCACGCGAATCCGTGCGGCGTGGCGCTCGGCGCGAACCCGCTCGAAGCGTACTCGAAGGCGTTCCAGACCGATCCGACCTCGGCGTTCGGCGGCATCATCGCGTTCAACCGCGAAGTGGACGAAGCCGCGGCGCAGGCCGTGTCGAAGCAGTTCGTCGAAGTGCTGATCGCGCCGTCGTTCTCGGAAGCCGCGAAGGCCGTGTTCGCAGCGAAGCAGAACGTGCGCCTGCTGGAAATCGCCCTGGGCGATGGCCATAACGCGTTCGACCTGAAGCGCGTGGGCGGCGGTCTGCTGGTGCAATCACTCGACGCAAAGAACGTGCAGCCGCACGAACTGCGCGTGGTGACGAAGCGCCACCCCACGCCGAAGGAAATGGACGATCTGCTGTTCGCATGGCGCGTCGCGAAGTTCGTGAAGTCGAACGCCATCGTGTTCTGCGCGAACGGCATGACGATGGGCGTGGGCGCAGGCCAGATGAGCCGCGTGGATTCCGCACGCATCGCCAGCATCAAGGCCGAGAACGCGGGCCTCAAGCTCGCGGGCACGGCGGTCGCCTCGGACGCGTTCTTCCCGTTCCGCGACGGCCTCGACGTGGTGGTGAACGCGGGCGCGACCTGCGTGATCCAGCCGGGCGGCTCGATGCGCGACGACGAAGTGATCGCCGCCGCCGACGAGCACAACATCGCCATGGTCATGACGGGCATCCGCCACTTCCGTCACTGATCTTCGTTGCCTTGATCGCATGCGGCGCGTGACCTGCACGTGACGCGCCGCTTGTACGAAGCCCGCTGGACTTGCGTCTCGCGGGCTTTTTCTTTGCGCCGCGCGCCGGGTTCGCTTGCAACTTCGAGGCTCGCGGCATCTGTGCCGTTCGTTGTAACATCGCAGCCACATCCCGGCTTTTCCCGCACTCCATGAGAATTCTCGGCATCGACCCCGGCTTGCGCGTCACGGGCTTCGGCGTGATCGAGCGTCACGGCCACACGCTCACGTATGTCGCAAGCGGCGTCATCCGTACCGCCGATGCCGATCTTCCCACGCGCCTCGGCACGATCTTCGAGGGCGTCTCCACGCTGATCCGCCAGCACGCGCCCGACCAGGCCGCAATCGAAAAGGTCTTCGTCAACGTCAATCCGCAATCGACGCTGCTGCTCGGCCAGGCGCGCGGCGCAGCAATCTGCGGGCTGGTCTCGGGCGGCGTGCCGGTGGCCGAATACACCGCGCTGCAGCTCAAGCAGGCCGTGGTCGGCTACGGCCGCGCGACCAAGGAACAGATGCAGCAGATGGTCGTGCGCCTGCTCGCTCTCACGGGCACGCCCGGCACCGACGCCGCCGACGCGCTCGGCATGGCGATCTGCCATGCCCACGGTGGCGATGCGCTCGCGACGCTAGGCGGCATGGCGCCGGCGCTCGCGAAGAAGGGCATGCGCGTGCGGCGCGGGCGGTTGATTGGCTGAATACGCGGCTCGATCAAACGAGCGCTCTATCCGCGTCTGAACCCGTCTGAACCCGTCCGAACGCGGCTGAACGCGCGAGCGCAGCCTGGCCGCACGGCCAATGTCCAGGCGAGGCGCGCCGCACCGTCGTCCCCTCCGCTACACTCTTGAGCTTTCCCTCATCACAGAAACCGCCATGATCGGTCGCATTGCCGGCGTACTGCTGGAAAAGAACCCGCCGCACCTGCTCATCGACTGCAACGGCGTCGGCTACGAAGTCGACGTACCGATGAGCACGTTCTACAACCTGCCCGGCACCGGCGAGAAGATCGTGCTGCTCACGCAGATGATCGTGCGCGAAGACGCGCATCTGCTCTACGGCTTCGGCACGCAGCAGGAACGCGCGACGTTTCGCGAACTGCTCAAGATCAGCGGTATCGGCGCGCGCATGGCGCTTGCCGTGCTCTCCGGTATGAGCGTGCACGACCTTGCGCAAGCGGTCACGCAGCAGGATGCGGCGCGCCTCACGCGGGTGCCCGGCATCGGCAAGAAAACGGCCGAGCGCCTTCTGCTCGAACTCAAGGGTAAGCTCGGCGCGGACCTCGGCGCGATGGGCGCCGCCGCTTCGCCGTCGGATCACGCGAACGACATCCTCAACGCGCTGCTCGCACTCGGCTATTCGGAGAAGGAAGCACTGGCAGCGGTCAAAAGCGTGCCCGCCGGCACCGGCGTTTCCGAAGGCATCAAGCTCGCGCTCAAGGTGCTCTCGAAGACGTGATCGCGAGGCGCCCGCGTACGCGACAGGCGCTGTTAGTTGCGCACCTGTCGCGGGGCGCGGGATGCAGCGTTGAGCGCATGGCACGCGCGGTACAATCGCCCAATGATCGAAACCGACAAACTCGCCGCCAACCGCGCCGGCGCCGACCGCGTGATCGCCGCCACGCCCGCCTCGACTCGCGAGGAAGCGTTTGAGCGCGCATTGCGCCCGCGTCAGCTCGACGAATATGTCGGCCAGGAAAAGGTGCGCGGCCAGCTCGAAATCTTCATCGAGGCCGCGAAACGCCGCTCCGAACCGCTCGACCACGTGCTGCTGTTCGGGCCGCCGGGCCTCGGCAAAACGACGCTCGCGCACATCATCGCGCGCGAAATGGGGGTCAATCTTCGACAGACGTCGGGCCCCGTGCTGGAGCGCGCGGGCGATCTCGCGGCGCTGCTCACCAATCTCGAAGCCAACGACGTGCTCTTCATCGACGAGATTCACCGGCTCTCGCCGGTCGTCGAGGAAATTCTGTATCCCGCGCTCGAGGACTACCAGATCGACATCATGATCGGCGAAGGGCCGGCCGCGCGCAGTGTGAAGCTCGACCTCCAGCCGTTCACGCTCGTGGGCGCGACCACGCGCGCGGGCATGCTCACGAACCCGCTGCGCGACCGCTTCGGCATCGTCTCGCGCCTCGAGTTCTATAACGCGGGCGAGCTCTCGCGCATCGTGCAGCGTTCGGCTTCGCTGCTCGGCGCGCAGATCCATCCTGATGGCGCGCTGGAAATCGCGCGCCGCTCGCGCGGCACGCCGCGGATCGCGAACCGCCTGCTGCGCCGTGTGCGCGACTATGCCGAGGTGAAGGCAGACGGCGCGATCACCGCGAGCGTCGCCGACGCCGCGCTGCGCATGCTCGACGTCGATCCCGTGGGCTTCGACCTGATGGACCGCAAGCTGCTCGAAGCCATCCTGCACAAGTTCGATGGCGGCCCGGTGGGCGTGGACAACCTTGCGGCCGCGATCGGCGAGGAGCGCGACACGATCGAAGACGTGCTCGAGCCGTATCTGATTCAGCAAGGCTATCTGCAGCGCACGCCACGCGGCCGCGTGGCCACGCAGCTCAGCTATCGCCACTTCGGCCTCACCGTGCCGGACCAGGCATCGACGGGCGAATTGTGGGATCCGGACGCGTCATAAGGCGCGCGATCAACCACGCAGCGAGCGAGAGAACACGATGTCCGACCACGCCGGCCGTCCTCACAACGCTGCCGAACCGACCGGATTCGCCGCTCAGTTCGCATGGCGCCTGCGCATGACGCTCGCCGAGAGCGTCACGCATCTCACGACGGGCAGCGGCCCGAGACTCGATTACTCCCACCCGCCGGGCGACCCTGGCCTCTTCGGACCCGACGCCGTCTGCTGGACAGTCCACGCCGATTTCGCCGCGATGATGGCGGGCGGCGTCAGCGCGCTGCTGCTGCAGGCGCTGCATCCGCTCGCGCTCGCGGGCGTCTGGGACCACTCGACGTTTCGCTCGGACATCCTCGGGCGGCTGCGACGCACCGCAACGTTCATCTCGGGCACGACCTACGGCAGCCGCGACGATGCGCTCGCGCTCATCGAGCGCGTCAAGCACATCCATCTCGCCGTGACCGGCATTGCGCCCGACGGCCGCCCCTATCGCGCGAGCGATCCCGCGCTGCTGACCTGGGTGCACGTGGCCGAGGTTTCAAGCTTTCTCGGCGCGTATTTGCGCTACGTGAATCCCGCGCTGGCAGCCGGCGCACAGGATCAGTACTACGCCGAAGTCGCCCGCATCGCCGAACTGCTCGGCGCGACGAACGTACCGCGCTCGCGCGCCGAAATCGCTGCGTATCTTCGGTCGATGGAGCCCGAACTCGTTGCCAGCGAGCGCACGGCCGAGGTCGTACGCGTGCTCATGGAAGCGCCCGCGCCGCGCCCCGGAATGCGCCCCGCCGGGGCGCTGATCAGGAACGCCGGTATCGACCTGTTGCCGCCGTTTGCGCAACGGATGCTCGGCTTCGACACCTTCGCCTTGGCGCGCCGCGCCGTCGTGCGGCCGGGCATGCGCGCGATTGCGCCGGTGTTGCGCTGGGCGCTCGTCAACGGTGTCTCGAAACGGGCGCGGCGGCGGGCGGCGGCGAAGCCTCCGCCGGCAACGCCTTCGCAATAGGGACTGGCGCTATCCAATCAAGAACGGCCAACCCGCTCACGCAGGTTGGCCGTCTCGCTTGCAGCGCGTCGATGCGCCAGCGTGCTTACATCTTCACCACGTCGAGCAGCGTCTTCTTGCCCGCCTTGTAGTTGTACAGCGAGATCACGCCGTGCTTGAGGTCGCCTTTCGAATCGAAGATCGTCTCGCCAATCACGCCCTTGTAGTCCGTGCTCGGGATCTGCGCGAGGACCTTGGCGTGGTCGGTGGATTTCGCGCGCTTCATCGCGTCGACGATGATGAACACCGCGTCGTAGGTGAACGGCGCATCGAATTCGATCGGGTGACCGAAACGCTTCTCGTACTTCGCGGCGAAGGCCGCGCCGCCGTTCATGCGCTCGACCGCCATGCCGGCCTGCGAGCAGACGACGTTGTCCGTCGCCGCACCTGCGAGCTGCGCGAGGCTTTCCGTGCACACGCCGTCGCCCGACAGCACCTTCGCGCGCAGGCCGAGCTGCCGCGCCTGCTTCGCGAACGGGCCGCCGGTGGCGTCCATGCCGCCGTACATGATCGCGTCGGGGTTTTCGCCCTTGATCTTGGTCAGGATCGCGCGGAAGTCCACGGCCTTGTCGTTGGTCGCGTCGTGCGAGAGCACCTTGATGCCGAGCGCCTTCGCCGTCTTTTCGAACTCGTTCGCGAGACCCTGCCCGTACGCCGTCGAATCGTCGACCACGGCGACGGTCTTGACGTTCAGGTTCTTCGCCGCGTAGTCGGCAAGCGCCGGGCCTTGCTGGGCATCGGTCGCGACCACGCGATAGGTGGTCTTGAAGCCCTGCTGCGTGTACGAAGGATTCGTCGACGACGGCGAGATCTGCACGATGCCCGCATCGCTGTAGATCTTCGAAGCCGGGATCGAGGCACCCGAGTTCAGGTGGCCGATCACGGCGACGACCTTGTCGTCGACGAGCTTCTGCGCGACCTGGGTGGCCTGGCGCGGGTCGGCGGCGTCGTCCTGCCCGTCGAGCACGAGCGTGACTTTCTGGCCGTCGATCGTAAGGCCCTTGGCGTTGATTTCCTCGACGGCGAGGCGCGCGCCGTTTTCATTGTCCTTGCCGAGGTGCGCGGAACCGCCCGTGAGCGGGCCAACGTGGCCGATCCTGACGACCTGATCGGCCGCCGCCGCCGAGTGGTTAGCCGACAGCGCTGCGAGCGCCATGACTGCCGCGCTCAGCGGCGGCAGCTTGTGAAGCTTGAACGTCATTGATCTTTCTCCTGCGGTTTTTTTGGGGATACCCGGTTCGAATGCAACCCTCGGGTCGCAGCCTCACGCGTGGGATGCGTGCGCGCCCCTCTTCGACGCGAAGCCAGGCGTCGCGCCTGGCGGCTCGAACACGAAAGGTTGGATGGATATTAGCAGGACGCTTAAAATTCGGTTGGCTTTTGGAAAGAAACCGAAAGCATCCGGAAAGGATGAGACGCGCCGCAATGGCAGCGCGGACCGGGAACGGCGCGGATATGAAGAAAGGGGAAACGACAGCACGCGCGCGAGCGTGCCGCGCGCTTGAACGAAGTGCGGCTTAGCGCCCCGCCTCGGGCGCGCGCTTGAAACCGTCGTCGGCGCTGATGCCGCCGAGATGCGTTACGTCGCCCCAAGCGACGATGCCTGCCTGCGTCACGTAGTCGTCGCGCTCGAAATCGACGACGTTCACGCTCGTGTTGAGGAGCGGCCACGCACGCGGCGCGTCGAGCGCGAGGCCGTTTGCGAAGCGGTACACGCAGTCGAGCACGCCGCCATGCGCGACGCACGCAATGCGCCCGCCCGGATGCATGGCCAGGATCGGCTCCAGCGCATGGAGCACGCGGTGATAGAACTCGCGCTGCGACTCGCCCTCGGGCGGTGCGAAGCCGGGGTCGCGTGTTTGCCAGTGCGCGTACTCGTCCGGGAAACGCTCGGCGATCTCGTCGCTGTCATGGCCCTGGAATGCGCCATAGTTGCGCTCGCGCAGGCCTTCGGTGAGCTGCACCGGCAAACCCAGCGCCGCCGCGATGGGTTGGGCAGTCTGTTGCGCCCGCAACAGATCGCTCGACCAGATTGCATCGAGCTGCGCGCCCGCCCGCACTTCTTGCACGAGCCGCGCGCCCAGTTGCTGCGCCTGCGCCACGCCGCTTTCAGCGAGCGGAATGTCGATATGCCCCTGGATGCGCTTGATGCGATTCCAGTCCGTTTCGCCGTGGCGGATGAAGAGGATTTGCGTGTTCATGATTCAGTTGCGCACTTGCAGCCAGAACGTCACGGGGCCGTCGTTGACGAGCGACACCTGCATTTCGGCGCCGAACTCGCCGGTCTCGACGATCGGATGCTTCTCGCGTGCGGCCGCGACGAAGTAGTCGAACAGACGCCGCCCTTCTTCCGGCGGCGCGGCGGGCGTGAAGCTCGGGCGCAGGCCGCTGTTCGTGTCGGCGGCGAGCGTGAACTGCGAGACGAGCAGCAGGCCGCCAGAGGCGCCATTGCCGTCGATGTTCTGCACACCCAGGTTCATCTTGCCGGCGGTGTCGCTGAATACGCGATAACCGAGCAGCTTGGCGAGCAGCTTGTCGGCGCTGGCCTCGGTGTCGCCGCGTTCCGCGCAAACGAGCGCGAGCAGCCCCTGGCCGATCGCGCCGGTCACGCGCTCGCCGCCGCTGTCCGCCACGCGGACCTCGGCGCGGCGCACGCGCTGGATCAGCGCAATCATGCGGTGAGCGTCACGCGAGCGAAGCGGCGCTTACCGACCTGCACGACGAACTCGCCCGCCTCGACCTTCAGGCCCTTGTCGGAGACCGTCGCACCATCGATCTTCACGCCGCCTTGCTCGATATTGCGCAGCGCTTCGCTCGTGGACGGCACGAGGCCCGCCTGCTTGAGCAGCTGGCCGATGGCGAGCGGCGCGCCCGCGAGCGTGACCGAGGCAATGTCGTCCGGCACGCCGCCCTTCGCGCGGTGGTTGAAGTCTTCGAGCGCGCGCTCGGCGTCGGCCTGCGAGTGGAAGCGCGCGACGATTTCCTGCGCGAGCAGCACCTTGAAGTCGCGCGGATTGCGGCCCGCTGCGATCTCGCGCTTGAAGCCTTCGATCTCTTCCATCGGCCGGAACGAGAGCAGCGTGAAGTAACGCCACATCAGCGTGTCGGAAATGCTCATGAGCTTGCCGAACATGTCGTTGGGTTTCTCGCTGATGCCGACGTAGTTGTTCTTCGACTTCGACATCTTCTCGATGCCATCGAGGCCTTCGAGCAGCGGCATCGTGAGAATGCACTGCTGGTCCTGGCCGTACTGCTTTTGCAGTTCGCGGCCAACGAGGAGATTGAACTTCTGGTCCGTGCCGCCGAGTTCCAGATCGGCATTGAGTGCGACCGAGTCGTAGCCCTGCATGAGCGGGTACAGGAATTCGTGGATCGAGATGGGCACGCCGCTCTGAAAGCGCTTGGTGAAGTCCTCGCGCTCCAGAATGCGCGCGACCGTGTAGCGCGACGCGAGCTTGATCATGCCGTCGGCGCCGAGCGGCATCGACCATTCGCTGTTGTAGCGGATTTCGGTCTTGTCGCGGTCGAGCACGAGCGCGGCCTGATCGAAGTACGTCTTCGCGTTCGACTCGATCTGCTCGCGCGTGAGCGGCGGGCGCGTGGCGTTGCGCCCCGACGGGTCGCCGATCAACGAGGTGAAGTCGCCGATCAGGAAGATCACGGTATGACCGAGATCCTGCAACTGGCGCATCTTGTTGAGGACGACCGTGTGGCCGATGTGGATGTCGGGCGCGGTCGGATCGAGGCCGAGCTTGATGCGCAGCGGCTTGCCCGTGGCCGCGCTGCGAGCGAGCTTCTGCTCGAATTCTGCTTCGATCAGGAGTTCGTCCACACCGCGCCTGGTGACGGCGAGCGCGTGACGGACTTCGTCGGTGACCGGAAAGGCGTCTTTTGCGCCGCTGTTGGGCCCGTTGGGGGAGGTGGACTCGGTGCTCATGCTTCGATCGGTTCTGTCGTTAAGTCTGGGTCTAGACCGCGATTTTACGTGATTCGACTCGCCTGGCAGAGGTTTGCGGGTTGCGTGCGCGGCGTTTGCTCGCCGCACCCATCGGGCGAAATCGCTTTTGGCGAGGAGAATACGCGTAACAGTCGTCCATTGCGCTTACGCTCGGACCGCATTGCTCCGATAATCTTCGCGCAGGGCTTTAACTGCTGATCGCGTGATATTGCGCATTTTTGGTCATTTGTGTACATTTTGAGCGTGTCACGCAAACAGGTCAGTATCAACGAAGCCGACTCATTCCTGGGCGTATCCGCGCAAACATTGCGGCGCTGGGAGCGCGAAGGCAAGCTCATAGCAGATGAACGTACCGAAGGCGGTAGGCGTCGTTATGACCTCGCGCGCCTTCGGCCTGAGCAGTTTCATGCGCCTGAAGCCGCGCGGCGCACGATCGCCTACCCGTGTGTCGAGCCATGACCAGAAGGATGATCTGGAGCGGCAGAAGCAGGTGCTTGAACTTTACTGCGCCCGGCAGGGGTGGACATTCGAAGTGGTCGCGGATCCTGGATCGGGCATGAACTACCACAAGAAGGGCCTAAAGCGCCTGCTTGAGGACCGGCTGCTGCGCTTCGGCGCGGAACTGGTGTTCGCCATCTGCGAGGCGAAGAACGTGGAAGTGGTGATCCTCAATCGGGGCGAGGATATGACGTTCGAGGAAGATCTGGCCAGGGACGTGCTGGAGATCATCACAGTCTTCAGCGCCCGGCTCTACGGCAGTCGTTCGCGCAAGAACCAGAAGCTGATCGATGGGGTGCGCAAGGCCATAGAGGACGCATGCTGATCGCCCATCGCGTCGCGCTCGACCCGAACAACACACAGGCAACGTACTTCGTCCGTGCGGCCGGAACCGCACGCTTTGCCTATAACTGGGCGCTCGCCGAGTGGCAGCGTCAATACGAGGCCTGGAAGGCCGACAACGCGTTGCCCAAACCGTCGCAGATGGCGCTTCGGCGGCAGTTGAACGCGCTCAAGCGCGAGCAGTTCCCGTGGATGCTGGAGGTGACCAAGAACGCGCCCCAGATGGCGATCATCCAGCTCGGGCAGGCGTTCCAGAACTTCTTCGCGGGCCGCGCGCGCTATCCGAAGTTCCGCAAGAAACGCGTCCACGACCGCTTCTCCCTCACCAACGACCAGTTCAGTGTCGACGGTTCACGCATTCGCATCCCCAATCTTGGCTGGGTACGCATGCGCGAGTCGTTGCGCTTGACCGGCAAGATCATGTCGGCCACGATCTCCCGCGTGGCTGACCGCTGGTTTGCCAGCATAACCGTCGATGTGCCCGATAGCTCGCACCTGCCCCAAGCCGACAACCAAGGCGTGGGCGGTGTGGACCTGGGCGTTTCGGCCCTCGCGGCGATCTCGACGGGAGAGAAGGTGATCGGCCCGAAGGCTCAGACGGTCTTGCTGGGTCGCCTGCGTCGGCTCTCGCGCAGCCTGTCGCGCAAGCAGAAAGGATCGGCAAACCGCCGCAAGGCGAAGGCGAAGCTCGCAAAGTTGCACGCGCGTATCGCCTCAATCCGCCTGGATGCCCTGCACAAGCTCACGACGGATCTCACGCGCCGGTTTCACATCATCGGCGTGGAAGACCTGAACGTGCGCGGCATGATGAAGAATCCGCACCTGGCACGCAGCATCGCCGACATGAGCTTCTTTGAATTCAGGCGGCAGCTGGAGTACAAGGCCGGGATGCGTGGCGGGGTGATCGTCGCTGCCGACCGGTTCTTTGCGAGCAGCAAGACCTGCTCGGCATGCGGCCATAAGCTGGAAAAGCTCGCCCTGTCGGTGCGCGAATGGACGTGTCCCGCGTGCGGGACAATTCACGACCGCGATGTGAACGCGGCCGTGAACCTGAGAAACAACGCCGTGAGTTCCACGGTGTCAGCCCGCGGAGAGGAAGGCGCTGGTCTTCGTCGAAAAACGAAGACGAAACCGGCCTCAGCGAAGCAGGAAGCCAGCTTTGTTCCTGTTTGATCAGGAATGAGCAGTCTGGCAGAACGGCACTGGATTGCATTCACGAAAGGAGCACAACGTGGCGCGACGCGACGCACGAAACGAGAGCGCACACGCCGCCGACGGCGTGTATTTCGGCCTGATGTCGGGCACCAGCATGGATGGGGTGGACGGCATTGCCGTTCGCTTCGAGACGGGCCAGCGGCCGGTGGTGCTGGCCGAGGCGTTCGTCGGGTTCGCGCAAGGGCTGCGCGAGGCACTTTTTTCACTGCAACAGCCGGGCGCGAATGAGATCGAGCGCGTGGCGCTCGCCGGCAACGCGCTAGCGGCCCGCTATGCGGTTTGCTGCCACGAGTTGCTGCGCGCGGGCAGTATTTCCCCCGCCGAAGTGCGGGCGATCGGTGCGCACGGCCAGACCGTGCGGCATCGGCCCGAAAAGGGCTACACGGTGCAGATCCAGAACCCGGCGCTCCTCGCGGAACTCGCGCACATCGACGTGATCGCCGATTTCCGCAGCCGCGACGTCGCCTCGGGCGGCCAGGGCGCGCCGCTGGTGCCCGCGTTCCACGCGACCGTGTTCGGGTCCCATGAAGAAACACGCGTGGTCTGCAACCTGGGCGGCATCAGCAACATCACGGTGCTCTCGGCAACGGGCGCGGTGCACGGCTTCGACTGCGGCCCGGCCAATGCGCTGCTCGATCTCTGGGCCGAGCGGCATCTGGGCAAGCCTTACGACGAAAGCGGCAAGTTCGCCGCGAGCGGCACGCCGCATCAGCCGCTCTTGAACGCCCTGCTCGACGAGCCCTTCTTCGTGCAGCCGCCACCCAAGAGCACGGGCCGCGATCTTTTCAACGCGCAATGGCTCGACGACAAGCTCAAGGCATTCGAATCGCTGTCGCCCGCCGACGTGCAGGCCACGCTCGTCGCGCTGACCGCCGTCAGCGTGGCGCGCGAGATCGAGCGTCACGCGAGCGATTGCCGCGCCGTGTATGTCTGCGGCGGCGGCGCGCGCAATCCGGTGTTGATGGCGGCGCTGCAGAAAGCGCTCGAAACGGGCGGTGTGGCGGGCGTGACCGTCACGACGACCGAGGCGCTCGGCGTGCCGCCGCACCAGGTGGAGCCGCTCGCCTTCGCGTGGCTCGCCATGCGCTGCGTGGCGCGGGAGCCGGGCAATCTTTCGGCCGTCACGGGAGCGGCGGGCGAGCGCGTGCTGGGCGCGATGTATCCGCGCTGAGCAGGCTGCATATACGGAGCATGCTGGACGCGTAACAATAAAAAACGGGGCCGAAGCCCCGTTTCCCTGGATCAGCAGACGCTATCGCTCAAACCGAGAACGACGAGCCGCAACCGCAGGTAGTGGTCGCGTTCGGGTTCTTGATGACGAATTGCGCGCCGTTCAGATCGTCCTTGTAGTCGATCTCGGCGCCGACGAGGTACTGGTAGCTCATCGAGTCGATCAGAAGCTGGACGCCGTTGCGGTTCATCACGGTGTCGTCTTCGTTGATCGTCTCGTCGAACGTGAATCCATACTGGAAGCCCGAACAGCCGCCGCCCTGCACGAATACGCGCAGCTTCAGCTCCGGGTTGCCTTCCTCGTCGATCAGTTGCTTGACCTTGTCAGCCGCTGCTTCGGTGAAAACGAAGGGACCGGGCATTTCGGTCGCGGTAGTTTCGGTGACAGCGCTCATTCGAACTCTCCAAAAAAGCTTCTAGCCGCTATTGTAGGGCTCTTCCCGATATCGTGCTTAAGCCCACAAAATCAAGGGTTTCTCCAGTTTGTCGACGCTTGCGCGCGGTAGCTGTATCAGCCCGACAAACGAAAAAGCCGCCCGGCGCCGGAGAGCGCGGACGGCTTTTGCAGCAGCGCTGTGCTCTGCGAGGAGCACAGGCCGAAGTGCCAATCTGGGATTAACGCTTCGAGAACTGCTTGCGGCGGCGTGCCTTGTGGAAACCGACCTTCTTACGTTCCACTTCACGTGCGTCGCGGGTGACGAAGCCAGCTTGCGACAGTGCCGGCTTGAGCGTCGCGTCGTAATCCATCAGCGCGCGCGTGATGCCGTGGCGAACTGCGCCGGCCTGGCCGGTTTCGCCGCCGCCCGTCACGTTCACCTTGATGTCGAACGTCGTGCCGTGGTTCGTGAGTTCCAGCGGCTGACGCACGATCATGAGCGACGTTTCGCGCGAGAAGTAGTCGGCGATGGGCTTGCCGTTGACGACGATTTCGCCCTTGCCCGACTTGATGAAGACACGGGCGACGGCGCTCTTGCGGCGGCCCGTACCGTAATTCCAGTTACCGATCATGTGGGCTCCCCTTAGATCTCGAGCGCCTTCGGCTGTTGTGCCGAGTGCGGGTGCGTTGCGTCTGCGTAGACCTTCAGCTTCTTGATCATCGCGTAGCCGAGCGGGCCCTTCGGCAGCATGCCCTTCACGGCCTTCTCGAGCGCGCGGCCCGGGAAGCGTTCCTGCATCTTGCCGAACGTCGTTTCGTAGATACCGCCCGGGTAGCCCGAGTGACGGTAGTACTTCTTGTCGGTGGTCTTGTTGCCCGTGACCTTCAGCTTGCCGGCGTTGATGATGATGATGAAATCACCAGTGTCGACGTGCGGGGTGAACTCAGGCTTGTGCTTGCCGCGAAGACGGCGTGCCACTTCGCTGGCGACACGGCCGAGAACCTTATCCGTCGCGTCAATCACGTACCATTCGCGCTGCACTTCATGTGCCTTGGCGGAAAAAGTCTTCATGATCGATCCAAAAAAATATGCTGTGCCCTGTGCTTCTTTTGTCCTGCTTGTATGGTGACGCTCGTTGGCGCCGGCGCAGGCTCTCCCTGGTTCGAGTTTCCCCGTCTCCGCTCGGGCATGGATGCGGAGAACCTACGATTATAAAGGGAAAATTGGCCGCACGTCAAAATTTGCAGTCAACGAGGGCAAAGCAGCATGAGCGCGACGGACGAAAAAAAGCCCGAACGCGTTTGCTCGGGCTTAATCCACCTTTTGGAGGAGGGTGGAGGAGACATGCTGAGGTGTCGTGAAGCACGACAACCAACGAGATGAATTATACGGATTGGCCTTGTGCGGCGCAAGAAGATTTGCATTGCGAAATGCTGAACCACGATATGAAACGAAGAAGCTGCGAGTGGTGCGCAAGAAAATCCTTGTTTATCAGACACTTGATGCCAACGGCTACGGAGGCCACCTCAAGCGACATAGAGCGAAACCCCTAACCTGACCAGGGAAATCCGTCTCCAAGACAGCATCTTGCATTGCAGCATTCAAGGACAATTGTCGAGGCGCGCGCCGCCACGTCCCCTCGGACATACCAGTAAAGCGCGGGCTACAATGCCGTCTGAATCAAGAAACCGCGCAGGGGCACTCGCATGGAATGCAAAGTTAGCTGGATGGGTCAGGACGGCATGGCGTTCGCAGCCGAAACGGGCAGCGGCCATCTCGTCAACATGGACGGCGCGCCGGAAGGCGGCGGCCACAATCTCGCGCCGCGGCCCATGGAAATGGTGCTGCTCGGCACCGGCGGCTGCACGGCCTATGACGTGGTGCTGATCCTCAAGAAGAGCCGCCAGGAAGTGAGCGGCTGCAACGTCACGCTCAAGGCCGAGCGTGCCAGCGAAGACCCGAAGGTGTTCACCAGGATCCACTTCCACTTCACCGTGACCGGCAAGAATCTCAACCCGGCCACCGTGGAGCGGGCGATCAACCTGTCGCATGACAAGTACTGCTCGGCGTCGATCATGATCGGCAAGACGGCCGAGATCACGCATTCGTTCGAGATCGTTGCCGCCTAAGCTCAGCGGCAAAAATCGGCGGCGAAAAGAAAAAGCCGGCGCGGTTCTTCGATGAACCGCGCCGGCTTTTTGCATCGATGAGGCGGCAAAGCAGGCCGATAAGCCGGATTCTGTGCACACGCCGCGTCCGAAGACGCGCCGCGCGTGGCAGCCATTCCTCTAGGCGCGCCATTGCTGACGCGCTCAAGCTTCCTACCCGCAGACGAGACGGGGGCCCCATCCTGCATCCGTAGATGCGCGCCTGCCTACTTGGAATTGCTCCGGGTGGAGGTTGCCGTGCCGCCTACGTCGCCGCAGACGCGGTGCGCTCTTACCGCACCGTTTCACCCTTACCTGATCCCGACCGAAATCGGGCCATCGGCGGTCTGTTCTCTGTTGCCCTGTTCCGCGTGTCGCCACGGATGGCCGTTAGCCATCACCCTGCCCTGTGGAGTCCGGACTTTCCTCGCCCCCGCTGCTTCAACCCACCGAAGCCTTGGAGCCGCGACTGCCTGGCCTGCTTTGCGAGGCGCGATCTTAGCACGGCCGGGCAGACCGCACAGGGGGCCGGATCGCCGCGTGCTCTCCGTTCAGCGTGCGCGGCGGCCAGGACGGAAGACCGTCGTGTCGTCGTAGAACGCCGGGTCTGCGTTGGGCGGCCACCAGCCCGGGATGCCTAGCACCGGCAACGGGGCAAAGCTGCGGCCGTCGAGCATCGCGGCGTTTTCCAGGGTTGCGCTCACCGTTTCGTCCAGATGCGCATCGCGTTGCGCCCGCGACCAGGTGAACCAGGCTTCGGGCACCTCGACGACCCAGGCGTGCGCCGTGCACGCCGGATACGGCGCAATCAGCTTTTCGAGCAGCGCGTGCCCGAAGACGCGGACTTCGCAGCGCGCGCTGCCATCGCTCCCGCTCTCCAGGAGGTCCGGCGACTCCCAGGCCGCCCGCTGCGCGACGAACAGCGTGCGCCAGTCGAAGCCGCGCAGCGCCGCGACGAGCGCCGGGTCGGATGACGCGTACAGCACCGCATTCTCGTCGAACAGCGTAAGCGCGTCACGCACGCCGCCGCGCGTGGGACCCACGCCCAGCGCGTCGATCGCCGCGGCCTGGCGCGCGTTCAGCGCCGCCTTGATGCGAGGAAACGAGAACCAGGCGAGCGCGTTGAAAAAATCGTGCAGGTTGTGGCGCGTCGGCACGCAGCCCGTCGCGGCGATATGCGCCTCGTAGGCCGCGCCCTCGGGCAGATCGTCCTGGGCGATGAAGGAGAGCGGCTGGCCGCGGCCCGTCTGGCGGGCGGCGGCGCGCGCATCGGCGTTCAGTTCGTCGAGATACGGCGTGTAGCCCGCTAGCGCGGCCTGCTGCCAGCGCCGGCCGCGCGCGGCATGTTGCGCGAACCACGGCCGCGCCCAGTCGATATCGGCAAAGCCGCCGGCCGGCAGCGTCCGGCGCGGCGCACGCGCCAACATCGCTGCGCTCGCATCGCCGGTCGTGGCTGCAGCGATCGTTGCGCCCGCAGCCACACCGTGCCCCGCCTCGTTCAAGCGAGCTTCCAGCCGATCGGCTCGCCGCCGCGCAGCGGCACGACGGGCGTATCGCCCGCTTCGACCTCGGCCGGCAGCGTCCAGGTTTCGCGGCGCAGCGTGACCGTTTCGGTCGCGCGCGGCAAGCCGTAGAAGTCCGCGCCGTAGAAGCTCGCGAAGCCTTCGAGTTTGTCGAGCGCACCTGCGTTGTCGAACGCCTCGGCGTAGAGCTCGAGCGCGTGCAGCGCCGTGTAGCAGCCCGCGCAGCCGCAGGCGTGCTCCTTCAGCCCCTTCGGATGCGGTGCGCTATCGGTGCCGAGGAAGAAGCGATGGTCGCCCGAGGTCGCCGCTTCCACCAGCGCGACGCGATGCGTCTCGCGCTTGAGCACGGGCAGGCAGTAATAGTGCGGACGGATGCCGCCCTGGAAGATCGCGTTGCGGTTGTAGAGCAGGTGATGCGCGGTGATCGTGGCGCCCAGCAGGCCGGGTGCTGCTTGATCGGCGCGGATGTAGTCGACGGCGTCCTTCGTCGTGATGTGCTCGAACACCACCTTGAGCCCGGGGAAATCGCGGCGCGTCGGAATCATCACGCGGTCGATGAAGACTTTTTCGCGGTCGAAGAGATCGATGTCGGCGCTCGTCACTTCACCATGCACGAGGAGCGGCATGCCCACTTCCTGCATCGCTTCGAGCGTTTTCGCGCACTTGCGGATGTCGGTTACGCCGGCGTCCGAGTTCGTCGTCGCGCCGGCCGGATACAGCTTCACCCCGTGCACGAAGCCACTCGCCTTCGCGCGGCGGATTTCCTCGGGCGGCGTGTTGTCGGTCAGATAGAGCGTCATCAGCGGCTCGAACGTCGAGCCCGCCGGCAGCGCCGCGAGAATGCGCTCGCGATAGTCGGCGGCCTGCTCCGTCGTGGTGACCGGCGGCTTGAGGTTCGGCATGATGATCGCGCGGCCGAACTGGCGCGCCGTATGCGGCAGCACCGCCGCCAGCATGGCGCCGTCGCGCACGTGCAGGTGCCAGTCGTCGGGACGGGCGAGCGTAAGAGTCGTGGGGGAAGAGGCGTTCATGGCAAGAGTTCAGGCGCGGTAATGAATCGACAGCGAGGTCAACAACAGCGTCAACAGCAGAGTCAACAGCGGAATGAATGAACGGCGCCTGGCTCGAGGAAACGCGCGCAGGTTGCCGGAAATTCCGGGCATATCAGCAGCAGCGCGGGAAAGCGCACGGCGTCGGCCGATGCAAGACCACCGCGAGCACCGAGCGCACCGTCGCGTGCATACGACAATTCGCGAAGGCCATGCGGCTGCGCGTGCCGTTCAACGCATGCCTGCTTTGCATCCGACAAATTTCGTATTGGCGACGCGCAGGCCGGTGATATGCTTGGAAAATCATCATTGTACCGGTTCATGCAACAACTCAGCGGCGGGTTCTGCGTGCCACCATGGCCGCCGCGTCGAGTTGCCTTAGCTGCATCACGCACCATCAGCACCATGTGCCAACTTCTCGGAATGAACTGCGCCGCGCCAACGGACGTCACGTTCTCCTTCACAGGATTCGCGGCGCGCGGCGGCGCCACCGACCACCACGCCGACGGCTGGGGTATCGCATTCTTCGAGGACAAGGCCTGCCGCCTCTTCATCGACAACGAGGCTTCGGCGCGTTCGCCGATCGCCGAGATGGTCAAGCACTATCCGATCAAGTCGCGCAACACGATCGCGCATATCCGCAAGGCCACGCAAGGCAATTGCGCGCTCGAGAACAGTCATCCGTTCCAGCGCGAGCTGTGGGGCCGGCACTGGATCTTCGCCCACAACGGCGACCTGGAGGGCTTCGATCCGGTGCTGTCGGGCGTGTACCAGCCGGTCGGCACGACCGATAGCGAGCGGGCGTTCTGCATGCTCCTGCAGGGCCTTCGCAACGCGTTCCCCGGTGCCCAGCCGCCGCTCGACGAACTGTTTGCCGCGCTCGAATCGCTCACGCGCGAAGTCACGCAGTTCGGCGTGTTCAACTTCCTGATGTCGAACGGCCAGGCGCTGTTCGCGCATTGCTCGACGCACCTCCACTATCTCGTGCGCCGCTGGCCGTTTTCGACGGCGCATCTCGTCGACGCCGATGTTTCCATCGACTTCGCCAAGTACACGACGCCCGAGGACCGCGTGGCCGTGATCGCCACCGCGCCGCTCACCGACAACGAAGTCTGGACCCGCTTCGCGCCCGGCGACCTCATGATGTTCCAGCACGGCGATGTGATCGCCAGGACGAGTGTTCCGGTGCCGCAGAAAGTGCTCGACAAGCTCGCCAACCCTTGCCTCGATGCCTCCGCCAGCGCGCCGCGCGCGGCGCAGCCGGGCGAGGTGGACCCGGAAGCCGTCGCCGCACTGCAGACCTGGGGCGAGTAACGCAAGCGCCGCACCGCGCGTTCAGCCGCGAGAAATAAGAAAAGCCGCGCATCGAGCGCGGCTTTTCGCTTGCTGCAAGCGTAGGAACGAGCAGACTCAGTGGAGGATCTTCGCGAGGAAGTCCTTCGCGCGGTCCGATTTCGGGCTCGCAAAGAAGGCTTCCTTCTGGTCGTCCTCGACGATGGCGCCCTTGTCCATGAAGATCACGCGGTGCGCGACCTTCTTCGCAAAGCCCATTTCGTGCGTCACGCACATCATCGTCATGCCTTCCTGGGCAAGCTCCACCATCACGTCGAGCACCTCGTTGATCATCTCGGGGTCGAGCGCCGACGTCGGCTCGTCGAACAGCATGGCGATGGGGTCCATCGACAACGCGCGCGCGATGGCCACGCGCTGCTGCTGGCCGCCCGAGAGCTGGCCCGGGAATTTGTCGGCATGCGCGCGCAGGCCCACACGGTCGAGCAGTTTCAGGCCCTTTTGCGTCGCCTCGTCCTTGCCGCGGCCCAGCACCTTGATCTGCGCGAGCGTGAGATTCTCGGTGATCGACAGATGCGGGAACAGTTCGAAGTGCTGGAACACCATGCCCACCTTCGAGCGCAGCTTCGAGAGGTTGGTGCGCTTGTCGCCCACCGACTCGCCGTTCACGAGGATCTCGCCCTGCTGGAACGGCTCGAGCCCGTTGACGGTCTTGATGAGCGTGGACTTGCCCGAGCCCGAAGGCCCGCACACCACCACCACCTCACCCTTCTTCACTTCCGTCGTGCAGTCGGTCAGCACCTGGAACTGGCCGTACCACTTCGAAACGTTCTTGATTGAAATCATCTTGCGACCTTTTTCTGAAGACCTTTCACAAGGCTCGACGCGATCACGCAGATCACGAAATAGCATGCGCCCGCGAACAGTACCATCTCGACCATCGTCCCGTCACGGTCACCGATGTTGGTGGCCGTGCGGAAGAAGTCCGCGAGGCTGATCACGTACACGAGCGAGGTGTCCTGGAAAAGCACGATGGCCTGCGTGAGCAGCAGCGGCACCATCGCGCGGAACGCCTGCGGCAGGATCACGTAGCGCATGGCCTGGCCGTAGCGCATGCCGAGCGCGAACGCGGCGTTGACCTGCCCGCGCGCCACCGCCTGAATACCCGCGCGAATGATCTCCGAATAATACGCGGCCTCGAACAGCGAGAACGCGACCATCGCCGAGGCGAGGCGAATGTCGATGTCGGGCGAGAGACCCAGCACGTTTTGCAGCACCTGCGGCACGATCAGGAAGAACCACAGCAGCACCATCACGAGCGGGATCGAGCGAAAGATCGTGACATAGCCCTTGGCGAACCATTCGAGCGGCTTCACGCTCGAGAGCCGCATGAGCGCGAGCAGCGTGCCCCAGACAATGCCGACCACGATCGCGCACAGCGTGATCTTGAACGTGATGATCGCGCCCGTCCACAGCGTGGGCAATGCGCCAGGAATGCCGCTCCAGTCGAAGTGATGCATCACTTGCCTCCGATGTAGCCGGGCAGACGCGACTTCGCCTCGACCCAGCGCATGAGCGTCATGACGACGAGGTTGATGAGCACGTACGCGAGCGTGACGGCGATGAACGATTCATAGGTCTGCGCCGTGTAGTCGACGAGCTGGCGCGCCTGGGCGGACAGATCGAGCAGACCGATCGTCGAGGCGACCGCCGAATTCTTGAAGATGTTGAGGAATTCGGAGGTGAGCGGCGGCACGATGATGCGGTACGCGACCGGCAGCAGCACGTAGCGGTACGTCTGCCACTGCGTGAAGCCCATCGCGAGCCCGGCGGCGCGCTGGCCGCGCGGCAGCGCGTTGATGCCCGAGCGCACCTGTTCGCACACGCGCGCCGCGGTGAAGAGCCCGAGACAGACGACCGACGCCGAGAAGAACTGCACACCCGGCGGCGCCTGCTTGAACGCCGTGCCGATCGATTGCGGCACGATTTCAGGCAGCACGAAGTACCAGATGAAGAACTGCGCGATGAGCGGAATATTGCGGAAGATCGCCACATAGGCGGTGCCGATACCCGCGAGCACCCTGTTCGGCACCGTGCGCAGCACCCCGAAGAACGACCCGACGATGAGCGCGATCACCCATGCGCACAGCGACACCGAGACCGTTACCCAGAGGCCGGAGAGGATCCAGCCGAGATAAGTGGTCGGTTCGCCCGTCGAAACCGGGCTGAGCAGAATGCCCCAGTTCCAGTGATAGGACATAAAGAGACTCCAACAAAAAGAACGGAAGAAGCGGCGCTTCTTCCGTTCCGTGTTTGACGCTGGGTCGACGTTGGCCGCGGCTGCGTTAGTCGATTGCCTTGTCGTTCGGGTTCTTGAACAGCGCCCGCATGTCGTCGCTCATCGGGAAGTTCAGGTTGAGGCCCTTCGGCGGAATCGGCGACTCGAACCACTTCTTGTAGATCGTCTCGCCTTCGCCCGAGGTCTGCACCTTGGCGATGGCGTCGTCGGCGACCTTCTTGAACTCGGGGTCGTTCTTGCGCATCATGCAGCCGTACGCTTCACGCGACTGCGGCTGACCGACGATCACGAAATCGCCGGGATTGTTCGACTTGGCGCGCTCGCCCGCGAGCAGCGCGTCGTCCATCATGAACGCCACCGCGCGGCCCGTGGAGAGCGTCATGAACGACTCGCCATGGTCCTTCGCGCTGATGATATTCATGCCCATGCTCTTGTCCTGGTTCATCTTGCGCAGGAGGCGCTCGGACGTCGTGCCCGCCGTCGTCACGACGGTCTTGCCCTTGAGGTCGGCGAAGTCCTTGATCCCGGAGTCCTTCTTCGTCATGAGGCGCGTGCCGATCACGAAAATCGTGTTCGTGAAGGCGGCCTGCTGCTGACGTTCGGTATTGTTCGTGGTCGAGCCGCACTCGATGTCCACCGTGCCGTTCTGCACGAGCGGAATGCGGTTTTGCGACGTGACGGGCACGAGCTTGACCTTCAGGTTAGGCATGTTCAGCTTCTGCTTGACCGCCTCGACGATCTTCATCGCGTAGTCTTGCGAATAGCCGATCACATTCTGCTTGTCGTCGTAATACGAGAAGGGGATGGACGACTCGCGATGGCCGAGCGAAATGACGCCCGTGTCCTTGATCTTCTTGAGCGTGCCCGCGTCCTGCGCGAAAGCGCTGGTGGCGAAGCAACCAAGGAGTGCGAGCAGCGCGGCGGTCTGTTTGATTTGCATTGTTTTCTCCGGTACAAGAACCGCCGTTAGTTTATCAAAGTAATTTTTCTGAAAGAACCGAGAGTGACCCTGGCGCCACGCTCCCATGGGCCCAAGGTGCGAAGGCGGACGCCCCCTTGTGGAGGACGTCCGCCTTCTCTGCGCCTTGATGTGCAGCGCAAAAACTTGTCACCGTTTCGTCACTTGGCCGCGCGCCTTGCCCGGCACGGCGCGCAGCGTCTCACGCTCGTGACGAGGGCGATCAGGGATACAGGCCGCGCATTTCGCGCGCCATGAGGATGCGCTTGCAGGCGACGATGAACGCTGCGGTACGCATCGAAACCTTCTGCTCGCTCGCGACCTGCCACACGGCCGTGAATGCTTCGCGCATCACACGTTCGAGACGTTCGTTAATCTCGTTCTCGGTCCAGAAGAAGCTCGAGAAGTCCTGCACCCACTCGAAGTACGAAACGGTCACGCCGCCCGCGTTGGCCACCACGTCGGGGATCACGAGGATGCCCTTGTCGTGCAGGATGTCATCGGCTGCCGTCGTGGTCGGGCCGTTCGCGCCTTCCACGATGATCTTCGTGCGGATCTTGCCCGCGTTCTTCTCGGTGATCTGGTTTTCCAGCGCGGCCGGGATGAGGATGTCGGTTTCGACGGTCCAGAATTCGTCGTTCGCCATCACTTCGGCGCCCGCGAAGCCGGCCACGCCGCCCGTCTTCGCGACGTGCTCGAGCAGCGCTTCGGCATTCATGCCGCTCGACTTGTAGAGCGAGCCGGTGTGGTCCTGAACGGCGACGATCTTCGCGCCCGCTTCCTGGTAGAGGCGCGCTGCGATGCCGCCGACGTTACCGAAGCCCTGCACGGCAATGCGCGCGCCTTCGATCGACAGACCCGTGCGACGAGCCGCTTCGCAGCCCACGACGAACACGCCGCGGCCCGTTGCCTCGCGGCGGCCGAGCGACCCGCCGAGCGAGATGGGCTTGCCCGTCACGACGCCCGTGGCCGTCTGGCCCTGGTTCATCGAGTAGGTGTCCATCATCCACGCCATGATCTGCTCGTTCGTGTTGACGTCCGGCGCGGGAATGTCGGTGTTCGGTCCGATGATGATGCCGATTTCGCTGGTGTAGCGGCGCGTCACGCGCTCGAGCTCACCGCGCGAAAGCGTGCGCGGATCGACGCGGATGCCACCCTTCGCGCCGCCGTACGGCACGTTCACTGCAGCGTTCTTCACCGACATCCACGCGGACAGCGCCATCACTTCGGAGAGCGTAACGTCCTGGTGATAACGCACGCCGCCCTTGCCGGGACCGCGCGAGACGTTGTGCTGGACACGATAGCCTTCGAAGTGAGCAACGGTGCCGTTATCGAGTTCGATCGGGCAGTCGACGATCAGGATGCGCTTAGGACGCTTGAGCGTTTCGAGCCAGCGCGAGAGCGAGCCGAGGTACGGCGCCACACGATCGACCTGACGAAGATAGTTGCCCCAGGGGCCGAGATCGTCGGCGTGGAGATAGGAGGGAACCGACTGCAGTTGGGATGACATGAACGCTCCAATGGAACAAGTGGTGCCATTGTCAGAAAACGCCCATACGAAATCCAATGCCGTTTGATTATCCCGTTATGCTTTTCTTGCATAACCTCCAGGAAGTCGAAAAAACGTGTCGCCGGAGGCTCGTTCGGGCGGTAGCGGCTGAAATAGCCTGACTGTTTCGAGCTTGCTTGTGCGTGGTCTACCGCACTCGTTGCGAGCGCGGTACACCGCAGCTTGCGTCAATTCGAGCGCCCGCTGCGCACCGCCGCGCCCTCGCCCTGCGCGCGTTCGTCGCTCACTGCCTCCCACAGTTCGCGCACGAGCGCCTGGCGCGCGTCGTCGCCTTGCGTCGCGAGTTTGTCCCGATACAGGCGAATCTCCATGTCGAGCGTGAACTGTCCCTCCGGGACGCCGCGCGTGCCGCGATCGAGCCGGATCAGCTCGCCCTGGGCCACCGCGTCCTCCACCGCGCTGTGCGGCAAAAAGGCGATGCCATGCCCCGCCAGCGTCATTGCCTTGAGCCCTTCCGCCATATCGGTTTCGTACACACGGTCCAGATAGAGCCGCGCCGGTGCGTTGGCAACGATCACCTCGGTCATGCGGCCGAGATACGCGTTCGGCGTATAGGAGAGGTACGGGGTGGGCGCATCGGGCGTGCCGGGCAGCGTGTAGCGCGCGCGCCCGGCTCGCTGGGGCGCGGAGTACGGGCTGATCGACTCGATGCCGAGGGTCAGCGTGTCGTAACGCGCGGGATCGAGCGTCACGGGATGGCTCGGGTGGTGATAGCCCATCACGAGGTCGCAGCCGCCCTCCACCAGCGAGAGCACGGCGTCGTGCACGTTCAGCGCGCGCAGCCGCGTGTGGATGCGGCCGAGCTTCGCCTCGATGTGCTGCAGCCAGCGCGGAAAGTAGGTGAGCGACAGCGTGTGCGGCACCGCGAATTCGATGGTCGCCTCGGGCGTGGCCGTATGGCCGCGCAAAAGCGTGCGCGCCTCGTGGAACTGGGAGAGCATCGCGAGCGCCTGCTCGTAGAAGACCTGCCCTGCCGCGGTGAGGCGGGTCGGATAAACCGAACGATCGATCAATTCGGTGCCTAGCCACGCTTCGAGCGCCTGGATGCGGCGCGAGAAGGCCGGTTGGGTCACGTGGCGCAGTTCGGCCGAGCGGCTGAAACTATGCGTCTCCGCGAGCGAAACGAAGTCTTCGAGCCATTTGAGTTCCATGCGAGGCCATGAAGCAGATGTGAAGTCCGCATTCTAGGCCCGCAGGCGTGCGCCTGGGGGATGGCGGCGTCGGCGGATTTTGCGGCGGCGTCTGCCGGTTGCACCTGCGGGACTGTCGGCCACCCCGCCGCTTGCCGCCCGGCACCCTCGCCATGCCGCTCCGAGGCGTGGCCGTGCCGACGGGCGGTCCGGGATGCCGCTCCCCAGTCCCCGCCTCGCCCCCTGTCGACGAGGTGATAAAATACGCGGTTCCCGCCGTCGCGAATCTGACCGCAACCGACTGCCAATTCACCGCCAACCGACCGCTAACTGAGCGTAACGACCTCCGTTACGTCCCCATCATGTCCGACACTCGTCCCGATACCCTGTTCGCGCTCAACGCGCTCTCCCCGCTCGACGGCCGCTACGCCTCGAAAACCGAAGCCCTGCGCGACTGGCTCTCGGAAGCCGCGTTCATGCGCAACCGCGTGAAGGTCGAGATCCACTGGCTGATCGCGCTCTCGCAGGCCGGCTTCGCGGAAGTGCCGCGCTTTTCGGAAGCGTCGGAGCAATTCCTGCTCAAGCTCGCCGAGAACTTCACGGCGCACGACGCCGCGCGCATCAAGGAAATCGAGCGCGTGACGAACCACGACGTGAAGGCCGTGGAGTACTGGCTCAAGGAGTCGGTGAAGGGTCAGCCGGAACTCGAGCGCGCAAGCGAATTCATCCACTTCGCCTGCACCTCGGAAGACATCAACAACACGTCGCACGGCCTGATGCTCGCGGGCGCCCGCGAGCATGTCATCCTGCCCGCGTTGCGCTCGGTGCATCAGCGCCTCGTGGCGCTCGCGCACGCGCAGGCCGATCAGCCGATGCTCTCGCGCACGCACGGCCAGCCGGCGAGCCCGACGACGCTCGGCAAGGAAATCGCCAACGTCGCGGCGCGTCTTTCGCGCGCGATCCAGCGCATCGAAAAGGTCGAACTGCTCGGCAAGATGAACGGCGCCGTGGGCAACTTCAACGCGCACCTCTCGGCGTATCCGGAATTCGACTGGGAAGCGTTCTCGAAGAACGTCGTCGAGCAGCGCCTGAAGCTCACGTTCAATCCGTACACGATCCAGATCGAGCCGCATGACTACATGGCCGAACTCTTCGACGCCATCGCGCGCGCGAACACGATCCTGCTCGATCTCGATCGCGACGTTTGGGGCTACATTTCGCTCGGCTACTTCAAGCAGAAGACGAAGGCCGGCGAGATCGGCTCGTCGACGATGCCGCACAAGGTCAATCCGATCGACTTCGAAAACTCGGAAGGCAATCTCGGTCTCGCAAACGCGACGCTGCGCCACCTCGCCGACAAGCTGCCCGTCTCGCGCTGGCAGCGCGATCTCACGGACTCGACGGTGCTGCGCAACATCGGCGTGGCGTTCGGCTACTCCCTGCTCGCCTATGACGCGCTGATCCGCGGCATCGACAAGCTCGAAGTGAATCCCCAGCGCCTGAACGACGACCTCGACGCGACGTGGGAAGTGCTCGCCGAGCCGGTGCAGACGGTGATGCGCCGCTATGGCATCGAGAACCCGTACGAGCAGCTGAAGGAACTCACGCGCGGCAAGGGCATCACGCGCGAGGCGCTGCAGACGTTCGTGTCCGGCCTCGCGATTCCCGAAGACGCGAAGAAGCGCCTGCTCGATATGACGCCTGCGTCGTATGTGGGCAAGGCGGCGGAACTGGCGAAGCGCATTTCGTAAGCACGCCATCGCCGTGTAGGCTGCGGCAAAGAAAAAGGCGCTCGATAATCCGGGCGCCTTTTTTCGTTTACCGCCGATTGCGCATCACAGCTTCGCGCCGCGCGCCTCGAGTTGCTTCATCACCTCGTCGACGATCTGCTCGGGGGTGAGCTCGATGCTCACCTCGATCGCCTCGTCCGCAGCCGGCACCTCGAGCGTCTCGAGCTGGCTTTGCAGCAGCGACGGGTCGAAGAAGTGGCCGGTGCGCGAAGCGAGGCGCTCGTGCAGCACCTCGAACGAGCCCTTCAGGTAGACGAAACAGACGTCGCGGTCGTTGCCGCGCAGGATGTCGCGGTACGAGCGCTTGAGCGACGAGCAGGTGAACACGGCCGTTTCGTGGGCGCGCTGCTTTTCCTCGATCGCCGCGCGAATCGCGCGCAGCCACGGCCAGCGGTCCTCGTCGGTGAGCGGGATGCCGTCGTGCATCTTCTTCTTGTTGGCTTCGCTGTGGAAGGCGTCGCCGTCGGTGAAGGCGCACTCGAGGCGTTCGGCGAGCATCTCGCCGATGCGTGTCTTGCCTGCGCCCGACACGCCCATTGCTATCAGAATCATCAACTGCTCCCTGGCGGGCCTGGCGGGCCCATGCAACATCGTTACTCGTTACAACACCGCTGCGAGGGCGAACGTGAGGCCGAGGCCCAGCAGCGAAATAATGGTCTCCAGCAGCGACCAGGTCTTGAACGTCTGACCCACGGTCATGCCGAAATACTCCTTGATCAGCCAGAATCCGCCGTCGTTGACGTGCGAGAAAATCAGCGAGCCCGAGCCCGTGGCGAGCACGAGCAGTTCCGGCTTCACCGTCATGGCGCTGGCCGAGGCGATCGGCGCGACGATGCCGCAGGCCGTGGTCATGGCGACCGTGGCCGAACCCGTCGCGAGACGGATCAGCGCGGCCACGAGCCAGCCGAGCAACAGCGGCGACAGATGCTCGTTCTGCGCGAGTTCGACGATCTGCTTCGACACGCCGCTGTCCATCAGCACGCGGCCGAAGCCGCCGCCCGCGCCGACGATCAGCGTGATGCCGGCGATCGGCGCGAGGCAGTCGCCGCAGAACTTCTGGATCTGCTCGCGCGTGAAGCCGCGCTGCGCGCCGAAGGTCCAGAAGCTCACCAGCACGGCGATGAGCAGCGCGACGTCCGAGGTGCCGACAAAGTGCAGGAGATTGTTCGGCAGCGTCTTCGGCGTGAAGACGAGATCGGCCCAGCTGCCGACCAGCATCAGGATCACCGGCAGCAGGATCGTGAAGAGCGTGATGCCGAAGCCCGGCAGTTCGCTATCGGGCTTGGGATCGGCCTTGCTCACGAACTGGTCGGAGAGCGGATTGCTCTCCGGAAGCTTGATGTAGCGGTGAATGAAGAGCGCAAAGAGCGGCCCGGCGATGACCGCCGTAGGCACGCCCACGATCAGGCCGTAAGCGATGGTCTTGCCGATATCGGCGTGATACGCCTGCACGGCCAGCAGCGCGGCCGGGTGCGGCGGAATCAGTCCGTGCACGACGGAGAGGCCCGCCACCATCGGCAGGCCGATCAGCAGCAGCGACTTGCCGGTGCGCTTGGCGACGTTGAACGCGATCGGAATGAGCAGCACGAAGCCGACCTCGAAGAACACCGGCAGGCCGACGATGATCGCGACGAACATCATCGCCCAGTGGATGTTCTTCTCGCCGAACCAGCGGATGAGCGTCGTGGCGACGCGTTCGGCGCCGCCCGATTCGGCCATCATCTTGCCGAGCATCGTGCCGAGGCCCACCACGATGGCGATGTGTCCGAGCGTGTTGCCGTTGCCGGTCTCGAACGACTTGACGATCTGTTCCATCGGCATGCCGACGGCGAGACCGAGCAGCAGTGAAACGATGATCAGGACGAGAAACGGATAAACCTTGAAGCGCGTGATCAGCAGGATCAGCGCGGCGATTGCGACGAGCGCGTAAATCAGCAGCATGCTGCCGTGGGCCACTCCCATGAGGCTCTTCTCCAGATAGTTGTTCGACGTTCTTTCGCCCGTGCGCCGACGCGATTGCGCGCAGCGGCTACCGCTCACGCGGCACGTGGAACGAAAGGACCGGCCGTCGCCGGGCCGGGGGATTGTAGAGCTTATAACGACTTTCGGTGCGGCGTGCCTGAAAGACGAGCGAGCCGCGCAGGGCGCGCGCCTGAAAGGCGCGGTTTGCGCGGCTCGTTGCGCCCCTCCAACCCCAGGGCACGCGGCGTTCCAGTCATCATTGCGCCGCAACATGCGGCGCGGTCCAGCGCGATCAGCGAAATCAGCGCACCGGGCGCGACAGCTCGCTCGCGGCGTGCGCGAGGCGCGTGACCTCGTCCCAGTTCTGCGCGGCGAGCGCGGCCTTCGGCGTGAGCCACGAACCGCCCACGCACACGACGTTGGGCAGCGCGAGGAAGGTCGGCGCCGATTCGGCGGTGATGCCGCCCGTCGGGCAGAACTTGAGCGTCGGGAACGGGCCGTGGAATGCCTGCAGCATGTTCAGGCCGCCCGCCGGCACCGCCGGGAAGAACTTCACGATCTCGTAGCCGAGTTCCATCGCGACGATGATGTCGGTCGGCGTCATGACGCCCGGCAGAAGCGGCAGGCCCGCGTCGAGCGACGCCTGGTGAATTTCGCGCGTGAGGCCCGGCGAGACGCCGAACTGCGCGCCGGCCTTTTTCGCGAGCGCGCAGTGCTCGGGCTTCGTGATCGTGCCCACGCCCACGACGATGTCCGGCGCGATCTGCGCGGCGCGCTCGATCGCTTCGAGGCCGGCCGCCGTGCGCAGCGTGATTTCCAGCACCTTCACGCCGCCCGCGTGGAGCGCGCGCGAAACGTGCTCGCCCTGCTCCGGCGTTTCGAATGCGAGCACCGGAATGACGGGACCCAGGCGGACGATGTCGGCCACTGTGCTGTTTGCCATGTTCAGGCTCCTTGATGATGAAATCAGTTCGCGGCGTGGGCCGCGGGGCTGGCCACAGGCGTGGCCGGTGCAGCCGGCGCAGTCGTGGCCTGCTCGCCCACGAGCGGCCCGAACACCGTTGCGCCCAGTTCGGCCGGCGCGGCGGCGGCGCGGAACACGCCGAACAGCTCGCGGCCGAAGCCCACTTCGTTGAGTTCCTGATGCGCGGGCTGGGCGACCGGGCGGGCATCCCATTCTGCCGCGTCCACTTCGACGTCGAGCACGCCTTGTACCGCATCGATCACGATCGTGTCGCCATTGCGCACCTTGCCGATGGGGCCGTGCAGCAGCGTTTCCGGCGAGACGTGGATGACCGCGGGCACCTTGCCCGAGGCACCCGACATGCGCCCGTCGGTGACGAGCGCCACGTGAAAGCCCTTGTCCTGCAGCACGCCGAGCAGCGGCGTGAGACGGTGCAGCTCGGGCATGCCATTGGCGCGCGCGCCCTGGAAGCGCACGACGGCCACGAAATCGCGCTCCAGCTCGCCGCGATCGAAAGCTTCCTGCACGGCTTCCTGCGAATCGAACACGATCGCGGGCGCACGCACCTTGCGGCGCTCGGGCGCCACGGCCGAAACCTTGATGACGCCACGGCCCAGCCGCCCCTGCATCAGGCGCAGGCCGCCATCGGGCTGGAACGGCTCGGCCAGCGCGCGCAGCACCGCCGTGTCGGCGCTCTGCTCCACGGCCGGCACCCAGGTGAGCTTGCCGTCGATGAGCTTCGGCTCTTCGGTGTAGTGACGCAGACCGCGACCCGCGACGGTATTCACGTCTTCATGCAGCAGACCGCCGTCGAGCAGTTCGCGCACGAGGAAGGCGATGCCGCCCGCCGCATGGAAATGGTTCACGTCGGCCTTGCCGTTCGGGTACACGCGCGCGAGCAGCGGCACGGCGTCCGAGAGCGCGTCGAAGTCGTTCCAGTCGATGATGATGCCGGCCGCCCGCGCCATCGCCACGAGGTGCAGCGTGTGATTGGTCGAGCCGCCGGTGGCCATCAGCGCGACGATGCCGTTGATCACGGCCTTCTCGTCGACCACATGGCCGATCGGCGTGTAGTTGCCGCGCTCGACGGTGAGTTCGAGCACGCGGCGCGCCGCGGCGGCGGTCAATTCGTCGCGCAGCGGGGTGTGCGGATGGATGAAGGCCGAGCCGGGCAGATGCAGCCCCATGACCTCCATCAGCATCTGGTTGCTGTTCGCGGTGCCGTAGAACGTGCAGGTGCCGTGACCGTGGTACGCCGCGGCTTCGGATTCGAGCAGCGCCGCCCGGTCGCACTGGCCGGTGGCGAACTGCTGGCGCACCTTGGCCTTGTCGTCGTTCGAGATGCCGCTCGTCATCGGGCCGGCGGGCACGAAGATGGTGGGCAGATGGCCGAACTGGAGCGCGCCGATCACGAGGCCCGGCACGATCTTGTCGCATACGCCGAGGCACAGCGCCGCGTCGAACATGTTGTGCGTGAGCGCCACGGCGGTGCTCATCGCAATCACTTCGCGCGAAAAGAGCGACAGCTCCATGCCGGCGTTGCCCTGCGTGACGCCGTCGCACATCGCCGGCACGCCGCCCGCGAACTGCGCGACGCCACCGCCTTCGCGGGCCGCCTTCTTGATGATGTCGGGGAAATCCTTGTAGGGCGCGTGCGCCGAGAGCATCTCGTTGTACGCCGAGACGATGCCGATGTTCGGCTCGCGAATCGCCTTGATCGCGATCTTGTCGCGGCCTTCGAGGCCGGCGAAGCCGTGCGCGAGATTCGCACACGAGAGCACGCCGCGCGCCGGGAACCGGTCCTGAGCCGCCGCAATGCGCGCGAGATAGGCCTCGCGAGTGGGCTTGCTGCGCTCGATCACGCGTTGCGTGACCTTCATCAACTGAGAATGCGGGGAAACCATCGAATATCCTTCCTTCTTGTCTCGGCGGAAACGCTCGGGGCCAGAACGAGAGCGCCAGTGGCGCTCCCGTCAGCGATGGGCCGATGTTAGTAGAAAAACTACAAGCCGGCAATCCCGGTAAGACCCTGGGAGCATACGGTTAAACGAACGCCTAGTCTTATTCTCAACGGGGCTCACAGGAATTTCCGCGCCTACCCGGGAAAGAAACAATCGCAGTCTTGTAGTTTTTGTACATAACCTCCGATCCGCTATAGTCCACGGATCTTTCAGCATAGTGCGAGTTTCCTGATGCTGCTGTCCCAGGTGAAAGCCATGCGCGAGCAATTGCGCCCATCGGAGCGCAAGCTCGCCGACTACGTGGTCGAGGCGCCGCGCGAGGTGCTCGACCTGTCGATGACCGAGGTCGCCGAGCGTGCGGGCGTGAGCCAGCCGACCATCGCGCGGTTCTGTCATGCGCTCGGGTTTTCGGGCTTTCGCGAGTTCAAGATCCGGCTCGCGCAGGCCGTTGCCGCGGATCTGCCGACGGGGCATCCGGCCGTCTACCGCGACGTGAGCCCCGACGAGCCCGTGCCGGGCGTCGCGGCCAAGGTGCTCGACCGCACCATCGGCGCGCTCCTGCAGGTGCGCAACAATCTCTCGACGGACTCGCTCGCCGCCGCGATCGACCTGCTCGCCCGCGCTTCGCGCATCGAGTTCTACGGCGCGGGCGGCTCAGGCATCGCCGCGCAGGACATGCAGCACAAGTTCTTCCGCCTCGGCATGCCGAGCGTCGCCTATTCGGACCCGCACACGTTTCTCATGTCGGCCACGCTGCTCGGGCCCGGCGACGTGGTCGTGGCGATCTCGAACACCGGGCGCACGCGCGACATCGTGGACGCCGCGCGCACGGCGCTCGAACGCGGCGCGAAGGTGATCGCCATCACGCACGGCACGTCGCCGCTCGCGCGACTCGCGAGCGTGGGCCTGCACGCGAACGTGGACGAGGACACCGACGTCTTCTCGCCGATGACCTCGCGCACGTCGCATCTCGCGATCGGCGACATACTCGCCGTGGGCGTGGCGCTGCAGCGCGGACCCGAACTCGCGGAAAAGCTCGCCGACGCGAAGGACATCATCGCGCGGCGACGGCTGGACACGAACGGCTGAATGCGCCGCAAAGCGCGGCGTGCGCAAACGGTCCCGATAAAAAAAGTGCGGACTCCCGAAGGAGTCCGCTTTGCGTATGCGCCTGAGAAGTCGGAAAGAAACGTCAGAAGGGCTTGATCACGACCAGCGCGACCGCGGCCAGCATGCCGAGCACCGGCAGCTCGTTGAACATGCGATACCACTTGTCGGAGCGCCGGTTCTCGCCGCGCTCGAAGGTGGCCAGCAGGCGCCCGCAGTACGCGTGGTACACGAGGAGCAGCACGACTACGCCCACCTTTGCGTGTATCCACCCCTGGCCTCGCCCGATCCCTACCACGAGCCACAGCCACAGCCCGCACAGCAACGCGGGCACGGCGATCAGGGTCATGAAGCGATAGAGCTTGCGCGCCATGATGAGCAGACGCTTGACGGCCGCGGGCTCGGTTTCCATCGCGAGATTCACGAAGATGCGCGGAAGGTAAAAGAGGCCCGCGAACCACGAAGCGATCAATACGATGTGAAACGTCTTGATCCAAAGCATCGGCAAATCCTTTTTTTCTTGTTAGCGGGCATCGGAGCGGCGCACGGCGCGCCGCCCGATGACTCACTGCCGGCCTTCGCCGTGGCCGAGCACCACGTACTTGAGCGAGGTCAGGCCTTCGAGGCCGACCGGTCCGCGCGCGTGCAGCTTGTCGTTGGAAATGCCGATCTCGGCGCCGAGGCCGAACTCGAAGCCGTCGGCGAAGCGCGTCGAGGCATTCACCATCACGCTCGCCGAATCGACTTCGCGCAGGAAGCGCATGGCGCGGTCGTGGTCTTCGGTCACGATCGCATCGGTATGGTGCGAGCCGTAGGCGTTGATGTGCTCGACCGCTTCATCGAGGTTGTCGACGACCTTCACCGCGAGCACCGGAGCCAGGTATTCGGTGCGCCAGTCTTCTTCGGTCGCGTCCACGAGCGGGCTCACGCCGGCATCGGCGAGAATCGTCCGCGCCGCGGCGTCCACGCGCAGTTCCACGTCCTTCTCGCGATAGAGGCGGCCAAGCGGCGGCAGCACCTCATGCGCGATGCCGCGCGCCACGAGCAGCGTTTCCATCGTGTTGCAGGTGCCGTAGCGATGCGTCTTCGCGTTGTCGCACACGGTCAGCGCCTTCGCCAGATCGGCGCGGTCGTCCACGTACACATGGCAGATGCCGTCGAGGTGCTTGATCATCGGCACGCGCGCCTCGGCCATCAGGCGTTCGATCAGGCTCTTGCCGCCGCGCGGCACGATCACATCGACGAATTCCGTCATGGTGATGAGCTTGCCCACCGCCGCGCGGTCCGCCGTTTCGACCACCTGCACCGCGTCCTGCGGCAGACCCGCCGCCGCCAGCCCTTCGCCGATCAGCTTCGCGAGCGCCGTGTTGCACTCGAGCGCCTCGGAGCCGCCGCGCAGGATCGTGGCGTTGCCCGACTTCAGACACAGCGCCGCCGCGTCGATCGTCACGTTCGGCCGCGACTCGTAGATGATGCCGATCACGCCGAGCGGCACGCGCATCTGACCCACCTGGATACCGCTCGGGCGGAACTTGAGATTGCTGATCTCGCCGATCGGGTCCGCCAGCGCCGCGACCTGGCGCAGGCCCTCGACCATCGTCTTCAGCGCCTTGTCCGAGAGCGTGAGGCGGTCGATGAACGCCGCGTCGTGACCCTTCTCCTTCGCGCGGGCGAGGTCGCGTGCGTTCGCCGCCTTCAGCTGCGGCGCTTCGCGTTCGATGGCTTGCGCCACCGCTTCGAGCGCTGCGTTCTTCGCTGCCGTCGAGGCCCGTGCCATCGCGCGCGAAGCCTTGCGGGCGCGGCGGCCGAGGTCGGTCATGTACTGGTCGATATCCATGATGTCTTTTGTGGTGCGGCGCGCCAGACGTGGTTGGGTGGATGCGCACGCGCGGTTCGATTCAAATGCGGTTCGGACCGATTTTAATGCCAAGCCGCCGGGGTTTGCTGGGCATTCCCAGGATGCTGGGGCCACGCTGATCGGGCACGCAAGCCTCTGAAGTGGCGAGCGGGACACACACGCAGCCGCGCAGCGGAGCGGATGCAGGTGCCGAAGCGCCGATTCGGGCGAGCGAGGAACGCTTCAGCCCGGCCGGCGCGACGGCCCTGCGGTGCGCGGTCGTGCCGCGGCCGCAGCGGCAGCCGCCGCGGCTGGGTTGCCCGGCTGAGCGCGAGCGGCAGCGTTGCCCCGCGCGGCCGGCGCAGCCGTGTCGCGTGGCGCGGCCACGGTCATCGCCAGTTCGAACAGCCCGTCCCAGGCATCGGGCGGCAAGGCATTGCGCCAGTCGGCGCGCGCCTGGCCGGAAAGCCCCTTCACCAGGCGGTCGAGCCGTGCCGCGAGCGCGAGGCCGCGTTCCAGCGTCTGCTCGGACAGGCGCGACAAAGCGGGGCCGATGAGCCGCTCGCGCGGCCCCCACACGCGGTTCTCGCGCAGCAGCATGGCGAGCGGCTTGCCCGCCGCCACGCCGCGCTTGATGCGCAGCAGCGTGCGAATTTCCTCGACGACCGCCCACAGCACCAGCACCGATGCCTCGCCCTCGCCGCGCAGGCCGTCGAGCATACGCGCGAGGCGGCCGACATCGCCCGTCAGCATCGCTTCGTTCAACTTGAAGACGTCGTAGCGCGCGACGTTGAGCACGGCGTCGTGAATCTGCTCGAAGCTCAGGACGCCTTGCGGATAAAGCAGGCCGAGCTTCTGGATTTCCTGATGGGCCGCCAGCAGGTTGCCTTCCACGCGCTCCGCCACGAATTGCAGCGCGCGCCGGCCGTCCTCGCCGGGCGCCACGCGCTGGCCTTGCAGCGCGAGACGCTGGCCGATCCAGTTCGGCAGTGCCGCGCGCTCGACAGGATCGACTTTGAGCGCCACACCGCCTTCAGCCAGTGCCGTGAACCACGCGGACTTCTGCGTGGCGGCGTCGAGGCGCGGCAACGTGACGAGCATCAGCACGTCGGGATTCGCGGCTGCCGCGAGCGTCTTGAGCGCGTCCGCACCTTCCTTGCCGGGCTTGCCCGAGGGAATGCGCAACTCCACCAGCTGGCGATCGCCGAAGAGCGACATCGACTGACTCGCGCCGAGGAGAGAGCTCCAGTCGAAGCCGCGCTCGACCGTGAACACCGAGCGGTCGGTGAAGCCCGCGGCGCGCGCGGCCGCACGGATGCGGTCGCACGCTTCCTGGGCCAGCAGGTGTTCGTCGCCGTAGACGACGTACAGGCCGGCCAGCCCTTTCGCGAGGTGCGGTTCGAGTGCGTCGGGTCGCAGTTGCATGGCGCTCGGTCGAAGTTCGCTCAGAAGGTGAAGACGGCGCGCATCACAGCGGCGGCGGCGGCAGCGGCGCGCGCGGCGCCACGCCCGGCACGACCTGAGCGGGCGTCGGCGTGAGCGTCTTGACGACCGCGAGGCGCCGCATGAGCTGGTCGACGGCGTCCCGCTGCATATCGGCGAACAATAGATCGGCTTCCTGCATCTTGGCGGTCGCGAACTGAGAGCTATAGGTCATCGCGCGGTTCAGCCCGATCGTGCTCGGCTGCATCAGCAGGGTGCCGTCCGCGCTCACCAGCGAATAGTTCAGCCAGTAGTTGACCTGATATTCCTCGACTGCGCCGAGCGAGTTGAGCGTAAGCGTGCTGAAGCTTTGCGCTTCGGAAACGTGCAGCACGGCGTCGGCGTTGGCCACCGAATCGACCACCACCGAATCGCTGCCGCCTTCGATCATGCGCGTGAGGCGCGCGGTGAACGGCGGCGGCCCGCCGACGACGGCGAGGCGCTTGAAAGCGAAGTTCTGCTCGCCGCGCAGCTGGAAGCCGCACGCCGACAGGACCAGCGCGCCGCCGGCCACGAGCGGGAACAACCTGAGGAACGATCTGCGAATCACATGGACTCCCTGGGTTCGCGACAGAGTCGCCGGTGTCGGCGAGCGGCGCAGCACGCGTTTGTCTTGCGCTGCGCCGCTGCCAGCATGGCCTGGATTGCCTTTAGACGACGACGTTCACGAGACGGCCCGGCACGACGATGATCTTCTTCGGCGCACGGCCTTCGGCGAACTTCACGAACATGTCGTGCGCGAGCGCCGCCGCTTCGATTGCGTCCTTGCCCGCGTCTTTCGCCACGGTCACGGCGCCACGCACCTTGCCGTTCACCTGCAGCACGAGTTCGATCTCGGCCTGCTCCAGCGCCTTTTCGTCGACCTTCGGCCAGGGCGCATCGAGCAGCGGGCCGTATTCGTCGGCATACGCGAGCGCCTTCCAGAGTTCGAATGCGATGTGCGGCACGACCGGGTACAGCACGCGCAGCAGCACGCCGAACGTTTCGCGCTGCACGCCCGCGCCCGCTTCCTTCGCGCCGTCGATGGCGTTGAGCATCTTCATCGCCGCCGAAACGACGGTGTTGTACTGCAGACGCTGATAGTCGAAGTCGGCCTGCTTGAGCACGCTATAGATTTCGCGGCGCAGCGTCTTTTCGACGTCGGTGAGCGCCGCTGCGTCGAACGATGCGCGCGACCTGATCGCTTCGGCGTTCGCGAAACCGAACGCCCACACGCGGCGCAGGAAGCGGCTCGCGCCTTCCACGCCCGCGCCCGACCATTCGAGCTGCTGCTCGGGCGGCGCGGCGAACATCGTGAAGAGACGCGCCGTATCCGCGCCGTACTGGTCGATCAGCACCTGCGGGTCGACGCCGTTGTTCTTCGACTTCGACATCTTCTCGACGCCGCCCAGCACCACGGGCTGGCCATCGGCGTTGAGCGTCGCGCCGACCGGGCGGCCCTTGTCGTCGTGCGTGACGGTCACGTCGGCCGGGTTGTACCAGGTCTTCTTGCCCGACGCGTCTTCGCGATAGAACGTCTCGTTCAGCACCATGCCCTGCGTGAGCAGGTTCTTCGCCGGCTCGCCGAATTTCACGAGGCCCAGGTCGCGCGAGACCTTCGCCCAGAAGCGCGAATACAAGAGGTGAAGAATGGCGTGCTCGATCCCGCCGATGTACTGGTCCATCGGCATCCAGTAGTCGGTGCGCTCGTCGACCATGTTCTTCGCATCGGGCGCCGCGTAGCGGTAGAAGTACCAGGCCGAGTCGACGAACGTGTCCATCGTGTCGGTTTCGCGCTTCGCATCGGCGCCGCACTTCGGGCACTTGCAGTTCAGGAACGCCTCGGACTTCGCGAGCGGGTTGCCCGTGCCGTCCGGCACGAGGTCTTCCGGCAGCACGACCGGCAGGTCCTGCTCGGGCACCGGCACGTCGCCGCAGCTCGGGCAGTGGATGATGGGGATCGGCGTGCCCCAGTAGCGCTGGCGCGAAATGCCCCAGTCGCGCAGGCGCCACGTGACCTGCTTGTCGCCCAGCTCGAGCGCCTTGAGGTCGGCCGCCACGGCATCCACGGCCTGGGTGTAGTTCAGGCCGTCGTACTTGCCGCTGTTCACGCAGACAGCGCGTTCCTTGTCGCCGTACCATTCCTGCCAGCCGTCGAGCGAATACGTCTCGCCTTGGGCCGCGATGACCTGCTTGATTGGCAGGTTGTATTTTTTGGCGAACGCGAAGTCGCGCTCGTCGTGGCCGGGCACGCCCATCACGGCGCCTTCGCCATAGCTCATCAGCACGTAGTTGCCGATCCACACCGGCACCTGCTCGTGCGTGAGCGGGTGCGTCACCGTGAAGCCCGTGGGCACGCCCTTCTTTTCCATCGTCGCGATGTCGGCTTCCGCCACGCCACCGCGCTTGCATTCGTCGATGAACGCCTGAAGCTCCGGCTTGCCTTGAGCCAGGCGCGTGGCGAGCGGATGCTCGGCCGCGATCGCGGCGAAGGTCACGCCCATGATCGTGTCGGCGCGCGTAGTGAACACGCGCAGCAGCTTCTTCTCGCCGTCCAGCTCGTACGGAAAGCCGAAGTTCACGCCGAAGCTCTTGCCGATCCAGTTCTGCTGCATGATCTTGACGCGCTCGGGCCAGCCGAGGCCGTCGAGGTCATTCAGCAGTTCGTCGGCATACTGCGTGATGCGCAGGTAATACATCGGGATTTCGCGCTTTTCCACGAGCGCGCCCGAGCGCCAGCCGCGGCCTTCGATCACCTGCTCGTTGGCGAGCACGGTCTGATCGACCGGATCCCAGTTCACCGTGCCGGTCTTCTTGTAGGCGATGCCCTTCTCGAGCATCTTCAGGAAGAACCACTGGTTCCACTTGTAGTAATCGGGCTTGCAGGTGGCGATTTCGCGCGACCAGTCGATCGCGAGACCCATCGACTGCATCTGGCCCTTCATGTACTCGATGTTGTCGTACGTCCACTTCGCCGGCGGCACGCCGTTGGCCATGGCGGCGTTTTCAGCGGGCATGCCGAACGCGTCCCAGCCCATCGGCATCAACGTGTTGTAGCCGTTCATGCGCAGGTAGCGATACATCACGTCGTTGATCGTGTAGTTCCGCACGTGGCCCATGTGCAGCTTGCCCGACGGATACGGCAGCATCGAGACGCAGTAGAACTTGGGCTTGTCGGCCTTTTCGGCCGTCCGGTAAGCGTCGGTGGCGCGCCATTCGCCTTGCGCGGCGGATTCGACGTCGGAGGGAACGTATTTTTCGAGCATGGTGTGGGTGGTGAACGCTGCAAACGGGCGGACTCGGTGCCGGATGCACCGGGCCGGCCGTTCACGATACCTGGACGATACCCGGCGGGTTGCGGCGCTTCGCCAGGCTCGTTTTCAAAGGAAACGTTGATTATACCGTCGACTGGCGCGTGCTCAGTGCGCGCCGGTGGCAGGCTCGGTCACGAAGCCGAGTCGAGTGAGGCCGGCCTGCTGCGCGGCGCCCATCACCTGGGCGATCACGTCGTAGCGCGTCTCGCGCGCGGCGCGCAGCTGCAGATCGGGCTGCTGAGCCTCGGGCGCCTTGCCGGCGGCCGTGAAGCGCGCGCGCAGCTCGTCGAGCGTGATGGGCTGGGCGTTCCAGTAGAGCTTGCCGGCGGCGTCGATGGACAGCGTGACGGTCTGCGCCGTCTGCCGCGCGGCCTCTGCCTCGACTTTCGGCAAATCCAGCCGGATCGCGTGCGTGAAGAGCGGCGCGGTAATGATGAAGATGACGAGCAGCACGAGCATGACGTCGATGAGCGGCGTCATGTTGATGTCCGACATCGGTGCCGAATCGCGCTTCTTTTCGAGTCCGCCGAATGCCATGACTGTCGCTCCTACGACTCCGCGCGCACGCCTTCGCGCAATGTGCCCTGCGTGCCTTCGCGGCGCAGCGGCGCACCCTCGGGCGCGCAGGCATAAGCGTGCAGGTCGTGCGCGAAGCCGTCGAGATCGTCGCAAAGCTGGCGCACGAGGCGGCCCAGCACGTTATAGGCAAGCACCGCGGGAATCGCGACGACGAGGCCGAAGGCCGTCATGATGAGCGCCTCGCCCACCGGGCCGGCTACGTTCTCGATCATTGCCTGGCCGCTCGCGGCGATGCTGCCGAGCGCGTGATAGATGCCCCAGACCGTGCCGAGCAACCCGACGAACGGCGCCGTGCTGCCCACCGAGGCGAGCAGCACCTGCCCGAACTCGAGCCGCCGCTGCGACGCCTGCAACGCGCCGCGCAGCGCGCGCAGCACACGCTCGCCGCGGTCCACGCGCGCGAGCATCATGCCGGGGGCGTCGGCTTCCTCGGCGGCGAGCGCCGCCTGGGCGAGCGGCAGGAACACGCGCTCGTGGTCGACCGCTCCCATGGCGGCCACGCCGTCCGCGAGCGTGCGCGCCTGCCAGAAGCGGGCAATGGCGCGCGGGCCTTGGCGCTTCGCGCGCAGGAGCACCCAGCTCTTCACGATGAGAAAGCACCAGCTCGCGATCGACATGGCGAGCAGGACCCACGCTACGGCGTGGGTGACCGCGTCGCCGGTCTGCAGATAGTGAATGACCCCGGAACTCGCTGCCATCGGACCTCGCTCACTGTCTGTCCGGCGCCGTGGGTGGCCCGGACGGTGGAAAAAGCCGCTCAGCGCAGGCCGAGCACGTCCTGCATATCGTACAGGCCGGTGGCCTTGTCCTGCAGAAAGCGCGCGGCGCGCACGCTGCCTTGTGCGTACGAGAGACGGCTCGACGATTTGTGCGTGATCTCGATGCGCTCGCCGATGCCCGCGAACAGCACCGTATGATCGCCGACGATGTCTCCGCCGCGAATCGCCGAAAACCCGATCGTCGAGGGGTCGCGCTCGCCCGTCACACCCTCGCGGCCGTACACGGCGCATTTGTCGAGGTCGCGGCCCAGCGCGCGCGCCACGGCCTCGCCCATCGCAAGCGCGGTGCCCGACGGGGCGTCCACCTTGTGGCGATGATGGGCCTCGATGATCTCGATGTCGTAGCCGGTCTCGAAAAAGCGCGCCGCATATTCGAGCAGCTTGAGCGTGACGTTCACGCCCACGCTCATGTTCGCCGCGAACACGATGCCGGTCTTTTGCGCGGCCGCGCCGAGCTGCGCCTTTTGCTGGGCGTCGAAGCCGGTCGTGCCGATCACCATTTTCACGCCGTGGCGCTGCGCCGCCTCGAGGTGCACGAGCGTGCCTTCGGGGCGCGTGAAGTCGATCAGACAGTCGCTTTGCGCGAAGACCTGCTCGATGTCGTCGGAGATGCGCACGCCGGTTTCCTTGCCGAGGAACGCGCCCGCGTCCTGGCCGAGGGCGGTCGAGCCCTTGCGCACGAGCGCGCCCGAGAGCGTGACATCGGGAGAAGCGAGGACGGTTTCGATGAGCATGCGGCCCATGCGGCCCGATGCGCCGGCGATTGCGATTTTCATGAGTCTTCCTGCGGGTTTTGCTGCGAGCTTTCCTCGCAAGGTGCCGCCGGCCGCCGCGCGTCGCGCCGCGTCCAGCCACCCTCAAATAAACGCGGCGGCCCGAAGCCGCCGGCTCGACACGTGGCGCGCCGCGCGCACCACGCCCTGATTGTCTGACCGCCGCGGACAGCCGGATCGTTGATGCCTGGCAACCGCTGCGCTACGGTCAGTTGGGAGCCACAGCCCCGGAAGCCGGCACGGTGGGCGGCGCCGCGAGGGCCGAATCCCGCGCCGGCCCCGAGGGCGGCGGCGCATTGTTGTCGCCGGTGCCCTGGGCGCCGGCAGTCGGGCCCACCGGGTTGCTCGGCGGCACGCCCTGGATCTGGGGCGGCGGTTGACGATGCAACTGGACCTGCGACGGCATCGTGCCGACGTTCTGCGGCAACGCCGACGAAGTGGGATTGCCCGCGCGCACCGAAGGCGTGAGGCCTGTCGGCGTTTGCACCGCTTCGGTGGCGCGGTTCGCGGCGGCGGCGGCCTGCGCGTTGGCGTCCTGCGGCAGAGCATTGGTGGCCGCGCCGACTTCGGACGACGGCGTGCGCACCGTGTCGACCACGGTCGGGCCGGTCGCGCTCGAAGTCTCGGTTGCCGCACCGGATGCAGCGGCTGCGGCGGCAGGCGCCGAAGCGCCCGACGCCGGCGCAGCGGCGACGGCGTGCTTCTTGCCGCTGCGGTCGCCGTCGATTTCGGCGAGCAGTTCGAGGTTGGACGGGAGGTCTTCGCCGCCCGACCAGCTCGCCACACGGTCGCCTTCGAACAGCACGACGAAGTCGCGCTGCTGGACCACGGCGGTCGAGCCGCGCTTGAAATAGAAGATGTAGTCCCAGCGGTTCGCATGGAACATGTCGGTGAGGAGCGGCGTGCCGAGCAGTTGCTTGACCTCGGCCCGCGACATGCCAACGCGCATTTGCGCCGCGGCTTCCGCCGAAACGAAGTTGCCTTGCACGATGGTAATGCGATAAGGCGTGATGCTTTGGGCCACGCGCTGCGTCACGCTGTCGTAGGATTTGCAGCCGGCGAGCGCCGCGAACGCGGCCGCAGCCAGCAGGGTGCACGCCAGGCGGCCGCCGTACATGCGTCGGCCGATCGTTGTGAATTCTGGAATCATTTCCCTCACCGTGCGGGCTTTTTCGCGAAGCCGCGCGTGTTCTCTAGAAGTTCGTTCGAAGTTCTGCCGAAAATGCCCGTGACGGCAAAAACCCATTAACATAAGAACCTAGCATTGTACTCCAGGGACTTATCGTCATGACCAATCCAACCGATCTCAAGAACATCGGTCTCAAGGCGACGCTGCCTCGCCTCAAGATCCTGGAGATTTTTCAGCACAGCGCCGTGCGTCACCTCACCGCCGAAGACGTCTATCGCAATCTGCTGAACGAGGAGCTCGACATCGGCCTCGCCACGGTTTATCGGGTTCTCACGCAGTTCGAGCAGGCCGGGCTGCTCACGCGCAGCAACTTCGAATCGGGCAAGGCGGTGTTCGAGCTCAACGAAGGCACCCACCACGACCACCTCGTGTGCCTCGACTGCGGCATCGTCGAAGAATTCTTCGACCCCGAAATCGAGAAGCGCCAGCAGATGATCGCCAACGAGCGCGGCTTCAAGCTTCAGGAGCATGCGCTCGCCATGTATGGCACCTGCACGAAGGAAAACTGCCCGCACCGCAAGCACTGAACTGCGTCAAGCGGGATAAAAGCAAACGCCACGGCAGACCTGCCGTGGCGTTTTCGTTTGGGCGCTGCCGTGTTTCGATTTCCCGGTGGCCTGGCGAGCCGATCTTGCAAAAGCTGCCGGCCAGGCCGGATCTCAGGCGAGCGCGAGCAGCGTATCGGCGGGCTCCAGCCGCCAGGCGCGCTCGAGCGTGATCTCGTCGCAGTTCGGCTGCGCGCCGCCCCGGTCGATCACAAGGAAGTCGCTCACGCGGTCGAAGGCGAGCAGCGGATGATGCCAGACGCCCTTGGCGTAATTGACGCCCTGCCCGGGCGCGGCCCAGAACGCCCGCATCCGCGCCGGATCGAACTCGCCCGCGGGCGCGACCACGATGGCGTAGCGCGCCCCGCCGAGCGGCACGAACGCCTGGCTGCCGAGCGGATGCCGCTCCATCATCGCAATTTCGACGGGCCACGCGCGCGGCTGGGCGCGAAACACGCTGACGATGGGCCGGCCGCCCGCCTCGTTCACATCGAGCGTGGCGAGGTCGTGGAAGCGCTCGGTCGTGCCGCCGTTGATCGGAAAGTGGCGGGCGCCTTCGAGTTCGATGACGTCGCCGAACGGCGCGAACGCCGCGCGCGTCAGCGGTTCCATGCGCAGGGTTTGCATCCCGGCTCCTCGCTCAAACGGGTTCGCCCCACAGGCGCAGGCGCGAGACGCCGCCGTCGGGGAAGATGTTGAAACGCACATGCGTGACCGCGCCGAGCGCCGCCACGCCGTCCTCGAACACGTGCTGCTTGTCCATTTCCAGCTTCTGCTCGCCGAGCAGCGTCGGCCAGAACATCGCCTGGGTCACGAGCGACTCGTCGGTGCCGCCCGCCACGCTGGCCGCCTGGAGTGAACAGCGGTCCGGATAGTTGCCCTTGAAGTGTGCGGTATCGACTTCGATCCTGCGGATGATGCCGGGCCGCGCGAGCGCCACGATCGCCCAGTCGTTGCCCGGCTCGCGGCGGCGGCGGGTCTCCCAGCCGTCGCCCATGTTCACGCCGCGGCCCGGCATGAGCAGCGTCGAGGCGAGCCCGAAATGCTGATTGTTGGCCGCGACGAGATACGCGCCGTTCTCGATCGCCGCGAGGTCGACGAGGCTGCCGCGCGCGAGCGTGCTCCAGTCGCGCCGGGGCTGGCCGTACACTCGCAGGCGCGCGAGGCCGCCATCGGGATAGAGATTCACCCGCAAATGCGTGAACGCGCGCGTGTCGCTCACATCGACGTAGTGATGCTGGTTGCCCTGCAGGGTCGTGGCCGGGACGATGGTCTGCCAGTCGGCATTGTCGCCCGGCGCTTCGTCGTCGCCCGTCGGCGCGTAGCACGCCTCGATCGACGCCGCCGGCGGAAAGTTGCCCGTGAAATGGCTCGTGTCCAGATCCACGCCGTAGATCACCCCGGGGCGCGCGAGCCGCACCACGCAGAAGTCGTGTCCCGTCGTGCGCTTGCGACGGGTTTCCCAGCCGTCCATCCACTTGCCGTGGTCATCGTACTTGCCGGGGATGAAGACCGCGGGCTGCGGATCGAGCATGCGCTCCTTCGGCGCGAAGAACTCGTCGCTCGCATGGAGCGCACGGGCGCCGAGACGCGGATCGGCGAGGTTCATGTAGCGGCGCGTGAAGGCGGGAGCGTTCGGGTCGAGAGTCGGAATGGCCATGATGGTGTCGTTCGCTAAATGTTCAGTTATCCAGATGAAAGTGCGACGGGATGAAAGCTCAGGCGTGAGCCGGCTTGCCGCCGAGCGGGTCCTCCTCGCCTTGCGCTTCGCCTGCGTCGCCCATACCGGCGGGCGCGTACAGGAAGCCTTCGTCGCGATTCAGCACGCGTCTCGCGCGCGCCTTGTCGATGTCGCGCTCCCACACCGCGACCACCACCGTCGCGACGCAGTTGCCGATGAGGTTCGTGAGCGCGCGGGCGATGCCGACGAACCAGTCCACCGGCAGGATCAGCACGAGGCCGAGCACGGGAATCGCGGGAATGGCGGAAAGCGTGGCCGCAAGGATCACGATGGCCGAACCGGGAATGCCGTGCGCGCCCTTCGAGGTGACGAGCGAGACGAGCACCACGACGATGAGGTCGTGCATCGACAGCGGCGTGTTGGTGGCCTGCGCGATGAAAATCACGGCGAGCGTGAGGTAGATCGAGAAGCCGTCGAGGTTGAACGAGTAGCCGGTCGGGATCACGAGACCCACGGTGGAGTCCTTCACGCCCATCCATTCGAGCTTGCGCATGACCTGCGGCAGCACGGCGTCCGACGAGGCGGTGCCGAGCACGATCGAAAGCTCTTCGCGCAGATAGCGGATCAGCTTGAACACGTTGAAGCCCGCGAGCCGCATGACGATACCGAGCACCACCGCGACGAACACGATGCAGCTCGCGTAGAAAACGATCACGAGCAGGCCGAGCTGCTTGAGCGACGCGACGCCGTAGGTGCCGGTCGTGAAAGCGATCGCGCCGAGCACGCCGAGCGGCGCGAGCTTGATGATGAAGCCCATCACGCGGAAGAACACCTGCGCGAGCTCGTCGATGATCGAATTCACGCGCTGCGCTTTCGGGCCGAGCAGCGAGAGCGCGCTGCCGAACAGCACCGAGAACACGAGAATCTGCAGGATGTCGCCCTTCGCAAACGCGTCGAAGGCCGTGTCGGGAATGATCTTGAGCAGGAACGCGGCGGTGTCCTTGAGGCTCTTCGCGTGCTCGGTGTAGGTCGCAAGCGATGCGGCGTCGAGCGAATGCAGATCGACGTTCATGCCCGCGCCCGGACGCGTGAGATACGCGAGCACGGCGCCGATCACGAGGGCGAGCGTCGTCATCGCTTCGAAGTAGATCACCGACTTCAGACCGACGCGGCCCACCTTCTTGAGGTCGCCCGCGTGCGCCATACCGCTCACGACCACGCAGAACACAATGGGCCCGATCACCATCTTGATGAGCTTGAGAAAACCGTCGCCGAGCGGTCTGAGCGACTGGGCGAAATGGGGAAACACCGCGCCAACGACGATGCCCAGCACGAGGGCGATGACTACGCGGCCAAACAGCGAATTGAAGAACTTCGTCACGACTCTCTCCTGAGGGCAAGTGGAGCAAGCAACTGTTCGGACTGGTCTGACCAGCACTGTTATAGCGGATAGTAGGAAGCCGATATAGTGGAGTCAAGGTCGCGATGTGCGGTGTTTACCCTCCTGCGGTCTGACCAGTTTTCGGGCCGGAGCGCAGACCCTTGCCGCCACTCGCGCCGGGCCTTGACGCAATCTACGCAACGCACCATGCGGGTGCGCCGGGCGAGGACTACAATGCTGGTCAGACCACGCGAGATGCCCACGCCATCCGATGAAGAACGTTCCGCACACCGTCACCGACGCCGCCATCGCCACGATCCGCGAACGGATCGAGGGCGGGCTCTATCCGGTCGGCACCCTCCTGCCCGCGCAGCGGCAACTGTCGGAGGAGCTGGCGATCAGCCGCGCGTCGCTGCGCGAGGCGCTCTCGACGCTCGAAGCGCTCGGCATGCTGTCGATCCGCGCGGGCAAGGGCGTCTACGTGACGAGCGCGCAAGCCGCGAGTGCGCACCCATGGCGCTTCGCCGAGCAGACGTCGCTGCCCGACACCTACCAGATGCGCTACGCGCTCGAGGGCTTCGCCGCGCGCATGGCGGCGCTCGCCATCGGCGACGCCGACGTCGCGTGGCTCGAAGCGAACACCGAGGCGTTGCACAGCGCCCTCGCCTGCGAGGAACTCGACGAGGCCGCGCAACTTGACTTCGAGTTCCACATGCGCATCGTGAATCTCGCGGGCAACGCGGCGATCGAGTCGATCCTGCGCAGCAGCGCCGACATCATGAAGGAGAGCCAGCGCATGCCCTTCTACCGGCGCGAGCGCGTGCTGTCCACGCACCGCGAGCACGCGCTGATCGTCGCGGCGCTCAAGGCGCGCGATTCGGCGGCGGCCGGCGAGGCGATCGAGGCGCACATCGCCAACGCGGCACAGCGCGCGGGCGTGTACTTTCCAACTCCGCCGGCCTTCGCCGGCGCGGCGCCACGTGCGATCGAGAAGTAAGGACGAAAAAAAACCGCCCCGAGAGGCGGTTTTTTCATGCAGCGCAGAGCGTGCTTACTTCGCGTTCGCGAAAGCCACAGCCGTATCGAGCATGCGGTTCGAGAAGCCCCACTCGTTGTCGTACCAGCTCGACACCTTCACGAGACGGCCCGAGACCTTCGTGAGCGTGGCGTCGAACGTCGACGATGCCGGGTTGTGGTTGAAGTCGACCGAAACCAGCGGTGCGTCGTTGTAGCCCAGAATGCCCTTGAGCGCGCCTTCCGAAGCTTCCTTCATGATCGCGTTGACTTCCTCGACCGTCGTGTCGCGCTTGGCGATGAACGACAGGTCGACGATCGACACGTTGATGGTCGGGACGCGGATCGCGTAGCCGTCGAGCTTGCCGTTCAGTTCCGGCAGCACGAGGCCGACAGCGGAGGCCGCGCCCGTCTTCGTCGGGATCTGGCTGTGCGTGGCCGAGCGCGCGCGGCGCAGGTCTTCGTGGTACACGTCGGTCAGGACCTGGTCGTTCGTGTACGCGTGGATCGTCGTCATCAGGCCGGTTTCGAGGCCGATCTTGTCGTTCAGCGGCTTGACGAGCGGCGCGAGGCAGTTGGTCGTGCACGATGCGTTCGAGATGACCGTGTGCTCGGCCTTCAGCACGTTGTGGTTCACGCCGTAGACGATGGTCGCGTCGACGTCCTTGCCGCCGGGCGCCGAGATGATGACCTTCTTCGCGCCGCCCTTGATGTGGGCGCTCGCCTTTTCCTTGGTCGTGAAGAAGCCCGTGCACTCCATCACGACGTCGACGCCCAGCTCGCCCCACGGCAGTTCGGCCGGGTTGCGGTTGGCCAGCACGCGGATCTTGTCGCCGTTCACGACGAGGTAGTCGCCGTCCACCGAGACTTCGCCCGGGAACTTGCCGTGTGCCGTGTCGTATTGCGTCAGATGCGCGTTGGTCTTCGCGTCACCCAGGTCGTTGATCGCAACGATCTGGATGTCGTGCTTCTTGCCGTTCTCGTAGAACGCGCGAAGCGTGTTACGGCCGATGCGGCCGTAGCCATTGATAGCGACGCGAATGGTCATGATTTATCTCCTGAGGGCTGAAAAAATTCTGAAACCAGTGCTGCACTGGCGTCTTCGCGCGCCGGGGCGGCGCTGCGCGACGCTCAAGGCAGCGGGCCCGCCCGATCTTGCCGATCAGGCGGGCCCGTCACGCTTGCTTAGTTGTCGAGCGCGGCCCTGGCCGTCGCCACGACGTTTTCGACCGTGAAGCCGAAGTGCTTGAACAGCACGCCAGCCGGGGCCGATTCGCCGTAAGTGTCGATGCCGACCACGCCGCCTTCGAGGCCCACGTACTTGCGCCAGAAGTCGGTCACGCCGGCTTCGATCGCGATGCGGCGCACGCCTCTCGGCAGCACACGCTCGCGGTATTCGGCGTCCTGCTTGTCGAACACGTTGGTCGACGGCATGGACACCACGCGGGCGCCAATGCCTTCGCGTTGCAGCGCTTCGACGGACTTCATCGCCAGTTCGACTTCCGAGCCCGTCGCGATGAGGATCACCTTGCGGCTCGGGATGTCGTCGTTCCAGTCCTTGAGCACGTAGCCGCCCTTCGCGATGTTGGCGATCTGGGCATCGGTGCGCTCGTTGAATGCGAGGTTCTGACGGCTGAAGATGAGGCTCGACGCGCCGTGATGCGCGATCGACTCGGTCCAGGCCACGGCGGTTTCCACGGTGTCGGCCGGGCGCCAGACCGTCATGTTCGGAATCAGGCGCAGGCTTGCGACGTGTTCGATCGACTGGTGGGTCGGGCCGTCTTCACCGAGGCCGATCGAGTCGTGCGTGAACACGAAGATCGACGGGCACTTCATCAGCGCGGCCACGCGCAGCGCGTTGCGGCTGTAGTCGGAGAACGTGAGGAACGTGCCGCCGAACGCCTTGTAGCCGCCGTGCAGGTTGAGGCCGTTGAGCGCCGCGCTCATGCCGAACTCGCGCACGCCGTAGTTGATGTGGTTGCCCCACTGGATGCCGGTCTCGCCTGCCTTGGCGACGCGCACGGGCTTCGAGGCCTTCCAGTTGGTGAGGTTCGAACCGGTCAGGTCGGCCGAGCCGCCCAGCAGTTCGGGCAGTGCGGCGGCGAGACCTTCGATGGCCTGCTGCGATGCCTTGCGGGTGGCGACGGTTTCCTTGCGCGAGTCCGCGCCGGCGACGATCGCGGCAGCCTTCTGCGCCCAGTCGGCCGGCAGCTGGTGAGCCATGCGGCGCTCGAATTCCGCGGCTTCGGCCGGGTACTTCGACTTGTACGCAGCGAACTGCTCGTTCCATGCGGCTTCGAACTTCGCGCCGGCGGCCTTCGCGTCCCAGTCTGCGTAGACTTCCTGCGGCAGCGTGAACGGCTCCCACTTCCAGCCTGCGGCTTCGCGCCATTTGGCGATTTCCTCCGCACCGAGCGCCGCGCCGTGCACGTCGTGGCCGCCCTGCTTGGTGGGCGCGCCCTTGCCGATGATGGTCTTGCAGCAGATCAGCGTGGGCTTGTCAGAAGCCTTGGCCTTCTGGATGGCCGCGTCGACCGCGTCCACGTCGTGGCCGTCCACGTGCGGGATGACGTTCCAGCCGTAGGCTTCGAAGCGCTTGGGCGTGTCGTCGTGGAACCAGTTGACCACGTCGCCGTCGATCGAGATGCCGTTGTCGTCATACAGCGCGATCAGCTTGTTGAGCTTGAGCGTGCCGGCGAGCGAGCAGGCTTCGTGCGAGATGCCTTCCATCAGGCAGCCGTCGCCGAGGAACACGTAGGTGTGGTGGTCGACGATCTTCGCATCGGCCTTGTTGAACTCCGCGGCGAGCAGCGCTTCGGCCAGCGCCATGCCGACCGAATTCGCGAGACCCTGGCCGAGCGGGCCCGTGGTCGTCTCCACGCCCGGCGTCATGCCGAATTCGGGGTGGCCCGGCGTTTTCGAGTGCAGCTGACGGAAGTTCTTCAGCTCCGCCATCGGCAGATCGTAGCCGGTCAAATGCAGCAGCGAGTAGAGCAGCATCGAGCCGTGGCCGTTCGACAGCACGAAGCGGTCGCGGTCGCTCCAGTGCGGGTTCGTCGGGTTATGGCGCAGATGGCGCGACCACAGCGCGACGGCGATCTCGGCCATGCCCATGGGCATGCCGGGGTGGCCGGAATTCGCTTGCTGGACGGCGTCCATGGACAGCGCGCGGATTGCGTTGGCCATCAGCTGGGTGGTAGCAGGGGAGGCGGAGGACGAGGTCGTCATGTCGAGTCCGGAAGTGTGCAAAAAGCGGCGTGGGGGCGATGTCACAAAGCGCGGGCGCGCGCAGCAGCGGAGGGTCCGGAAGCTCGGCAAATCGCCCGCTCGGGCGCACATGCGGCGCCAGGAGACGCGAAACGGCCAGAGCAAACGGAAGAGGCTGCAAAGCGCATTATTCTAGCAGATCGTGGGGATTATCCCTGGCCGCAGGGCGTCAGGCATCGGCATCCACGCCGGTCTGCGGCCGCTGCGGCCGGGGCCTGTTCCATGGACTTTATAATGGCGCTGTTGGCCCTCACTGTTGGCCCCATTTTCCGCGCCCGCTTTTTCACCGCCCTTCGAGCGCGGCTGGCTGCTCGGGCCGCGCCTCCAGGACTCTCGTGACCGACTCCCTCGTTTTCCACCCCGCGGCCAACGCGCTTTACGGCTTTCCCGGTGCGCGCCGCCTCGCCGCCGCCGACACGCCGTGGCAGCGCATCGAGGTCTGGGACACGCCGCAGCTCGGTTGCCTTTTCACGCTGGACGGCCGCCCGATGACCTCCGCCGGCGACGAATTCATCTACCACGAGTGCATGACGCACCCGGCCGCGCTCACGCATCCCGCGCCGCGCGCGGCACTCGTGCTGGGCGGCGGCGACGGCGGTGCCGCGCGGCAACTGCTGCGCCATCCGGGCATCGGGCGCATCGTCGTGGCCGAACTGGACCCCGAGGTCGTGCGCCTGACCGGCGACTACCTGCCCGAAGTGCGCGGCAGCGCCTTCGACGATCCGCGCGTGGAACTCGTGCTCGGCGATGCCGCGGCGTTCGTCGCCACGACTCAAGAGCGCTTCGATCTGGTCGTCTTCGATCTGACTCCGCCGGATTCGCCAGCCGCCGGGCTCTATACGCCTGCGTTTTACGGCGCGCTAAAACGCGTGATGACGGCCAACGCTCTCGTCTCGCTGCATCTCGGCTCGCCGTTCCATCACGCCGAGCGGGTGGCCGCGCTGCTCGCCGGACTGCGGGCGGCTTTCCCGGTCGTGCGGCCGCTCGCCGCCTATGTGCCGCTCTACGGTTCGCTCTGGCTCATGGCGGTCGCGAGCGACGCGCTCGACCCTGCCGCTGCCGACGCCGCCACGCTGCAGGCGCGCGCGGCCGAGCGGCATCTCGAAGGCTTGCGCTACTACGACGCGCAGTTGCACGCGGCGCTCCTCAAAGCCGCGCTCACCGCCCGCGATAAACTAGGCGAACTCCTACAGCTTTACTGACGCTGGCCATGGAAAATGGCAGTCCCTGATACTTGCCTCGTCGTGGGCGCATGAGCCCAGGAGCGGCAATGGGCGCCCCATCTGAAACGCGAATCTGGAGAGACTCGATGACCCCACCCCGCCCCGCCGGCGTGCCGTGGCTCACCCCGTATCTGACGGTGCGCGATGCGCGCGCCTCGCTGGCCTTTTATCAGGCGGCCTTCGGTTTTGGCGTCCGTGACAGCGTGGAAGACGACGGCGCACTCATGCACGTGGAAATGACCTATCACGATCAGCTGATCGTCATGTTCGCGCCGGAAGGGGCGTTCGGGTCGACGGCGCGCACGCCGCAAAGCGCAAAAACGGTCGCGCCTCAATCCTTTTATTTGTATGTCGACGATGTCGACGCGGTTTATGCGCGGGCACTCGAAGCCGGCGCCAGATCGTTGAGCGAGCCACAGGACCAATTCTGGGGAGACCGTTTCGCGCAGGTCGAAGACCTCGACGGTTACCGCTGGGCGCTTGCTCGCCACCTGTCCTGAATCAATGAGAAATAGTCTTATGCCCCGTTTTTTCGTCGGTAGTTCCCTCCAAACCGACGACGTTGTCACCCTTCCCGACGAGGTCACGCGGCACATCCAGGTGCTGCGCCTGCAACCCGGCGACACCGTCGTGCTGTTCAACGGCCTCGGCGGCGAATATAGCGCCGAGATTCTCGAAATGGAGCGCCGCGACACGCAGGTGCGTATCGGCCCGTACCGCGACATCGAGGCCGAACCGCCCTACCGGCTCACGCTCGCGCAAGGCATTGCGGGCAGCGACAAGATGGACTGGCTGATCGAAAAAGCGGTCGAACTGGGTGCCACGAACTTCGTGCCGCTCACCACCTCGCGTAGCGTCGTGAGACTCTCGGGCGATCGCGCAGTGCGCCGCCAGGCACACTGGCAGCGCATCGTGCAGGCCTCGTGCGAACAGTGCGGCCGCAACCGCATGCCCGAAGTCGCGTCCACGCGGGAAATCGCCACGTGGCTCGGGTCGTTGCCCAAGCGCCCCGGCGACGGCGAGTTGCGCGTACTGCTCTCGCCGCGCGCGAACGTGTCGTTCTCCACCCTGCCCGCCGAGCCGCCGACGGGCGAAGTGACGGTGCTGGTCGGGCCCGAAGGCGGGTTTTCGTCGCTGGAAGAAGCCGCGGCGCTCGACCACGGTTTCATCGCCGTGGGGCTCGGGCCGCGCGTCCTGCGCACCGAAACGGCTGGCATCGCCGTGCTTGCGGCGCTCGCCGCACGCTGGGGTGGCTGGTAAAAATGACAAAGCCCGCCGGAAGGCGGGCTTTGGGTTTTCTGTGGCATGCGCGCGACGCAATGTTCGCTCGTCCAGGGCAAAATCGCCCGGCAAAATCGCCTGACGAACTCAGGCGAACGAATAAAACACCCGGAACGGCACCTTGCGCTCGGCCCAAAATTCCGACGCTTCACGGAACACGTCGAGCAGTGTCTCGCGCCCGTCCTTGTCGAACTTCTGGGCGATCGGCAGTCCCTCAAGCACGATCACGAAACCCGGCTGCTCCCCAGCCTTCTGCACCAGATCGGTCAGGCAATCGTACAAACCATCGTAGTTCTTGCCGAAATGCTTCGGAAACAGAAACGATGTGGCAATGGTCTCGAGCACCTCCTGCCGGGTTTGCGCATTCGCGCAAAATGCGTAGAGGAAATGCTGCTGCAGCCGCTGGGCTTCGTCCGCGAGATCCTGAATGCGAAACGCCCGGATCGACTGGACGATATTCGGCTGCACGGTCGAAAACAGGCTCATGGCCCCCTCGTTCGATGAAAGCGCCGCCTCGTCCTGGCGCGCCTCGCTGTCTTGCTTCAATTGCATGACGCGCTGGAACAGGTTGCCCTCCCCGGACGCGAACAGATCGCTCGCGACCCGCGGGTCGTGTGCGTAAACGTTATCGCTCATACCGCTCATCCCGGTGTCAATCAATAATTCGCCTGAAACTGGCGTAGTGGTCGTCGGAGTAGTAACAGTTGTCGGTCCGCTTGCGCGGGCCGCCGCAAACAATGCGCTTGGCGCCGCGGTTGTGCGCGCCTGACGTCGGCACGGTGTACTCGTGATAGTAGCCCCGCCGGTGCGGTGGCAATATCTGCTCGAAATTGCCGAATACGACGCCGTCCTTCTCATACGGGAACGGGCCGCCTGCCGCAATCAGGCCCAACGTATTGACCGCCTCGCGCGGCAGTTCGTTGACCGAAATGCTGCCGACCGAAGTACTCGCCTCGTCTGCCTGATTCGTGCGCGCCTGAGCGCCGCAGGCTCCGAGCGCCGCCGTGACCGCTGCCGTGACCACCAGCGCGACCGCCGCAGCCCGCCGCATGCCGTACAAACCATCGCCGAAACAATGAGTTAGACGAGGCGCCATCACCTGGTTCCCGCTTCCCGAGTTACGTATTCGACGACGATGAAAGGTGTAAGGGTATCGCTAATGATGTCCAGAAGCAATGTTCGCCAGGCGACAACGGCCCGTGCTTGACTGCGCACAAAAACCAGACAGGTAAATTTTACAATCTGTTTTGTGCTATCACCCCTGCGGAGAAGCCTGATCTCCCCAAGCAAAAAGGCGGCGCGCCCATAGAGCGCGCCGCCTTTGGGAAGCAGTCACCGGCATTGCCGGTGCGACGGACGAATGCGCTTAGCGCGACGCGTTCACGTCCGCGACGAGCAGCGCCGTCATGTTGACGATGCGGCGCACCGTAGCGGACGCCGTCAGCACATGGACCGGCTTCGCCGCGCCCAGCAGGATCGGCCCGATGGCGATGTTGTTGCCGGCCGCCGTCTTGAGCAGGTTGTAGGAGATGTTCGCCGCGTCGATGTTCGGCATGATGAGCAGGTTCGCTTCGCCTTCTAGCGTCGATTCGGGCAGGACTTCCTTGCGCAGGTTCGCATCGATCGCCACGTCGCCGTGCATTTCGCCGTCCACCTGGAGGTCAGGAGCGCGCTCCTTGAGAATATCGAGCAGGTCGCGCATTTTCTGCGCGGAAGGCGCATTGCTCGAACCGAAGTTCGAATGCGAGCACAGCGCGATCTTCGGCTCGATGCCGAAGCGACGCACTTCCTCGGCGGCCATGATGGTGATTTCCGCGAGCTGCTCGGGCGTCGGGTCGACGTTGACGTGCGTGTCGACGATGAAGATCTGGCGATTCGGCAGCACGAGCGCGTTCATCGCCGCATAGACGTTGCAGCCGGCCTTCTTGCCGATCACCTGGTCGATGAAGTGCAGATGGCGGTGCGTCGTGCTGACCGTGCCGCAGATCATGCCGTCGGCCTCGCCCTTCTCCACGAGCATCGAGCCGATCAGCGTGGTGCGGCGGCGCATTTCGAGCTTCGCCATTTGCTGCGTGATGCCCTTGCGCGCCATGAGCTTCGCGTAGGTCTGCCAGAACTCGCGATAGCGCTCGTCGTGGTCGGTGTTGACCACCGTGTAGTCCTGGCCCGCGACGAGACGCAGGCCATAGCGCGCAATGCGCTGCTCGATCACGGCCGGGCGGCCGATCAGGATGGGCTTCGCGAGCTTTTCGTCGACCGCGATCTGCACCGCGCGCAGGATGCGCTCCTCTTCGCCCTCGGCGAACACGATGCGCTTCTTCTCCGGCTCCGCGGCGCGCGCGAGCTGGAAGATCGGCTTCATGGTCGTGCCGCTGTGGTAGACGAACTGCTGGAGGTGCTGCTCGTAGGCGTCCATGTCCTCGATCGGACGGGTCGCAACGCCCGACTCCATGGCCGCCCTGGCGACGGCCGGCGCGATCTTCACGATCAGGCGCGGGTCGAACGGCTTCGGAATCAGGTACTCCGGGCCGAACTGCAGATCCTGGATGCCGTAGGCCGTGGCCACGACGTCGCTCTGCTCCTGGCGCGCCAGCTCCGCAATGGCGTTCACGGCGGCGATTTCCATCTCGCGCGTGATGGTGGTCGCACCCGCGTCCAGCGCGCCGCGGAAGATGAACGGGAAGCACAGGACGTTGTTCACCTGGTTCGGATAGTCGGTGCGGCCCGTGGCGATCACGGCGTCCGGGCGCACTTCGAGCGCCAGTTCCGGCAGGATTTCCGGCGTGGGATTGGCGAGCGCGAGAATGAGCGGCTTGGCCGCCATCTGCTTGACCATGTCCTGCTTGAGCACACCGCCCGCTGAAAGGCCGAGGAAAATATCGGCGCCTTCGATCACTTCCGCGAGCGTGCGCGCGTGGGTCTCGCGCGCAAAACGCTCCTTGTCCGGGTCCATGAGCTCGGTGCGGCCCTTGTAGACCACGCCCGCGAGGTCGGTCACGACGATGTTTTCGAGCGGCAGCCCGAGGTCGACCAGCAGGTCCAGGCACGCCAGCGCCGCCGCGCCCGCGCCCGATGCCACGAGCTTGACCTCCTTGATGTCCTTGCCCACGACCTTCAGGCCGTTCGTGAAGGCGGCCGCCACCACGATGGCGGTGCCGTGCTGGTCGTCGTGAAAGACCGGGATCTTCATGCGCTTGCGCGCTTCACGTTCGACGATGAAGCACTCGGGCGCCTTGATGTCCTCCAGATTGATGCCGCCGAAGGTGGGTTCGAGCGCGGCGATCACGTCGACGAGCTTGTGCGGGTCCGTCTCGTTCAGCTCGATGTCGAACACGTCGATGCCCGCGAACTTCTTGAAGAGCACCGCCTTGCCTTCCATCACTGGCTTCGAGGCGAGCGGCCCGATGTTGCCGAGGCCGAGCACGGCCGTGCCGTTCGACACGACGCCCACGAGGTTGCTGCGCGCCGTGAAGCGCGCGGCGTTGAGCGGATTCTCGACGATCGCCTCGCACGCGAACGCCACGCCCGGCGAGTACGCAAGCGAGAGATCGCGCTGGTTGATCATCTGCTTGGTCGGCGCAATCGCGATCTTCCCCGGCGTGGGGAACTCGTGATAGTCGAGGGCGGCTTCGCGGAGCTTGTTCGTGGCGGGATTCGACATGAGAGGCAGGACGTGAGTGCAGATTAGAATAACAACTCGAACGCTACGTTGACCGATTGTAGCGCCAATCTCCCGCGGCATTCTTTACAGTTCGGGCGCAGGTGCCGCGACCGGCATGCAGGGAACGCCGCGCCGGTGCGCCCCCTCACGGCGTCGCCCCAGGCCATTCGTCATAGTCCTTTCGTCATGCTTTCCGAGTTCTCGCTCATCGACCGATATTTCGCCCGGCGCGCCCGCACGAACACACGGCGCGCCGTGCTCGGCATCGGCGACGACTGCGCGCTCATCGCGCCCGCCGACGGCGAAATGCTGGCCGTCTCCACGGACATGCTCGTGGAAGGCCGTCATTTTTTCCCCGATATCGATCCGCACGCGCTCGGCCACAAGGCGCTGGCCGTCAATCTGTCGGACCTCGCCGCGATGGGCGCGCAGCCGCTCGGCTTCACGCTCGCATTCGCGCTCCCGAAGCCGGCCGAGGATTGGCTCGCCGCGTTCAGCGCGGGACTCTTCGAGCTGGCCGACCGCTACGACTGCGAACTGATAGGCGGCGACACCACGGCCGGCCCCCTCAATCTGTGCCTGACGGTCTTCGGGTCGGTGCGGCAGGATGTCGCGCTTCGGCGCGACGCCGCCCGGGCAGGCGACGACATCTGGGTCTCCGGCACGCCCGGCGACGCGCGTGCGAGTCTCGGGCTGCTGCGCGGCGAATGGCAAGTCAATGGGCAGACGAATGAGCAGGACGCCGCGCACTTTCGCCGCGCGCTCGAATACCCGGAGCCGCGCGTAGCGCTGGGTCTCGCGCTGCGCGGCGTCGCACGCGCGGCGCTGGACGTGTCGGACGGCCTGGCCGGCGACCTGCTCCACATTCTCGAGCGCTCGAACCTCGCCGCGACGATCGATGTCGACAGTCTGCCGATTTCGCCCGCGCTCGCCCGCCTGCCGCGCGACGTGCAACTGCAGTGCGCACTGGCGGGCGGCGACGATTACGAGTTGTGCTTCACGGCGGCGCCTGGGCAGCGCGCCGCTGTCGAGGCGGCGGCGCAACACGCCGGCGTGCGTGTCACGCGCATCGGTACAATGAGTGCCCTCACTTCGCCGCAAACCGCTCCTGCGATCGCCTGGCGCGACGCCGCGGGCACGATGCTCAATCTGACGTTGCAAGGTTTCGACCACTTCCATGCAGACTGACCCCACGCCATCGCCCGCCAGCGATTACGCGAGCGCTGGACAGCCGGCTCCCGCGGCAGGCGCGGCGTCCAACGCCTCCGGGCCGGCCGGGCCAGGGCGCTCGGGCGGCCCGCGCCGCGCGGACGCGCCGTTCATGCTCACGCATCCGCTGCATATCCTCTCGCTCGGCTTCGGCTCCGGCCTCTCGCGGCTCGCACCCGGCACGGCCGGCACGCTCTTCGCGTGGGCCGCGTTCGAGGTGCTCAACCGCTACCTCACCGTGACCGAGTGGGGATTGCTGATCGTCGTGGGCTTCTTCGCGGGCATCGGCATCACGGGGTTCACGGCGAAGAAGCTGCGCACGGAAGACCCTTCCGCCATCGTCTGGGACGAGATCGTCGCGTTCTGGCTCGTCCTGCTGATGGTCACGCCCGTCGATTTCGAGGGCCGGCTGTGGGCCTTCGTCGTCTTCCGGTTCTTCGATATGGTGAAGCCGCCGCCCATTCGCTATTTCGACAGGCGTTTCAAGGGCGGCCTCGGCATCATGCTCGACGACATCGTCGCCGCGTTTTTCACGCTGCTCGTGATCGCGCTGTGGCGCATGTCGGTCTAACCGCCCGTCCACCAACGAGCCGCCGCCACTTCAACGGACTTCCAGCGATGCCCACCGATTCCGTCGTCTACCAACTCGCCATCCGCGTCGGCAACAAGCTGCGCGACGGGCGTCTCATGCTCGCGACCGCCGAGTCCTGCACCGGCGGCATGATCGCCACCGCCATCACCGACATTTCCGGCAGCAGCGGCTGGTTCGAGCGCGGTTTCGTCACCTATTCGAACCAGGCAAAGACCGAGATGATCGGCGTGCCGCCCGAACTCATCGAGAAGCACGGCGCGGTGAGCGAGCCGGTCGCCCGCGCGATGGCCGAAGGCGCGCTCACCAACAGCCGGGCACAGCTTTCGCTGGCCGTTACGGGCGTCGCGGGACCCGGCGGCGGCACGCCGGAAAAGCCGGTCGGCATGGTGTCGTTCGGCTGGAGCAACCGGCTCCATACGAGCATCGAGACGCTGGTGTTCAAGGGCGACCGCGAGCAGATCCGCGTGCAGGCGGCCGCGCACGCGCTGCGCGGGCTGCTCGCGTTCATCGACGAACAGGAACGCTAAACCCGCCCGCTGCGATCGGACCGCCGGTCGGGGCAACCACGGAGGTTCTCGCCATGGCCACAACGCATCCCGCAGTGGGAGAACTGATCCGCCGCTTCGGTCTCGAACCGCACCCGGAAGGCGGCTACTACAGCGAAACCTATCGCGCCGACAATCTCGTGCGCCGTGACGGCGCAAGCGACGCAGACGGCACGCGCGCGGCATCGACCGCCATCTACTTCCTGCTCGCGGAAGGTGCTTACTCGGCATGGCATCGCATCCGCTCCGACGAACTGTGGCACTTCTATGCGGGCTCGCCCATCGAGATCCATTCGATCGATGAGCGCGGCGTGCTCTCCACGCGCAAGCTCGGGCATGCGCTCGAACACCCCGGCACCGTGTTCCAGGCCGTCGTGCCGGCGGGGCACTGGTTCGCGGCGCGCTGCTGCGACCCGTCGACGTATGCGCTCGTGGGCTGCACGGTCGCGCCGGGGTTCGAATTCGGCGAGTTCGAGATCGCCGACGTCGACGCGCTCGCCGCGAAATATCCGCTGCATCGCTCGATCATCGAGTTGCTCGGCAAACCGGCTTCGGTCGCGAAGAAGGATTGAGCGGCCCCGCGCATCACGAAGGCCGCTCATCTTCGGAAACCGTCCGGCGCATGGGGAGCGCAGGACGTTTCCGCCGTCAACGATAAGCGTTGATCTTGTCGCGCGTCTCGCGGGCAGCCGTTGCAGCTGCCTGCGCGTAGTCCTCACCCTTGCTCGCGTAGATGATCGCGCGCGACGAGTTGATGAGCATGCCCGTGCCGTTGGCGGTGCGGCCTGCCTTCACGGTCGCTTCGACGTCGCCGCCCTGCGCGCCGATTCCCGGAATCAGGAGCGGCATGTCGCCCACGATCGCACGCACGGTTTCGATCTCCTTCGGAAAGGTCGCGCCTACGACAAGACCGAGTTCGCCGCTCGCGTTCCATTTGTTCGCCGCGAGGTCCGCCACCACTTGATAGAGCGGCTTGCCGTCGGTCGTCAGAAACTGGAGATCGGAACCGCCCGGGTTCGACGTGCGGCACAGCACGATCACGCCCTTGCCCTCGTGCGCGAGCCACGGCTCGATCGAGTCGTAGCCCATGTACGGATTGACCGTCACCGCATCGGCCTGGAAGCGCTCGAACGCTTCGCGCGCGTATTGTTCAGCAGTACTGCCGATGTCGCCGCGCTTGGCGTCGAGAATCACGGGCAAGCCCGGATGCTTTTCGTGGACGTGTGCAATGAGCGCTTCGAGCTGGTCTTCGGCGCGATGCGCGGCAAAGTAGGCGATCTGCGGCTTGAAGGCGCATGCATAGGCCGCGGTGGCGTCGACGATGTCGCGGCAGAACTCGAAGATCGCGTCGCTGCGGCCGGCCAGTGCGGCTGGAAATTTCGTCGGCTCGGGGTCGAGGCCAACGCACAGCAGCGAGCCGGTGCGCTGCCAGGCGGCGCTGAGGGTCTGGGTGAAGGAGGTCATGGTGAGCGCTCGCGGCGAGCGAGCCGGTGAAGAGAAACGGCGCGTATTTTACCCGGCTTGGGGCCGGACGCCTCCAGACACCTCGGGGCGTCCCCGGCCGGTCCCAGCGCCGCAAGCCGCGCCGCAGCCGGCCCCGGCCACGGTGCGCTTTCATCCGATGAAGTGCGCTCAAGCGCGCACGCGTGCCCCCTTGGCACCGCGCGCGCCCGAGCGGCCGCGCGCCCCGGCGCGGTGCGGGCTGGCCGCCGCCCGCATGTCCATGCGCTCTACCGTAAAGCTGAAGCGCCGCATGAGCCGCTCGCCGTGCCCGAGCACGGTCATGCCGTTTGCGTCACCGCCACCGCGCAGGTTCACGGCGTTGATCGGGTGATCGACGGGCTCGAAGCAGAAGAAGTCGGCGCCGGGGGGCGTGTAGAGCACGTAATAGTCCGTGTTGGCGCAAATGGACAGTGAGAGCCGCCGGCGCTCCCACACCACGGCGGCGCGCCCGCTCCAGCCGCTGAACGCATGATTGACGAGTTGCGCCGGCAACGGATACGCCACGCCGAACTGCCAGGCGGGCGGCGCGGGCACGTGGCGCACCGGCAGCCAGTCCTCGCCCGAGAGCCACAAGCCGCTCGCGGGTGCGGAAAGCTCGGTGCTCGCGTCGCGCGCGAGGAACGGATGCACGCCCAGGCCGAACGGCAGCGCATCGCGTCCCGTGTTCTCCACTTCGAGGCCGATCGTGAGCGTCGCGCCGTCCAGCGCATAAGTGAGCGCCGCGCGGTACGCGTAGGGGTCGCCGTCGCTGCGATCGAGCACGAGGCGCACGTTCTCGCGATCGGCGCTTTCGATGCTCCAGGGTGCAAGCCAGCCGTCGCCGTGAATGGGCATCGGCTCGCTGGCGCGATTGCGGGGCACCTCGACATCGCGGCCGCCGAAATGAAAGCGCCCTTCGCCGATGCGATTCGAATACGGCAGCAGCGGGTAGCACGCCAACTCGTTCGGGTCCATGCGCGCACTCACGCGCTCGCAGCGGCGGAAGACGGGCTCGAACGCGCCTTCGCTGCGCCAGTCGAAACGCGTGATTCCGCCGCCCAGCTGGGGCGCGACGTCGAGCCTCAGATACGCGTTCGCAAGGGTCACGCAGGCTACGTCGCTCGTGCCCGCCGCGCCGATTGCGACGGCGGAGGTGCTGGGCCCCGGCATCACAGGATGGGTGGCGGCTTCGAGCCGCGCGCGGCGCGCGGCGGCGGCAGGGGAGACAGCGGCGGAAGGCGCCACGCTCTGCGGCGTTGCGGCGGTGCCTGCGGTAACGGAACGGGAACGGGTAGATCGACGCACAGCGGAATTCGCGACGCTCATTAGATGCTCCTCGAGAGGCAAGTTTGATTGCCGCCGCAAAAGGCGGCTCACTGGTGGCCTGACGACGCCGTACGCTCGCTCAACTGCCAGCTCTCGCACGGGCCTGCGGCCGCTTCTTGTGTTCGCCCTTCTATTGGTACTGGCAAAGCCGACTGCACACTTTCGATCGACTGCATCTGTTGCTGAACTGCAACGACTATCCGTCTGCTTGTGCTGCGCGCTGCCCCGTTTCCTCGGCGCAAGCGGCGCGTGCTTATCGTCTGACGAGATCGCACGCACCCCTTTCAGGCAACGCTCGATACGGCGAACTCAAACGCGCCGCCGCCCCTGAAACCGCGGTTCTTCAAGGCCCAGGCGGCCGATCCGAAGCGCGAACACACCGCCCGCATGCGGCTCGCGCGCGAGGGCCTCCTCCTCCATCTCCTCGCGCGCGCTCGTGACGTAGAGCGTGTCCAGCAGCGCACCGCCGAGCGTAACGCAGCTTGGTTGCGCTGTGGGAATCTTTACGCGCTCGGTTTCCACGCCGTCGGGGCCGTAACGCACCACACGCTCGCCGCCCCACTGCGCGTTCCAGAGGCCGCCTTCGGCGTCGACGGTGGAGCCGTCCGGCACGCCGGTCTCGTCAGCGAGCGTTGCGAACGTGCGTTCGTTCGCAATCGTTCCATCCGCGCCGTAGTCGCATGCGCGGATCTCGCGCGTGGGGGAATCGCAGTAGTACATCGTCGCGCCGTCCGGGCTGAACGCGATGCTGTTCGAGATCGCGGGCGCGGGCAGCGGCAGGCGTTCCAGCGTCAAATCGTGATTCAGGCGATAGAAGCCGCCAATGGCTTGCCTCGGCGTGCCCTCGTACTTCGTGCCGAACACGAAGCGCCCCTGGCGGTCGCAGCGCCCATCGTTCAGGCGCGTCGGCACGCCGGGCTCGACCTCCACGATCGTCTCTATCTCGCCCGTCTCCAGATCGAAGAACGCGAGACGCGAGGCGAGGCCCAGTAGCAGCGTGCGCTCGTCTTCGCACAGCGCGAAGCAGGCGACCCGCTCCGGCATGTTCCACGTCATGAGCTTGCCGTCGCGCGTGTCGTAGCGCGCGAGCCGCTTGTTCGTGATGTCGACCCAGTAAAGCCGGCCGCTGCGCGCACACCAGGTCGCACCCTCGCCCAGCTCGCATTTCGAGTGAACGAGGAGCTCGGCCACCGCCTCGTTCGCTGCACTTTGATTCGCGCTCATGCCCAGCCCCCGTCCACGACGATGTCCTGCGAAGTGATCATGCGGCTGTCGTCGGCGGCGAGAAAGAGCGCCATGCGCGCGAGGTCTTCGGGCAGCAGTTCGGCGTCGATGCACTGGCCGCGCTTGATGTCCTCGCGGCCTTCGTCGGTGAGCCACAGGCGCCGCTGTCTGTCCGTCATGACCCAACCCGGCACGAGCGAATTCACGCGAATGCCGTACGGCCCCAAGTCCTTGGCGAGCCCGCGCGTGAGCCCCTGCACCGCCGACTTGGCCATCACATAGACCGGATACTGCGCGTTCTTGAGCATCCAGCTGATCGAGCCGAGATTGATGATGGAGCCGGCGCGCGCCGCTTTCATGTCCTCGACCACGGCCTGCGCCGCGAACAATTGATGGCGCACGTTCACGGCAATGCCGGCGTCGAACGACTCAGGTGTGACTTCGGCGAGCGTATGGCGCCTGTCGTTGGCCGCGTTGTTCACGAGCACCTCGATCGGCCCGAGCGCCGCTTTCACATCGGCGATGGCGGCTCGCAGGGCCGCGATGTCGGTGAGATCGACTTCGGCAAAAAGCGGCTCGTGGCGCGAGTCGCCGAGCTCGTCGGCGAGCGCCTGGCCGGCGCTCGCGTCGATGTCAAAGAACGCCACGCGCGCGCCCTGCGCGGCGAAGTGCTCGACGAACGACGCGCCGATGCCGGTCGCGCCGCCCGTGATGAGCACCACGCGGTCGGCCAGGCTCGGATAGCGCGCGTAGTTTTCGTGCGCGTGGCGCGCGAGCGCGTTAGCGGGAGACGACATCGTTTTGGGCTCCTGATGGATCGCTCAGTGGGTTGTTCAATCGCGCGCGCCGCGGTTCTTCAGCTGGTCGAGCAGCACTGCCGCGAGCAGGATCGCGCCGCGCACGAGGTACTGATAGAACGCGTCGATATTGAGCAGGTTCATCACGTTCTCGACCGTGCCCATGATCAGCACGCCGATCACGACGCCCGAGATCGTCGCACGGCCGCCCAGCAGCGACACGCCGCCGAGCACGCACGCCGAGATCACGTTCAGCTCGAAGCCTTCGGCCGCATTCGGCTGGCCCGAGGTGATGCGCGAGGCGAGGATCACACCCGCGAGCGCCGTCACCGCGCCCTGGATCAGGAAGATCCACACGCGTGTGCGCTCGACCTTGATGCCGGCGAGCCGCGACGCTTCCGGATTGCCGCCGATCGCGAGCGTATTGCGCCCGTACACCGTCTGATTGAGCATCACGCCGAACACGATGAAGCAGACGAGCGTGACCCAGATCGGCAGTTGCACGCCGAACAGCGACGCCGTGCCCATGGCGATGAACGTGTCCGACGACACACCCACGGCCTGGCCGTGCGAGGCGATGAAGCCGAGGCCGCGCACGATCTCCATCGTGGCGAGCGTGGTGATCAGCGCATTGATGCGCAGATACGCGATCACCGCGCCGTTCACGAAGCCGATCGCGGCGCCCGCCGCAACGGCCGCGACGATGGCGATGAACGTGTTGTTCGTGGCGTTGAGCACCATCGCGCAGAGCACGCCCGCGAATGCGACCGTCGAGCCCACGGAAAGATCGAAGTCGCGCGAGGCGAGACAGAACATCATCGTGCAGGCCACCATGCCGATCTGCGAGACCGACAGCGCGAGGCCGAGCATGTTGTCGATCGAGAAGAAGTGATCGACCGTGAGCGACATCACGATGAACATGACCACGAAGATCACGATGAGGCTGTACTCGGTGATCTGCTGCCACCACTTCTGCTTGTCGGTGGGACTCGGAATCAGCGCGTCGGCGACGCTCTTGGCAGTTTCAGCCGCCAGGTTTTCTCTTGCTTGCATTTCAGTCACTCCTCCCCATCCACTCATGCGGCTCTCGCTTGCGCGCGCCTGGGCAGCGCAAGCTCGAGCACCGCGTGTTCGCTCGCCGCGCTGCGCGGCAACTCGCCCGAAATACGGCCTTCGCGCATCACCACGATGCGATCCGACACGCCGAGCACTTCCGGCAATTCCGACGACACCATCACGATCGCGCAGCCGCGCGCGGCGAGCTGGTAGATCACGTTGTAGATTTCATGCTTCGCGCCGACGTCGATGCCGCGCGTCGGCTCGTCGAGAATCACGACCTTCAGGTCGGGCTCGGCGAGCCAGCGCGAAAGAATCGCTTTCTGCTGGTTGCCGCCCGAAAGAAAGCGGATCTTCTGGCGTCGGCTCGGCGTCTTGATCTTCAGAAGCTTGATGAAGCGGTCCGCCGTTTCGGCTTCCTTCTTGCGGTCGAGGAACATGCCCGCGCGCAGGAAGTGGCGGCGGCAACTGATGTTGATGTTCTCCGAGACCGTTGCCATCGCAACGATGCCCTGCTCCTTGCGGTCCTCCGGGCACAGCACGATGCCGTGGCGGATCGCGTCGCTCGCGCTCTTCACGCGTATGGTCTTGCCGTCCAGCTCGATCTCGCCCGCGCGCCGCTTGTGCGTGCCGTAAATCAGCTGCATCAGCTCGCTGCGCCCCGCGCCCACGAGGCCGAAAAAGCCGACGATCTCGCCCGACTTCACCTCGAAGCTGGCCGCCTCGTTCAGCGGATGCCCTTCCACGCCACGCACGGCGAAGCGCACATTGCCATGCTCGCGCGGCGAATAGTTGTAGATGTCGCTGATCTCGCGACCGACCATCTCGGCCACGAGCGTTTCGCGCCTCACCTCGGCAAGCTTCTCGTGCGACGCCACCTTGCGGCCGTCGCGGAAGATCGTGCAGGCGTTGCACAGCTCGTAGATCTCGTCCATGCGGTGCGAGATGTAGATGAGCGCGCGATTGTCGGCGCGCAGCTCCCGCACGAGGTTGAACAGCACCTCGGTCTCGCGGTGCGAAAGCGAGCTGGTGGGCTCGTCGAGCGCGATCACGCGCGCGTTGCGCAAGAGCGCCTTGCAGATTTCCACCATCTGGCGCTGCGCGATGGAGAGCTTGCGCAGCTTCGCGGCCGGATCGAGGTCCACGCCCATCGCCGCGAGACGCTCGCGCACGAACTTGCGCGCTTCGCCGCGCTTCACCCAGCCGAGCGAATTGGGCAGCGCGCCGAGCAGCAGGTTTTCGGCGACCGTGAGATCGGGCACGTACTGCAGTTCCTGGTGAATCACCGCGATGCCCGCGCCGATCGAAGCCGCCGCATCGGAGAAGTGCACCTCGTTGCCGTCCATCAGGATGCGGCCGGAATCGGGCTGATACTCGCCGCCGAGGATCTTGAGCAGCGTCGACTTGCCCGCGCCGTTCTCGCCCATGAGGCCGTGCACCTCGCCCGCGTTCACTTCGAACGACACGCCGTCGAGCGCACGCACGCCCGGGAACACCTTGCCGATATTGTCAAAACGCAGTGTCGCTGACACTTCGGTTTCCTCTCATTCGATACGCCGCGGGTACGGTCTTCAGGTCATCTCGGGCCATCTCAGGTCATGAAACCTGGGGACCGTCCCGCGGCGGGAAACACCTCAAACCCTTTCCATCAAGCCTTTACTTCGAGGCGAGACCCATCTGCTGACGCACGTTCTCCACGTTGTCGCGCGTCGCCAGCATGCCCGTCGTCAGCGTGAGCAGCGGCGGTTCCTTGCCTTGCGTGATCCACGTGTACATCAGATCCGAAGTTTCCTCGCCGTGACGCTTCGGGCTGATGATGACGGTGCCGTAAAAGCCCGTCGGCTGCGGCTTCTTGAACTCGTTGAGCGCCGAGTCCGAACCGCCGATGCCGATGCCGATCATGTTGTCGGCCTTGAAGCCGCGGCCCTCTGCTGCGCGCACGGCGCCGAGCACGGCTTCGTCGTTCAGGCCGTAGGCCACCCAGTGCTTGTACTGCGGGTTCTTCGTGAGTGCGATGTTGGCGGCGTTGAACGCGTTTTCCGTGTCGGTCTTCGCTTGCGGCGCGGCGATGATGTTCGCCTTCGGGAAGCCCGCGGCCACGAGCGCGTCGGTCGCGCCGGTCGTGCGGTCATGCGCCGTCGGCAGCTGCTCATAGGTCACGTCGATCGCGCCGACGTCCTTCATGTCCCAGCCGCGCTTCTTGATTTCGGCGGCAATGCCGTCACCCACCTGCTTGCCGATGTTGTACGCCGAGATGCCCATGTGCGGCACCGACTCGATCGGCTTGCCGGCGCCGTCCACGAGGCGGTCGTCCACCGTCATCATCTTGAGCTTGTCGGCCTTGGCCTTCGCAACGATGCCCGGTCCGAGCTTCACGTCAGGCGTGCAGATGATGAAACCCTGCGCCTTCTGGGCAGCGAGGTTGTCGATTGCGCTCATCACCTTCTCGCCCGAGGGTGCGCCGATTTTCACCAGCGTGAAACCCTTTTCCTTCGCGGCCATTTCCGCGAACTTCCATTCGTCCTGGAACCACGGCTCTTCGGGCTGCTTCACGAGAAAGCCGATCTTCACCTGGTCGGCGGCCTGCGCGACGGGCGCTTGCGCGAACACGGCGGTAGCAGCGGCAGCCACCAGCGTCAGAAAGATGCGTCGTTGCATGTTGTCAGTCTCCTGTCTTCTTCAGTCACGGGAAGGGTTTCCGGCCGCCTCTTCTTTTTCCCGTCGAAGCGCGCGGCCAGCGCCTCGGCGGATTCCTGCGCATTCGTGATCCTTCGTGCTACGAACTACTTTTTACCGTCGATTCAGTCGTGATACAACGCCGTGCGTCCGCCATCGATCGTGATACAGCTCGCGTTGATGAACGGCGCTTCGTCCGAGGCGAGAAACACGGCCGTCATGGCGACTTCCTCGGGGCGGCCGATGCGCTTCATCGGCGGCAGATCGAGCGTGGCCTTGCGCGCCGCCTCAGGGTCGGGCTGTGCGTTCCACCAGTCGTGCGTGAGCTGCGTTTCGATATATCCCGGCGCAATCGCGTTCACCCGCACGTTCTTCGGCGCGTACTCGATGCCGAGCGCGCGCGTGAGCCCGATCACGCCATGCTTGGCCACGGGATACGGAAAGCAGCCGGGAATGATCTGGAACGCGTGCGTCGAGGCGATGTTGATGATGCTGCCCGCGCGCCGTTCGACCATGCCCGGCAGCACGGCGCGACAGCCGTTCCACACGCCGTCCAGATCGACGGCGAAACAGCGGTGCCAGTCGTCGTCGGTCATCGTGAGCGGGTCGGCGAACACGTTGATGCCGGCGTTGTTCACGAGCACATCCACGGGGCCGAACGCGCGTTGCGCCGCTTCGACTGCGGCACGCACCGAAGTGGGCTCCGAGGCGGGCTGCGTCACGTCGGTTTGCACGGCGAGCGTTCGCGCGCCTTCGAACGCGCCGGCGATCTCGCGCGCCGTGGCAACGGCCGTCGCGCCGTCCAGCTCGGCGAGCACGACAGCCGCGCCTTCGGCCGCGAACGCACGCGCAATCGCCGCGCCGATGCCGCGACCGGCGCCGGTCACCAGTGCGACCTTGCCCGCGAGACGATTCACTTCTGCGCTCCGTGCATGGCCAGCTGCGTGACCCGCCAGCCTTCGATGAAGGCCAGCGCGTTCGCACGCGTGGCGGCCGCATCCTGGCCCGGCTTGTAGAGCGCCGAACCAAGGCCGAAGCCGCTCGCGCCCGCGGCCAGCTGCGGCCCCATGTTGTCGGGCTTCACGCCGCCCACGGGCAAGAGCGGCACCACCGGCGGAATCACGGCGCGCCATGCCTTCGTCACGGCCGGGCCGAGCTGCTCGGCGGGAAACATCTTGAGCGCGTCCGCGCCGTGCTCGAGCGCAGCGAACGCCTCGGTCGGCGTGGCGACGCCCGGCACGCACGCGAGGCCCTGGAGCTTCGCGGCGAGGATCACGTCGATGTCGGCGTGCGGCATCACGATCACTTCGCCGCCCGCCTCCCTCACGTCGCGCACGCGAGCGGTCGTGAGCACGGTGCCCGCGCCGATCATCGCGTCTTCGGGCAGCGCTTCGCGCATCGCCGCGATGCTGTCGAGCGGCTGCGGCGAGTTCAGCGGCACCTCGATGATCCGAAAGCCGGCTTCATAAAGCGCGCGGCCATGCTCGGCGGCTTCGGCGGGTTTGATGCCGCGCACGATCGCGATCATCGGGCAGGCGCCGAACGCGGCGACGAAGCCCGCATGCGGCGTGTACGGGGCGGGCAGATTCAGTTCGGGTTCCATATCGGCTTCCTGTTGCCTTTTCGTCTCGGGTTCGCTGCGGCTCGTTCGAATCCGCTGGTTCAGTCCGGCTGTCGTCGCCTGGACGCACTAGCGCGGCGCGACGAGCCCCGCCTGCACGGCGATGCGCCACAGTCCATGCTCGGTCGCTTGCCGCACGAGGTGCGCGCCGGCGCAGCCGAACGCACCAAGCGCGAGGCGGTAGCGTTCGCACAGCGCTTCGGCGCCGATGAGCCTCGGCGCACAGCCGGCGAGCGCCACGTCGCGCCGCGCGAGCGCCGCTTCGAGGCCGGCGAGTTCGTGTCCGATCACGAGGCCCGAGAGATAGTCGGGCTGCTCGTCGGCGGCAAGCTGCGCCGTGAGGCCGAGCGTGCGCGTGCTGAACGCCGTGGCGAGCAGACCGACGCAGCCCTGCTCGCGCGCCACGTTGACACCGCGCAGGAACGCGGCGGTGTCGGGCGTGGCCGGATGCTTCATCGTGCGCCCGAGGATCGTATGCGCGCACAGCGCGGCGTAGACCTCGCCCGTCATGAAGGTGTAGAAGCGCGCAATGCGCTCGCCCTCGACCACGACCCACTTCGCGTGGGTGCCTGGGAGTCCGATCAACGACGTTTGCTGCCCCTCGTCGCCCGATTCGCCTAGCGCGCCGAAAATCTGGGTTTCCTCGCCGCGCATCACGTTGGGTAGCGCGCCCGGCTCCAGCACGCCGGGCACCACGGCCACTTCGGCGCCGCTCGCTGCACGCACGCGCACGATGCCCGCCACCAGCGCCTGCGCGCTAGCGGGCGTTTCGACGTAGGGCGCCTGCACCCAGCCCTGGGCGCTGCCCACCATGCCCGCCGCCAGCACGGGCAGCGAGGGCGCCTCGCTGAGCCACACGCCGCACGCTTCGTCGAAGGCGGCGTCGAAGCCGCCTTCTTCGGCGGGCACGGGCAGATTCATGATGCCCGCCGTCGAAACGCGTGTAGCAATCACCTTGCCCGCTGCATCGAACAGATACGCGCGCAGCGAAGTCGTCCCCCAGTCGAGCGCGATCAGCGCGGCTTCGCGCGCGACGGCGCCGTCACCGACGTCGATGGCGGCGCCGGTCGCGTGCTTCTCGCGCGCTTTCATCGACGAATCCTGCGGGTCGTGGGCTGCGGCGCACGCCAGCCCAGTTCAAGCGAGATCGCGCGGGCCTCACGCTGTACCACGGGGATCAGTTCGTCCATGCGTTCCAGCGGCATGTAGGGAATCGTGCTCGCCACCGAAAGCGCCGCCACGATCGCCCCCGAGGCGTCGCGCACGGGCGCCGCCACGCAGCGGATCGAAATTTCGTTCTCCTCCAGATCGAACGTGTAGCCGCCCGCCGAGTATGTCGCCATGCGCTTGATGAACGTTTCCGGTTCGAGGCTGTGATCGGGACGGAAGCTCACGCCCGCGAGCGTGCGGCGCGACGCATCGAAGAGTTCGCGCCACGTTTGCGGCGACAGGTCGAGCATCATCGCCTTGCCGATGCCCGTGGACGCGAGCGGCATGCGATGCCCGACGCGCGAACGCATCTCCAGGCCGCGCTGGCCGGGAATCTTGTCGATGTAGAGCACGTCGTCGCCGTCGCGCACGCCGAGATGGATCGTGTCGAGCGTTTCGTCGGCGAGCGCCTGCAGATGCGTGCGCGCAACGGCCGTGAGCGGCATCTGCTCCAGCGCGATCGTACCGAGTTCGATGAGCTTCGGACCAAGCAGATAGCCGCCCTGCACCTGGCGCAGGTAACGCGCTTGCACGAGGCTCGAAACGAGGCGATGCGTGGTGCTACGCGTCGTGCCGAGCACCGCGCCGAAGGAGCGCAGATCGCGCACGCCCGCAGCGGCCGCTTCGAGAATCGCGAGCCCGCGCAGCAGCGTCTGCGTGCCGGCCTGCTGCATCGAGCCGTCGAGCAGCGTGCTCGCGAGGCCGATTTCATCGGCGGCGCGCGGCGCTTTCGGCTGGGCTTGCGTGGAGGTTGCCGGTGCGGCCTCGTCCGGGAGGTCTGCGGCGAGCGTGGAAGACATCGCTTTGTTCATGGCGAGGGCGATGAAGGAGACGATTGGAGGAGGCGCGTGCCGTCAAGCGGCGCGCGAACCTTGCTTCGGGAGACGGACGGGCGCCTGAGCGCCCGGGGCACATCGGACATGGAGCGGCGGGCGGCGCGTGGTCGCGCATTGCGCTGGCTTGAGCATGGCGAACGTCTCCTTTGCGGTCCGGTTCGCTGCGCATCTTGTGCGTGCGCCGGATTTATCTGGGTCTGCTGACGTGTGTGCCGCGCAACGTGTCAGAGCGGCGTGTCGTATGGGTTGGATTGTAGGCAGGTTTTTTCGAGTCCTCCAATATGTGATTGGGTCGCCCATATATTGGGAAATTGAGCTGCCAGTTCAGAACCCGGGCGTCAAACGAGGGACATACCGCTCGCTTCAGCCCTCGGCGGCAAAAAAAAAGCTGCCGGATCACTTCCGGCAGCCGTTTCCTGCACTCGAGGCACAACTGCGCCGTGCCCTTACTTCGCGGCGGGCGCCTTGTAGGCCACGCAGTCGATCTCCACCTTGCAGTCCACCACCATGCTCGACTGCACACAGGCACGTGCGGGCGGATGCTCGCCGAAGTACTCGCGGAACACCTTGTTGAACGAAGTGAAATCGCGAGCGTCGTCGAGCCACACGCCACAGCGAACCACGTGCTCCGCGCCGTAACCGGCTTCCTTCAGGATGGCGAAAAGATTCTGGATGGCCTTGTGCGAATGCTCGACAATGCCGCCGTTGATCACCTCGCCGCCTTCCATCGGCGTCTGGCCCGATACATACAGCCAGCCATCGGCTTGCACGGCACGCGCGAACGGCAGATGCTGGCCGCCCTGGCCCTTGCCGCCTTCGGCTCCAATTCGTTTCATCGTTTGCTCCTTTGAGATCGTGCGGCGCGCGCGGCTCTTTGGCACGCGTGCGCCGAGGGTCGAAATTCGACGGATTGATTAGTGATGCCTAGAAGGCGCTCGCCTCGACCTGCGCCTCGCGCTTGCCGCGCGCGACGAAGTGGCCCGCGCGCTCGCCCGTGGGCTGGCCGTCGCGGTATGACAGCACGCCGTTCACCCACACCGCGTCGATGCCTTCGGCTACTTGCTGCGGCTGATCGAAGGTCGCCGCGTCGCGCACGCGTTCGGGGTCGAACAGCACGAGGTCGGCGTGCCAGCCCACATGCACCTCGCCGCGTTGCGCGAGGCCGAAGCGCCGCGCGGAAAGGCCCGTCATCTTGCGCACCGCCTCTTCGAGCGGCAGCAGGGCGGCGTCGCGCGCGTAGTGTCCGAGCACGCGCGGAAACGCACCCCACAGACGCGGGTGCGGCAGCGGGTCGTTCGGCAGCCCGTCGGAGCCGACCATCGTGGCCGGATGCGCAAGAATGCGGCGCACGTCCTCTTCGGACATGTTGTGATAGACCGCGCCCGCCGGCTGCAGGCGCTTCGCCGCCTCCTGCTGCGAGACGCCCCACCCGGCCGCGATGTCCTTGATGAGCTTGCCCGCCTGCTCGGGATGCGGCTCGGACCAGGTGATGGTGATGTCGATGTCGCCCGTCACCTGTTTGAGGTCGAGCGTCGAAGAACTGCGGCTGTACGGATAGCAGTCGCAGCCCACCGGCTGGTACTTGCGCGCGGCTTCGAGCGATGCGAGCACCTCCGCGCTGCGCCCCCAGTTCGATGGGCCCGCGCACTTCAAATGCGAAATCACCACGGGCACGCGCGCATGCTTGCCGATGTGATACGCCTCGTTCATCGCTTCGAGAATGGCGTCGAACTCGGTGCGCATGTGCGTCGTGTACACCGCGCCGGCCGCGGCGAGCGGCTCTGCGAGCGAGGCGACCTCTTCGGTCGAAGCCTCGAATGCCGATCCGTATGCAAGCCCAGTGGAAAGGCCGAGCGCGCCGTGCGCGAGCGCGTCCGCGAGCTGTGCGCGCATGGCCGCGATCTCGTCGCCGGTCGCGGCGCGCTTCAGGTCGTTCATGTGATTGTTACGCAGCGCCGTATGGCCGATCAGCGCGCTCACGTTCACGGCGGGCCGCGCGGCGTTCACCGCGTCGACATACGCGGCGAAGGTCGGATAGCTGAACGCGTCGCGCTCGCCGAGCAGGTTCATCGGGTCGGGCGGGTCGCCCTTGAGCGTGACCGGCGAGGCGCTGATCCCGCAATTGCCGACGACCACCGTCGTCACGCCCTGGCTGATCTTGGGCAGCATCTGCGGCGCGCGGATCACGTGGGTGTCGTCGTGCGTGTGGACGTCGATGAAGCCGGGCGCTAGCGCGCGTCCGTTGGCCTCGATCACTTCTTCGGCGAGCCAGTTCGACAGGTTGCCGATCGCAACGATGCGCCCGTCGCGCAATGCCACGTCGCGTTCGACGGGCGGCGCGCCCGTGCCGTCGTAAAGCATGGCCCCGACGATCAACGTGTCGGCGGCTTCGGGGTGCGAATGCATACGTGTCTCCTTATGTGGCGCTCAGTCACCGAGCGGCTGGCGTTCGCCGCCGCCGCGATGCGCGTCCAGCGTGTGCTTCATGCGGCGCAACAGTTCCCGGCTCTCGGCGGGTTGCGCGAGCGCCAGCTCGGTCACCAGCACGTCGAGTGCCATCATCATCGCGTAACGTGACGATGATGGCTTGTAGATGAAATCGGTCTCGCTCGCGACGATCGGCACGAGCCAGTCAGCGAGCGCGGCGAGCGGCGAGGCGGGCGCGGTGAGCGCGACGAGCTTCGCGCCGTAGTCGCGCGCGATGCGGCAGGCGTCGAGCAGCTCGGGCACGCGCCCTGTTACGGATAGCGCGACGACCACGCTCTCAGGTGACAGCGTGCTCGCCACCATGCGCTGCAGCAGGCTGTCCTGGTAGGACGCCACCGGACGACCGAGGCGCACGAGGCGAAAGCGCATTTCGTCGGCGAGCGCGCTGGACCCGCCGCCCATGCCGAATACGTAGATCATGCGAGCAGCGCCAAGCGCTGCGGCGACCTGCGCCAACGGCGCCTGGCGCAGCAGTTCGTGGTTGCGCGCGAGCGCAGCCTGGATTTCGTCATAGACGCGCGTCGCCAGCGGCTCCGGGGCTGCGTGCGCGGCGCCCGCGCCTTGCATGGAATCCGGGCCGCCGCGAAGGAAGCGCTCGCCCACCGTGGCCGCTTGAGCAAGCCGCAGCTTCAGTTCGCGCACGTCGTGGCAGCCCACCGCCTTCGCAAAACGCGTGACCGAGGCGACGCTCACGCCCGCGCGCTGCGCCAGCTCGCCGATGCTCGCGCGCGCGGCGCTGGCAAGATCGTCGAGGATGAGCGCGGCCACGTCGCGCTCGGCCGGACGCAGATCCGGCACGCGTTGCGCGATACGCGCGACGATGTCGAAGCGGACCGGATCGGCGGCGGTATTCATCGCAGGGAGTCTGTTAATAAATAACAATTCACGAGGCGATGTTACTTTGTGTACTATCTCCGAGTCAACGCTGGTCGCGTAAGTGCCGGCGCAGCGGAGCCGCATGACGCAAATGGAGCAAAGGGAAATGAAAGTTACAAACTATCAGAGTGCGACGATCGACCCCAACAGCAAAGGCCTCGGCAACCTGCCGGGCGCAAGCGTGCCGCTCGGGGATGCCGGACGCCTCGAATGGAATCTGCTCGAAGAGGACGTGAGCCTGCCGGCGGCGGTGCTCTACGCCGATCGCGTCGAGCACAACCTCAAGTGGATGCAGGACTTCGTCACGCGCTATGGGGTGAAGCTCGCCCCGCACGGCAAGACGACGATGGCGCCGCAGCTCTTTCGCCGCCAGATCGAAACGGGCGCGTGGGGGATCACGCTCGCCACGGCGCACCAGACGCGCGCCGCTTACCGGGGCGGCATCTCGCGCGTGCTGATGGCGAACCAGCTGGTGGGGCGCCGCAACATGGCGATCATTGCGGAACTGCTGAGCGATGCGACCTTCGAGTTCTTCTGCCTCGTCGATTCCGTGGACGGCGTGGAGCAACTGGGCGAGTTCTTCCGCGCGTCGGGCCGCACGCTGCAGGTGCTGCTCGAACTGGGCGTGCCGCGCGGCCGCACGGGCGTGCGCGACGCCGATACGCGCAACGCCGTGCTCGCAGCCATCGCCCGCTACCCCGACTCGCTCAAGCTGACGGGCGTCGAGATCTATGAGGGCATTCTCAAGGAAGAGAGCGAGGTGCGCACTTTCCTGCGCGACGCGCTGAACGTCACCCAGGAGCTGGCCGCTGCGGGACGCTTCGCGCGCACACCCGCGCTGCTGTCGGGCGCCGGATCGGCCTGGTACGACATCGTCGCCGAGGAGTTCGCGCCGGCCACGCAGGCGGGCACGATCGACGTGGTGCTGCGCCCCGGGTGCTACGTGACGCACGACGTAGGCGTCTACAAGCAGGCCCAGTCGCAGATCCTCACGCGCAACCCCGTGGCGCGCGAGATGGGCGTGGCGCTGCTGCCCGCGCTGCAGTTGTGGGCCTATGTGCAGTCGATTCCGGAACCCGGCCGCGCCATCATCGGCTTCGGCAAGCGCGATGCCGCCTTCGATGCGGGCTTTCCGGAGCCGTCGCGCCACTATCGCCCCGCGAACGGCGGCATGCCGCGCGAAGTGGCGGCAAGCGAAGGCTGGGAAGTGTTCCAGATGATGGATCAGCACGCCTACCTCAAGATACCGGCGGGCGCGGACCTCAAGGTCGGCGACATGATCGCCTTCGACATCTCGCACCCCTGCCTCACGTTCGACAAGTGGCGCCAGGTGCTCATGCTCGATGCGAAGTATCGCGTGACGGAAGTGATCGAGACGTTCTTCTGAGCGCAACGCGCGCCGGCCGTCTCGTGAATGCTGCGCGGCGGCGATGTCGTGAACGTCGCACGCCGCCGCGCGCATCGACGACGCTCAGGCCGCCTGTTCAGCCCGCTTCGGGTTCGGCTTCCTGAGGCTGTGCGGGCGCGACGGCAACGGTCGCCGCAGTCGCCGCCTCGCCGAGGCGCTCCTCCATCATCTTCAATGCGCCCGATAGCGCCGCGAGCGCGTCGTCGGGCAGCGACATCGTCATGTTCAGGAACGCGTTGCGGCGCGGCAGCCCTTCTTCGATGACTGCGCGGCCCGCCGCGCTCAGGGTCACGTTGGTGATGCGGTTATCGCGCTCGTCGGCACGGCGTGCGATCCAGCCGAGCGACTCCAGCGCCTTCAATTGCCGCGTGAGCGCGCCCGGGTCCACGCGCAGCCGCTCGACGAGCCGCTTTTGCGACGACTCGCCGTTCTGGTCATAAAGCGCGAGCAGGATGCGCCAGCGCGGCAGCGGATGCCCGACCTGCGCCTCGAACGCCGACATGAACGCGCGATAGGTCCGTCCAAACTGCTGCACGATGGCGATGCGATCCTGAATTTCCATGTTTTGTTTTCCTGCAGGCCTCATTGCCGCCTTCATGACCCGTATCTGCCGCGCGCCGGAGCGACTCAATCCGCGTGAATCACGGGCTCCATCTTGCGATGCAGCTTGACCGGCGGCACGCGCCGGGTTTGCCAGACCGCCACCACAGCGATCACGGCCGCCACGGCAATGCCCAGATGAATCGCCCCCACCAGCGCCTCGCGGGCGGCTTCGAGCAGCGGCGCGCCATTATGCCCGGCGTGCGTGAGATCGGCGATGAGCGCAGCCTGCGCGTCGCGGTTGATGAGGATCTGCGGATCGGCAAGCTGCGGCAGCCAGTGCGTGGCGTGATCGGCCTCGAGCGCACGCTGCACACCGCTCGCATAACGCTGCGTGACCATCGTCCCGGTCAGCGCCGTGCCGATCATGCCGCCGATCATCCGCAGTGACTGCAGGAGCGCCGTGGCGATGCCCAGGTGTTCGCGCCCGGCGGTCTGCTGCGCGAACACGGTGAGATTGGGCATGACGAAGCCAAGGCCGATGCCCGCCGTGATCATGAGCGCCATTAGCAGGCCCCGTGGAGTCCCGCGCGTGGCGATCGCAACGGCGAAGCATGCCGCCGCGAGCATCGCGAAGCCGATGTAGAGCATCAGGTTCGGATTGCGGATGCGCGAGACGATGCGCCCGTTCGCGATGCTCCCGATCGTGATGAACACGACGAGCGGCGTGATGACGACGCCCGCTTCCTTCGGCGTCATGCCGAAGCCGCCCTGGAACAGCAGCGGTGCGTAAAAGAGCAGCGAGAACATCGTGAAGCCGCCCAGCACGGCGAGCGTGAAGAGAGCGTTCAGGCTCGCGTTGCGGAACATGTCGACGGGTAGGATGGCCTGCGGGAAGCGCCGCTCCCATTGCCAGAGCGCCCAGCCAGCCGCGAGCGCGAGCGCGAGCAGGCCGATGGCCGAGGCGCTCAGGCCATGCCCCGGCAAACGCTCGACGAAAAGCTGCAAGCTGCCCAGTGACACCGCGATGAGCAGCGCGCCGGGCCAGTCGAGCCGCATGCGCGCCTCGTGCGCGACGTGGCGCAGATGCGGCAGATACTTCCAGACGAAAAACAGCGACAGCATGCCGACGGGCAGATTCACATAGAACACCGAGCGCCAGCCGCAGTACTGCGTGAGAAAGCCGCCGAGCGAAGGCCCGACCGCGTTGGCGATGCCGAACGCGGAACTCATCAGCACCTGCCAGCGCAGGCGCACTACGGAATCGGGAAAGAGATCGGGAATGCAGGCGAACGCCGTGCCGACCAGCATGCCGCCGCCGATGCCTTGCAGCCCGCGCGCGATCACGAGGAACAGCATGCTGTTGGCCGCCCCACACAGCACGGAAGCGCCCGTGAAGACGACGATCGACGCGATCACGAAGGGCTTGCGGCCGTAATAGTCTCCGAGCCGCCCGAAAATGGGGACGGTGATGACGGACGTGAGCAGATAGGACGTGGCGACCCACGCATACAGCTCGAAGCCGCGCAGTTCGGAGACGATGGTCGGCAGCGCGGTGCCCACGACGGTCTGGTCGAGCGCGACGAGCATCGTCACGAATGAGATACCGAGCATCGCGAGGAGCGATTCCCGGAACGGCAGAACCTGCCCGCTCGAGTGGTGGGCGGCGGTATGAACGGCCATTTTTGATCCAGCAACGGTTGACGCGTCAAAGATTAGCATCTTAGCACGGCGCGATCCACTACACTGGGGCGTCGAACGGTGGCGATGCCGCCTTTGCTGGAAACCGACGTCGCCGAAATTCGGGAGCGCAATGAAACCCACAATCGCAGATCCTGCCCACGAGGATGCCGCAGCGCCCTTCACCGAAGCGGATTGGGACGCGCTGCGGCGCGCCAAACATCAGCTCGAAACGCCACCGCTCGGCATCAAGCTCGCGGCGATCGTGGGCGCGCCGGTGGAAAAGCTGATAGCGCGGCTGCCCGGCGTCGCGAACGACAAGGTGACCGACGCGACGCAAATCGCACTGCGCAAGTGCCTGCAGCTCGCGTTGAAGACGCTCGGCAAACCCGGGGCGCTTGCCGCGACCGACGGCGCAGTGGCCGTGCGCGGCGCGTTGCGCGAACGCGCGAGGCCGAGCAATCTGCTGCACAAGTTCGCGGTGGCGACCACCGGCGCCGCGGGTGGCGCGTTCGGCCTTTTCGCGTTGCCAGTCGAGCTGCCCGTCACGACCACGCTGATGTTCCGCTCGATCTGCGACATCGCGCGCAGCGAAGGCGAGAATCTGTCCAGCACCGACACGCAGCTGCACTGCCTGACGGTGTTCGGCATGGGGGGCCGCTCGGCCGCCGACGACGAAGCCGATTTCGGCTACTTCATCGTCCGCGGGGCGCTCGCGAAGGCCGTGTCGACAGCTTCGTCGGAGATGGCGACGAAAGGCTTCGCCGCGCATGGCTCGACCGCGCTCCTCAAGCTCATGCAAACCGTGGCCGCCCGATTCTCCGTACAGGTGAGCGAGCAGGTGGCGGCGAAGTCGATTCCGGCCATCGGCGCGGTGCTCGGCGCAATGGTCAACACGGTCTTCATCGACCACTTCCAGCAGGTGGCGCATGGGCACTTCACCGTGCGCCGGCTCGAGCGCCAATACGGCGAGGCCGCCGTGCACGCCGCTTACGAGGCGATCGACGTCGCGCTCGATTGAGGCGGCTCGGGTCTCTCGCCGCCGCGCCCCGCCGCGGCGGTCACGCTGCGCACGAAGCCCGCGGCGACGTCGAGTGTGCTGCGCGCTTCGGGCATGAAAGGCGCGTAGATCGGCCAGATATGCGGCATCCCGCGCGCGATTTCGCACTCCACCGCCACGCCGGCGGCGCGCGCGCGTTCGGCTACGCGGCGCGTGTCGTCGAGCAGCGTCTCAGTGCTTCCCACGAAAAGGCTCAGCGGCGGCAGGCCGCGAAAGTCGGCGTAGAGCGGCGACACGTACGGATCGGTCGCGCTCGCCGAACCGACGTAGAACGGTGCGATGCGCGCGAACACTTCGCCGCAGAACATCGGATCGCGCCCGTCGTTCTCGCGTATCGAGGCCCCCGTGACCGCGAGATCGGTCCACGGGGAAAACAGGACGGCGCCGGCCGGAAGCGGGTCGCCCGCGTCGCGCAACGCCACGAGCGCGGCAAGCGCGAGGCCGCCGCCCGCCGAATCGCCGGCAATCACAATGGAGTTCGCCCGCCTTCCGCTTGCCAGCATGTGGCGGTAAGCAGCCAGCGCGTCTTCGAGCGCCGCGGGAAACGGATGCTCGGGCGCCAGGCGATAGTCGAGCGAAAACACATCGGCGTCCGCACGCTTGCCAAGACCAAAAGAGATCGCGCGCTGCGAACGCGGCGAGCAGAAGTAATACCCGCCGCCGTGCAGATAAAGGAGCGCGCGCTGCGCGCTCGAGCGCTCGCGGACGAGCCACTCGCCGCGCATCGGGGAATCGGTTGTGCCGTACTGTTCGCGCAGGCGCCAGCCCACTGGGACGCCTGGCGTCCAGATGCGCCGCGCTGTCAGCATGCGCACCCGCGCGACGTTGATCTTCCTGCGCGTTTGGGGCAGAAAGGTGCGGCGCAAAAACCTGCAGATCAGCGTGCTTTGCCAGCTCATCGGCTCCCCCATCGCGGCGATTCATCGCCGGGCAATCAGCGCTCGGCCAGCGCGCCAGCGAGCGCGTCCCGCAATCCGACCGCGACTGCGGGCAAGGCCGGCACGCTCAAGACCACGAATCAGGCCGACGACCGGCGCCGCTCAGTTGGCAGGTAGCACCTGGCCGCGAATCTCGCCCGACGGGTTCTGCGCCGTATGAATGTTGAAGTACCACTGGCCGCCCATCAACTGGGTGACCTGCTGCTCGTTGAGCGTGGCAGAACCCTTGATGGGGCTCGCCAGCTCGCTCTTCGGAATCGGCACCTGCGGGTTCGCGTTCTGGCCGACCGGAGCGGGGCCGTGGAAGTGCGCGGCAACAGCCGGGCCCGAGAGGCCTTCGTAGGTGACGGTCCAGTTCAGCGTTTTCGTGGATGTATCGAACGTCGCGTTGAGCATGCCGTGGCCCTGGCTCACTCGCGGCGGCACTTCGCTGGAGGGTTCGAGATCGGCCTTCAGCGCGACGGTGTCGGCGAAGGCGGCGCTGGAGGCGACCATGCAGAAAGCGAGGACGAGTTGCAACGGACGAATCACATTCATGGGATTTCTCCTGTTCTTGTGGCGCGCGGCACCAGAGGGCGGCCGTGCTCCCACATGCTAGAGCAAATCCGTCGGGTGCGTCCGCTGCACCGATGTCAGCGCAACGTGAACTGCATGCAACAAAAAAGGGCGCCGCAGCGGCGCCGTTCAACCCGGGAACTAGCTTCGTGCCATTCGGTTCTCGCTCCCGTTCGCGACACGCATGAGGATCGCAACCGGGAGCGCGACACCCGAATTCCTAGAAGCGGTGATGGATGCCCGTCGTAACGATGCCCTGGTTCTTGCTCGACGAGAAGTTGTTGCTGCCGTTCCGTCAGACTTGCTCATTCCTGCTCAAACAGGAACAAAGCTGACTTCCTGCTTCGCAGAGGCCGGTTTCGCTCGGGTCTTGCGACCTGAGCCAGAGCCTTCCTCTCCACTGGCTGTTACCGTGGAACTCACGGCCATGACCTTCAGGTTGACTGCGGCGTTCACGTCGCGGTCATGGGTCCCGCCGCAGGCCGGACACGTCCACTCGCGCACCGCAAGCGGCAGATCGTTCAGCTTGTGCCCGCACGCCGAGCACGTCTTGCTGCTGGCAAAGAAGCGCTCAGCCACCACCACCTGACCGCCGCGCATCGCGCCCTTGTACTCCAGTTGCCGCCGGAACTCGAAGAAGCCCATGTCGGCAATGGAGCGTGCCAGATGGCGGTTTTTCACCATGCCGCTCACGTTCAGATCCTCGATGCCGATGGTGTGGAACCGGCGTGTGAGCTCCGTCGTAAGGTTGTGCAGGGCGTCCGAGCGAATGGCGGCGATGCGCGCATGAAGTTTCGCCAGCCGGGCCTTGACCTTGCGGCGGTTGGCCGATCCCTTCTGTTTTCGCGACAGGCTGCGCGAGAGCCTGCGCAAGCGGTCCAGCATCGCCTTGTGGGGCTTTGGACCAGCGATCGTTTCTCCCGTCGAGAGTGTTGCCAGCGCCGACACGCCCAGATCGACACCGGCCGCGCCTTGGTTTTCGGCTTTGGGCAGGTGCGAACTGTCGGGAATCTCCACGGCGATGCTGACGAACCAGCGGTCGGCCACACGGGAGACCGTGGCCGACATGATCTTGCCAGCGAAGCGCAACGTTTCGCGCATTCGCACCCACCCGAGATTGGGGATGCGAATGCGCGTACCGTCGAGGTCGAACTGGTCGTTGGTGAGCGTGAAGCGGTCGCGCAAGCCTTTCTTTCGGAACTGCGGATAGCGGGCGCGGCCCGCGAAGAAATTCTGGAACGCTTGGCCTAACTGGATGATCGCCATCTGCGGCGCATTCTTCGTGACCTCCAGCATCCACGGGAACTGCTCGCGCTTGATCGCATTCAGTTGGCGGCGCAGTGCCATCTGCGATGGCTTCGGCTGCGTGTTATCGAGCTTGTGCGCCTCGTATTGCCGCTTCCACTCGGCCAACGCCCAGTTGTACGCGAAACGCGCCGTACCCGCAGCGCGGGCCAGATACGTGGCCTGCACGTTGTTCGGGTCAAGTGCGATGCGGTGGGCGATCAGCATGAGGCTTGCTCCACGACCTGCCGAATGCCATCGAGCAACTTCTGGTTCTTGCGTGAGCGCGATCCGTACAGCCGCGCACTGAAGACCGTAATGATCTCCAGCCCAACACTCCCCTCGATGACGGCATCCAGGAGGCGCTTGAGGCCCTTCTTGTGGTAGTTCATGCCAGAGCCCGAATCTGCGATGACCTCGAATGTCTACCGCTGCTGCGCACAGTACTGTTCAAGCACTTGCTTGCCTGGATACTCGGGCATACGCAACCGTTCGGCGTGCCACGGAGAGATGCTCAAAATGTACAGGCGTGCGCAACTATGCGCAACTACTACGCGAGCAGTTTAAGCCCCGGCCGCCACCACGGGCCCGCAAAAACACGGCTCGTTTGTGGATTTCACCGTCGAGTCGTTTCGGTGCAGCGCGACGCCGCAACGGCGAGGGCGATTACAGACACTCCGCGTAACAGTTAATTGATCGAAATTATCTCGATTTCTCGTTGCGCGCCGACTAATCTTCTAGATGCGAGAAGTGACTCTTCATTGAAGGGTCTCCAAGCTTGAACGCGGCTTCGGCCGCGTTTTTTTTGCCCGCCCTTCCAGCGCTCACGACAGGTTCGCAGGCGAATCGGCCGGACCAGGAAGGGGAATGCGCAAGCAGATGTTCATGCGAGGTGGGCGAGCCGCTGCTCGATTCCCCCAAGCATCACTTGGCAGTTCCGTTTGAGCGCGTAGCCCTCCTCGGGCAGCCGTGCGACATCCGCTTGCTTGGGGGCGGCGGCAACGCATCGACGTCGTCTCGCATTGCCGAGACGACGGAGCGGAGCAGCGTCCTCACGGTGGCCTCACCGACCCACCCAAGATTCCGACTTTCCGAATCGTAACGACGCCGCTCGAGGCACAGTCATGAACGCACGTGGTTTCGATCTCGCGCAATTGCGGTCGATTGCCGTTGCGGCGGCAGGCAGCGTCTCACCCGGCGCCGAGCGGGTGTTCCTCTCACAATCATCGGTGAGCGAGCAGCTCAAGACGCTCGAAGTACGCATCGGCCACCCGCTTTTCGTGCGCAACAAGCACGATATGCGCCACGGCGGCGGGCGCGAAGCTGTTCAGTCACGCGCGCCGCGTCGTCGCGCTGTGCGACGCCGCGTTTGACGAATATGATCGGCCGCACGCTCGACGACGAGGTGCGAATCGCGATCATGGACTACTACGCCCGCACGATGTCGTCGAAACGATCTGGCGCTTCGCGAGTCAGCATCCGCGTTTCTGCTCTAGGTGATGAACGCCCGCGCCGCCCTCGCGGAACTGAGGCGCGTTCAGCCAAGGCAACCCAAGTCGGCGCCCTCGCCGACTACATCGCGACTCGCGAAACGTATCGGCCGCGACGTATCAGCCCGCCGCCTGTACCAGCTCCGCGAAGCGCAAAAGGTCCACGTTGCCCCCGGAGATGAGCACGCCCACGCGCTTGCCGCGCACATCCACCTTGCCGTGCAGCACCGCGGCCGCCGCGAGGCATCCCGTGGGTTCGACCACGATCTTCATGCGGCTCGCGAAAAACTTCATCGTGTCGACGAGTTCGGCGTCGCTCACCGTAACGATTTCGCTGACTCGCTCGCGAATCACCTCGAAGGTCAGATTGCCCAGATGCTGGGTCTGCGCGCCATCCGCGAGCGTCTTCGGTGTGTCGATATGGACGATCTTGCCCGTCTGCAGACTGCGCTGGCCGTCGTTGCCGGCCTCCGGCTCTACGCCGATCACCGCGCACGCGGGCGCGAGCGCATGCGCCGCAGTCGCGCATCCCGAAAGCAGGCCGCCGCCGCCGAGCGGCGTGAGCAACAGGTCGAGCTCGCCCGCTTCCTCGAACAGCTCCTTCGCTGCGGTGCCCTGCCCGGCCATCACGTGCGCATGGTCGTAAGGCGGAATCAGCGTGAGGCCGCGCTCGGCCGCGAGGCGCTGCCCGAGCGCCTCGCGGTCCTCCGTGTAACGGTCATAGAAGACGATCTCGCCGCCATAGCCGCGCGTGGCCCCGACTTTGACGGCAGGCGCGTCATACGGCATCACGATCACGGACTTCACGCCGAGCAGGTTTGCCGACAGTGCGATCGCCTGCGCATGGTTGCCGGACGAAAACGTGATCACGCCGCCCGCCTTCTGCTCCGGCGTGAACTGTGCAATCGCGTTGTAGGCGCCACGGAACTTGAACGCGCCCATGCGCTGGAGGTTCTCGCACTTGAAGAAAAGCTGCGCGCCCGTGCGCTCGTTCGCGGTGCGCGAAGTCAGGACCGGTGTGCGGTGCGCGACGCCGCGCAGGCGGTCGTGGGCCGCAACGACGTCTTCGAAGGTAATGGGCAACGTGCTCATATTCGTTCTTCCACAGGCAGGTAGGTGTAGACGGTCGAGCGCGCGACGCCGAGCGTGGCGGCCACGTCGGCGAGCGCATGGCGCAGGTTCAGAAGGCCGCTCGCCGCGAGTTCGCGCACGGCTTCGCGACGCTGCGCGAGCGTCATGCCGATGGGCGTGGTATTGCGCGTGGCCGCGAAACGTTCGAGCGCCTCGCGCACGCAGCCGGCGGCGCGCGGCGCGAGCGTTTCGGCCACGGGCGCGGCCGTGCTGGTCTGGATCAGTTGGCCGAGGCCTGCCGTCACCGCGCTGAGCAGAGAAACATCCATGTTCAGGCAGATGGCTGCGACGTACTCGCCCGCGCTGTTTTTCAGGCCGATCGACGTGCTCTTGGCGGGACGCCCGTCGGGAAAGCGGTTCGGATAGTTGGCCACGACTTCGGGAAAACCGGGATCGGTGATGCGCGCGAGACCCATTTCGGTGGCGGCATCGCCGACCTGCCGCCCGGACAGGTTGTTCGCGATCGCCACGACCGACCGCTCGGGCCGCATGAGATCGTGCAGCACCACTTCCACGAGCGGCGCGAGAGACTGGCCGAGCGCCGCGACGATCTTCTCGCCCTCGCGCAGCAGCAGTGCGTTTTCCTCAGATGAACGGCTGGAGCGTCTTTGGCGGGTTGGCTTCATATTGGATATTTTGACAGTAAATGACGGAATGTCAATCAAGTGAGGCCAAGGCTTCGGTTCATCGCTTTGGCAACGCCGCCCCGGACCGCGCGATGCGTGAAAAAAACCCGCCCGAAGGCGGGTTCAACAGACACGAAGAAAGACAACACATTGCGCAGCGCCGTCACTCAGACGGTGAACCGCTCGCTGACGAACTGTGCGGACGGCACCCGCGCGCGCGCCGCCATCGCCTGCGCCGCGCTCACCATGGCGGGCGGCCCGCACACATAGAGGTCCGGCGCCGGGCCGCCGGCGGCGAGCGCGGCGGCGAGTGCGTCGACCGGCGTGCTGTGTGAGCCCTGCCCTTCATCGGTCGCTTCGCGAACGCAAACTTCGACGCGCAACTGCGGCAACGCCGCCTGAAGCTCGTCCAGCGCATCGAGCATGAAAAGCTCGCTTGCGCGATTCACGCCGAAGAAGAGCCGCGCATCGTTCATCTCCTGATACTCGGCCATGCGGCGCAGCATCGACAGCACGGGCGCGAGGCCCGTTCCGCCCGCCACGAACCAGCGCGGACGCAGGCTGTCGGCGATCATGCCGAAGCCGCCTTGCGGGCCGTGCACGGCAAGCATGTCGCCGGGCTGCGCGCGCTCGCGCAGATACGCCGAAAACTCGCCTTCCGGCCGCAGCCGGATCAGAAACTCGAGGCGCCCTTCCCAGTTGCTCGTGTTGGCGAGCGAGAACGGCCGCCGCACATCGCTCCCGGGCAGGCCCAGCTCGACGAACTGGCCTGCTTCGAACTCGGCGGCGCTGCCGTTGGCATCGTCGGGTTCGAGCTGCAGTTCGAGGCGGCGCGTATCGTCGGCGATCGTCTCGAGCGCAACGATGCGCGCCCAGCGCTCGGCCACCGGCTGCAGCAGCACCTTCGAGTGGTCGTACGGCGCGGCCACGCGCAGGTCGGCCGCAGGCGTCGTACGGCACAGCAGGACCGCCCGCGGGTCGCCGGAAGGAAGCGCATCGGCGCTATGATCGCCGAGCGTGTACGCACCTTCGGTCACGGTGGCATGGCAGGCGCCGCAGCTGCCGCGCTTGCACTGCGACGGCAGCGTGATGTCCGCCGCCGCCGCCGCGCTCAGCACGTCCTGGCCCGGCGCGCACGCGAAGCCGAACGCCTGGCCGTCGCGCGTGATGAGCTCGATCTGATAACTCATGGCGTCTTCACCCGCGCTCATGCGGCCTTGCGTGCGAGCGCGGCCTCGAGGTCCGCTTTCGCCTCGCCGATCGGCGCGATGCCGAACTGCTTGACGAGGATGTCGAGGACATTCGGCGTGAGGAACGCAGGCAGCGTCGGTCCGAGATGGATGTTGCGCAGGCCGAGCGCGAGCAGCGTGAGCAGCACCGCGGCGGCCTTCTGTTCGAACCACGACACCACGAGCGTGAGCGGCAGATCGTTCACGCCGCAGTCGAAGGCCTTCGAGAGCGCAATCGCGATCTGGATCGCCGAGTAGCTGTCGTTGCACTGGCCGAGATCGAGCAGACGCGGAATGCCGCCGATGTCGCCGAACGGATGGCGGTTGAAACGGTACTTGTTGCAGCCGAGCGTCATGACGACGGTGTCGTCGGGCGCGCCCTGCGCGAATTCGGTGTAGTAGTTGCGGCCCGGCGCGGCGCCGTCGCAACCGCCGATCAGGAAGAAGTGGCGGATCTGGCCAGCCTTCACCGCGTCGATCACCTTGTCGGCCACGCCGAGCACGGTGTTGCGCGCAAAGCCGATCGTGATGGTCTCCTCGGCCGCCGTTTCGCGGAAGCCGGGCAGCGCGAGTGCAGCCTGCACGAGCGGCGCGAATGCATGATGCTCGAGATGGCGCACGCCGGCCCAGCCCACCGGCCCCGTCGTGAAGATGCGCTGACGGTACTGCGGCAGCGGCTCGATGAGGCAGTTGGACGTCATCAGGATCGGGCCGGGGAAGTTGGCGAAGTCCGATTGCTGGTCCTGCCACGCGCCGCCATAGTTGCCGGCGAGATGCGGATAAGCCTTGAGCTTCGGGTAAGCATGCGCGGGCAGCATTTCACCATGCGTGTAGACCTGCACGCCGGTGCCCTGGGTCGCTTCGAGCAGCGCTTCCAGATCGCCGAGATCGTGGCCCGAGACGAGAATCGCCTTGCCCGCGACCGGCGTCACGCGCACGGTGGTGGGCTCGGGCATGCCGAAGCGGCCCGTGTTCGCGGCGTCGAGCAGTTCCATCACTTTCAGGTTGAGGTTGCCGAGCGCGAGCGCGTGCTCGAGCAGATCACCGGCCCGCGTGGGTTCGCTCGCGAGAAAAACCAGCGCATCCTCGACGCCTGCGTAGACCTCTTCGCTCTCGTAACCGAGCACGCGTGCGTGATGCGCGTACGCGCACACGCCCTTGAGACCGTAAAGCACGAGGGCGCGCAGGCCCACAACGTCCTCGCCGACCTCCGCGAGCCCGGACCGGATGCCGACGAGCGCGGCCTGCGCCTGGAGTTCAGCCAGATCGTTGCCCGGCTGCCAGAGCGCAGCGCCGGATGGTTGAGCCGCGGCGGCGCCTTGTGCGAGCGCGAGCGCCTCGCAGGTCGCCTTGGCGCGATCGCGGTGTTGCGCGGCCTCGCGCAGCATCGCCACGAATCGGCTTGCATTGAAGTTGACGTTGGTGAGCGTTGTGAACAGCGCGTACAGAATGAAGCGGTCGGCTTCGCGATCGGGGCTGCCGAGGCTGCGCGCGAGCGCGCCATACTGTGCGATGCCCTTGGCCGCGTAGATCAGCAGGTCCTGCAGATCCGCCGTCGTGGCGTCCTTGCCGCAGTTGCCCCTGGCCGAGGCGCACCCCGGTGTGGCCTGGGTGCGGTCGGTCTGTTCACATTGATAGCAAAACACGGCTTTCTCCTTTTCCTTGTGGGATGACGGCGCGAGCTGTCATGTAAGATGCAAGATAAATGCATCTTTTAGATGGTGACGCGCCGGCGGGAGTTGTGCCGTGACAAAAATCAGGAAAAGTGGCGCTTCAGGCGCAAATGCGGTGACGTGTGCGAAAACGCCGCAGCGCTGCCGGCGGGTCGTGCTAATCGACAACACCGCTTCCCGGTGCCGCTCCGTCTTGAAAGGAGGGACATCCGAATTTGCAAAGAGGTACGACCTTTCGCCAACAGCGATGCCACGACGCTTGCAGTAGTCCCAATATGGGACTAATCTCTGCCCGATGAGAGTCGTTGCGAAAAAAGTCCTCCTGGCGTTCTGCGACAAGCATCCGGTCGCGCGGCAATCGATACTCGCATGGCACGAGGAAGCCGTTAAAGCCGTCTGGATGACACCGCAGGACATTAAGGCCAGATATTCGAGCGCGAGCTTCGTCGGACGCAACCGGGTGGTATTCAACGTCAAAGGCAACGACTACAGACTGGTCGTTGCAGTCGCCTACCGCATCGGCGTCGTCTACATCAAGTTCGTCGGAACTCATGGCGAGTACGACAGGATCGATGCTGAAACTGTAGAACTGGAGTAGCCACGATGGACATTCGCCCGATCCACAACGAACGCGATTACCACGAAGCGTTGCAGACCGTTTCGAGCCTGGTTGACGCCGACCCGGCTCCGGGCACGCCGGAAGGGGACCGCCTGGAAATCCTGGCTACCTTGGTCGAGCGCTACGAAACTGAACACTTTCCTCTCGATCTTCCCGATCCTGTCGAGGCCATCAAATTCCGGATGGAGCAGGCTGGGCTGTCGGCCAGCGACATGCAGCCGTATCTCGGCAATCTGAACAGAGTCTACGAAGTGCTCAATCGAAAACGTGGGCTAAGCCTGGCCATGATTCGTCGCCTGAATCGAGGATTGAATATCCCGGCCGAAGTACTCATCGGAGAGGAAAATTGCAGCCAGACTGCACGCGGGGAAATGAAGCGGACACAATGAAGAAGGCCGGATGGACCACACGTAACCGGTTGATTACGTCTGGTCTTCCGGCCAGCATTTGACAGGCAGCGAAAAGGTTCCGTTCAGAACGGAATATCGTCGTCCATCTCATCAAAGCCGCCGCCAGCCGGCGCGCTCGAACGGCCGCCACCGGCGCCGCCACCGCTCGAACGCGGCGCACCGCCGCCGCCCGCCGCACGACCGCCGCCGCGCGGTGCCGACGGCTCACGGCTGTAGCCGCCGTCATCGCCCGCGTCGCTGCCCATCGAGGCGCCGCCGCTGCGGCCGCCCAGCATCTGCATCTGGTCGGCGACGATTTCCGTCGAGTAACGGTCGGTGCCGTCCTGCGCCTGCCACTTGCGCGTGCGGATGCGGCCTTCGATATACACCGACGAGCCTTTCTTCAGGTACTCCGAGACGATCTCGGCCAGACGCCCGAAGAACGACACCCGGTGCCATTCGGTCATTTCCTTGAACTCGCCGGACGCCTTGTCCTTGTAACGGTCCGTCGTGGCGAGGCGGATGTTCGCCACGGCGTCGCCGCTCGGCAGATAGCGCACTTCCGGATCGGCGCCGAGGTTGCCGACGAGGATCACCTTGTTCACGGATGCCATGAATTTCTCCTGTTTGATTCCGTTGCGAGGAGCGGCCGCGCGGCACGCGCCGGCGAGCGCTTAATGCGCCTTCGCCAGTCGCAAACCGCCTCCGCGAATTGCGTTGCTTGCTGTGAACCACTGGTTCGAATAAAGGCCCGCCGGGATCAAGCCCGCTGGGTTCAAGCCCGCTTTGGCGGCGCCTTCATATTGGCCGCGATTATAAGCCAGCACAAGACGAGCCCCGAGCACGCATAGAACACGGCGCTCGCGCCGTCGTGCTTGAGCAGCCAGCCGCCCACCACGCCGCCGAGCGCGAGCCCGATCGACTGCGTGGTGTTGTACACGCCCGTGGCCGCGCCCTTGCGGTTGCCCGGCGCGAGCTTGGAAACCAGCGACGGCTGCGACGCCTCCAGGATGTTGAAGCCGAGGAAGTACACGAACAGCACGGCCGACACGATGACAAGTGTATGTGCCAGCGAGCCGAGCAACAGCTGGCCGATCAGGATAAGACCAATGGCCGATACCACGACGGCCTTCATCTTGCCCCGCTTCTCCGCGGCGATGATGGCCGGCACCATCATGACGAACGCAAGGCCCATGACCGGCAGATAAATCTTCCAGTGCGACGCGACCGGCATGCCCGCATCCACGAGCAGGCGCGGCACGACGAGAAAGAGCGCAGTTTGCGTGGCGTGCAGCACGAGCACGCCGAAATTCAGGCGCAGCAGTTCGACGTTGTGCAGCACCTCGGCGAACGGGGCGCGCACGTGCACGGGCTTCTTCGGCGAATCGGGCACGACCCAGATCACCACGCCCACCGCGAGAATCGAGAACACGCCGACGAGCGCGAACAGGCCGCTCATGCCGACCCAGTGAAACACGATCGGCGCGCCCACGATGGCCACGGCGAACGAGATGCCGATCGAGCCGCCCACCATCGCCATGGCCTTGGTGCGGTTCTCCTCGGCGGTCAGATCGGCGATGAACGCGAGCACCGCCGAAGACACCGCGCCCATGCCCTGGATGACCCGGCCGACGATGATCCACATCATGTCGTGCGCGCCCGCGGCGACGAAGCTGCCAATCGCGAAAATGACGAGGCCGGTGGCGATGACGGGCTTGCGGCCCACCATATCGGAAGCCCAGCCGTAGAAGATATAGAGAAGCGACTGCGTCACGCCGTACGCGCCGAGCGCGATACCGACCAGCAGCAGATTGTCGCCGCCGGGAATGGTTTTCGCGTAGACCGAAAACACCGGCATGATCATGAAGAGGCCCAGCATGCGCAGCGCGAAGATCGCCGCGAGCGATACGGTCGCGCGCAGCTCGGGCGCGCTCATGCGTGAGGAGGTAGCGGGTGAATTGGAGGACATCGGAGCGTTGTGTGTTTGGGCCGCAGTCAAATGCCGCAAGTACCCGCACGTTGGTAACCAGACTCAACCAGACGAAGCGCGGACCTGGCGGACGCCGCCTGACGCGCCACTTTCGGGGGCCTTGCATGTGCCGCTCCGGGCCCCTTCGAAGACCGTCAGCAAGCCGTAACGGCGGTCTGGAAAAGTCGCTATAGTAGCAGGTTTGGTTTCCCTTTCTCGCGCAGGTTCATGGAACAGATCCGTATCCGTGGGGCCCGAACCCACAACCTGAAGAACGTCAATCTGGACCTGCCGCGCCACAAGCTCGTGGTGATCACCGGGCTCTCCGGCTCGGGCAAGTCCTCGCTGGCGTTCGACACGCTCTACGCCGAAGGCCAGCGCCGCTACGTGGAGAGCCTCTCGGCCTACGCGCGCCAGTTCCTGCAGCTCATGGAGAAACCCGACGTCGATCTGATCGAGGGTCTGTCGCCGGCAATTTCCATCGAGCAAAAGGCCACCTCGCACAATCCGCGCTCCACGGTGGGCACGGTCACCGAGATCCACGACTACCTGCGGCTGCTCTACGCACGCATCGGCACGCCCTACTGCCCGGATCACGAGATTCCGCTGGAATCGCAAAGCGTCTCGCAGATGGTGGACGCCGCGCTCGCCCTGCCCGAGGAAACGAAGCTCATGATCCTCGCGCCCGTGATCGTCGACCGCAAAGGGGAGCACGCCGAACTCTTCGACGACATGCAGGCGCAGGGCTTCGTGCGCTTTCGCGTGCGCTCGGGCGGCGGCACGGCCAACGAAGGGGAAGCGAAGATCTACGAAGTCGAGTCGCTGCCCAAGCTCAAGAAGAGCGAGCGCCACACCATCGACGTGGTCGTCGACCGGCTGAAGGTGCGCCCCGACATGAAGCAGCGTCTCGCGGAGTCGTTCGAAACCGCGCTGCGCCTCTCCGACGGCCGCGCCATCGCGCTCGAAATGGACACGGACAAGGAGCATCTCTTCAGCTCGAAGTTCGCCTGCCCCATCTGCTCCTATTCGCTGCCGGAGCTGGAGCCGCGACTCTTCTCGTTCAACAACCCGATGGGCGCGTGCCCCGAATGCGACGGCCTCGGCCAGATCACGTTCTTCGATCCGAAGCGCGTGGTGGCGCACCCGTCGCTTTCGCTCGCCGCGGGCGCGGTGAAGGGCTGGGACCGGCGCAACCAGTTCTACTTCCAGATGCTGCAGAGTCTGGCCGCGTTCTACGACTTCGACATCGACACCGCGTTCGAAGACCTGCCAGAAAAGGTGCGCAAGATCCTGCTGTACGGCTCGGGCAAGCAGGAAATCCCGTTTTCGTACATCAACGAGCGCGGCCGCACCTCGGTGCGCGAGCACGTATTCGAAGGGATCATCCCGAATCTCGAGCGCCGCTACCGCGAAACCGACTCGGCCGCCGTGCGCGAGGAGCTTTCGAAATACCAGAACAACCAGGCCTGCCCGCACTGCGAAGGCACGCGCCTGCGCCGCGAAGCGCGCTTCGTGCGCATCGGTGCGAACGAGGACGCGCGCGCCATCTATGAAGTGAGCGGCTGGCCGCTGCGCGACACGCTCGGCTACTTCCAGACGCTGCGCCTCGAAGGCGCCAAGCGCGAGATCGCCGACAAGGTGGTCAAGGAAATCGTTGCGCGCCTCATGTTTCTCAACAACGTCGGGCTCGACTATCTCTCGCTCGAACGCAGCGCCGAAACGCTCTCCGGCGGCGAGGCGCAGCGCATCCGCCTCGCCTCGCAGATCGGCTCGGGCCTCACGGGCGTGATGTACGTGCTCGACGAGCCCTCCATCGGCCTGCATCAGCGCGACAACGACCGCCTCATCGCTACGCTCAAGCACCTGCGCGACCTCGGCAACTCCGTGATCGTCGTCGAGCACGACGAGGACATGATCCGCATGGCCGACTATGTGGTCGATATGGGTCCGGGCGCCGGCGAGCACGGCGGCATGGTGATCGCCCAGGGCACGCCTCAGGACATCGAGCGCGACCCGGCCTCGATGACGGGCCAGTACCTCTCGGGCGCGCGCCGCATCGACTATCCCGACGAACGCATCGAGCCCGGGGAGCGCCGCCTGCGCATCGTCGAGGCGTACGGCAACAACCTCAAGCACGTGACGCTCGACCTGCCGGTGGGGCTGCTCACCTGCGTGACGGGTGTGTCCGGCTCGGGCAAGTCCACGCTCATCAACGACACGCTGTATCACGCCGTGTCGCAGCATCTGTATGGCTCGTCGGCGGAACCGGCGCCGTTCGAGGCGATCGAGGGCCTCGAGCACTTCGACAAGGTCATCAACGTCGACCAGTCGCCGATCGGCCGCACGCCGCGCTCGAACCCGGCCACCTATACGGGCCTCTTCACGCCCATCCGCGAGTTGTTCGCGGGCGTGCCGGCGGCCAAGGAACGCGGCTACGAATCGGGCCGCTTCTCGTTCAACGTGAAGGGCGGCCGCTGCGAAAGCTGCCAGGGCGACGGCGTGCTCAAGGTGGAAATGCACTTCCTGCCGGACGTCTATGTGCCCTGCGACGTCTGCCACGGCAAGCGCTACAACCGCGAGACGCTGGAGATCCAGTACAAGGGCCGGAACATCAGCGAAGTGCTCGACATGACCGTCGAAGCCGCCTACGAGTTCTTCAAGGCCGTGCCGGTCGTGGCGCGCAAGCTCAAGACGCTGCTCGACGTGGGTCTGGGCTATATCCGCCTCGGCCAGTCGGCCACCACGCTTTCGGGCGGCGAGGCGCAGCGGGTGAAGCTTTCGCTGGAGCTTTCCAAGCGGGACACGGGCCGCACGCTGTATATACTCGATGAACCGACCACGGGCCTGCACTTCCACGACATCGCACTCCTGCTCGAAGTGATTCACCGGCTGCGAGATCAGGGCAATACGGTGGTCATCATCGAGCATAATCTCGATGTCATCAAAACCGCCGACTGGATCGTGGACATGGGCCCCGAAGGCGGCGCGGGCGGCGGCCAGATCGTGGCCCAGGGCACGCCCGAGCAGGTGGCGAAGTCGAAGGCGAGCTTTACGGGCCGCTATCTCGCGCCGCTGCTCAAGCGCCAGATAGCCGCGCTCGACACGGCCTCGGGCAAGTAAACAGGTAACCGGGCCGGCGACGGAGCCGGAAAAATTAGCAGTAGAAATGGCTGCGGCAACAACGGGCCGGGGACGCCAGCGTTCCCGAGGCCTGGAGACGGAATACACCCAAAATGGTCAAGCGCAACGAAGCGACCGAAGATAAACAGGTGCGCGACCTGCGGCCAAGGACGGTCAGGCTCACGAGCGACATGAGCCTGCCGAAGCTTTCGGCAGTGGAGATCGGCAGCTATGTGGCCGCGCTCGCCGGCATGTTCGCGGTGCTGCACCTGAACCTGCTCGGCGCGCTGCTCGCGGGGATGCTCGTGTTCCAGCTCGTCCACACCATTTCGCCGCTCATCGAGCGGCGCATGTCGAGCAGCCGGGCGCGCTGGCTTTCGGTGGTGCTGGTTTCCATCGTGATCGTGGGCGTCCTGACGGGGCTCACGGTGGGCGTGATCGAGCAGTTCGAAAGCGACGTGCCGAGCGTGCAGAAGGTCATGGCGCAGATGATGACGTTCGTCGACCAGGCGCGCGGGCGCATTCCCGAATCCATCGCGGCCTACCTGCCCGTGGATGTCGCCCAGATGAAGCTCAAGGCGCTCGCGCTGATGCACGAGCACGCCACGCAACTGGGCCAGGGCGGCAAGAGCGCCGCGCGTGTCTTCGGGCATATCGTGATCGGCATGATCATCGGCGCGATCATCGCCATTGGCGCGCAGAAGAACGCCACGCGGCTGCCGCTTTCCACGGCGTTCGTCGCGCGCGTCTCGCGTTTTGCCGACGCGTTCCGCCGCATCGTGTTTGCGCAGGTGAAGATTTCGGCGATCAACACGACGTTCACCGGCCTCTTCCTGCTGGTCGGGCTGCCGCTCTTTCACGCACCGCTGCCGCTCGCGAAGATGCTGGTCGTGGTGACCTTCGTGGTGGGTCTCCTGCCCGTGATCGGCAATCTGATCTCGAACACGCTGATCGTCGCCATCGCGCTCACCGTGAGCCTGCCCGCGGCAGTCACGGCGCTCGTCTTCCTGATCCTGATCCACAAGCTCGAATACTTCCTGAACGCACGCATCGTGGGCGGCCAGATCGAGGCGCGCACCTGGGAGCTGCTCGTCGCGATGCTGGTAATGGAAGCCGCGTTCGGCATTCAGGGCGTGATCGCCGCGCCCATTTTCTACGCGTATATCAAGCGCGAACTCATCTATCTGCGGCTCGTCTGAGCCGCTTTACCGCATGCCCGCGCGCGGCGCTCAACGCCCGCGCGGCTCGCCGCCCGCGTCCGTCATGCCGTCCTGCCCCATCGCATAGATCGCCACTTGCACCCGGCTCGTGAGATTGAGCTTGCGCAGGATGTTGCGCACGTGAATCTTCACCGTGCTCTCGGCCAGGTCGAGCGTTCGCGCAATCTCCTTGTTGCTCGCGCCGCGCGCCAGCTCGCGCACGATGTCGCGCTCGCGCGCCGTGAGCGCCTCGGCGCCCGGACGCGCGGCGCCGGGAGCGCTCGCCACGCCGGCCGCGCCGCTCGCGCCGATCCCACCGGTCGAATGGACGGGCTTGCGCATCTGCTCCACGAGCTTCGCCGTCATGTGCTCGGTGATGACCGGCTGGCCGCTCGCGGCCTTGCGGATCGCAGCCACCAGCGCGTCCGCGTCGATGCTCTTGAGCAGGAAGCCGCGCGCACCCTCGCGCATCGCGGCCGTGAGTTCGTCGGCGTCTTCGGAGACGGTGAGCATCACGACCGCCGTCCCCGGCAGATCCTCAACCAGCAGCTGCAGCGTTTCGAGCCCCGAGAGGCCGGGCATGTTCAGGTCGAGCAGGATGACATCGGGCAAGTACTGCTTGGCGCGCTTGACGCCTTCGACGCCGTCCGACGCCTCGCCCACCACTTCGAGGTCGGGCTGGCGCTGCAACAGCGCGCTCACGCCCGAGCGAAAGAGCGTGTGATCGTCGATCAGCAGGATGCGTATGGTCATGGAATCGTTATCGGTCGTAGCGTTGAGGCGAGGTCTTCCGGTTCCGGTCGGGATGCCTGCCGCCCCGTTCATGCGGCCATGCGGCTCGCGCCCGGCAGCACGAGTTCGACGCGTGCGCCGCGCCCCGGCGCGCTGTCGAGCGCGAGCACGGCGGCAAGGCGTCTCGCGCGCTCCTGCATGATGTGAAAGCCGACATGCGATTCGCCGCGTGAGGCGATCTCGGCGGGATCATAGCCCACACCATCGTCCTCGATCGTCAGGCGAAAGTCGCGTCCGTTCACGACGCTCACGTGCACGTGCAGCGCCTCCGCATGCTTGCGCGTGTTCGAGAGCGCCTCCTGCAGCACGAAGAGCACCTGCAGTTGCTGGTCGGGCGGCAGCGGCGGCCCGTCTTCGTCGCGATAGTCGAGCACCAGCTCGGCGTCCGACTGGCGCCGAAAGCGTGCGACGGTGTCCTCGACGGCGAGGCGCAGCTTGCCCGGGGCGAGCTTCGTGCGGAAATTGAGCAGCAGCTCGCGCACGTCGTCGTAGCTTTCTTCCACGCCGCCCGCGAGGAGCGGCACGATTTCGCGGATCTCGTCGAGATCGCCGCGCCCGGTGGCGCCATCGAGCAAATGCACCTGCATCTTCAGGAAGCTCAGGCCCTGGGCGATGCTGTCGTGCAGACCCTGGGCGACGAGATTGCGCTCCTCGGAGACGGCGAGCTGGCGCCCGAGCGCCACGAGACGCCGGTTCATGAGCGCCACGCCGAGATGACGGCCGAGCGTCTGGAGCAGTTGCACGCCGGAAGGCGCAATCTCGCGCTCGCGCCGGAAGTGCAGGGAAAACGTGCCCAACGTCTCGTTCTGCGCGACGATGGCCGACACCACGACACTCACGAACCCCGCCTTCAGGCAACGCTGCGCGAGCACGCTGTCTTCGCGGATGCCCGCGCCCGAGCCCTGCGGCGCCATCAGACCGAAGACGACCGGCGCCTCGGCCGAAGCGCCGCCACAGGTGCAATCGGCCGCGGGCATGCAGTGCTCGGCGCGTGTAATCGCTTCGGGCATGCCTTCGGACACCAGCAGATGCAGATTGCCGTCGTCGGGCGAGACGACGCGCACGGTGCCGCCGTCGGCGTCGAATTCGCGCATCACGCGCGTGAGGAAATCGCGGCAGACGTCTTCCGTAGCCCCCGGCGTGTTGAGGAACGCCGCCATCTCGTAGAGCGTGGCGAGTTCGCGGTTTTGCGCCGCCAGCTGCGCGGTCTTGGCGTCCACGCGTTCGGCGAGATCCCGGTACAGCGCCTGCAGCTCCGCGACCATGCGATTGAAGCCTTGCGTGAGGTGGCCGAACTCGTCGGACGTCTCGACCGGCAAACGCGTGTCGAACTCCTGCGCCTCGATGCGCGCGAGCCCTTCCTGCAAACGCTGCACGGGCGCCACGAACCATTGGTAGAGCAGATAGACGATGGCTATCGTGCCCACGCAGGAAAGCGCCGCGAGCGCGACCTGCGAGATGCGCAGCCACGCGGTCTTGCGCGCGTTCTCGCGCTCGATCAGGCTGACGAGCCCGTTTGCCTCGTCGATGAAACCGGGCAGGAGGCCGATGTACGTCGAAGGCGCTCCCGCGCCGGCGGCGAGCTCGCGCAGCGCAGCGGGCTTCAGTTGCTGGCTCCACGCCGTTGCGACGCGCTCGAACTGCGCGTGGATGCCGGCATCCGCGGGAAGGAAGAGCGGCCGCGCCGGATCGCCGTCGCGCAAGGCGAGCAGCGTCGCGTCGAGCTGGCGCATCTGCGTGTCGACTTGCGCGGGTTTGCCGGTGCGGGCCTCCCATAGCGCGATCGCCACCGCGTTGGCGCGCATGCGCAGGCTCCCGGCGTCGTTGATCGCGGCCCCGCCGCCTTCGAGCTGCCACGAGAGCCACAGTGTGCCGCTGATCATCGCGAGCACGAGCGCGAGGGCGACCGTGGAGAGCACGACGATGCGCGTGGAGAGCCGCCGCGGGAACGGCGCGGCCTGCGCGCCGGCGCTTTTGGCAGAACCTGTTGCGGAATCGGAAGACTCGGTCATGGCGGGTTAGGGAAAGCGGCTGCGCGGAAACGTCGGCGCTTGCACCTGGCACTACCTCGCATCACCAGGCATTATCTGACGGAGCACGGCGGATGGCTCGCAATGTCGTATATCGGCAGACGGCTGCGACACTATGCGGCAGGTCATCCGTCTTCCCCGGCAAGCTCAAGCCGTTGCCGTTGCGCGACCCGGTCCATGTGCATCGTAAAAGTGCGGGGAATGCGAGCGCGGCTCGCTCCCCGCGAAAGAACGGCCATCCCCACGGCCGTTCACAGGCAAGCACAGCCCGCCGCGCCCGCGCCGCTTGCTAGCGGCTACGCACGAGCTGCCAGGCGCGCGACAGATAAGTGATCGAGGCAAAGCCGCTCCACACGTGCACGAGGCGCGTGAACGGGAAGATCACGAACAGCGTCATGCCCATGAAAAGGTGCAGGCGGAAGACGAGCGGCGCGCCAGCCACATGGCTCGCCGCGTCGCCGCGGAACGTGACGATGTGCTGTGCCCAGGTCATGAGCCGCACCATCATCGCGCCGTCCATGTGGGTCGCCGATTCGCCGATCGTCGTGAGCCCGAGCAGCAGCGTGACGAGCAGCCACAGCAGCAGCACCTTGTCGCCCACGCGCGTCACGGCCGAAACGCGTGCGTTCGAAAGCCGCCGATGCAGCAGGATGGCGAGGCCCACGAGACACATCGACCCCATCACGCCGCCCGCGACCATCGCCACGAGCTGCTTGACCGCATGCGGCACGCCGAGCCAGTCCCACACCGCGACGGGCGTGAGGAGCCCGAACAGATGGCCGAAGAAGAGCCCGAGAATGCCCACGTGGAAGAGAATGTTGCCGAGCCGCAGATGCCCGCGATAGAGCAGCTGCGAGCTGTCCGCCTTCCATGTGTACTGCTCGCGCTCGAAGCGCGCGAGGCTGCCGAACAGGAAGATGGCGGCGGCAATGTAGGGATAGATGCCGAACAAAAACGGGTTGAGCGTGTTCATGGCGATTCCTTTGCGCAGGCAGCCGAGGCGGCCGAGGCAGCTGAGGTGGCTGCGGCGGTCACGGCGGCAGACCCCGCTCGCGGGTGAAAATGAACGACCTGCGGTGAATGGCTCGCGCCGAATGTGTGCATGAGCGGCTCGACGCCGTCCGCACCGGTGCCGAAGCGCTCGAGCGCCTCGTCCATGTCGCGCACGGGCGCGCCCGCGAGCGGCAGCGGCTCGACGTCGCTCAGCTGGCACAGCACCGTGAAGATGCCCGCATAGGGGCTTTCGTTCTTTTCGAGCTGATTGCCGAGCGCGGCAAGGACGTGAATCGCCTCGCCAAGCAGCGCGCTCGCCTCCTTTTCACCGATCAGGCCGAGCACTTCGAGAAAGAGCGGTACGTAGTCGGGCAGCTCGTTCGTCGCCACGTCGAGCCCATGGCTGCGGTATTCGTCGAGCAGATCGACCATCGCCTGGCCGCGTGCGCGGCTCTCGCCGTGCACGTGCTCGAAGAGATGCAGCGAGTGGCGCGGATTGCGGTCGAAAGTCGCCACGTAGTCTTCCTGCGACGCGACGAGCGAGCGAGCGCGCAGCGCCGCGATGAGCGGCGCGAGCTCGCGCGCGGCCATTGCGCCGTTCGGTGCGGCGTCGAGCGCGGCCTCGATGTCGTCGAGGGCGTCGAGCAGGGGCTGCCCGGGATAGTCAAGCAGCGCGGAAAGCACGGAATAGAGCGACATGATCGAAGTCCTCCCGCTCAAGCTTCCGAAGGCGTCTTGCGACGCGACTTCGGCATGTCGACATACACCACGCTGCCTTCGACCTTCGAGCCGAAGAGCGAGCCGTCCGAAACGCCGCCCGAGCAGCCGTTGCCGAACGAGAAGCCGCAACTGCCCTTCTCGTTGAACGAGTCCTCGACCATCTCCTTGTGCGACGACGGCACGACGAAGCGGTCTTCGTAGTTCGCGATCGCCATGATGCGGTACATGTCCTCGACTTGTTGCGCCGTGAGGCCCACACGCTCGAGCACGGCGTCGTCGTTCACGCCGTCCACGGTCTGCGTGCGCTCGTAGGCGCGCATCGCCAGCATGCGGCTGAGTGCGCTGACCACGGGCTTCTCGTCGCCGGCGGTGAGCAGATTGGCGAGGTAGCGCATTGGAATGCGCAGGCTCTCGACGTCGGGAATCACGCCGTCCATGCCGGTATGGCCCGCGTCCGCTGCCGACTGGATCGGCGAAAGCGGCGGGACGTACCAGACCATCGGCAGCGTGCGGTACTCGGGATGCAGCGGGAACGCGATCTTCCACTCGACCGCCATCCGATACACGGGCGAGCGCACGGCGGCGTCGAGCCAGCTTTGCGGCACGCCCTGGCGACGCGCCTCGGCCTGAATCGCGGGATCGTGCGGATCGAGAAACACGTCGAGCTGCGACTGATAGAGATCCTGTGTCGATTCGACCGAAGCCGCCTCACTGATCCGGTCCGCGTCGTAGAGCATCACTCCGAGATAACGGATGCGGCCCACGCACGTTTCCGAGCACACGGTCGGCTGTCCCGCCTCGATGCGCGGATAGCAGAAGATGCACTTCTCGGCCTTGCCGCTCTTCCAGTTGAAGTACATCTTCTTGTACGGGCAGCCCGAAATGCACATGCGCCAGCCGCGGCACTTGTCCTGATCGACGAGCACGATGCCGTCGTCTTCGCGCTTGTACACCGAGCCCGACGGGCACGACGCCACGCAAGCGGGGTTCAGGCAGTGCTCGCACAAACGCGGCAGATACATCATGAAGGTGTTTTCGAAGCTCGAGTACATCTCCTTCTGCACGTTCTCGAACAGCTTGTCGCGGCTGCGCTTCTCGAACTCGCCGCCAAGATCGTCTTCCCAGTTGGGACCCCAATGGATCTTGTCCATCTTCTTGCCGGTGATGACCGACACGGGGCGCGCGGTGGGCGGCGTCTGCGAGAGAGGCGCCTTCTGCAGATGCTCGTAGTCGTAAGTGAACGGCTCGTAGTAGTCGTCGATGCCGGGCAGGTTCGGGTTGGCGAACAGGTTGGCCAGCACCTTGAGCTTCGGACCCTGGCGCGGCTCGATCTTGCCGTTCGGGTTACGCACCCAGCCGCCGTTCCACTTCTCCTGGTTCTCCCATTCCTTCGGATAGCCGATGCCGGGCTTCGTCTCGACGTTGTTGAACCACGCGTATTCGACGCCATCGCGCGAAGTCCACACGTTCTTGCACGTGACCGAGCACGTGTGGCAGCCGATGCACTTGTCGAGGTTCAGGACCATCGCCACCTGGGCGCGGATTTTCATGATGCGGCTCCTTCCTCTGCTCGTTCATCGAGCGGCCCTTCGAGCCACTCGACCTTCTTCATCTTGCGCACGATCACGTACTCGTCGCGATTGCTGCCAACCGTGCCGTAGTAGTTGAAGCCATACGCGAGCTGGGCATAGCCGCCGATCATGTGCGTCGGCTTGAGCACCGTGCGCGTGACCGAGTTGTGAATGCCGCCGCGCATGCCGCTCGTTTCCGCGCCCGGGACGTTGATGATCTTTTCCTGCGCGTGGTACATGAGGCACATGCCGCGCGGCACGCGCTGGCTCACCACCACACGCGCGGTGAGCGTGCCGTTCACGTTGAACACTTCGACCCAGTCGTTGTCGACCAGGCCCGCCTCCTTCGCCTCGGCTTCCGACACCCACACGTGCGGGCCGCCGCGCGAGAGCGTGAGCATGCGCAGGTTGTCCGTGTAGGTCGAGTGGATGCCCCACTTCTGGTGCGGCGTGATCCAGTTCAGCACGAGCTCGTGCTCACCGTTGGGTCTCGCGCCAAGCATCGGCGAGATCGTCTTCGTGTCGATGGCGGGCTTGTAGTTGCACAGGCCTTCGCCGAAGTCGAGCATCCAGCGGTGATCCTGATAGAACTGCTGACGGCCCGTGAGCGTGCGCCAGGGAATCAGCTCGTGCACGTTCGTATAGCCGGCGTTGTAGCTCACCTCTTCCGATTCGAGCCCCGACCACGTGGGCGCCGAGATGATCTTGCGCGGCTGCGCCTGCACGTCGCGAAAGCGGATCTTGTCGTGCTCGCGGCCTTCGGCCAGATGCGCGTGGTCGCGGCCCGTGATCTTCGAGAGTGCATCCCACGCCTTCACCGCAACATGGCCGTTGGTTTCCGGCGCGAAGGTGAGGATCATCTCGGCGGCGTCGATGGCCGTCTCCAGACGCGGGCGTCCCTCGGCTGCGCCACGGTTCTGCTGGATGCCCGTGAGCTGCGCGAACTCGCCCACCTCGTGCACGGTGTTCCAGTTGATCCCCTTGCCGCCGTTGCCCAGCTTCTCGAGCAGCGGCCCGACGGAGGTGAACTTGTTGTAGATCTCGCCATAGTCGCGCTCCACGAGCGTCATCGAGGGCGCGGTCTTGCCCGGAATGAGATCGCATTCGCCAAGACGCCAGTCCTTCGGCTCGAAGGCCTGGCCGAGTTCGCCGGGCGTGTCGTGCATGAGCGGCGTGCAGACGAGGTCCGTGCGCTTGCCCAGATGCGCGCCGCCGATTTCGGAGAACTTTTTCGCGATGGCCTTGTAGATCTCCCAGTCGGTCTTGCTCTCCCACAACGGCTGCACTGCCTCCGAAAGCGGATGGATGAACGGGTGCATGTCCGACGTGTTGAGGTCGTCCTTCTCGTACCACGTGGCCGAGGGCAGCACGATGTCGCCGTACAGGCACGTGGTGCTCATGCGGAAGTCGAGCACCGTGAGCAGGTCGAGCTTGCCTTCGGCCGCTTCGCGCACATTCACCTCGGCAGGCCTGATCGCATCGGCTTCGTCGCCGAACAGCGCGTGCTGGGTGCCGAGCAGGTACTTGAGGAAGTACTCGTGTCCCTTGCCCGAGCTGCCCAGAATGTTCGAGCGCCAAACGAACATGTTGCGCGGGAAGTTCGCGGGATTGTCGGGGTCGTCGCAGGCGAAATTCAACGCACCCGACGTCAGCTGATCCACGGTGTACTGCACCGGTGGCACTCCCGCGCGCTGCGCGGCTTCCACCACGTCGAGCGGATTCGCGCCCAGTTGCGGCGCCGAAGGCAGCCAGCCCATGCGCTCGGACTTCGCGTTGAGGTCGAGCATCGAGAGCCCTTCGTAGCGCGCGCGATCCGCGCCCGGCCCGAGGATCTCGTCCACGCTCACCTTCTCGTGACGCCACTGGCTCGTGTGGTTGTAGAAGAACGACGTGCCGTTCATCTGGCGCGGCGGGCGCGACCAGTCGAGCGCGAACGCGAGCGGCGCCCAGCCGAACTGCGGACGCAGCTTCTCCTGGCCCACGTAGTGCGCCCAGCCGCCACCGCTCTGGCCGATGCAGCCGCACATCATCAGCAGATTGATGATGCCGCGGTAGATCATGTCGTTGTGGTACCAGTGATTGAGCGCCGCGCCCACGATCACCATGCTCTTGCCGCGCGTGCGGTCGGCGTTGTCGGCGAACTCGCGCGCCACCTGGATCACGAGCTTGCGCGGCACCGTGGTGTGCTTCTCCTGCCATGCCGGGGTGCAGGGGATGTCGTCGTCGTACGAGGACGCCACGTTCGGGCCGCCCAGGCCCTGATCGACGCCGTAGCTGGCCATCTGCAGGTCGTAGACGGTCGCCACCAGCACGCTCGTGCCGTCCGCGAGCGCCACGCGCTTCGCGGGTACGCGGCGCGCGAGCAGTGCGCCGTGCTCGCCGCCGAAGTACGGGAAGCTCACCTCGACGACTTCGTCATGCCGATCGATGAGCGACAACTGCGGATCGATTTCGCGGCCACTGCCGCCGTCCTTCATCTCGAGGTTCCAGCGGCCCGCCTTCCTGCCGCCGTCGTGCTCGCCTTCGCCCCAGCGAAAGCCGATCGAGCCGTTCGGCGCGACGATGTCGCCCGTCGTGGCATCGATGGCGAGCGTCTTCCATTGCGGGTTGTTCGCTTCGTCGAGATTCGCGGCGAGCTGCGAGGCGCGCAGGAACTGGTCCGGCACGAGCGCGCCGTCGCGCCGCGCGAGCGTGACGAGCATCGGCATGTCGGTGTACTGCTTCACGTAATCGCGGAAGTACGTAGACCTGGCCGTAGCGTGGAACTCCTTGAGCACCACGTGGCCCATTGCCAGCGCGAGCGCAGCGTCGGTGCCCTGCTTCGGCGCGAGCCAGATGTCGCCGAACTTCACCATCTCGCCGAAATCCGACGACACCGCCACCGTCTTCGTGCCCTTGTAGCGGACTTCGGTGTAGAAGTGAGCGTCGGGCGTGCGCGTTTGCGGCACGTTCGAACCCCACACCATGAGATACGTGGAGTTGTACCAATCGGCCGATTCCGGCACGTCGGTCTGCTCGCCCCAGATCTGCGGCGAAGACGGCGGCAAGTCGCAATACCAGTCGTAGAACGACAGACACGCGCCGCCGATCAGGCTCAGATAGCGCGCGCCCGCGGCATACGACACCATCGACATGGCCGGAATGGGCGAGAAGCCCACCACGCGATCGGGGCCGTACTTGCCGATGGTGTAGGCGTTGGCCGCGGCGATGATCTCGCTGGCCGTGTCCCAGTCCGCGCGCACGAAGCCGCCCTGCCCGCGCGCACGCTTGTAGCGTGCCGCCTTCTTCGGGTCCTCGACGATATCGGCCCACGCCGCTACAGGGTCGAGCGTCTTGCGGGCCTCGCGCCACATCTCGATCAGGCGGCCGCGGATCATCGGGTACTTCACGCGCTGCGCGGAGTACACGTACCAGCTATACGATGCGCCGCGCGGGCAGCCGCGCGGTTCATGATTGGGCAGATCCGCGCGCGTGCGCGGGTAGTCGGTCTGCTGCGTTTCCCACGTGATCAGGCCGTTTTTCACGTAGACCTTCCACGAGCACGAGCCCGTGCAGTTCACACCGTGGGTCGAACGCACGATCTTGTCGTGCTGCCAGCGGCTGCGATAGCCGTCTTCCCATTTGCGGTCCTCGTTCACCACCGCGCCGTGGCCGTTCGAAAACGTCGACTTCACGCGCGACATGAACTTCAACCGGTCCAGAAAATGACTCATCAGGTTCTCCGGGACTGCTGCTGGAATCGTTCGATCGAGCCCGTCGCCGCACCATGTATTGCCTGCGCGGCGCCTGGCGCTCGTATCGTTCCGAGTATGGCGAGCAGGCGCTTGCCTGCCCATTCATCGAGCGGAGGGTGCGCGCAGCGCATCGGGAGGAGTCCCGTTGCGCCGCGCTACGCCTAAAGGACTAGTCCGCTGTCGTCTCCGCTCGCTTCAGCAAGGCATGGAAGCGTTGCGGCGCGCGTAGAACAGCCACGTCACCGCGGCGCATACCACGTAGAAGCCGATGAAGCAGAGGAGCGCGCCGACAGGCGAGCCCGTCAGGTCGAGCGAGGTGCCGAAGCTCTTCGGAATGAAGAAGCCGCCGTAAGCGCCCATTGCACCGGCGAAGCCGAGCACCGCCGCGGATTCCTTGCCGGCCTCGGCAAGCGCGCGCTGCTGCTCGCCCGCGCCGCCGGCCTTCGCCGCGCGCTGGTGTTGCGTGAGGAAGATCACGGGAATCATGCGGAAGGTCGAGCCGTTGCCAATGCCGGTGAGCGCGAAGAGCACGACGAACATCGCGAGGAAACCGCCGAAGCTGCCCTGTGTGCCGCCCAGCGCGCCGCCCGGCAGGAAGGCGATCACGCCCGCCACGGCCGCGATCATCGCGAGGAAGGTCCAGAGCGTGACGCGCGCGCCGCCCAGCTTGTCCGAGATCCATCCGCCAGCGGGGCGGGTGAGCGCGCCGGCGAGCGGCCCGAGGAAGGCCCATGCAGTGGGGTTGATGGCGGGAAATTCCGCCTTCGTGAGCAGCGCCAGGCCAGCGGAGAAGCCGATGAACGAGCCGAAGGTGCCGACATAGAGAAAGCACATGATCCAGTTGTGCGCGCGGCGGAAGATCACGGCCTGCTCGCTGAACGACGCTTTTGCATCGGCGATGTCGTTCATGCCGAACCAGGCGGCGAACGAAGACACGACGATGAGCGGAATCCATACGAAGCCCGCGTTCTGCAGCCAGATGGTGTGCTCCACGCCGTCCTTCACCCAGCTCTGCCCGTCGCCGAGCAGGCCCGCGAATACGGCCGTCGAGATGACGATCGGCGTGACGAACTGCACGAGCGAGACACCCAGGTTGCCGATGCCTGCATTGAGGCCGGTGGCGAAGCCTTTGCGCGACTTCGGGAAGAAGAAGCTGATGTTCGCCATCGACGAGCTGAAGTTCGCGCCGCCGAGTCCGCACAACAGGGCGAGCACGAGCAGCGTCGCATACGAGGTCGACGGATCGCGCAGTGCGAAGCCCATGCCGAAGGCCGGGATCAGCAGGCTCGCCGTGGAGATCGCCGTGAAGCGGCGGCCGCCGAATATCGGCACGAGGAACGAATAGAAGATACGCAGCGTGGCGCCCGAAAGCGCGGGCAGCGCCGTGAGCCAGAAGAGCTCGTTCTTCGTGAAGTGAAAGCCGCCTTTATCGAGGTTGACGACCGTGACGCTCCACAGCGACCACACCACGAATGCCAGCATCAGCGCCGGAATCGAGATCCAGAGGTTGCGGGTGGCGATCTGTTCGCCGGAAGCTTGCCAGAACTTCCTGTTCTCGGGCTCCCATTGGGTCAGCAAATATTTGGACATGATTGTGCTCTTGCATCAGGTGCCGCACGCGCGGCGCGGGTTGATTCGATTAACCGACCATTCATCAGGGTTGCGAAGTTTCTTTCACCAGAGCGCTCCCTTCGGGCGTCTTGCCCGCGAGCTTTGCGCGGCCGTTGACGAGCGCTTCGGGGCGGAACGAGAAGTGCATGAACAGCAGGCTCACCGCGGTGGCGCCGAACATCAGCATGAAACAGGTGGTGCGGACGCCGGTGAGATCCACGAGGAAGCCGAACAGGATCGGCAGGACGAACCCGGCGAGGCCGCCCGCCAGCCCCACGACGCCGGAGACCGCGCCGATGTTGGCGGTGTAGTCGTCGCCGATGAACTTGAAGACCGAGGCCTTGCCCACCGCCATCGCGATGCCGACGACGAACATCAGCACCGTGTAGAAGACCGGTCCCGTGCTGATATGCAGGCCGAGCGGGCCATGCGCGCTATGGATCACGAAGTCGGTAGGCGGGTAGCTCAGCAGGAAGAAGCACGCGAGCGAGACCCACATCACGGCCCATGTCGTGCGATACGCACCGTAGCGGTCCGACAGCCAGCCGCCGAACGCGCGCAGCACACCGCCGGGCAGCGAGAAGCACGCCGCGAGAAACGCCGCATGCTCGATGCCGAAGCCGTACTGGTTCACGTAGTACTGCGGCATCCACAGCGCAAGCCCGACATAGCCGCCGAACACCACCGAGTAGTACTGCGCATAGCGCAGCACGCGCGGGTCGGCGAGCACGCGCATCTGGCCCGCCACGCTGGCGGAGTCCCCGACGCGGTGCGCCGGATCGGTCGCGGAAAACAGCCAGAACAGCAGCGCGGTCACGAGCATGGCGACCGCGTAGATTTTCGGCACGATGGTCCACGTACCGGCCGCGACGATCAGCACCGGCGCCACGAATTTGTTGAGCGCGGCGCCCGAATTGCCCGCGCCGAAGATGCCCATCGCGAGGCCCTGGCGCGACTTCGGGAACCAGCGCGCGACATAGGGCGTGCCGACCGAAAACGATGCGCCCGCGAAGCCCACGAACAGGCCGAGGACGAGGAATTGCCAGAATTGCGTCGCGTACGAGACGAGCCAGATCGGCACGATCGTAGCGAGCATGGTAAGGAAGAAGACGATGCGCCCGCCGAAGCGGTCGGTCCAGATGCCGAGCGGCACGCGGGCGAGCGAACCGGTGAGCACCGGCGTTGCCGCGATCAGGCCGAATTCGGTGTCGGTGAGGTGCAGCTGTTGTTTGAGCGGAATGCCGAGGATCGCGAACATCATCCAGACGGCAAAGCAGATCGTGAACGCGAAGGTGCTCGAACCCAGCACGCGCCATGCACGACTATCGGCGACAGGATCCGCGCGCGGGGCCACGCCAGCTTGCTTGCCTTTCATGATTTTCCCTCTTGTCGTTTTGTTGACGTGACAAGCGTAGGAAAGACGAAAGGTGCGGGCTATTCTCCGCAGGGAGTGAGCGACGATGCGCCGCTAGATCTTAAGGAGTATACCGGGGATGTGACGGCGCGGAACAAAAGCCGCAGGAATGCGCCGGGGTCAACAAGAACAGATGGGAAAGCCGTAGCGCGTCATGAAACGCGCTACGGCATGGTTCGCAGTGGCATCAACGCAAGATCAGCGGAAGACCACCGTCTTGTGCCCGTTGAGCACGATGCGATGCTCGACGTGCCACTTCACCGCGCGCGCGAGCGTCACGCATTCCACGTCGCGGCCGATCGCCGTGAGCTGGTCCGGCGTCATGTTGTGATCGACACGCTCCACTTCCTGCTCGATGATCGGGCCTTCGTCGAGATCGGACGTCACGTAGTGCGCCGTTGCGCCAATGAGCTTCACGCCGCGGTCGAACGCCTGGTAGTACGGCTTCGCGCCCTTGAAGCTCGGCAGGAACGAGTGATGGATGTTGATCGCGCGGCCTTCGAGCGCCTTGCACAGCTGCGGCGAAAGGATCTGCATATAGCGCGCGAGCACCACGAGATCGGCGCCTTCGCGGTTCACCACTTCGAGCACGCGCGCTTCCTGCGCGGCCTTGTCGGCATCGGTGCCGCCGAGCAGCGGGAAGTGATGGAACGGAATGTTGTAGCTCGCCGCGAGCTGATAGAAGTCCTTGTGGTTCGAGATGATCGCGGGAATCTCGATGGGCAGCTGGCCGGTGCGGTAGCGGAACAGCAGGTCGTTCAGGCAGTGGCCGATCTTCGAGACCATGATGACGACGCGCGGCTTCACGTTCGCGTCATGGAGCTCCCAGCGCATGCCGAACTCCTGCGCGAGCGGCTCGAACGCTTCGCGCAGGCCGTCGAGGCCCGGGTCGCCGCCCACCTGCTGGAAGTGCACGCGCATGAAGAACTCGCCCGTATGGCTGTCGCCGAACTGCGCCGAGTCGAGAATGTTGCTGCCGCGCTCGAACAGAAAGCCCGACACGGCATGCACGATGCCCGGCCGGTCGGCGCACGATAGTCTGAGAATGAAGCTGTGATCGGTCGACATGACCCTGGTAACTCCCGTCTATACCTGGTGATTCAAAAGGGCTTTGGGGCTTTCCTAAAAGAACCGGCGCCCTTTCACAGCGTCGGCGCCTCGAAGATCGCGGCAATGCCCTCGCACGCGTCTTCGTCTATCCATTGGCGGCGCAGCAGGCAGTCGAGCGTCGCGAGGCTCGCGTCCACCGTCATCGCGCCTTCCTCGATCCAGCGCGCGGCTTCGTCGATACGCGCGAGGCGGTGCTCGCCGACTTCGCCGTCCTGGTTGTGCGGCACGAAGTCGGCCGGAAGCACGAGATCGTAGACGAAGATCTGCTCGGCCTGCGTGCCTTCGGGCAGCGACTGCAGCACGTGCACGGTGCGGCCGGCACGCGCCTCGCGCGCGAGATCCGCGCCGATGCCCGCTTCTTCCCAGCATTCCTTCACGAGCGTGGCCTCGATGTCGAAACCCCAGCCGATGCCGCCCGCCACGACGTTGTCGAGCATGCCCGGGTCGGTGGCCTTGGTGTGGCTGCGCCGCGCGATCCATAGCTGCGGTGCGCCGGGCGACAAGGAATGCGCGTATTCTACGACGCCGTTCAGATGCACCGCGTACGTCATCGTGCCGAAGAAGCGCGAGGCCGCGCGTTCGATGAAGGCGAGCGGCGGTGCTTCGAAGGCGTTGCGGATCGCGTAGGTTTCGTTGCGCCAGCCGGGAATGCGGCCTTCTGCCGCCAGCGCGCCGATCACCGAGCCTAGCGCCGCGCTGCGCGCCGGCACGCTGTCGAAGTGCCCAGCGAGCGTCACGCGCGCGCTTTGCGCGTCGCCATCGATCTCGAACACGTCGGGCCAGCGCGCGAGCAGCGCGACATCGTCCTCGCGGATCCAGCCCACGCGCTCGTCGCCGATATGAAACGGCAGATGCGCAGCGACGTCGAAACGCCGCGCGTCGATAATGCAAGGCAACGTCATCGATCAGGACTCCGTAGATCAGTCGCGCAGGGCGATTCGAATTCCAATGGCGATAAAGGTGAGGCCCGCAAGGCGATCGAGCCACACGCCCGCGCGCGGTCGGCGCTTGAGCCAGCCGCCGATCGTGCCCGCACAGAGCCCGAAGATCGAGAACACCACGACCGTCTGCGCCATGAACACGAGGCCGAGTTCGAGCATCTGCAGGGTGACGCTCTGTGCGCCGTGCGCGTCGACGAACTGCGGCAGGAACACGACGAAGAACAGCGTCACTTTCGGATTCAGCATGTTGCCGAGCACGCTCTGGCGAAAGATCGCCAAAAGCGGCTGGCGCGGCCGGTCGCCCGCGGCGGCGAGGCCCTGGCTCTTGAGCGCCTTCACGCCGATCCACACGAGATACGCGGCGCCCGCGAGCTTGAGGATCTGGAACGCGAGTGGCGACGCGCGCAGGACAGCGGCCACGCCGAGGGCGGCGAGCGTGGTATGGAACGTCACGCCCGCGGCGAAACCGAGCGCGGCCACGAGACCAGCGGCGCGGCCCTGCGAAATGCCGCGCGCGAGCACCTGGAGGTTGTCGGGGCCCGGCGCGAAGGTAATGGCGAGGGACGTGGCGAGAAAGAGCGCGAAATTCGGCATGAGATCGACTCGTAACGGTGCGCGTTCGGGTTTCAGTGGCCGCCGAAGGCGGTGACGGTGAAGAGCGGCAGGCCCGCCTCGGTCAGCAGCTTCGAGCCGCCCAGCTCCGGCAGGTCGATGATCGCGGCGCCCTCCACCACGGACGCGCCGAGGCGTTCGAGCAGCAGCTTGCCGGCCATCATGGTGCCACCGGTGGCGATCAGGTCGTCGACGATCACGACCCGGTCGCCCTTGCCGCAAGCATCCTCGTGGATCTCGACGGTCGCTTCGCCGTATTCGAGCTTGTAGGTCTCGGAGACGGTCTTGTACGGCAGCTTGCCGATCTTGCGGATCGGAATGAAGCCCACGTTCAGCTCGTACGCGACGATCGGCCCGATGATGAAGCCGCGCGCGTCGAGCCCCGCCACGTAGTCGAGCTTCGCGTCCACGTAGCGCTCGACGAACAGGTCGATCAGCACGCGCAGCCCCTTCGGGTCGCCGATGAGCGGCGTGATATCGCGGAACTGCACGCCGGGCTGTGGCCAGTCCGGCACCGTGCGGATCAGGCTGTTCACGAACTGGGCGGCTTGCGCGCTCGGATTCGCAGGTGCGTTGGACATGATTTCTCCGGGTATTGACGGGATAAAGAACAGTAGGGCGTATAAACGGGGCAGGACCTTTGCATGGGCGGTCGCCAGCCAGCGATCCTGGCGGCCGCGTCAGGCCGCCGCCGCGCCCGCACCAGCGGCGCCCGGCTTGCGGTGCCGGGAGAGCCGCTCCTCGGCCAGCGCGAGTTGCTCGGGCAGGCCGCGCAGCACGACGATGTCGGCTTCGCGCAGCTTCGTCGACGGGTCCGGCTCGACGCCGCGAATGCCGTGGCGGCGGATCGCCGTCACCTCGACACCGAGCTCGACAAGCCCCAGGTCCGCGAGCGTGCGGCCCACGGCGTCGGCGCGCTCGTCGACCGGTACGGATTGTAGCCGCACCTGCTCGTGACCGTCCTCGCCCACATCGTCGGTGCCGTGGAAGTAGCCGCGCAGGAGGCTGTAACGTTCGTCGCGCAGTTCCTCGACGCGACGCACCACGCGCCGCATCGGCACGCCCATCAGCACCAGCATGTGCGAGGCGAGCATCAGGCTGCCTTCCACGATCTCGGGAATCACCTCGGTCGCGCCCGCGGCGAGCAGGCGTTCGAGATCGGCGTCGTCGACGGTGCGCACGATCACGGGCAAGGTGGGCTCCAGTTCGTGAATGTGATGGAGCACGCGAAAGGCCGACTGCGTATTGGCATAGGTGATCGCCACCGCAGCCGCGCGGTGGATGCCCGCGGCGACGAGCGACTCGCGCCGCGCGGCATCGCCGAACACCACCGACTCGCCCGCCGCTGCCGCGGCCGCCACGCGGTCCGGGTCGAGGTCGAGCGCGACGTACGAGAGGCCCTCGTATTCGAGCATGCGCGCGAGGTTCTGCCCCGCGCGGCCATATCCGCACACGATCACGTGGCCGCTTTGCTTGATGCTTTGCGTGGCGATGCGCGTCATCATCAGCGACTGCTGCATCCATTCCGTCGAGGAAAGGCGCAGTACGATGCGGTCGGCGTTCTGGATCAGGAACGGCGCGGCGAGCATGGAAAGCAGCATGGCCGCGAGGATCGCCTGCAGGAGCGTCGGATCGACGAGATGCCGGTCGAGAATGAGGTTCAGCAGCACGAAGCCGAATTCGCCGGCCTGCGCGAGGCCGAGACCCGTGCGCATCGCCACGCCCGGCGAGGCGCCGAACATGCGCGTGAGCGCCGTGATGAGCACGGCCTTGAGCACGACCGGCCCGACCAGGAAGCCCGCCACCATGAGGGGGTGCTGCCAGATCACGTGCGGGTTGAGCAGCATGCCCGTGGTCACGAAGAAGAGGCCGAGCAGCACGTCGCGAAACGGCTTGATGTCCTCTTCCACCTGATGCCGGTACGGCGTCTCGGCGATCAGCATGCCCGCGATGAAGGCGCCGAGCGCGAGCGAGAGGCCGAACTTGTCGGTGATGAACGCGGCGCCCAGCGTGACGAGCAGCACGTTGAGCACGAACAGTTCCTGCGAGCGGCGCCGCGCGACCACGTTGAACCAGCGCGTCATGAACTTCTGCCCCACGATGAGCAGAATGCCGAGCGCGAGCACGATCTTCACGGCGGCCATGCCGAGCGACTCGAAGAGCGACGCCGAAGAGCCGCCGAACGCCGCGATCACGATGAGGAGCGGCACCACGGCCAGATCCTGGAACAGCAGCACGCCCAGAATGTTGCGGCCGTGCTCCGATTCGATCTCGAGCCGCTCGGACAGCATCTTGCTGACGATGGCCGTGGACGACATGGCGAGCGCGCCACCCAGCGCGACGCACGCCTGCCAGGTGATATGCACCCACGGCTCCAGCACGAGCCCGAGCAGGAGCGCCACCAGGATCGTGCCCATCACCTGCGAGAGACCGAGGCCGAACACCGCATGGCGCATGGCGCGCAGCTTCGAGAGCGAGAACTCGAGGCCGATGGAGAACATCAGGAACACGACGCCGAACTCGGCCAGGTTCTGCGCGCCGTGCGTGTCCGGCACGATGCCAAGCGCGCGCGGGCCCACGAGGATGCCGACCGTGAGGTAGCCGAGCATCGGCGGCAGATTCAGATAGCGGAACAGGACGACGCCGACCACCGAGGCGAGCAGCAGGAACAGCGTCATTTCCAGCGGGGAGATCATCGTGTGGAGCGTCCTCGTTCGTCAGCCGCGGTTTGCATGAGCGGCGATGCAAAATCTGCCCCGCGCCGTCTCAATGATCGACGCAAAGGCGGCTCAATGGGAAGGGCTGCGGGAGAAACTGCGGGGCGGCGCGCGCACGAGGTTTTCGCGCTGGGGGCGCCGGCGCGGCGCGCAGACGCCTTTGCTATACTCCGCGGATGATAGCGAAAATCAATGGCGATCGGGCACTGAAGCTCGCTCGCGACGTGCTCGACACCGAAGCCGACGCCGTGCGCGGGCTTCGCGACCGGCTCGACGACAGCTTCGTCAGCGCGGTCGATCTCATCCTCAGCTGCCGCGGCCGCGTGGTCGTTTCCGGCATCGGCAAATCGGGCCACATTGCCCGCAAGCTCGCGGCCACGCTCGCCTCCACCGGCACCCCGGCGTTCTTCGTGCATCCGGCCGAAGCCAGTCACGGCGACCTCGGCATGGTCACCGCCGAAGACGTGTTCATCGGCCTGTCGAACTCCGGCGAATCCGAAGAGCTCGTGGCGATCCTGCCGCTCGTCAAGCGCATCGGCGCGAAGCTGATCGGCATGACGGGCAATCGCCCGCAATCGACGCTCGGCAAACTCTCCGACGTGCATCTCGACGCAGGCGTGGAAAAGGAAGCCTGCCCGCTGAACCTCGCGCCCACCGCGAGCACCACGGCGGCGCTCGCCTTGAGCGACGCGCTCGCGGTCGCGGTGCTCGACGCGCGCGGCTTCGGCGCCGACGACTTCGCGCGCTCGCATCCGGGTGGCGCGCTCGGCCGGCGCCTCCTCACCTACGTGCGCGACGTGATGCGCACCGGCGACGAAATTCCAAAAGTGCGCGACGACGTAACCGTGCGCGACGCCCTCTTCCAGCTGACGGCCAAGCGTATGGGCATGACGGCGATCGTCGGCGCGGACAACCGCGTGGAAGGCATTTTCACCGACGGCGACCTGCGCCGCGTGCTGGAGCGCGTCGGCGATTTCCGCGACCTGCCGATCGCGCAGGTCATGACCCGCGCCCCGCGCACCATCGGCCCGGACCAGCTCGCAGTCGAAGCCGTGGAACTGATGGAGCGACATCGCATCAATCAGATGCTGGTCGTCGATGCCGAGGGCACGCTGATCGGCGCGCTCAACATGCACGACCTGTTCTCCAAGAAGGTAATCTGATGGCACTCCCCCTCGACGCGACCGCGCGCGCAGCGCGTGTGCGGCTCATGATCTTCGACGTCGACGGTGTGCTCACCGACGGCGGCCTGCTCTTCACCGGCGCGGGCGACACCATGAAGGCGTTCAACTCGCTGGACGGCCACGGCGCGAAGCTCCTGCGCGTGGCCGGCATCGACACGGCCATCATCACCGGGCGCCGCTCGGAGATCGTCGCCATGCGCGCGAAGGAGCTGAAGATCACGCACCTGTGGCAGGGCGTGGAAGACAAGCGCGTGGCGTTCGCCGAGCTGCTGTCGCAAACGGGCATCGCGCCCGAAGCGTGCGGCTACATGGGCGACGACTGGCCCGACCTCGGCGTGATGCTCCAGTGCGGCTTCGCGGCCGCGCCCGCGAACGCCCATCCCGACGTGCTTTCGCGCGCCCACTGGGTGTCCGACAAGGTGGGCGGCCACGGCGCCGTGCGCGAAGTCGCCGACCTGATCCTGCGCGCGCAGAACCGCTATGAGTCCATGCTCGCCGAGGCCTGCGCGCCGCTGTCCGGGATGCCGCGATGAACCAGAAGTTCCGCCTCACCTCGCTCGTGCCGCTCGTGTGCGTGGCCGCGCTCGCCGGCTTCACGTGGTGGCTGCTGCAGGCCGTCCAGCCGCGCGAAAAAGAGGCGGCGCCGCGTCCGCTCACGCATACGCCCGACTATTTCGCCGACAACTTCTCGGTCTCCGAGCTCGATCAGTCCGGCGCGACGCAGTACCGGCTCACCGCCACGCACATGGTTCACTACGAGGACGACGAGAACAGCGACCTCACGAATCCGGCCGTGCGCGCGTTCCAGCCGGGCAAGCCGATCGTGACGGCCACGGGCGAGCGCGGCACGGTCAATGCCGACGCCTCGATCGTGAACCTGTACGACAACGCGCGCATCCTGCGGGCGGCCGGCGCCGGCGATCCGGAAATGCAGGCTGACTCGGAGCATTTCAAAGTGCTGGTGAACGACGATGTGATCCTGACCGAAAAGCCGGTTAAACTTCGTCGCGGCCAGTCGGTCATGACGGCCACCAGCGGCATGAACTACAACAACGTCACCCGGGTCATCCAGCTCTTCGGCAACGTCCGCGGAGCCATCGCCCCGGCTGACTCCGGCGGCTCGTCCTGAGCGCCGGGCCGTCCACGCAAGGCATGATTGCATGAACGATTCGCTTCCCCGTCCTCTGAACGGCCGTTCGCCCGAAGCGCGCCGCGCCCTGTTCGCGGCGCTGTCGGCGCTCGCGCTGCTGCTCGGCGGCCTCGCGCCCGCGGCCCACGCCGAGCGCGCCGACAAGGACAAGCCGCTCAATATCGAAGCGGACAACATGACGTATGACGATCTGAAGCAGCAGACCATCTTCACCGGCCACGTGGTCGCCACCAAGGGTACGATTCTCATCAAGGCCGACAAGGTCGTCGTCACGCAGGACCCGCAGGGCTACCAGTTCGCGACGGGCACCGTCGCGCCGGGCACGCCGGCCGAGAAGCTCGCCTATTTCCGCCAGAAGCGCGAGGGCCTCGACGAATACGTCGACGGCACCGCCGAGCGCATCGACTACGACGGCAGGCAAGACCTCACCACGCTCACGACGCGCGCCACGGTGCGCCGCCTGCAGGGCCTCTCGACGGTGATGGACCAGGTCCACGGCAGCGTCGTCACCTACGACGGCCAGAACGACTTCTATACGGCAAGATCGGGCAAGGACGTCGCCGGCCCCGGCAACCCCGGCGGCCGCGTGCGGGCCATGCTCTCGCCGCGCACCACAGGAGCGCCGGCCGCCGGCGCGCAGCCGGGCGCGGGCGCCCCCGCCACGCTCACGCCGTCCACCACGCTGCAGGGAGCGCCGCAACAGTGAACACCGTCACCGCCCCCCAAATCCATGGCCGCCAGCTCGCCGGCAAGACGAGCTCGCTCGTCGTGCGCAACCTGAAGAAGCGCTATGGCTCGCGCACGGTCGTCAAGGACGTTTCGCTCGACGTGAAAAGTGGCGAAGTGGTCGGGCTGCTCGGGCCCAACGGCGCCGGCAAGACCACCTCGTTCTACATGATCGTAGGTCTCGTGCCGCTCGATGCCGGCGAGATCGATCTCGACGGCCAGTCCATCAGCCTGCTGCCGATCCACAAGCGCGCGGCGCTCGGCCTCTCGTATTTGCCGCAGGAAGCTTCGGTGTTCCGCAAGCTCACCGTGGAAGAGAACATCCGCGCAGTGCTCGAGTTGCAGGTGGACGGCAACGGCAAACGTCTGTCGAAAGACGTGATCAGCGAGCGCACGGATGCGCTGCTCGACGAGCTGCAGATCGCGCATTTGCGCGATAACCCGGCGCTCTCGCTTTCCGGTGGCGAGCGCCGCCGTGTGGAAATTGCACGCGCCCTCGCAACCGACCCGAGCTTCATCCTGCTCGACGAGCCGTTCGCGGGCGTCGACCCGATCGCCGTGCTCGAAATCCAGAAGATCGTGAAGTTCCTCAAGCAGCGCAACATCGGCGTGCTGATCACGGACCACAACGTGCGCGAGACGCTCGGCATCTGCGATCACGCGTACATCATCAGCGACGGCTCGGTGCTCGCGGCCGGCGCGCCCGGCGACATCATCGAGAACGAAAGTGTGCGCCGCGTCTATCTCGGCGAGCACTTCCGCATGTAAGCCCACGGGCGCGCCCCGCGCGCCCGCCCGCCGGCCCGTAGCCCGGCGCTGCTCACGAGGCGTGAGCGATCCGCTTTCCCGTTGTCAGGCAGGCGCCACGTCTGCTTTCCCCGCGTCATTCCGCCGTGCCCGCCGTGCCCCTAAAGAGTGCATGGCGCGACGTGCGCCGTCCCTCGTTTGCGCACCAAATTCCGGGGACCCGACGGCGCGGCAAACGCTCGTTTTTGCGAATGTCTCGTGGTTTCGCCCGCGTGGCAAACTCTTTACAATGGTTCGCACACCGCCATGAAAGCCAGCCTCCAACTCCGCCTTTCGCAGCATCTTGCGCTCACCCCCCAACTGCAACAGTCCATCCGGCTGCTGCAGCTGTCGACGCTCGAACTGCAGCAGGAGGTGGCGACGGCGATCGCGCAGAACCCGCTGCTCGAAAACGAGGACGACTGGATCGCGAGCCCGCTGCGCGTAGCCGCAGACGGCTCGGTCATCGCGCAGCCGCCCGCGCCCTCGGGCGCGGAGCCGATGCAGGGCGCGAACACGTCCAGCACGGCGTCCAACGGCAGCAGCGAAAGCAGTGAGAGCGAGCCGCGGGGCGTGGACGAATACGACGGCCTCGGCGGCGACGCGAACGGCGACGCCAGCCAGTGGAACCTCGACGACTACGGCCGCTCAGGCAACGCCTCCGACGACGACGACCTGCCGCCGCTGCAGATCCACGAATCGACCACGACGTTGCGCGATCATCTGATGGCGCAGCTGCGCGAAACGAATGCGAGTCCGCGCGATCGCGCGCTGATCACGTTCCTCATCGAATCGCTCGATGAAGACGGCTATCTCAGCGCGACGTGCGAGGAAATCCTTGCGGACATCCCCGCAGAGCTGGAGGTCGATGGCGACGAGCTCAACGCGGCGCTCGCGCTCCTGCACAGCTTCGACCCCGCTGGTGTGGGCGCGCGTTCGGCCTCCGAGTGCCTCAAGCTCCAGCTGCTGCGCGTCAATTCGTCGCCCACGCGCACGCTCGCGCTAGAGATCGTGTCGCATCATCTGGAACTGCTCGCCGCGCGCGACTTCACGCGGCTGCGCAAGCAGCTGAAGACGGGCGACGACGAACTGCGCGACGCGCATACGCTGATCCGTTCGCTGGAGCCGTTTCCGGGTGCGTCGTACGGCAAGGCCGAAGCCGATTACGTGGTGCCGGACATCATCGTGAAGAAGAGCGGCCAGAACTGGCATGCGGAGCTGAACCCCGAGGTGGTGCCGAAGCTGCGCATCAACCATTTGTACGCGAATATCCTGCGCAACAACCGCGGCGATCCGGGCAGCGGCTCGCTGCGCCAGCAGTTGCAGGAAGCGCGCTGGCTCATCAAGAACATCCAGCAGCGCTTCGAGACGATCCTGCGCGTCGCGCAGGCTATCGTCGAGCGTCAGAAGAACTTTTTTGCACATGGCGAAATCGCCATGCGCCCCTTGGTTTTGAGGGAGATTGCTGATACGCTGGGCCTACACGAATCAACTGTCTCGCGTGTGACAACCGGTAAATACATGCTGACTCCATTCGGGACACTTGAATTTAAGTACTTCTTCGGATCGCACGTATCGACGGACACCGGCGGCGCTGCATCGTCCACCGCCATCCGCGCTCTCATCAAGCAACTCATAGGAGCCGAGAACACCAAATCTCCTCTTTCAGACAGCCGCATCGCCGAACTGCTGGCGGAACAGGGCTTCGTTGTCGCGCGACGCACAGTCGCGAAGTATCGCGAAGCGCTGAAGATCCCGGCAGTTAATCTGCGCAAGTCTCTTTAGCCTGTTCCGCCTTTCACGGAGCAGGCGTTTTCCGGCCGCTACGCCCGTTGGCGGAAATGGCCGGCCGAGCTAGCCCGTCGTCGCAGGCCTTTCGGGGAGCCTCGCACAGGCAGACAGTCGACCGGCATTGCCGCGCTTCACGCGTCCCGCGGCCATCAGCCTGGAGAAGCACTATGAATCTGAAGATCAGTGGACACCATCTCGAAGTTACGCCAGCGTTGCGAGAATACGTGATCACCAAACTGGACAGGGTGCTAAGACATTTCGATCAGGTAATCGATGGCAATGTGGTCCTCTCGGTCGACAACCATAAGGAAAAGGATAAGAGACAGAAGGTCGAAGTGAACCTTCATCTGAAAGGCAAGGACATTTTTGTGGAGAGCGCGAACGGCGACATGTACGCCGCCATCGATCTCGTGGTCGACAAGCTGGACCGCCAGGTCGTCCGTCACAAGGACCGCGTGCAGGGACATCAGCACGAGGCGATCAAGCATCAACCCGCGCCCATTATCGAGGTCCCGCCGCAATGAGCCTCGTGGCGATTCTCGCCATGAGCCGGAGCCGGAGTCGATAAGTTCATCCTCCGTCCGCTGAAGCGAAGCCGCCCGAACCGGGCGGCTTTTTCGTGGATGTGTGCAACCTGTGTTTTTGCCGGCGGTGCAACCGGGGAACAAAGGTTGCGCTCATGCGTGGCGCATCGCACCATCGGCATGGACGCTTGTTCTATAATGGTCCAGTCGTTTTCGGGGTCTTACGCACGAACAAGTCCCCATGGTCCCGGCATCGGGCTTCGTAGCCGGATCCAATGCTTCCGCGAAGGCGGGCAGTTGCTGGGGTGAGGAGCATTCAGGCCACGTTTTCGCCTGCCAACATGAATCGTTTAGCCAAAATACTTCCCATCGAGAACGTCGTCGTCGGTCTGTCCGTTACCAGCAAGAAACGCGTCTTCGAACAGGCTGGCCTGATCTTCGAAAACCAGAACGGCATCGCCCGCAGCACGGTTACCGACAATCTTTTCGCGCGCGAGCGTCTAGGCTCCACGGGCCTCGGCGAAGGCGTCGCCATTCCGCATGGCCGCATCAAGGGCCTCAAGCAGCCGCAGGCCGCCTTCGTGCGCCTCGCCGAGCCTATCGCCTTCGAAGCGCCGGACGGCCAGCCCGTCTCGCTACTCATCTTCCTGCTCGTGCCCGAACAGGCCACGCAGCAGCATCTTGAAATCCTGTCCGAGATCGCACAACTGTTGTCGGACCGCGAAACGCGTGAACGCCTCCATACGGAAGAGGACCGCGAAACATTGCATCGCCTGCTCACCCAGTGGCAACCTTGATCTAAGCGCGGCGTCTCGCGGGCGCGCGAAACGCGGTTCGCGCGGCCGACGGGCGCGCTCGACACGCGTTGCATGGGTGAAGCGCAAGGCCCCGAGTGCCGTTAATCATCCAGGTCGCATGGTTTGTTCCGCCCGCACCCTGAATCAGCAGTTCAGTCAGCCGTTAAGCGAGCCCTCTCGCGGAGTCACCGACTCATGGACACTTCCAGCATCAACGCCCAAAGCATCTTCGACGACAACGCCACCACGCTGAAGCTCAGCTGGCTGACGGGGCACGAAGGCTGGGAACGCGGCTTCTCCACGGAAACGGTGGCCACGGCCACGGCGAGCGCCGACCTCGTCGGCCACCTCAACCTCATCCACCCGAACCGCATCCAGGTGCTCGGCGACGCCGAGGTCCACTACTACCAGCGCCAGACCGACGAAGACCGCTCGCGCCACATGGCCGAGTTGATCGCGCTCGAACCGCCCTTCCTCGTGGTCGCCGACGGCATGACCGCGCCGCCCGAACTGGTGCTGCGCTGTACGCGCTCCTCGACGCCGCTCTTCACCACGCCGATGTCGGCGGCCACCGTCATCGACAGCCTGCGCCTCTACATGTCGCGCATTCTCGCGCCGCGCGCGACGCTGCACGGCGTGTTCCTCGACATCCTCGGCATGGGCGTGCTGCTCACCGGCGACTCGGGCCTCGGTAAAAGCGAACTGGGTCTGGAGTTGATCAGCCGTGGACACGGCCTCGTGGCCGACGACGCCGTGGACTTCGTGCGCCTCGGCCCCGATTTCGTCGAAGGCCGCTGCCCGCCGCTCTTGCAGAATCTGCTCGAAGTGCGGGGCCTCGGTCTTCTCGATATCAAGACGATCTTCGGTGAAACGGCCGTGCGCCGGAAGATGAAGCTCAAGCTCATCGTGCAACTGGTGCGCCGCCCGGACGGCGAGTTCCAGCGCCTGCCGCTGGAGAGCCAGACGGTCGACGTGCTGGGACTGCCCATCAGCAAGGTCACGATCCAGGTGGCCGCGGGCCGCAACCTCGCCGTGCTGGTCGAGGCCGCCGTGCGCAACACGATTCTGCAATTGCGCGGCATCGACACGCTGCGCGACTTCATGGACCGTCAGCGTCTCGCCATGCAGGATCCCGACAGCCAGTTTCCCGGCAAGCTGATCTGACGCTACCGCGCGGCCGGTCAACACACGCCGCGCGGCCCGGAGCGCCAATACGGGCGCGCGTATCGGATGCTATGATGACCCAATCGGGTTCATCGACTTTCCCATGCGTATCATCCTGATCACCGGCATTTCGGGCTCCGGCAAGTCAGTGGCGCTCAACGCGCTCGAGGACGTCGGTTACTTCTGCGTCGACAATCTGCCGCCGCGCTTTCTGCCTCAGCTCGCGCAATATTTGAGCGACGACGGTTACGAGCGCCTGGCGGTTGCCATCGACGCGCGCTCGAGCGCCTCGTTCGACGATATGCCGGAGATCATCCGCGACCTCGCGTTGCGCCACGACGTGCGCGTGCTGTTCCTCAACGCGAGCACGCAATCGCTCATTCAGCGCTTTTCGGAAACGCGCCGCCGCCATCCGCTGTCGGGCTCCGTCGCCCACGACGCCAATGTGGGCATGCTCAAGTCGCTGGAAGAAGCGATCGAGCACGAACGCGAACTCGTCTCGAACCTCGCCGAATTCGGCCATCAGGTCGATACGAGCAATCTCAGCGCGAACGCGTTGCGCCAGTGGGTGAAGATCTTCGTCGAGGGCGAGCGCGGCTCGCTCATGCTCACGTTCGAATCGTTCGGCTTCAAGCGCGGCGTGCCGCTCGACGCGGACCTCGTATTCGACGTGCGCACGCTGCCGAACCCGCATTACGACGCCCGCTTGCGCCCCCTCACCGGACTCGATCGGCCCGTGATCGACTTTCTCAACGCGCAGCCGGCCGTTCACGAAATGATCGACGATGTGTACGCGTTCGTTGCGAAGTGGCTGCCGCATTTTCGCGCCGACAACCGCAGCTATCTGACCGTCGCGATTGGATGCACCGGCGGCCAGCATCGCTCGGTGTACATCGCCCAGACGCTCGCCACGCGCTTTGCCGGCGGGGCGAACGTTATCGTGCGTCACCGCGACGCGCCTCTCGATGTCGGAGAGTCGTCACGGCTGATCGCCTAACCGGCTGCGCATCGCGCGGCCCTTAACCGAAAGCGTTGCGCTATGTCCTCGTCTCCTGCCGTGCTTGCCGATTTGCCGCTGTTTCCGCTGCATACGGTGCTCTTCCCCGGCGGCCTGCTGCCGCTCAAGATCTTCGAAGCGAGATACCTGGACATGGCGAGCGAGTGCCTGCGCGAGCACACGCCGTTCGGCGTGTGCCTGCTCAAGAGCGGCGCCGAGGTCGCGCAACCCGACGAGCCTGCCGTGCCTGAGACCGTTGGCTGCCTCGCCGTCATCGAGCAATGTGATGTCGAAACCGTCGGCATGCTGCACATCCAGGCGCACGGCACCCAGCGCTTTCACCTGCTCTCGCACCGCGTGCAGGCCGACGGCCTGCTCGTGGGCATGGCCGAGTTGCTCCCCGAAGACATACCGCTCGAAGGCGGCGAACAGCTCGCGAAGTTCGGCGCGTGCTCGGAAGTGCTCGAGCGGATCATCGCGACGATACGCGAGCGCGACCCGGCGAGCCTGCCGTTCGCGGAGCCGTTCCGCTTCGACGATCCCACGTGGGTGTCGAACCGTCTCGCCGAAGTGCTGCCAATTCCACTGCGCGCGCGCCAGAAGCTCATGGAGCTGAACGACGCGGGCGCGCGCATCGACATCGTGCATCACTACATGCAGCAGCATCAGTTGCTTTGAAGACGGGCTGAAGCCGATCTGGGCCGCCTTCGCGCGGACTCAGATCAGCGGTCCACGCAACCCGTCGAGCAATTTGCGCACAGGCGCGGGCACGCCATACGCGTCGATCTCGCCCAGCGGCACCCATGCGGTTTGCGTTTCGTTCGCTTCGAGCAACGCCGCTTCGCCCTGCAGTTCAACGACTCGCGGTTCGATGTCGAGCTTGAAATGCGTGAACGTGTGCGCGAGCGGCGCGAGCGGCGAAGCCGCCGCCGCGCGCTCGCGGCTCGCGCCCAACGCCTGCGCGCGCTCGGCGAGCGCCGCTTCGTCGGCGGCTTCGGGCAAGCTCCACAATCCGCCCCAGATGCCCGATGGCGGGCGCTTCTCCAGCATGACCGCGTCGCCGTCGAGCAGCACGAGCATCCAGGTGCGACGCGTGGGCACGGTCTTCTTCGGGCGCGCGGCGGGCAGCTCGCGCTGGCGCCCCGTCGTCTTCGCCACACAGTCATCCGCAAACGGACAGCGCGCGCAGTCGGGCTTGCCCCGCCCACAGAGCGTCGCGCCCAGATCCATCAAGCCTTGCGTGTACGCGCTCACGTCGGCGTCGCTTGCCGTGGAACCCGGCACCAGCGATTCGGCCAGCGTCCACATCGCGTTCTCCACGCGCTTCTCGCCCGGAAAGCCTTCCACGCCGAACACGCGCGCGAGCACGCGCTTCACGTTGCCGTCGAGGATCGTGGCGCGCGCACCGAATGCGAACGACGCGATCGCCGCCGCGGTCGAGCGGCCGATGCCGGGAAGCTCCGCCAGCGCCTCGACCGTCGATGGAAACTTGCCGCCGTGCGTTTGCGCCACGACCTGCGCGCAGCGATGCAGGTTGCGCGCGCGCGAGTAGTAACCGAGGCCGGCCCAAAGGGCCATCACGTCGTCGTCGGGCGCGGCGGCGAGCGCCTCCACCGTGGGGAAGCGCTCGAGAAAGCGCGCGTAGTACGGAATCACGGTCGAGACCTGGGTCTGCTGCAACATGATTTCCGAGAGCCAGATGCGGTATGGGTCGCGCGTGTTCTGCCATGGCAGGTCGTGACGGCCATGCTCGCGCTGCCAGGCGATCAGACGTGGCGCGAAGCCCGTGAGCAGTTGTTGGGGATACGCGTTTTCAGGAAGCGCCGCGGACGCATTGGAAGTTCGGTACATGGAGAAGCTTGCGGTCAGCGCTGGCAGCGCGGACAGAAATAAGTGGAGCGCTGGCCCTGCACGATCTGCCTGATCGGCGTGCCGCACACGCGGCAGGGTTGGCCCGCACGGTCATAAACGAAGTATTCGAGCTGGAAATAGCCGCTTTCGCCATTGCTGCCGACGAAATCGCGCAGCGTGCTGCCGCCCTTCTCGATGGCCGAGGCAAGCACGGCGCGCACGGCGTCCGCGAGGAGTTCGTAACGCGCGAGCGAGACACGCCCCGCAGGGGTCGTTGGCCGGATGCCCGCGCGAAAGAGACTTTCCGAGGCGTAGATATTGCCCACGCCCACGACGATGTCGCCCGCGAGCAGCGCCTGTTTGACGGCGACCTTGCGACCGCGCGTCTCGCGATAGAGCAGCGCGCCGTCGAACGCAGGCGCGAATGGCTCGATGCCGAGCGTCGCCAGCAGCGGATGGCCCAGCACGTCGCCGGCTTCGCGCGGATGCCACAGCACGGCGCCGAAACGGCGCGGATCGCGAAAACGCAGCGTGAAGTCGTCAAAGTACCAGTCGACATGATCGTGCTTTTCCGCAGCGGGCGGCTTGGGCAGGTTGCGCAGCACGCGCAGCGTCCCGGTCATGCCGAGGTGCACGATGAACCAGCCGTCGTCGACTTCGAACAGCAGATACTTGCCGCGCCGCCCCACGGAACGGATCGTGTGACCGCGTAGCGTGCGCGCAAGCGTGGCCGGCACCGGCCAGCGCAAAGCGGGGTTGCGCACCTCCACGCGCTCGACCCGGCGGCCCGCGACCCACGGCTCGATCCCCCTTCGGGTAACTTCGACTTCTGGCAACTCTGGCATATCTCGCGGCCTGATTGGGATGCGGATCCGGGCTGGTCTACAACTTGCCCAAACGCGTGTGCGCGTTGTGCGCGTATTGTAGCCAGCGCGTTACAATCGACCGAAACATTCGACGGAATTCCATGGAACTGTCTTTCGTTAAGCTGTTCGCGAAGCGTCCCGCAACGCCCCGCGTGCCCTCCGCCATCGCGCGCCGCCTCGTCGGCGCCGCGGTTGTCGCGGCTTGGGCACTGACCACGTCGAGCGCGTACGCGCAGGATCCGTCCCCCGACACGGACGATACGTCCGTCACGATGCCGGACGCCTTCGGCCCCGCGTCGCCCGACGAGAAGAAGGATCTGCCGGGCGTGCCGCTGTCGAGCCAGATCGTCTTCCAGGTGCTCGCCGCGGAAATCGCGCTGCAGCGCGACCAGCCCGCGCCCGCCTTCCAGACGTATCTCGCGCTTGCGCGCGATACGCACGACCCGCGTATGGCGCAGCGCGCCACCGAGATCGCGCTCGCGGCGCAAAGCCCTTCTGACGCACTGACGGCCGTGCAACTCTGGCAGCAGTACGCCCCCGATTCGGAACGCGCCGCGCAACTCGACGCCTCGCTGCTGGTGCTCGCCGGCAAGCCCGACGACGCCCAGCCGCTGCTCGCGCGCGAACTGGCGCGCGTGCCGGCCGACAGCCGGGGCCAGGCGATCCTCTCGCTGCAGCTTCTGCTTTCGCGCGGCCCCAATCGCGTGGGCGGCCTGAATGTGCTCAAGACGCTGCTCAAGAACGACATGAATCGTCCCGAGGCGCAGCTCGCGATCGGCCGCCAGCAACTGCTCGCCGACGACGTGCCGGGCGCGCGAAAGTCGTTCGAGCAGGCGCTCGCGCTCAAGGCCGACTACCTTCCTGCCGCGCTGATGCTGGCCCAGATGGGGCCGGAGGAGCGTGCCGAAGGCATCGCATCGATCGAAAGGTACGTCCAGCAGAACCCGAAGTCGCGTGAAGGCCGGCTTGCGCTCGCACAGACCTACCTCGCCGCCGACCGCCTCGACGACGCGCAAAAGCAGTTCGAGATCCTGCACAAGGAGAACGCGACCGACCTGATGCCGCTCATGGCGCTCGCGCTCATCAGCGTGCAGCAGAAGAAGTTCGACGCCGCCCAGAAGTACCTGGCGCAATACGCGCAGATCGCCGAGAAGAATCCGGCTGCGGACCCGGGCCAGGCCTATATCTACCTTGCGCAACTCTCGGTCGAGCAGAAGGATGACGCCGGCGCGCAAAAGTGGCTCGACAAGATTCAGCCCAATAGCCAGCAATACGTGCCGGCCCAGATCACGCGCGCCCAGATTCTCGACAAGGAAGGCAAGACCGACGCCGCGCGCCGCCAGCTCGCGAGCATCCAGGCCGACGACCCGCGCGACCAGGCGCTGATCGCACGCACCGATGCCGCGATCCTGTTCGACGCGAAGCGCTACCCGGAGGCCGAAGCGCGCCTCGCGAAGGCGACCGGCGACTTCCCGGAAGATCCCGATCTCACCTATGACTACGCGATGGCCGCCGAAAAGACCGGCCATTACGACGTCATGGAAGCGCAGCTGCGCAAGCTGATCAAGACGCAGCCCGACAATCCCCAGGCTTACAACGCGCTCGGCTACTCGCTCGCGGACCGCAACCAGCGCCTCCAGGAAGCCGACAAGCTCGTCGAGAAGGCCTCGGCGCTCGCGCCCGACGACGCGTTCATCATGGACAGCGTTGGCTGGGTGAAATTCCGCCTCGGCGACAACGCGAACGCAATCAAGCTGCTGCGCAAGGCGTACAGCCTCCAGCCGAACGCCGAAATTGGCGCGCACCTGGGCGAAGTGCTCTGGAAGAATGGCGACCAGGATGGCGCACGCGCGGCCTGGCGCGAGGCCCGCAAGCTCGAACCCGATAACGACACGCTCCTGAAGACGCTCAAGCGCTTGCAGGTCAACGATCTCTGATGGCAGATTTTTTCACGTCAGTTCCCCCGATGGCCCTCCCCGCAGCGCGCGTCGCCCGTTTCGCGCGGCGCGCGTCGCTCGGCGCCGCGGCAGCGGCGCTCCTCGTGCTCGCAGGGTGCGCCGCGCAGAAACCGCCGCGTCAACCGTCCACCTCGAACGCCACGACCTCGCTCAGCACGCAGACGAACCGCGCCTATCACGGCCGCTTCGCCGTGCAGTACGTCGACCAGAACGGTCAGCAGCGCAATGCCTACGGCAACTTCGACTGGCACGAGACCGACTCCACGGTGACGCTGCAACTGCTCAACCCGCTCGGCCAAACGCTTGCGCTCGTGACTTCCGCGCCTTCCCAGGCCACGCTTGAGCTGCCGAACCGCCAGCCGCTCACGGCCGACAACGTGAGCACGCTCATGCAGCAGGCGCTCGGTTTCGCGCTGCCCGTGGAAGGACTGCGCTACTGGCTGCAGCCGTCGGTTGCGCCCACGTCGCACGCGCGTACTGCGCCCGACCCGCAGGATCCGCAACGGCTCTCGCAGATCGAGCAGGACGGCTGGACCATCGATTACGTCGCTTACGCCGATGCGCCCGCGACCGCCGTGAAGCGCGTCAATCTCACGCGCGACGAGCCGCCGTTGCAGATCAGGCTGGTGCTCGACCAGTAAGCGCGCAGGCGCGCCTCCGGGGCGCTACCCATCACCCGTATTTCCGGGCCGGCACTCGCCGGCCGCGAAGGTATCATGATCGAAACCCAGGACTCGCTGCGCGACTGCCTCGCGCCCGCGAAACTCAATCTCTTCCTGCACATCACGGGCCGCCGCCCCAACGGCTACCACGATCTGCAAACCGTGTTTCAGCTTCTCGACTGGGGCGACACGCTACATTTCACACGCCGTCGCGACGGCCGCATCACGCGCACCGTCGAAGTGGAAGGTGTACCTGCCGAAGACGACCTCACTGTCCGCGCGGCGAAGCTGCTCAAGGAGTACACGGGCACGACCGAAGGCGTCGAAATCGATATCGAAAAGCGACTGCCGATGGGCGCCGGACTCGGCGGCGGCAGTTCGGACGCGGCCACCACGCTGCTCGCGCTCAACCGTCTCTGGAAGCTCAACTTGCAGCGCGAGGCGTTGCAGGCGCTCGCACTCAAGCTGGGCGCGGATGTGCCGTTTTTCGTGTTCGGAAAAAATGCGTTCGCCGAGGGTGTTGGCGAAGCCCTCGAGGCTGTACAATTGCCCCCGCGTCATTTTTTGGTGGTGACGCCGCGGGTACATGTTCCTACTTCTGAGATTTTTTCAGAAAAGTCATTGACAAGGGACACAAAGACCTGCACAATAGCAGTCTTTCTTGCACAGCATGCAACGCAGAACGGATGGCCAGATAGTTTCGGTCATAACGATATGCAAGCGGTTGTCGCGGGAAAATACGCGGAAGTAGCGCAGGTGCTTCGATGGTTTGAAAGTGTTTCAAACAGTATCGCGCCAGCGCGGATGACCGGATCGGGTGCCAGCGTTTTTGCAGCATTCGCCAGTCGGTCCGGGGCAGAAGCGGCGCAAGCCAGACTGCTCGCGGAACAACCGGACTGGAGAAGCGCGGTAGCCTCGAGTCTGGATACGCATCCACTCTTCGCTTTCGCGGCATAGTTTTGCGTGGCTGATCGGACCTAGCCGGCCAGCCAGGCTCAAAGTTGAGTGTAGGGGAGTCGCCAAGTTGGTTAAGGCACCGGATTTTGATTCCGGCATGCGAGGGTTCGAGTCCTTCCTCCCCTGCCAAGATTTCAGGCAGTTCGCTCTGTGGGTTACCCGGAGCAATTCGCCTAAGTAGTTCCTCTCGCCCCCCAAGTCCGCAGCAGGTGCATGATGAGCAGCCATGACGGCCTGATGGTTTTTACTGGCAACGCAAATCCGGCGCTTGCTCAGGAAGTCGTCAAGATCCTCGGTATTCCCCTCGGCAAGGCTATGGTTAGCCGCTTCTCCGACGGTGAAATCCAGGTCGAAATCCAGGAAAACGTGCGTGGCAAGGACGTCTTCGTCCTCCAGTCGACCTGCGCACCGACCAACGACAACCTGATGGAACTGATGATCATGGTCGATGCGCTCAAGCGCGCATCCGCAGGCCGGATCACTGCAGCCATTCCCTACTTCGGCTATGCCCGTCAAGACCGCCGCCCCCGTTCGGCGCGCGTCGCCATCTCGGCGAAGGTCGTGGCGAACATGCTGGAAATCGCCGGCGTCGAGCGGATCATCACGATGGATCTGCATGCCGACCAGATCCAGGGCTTTTTCGATATTCCCGTCGACAACATCTACGCTACGCCCGTGCTGCTCGGCGATCTGCGCAAGCAGAACTACGAGAACCTGCTGGTCGTTTCGCCGGACGTCGGCGGCGTGGTGCGCGCCCGTGCGCTCGCCAAGCAACTGAACTGCGATCTCGCGATCATCGACAAGCGTCGTCCGAAGGCGAACGTCGCCGAAGTGATGAACATCATCGGTGAAGTCGAAGGCCGCACCTGCGTGATCATGGACGACATGGTCGACACTGCCGGCACGCTCTGCAAGGCCGCGCAAGTGCTGAAGGAACGCGGCGCGAAGAAGGTGTTCGCTTACGCCACGCACCCGGTTCTCTCGGGTGGCGCGGGCGAGCGCATCGCCGCATCGGCGCTCGACGAACTGGTCGTCACCGACACGATTCCGCTGGGCGCCGAAGCGCGTTCGTGCGCGAAGATCCGCTCGCTCACGAGCGCAGGCCTGCTCGCCGAAACGTTCTCGCGTATCCGCCGCGGCGACTCGGTGATGTCGCTCTTCGCGGAAAGCTGACAAGCATTGACGCGCAAGGCGCGGCGTTCGCAAGAATGCCGCGCTTTTGCACGTAATCGGCGCGAACGGACGAAGGTTCGCGCTGCATCGCCGGGGGCCCGAAGGCAGTCATTTGCTGAAGGCCCCGTTTTACTGCCTGGTCGCGGGCAGTGCATTGGAGAATCAAATGAAAGTCGTCGCTTTTGAGCGTAGCGTGCAAGGTACGGGTGCGAGCCGCCGCCTGCGCAACGCTGGCAAGACCCCTGGCATCGTGTACGGTGTCGGCGCCGAGCCGCAACTGGTCGAACTCGACCACAACGCGCTGTGGCACGCCCTGAAGAAGGAAGCCTTCCACTCGTCGATCCTCGACCTCGAAGTGGCCGGCAAGTCGCAGCAAGTTCTGCTGCGCGACGTGCAATACCACCCGTTCCGTCAGCTCGTGCTGCACGTGGACTTCCAGCGCGTGGATCCGAACAAGAAGATCCACACGAAGGTGCCCCTGCACTTCATGAACCAGGAAACCAACCCGGCCGTCAAGCTGGGTGGCGCGATCATCTCGCACGTCCTCGCCGAAATCGAAGTGGTGTGCCTGCCGGGCGCGCTGCCGGAATTCCTCGAAGTCGACCTCGCGAAGATCGAAGCGGGTCAATCGCTGCACGCCAAGGACATCACCCTGCCGGCAGGCGTGACGCTGGTTGCGCACGTCGAAGCGGAAAACCCGGTCGTCGCGTCGGCACCGGTGCCGGCTGGCGCCCAGGCCGCTGCTGAAGGCGAAGAAGCGCCGGCTGCGGAGTAAGCGCAGCGGCGAAGAGCCGATCCTCTCGATCCGTTTCCCTGAAACGGACGACGTGACCCGCCGCGGTTCGCCCCGGCGGGTTTTTTTTCGCACTTTTTCGTACACTTGCGGATCGATTCAGCGATTCACGCAGGCGGAACACCACAATGATCAGGTTGATCGTCGGGCTCGGCAATCCGGGCGCCGAATACACGGCGACGCGCCACAACGCGGGCTTCTGGTTCGTGGACCAGCTCGCGCGCGAAGCCGGTACGACGCTGCGCGACGAGCGGCGCTTCCACGGCCACTATGCGAAGGCTCGCCTCTACGGCGAGGAAGTGCATCTGCTCGAGCCGCAGACGTACATGAACCGCTCGGGCCAGTCGGTCGTCGCGCTCGCGAACTTCTTCAAGATCCTGCCCGACGAGATCCTCGTCGCGCACGACGAGCTCGACTTGCCGCCCGGCTCGGTCAAGCTCAAGCTCGGCGGCGGCAGCGGCGGCCACAACGGGCTGAAGGACATTTCCGCGCATCTTTCCACGCAGCAGTACTGGCGTCTGCGCGTCGGCATCGGTCACCCGCGCGACCTGATTCCCGAGGGCGCACGCGCGGGTGCGAAGCCCGATGTCGCGAACTTCGTGCTCAAGCCCCCGCGCCGCGAGGAACAGGACGTCATCGATGCGTCGATCGAGCGCGCGCTCGCGGTCATGCCGACCTTCGTGAAAGGCGAGGCTGAGCGCGCAGTCATGCAGCTGCATCGAACCAGCTGAAAAGGAGAGCGTTTTGAGTCGTTACTGGAGTGACATCGTCCACAGCCTCGTGCCCTACGTGCCCGGCGAACAGCCCGCGCTCGCGAAGCCGGTCAAGCTCAACACCAACGAGAATCCGTATGCGCCTTCTCCCCGCGTGCTGGAGGCGATCCGACACGAGTTGGGAGAAACGGGCGAGTCGCTGCGCCGCTATCCCGATCCCGTCGCGAAGCGACTGCGCGCCGCAGTCGCTGCGCATCACGGCATTCGCGTGGAGCAGGTATTCGTCGGCAACGGCTCCGACGAGGTGCTCGCGCACGCCTTCCAGGCGCTCCTCAAGCACGACAGGCCAATACTTTTCCCCGACATCACCTACAGCTTCTACCCGACCTATGCGCGGCTCTATGAAGTCGAATACCGCACCGTGCCGCTTACCGGGGAGTTCGCGATTCGCATCGACGATTACCTCCCGCGAGCCGGCAACGAGCATGGCGGCGTGATCTTCCCGAATCCGAACGCGCCCACGGGCCATGCGCTGCCGCTCGCCGAGATCGAGCGGCTGGTAGCGGCCAACACGGAAACGGTGGTGGTGATCGACGAGGCGTATGTGGATTTCGGCGCGGAATCGGCAATCGCGCTGATCGACCGCTATCCGAATCTGCTCGTCGTGCACACGACGTCTAAATCGCGTTCGCTCGCGGGCATGCGCGTGGGTTTCGCGTTCGGCCACGCCGACCTGATCGATGCGCTCAATCGCGTGAAGGACAGCTTCAATTCGTACCCGCTCGACCGGCTTGCGCAGGCCGCCGCGACGGCCGCTTATGAGGATGACGAGTGGCTGCGAATGACTAGCGCGCGAGTAATCGCCAGCCGCGAGCGGCTCACGACCGCGCTCGCGGCGCTCGGTTTCGAAGTCGTTCCCTCGGCGGCGAATTTCGTCTTCGCGAAGCATCCCGCGCACGATGCGTCAGCAATCGCGGCCCGGTTGCGCGAAAAAGAGATCTTCGTGCGCCACTTCAACGCACCGCGCGTGAACCAGCACTTGCGGATTTCGATCGGTACGGATGCCGAATGCGATACGCTCGTCGACGCGTTGAAGGGCATCGTCGCGTAACAACAGGGCAAGACGGAATAAAAAACGCGCCGGTTGGCGCGTTTTTTATTTGCCGTTCGATCTGGCGCGTCAGGCGTTGTTCTTCGCCGCCATCAGCGCGTGGTACTTCTGCATCAATTGCTCCGGCGACTCGATGTGCTCCGGATTCCTGGGGATGCACTCCACGGGGCACACCTGGATGCACTGCGGCTCGTCGAAATGACCGACACACTCGGTGCACTTGCCAGGATCGATCACATAGATTTCCGGGCCCATCGATATCGCGTCGTTGGGGCACTCGGGCTCGCAGACGTCGCAATTGATGCACTCGTCGGTAATCATCAGGGCCATGCTTATCTCACTCCTGCCGGCGCGCGGGCCGGTAACACACGTTGCTCGACCCGATAGTTTACGCTTGTTTCGCCATGCGTTCACGCCTACGCAACGGGGCCGCCCATCGAAGCCACCTTGTCCTCCAAACGCTTTTCCACCGAAGGAAACACGAACTTGCTGACATCCCCGCCCAGCTGGGCGATTTCACGCACGATCGTGCCCGAAATGAACTGGTACTGGTCAGAGGGCGTCATGAACATCGTCTCGACGTCGGGCAGCAGGTAGCGGTTCATGCCCGCCATCTGGAACTCGTATTCGAAGTCCGACACCGCCCGCAGGCCGCGCACGATCACGCGCGCATTGTTGGTGCGCACGAAGTCCTTGAGGAGCCCCTTGAAGCTCATGACCTGGACGTTCGGGTAGTGACCGAGCACCTCGTGGGCGATTTCGAGCCGCTCGTTGAGCGAGAAGAAGGGCTTCTTGTTGCGGCTGTCCGCAACGCCGACTACCAGCGTGTCGAAAATGCTCGACGCGCGCCGCACGAGATCCTCGTGACCGCGTGTGAGCGGATCGAAGGTACCGGGGTACACGGCGACTACCATGAGGCTTCTCCTCTCAACGGAAATGGGGCGCAATGCAGCGCCGTGGCGACGCATGCGCATTCGCGTGCGTGACGGCCAGGCCGCCCGCCTCTTCTTATCGAACGCGCATTATTCCTCATTTTCGCGCTGCAGCAAATGATAGTGAACCGCCCCTGCCTTGCCTTCGCGCGCCACGACCCAGCCCGCCAGCGCAGGCTGCGCGGCCGGATCGATCGCCTGGCCCGACTCGACGTAGAGCCAGCCGTCCGGGGCGACCAGCGGCGCGGCCAACTCGAGCGAGCGATCGAGCAGCGCGGTGTCGCCAAACGGCGGATCGAGGAAGACGACGTCGAACGAGCCCGGCGCGAGATTGGCCGCGAGGCGCAGCGCATCGGCCTCCGCGATTTCGATCGTGCGCGCGCCGAGGCGCGCCTGATTCGCGCGCAACTGCGCGGCCGCGCGTGCGCTGCGCTCCACCATCACGACGCGCGCCGCGCCGCGCGAGGCCGCTTCGAAGCCAAGCCCGCCGCTGCCCGCGAAGAGGTCGAGGCAGCGCAAGCCGTCCAGCCGCTGACCCAGCCAGTTGAAGAGCGTTTCGCGCACGCGGTCGGGCGTCGGACGTAGGCCGTCCAGATCCAGCACCGGCAGCGGCGTGCGTTTCCAGTCGCCGCCGATGATGCGGATCGTGTGCGTGCCGCCGCCACGTGCGCGTGGATCGGACTGACGGGAGCGGGCGCCCTGGCCGCGCGGAGAAGAAGAACGGGTCATGCGTTAGGTCGTGTGGCTTCGTTTTACTGCATTTGACCGCAGGCATTCAGCCTGCCGGCGGAACTGGAATGCGGTGGCCGGGCGCAACGTTTTCGCATCGCACCCTCCAATGCGCGCACGTTACCACAGGGGCGCTCACGTGCCGCACGGACGCCGCAACGACGCGGCAGCGACTCCTGCGAATGCGCCTGATAAAATGCCGTGTTTTCCGCGCGTTACCTCCTCCTATGCCGTCGCTGACCGCCCCTCGGTCCGACCCGCAACGCGCCTGACCCACCTCAGACCATGTTCAGTTTCTTCAAACGATTCCGCGGCTCGAAGGACGCCGAAAACGCGCCGACCGATGCCGCCGACGTCGCCGAGGCCACCGGCGCGCCCGAAGCGCCGGCCGCCGAGGCACGCGAGGCGCCGTCCATCTCGCCAGCCGTGAGCGCGCCGGCCGCCAGCGCCCCGGCGAAGCCGATCGAGCCGCCGCAAGCCACCGGCGCGGACGCCGACGAACCCGAAGCAGTCGAGATCGTCCCGCCGCCCGCGCCCGAGCCCGCCGCGAAGCAATCGTGGCTCACGCGCCTGAAGTCGGGCCTGTCCAAAACGAGCTCGAATATCCAGAGCATTTTCGTCAATGCGAAGATCGACGACGATCTTTACGAAGAGCTCGAAACCGCGCTGCTGATGTCGGATGCGGGCGTCGACGCGACCGAATATCTGCTCGAACAGCTGCGCCAGAAAGTGCGCGCCGAGCGCCTGACCGACGCCCAGCAGGTGAAGAACGCGCTGCGCGAGCTGCTGATCGGTCTGCTCGAGCCGCTCCAGAAGTCGATGATGCTCGGCCGCGCGCAGCCACTCGTGATGATGATCGCGGGCGTGAACGGCGCGGGCAAGACCACGAGCATCGGCAAGCTCGCCAAGCATCTGCAGCGCTTCGACCAGAGCGTGCTGCTCGCCGCCGGCGACACGTTCCGCGCGGCCGCGCGCGAACAGCTCGCCATCTGGGGCGAGCGCAACAACGTGACGGTCGTGCAGCAGGAAAGCGGCGACCCGGCCGCGGTGATCTTCGACGCGGTGAGCGCCGCGCGCGCGCGCCGCATCGACGTCGTAATGGCCGACACCGCGGGCCGCCTGCCCACGCAATTGCACCTGATGGACGAACTGAAGAAGGTCAAGCGCGTGATCGGCAAGGCGTTCGATGGCGCGCCGCACGAGGTGCTGCTGGTGATCGACGCGAATACCGGCCAGAACGCGCTTGCCCAGGTCAAGGCATTCGACGATGCGCTCGGCCTGACCGGCCTCATCGTCACGAAGCTCGACGGCACGGCCAAGGGCGGCATTCTCGCCGCGATCGCGCGGCAACGGCCCGTGCCCGTGTACTTCATCGGCGTGGGCGAAAAGGTCGAAGACCTCCAGCCGTTCGTGGCCGAAGAGTTCGTCGATGCGCTTCTTGGCGGCTAAAGGCGCGCGATTGTCCGGGTTTGAATGAAAGAAGGGCGTCGTTCTCGCGAACGACGCCCTTTTTTTATGCACGCCTGAGGCTTACTCCGAATCGGGCTGCACGCCCGGCTCGGCGCGCGCGAACGCATCGAGCGTGAGCGCGTAGTCGTTGATGCGCTGAATGGTCGGGTAACGCGTCGTGTCGATCTTGAAGCGGTTCGCGTTGTAGACCTGCGGCACGAGGCAGAGGTCGGCGATGGTCGGCGTGTCGCCATAACAGAGCTTGCCCGTGCGCGCATCGCCGGCGAGCCGCTGTTCGAGCGTCGCGAAACCCGACTCGATCCAGTGGCGGTACCAGGCGTCCTTCGTCGCATCGTCGACGCGCACCGAATGCTTGAGGTACTTCAGCACGCGCAGGTTGTTCAGCGGATGAATCTCGCACGCCACCTGCAGCGCGAGCGAGCGCACGTGCGCGCGATCGGCGGGCGACTTCGGCAGGAGCGGCGGCTCGGGGTGCGTCTCCTCGAGGTACTCGATGATCGCGAGCGATTGCTGGATCGTGTGCGCTTCGTCGTCGACGAACGTCGGCACGATCGCGTCAGGATTGATCTGGCGGTAGGCCGGCTTGAGCTGCTCGCCGCCCTCGCGCACGAGGTGGACAGGCACGTATTCGTACGGCAGGCCCTTCACGTTCAGCGCAATACGTACGCGATACGACGCCGAACTGCGGAAATAGCTATAAAGCTTCATGCTCCTCTCTTGCTCCTCTTTTCTCGAATCTGGGTGCGGTTTGCGCCGCTCAAACGACCCGCACGGCGAATTCGCCGATACCGTCCACGCCGCCCGTCATCACGTCGCCCTTGACCACGGCGCCCACGCCTTCGGGCGTGCCCGTGAAGATGAGGTCGCCGGCCTTCAGCTCGAACAACGTCGAAAGAAACGCGATCGTGTCGGCGACCGGCCAGATCATCTGCGAAATATCTGAACGCTGTTTGTCCTCGCCGTTGACGGCGAGCCAGATCTCGCCTTTCGAGAGCTGCCCGATCTGCGAAACCGGGTGTATCGGACCGATGGGCGCGGAGTGGTCGAAGCCCTTTGCCGTGTCCCACGGACGGCCGAGTTTCTTCGCTTCGCCTTGCAGGTCCCGGCGCGTCATGTCGAGACCGAGCGCGTAGCCGTAGACATGGTCGAGCGCGCTCGCGACAGGAATGTCCTTGCCGCCCTTGCCGATCGCCGCGACGAGTTCCATTTCGAAATGCACGTTTTGCGACTGCGCGGGATACGGGAACTCGGCGGTCGAGCCGGGCGCGACGTAGAGCAGAGCATCGGCGGGCTTGGAGAAGAAGAACGGGGGCTCGCGCTCAGGATCGTGGCCCATCTCGCGTGCATGCGCCTCGTAATTGCGGCCAACGCAGTAGATGCGCCGCACCGGGAAGCGTTGGTCGCTGCCGGCCACCGGCACCGAGGCGAGCGGCGTCGGTTCGAATACATACGTCATGGGAGTTCTCCGTCTTTGTGATGGGGCGGGCGCGAGGCCCGCGGGCCAGTGGACTTGCGAGGCTCGTCAGGCGCGGCGGCGGGGCAGGCGCCCCGCCCGGAACATCCGCGAGTGTAACGCGCGACAGTGGGCATGCGCGGCGCAGCTTTCGCGCGGCCGACGGCCAGGTACGGCGGGCAAGTTGTGCCACGCTCATGCGATACTTGGCCGATCCCCATTCCTGTACGACGGCGGCCTGCTGCGTCGCGTAGCGTTTGCCGCGCTCGATGCAACCGCAATGCCGCTGAACGAACCACGCTTGCCCATGACGACCGCCGACTCCATCGACCTCTTTCCCTGCGCCCGCTTCATCAAGGAGATCGGCCGCGGACCGAATGGCGCGCGCGCTCTCTCACCCGAAGACACCCGCGCGCTCTACGCCGCGATGCTCGAAGGGCGCGTGCCCGAACTGGAACTCGGTGCGGTGCTGCTCGCTTACCGCCTCAAGGGCGAGACCGCGGACGAGCTCGCAGCCATGCTGTCGGCCGCGCACGCCTCATTCGCGCCCCTCGTGGTACCGCATGGCGACTACCGGCCCGTGTCGATCCCGAGCTACAACGGCGCGCGCAAGCAGCCGAATCTCGTGCCGCTGCTCGCGATGCTGCTCGCGCGCGAAGGCGTGCCGACGCTCGTGCACGGCGTCACCACCGATCCGGGCCGCGTGACGAGCGCGGAAATTTTCGCGGCCCTGAACCAGCCCGAAGCGCGCGATCACGCCGGGATCGAGGCGCTGCTGGCCTCGCGCCGCGTGGCGTTTGCATCGATCGAGACGCTCGCGCCGCAACTCGCGCGCCTGCTCTCGCTGCGCCGGCGCATGGGCGTGCGCAATTCCACCCACACGCTCGTGAAGCTGCTGCAGCCGTTCGCCGAGCCGGGCCTGCGGCTCGTGAACTACACCCACCCGCCGTATCGCGAGAGCCTGAGCGCCCTCTTCGCGGCGCATCCGGAAGCCGCGGCGGGCGGCGCGCTGCTCGCGCGCGGCACCGAAGGCGAGGCGGTCGCAGATACGCGCCGCCAGGTCCAGGTGGACTGGCTCCACGACGGCATATGCGAGACGCTGATCGCCCCGGAGCGCTCGTCGCCTGAGGCCCCCGATGTCGATCTTCCTGAAGGCCGCGACGCCCCCACTACCGCCGCATGGATCAACGCCGTGCTGCGGGGAGAAGCACCGGTGCCCGAAGCACTCGCGCGCCAGGTCGAGACGATCAAGCGGATCGCGAAGCGCGCCTGACTTCGCCGCCAGGTTCGCGAAACGCGCGCAAGCGCCTTCAGCAAGCTTTTGCGCTGATCTTCGTGCATCTTCACTCGCACCTGCCGCCCATTCGCCGTTGACACATCCGCCCAAACTGGCTTACATTGGACGAATGCGTTCCTTCCCGAACATCCTCCGAATTACCTTCGGCCGTCTAGCGGCCCTATCGCTACGTCTAGCGTAAGCCAGGCGTAGCGCTGCGCGACCACCTCTTCGGTCGTGTAGTCCTCCCAAAGCAGTTCTCGCAGTACCCCAAACCCGTAGTTTTCTTACAACCTGTCGTCTCTATTCGTCCGTTTACCGCCCGGACGAGTCGCGAGGGTCAAAATGCACGTTGCATGGGCATCGTTTTCGTCGTCTTCGTTCGCAGCCGCGATGGCCACCACCATCGCCATCATTGCCGCGTTCGTCACGTCGGTTCGTTCCACCCGTTCGTCTGCAGCCGTGCCGCCCCGTCGTCAGCAAGCGAGCCGCCCGCTCACGACCGCCATCGCACACGACAAAACGAACGAGGCATGCCATGTTGCGTAATCCCGCCGAGAAGTACCGCCCCTTTCCCGCCGTCCGTTTGAATGGCCGACGCTGGCCCACGCGCACCGTCGAGCGCGCGCCGATCTGGATGAGCACGGACTTGCGCGACGGCAACCAGTCGCTCATCGAGCCCATGAACATCGCGCAGAAGACCGAGTTCTTCGAGATGCTCGTGGCGATCGGCTTCAAGGAAATCGAAGTCGGCTTTCCGTCGGCGTCGCAGACCGACTTCGATTTCGTGCGCAAGCTGATCGAGGAAAAGCGCATACCCGAGGACGTGACGATCGAAGTGCTCGTGCAGTCGCGCGAAGACCTCATCGCACGCACCTTCGAAGCGCTCGAGGGCGTGCCGCGCGCCATCGTGCATCTCTACAACGCGATTTGCCCGTCGTTCCGCAAAATCGTCTTCGGGCAATCGAAGGACGACGTGAAGGCGCTCGCGGTGGACGGCACACGCATGATCCGCGAACACGCGGACAAACATCCGGAAACGCACTGGATCTACCAGTACTCGCCGGAAACGTTCAGCATGACCGAGCTCACGTTCGCGCGTGAAGTGTGCGACGCGGTTGCACAAACCTGGCGCCCGACACGCGATCACAAGATGATCGTGAACCTGCCGGCCACCGTCGAAGCCGCGATGCCCAACGTCTATGCCGACCAGATCGAGTGGATGGACCGCAACCTCGCCTACCGCGACAGCATCGTGCTTTCCGTGCATCCGCATAACGACCGCGGCACCGCCGTCGCCGCGGCCGAAATGGCGCTGCTTGCGGGCGCGGACCGCATCGAAGGCTGCCTGTTCGGCAACGGCGAGCGCACCGGCAACGTCGATCTCGTCACGCTGGCGATGAACCTCTTCACGCAGGGCATCGACCCGGGCCTCGACTTCTCCGACATCGACGCCGTGCGCCGCGTGGTCGAGCGCTGCAACCAGCTTCCCGTGCATCCGCGCCATCCGTACGCGGGCGACCTCGTGTTCACGGCCTTTTCGGGTTCGCACCAGGACGCGATCCGCAAGGGCTTCGCCCAGCAACGCCCGGACGCCATCTGGGAAGTGCCCTATCTGCCGATCGATCCCGCCGACCTCGGCCGCAGCTATGACGCCGTGATCCGCGTGAACAGCCAGTCGGGCAAGGGGGGCGCCACGTATCTGCTCGAGCGCGGCATGGGCTTCACGCCGCCGCGCCGCGTGCAGATCGAGTTCAGCCACGCGGTGCAGAGCGTCGCCGATACATCGGGCGAGGAAATCACCGGCGATGCCGTATGCGCGCTGTTCGCTCGCGAGTACTTCGAGGCACATGCGCCGGCGGCCCACGTGGGCGCGGGACGCGCGCGCTGGGAAGGCCGCGACGTGGCGATACCGTCCGCCGCCGGCGCTGACGAGGCGCATGCGCGAGCCGTCGCCGCCGCTATCGCGGCCGTGGCCGGCGAGGGTATTGAAATCGCGTCGTTCGAGACCGCGCACACGGCCCACGGTGCGACGGCCGTATTCGTCGGCGCGCGCGTGGGGGGCCAGCCTTTGCGCCACGGCGTGGGCGTCGCCGACGACGCGGTCCATGCGTGCGTGGCAGCCGTCGTCAGCGCGGTCAATCGCGCGGACTGGCCGCACGTGGATCGCCGTGCGGCGGCGTGACGTGGGGCACGCAGGAGATTCGCGCGCAACACGGAAGATCGTTCGAGTTTCAGCAGGAAAGCGGCGGCATTGTTGAGCGCCAGCGGCAAACGGGCCGCCGGCGTGCGCCTGAAACGCCTCATCCGGCGCTTCAGCGAGTGGACTTACCGGTCGTCACTCGATCGCGCAACGCGTCGCCTGCCACGCGAGCAAACGCCATTGACCGTTCTCGTGCGTCAGGATCGCCGTGTAGGCGATGGGAAAGAGCAGCGCGCCGTTGTTCGCTTCCATTTCGATGAGCACGCGCCCCGACACGACGCAGGCTTCGTTGCCCGCGTGCACCACCTCCTGCGACTGGATCTCGATTTGCCGGTAGCGCCGGCGCCCGCCCGTGATCGCGTCGATGAACTGCTGCTTGGTCTCCCGTTTGCCGTTCGTATGGACGAACGTCGCCTGGTCGGACAACAACCGGTCCAGCGATGCGCCGTCGCCGTCCACCATCGCGCGAAAGCGCTCGCGCTCCAGACCGCGAATCGCATCGATTAGTTTTGCCGCCATCGATCGAGCCCCTTGCGCGCCGGTCCGCGCAGCTCGCGCGGACCGGCGCTGAAGATTATCTCCATGCGCCTCCGCTGCAATTTATACCAGGATTTGGCGCATGGATACTTGCGATCAAAGGAGCCACCCCCATCTGGAAACGGCATGCGGGCAGCGCGACCCGCTGGCGATGGCCGGCCCTCCCTCGCCGCGCCCTGACGTCGCAGTGCAGCACTTTCGGCTTTGTCCGATGTCTATTTGTCGATTGATGTCCGCGCGCGGCACGTCTACCGGAATTCGCTCATTCAACCCTTTTTTCCCGCTCGGCGCCTCGAATTCGCGTTCCGGTTCTAGAGTGTTCCTTCGGACCACCCCCAGCCCGAACCTGCGCTGGCTTTCGAGCCCCGCCCCGCTTGGCGCCCAGCTTTTGGTGTAATCTATCGATACATCAATGTCGATAGAAATCGAGGAACCTTGAAGCCCTACCAGACTCCAAGTATTAGCACTCGGTAATTCAGAGTGCTAACATCCAGCGTGGAGTCGCTGTCTGACTTTTTGCAAGATTCCTGAGGAGTTCGCTACGTGAGCAACGCAATGACCATGACCCTTCCGAGTACGCTGAGCCCGTCGTCGGCCAAGGCCGGGGGTTCACTGGCGCTCGCGAATGCTTCCCTGCTGCCCGGCCAGCTGGGCAACATCGACGCCTACATCCAGGCCGTGAACCGGATCCCGATGTTGACGCCGCAAGAGGAGCGCCAGTTCGCGACCGAGTTTCGCGAGCAAAACAATCTCGAGGGCGCCCGCCGTCTGGTGCTGTCGCACCTTCGCCTCGTGGTGTCGATTGCGCGCAATTACCTGGGCTATGGCCTGCCGCACGCCGACCTGATCCAGGAAGGCAACATCGGCCTGATGAAGGCCGTGAAGCGTTTCGACCCCGAGCAGAACGTTCGCCTCGTGTCGTACGCGATGCACTGGATCAAGGCTGAGATCCACGAGTACATCCTGCGCAACTGGCGCATGGTGAAGGTCGCGACGACCAAGGCGCAGCGCAAGCTGTTCTTCAACCTGCGCAGCCACAAGCAGGGCCTGCAGTCGTTCACGCCGGAGGAAATCGACGGCCTCGCGCAGGAACTCAATGTGAAGCGCGAAGAAGTCGTAGAGATGGAAACGCGCCTCTCGGGCGCCGACATCGCGCTCGAAGGCCAGACCGAAGACGGCGAGGAGTCGTTCGCCCCGATCGCCTGGCTCGCCGACTCGCACAGCGAGCCGAGCGCCGTGCTGGCCGCGCGTTCGCGCGACCGCCTGCAATCCGACGGCATCGCGAGCGCGCTGGAGGCGCTGGACGCGCGCAGCCGCCGCATCATCGAGGCGCGCTGGCTCAACGTCGAAGACGACGGTTCGGGCGGCTCGACGCTGCACGAACTGGCCGACGAGTTCGGCGTATCGGCCGAGCGCATTCGCCAGATCGAGGCGAGCGCCATGAAGAAGATGCGCACCGCGCTCGCTGACTACGCGTAAGCGCCAGTCTCGAAGTTCCCCCGAAGCCCCGTTCACCGAACGGGGCTTTTCTTTTGCGCGCGCCGCGTCTCCCGGCGTCGGGCTGACAGCGCCTGCGCACCTTCGCGACGCCCTCGCTGATTCCGCCCTAAGATGATTTCGAGGTGATGAGCCCCAGACCGCCCTGCGGTCTGGCCTCGCAACGCGTTCGGGGGCACCAACGTCATGATCCCGGCATCTGGCCAACGCCAGCGCACACCGTCGCCGCTGCGCACGCGGATCCTCCAGTGGATGCGCGGGCCGACCTTCGCGCGCGACATCGCCCTCGTTCTCGCCGTCAAGCTCGTCCTTCTGATGGCGCTCAAATACGCCTTCTTCAATCACCCGCAGGCAGAAGACATGAACATGCCGCCTGCCGCCGTCGCTCGCGCCATTCTCGACGTGCCCGCGCCAACGGCGCCAGCGCGGGAAACGCCATCGCAACGAGGGGATCGCCATGCCCACGATTGAATCAGTGGATCTTTCGCGTCTTCAGTTCGCCATCACCGCGCTTTATCACTTTCTGTTCGTGCCGCTCACGCTCGGCCTCTCCTGGATGCTCGTCATCATGGAGTCCGTGTATGTCATGACGGGCAAAGAGATCTACAAGGACATGACGCTCTTCTGGGGCAAGCTCTTCGCCATCAACTTCGCGATGGGCGTGACCACCGGCCTCACGATGGAGTTCCAGTTCGGCACCAACTGGTCGTACTACTCCCATTACGTAGGCGATATTTTCGGCGTGCCGCTCGCCGTGGAAGGACTCGCGGCCTTTTTCCTCGAATCGACCTTCGTCGGGCTGTTCTTCTTCGGCTGGAACCGTCTGTCCAAAGGCGCGCATCTTCTCACCACGTTCCTCGTCGCGCTCGGCTCGAACCTTTCGGCGCTGTGGATTCTCATCGCCAACGCGTGGATGCAGAACCCCGTCGGCGCGGAATTCAACTACGAAACCATGCGCATGGAGCTCACCAACCTGTTTCAGGTGATCTTCAACCCCGTCGCGCAGGTGAAGTTCGTGCACACGGTGTCGGCTGGCTACGTGACGGCCTCCATGTTCGTGCTCGGCATCTCGTCGTGGTATCTGCTGCGCCGCCGCGACGTGGAATTCGCGCTGCGCTCGTTCGCCATCGCCGCGGGGTTCGGCCTGGCCTCGACGCTGTGCGTGCTGCTGCTCGGCGACGAATCGGGCTATACCGACGGCGAAGTGCAGCAGGTCAAGCTCGCCGCCATCGAGTCCGAATGGGAGACCTCGCCCGCCCCCGCCCCGTTCACGCTGTTCGGCTTGCCCAACCAGCGGGAGGAGCGCACCGACTTCGAGATCCGCATTCCATGGCTGATGGGTATCATCGCCACCCGCTCGCTCGACACACCGGTGATTGGCCTGAAGGACCTGATGGGCCGCGCCGAGGTGCGCATCCGCAACGGCATGCTCGCCTACGCCGCGCTACAGAAGATGAAGGAAGGCACCGCCGACACAGCATCGCGCAACGTGTTCGACGCGCACAAGGCCGACCTGGGCTACGGCCTGCTCCTGAAACGGTTCACGCCGAACGTCGTCGACGCCACTTCCGAACAGATTCGGGCCGCGTCGAGAACGGCAATCCCGCCTGTCGCGCCCGTGTTCTGGTCGTTCCGTCTGATGGTGGGTCTCGGCATCCTGTTTCTCGGGACTTTCGTGCTCGCCTTCTGGTTCTGTGCGCAGCGCTCGCTGCTCAAAGGCAGCCGGCGCTGGTTCCTGCGCTGGGCCCTGCTGGCGATTCCGCTGCCCTGGCTCGCGGCCGAATTGGGCTGGGTCGTCGCGGAACTCGGCCGCCAGCCGTGGACCATCGCCGAAGTGCTGCCCACCCGTCTCTCGGCTTCGAGCCTCGCGCCAAGCGACGTCATGCTCAGTATCGGGGGCTTCGTGTTTTTCTACACGCTGCTCTTCATCATTGAGATCACGCTGATGTTCAAGTACGCGCGCCTCGGCCCTTCGTCGCTGCATACGGGCCGTTACCACCACGAGCAGAACGTGGCCGAAGTGACCCGCAGCAGCAACGTCGCCTGACGCGCCCGCGAACGCCAAAAGGAACCACACCATGGACTATGACACGCTCAAATTGATCTGGTGGGTGCTGATCGGCGTGCTGCTGATCGGCTTTGCGCTTACCGACGGCTTCGACATGGGCGCGACCGTCCTGCTGCCCTTCATCGGCAAGACCGACGAAGAGCGCCGCATCGTCATCAACACGGTCGGCGCGACCTGGGAGGGCAACCAGGTCTGGTTCATCACGGCGGGCGGTGCGATGTTCGCCGCCTGGCCGCTTGCCTATGCGGCGTCTTTCTCGGGTTTCTATTTCGCGATGCTGCTCGTGCTCTTTTCGCTGTTCTTCAGGCCCGTGGGCTTCGACTACCGGGGCAAGCGCGTCGATGTGAGGTGGCGCCAGGGGTGGGACCTGGGCCTCTTCGTCGGCGGCTTCGTGCCGGCGCTCGTCTTCGGCGTGGCGTTCGGCAATCTGCTGCAGGGCGTGCCGTTCGCTTTCGACAGCGATTTGCGCGTGACGTATCACGGCAGCTTCTTCGGACTCCTCAATCCGTTCGCGCTGCTCTGCGGGCTCCTGAGCCTTTCCATGCTCACGGCGCACGGCGCCGCTTTCGTGAAAATGAAGAGCGACGGCGTCGTCGCCGCCCGCGCATCGAACGCACTCCGGCTCTTCGCGGGACTCACCATCGTATTGTTCGTCGTCGCAGGCGCACTCGTGGCGACACTCATCGGCGGGTACACGATTCCCTCGCCCGCGCCTCCCGACACGGTGGCCAATCCGCTGCTGAAAAGCGTCGACGCGGGGCCCGGGCTCTGGCTCGCGAATTACGGGCTCTATCCGTGGATGGCAGCGGCGCCGGTGGTGGGCTTGCTTGGCGGCGCGCTCGCCTTCGTGCTCGCGGGCTCGCGCTTCGAGCGGCTCGTATTTCTGTGCACCGGGCTTCAGATCGTCGGCGTGATTCTCACGGCGGGCTTCTCGATGTTCCCGTTCATCATGCCCTCGTCGCTCGACCTGCGTTCGAGCCTGACGGTCTGGGACGCGACCTCGAGCAAGATGACGCTCGAGATCATGCTCGTGGCCGTCGTCATTTTCCTGCCGATCGTGCTCGGCTACACCGCCTGGGTCTATCGCGTCATGCGGGGCAAGATCACGTCCCGTGCGATACGGGAAAACGAGCACACGTTGTACTAGGGCCTGTTCACGCTAATAACAGGCTTGCGAACGTGCCTTGCCGGCTGCAGTGCAAGGAGCAAGGAGCGCCGTTGTTTTGGCCTTGCCAGACAAGCGACGCCGCAATGCGGCCGGCAAGGCACGTTCCCCAAACTTGAATTTCATTCCAGGGGCTGGCCGCCAGAAGGGCCGAGCGCAAGGATTGCGACGAAGCGAATACTCGACGTATTCGTGAGGAGCATGACGCAGCGATCGGCCCTTCTGGCGGCCAGCGCAAGCCTGTTATTAGCGTGAACAGGCCCTGGCGTCGAGGCTCGCTTTAGCAGGTGGCAAAACAGAAACGCCGCGGCATTGGGCCGCGGCGTTCTTCATCGGCTTACGCGCCCCGATTAAGCTGGCTGCAAAGCCAGCTCACGCGCATAGCGTGCCGCCGCGTCACCCACGACGATGTGCAGCGTATCCGCCGAGACCCACGCCACGTCGAGCGCCGCGAGCTTCTCGCGATCCACGGCCGCCGCATCGCGCACGATCACGCGCAGGCGCGTGGCCGCGACCGCATCGAGCGAAACGATGTTGCCGACGCCGCCGAGCACCGCGAGCCAGCGCGCCGGATCCGGATCGAGCGGACCCGTTACGCCACCCGCGTTTGCGGCCGCTGCCGCCTGAACTGCCTGGGCGCCGTGCGAGCCAGGAGCTATGGGTTGAGCCACCGGCACCGCGCCGCCGCGTGCGATCTCGCCGCGGATTTCATCGGCGATGATGTCGGCTTCCGGCCCGATGATGACCTGCACGCTTTCGCCGCCGCGCTTGAGCACGCCGCGCGCGCCAATCGCCTTCAACGCCGGCTCCGAGACATGCGCCGGATCGGCCACCGTGAGACGCAGGCGCGTCGTGCATGCGTCGACCACCTTCAGGTTGGCCGCGCCGCCGAGCGCATCGATATAGCGCGCGGCACGCGAGAGCGAGACCGCCGAGGCCGCGCCGCCAGCCGGCACGGCAACGCCCGACATCGACGAGGCGATCGCCGTGTCGCCCGCCGAGGCTTCACGGCCCGGCGTGGGCAGATTGAAGCGGCGGATGAAGAAGCGGAACAGCGCGTAGTACACGACGGCATAGGCCACGCCGAGCGGAATGGCATACCAGCCGTGCGTGGAGAGCCCGAAGTTCAGCACATAGTCGATCGCGCCAGCCGAGAACGTGAAGCCGAGCTTGATGCCGAGCAGCGAGCAGATCGCGAGCGAGAGCCCCGTGAGCACCGCGTGGATCGCGTAGAGCACGGGCGCGAGGAACATGAACGTGAACTCGATCGGCTCGGTCACGCCCGTGAGAAATGAGGTGAGCGCCATCGAAAGCAGCAGGCCCCCGACCATCGCGCGCTTTTCCTTCGGCGCCTCGTGCAGCATGGCGAGGCACGCCGCCGGGAGGCCGAACATCATGACCGGGAAGAAGCCGGCCATGAAGCTGCCCGCCGTCGGGTCGCCCGCGAAGAAGCGGTGCAGGTCGCCCGTTACCGCCGCGCCGCCCGCCGGCGTGAAGGAGCCGAACACGAACCATACGAGCGAGTTGAGGATGTGATGCAGACCGGTGACGAGCAGCAGGCGGTTGAGCAAACCGTACACGAAGGTGCCGATCGCGCCCGCAGTCGTGAGCCAGTGGCCGGCGGTGTCGATCACGCCCTGCACGGGGCCCCAGATATAGCCGAACACGACGCCCAGCACGACGCACGTGAGCCCGGTGACGATGGGCACGAAGCGTTTGCCGCCAAAGAATGCGAGGAACTCGGGCAGCTTGATGTCCTTGAAGCGGTTGTACAGCATGCCCGCGACGATACCGGCCACCACGCCGGACAGCACGCCCATGTTGAGCTTGTCGTTGATGTCCTTCATCACGGCCGTCTGAACCAGATAGCCCAGCGCGCCCGCGAGCGCCGCGACGCCGTTGTTGTCTTTCGCGAAGCCCACGGCGATGCCGATCGCGAACAGGAGCGGCAGGTTATCGAAGATCGCGCCGCCCGCGTCGGCGATGATCTTGATATTGAGCATATCGGCCTGGCCGAAGCGTAGCAGGATGCCGGCAACCGGCAGCACTGCGATCGGAAGCATCAGCGCGCGGCCGAGGCTTTGTATCTTGAGAAACGGATTGCCATCCATTGAACTGCCTCCAGTCCCTGTCTCTTGCGTGACGTGGTTGGTGAGAGAGGCCGGCGCACGTTGACCGCGCACGCCGGCGTGATTTTAAGGATTGCTTACGGTGTCGAGAATCGAACGGATGAAACCGGTTAGAAACGCATGAAGCGCAGTCAGTCGAGCGGCCAGCTTCCGCGGCTCGCGGCGCGCACCGCTTGCGCCGATTCGAGCGCGAGCGCCTGCTGCGCGCGCTGGCGGCATTCGTCGTAGTCGAGCTTGCGCACACGTGCCTTGATCGACGGCACCGAAACCGGGTCGACGGAAAGCTCGGCCACGCCAAGGCCCACGAGCAGCGGCACGGCGAGCGGATCGCCCGCCAGCGCGCCGCACACACCCACCCACTTGCCGTGCTTGCGGGCGCCTTCGACCGTCGCCGCGACGAGCCGCAGCACGGCCGGGTGCAGGCCGTCGGCCTGCGCCGCGAGATCGGGCTGGCAGCGATCCATGGCGAGCGTGTACTGCGTGAGGTCGTTGGTGCCGATCGAGAGGAAATCGGCGTGGCGGGCGAGCTGGTCGGCGAGCAGCGCCGCCGAGGGCACCTCGATCATCACGCCCACTTCGATCGGCTCGGTGCGGCCCGCTTCGCGCGCGAAGGCGTCGATGCGTTCGCGCAAGCGCACGAGCTCGCCCACATCGGTGACCATCGGCAGCAGGATGCGCACCTTGCCCGCCGGCTTGACAGCCACGAGGCCGCGCAACTGGTCGTCGAGCAGATCGGGGCGCACCTGCGCGAGGCGGATGCCACGCAGACCCAGCGCCGGGTTCGGCTCGGGCGGGAGCGTCAGGTAGTCGACTTCCTTGTCCGCGCCCACGTCGAGCGTGCGGATGATCGCCGTGCGGCCCGCGAGCGCGTCCGTGATCGCCTGGTAGCTCTGGCGATGCTCTTCCACCGTCGGCGCGGCCTGGCGATGGATGAACAGCAGCTCCGTGCGCAGCAGACCCACGGCGTCGGCACCGTTCTCCACCGCCGTGCTGGCGTCTTCGAGCGTCGCGATGTTCGCGGCGACTTCCACCGCGTGACCGTCGCGCGTGGCCGCGGCCTCGTGCGACGTGCGGCGGTTCGCTTCGCGCACGCCCGCGAGGCGCTGCTTCTCGCTGCGCGCGCGTTCGACGTCGAGCGCACTCGGCGTATAGGCGAAGCGGCCCGCGCCCGCATCGACGACGACTTCCGTGCCCTCGGGCACCGCATGAAGCGCGTCGCCGAGCGCGACGATCGCCGGAATGCCGGCCTGGCGCGCGATGATCGCCGCATGCGAGGTGGCGCCGCCGCGCGCCATCACGAGCGCGGTCACGCGTGCGCGGTCGAGCGTAGCGAGATCGGACGGCGTGAATTCGTCGGCGGCGAGCACGGCTTCCTCAGGTAGCGTGCGCGCGGCCGTGTTCGAGAGGCCGAGCGCGCGCAGCACGCGCTTTTCGAGGTCGCGCAGGTCGGCGGCGCGCTCCGCGAGCAACGGATCGTCCACCTTGCCGAGCACCGCGATCTGCGCGCGGATCGCTTCGCGCCACGCGTAGCCCGCGCTCTTGCCGAGGCTGATGGCATCGCGCGCGGCGTCGACGAGCGTCGGGTCTTCGAGCAGCACGCGGTGCATCGTGAAGATGCCCGCCTCGCCGATCGCGCCACGCTGCGAAGCGGTGCGCACGCTCTGGTTCAGCTCGGCATCGACGACGGCAATCGCCTTGTCGAGCAGACGGCTTTCCGCCGCCGAGGTGCCGCTCGCGAGTTCCGGCGGCGTGAGTTCGGCTTCCTCCCAGCGCACCAGCTTGCCCACCGCGACGCCCGGCGCGGCGCACACACCCGCCAGCACGCCGGGCTCGGCCGAAGAGGCTGCCGCGACAGCCGGGGGCTGCGCGACGGGCGCGGGCGAAAGCTGCCGCGCCGGCGCTTCGCCACCCTCGCCCGGCGCTTCGCGCAGGAGTTCGTTCGCGACGGCATCCACGGCGCGCTGCGCGTCCTTGCCGATGCCGACGAGTTCGATGGTCGCGCCCTCGCCCGCGCCCAGACCCAGCAGGCCGACGACGCTCTCGATGGCGGACTTGCGCTCGCCGAAGCGAACCTCGACGCGTGCGTCGATGCCGCGCACGGCTTCGCGCGCGCGTGCCGCCGGCCGCGCATGGAGGCCGCCCGCATGCGTGAGCGTGACGCTGCGGCGCACTTCGTTCGCGACCAGGTCGGTATGGGCGACGACCTCCACGCCTTCCCGTGCGCGCAGCACGAGCAACGCCGTGGTACCCGCTTCGACGTGGCCCGCGCCCGCGCGCCGGACCACCTCGAATGCGTCCGAGTTGGCCACCGCGACGACCGAGACGAGGCTCGGCGCGCTGCACGCCACGACGTCGAGATCGAACTCGATGAGCGTGTCGCCGCGGCGCACGTGCGCACCCTGCGCGACCTTCGGCGTGAAACCCTTGCCGTTCAGTTCGACCGTGTCGATGCCGATATGCACGAGCACCTGTGCGCCTTCGACCGTTTGCAGCGTGACGGCGTGGCCGGTGCGCGCGAGATGCATGACGACGCCGTCGCACGGCGCGACCAGCCGGCCGACGAGCGGATCGACGCCGATCCCGTCGCCGAACAGCCCTTCCGAGAACACGGGATCGGGCACCGACGCGAGCGGCACGACCGGCCCGGTGAGCGGCGAGACAATCAGGATGTGCCCCTCGACGCGTGTATGCGGATCCATCAGGCGAGACTCCTCGATGCGTTCCATTCGCTTTCCAATCTAGTGGGTTTCGGTGACTTTGTTCAAATAGCGCGGCTCGTCCGGATTGCGGCCGCGCGCGGCGGCAAGGCGCGCCGCCATCACGTAGAACGAGAGAATGGCCGCGATGGGATCGAGCGCGGCGTCGGCCGTCGTCGCGAGCGGCAGCGCTGCGCCGGATACGTCGGCGGGCGCGGCGAGCAGCACGCGCGCACCGCGCTTTTCCATGTCGCGGGCGAACTCGATCAGGCCCGCCTGCTCCGGCCCGCGCGGCGCGAACACGAGCAGCGGATAATCGCGATCGATCAGCTCCATCGGGCCATGCCGCACTTCGGCGCTCGAAAACGCTTCGGCCTGAATACCCGAGGTTTCCTTGAGCTTGAGCGCCGCTTCCTGGGCAATGGCGAGGCCCGGTCCACGACCGATGACGATCATCTGCGTGACGTCGCGCAGTTCCTCCACGGCCTTCGACCAGTCGAGCGTGCCCGCGCGCTCGAGCGCGTCGGGCAGCGCGCGCACGGCATCGAGCAACCCGCTGTCGCGCTGCCAGAAGCCGACGAGTTGCGCCGACATCGCGAGCATGGCGATATAGCTCTTGGTGGCGGCCACGCTGAGCTCGGGACCGGCGAGGAGCGGCAGTTCGGTGCCGGCGGCCTCGGCGAGCGGCGAGCCCGCGACGTTGACCATGGCGGCCGTCAGCGCGCCGGCTTCGCGCAGCGCCTTGATCGTCGCGACGAGGTCAGGACTCCTACCCGATTGGGAGAAAGCAAGGGCGAACTGGCCGCGCACGCGTAAGGGCGCCTGTTGCAGCGTGGCGATCGACATCGGGATCGAGGCCACCGGCACGCCGATGCGGCTCATGGTGAGCGCGGCGAAGTAGCTCGCCGCGTGGTCCGAGCTGCCGCGCGCGACAGTGAGCGCGACGTGGCGCGGCTCGGCTTCGAGCACGCGGGCGAGCGCCTCGACGCGCGAGGTGTCCGCGAGTTGTGCGGCGACGACGCCGGCCGAGGCCAGCGCTTCATTAAGCATATTCGACAATCGATTCTCCTTCGACATAGGTCGCGGTGAGCGCCAGCTCGCGATCGAACACGTTGACATCGGCCCATGCGCCGCGCACGAGGCGGCCACGGTCTTCGATGCCGAGGTAGTCGGCGGCATAGCGCGACAGACGCGCGGAAACATCGGCGATCGGCAAGCCGATCGAGACGAGGTTGCGCAGCGCCTGGTCCATGGTGAGCGTGCTGCCCGCGAGCGTGCCGTCGGCGAGGCGCACGCCGCCGAGGCATTTCGTCACGCGCTGGCTGCCGAGGCGGTATTCGCCGTCGGGCATGCCGGTGGCCGAGGTGCTGTCGGTCACCACATAAAGGCGCGGAATGGCGCGCAGCGCGGCGCGGATCGCGCCCGGATGCACGTGCAGCAGGTCGGGAATGATCTCGGCGTACTCGGCATGCGCGAGCGCCGCGCCAACGACGCCCGGATTGCGGTGATGCAGCGGCGACATCGCGTTGAAGAGGTGCGTGAAGCCGCAGGCGCCGTGCTTGAGCGCGGCCACGGCGTCGTCGTAGGTGGCGAGCGAGTGGCCGAGTTGCACGCGCACGCCGCGCGCCGCCATCTCCCCGATGATCTCGATGTGACCGGCGATTTCGGGTGCCACGGTCACCACGCGGATCGGCGCAATCGCGAGGTACTTGAGCACTTCGTCGAGCACGGCCGAAACAGCGGCGTCGGGCTGCGCGCCGAGCTTGCCCGGGTTGATGTACGGCCCTTCGAGGTGCACGCCCAGCACGCGCGCGCCGCCCGCCGTGCGGTTGCGCGTGACGTTGCCGAGGCCTGCGACCACGGCCATTAGCTCGTCGCGCGGCGCCGTCATGGTGGTGGCGAGCAGGCTCGTGGTGCCGTAGCGGGCATGCGTGCGCGCGATGGTTTCGATCGCATCGCCGGCTTCCATGACGTCGGCGCCGCCGCCGCCATGCACGTGCAGGTCGATGAAGCCCGGCAGGATGTAGGGCGCGTCGTTCCTCGCCGGATCGGTGGCCTCGCCCGTGATCGCGGTGATGCGTCCGTTCTCGAACGACAGCGTGCCGTGGATCCAGCCTTCAGGGGTGAGTATGTTTCCGCTCAGCATGAGATTTTTCCGATGAAGTGCATCAAAGCGCGGTAGGACGTTTCGGTGAATTGCATGAGAGAGAGTGCGCCGGCGCTCCGTTCCTGCGGGCGGCGCTCACTGGCGCAGCTCCGCAACGAAGTCGTAATAGCCGTCGCGGCAATAAGTGTCGGTCAGCTCGATGGCGCGCTGATCGGCGGAAAAGCCCACACGCGTGATGACGAGCAGCGCCGCGCGCGCCTCGACGCCCATCAGCGCGGCGATCTCGCCGGTCGCGTTGACGGCGCGAAAGTGTTGCAGCGCGCGCACCACGGGCACGCGGCGCTGCTCCAGGTAAGCGTACAGCGAGCCGTCGATGGCTTCGGGGTCCGGCACGATCGAAACCGGCAGCGCCGAATGCTCGACGGCCATCACGATGCCGTCGGCGCGCCGCAGCCGGCGCAGGCTGGCCACCGAGGCGGCCGGCGAGAGCCCGAGCTGCACGATCTCCTCGCGGCGCGCGGGGCGCACTTCGCGCTCGAGCCATACCGAGTCGGGCGTGAAGCCCCGCTGTTCCATCTTCTTCGTGAAACCGGTCAGGCGCGAAAGCGGGTCCTCCACGTGCGGCGTGATGAAGCTGCCCGCGCCGCGCGCGCGCCGGATCAGCCCCTGCTCCACAAGCAGCTCGATCGCCTTGCGCGCCGTGATGCGCGACACGCCGATGGCGTCCGAAAGCGTACGCTCCGAGGGCAGCGCCTCGCCGGCGGACCACACGCCGCAATGAATGGCCGTGGCTAGGTTGTGCGCCAGCTGCAGATAGAGCGGCGTCACATTGCGCGCATCGGGCATCAGGGCAGACCAACGGGTTTCCATGGACTTGGCGCCAGCGGTTGGAGAGATCGTGGAGGGCCGGGCCGGCATGCCTTGTGGCGATGCAGTGGGTTCCGGCGCGAATGAGAGCCCATTATATAACCACAATAAGACCAGTCAACACATGAGAACCGGCAACAGGCAGGCTTGAAATATCCCTTAAAATCAAAAACTTATACGAACACACAAGGCGCGGAGCGCACACTGCATAGCATCGGGATTTACCCTGAAAGTGCTTTTACGGGTCCGCGATGAGACCGGATTGGTTTCATACAGGTCATTGTGGATAGCCCAGCGTAATACCGGCATAGCACCAGCGACATGGATTCGCGAGAAAGATAGCGCGCGCCCAGGAGATCGCCGGGCGGGCGCCGTCAAACCAGCGCGCCTGGATCGGCACGATCCATCGACTCGCCACAATTCGTGCGCAATAAAAAACGCCGCGACTCTCGCCACGGCGTTCGGATCCTGCAAGGGCTTCCCGCGTCGATTAGACGCAGGCCCAAGCTTCTCGAATAGTCCTTAGAACGACGGAACCATCGACCCCTTGAATTCACCCTTGATGAACTGACGCACGTCTTCGGACTGATAGGCGGCGACCAGCTTCTTCACCCAGGGCTTGTCCTTGTCCTGCGTGCGCACCACGATCACGTTCGCGTAGGGGCTGCGGATGTCCTCCAGCGCAATCGCATCTTTCGTCGGCTGCAGGCCGGCGGCCAGCGCGTAGTTCGTGTTGATGACGCCCGCGTCGACGTCGGCGAGCGAGCGCGGCAGTTGCGCGGCGTCCAGTTCGACGAACTTGATCTTCTTCGGGTTCTCGGCGACGTCGAGCGGCGTGGCGTTGCTGCCGTTCACGCCAGCGCCCGCGCGCAGCTTGATGACGCCCTTCGACTGCAGGAGGAGGAACGCGCGGTTCTCGTTCGACGGGTCGTTCGGCACCGCGATCTTCGCACCTTGCGGGAGGTCGTTCAGCGACTTGAGCTTCTTCGAGTACACGCCGATCGGCGAGATGTACGTGAGACCAACGCTCTGGATCTTGTAGCCGCGCTGCTTGACCTGGCTGTCGAGGTAGGGCTGGTGCTGGAAGCTGTTGGCGTCGAGGTCGCCGGCGTCGAGCGCGGCGTTCGGCTGCACGTAGTCGTTGAATTCGACGACCTTGACGTTCAGGCCTTCGCGCTTCGCAACCTTCTGGACGACGGCCCAGACCTTGGCGTCCGGACCCGAAACGGTGCCGACCTTGATGGTCTGGTCGTCGGCGCGGGCGCCGAAGCTGGCTGCGAGCGTGGTGGCGGCTACGCCGGCGAGGAGTGCTTTAATCAGATTTCTGCGCTGCATGGAGGGTGATGTTCCTGCGTGGTTTGTTGTCGCTCCGGTTGCGCGGCGTTGTGCGCCGTCCGCCGGACGATATAAATCGTCTCATATGGACCCAGCTCTGCGAAATAAGGAATTCGCATACTGGTATGCCGGCGGGCAAGAAGCGCTTGCGGCGGCGGCGCCTTGCTTCAGTCTGGGTTCGAGCCGAGGAGGATCTTCAGGTCGTGCAGCCAGGGCGTGACGCCCTGCCCGTCGCGCGCGAAAAGGCGCAGCTTGCCGGTCGTGTCGAACACGTAGCTCGCGGCGGTGTGGTCCATCGTGTAGCTGTCCGGCGCGTTGCCGGGCACCTTCGCGTAGTAGACGCGGAAGTCCTTCGCCACTTGCTTGAGTTGCGCGTCATCGCCGGGACGCAGTCCGACGAAAGTCGGATTGAACGCGGCCACGTACTGGCCGAGGATCTGCGCGGTGTCGCGCTCGGGATCGACGGTGACGAACAACACCTGCACACGCTTCGCAGCATCGGGCCCCAGTTGCTGGAGCGCCTGCGAAAGCTCGGCCATGGTGGTCGGGCAAACATCGGGGCAATGTGTGTAGCCGAAGAACAGCACGACCACCTTGCCCCGGAAATCGGCGAGCGTACGCGTCTTGCCGTTCGTGTCCGGCAGCGAGAAGTCCTTGCCGAACTGCGTGTTGCCGGTGATGTCGAGGTTCGAGAACGACGGCGGCTGCTGCCCGCAGCCTTCCAGAACCAGCGTGCCCCCTACCGCGCCCGCTACGGCGAGCGCAACGAGCGTGGCACGCGCCACGCGCGCGAACGTTGAGCGCGCCATATCGTTACGCTCCGATGAGCGCATGCACGTAATGGTCGACGAGCAGCGCCGCGAACAGCAACGACAGGTAGACGATCGAATAGCGGAAAGTCTTGCGCGCGAGCGCGTCCGAGTACTCGAGATAGATCTTCCACGCGTAGGCGAGGAACACCGCGCCGAGCAGCACGGCCGCAGCCAGATACAGCACGCCGCTCATGCCCGAGATGTACGGCATCAGCGTGACCGCGAACAGGATCACGGTATAGAGCAGGATATGCAGGCGCGTGTATTTCTCGCCATGCGTGTTGGGCAGCATCGGCAGGCCGGCGTTTTCGTAGTCCTTGCGGCGGTAGAGCGCGAGCGACCAGAAGTGCGGCGGCGTCCACACGAAGATGATGAGCACGAGAATCCAGGCGTCGCCGGGCACGTGGCCCGTCACGGCGGCCCAGCCGAGCGCCGGCGGCATGGCGCCCGAGGCGCCGCCGATCACGATGTTCTGCGGCGTGGCGGGCTTGAGCAGCAGCGTGTAGATGATCGCGTAGCCAACGAAGGTCGCGACGGTCAGCCACATCGTGAGCGGATTGGTGAACGTGTACAGCACCCACATGCCGAGGCCGCCGATCACCGCGGAGAAGATCAGGATCTGCATGCTCGTGATCTCGCCGCGGGCCGAGGGACGCCAGGCCGTGCGACGCATGCGCGCATCGACCTTTTGCTCGACCAGGCAGTTGATCGCGAAGGCTGCGCCGGCCGTGAGCCAGATGCCGACGGTGCCGCCGATCAGCTGTTTCCAGGGCACCATGCCCGGCACGGCGAGGAACATGCCGATGACGGCGCAGAACACGGCCAGTTGCGTGACGCGCGGCTTGGTGAGCGCGAGATATTGGGAAATCCGGCTACCGGGCGTCTGGGAGAGGGTTGTACTTTCCATAGGGCGGGATCACACCGCAGCGGTGTCGCGCGCAGGGAGTACGGCGCGGCCGGGGCGGCTACAAGCAATTCGAAAGTTTAGCACGACGACAAGAAGCAGCAGGATCGCCGCGCCACCGTTGTGCGCCACTGCGACAGGCAGCGGCCACTGCAGCACGATGTTGGAAAGTCCTGTCAGGAACTGGATCAAAACAATAATGAGAACCCAGTTCGCCGGGCGTCGCAACGAGGCGTAGCGCCGCATGCGGAGCGCGAACCATACCAGATAAGCAATCACCGCGAATGCGAACGTGCGGTGCGTCCAGTGGATCGCGACGAGCGCGTCCTGCGTGATCACGTCGCCGTTGCCGTCCATGCCGAGCGCGCGCCAGAGGTGGAAGCCGTGATGGAAATCCATCGGCGGAATCCATGCGCCGTTGCAGGTCGGGAAGTCAGTGCAGGCGAGCACCGCGTAGTTCGTGCTGACCCAGCCGCCCAGCGCGATCTGCGCGACCAGCAGCCCGAGCGCCGCCAGCGCGGCCACGCGCCAGCGCGCGGCGTCGGGCTCGAACGCGGGCAGCGGCGTCATGCGCGCGGCGAGCCACGCGAGCGTGCCGAGCAGCGTGAGACCGAGCAGCAGGTGTGTCGTGACGATGATGGGCTGCAGCTTCATCGTCACCGTCCAGGCGCCGAATACGCCTTGCACGAGGATCAGCCCGAGCAGCGCGGTGGGCCACCAGGGCGACACATGCAGCGGCAGGCGCTTGATACGCGCACGCCAGGCAATCGCCACTTGCGCAATGATCAGGACACCGATCGCCATGGCGAAATAGCGGTGGATCATCTCGATCCACGCCTTCGTCATGCTCACGGGGCCGCTCGGCATGGCGAGATGCGCTGCGGCAATTTGCGCATGGGCGATGAACGGCGACGACGTCCCATAGCACCCCGGCCAGTCCGGGCAACCGAGACCCGAATCGGTGAGACGCGTGAAGCCGCCGAACATCACGAGGTCGAGGGTCATGAATGTCGTGAGCCAGACGAGCTTGCGAAACTTGTTGTCGTCGGCCTTCACCCAGACCCATGACAGCGGCAGCAACGCGATGCACAGGCCGATCAGGGCCAGCTCCAGGATAAACATCTCTCTACTCTTTCTGTCAGATTCGCGCTGCGCACCTTAACCGATGCGCGACCACTTGAGGAGTTTAGTGACGTCCTGTTTGATTTTCGACGGATCGGCATTCGCGGGGAACCGCATCATCAGATTGCCGTTCGGATCGATCAGGTAGATGTGATCGGTGTCTTTCGTCGCATCCGTTGCGGGCAGCCACGCCGCGACCGCACCAGGATCGGCGCGCAGCATGCGCGTATCCGCGTAGGCGCCCTTGATCTTCGCGGGAACGCTCGCGTCGTCGGTGCGCAGCCAGACCGTGACGATGCGCTCGCGCTCCGGCCCCTGCGTCGCTCGCACCTGGCGCATGAAATAGAGCTTCGTCGCGCAAGCTTCACCGCAGGCTCCGCTGTCGACCGACACCATCAGCCAGCGCCCGCGCAGCGAGGCGAGCGGCACTTCGTGGCCGTCGTCGCCCGTCACCGTGAGCGCGTCCGGAATGGGCCGCTGCGGCTCGATCAGCGCGCCGTAACTCGTCGTGCCGCCCTTGGGCTTGATCACGTAGTACGTGAAGTACGAAAGCACGATGGGCGCGCCGCAGATCAGCACGATCAGAAGGAGTATCCAGCGGCCGCGCCGCCGCGAGCCTTTCGGGCCCTGGGCGGCATGCGGGCCGGCCTTCTGCGCGACCTGGGGAGAACGGGGGGATTGCGTCGACACTCTCGTGGAACCTCACATCTGTCGCTTTCGGTTGTTCATGAACTGCATCAGCAGCGCCGATTTCTGGGTATGTCCGGATGAAATCGGTTCGTCCGACGAATCATCAGGCGTCCTTCGCGCTGCCTTCTTTTTCCCGGCCGGGATTATCGACGCGCGCTTCGGCTTCGCCTTCGCCGCGCGCTTTTGTCGCAGCCTTGCGGGCCGCAAAAAGACCGAACCCGAGCGCCGCGAGGGCCATGCCCCACCACTGGAGCATGTAGCCGTAGTTGCGCTCGACGTCGGTATCCGGCACGGGCCAGTCGCGCACTAGGCCGTCCTTGAAGGACGGCACGAAGCCGGTTTGCTGGATCACGAACGGTTGCAGCGGCAACCCGGTTTCCGCTGCATAGGAAGCGACGCCGAGATTCTGCCGTATCTTCTGATGCGCTGCAGAGCCGCCCGCACCGAGTTCGAATGCGCGCGAAGCGTTCGCGCGCGCAATGCCCACCACTTCGACGGGTCCCGGCGGCGTGACGTAGGGCGCGATCGCGGTGCGGTCCGCGATGTTGCGCGGCAGCCAGCCGCGATTGACGAGCACGTACCCGCCGCCTTCGAGTTTAAGCGGCATGACGACATAAAAGCCCGGTTGATCGTTATACGGACGATTGTCGAGATACACCACGCGCTCGGGCACAAAGGTGCCCTTGGCACGCACGCGGTGGAACTCGATGTCCTTCAGCGCGAGCGGCGTGGCGCCGACCGTTTGCGGCGTGGACGATTCGTATTGCGTGATCTGCGCCTGCAGCACCTCCTTCTGATGCGCGCGATCGCGCTGCCAGAAGCCGAGCCGGATCGTGACGGCCATCACGATCAGGATCAGCAATGCGGGGACGAGCCGGATCTTCATGGGGCACGTCCGATGCGAGCCTGGCGGCGGATCGAACCCCGCGCGACGCAGCGCGGTGCGATAATGAGACAGACGTTTTCAGGCATGCCAAATTCCGTGAACTTCATGCACATACTGGTCCCCGTCGCGTTCGCGCTGATCATCGCGAGCATGATCTCGGCGCTCTACTTCATGATGCACGACCGGGGCCGCACCAAGCGGATGGTCTGGTCGCTCGCCACGCGCGTGGGCCTTTCCATTTCGCTCTTTCTCTTCATCCTGTTCGCGCACTGGATGGGCTGGATCCAGTCCACCGGGATTCCTTACGGCCGCTGAGCGCAGCGCCAAAAGTCACCGCATCGCGCAAAACACAAGGCGCCGCGTCGACGAGGTCGGGCGGCGCCTTGCTTCGTTCCGGTTCTCCTTTCTTGCGCCGCGAAAAATGCGGCGCGCGAGGCGTCACAGCCAGTACACGACGACGTAGAGGCCGAGCCAGACCACATCGACGAAGTGCCAGTACCACGCCGCGCCCTCGAAGGCGAAGTGATGGTCGGCGGTGAAGTGGCCGCGAATGAGCCGGATCATCACGACAGTCAGCATCGTGCCGCCCAGGAACACGTGGAAGCCGTGAAAGCCCGTGAGCAGGAAGAACGTCGAGCCATAGATGCCCGAAGCCAGCGTGAGGTTCAGTTCGCCATACGCATGGATATATTCGAACGCCTGCAGGAAAAGGAAGCACACGCCCAGCACGATCGTCGCGGCGAGCCAGGCGATGGCCTTGGTGCGATGATTGTCGCGCAGCGCGTGGTGCGAGACCGTGAGCGTCGCGCCTGACGAAAGCAGCAGCGCCGTGTTGATGGTCGGTACGGGCCACGGCGTCATCGAGCGGAAATGCGATACGAGTGCTGCCGGGCCGGTGTTCGGCCACACCGCCGAGAAGTCCGGCCAGATGAGCTTGTAGTCAAGGCTGCCGAGCTGGTGCAGAGCGATCGCGCGCGCGTAGAACAGCGCGCCGAAGAACGCGCCGAAGAACATAACCTCGGAGAAGATGAACCAGCTCATGCTCCAGCGGTACGACACGTCGACGCGCTTGCCGTACATGCCGCCTTCGGACTCGGCGATGGCGTCGCCGAACCAGTGCCACAGTGTGAAGAGCAGCCATAGCAGGCCGACGAGCACGCCGATCGGCCCCCACGACTCGCCGTTGATCCACGACGCGAGCGACGCGAGCATGATCAGCAGACCGATGGACGCGCTGATCGGATGCCGCGACGGGTGCGGTACGAAGTAGTACGGGCTATCGTTTTGGCCGCTCATGCCTCTTTCTCCAGTTTCCAGTTGCGCCGGACGCCGCCGGCTGCATTGACTCGAGTGTGTCCTCGTTATTCACTGCTTCGCGCGCGAGATTGCACACGCTTCATCCCACCACCGCGTGCACGATCAACAGCAGCACGACGATGAACAGCACCGCGCCAACGATTCCCGCGATGATCAATTGCGCGGGATGCAGGTTCGCGGCGTCGGCTTCGAGGTCGGCGCGCTTGCGCACGCCGAGGAAGGACCAAGCCACCGCCTTCATCACTTGCAGGATGCCGCCTTTCTTCCTGGCCGGCCCTGCTCCGCCGCCTTCGTCGCTCATGCGCCATTCGCCTCTTGAGCCTCTTGCGCTCGTTGGTCCCGTCGATCTCGCCACCCGTGCCTCATGCGCCCGCCGGCTGCTTCGGCGGCGGCGGCACGGCCGGCTTGTTCAACTCGAAGAACGTGTACGACAGCGTGATCGTCTTCACGTCCTTCGGCAGCTTCGGATCGATCACGAATACCACCGGCATGCGCTTCGTCTCGTTCGCCTTCAAGGTTTGCTGCGTGAAACAGAAGCACTCGATCTTGCGGAAGTACTCCGTTGCCTGCTTCGGCGCGTAGCTCGGAATGGCCTGCGCGTCGATCGTGCGTCCTTCGTTGTTCGAAATGTCGTACATCACCGTCATGACTTCGCCCGGATGCACGTCGAGGCTCGTCTGTTCCGGCTTGAAGCCGAGCAGCCCGCGCGCATTCGCGTCGAACTCCACCGAGACCGTACGCGTCATGTCCACCTGCGTGTTGCGCGCCTCGCGCTCCGTGGCGTCGCGCTGCACGAGGTTGTTGATCCCGGTGACCTGGCAGATCGCGCGATACATCGGCACCAGCGCGAAGCCGAAGCCGAACATCAGCAACGCCACGACGACGAGCTTGACGAGCATCGACCGGTTGATTGCGCGATCACTTCGAGCTTGCGTGGACATCGAACTTCCTCGAACGGTCTGCCGGCACACGCCTTGGCGTCAGTGGCCGGGGAAATACACCTGCTTGACGACGGCAGCCACAAAGAATCCGACTACGACCGCCAGCAAAACGAGGCCGAGCCGCAGATTGCCCGCGCGGATCTGCGCAGGCGTGCGTCTTTTTTGTGGATCCCGGGTCATGCGTTCAGCGCGGTTGGCCGCGGCTTCTCCTTGCATCGTGAATCACCCTTCGTGCCTCTCGCGCATCGGTCGATAAAGACTGCGACTTCGCTCGCGTCCGGCTGCCCGCAGCCGGACGCTACGACTCAACGGCTCATTCGACCGTCGGCGGATTCTCGAACGTATGGAACGGGGCCGGGCTCGGCACGGTCCACTCGAGGCCCGTCGCGCCGTCCCACGGCTTGTCGCTGGCCTTCTCCAGTTCGCCGCCGCCGCGATAGGCGGGCAGCGCCACGGCAAACAGGAAGTACACCTGAGAAAGCCCGAAGCCGAAGGCGCCGATCGAGATCACCTGGTTCCAGTCGGTGAACTGGGCCGGATAGTCGGCATAGCGGCGCGGCATGCCGGCGAGGCCGACGAAGTGCATCGGCAGGAACGCGAGGTTGAAGAAGATGAGCGAGCACCAGAAGTGGATCTTGCCGCGCATCTCGTTGTACATCCAGCCGGTCCATTTGGGTGACCAGTAATACCACCCGGCGAATAGCGCGAACAACGACCCCGCCACCAGCACGTAGTGGAAATGCGCCACCACGAAGTAAGTGCCGTGGTACTGGATGTCGAGGGGCGCCATCGCGAGCATCAGGCCCGAGAGACCGCCGAACGTGAACACGATGAGGAAGCCCACCGCGAACAGCATCGGCGTTTCGAAGCTGAGCGAGCCGCGCCACATCGTGGCGACCCAGTTGAACACCTTCACGCCCGTGGGCACGGCGATGAGCATGGTCGCGTACATGAAGAACAGTTGTCCCGTGACCGGCATGCCGGTCGCGAACATGTGGTGCGCCCAGACCATGAACGAGAGAATCGCGATCGAAGCGGTGGCGTACACCATCGAGCTATAGCCGAACAGCGGCTTGCGCGAGAACGCCGGGATCACCTGCGAAACGATCCCGAACGCGGGCAAGATCATGATGTAGACCTCGGGGTGCCCGAAGAACCAGAAGATGTGCTGGTACATGACGGGGTCGCCGCCGCCCGCCGCGTTGAAGAAGCTCGTGCCGAAGTGGCGGTCGAACAGCACCATCGTGATCGCGCCCGCGAGAACCGGCATCACGGCGATCAGCAGATACGCGGTGATGAGCCACGTCCACACGAACATCGGCATCTTCATGAGCGTCATGCCCGGCGCGCGCAGGTTCAGGATCGTCACGACGATGTTGATGCCGCCCATGATCGACGAAGCGCCCATGATGTGCACCGCGAAGATCGCCAGGTCCATGCCTGGACCCATCTGCGTGGAGAGCGGCGCGTACAGCGTCCAGCCCGCGGCGGTCGCGCCGCCCGGCGAGAAGAACGAGCCGACCAGCAGACACGCGGCGGCCGGCAGCAGCCAGAAGCTGAAGTTGTTCATGCGCGCGAACGCCATGTCCGAGGCGCCGATCTGCAGCGGGATCATCCAGTTCGCGAAGCCCACGAAGGCCGGCATGATCGCGCCGAACACCATGATGAGGCCGTGCATCGTGGTGAGCTGGTTGAAGAACTCGGGGCGCATGATCTGCATGCCCGGCTCGAACAGCTCCGCGCGAATCGCGAGCGCCATGACGCCGCCCGAGAGGAACATCACGAACGAGAACAGCAGATACAGCGTTCCGATGTCCTTGTGGTTCGTCGCCAGCAGCCAGCGCCGCCAGCCGTGAGGCGTGGCGTGCGCGTGATCGCCGTGCACGTGGCCGTGCCCCCCAGCTACATCGTGTCCGATGCTAGACATGACTATCTCCTGTCGGTCCGGTGCCGGCGCTGTCGCGCCTGACTCCTGCCCCATGCAATTGAGTTGCGGAAGCGAATTGCCTTTGCGTCTCTTGCTGCGGCGTTTGCCTGCTTTGTTATGTGCTCGCGCAGCGCTTGTCCTGCGTTTCTTGCTGCTTGCCGTACTTGCGCCCGGCCCTGGCCCTTCAGGCCGCCGTGCCGATCTCCACCCGGCGCGCTTCCTTCGCGTTCGCGCCGCCCGTGATCGTTTCCGGCTTCTTCAGAATGATGTGGTCTTCGGCGATACCGGCCGCCTTCATTGCGTCGCGCACCGCTTGCGCACGGCGCTTCGCGAGGTCGGCGTTCGTGCTGGCGTTGCCGCTCGAATCGGTGTAGCCCGAGAGCGTGAACTTCGCATCGGGGTGTGCCTTCGCGTAATCGGCGGCGGCCTGGATGGCGTCCTTCGCGTCGGCGGGCAGCGTGCTCTTGCCCACTTCGAAGTAGACGCTCGCCGGCAGCGCCGCCGTGGTCTGCGCCGCGCCGGAACCCTGCTCGGCGCCGCTTGCCGCGGTCGTGCCGCTCGCCGCACTCGCTTCGGTGGCACCGCTTGCCGCGCCGGCCTCTGCCGCGCCGCTCGCCGCGCCCGCTGCGGCGGTGTGATCGCCGCCCTCGGGCATCTTGCCGTTGCGCGCGTCGGTGACCTGGCGCGGCTGCAGCACGTCGCCCGTATGGTTGCCCCACGAGTTGCGCTCGAACGTGATGACCGAGGCGATCTCGACGTCGTTGAGCGTGGGCGCCCACGAGGGCATGGCGTTCTTGCCCTGCAGGACGATGCTCACGTGCTGGGCGAGCGGGCCGTTGGCGACCTTGCTGCCGTCGAGCGCCGGGAACGCGCCCGCGCCCTTGCCGGTGGGCTGGTGGCAGACCGCGCAGGTCGACGTGTACACCTTCTCGCCACGCTCCTTCAGCTCGGCCAGCGTGTAGGTCTTGTTCGGGTCGTCGTTGGCGGCGGCCATCTTCGCCTTTTGCGTCTGCACCCACTTCGCGTAGTCGTCGTCGGACAGCACTTCGACCACGACGGGCATGAATGCGTGCTCCTTGCCGCACAGCTCCGTGCAGAAGCCGCGATAGGTGCCGACCTTGTCGGCCTTGAACCAGGTGTCGCGCACGAAGCCCGGAATCGCGTCCTGCTTCACGCCGAACGCGGGCACGTACCACGAGTGCACGACGTCGTTGGCCGTGGTGATGATGCGGATCTTCTTGTTGACCGGCACGACGAGCGGGTTGTCGACTTCCTGGAGATACGTATCCGTGATCGGCACACGGTTGTTCACCTCGGAGCGCGGCGTGCTCAGCGTGGAGAGGAAGTTGATGCCCTCGCCCGGCCCCTTCACGTAGTCATAGCCCCACTTCCACTGGTAGCCGGTGACCTTCACGGTGAGGTCGGCGTTGGACGTGTCCTTCATCGCGACGACGGCCTTGGTGGCGGGCAGCGCCATCAGCACGACGATGATGAACGGCACCACCGTCCAGATGATCTCGACCGTGGTGCTTTCATGGAAATGGGCGGCCTTGTGGCCCTTCGATTTGCGGTGCGCGTAGATCGAATAGAACATGACGCCGAACACACCGATGAAGATCACGGTGCATAGAAGCAGCATCATCATGTGGAGGCTGTAAAGCTCTGAGGCGATGCGCGTGACGGGCGGCTGGAAATTGATCTCGTTCACCGCAGGACCGCCGGGGCTGTCTCCGACTGCGAGTGCCGCGCCGGCGACGAGGAATCCGCTGCACGCCAGCACCCCCTGGAGGGCTCGCTTGATTGTTTTCATAGCTTCCTTACCCATAATTTCCATTCAAACCCTCGACCCCGCAGGAAGGTTTTGCAACCAGGGCGCCCCCTGGGACGCTCACGCCGCGCCGGCCGTGCTCACGCGCCGCGCATCAAGCCGCGCGCGCAAGCCAGATGCGCAGTTCCCGCGCGAACTGCGCACGCCGATATTGCGGCAGATGCAACCCGACAGCGACCGCCTGGCCGCGGGACACGAGACGCACCGGGTCGCGTGGGGTCGCGCCCGGCTCGACCCGGACCCAGCGGGGATTGAATTCGAACTGCACGAGCGCGTTGGCGCTCATCTGTTCGATCACCAGCCGGTTCGGATAAAGCCTGATACGTTCGTAATCGACAGCATGGCGCGCATGAATGACAAAAGCGCCGCCTACTACCAACAGATCGATACCGGTAAACGGCAAAACCAGCCAGGCGCCGTGGATCAACAACAGAACGGCGATCGCGATGGAAACCAGCGCCAGCGACACATAGAAGAACACGAATTGCCTGGGCGAAACCGAACAGTTGCGCTTCATGGTCCAGTCCTGCAGGACCGGCTCCGCACTCGCCAGCAGATCAGACGCCTGCATCGCTCGCTTCCCCCCACAACAACCTCGCCAGACTATCGCCGTGCCGCGCCGCGCACAACTACGGGGAGATCTGGACTTGCCACAGCGGATTTTGGGGACCCTTCCGTGCAGCAAACTGACGCATTATAGGCGCGATCCCAAGCCCTCACAAGCAACGCCCAATCGCCACCAAACCCATACAGGACGGGCGTTTCAGCGATTTTTCAGGCATTCCCGGGGGGCTTTTATGGCGCTAATTTCAGGCATAACGAAAGCCCCCTTACCGCATTACCGATTCCTTGCCGGACCGTGTCCGATGTCTTCGATGCGCACGATGCCATGGCCTTCGGCGGTCATGCGCGGCACGGCCTTCCACGCATGTCCGTAGATGATCTCGAAGGTCAGCGGGATCGTGCCCGCGTGCGGTCCGTCCGTGCAGCGGCGCGCCTCGAGCGCGGCGACGAGCGCCCGGTGCAGGCGCCGCGCGCCATGCACGCCGTCACCCTCGCGCTCGAACGGGTAGGCGCCCCAGCGGCGCACGTCGGCGAGCAGTTTCTCAGGCGTCGTGTAAGTGACGGTGAGCGTTTCCTGGTCCATCACCGGAATCTCGAAACCGTTCTCGACGAGCATGTCGCCGAGATCGTGCATGTCGACGAAATCGACGATGTGCGCACGCGTCGGCACGCCGTGCGCGGCCTCGACTTCGGCGAAGGCGCCGCGCAGTTGCTTGAGCGTGTCGGGCCCGAACGTGCTGAACATCAGCAGGCCGCCCACCTTGAGCACGCGCTGCCACTCGCCGAACACGAGGTCGGGGCGCGGATGCCAATGCAACGCGAGATTGGACCAGAGCAGTTCGAACGCGCCATGGGCGAACGGCAGTTCCGCGAGGTCGGCCTGCGCAAAACGCGGGCCGCGCGAGCCGAGCGCGCGGCCAACCGATGCGGGCAGAAAGCGGCGCCAGCTCGTATCGGCGGCATCGTTTGCGCGCGCGCGGCGCAGCATGGCGAGCGAGAGATCGGTGCCGAACACGGGCGCTTCGGGAAAGCGCTCGCGCAAGCCTGGCAGGTCGTCGCCTGGGCCACAGCCGACGTCGAGCACGGCTGCGGGGCTCACCTTGATGTATTCGAGCCGCTCGCGCATGCGCTGCGCGATTTCACGCGGAAGGAAGGCAACCTCGTCGAAAGTCGCCGCACGGCGATCGAAGATGCGCCGCAGGTGCCGGGTATCGTAGTCCGGACGGCCAGTTCTTGCGGGAGACGGGGACATGTCGGTCGTATTGGCGAAGTCGGCGAAGTATACTCGCTCACTCCCATCCTTTCAGTTGCACGCCCTTGCCGGGGCCGTCCTTCAATGCCGCTGCGCCTTTTTTCACGCGCGTCACGCCATGCATCGCGTGTCATGACACCCGAATCGAACCGCATACGTCTTGCGGGCGCAGTGCGCGCGTGTCGGGAAGCGCGCGAGCAAGTGGCAATGCGGCTTGCGCCGCGTTTATCGCAGCTGGCCCACTTCGCGTTGCCTAACCTTTGTCCATTATGCGGCAATTTGTCGCGAACCACGCTCTGCGTGTGCTGCGATGCGGCGTACTGCAACGAGGCGCGCCTGCGCTGCACGGTGTGCGCCATGCCGCTCGCGCACCGGCGCCGCATGAGGGGGCCAACGATGGGAAGCACTCGCTACCGCTGCGAAGCCTGCATCGAGACGCCGCCAGCGTTCGACGCGACGCTCGCGCTCGCCGATTACCGAGCGCCGCTCGACCTGCTCGCGCGCGGCCTGAAGTTCCGTGCGCGCCTTGCGCTCGGCGAGGAGTTCGCGCGACGCCTCGCGCTCGCGGCGCAAGACAACCTCGACCGGCACACCAGGCCCGATATCGTCGTGCCCGTGCCGCTTTCGCGCGAACGCCTCATCGAGCGCGGCTACAACCAGGCGTGGGAGATCGCGCGGCCGCTCGCGCGCCGGCTCGGCACGCCGGCGGACGCCACGCTAGTGCGACGCACCCTGCATACGGCGCCGCAATCGAAGCTCGATCGCGAAGCACGCCGCCGCAATGTCGGGCGCGCGTTCGCGCTCGCGCGGCCCGTCGCCGGCCAGCACGTGGGCGTGGTCGACGACGTGATGACCTCGGGCGCCACGCTCGATGCGCTCGCGCACACGCTCAAGGCCGCAGGCGCACGGCGTGTGACCAACTTCGTCGCGCTGCGCACGCCGAAAGACTGACCGGCACCATCCCTATCCAGGACATATAGAAAGAGTTTCATCGTCATGTTCAACGTCGTTCTCGTCGAGCCCGAAATTCCGCCGAACACCGGCAACGTCATCCGCCTGTGCGCGAACACGGGGGCGCGGCTGCATCTGATCGAGCCGCTCGGCTTTCCCCTCGACGACACGAAAATGCGCCGCGCGGGCCTCGACTATCACGAGTACGCGCAGATGCACGTGCACGGCAACTGGGATGCGTTCATCGCGAAGGAAGCGCCCGATCCGTCGCGCATGTTCGCGTTCACGACGCGCGGCTCGGGGCGCTTTCACGCACACGCCTTCCAGCCCGGCGACTGGTTCGTTTTCGGTGCAGAAACACGCGGCCTGCCCGACGCGGTGCTCGATCGCTTCGAGACGCAACAGCGCGTGCGCCTGCCGATGCGGCCCGGCAACCGCAGCCTGAATCTCTCGAATACGGTGGCGGTCGTGGTATTCGAAGCGTGGCGCCAGGCGGGGTTCGAAGGCGGCGAATGACCCCGCGTGGGGCGCTACGCCTTGCTGGCCAGCTCGCGCTCGTAGCGCGTCAGCATCGACTGGTCGAAGCACGCGAAGATCACTTGCGCGAGCGCAGGCGACTTCGGCAGCTCGTCCATCACGGTCGCGACAGCGATGGTCACGGCGTCGTCGGCGGGAAAACGGTAGATGCCGCAACTGATCGCCGGAAACGCGATACTCGTGACACCTGCCTCGCGAGCGCGTTCGAGCGAGCGCCGGTAACACGAAGCGAGCAGACGCGCCTCGTCATTGCCGCCGCCGTACCAGACGGGGCCCACAGTGTGGATCACGTGTTTCGCGGGAAGGCGATAGCCGCCGGTGATTTTGGCGTCGCCGGTCGGGCAGCCGTCGAGGGTCTCGCACTCGCGCAGGAGGTCCGGCCCGGCAGCGCGGTGGATCGCGCCATCGACACCGCCCCCGCCGAGCAGTGAGGAATTCGCGGCGTTGACGATCGCATCGACGGCCAGCGTGGTGATGTCCACGGCTTGCGCCTCGATGCGGCAGCTTCCGATGATCAGCATACGGTCCTCCTTTGCCTCGGCACTTGCTCCGGCCCCACGCAGGGCTTGCGTGCCCCACACAGGGCGCAGCAGGATCGCCCGACGCGCAAACGCGCCCTATTCGGCCTTCGCGTCGCGTCTGAGCAGCGCGCTCACGGCGTCGCGCGGCGCGACACCGTCGAAAAGCACGGCGCATACCGCCTGGGTGATCGGCATGTCGATGCCATGATCGCGCGCCAGCGCGAGCACCGCCTGCGCACAGCGCACGCCTTCGGCCACATGGCCGAGCGCGCCGAGGATGTCGTCGAGCGTGCGCCCGCTCGCGAGCTGCTTGCCCACGGTGCGGTTGCGCGAGAGGTCGCCCGTCGCGGTAAGGATCAGGTCGCCGAGGCCGGTCAGGCCCGTGAAGGTTTCCGCGCGCCCGCCGAGCGTGACGCCAAGGCGCGTCATCTCCGCGAGGCCGCGCGTGATGAGCGCGGCGCGCGCATTCAAACCGAGGCCCAAACCGTCCGAGATGCCGGTCGCGATCGCAAGCACGTTCTTGACCGCGCCGCCCACCTCCACGCCCACGACGTCGTCGCCCGTGTAGATGCGCATGGCGCGGTGGTGGAACGCGGCGAGCGTGCGTTCGCGGCACACCGCCGAGGCGCTCGCCACCGTCAGCGCGACGGGCAGGCCCTCGCTCACTTCGCGCGCGAAGCTCGGCCCCGACAGCACACCGTTGCTCGCGTGGCCCGGCAGCTCAGCCGCCACGACCTGGTGGGGCATCAACTGCGTTTCGGCTTCGAAGCCCTTGCAGAGCCAGATGAAGTGCGCGGGCACGCGGCCCATGTCGCGCAGCGTGCAAAGCATGCCGCGCAGGCCCGCAACGGGCGTGGCGAGCACGACGAGATCCGCCTCGCCCGACGCATGGTCGAGCGCGGCGGCGAGATCCGTTTCGTAGTGGAGTGTCGTGGGCAGCGCAATGCCCGCGAGATAGCGGGCGTTTTCATGCGTCTTGCGCAAGGTGTCGACGAGCGCGCCATCGCGCGCCCACAACACCGTGTCATGCGCCTGGGCGAGATGCCCTGCCAGCGCGGTGCCCCACGCTCCGGCGCCGAGAACGGCGATGTTCATTCCGATACTCCGCACCGGTAGTTCGTGGAGACGATCGACGCAATCAGTGCGTCGCGCTGCTTGCGCCGTCCTGCTGGGCGAGCTGCTGCAGGCGTTGCTCGTAGAGCGCCTGGAAGTTGATCTCGGCCAGGTGGATCGGCGGGAAGCCTGCGCGCGTGATCGCGTCGGCGATGTTCGAGCGCAGGTACGGGAACAGGATGGTCGGGCAGGCGATGCCGACGAGCGGGTCCACCTGCTCGGCCGGAATGTTGCGGATATCGAAAATGCCGGCCTGCTTGGCTTCGATCAGGAACGCAACCTTGTCCTTGACCTTGGCCGTGACGGTGCCGGTGACGAGGATTTCGAACACCGACTCGGCCAGGCGCTCGGCCTTGACGTCGACTTCCACTTCCACCGAGGGCATGTCCTGCTCAAGGAAGATGGCCGGCGAATTCGGCTGTTCGAGCGACATGTCCTTGAGGTAGATGCGCTGGATGTTGAAGAACGGCTGGTTGTTCTCGTCAGACATGGTGTATGGCTTCCCTGATTGAATGGATCACGGCCGCATTATCGTGACATCTCGAAGTCCCGAAAAGGCGCCGCGCTACGGCAATGAACGGCAACAGGCCCGCGCAAGCCTTGCGGGCTCGCGCGGGCCGCAATCCTGCGGCGCTAGGTCGCTACGTCGTCAGGCTGGGTCAGGCGGCTTCGAGCAGCGGCATCAAGCCGCCCGCCCGGTCGAGCGCGGAGAGGTCATCGTAACCGCCCACGTGCGTCTCGCCGATGAAAACCTGCGGCACGGTGCGCCGGCCGGTGCGCGTCATCATCTCGTCGCGCCGCGCCGGATCCCGGTCGATCAGCACCTTTTCGATGTGCTCGACGCCGCGCGACTTTAAAAGACGTTCGGCCATCTGGCAATACGGGCACACCTGGGTGCTGTACATGACGACTTTGCTCACTTCAAACCTCCTTGTTTCACGACCGGCATCCCGGCCTGCTGCCAGGCGTTGACGCCGCCGTCCAGCACGTGGACCTCGGCAAAACCGGCGTCCTTCACGAGGCGCATGGCCTTGTGCGACTGCTGGCCCGTCTGGCAGACCAGCAACACCGGGTTGCTCTTGTTCTTCACGAACTGGCCGATCTTCGCCTCGAGCTCGCCGAATTCGATCTGGCGCGCCGAAGGCAGATGGCCCTTCGCGAATTCACCCGCGGGGCGCAGGTCGATCACCACCGCGTTGCGGCGGTTGATGAGCTGCGTCGCCTCGGCGGTGGAAACACCGCCGCGCCCGCCGCGCTTGAGCGACGGCCACAGGAGCAACCCTCCCGAGATGAGGACGATCGCGATGAGTACAAGGTTGATGTAATTGGTGAAGAACGTCACGGAGAGTCCGCCGGAAAAAGGAAAGTCGGAGAAATCGGATTCGGGCAATCCGCTCATTATAAAATAAGCGTTTTGTCGCAGGGTGACCGCCCCCCAGCCCGGGCGCGCCGCCCGCGGGACCGGGCCGCCGCGGCTGTGTCCCCGATTAACTGCTTCCCTTACTATCGACCGGCATCTTCATGTACAAACTCGTACTCATCCGCCACGGCGAATCGACGTGGAACAAGGAAAACCGCTTCACCGGCTGGGTGGACGTCGACCTCACCGAGCAGGGCAACCGCGAAGCCCAGCAGGCGGGCCAGCTGCTCAAGGAGTCCGGCTACACGTTCGACATCGCCTACACCTCCGTGCTCAAGCGCGCGATCCGCACGCTCTGGCACGTGCAGGACCAGATGGACCTGATGTACCTGCCCGTGGTCCACTCGTGGCGCCTGAACGAGCGTCATTACGGCGCGCTTTCGGGCCTGAACAAGGCCGAAACGGCGGCGAAGTTCGGCGACGATCAGGTGCTCGTCTGGCGCCGCAGCTACGACACGCCGCCGCCCGCGCTCGAACCGACCGACTCGCGCACGTCGTACGACGACCCGCGCTACGCCCGTGTGCCACGCGAGGAACTGCCGCTCACCGAATGCCTGAAGGACACGGTGGCGCGCGTGCTGCCCGTCTGGAACGAGTCGATCGCGCCCGCCATCAAGTCGGGCAAGAAGGTGGTGATCGCCGCGCACGGCAACTCGATCCGCGCGCTCGTGAAGTACCTCGACAACATCTCCGATGACGACATCGTCGGCCTGAACATCCCGAACGGCGTGCCGCTCGTGTATGAGCTCGACGAGAGCCTCAAGCCCATCAAGCACTACTACCTGGGCGACGCCGAAGCCATCGCGAAGGCGCAGGCCGCCGTGGCCAACCAGGGCAAGAAGGCCTGACGATTTTCCGCCCGTGCCTTATCGGCCATTCGGGCAGCTGCCGCGCGCGGCGGTTGCCCGGGGGCCATGCGCACCGGCCCGAGCCGCCCTGCCGCTGCCTTCCGCCGGGGATCAGCGGCCGTTGCAGCACAACTGGTTGCACACTCCCCTTTTCATTTCCCGCCGTTTCACGCCGCAACTGGCAGAACTGCCAGCTTCCTGCCAGCGCCGCGCCAGGCCTCGCTTTGCGACGCACGTCTTGCGAACCGCTGTGCCGCCGCTGTCTTACCCCGTTCTTACACACCCTATGCACAGCCTCGGCAGGTGTGCAGTTATACTTGTCCGTCGCTTTTCCATTAGACGCTGCCACGCGCCTTCCGACGCGCCTCGACCGCACGCAACATTCTCTATGCGAAAAAACCTGAAAAACATCGGCCTGATTGCCGCTGGCCTTGCGACCGGCGTATTTGCCACCCTGCAGATTTCCGCCTCCGCGCAGCAAACCCAGCAGACGGTCGTAGAACCGCTGCCGCTCGATCAGCTGCGGCTCTTCGCCGAAGTGTTCGGTCAGATCAAGCATGAGTACGTCACGCCGGTCGACGACAAGAAGCTTCTCACCGCCGCCATCAAGGGCATGGTGTCGAGCCTCGACCCGCACTCGTCGTATCTCGACAAGACCGATTATCAGGAGCTCCAGGAGCAGACCAAGGGTCGCTTCGCGGGCCTCGGCATCGAGATCTCGTCGGAAGACGGCCTGATCAAGGTCATCTCCCCCATCGAAGACACGCCCGCGTACCGCGCCGGCATCCGTCCGGGCGATCTCATCACGCGCATCAACGACAAGCCCGTGCGCGGCATGACGCTCGACCAGGCCGTCAAGCAGATGCGCGGCGAGCCGGGCACCAAGGTCACGCTCACGATCTTCCGCAAGACCGACGACCGTACCTTCCCGCTCACGATCACCCGCGCCATCATCAAGGTGCAGAGCGTGAAGGCGAAGATCCTGCAGCCGGGCTACGCGTACATCCGCATCACGAGCTTCCAGGAGCGCACGGTCCCCGACCTCGCCGCAAAGCTGCAGGACATCGCGCGCCAGGAACCGAACCTGAAGGGCATCATCCTCGACCTGCGCAACAACGGCGGCGGTCTGCTGCAAAGCGCCGTGGGCGTGGCGGGCGCGTTCCTGCCGCCGGACTCGGTCGTCGTTTCGACCAACGGCCAGATCCCGGACTCGAAGCAGGTCTACCGCGACACCTACGACAACTACCGCCTGCCCTCGTTCGACGGCGACCCGCTCAAGGGTGAAGCGGCCCAGTTCAAGACCGTGCCGATGATCGTGCTCACCAACGCCTATTCGGCGTCGGCCTCGGAAATCGTGGCGGGCGCGCTGCAGGACCAGAAGCGCGCGCTCATCGTCGGCAAGACGACGTTCGGCAAGGGCTCCGTGCAAACGGTGCGCCCGATGACGGCCGATACCGCGCTGCGTCTGACCACGGCGTACTACTACACGCCGAGCGGCCGCTCGATCCAGAACAAGGGCATCCGTCCTGACATCGCAGTCGACCAGTACTCCGACGGCGACCCGGACGACGCACTCGTCACGCGCGAAGTGGACTACCAGAACCACCTCGCCAACACGCAGGACCCGGACGAGAAAAAGGAGCAGGAAGTGCGCGAGCAGGAGCGCATGGACATGCTGCGCCAGCTCGAAGAGCAGAACGACAAGAAGACGCCGGAACAGCGCCAGAAGGATCGCGAGCGCAAGCCCGTCGAGTTCGGCTCCACCGACGACTTCCTGCTCCAGCAGGCGCTGAACAAGCTCCAGGGCAAGCCGGTGAGCGAATCGAAGTCGCCGATGGAACGCCGCCTCGCGCAGCAGAAGCCGCCCACCTCGGCTTCGGCGCCGATCGCCGTGAAGCCCGGCGCGCTCATCATGGTCCCGGGCTCGGCCCCTGCGCCGGCCTCGGCTCCGGCGAAGTAACAGGCTGCACCTGCGTTGTACCTGCCTCGCGGCCCGCGCCTCTCGTGCGCGGGCCGCGGGCCCCCTCCTCCAGCCGCTGGCGTCGTTACAATAGGCGACACCGTATTTCCCCGGCGCGCGTTTCTCCACTAAGAGCCATCGGGGCTCTCCAGGTCCATCGCAGCGCCATCGAACCCGCGCACCCGAGCGCCCGCGATGAACGACGACCAACTCCTCCGCTATTCCCGCCATATCCTCGTCGACGAGATCGGCATCGAGGCGCAGCAGCGCTTTCTCGACGCGCATGCGATCGTCGTCGGCGCAGGCGGCCTGGGGTCGCCTGCCGCGATGTATCTCGCGGCCTCGGGCGTGGGCGCGCTCACGCTGGTCGACAACGACACCGTCGACCTCACCAACCTGCAGCGGCAGATCATGCACGAGACGGCATCGGTCGGCCGCGCGAAGGTCGAGTCGGGCCGCGACGCCATCGCGCGCCTGAATCCGGAGGTGAAGGTGAACGCGCTGCAAACGCGCATCGACAACGCCTGGCTCGACACCCACGTGCCGGGCGCGACCGTCGTGCTCGACTGCACCGACAACTTCGCCACGCGCCACGCCATCAACCGCGCGTGCGTGAAGCACGGCGTGCCGCTCGTGTCGGGCGCGGCGCTGCGCTTCGACGGGCAGATCAGCACGTTCGACTTCCGCGACGACGCGTCGCCCTGCTATGCCTGCGTGTTTCCCGAGGATCAGCCGTTCGAGGAAGTGGCGTGTTCGACCATGGGCGTCTTCGCGCCCACTGTCGGCATCATCGGTGCGATGCAGGCCGCTGAGGCACTGCGTGTGATCGGCGGCATCGGCTCGCCGCTCGTCGGGCGGCTCATGATGCTCGACGCGTTGCGCATGGAGTGGAACACGATGCGCGTGGCACGGCAGCCGGATTGTCCGGTGTGCGGCGAGCGGCGGGCGCACGCTTGAGTTTTGTTGGAACCATCCTGCAAAAAGCCCCGGACACGCCGGGGCTTTTTTTCATCGATGCCGCCCGTGCTTGCGGGGGGCGGGTCTCACGCCTGCGCCACTCTGCGCAGCGCCGCCTGCAGTTCCTCGGGCTCGTAAGCCGCCAGCACCTCGGCCACCGGCTTTTCGAGCGACTTGAGCTGCGAGCGCAGGATCTCCTGCTTCACCACGAGCAGCTGGCTCGGATGCATGGAAAACTCGGTGAGCCCCATCCCGAGCAGCAAGCGCGTGTACGACGGGTCGCCCGCCATCTCCCCGCACACCGAAACGGGCACGCCCGCGCGCTTCGCCTCGCGCAGCGTATGTGCGATCAGCTGCAGCACGGCAGGATGCAGCGGATCGTAGAGATCGGCCACTGCGTTGTCGGCCCGGTCGATGGCGAGCGCGTACTGGATCAGGTCGTTGGTGCCGATCGAGAGGAAGTCGAGCCGGCGCAGGAACATCGGCAACGCGAGTGCCGCCGCCGGGATTTCGATCATCGCGCCAACCTGAATGTTGGGATCGTAGGCGAGGCCGGCGTCGTCGAGCTGGCGCTTCGCCTCGCGGATCAGGTCGAGCGTCTGGTCGATCTGCTGGGCGTGCGCGAGCATCGGGATCAGGATCTTGACCGAGCCGAACGCCGAGGCGCGCAGGATCGCGCGCAGCTGCGTGAGGAACATCTGCGGCTCGGAGAGGCTCCAGCGGATCGCGCGCAGCCCGAGCGCCGGATTCGCGGCGGTTTCGTAGCCGTCCCCGGCGCTCATGGAGTCGAGCGGCTTGTCGGCACCCACGTCGATCGTGCGGATCGTCACGGGCAGTCCGTTCATGAGCTCGACCGCGCGGCGGTAGGCGGCGAACTGTTCGTCCTCCTCCGGCAACTGGTCCTTGTGGTTCATGAACAGGAACTCGGTGCGAAAGAGGCCCACGCCCGTCGCGCCCGAGTCGAGCGCGGCCTGCGCGTCCTCGGGCAGCTCGATGTTCGCGTAGAGCTGGATCTTCGTGCCGCACAGCGTTTGCGTGGGCGAGAACTTCAGCCGCTGCAGCTTGCGCCGCTCGAGCGCCATCTCGCTTTGCCGGTAGGTGTACTCCTCCAGCACGATGGGAGCGGGATCGACGATCACGATGCCGTGGTCGCCATCGACGATGATGAGATCGTCCTGGCGGATCAGCGCGCTCGCCTGCTGCACGCCCACGGTCGCGGGAATGCCGAGGCTGCGCGCGACGATGGCCGTGTGCGAAGTGCGGCCGCCCAGATCGGTCACGAAGCCCTGGAAGGTTTGCCCCTTGAACTGCAGCATGTCGGCGGGCGCGATGTCGTGCGCGACGACGATCATCTCGTCACAGCCGCCGTGCAGCGCAGCGGGCGTCGCGCCCGCGAGCGCCTTCAGCACGCGTTCGACGACCTGCTCGATGTCGGCCTTGCGCTCGCGCAGGTATTCGTCCTCGACGTCGTCGAAGTGGCGCGAGAGGCGTTCGAGCTGTTCGGTAAGCGCCCACTCCACATTGAAGCGGCGCGTGCGGATGAGGTCGATGGTCTCCTGCACGAGCATCACGTCGTTCAGGATCATGAGGTGAACGCCGATGAACGCGCCCATTTCAGAGGGAGCGTCGGCGGCCAGGTCGGCGCGCAGCGTGTCGAGCTCGCGCTCGACGGACGCAAGCGCCGCGCGAAAGCGCACGATTTCCTCTTCGATCTGCGCGTGCTCGATGAGGTAATGGTCGACGTCGAGCGCAGCCGGGGCGATCAGATACGCGCGCCCGATGGCGATACCCCGTGAAACGGGAATTCCATGCAGCGTGAACGGCACGCGCACCTCCTCTGGTTATTTGATGCTGCGGCAACCCGCTGCAATGCGCTCTCTCAGACCCCGGTAATGATTATAAATTCCACGGCGGCCGATTGTGGTCATGCACACGTCTTCGCGCCTGACTGCGGCCATGTGCAGCAGGGCCCGCACGCGTTGCGAGGCTGGCGCTTCAAATGCAAAACGCCGCGGCTGACCGCGGCGTTCCGATGACGCGCTACGACTACGCGCCGTTCACTGACCTTCACCGAACTTGTCGGCGATCAGCTTGAGCAGCGCGCTCATGGCGTCGGCCTCGTCCGGGCCTTCGGTTTCGATCACCACCGTGCTGCCGATGCCGGCGGCCAGCATCATGACCCCCATGATGCTCTTGGCGTTGATACGGCGGCCGTTGCGGCTCATCCAGATTTCCGACTGAAAGTTGCCTGCCAGCTGCGTCAGCTTCGCCGACGCCCGCGCATGCAGGCCGAGTTTGTTCACGATTGTCGTTTCTTGTTGCAGCATGGTTCGATCGATCCGGACGCAGTGTATGGAAGTGGAGCTGGGTTCTTTCGGTTTGCCTTCTCGTGGGCAGCGTGGCTGCGTGGGCTCGCGCCGGACTCAGGTGGTACCCGCGGGCCGGAGCACGCCGGCCGCAACGCCGCCGGTGTCACCCGGGCCACGCGCCGCGCTGGCTGCGGGGCTAACTGCCGTGCTCACTGCCTGGTTTGCGGTGCGGTCTGTGGCGGCAGCTACGGCCTCGGCACAGGGAGCAGGCGGACAGCCGCACGCCGCGTCGGCGGCAGCCGGCATGGTCGGCCCGATGGTCTGGACGCCCTTGCTCGCACCGGCCAGCGCCTTTTCGACGAGCGTATCGAGCGGCGTTGCGCGGTAGCAGACGGCGCGCACCAGCATCGGCAGATTCACGCCGGCGAGCACGCGCACCTCGGGCACGGTGGCGAGACGCGCCGCGATGTTCGAAGGCGTCGCGCCGAACATGTCGGTCAGCACGAGCGCGCCGTTCTCCTCGCGCAGTCGCTCGATCTCCGCATTCGCCTGCGCGACCACTTCCGCCGGGTCGCTGTCGGGGAGCACGTCGAGCGCGCCGATTCGCGCCGGACAACCGCCGTAGATATGCGCGATGCACTCCCGCAGCGCGGTGGCGAGCGGTGCGTGTGCGATGATCAGAATCCCTGCCATGTCAGTACTCGCCGGGTCGCCCCGAGAGGACCGACACCCCTTTGCGGGGCAGCGACCGTAGGGCGCGTTGGGGATGGTTCATATCAGCTTGACCGCAAGCGGCTCCTTTGATCCACTGGATCGCATCCAGCAGCGCCGACCCTGCCGCCAGCCGTGGGCTCGCAGGGTCGGAACACGCGCCGTGGCGACGCCGTCCTGCCAGCCCGGAATTCAGGCTCGCGGCATTGTAGCAGGGTCATTTTCGCGCATGCGAGGCGGTTCTGCTCACGGCAGTCGCCTCGCAGTCGCCTCTGTGGCGCGCGGGCTCCGGGCGCCTCGGAGAACCCTTCGTGGTCCGAACCTGCCGCCCGCCAGCATGGGGCGCATCGAGCGCTGCCCCGGAAGGCGCCCACACCGGGCAGATGCCGCCATACACGCGGCATTCAAGCCCGAATACCAGGTACGCAGTTCAAATGCGCCTGCCCAGCCACCACCAGCCGGACTCAGGCCGCCGCGCGCTCCAGCGCGTCGATGAACATGGCGGCCACGTCGAAGCCGGTCTGCTCCATGATTTCGCGAAAGCACGTCGGGCTCGTGACATTGACCTCGGTGAGCCAGTCGCCAATCGCATCGAGCCCAACGAGCAGCAGGCCCCGCGCCGCCAGCGCCGGCCCGAGCGCTCTCGCGATTTCCATGTCGCGCGCGGTGAGCGGTTGCGCGACGCCGAGGCCGCCGGCGGCCAGGTTGCCGCGCACCTCGTTGCCTTGCGGAATGCGCGCGAGCGAATACGGCACCGGCTCGCCGCCGATCAGCAGAATGCGCTTGTCGCCGGCCTTGATCTCGGGGATGAACTTCTGCGCCATCACGCTGCGTGTGCCGTCGTGGCTCAGCATTTCGATGATCGAGCCGAGGTTCATGCCGTCCGCCTTCACGCGGAACACACCCATGCCGCCCATGCCGTCGAGCGGCTTGAGGATCACGTCCTGGTGCTCCTCATGGAACTTGCGCAGACGCGCGGCGCTGCGCGTGACGAGCGTGGGCGCGACGAACTGCGGAAATTCGCCGATGGCGAGCTTTTCCGAATGGTCGCGAATCGACTGCGGCTTGTTGAAGATCTTCGCGCCCGCGCGCTCGGCGATCTCCAGCAGCCACGTGGACGTCACATACTCCATGTCGAAGGGCGGATCCTTGCGCATGACGACGGCGTCGAAGCCGGTGAGCGCGCGCGCATCTGGCGTGTCGTCGAACCACGTTGCGCGATGCAGGTCCGCCGTATCGCCGACGATCGTGAAGCGCCGCACATCGGCTTCGACCCGGCCGTTCACCCAGGCGAGGTGCTGCGGCTCGCACGCAAAGAGCGTGTGGCCGCGCTTCGCGGCCTCGGCCATCATCGCGTAGGTCGAGTCCTTGTAGATCTTGAACCGCTCGAGCGGATCGGCGATGAAAAGAATGTCCATATCGTCCCTGCCTTGTCCCTGTCGTGTCCCCGCGTCCTTGCGGGTGTCATGACGGCAGCGCCCGCACGGTGGCGGGCGCTGCGTTCAATTGTGCGAATGATGACGGCCGGATCAGACCTGGATCGCCTCGGGATCGGTCTTCTCCAGCTCGACCGAAGCCGCCAGCAAACCGAGTCGCGCCACCACGCCGTACATGTAGAAGCGGTTCGGCGGCGCCGCACCGGCCTTGGCCCGCGTGTCGGGCAGCGCCGTGTGCTCGAAGCCGAGCGGCACGAAGTGCATGCCCGGCGCGTTCAGGTTCTGGTCGCGCTCGCGGCTGCCGTGCGCGCGGTAGAAGCCGCCCACCACGTAACGGTCGATCATGTAGACGACCGGCTCGGCCACTTCGTCGCCGATGTGCTCGAACGTGTAGACGCCTTCCTGCACGATCACGTCGCGCACCTCGAGCCCGTCCTTCGTGGCCGACATCTTCGCACGTTCGCGCTTCGTGAGTGCGGCGACCTCGGAGGCGTCGTGCACGGTCATCACGCCGCGGCCGTCCGTGCCGGCATCCGACTTGATGACGACATAGGGCTTTTCGGTGATGCCGTACTCGCGGTACTTCTTCGCGATCTTCTTGAGCACGACGTCGATGGCGGCGGCGAGCGGCTCCTCGCCCGTGCGCGCCTCGAAGTCCACGCCTTCCACGTGCGCGAAGTACGGGTTGATCATCCACGGGTCCACGCCCACCATCTTCGCGAACTTCTTCGCCACGTCGTCATAGCAGGAGAAGTGCGTGGACTTGCGGCGCACCGCCCAGCCCGCGTGCAGCGGCGGCAGCAGGTATTGTTCGTGGAGATTCTCGAGCACCGGCGGAATGCCGCCCGAAAGATCGTTGTTCAGCAGGATCGAGCACGGATCGAAGTTTTTCAGACCCAGGCGGCGCTGCGAACGCTCGAGCGGCTCGAGCACGATTTTCTGGCCGTCCGCCAGCGAAATCGTCACCGGCCCGGCGATGCTCTCGTCGAACGTGCCGAAGCGCACGTTCAATCCCGCCTGGCGCATGATCGTGGCGAGACGCGCGACGTTCTCCAGATAGAACGCGTTGCGCGTGTGCATTTCCGGAATCACGAGCAGGTTCTTGGCGTCCGGGCAGATCTTTTCGATGGCCGCCATGGCCGCCTGCACGGCGAGCGGCAGCACCTCCTGCGGCAGGCAGTGGAAGGCGCCGGGAAAGAGGTTGGTATCGACCGGCGCGAGCTTGAAGCCGGCGTTGCGCAGGTCCACCGAGCAGTAGAACGGCGGCGTGTGCTCCTGCCATTCGAGGCGGAACCAGCGCTCGATGGCCGGCGTCGCATCGAGGATGCGCTGCTCCAGTTCGAGGAGCGGGCCGTTCAACGCCGTAACCAGATGCGGGACCATAAGGGGTGACTCGCGGACGAAATGCTTGAATTGTTGGGAAACCGGTCGCGTATCTGGGGACGATTACATCAGATGCAAGACGGGCTGCCCTCGTGAATCCCTCGCGAGTCCCCTGAAACACCAAGGTCGCTCGATCCAGCCGGGCCCAAAGCGGCCCACTCGGGAATCCACGCCGGATATCCATTCTGGACCGCCTGCCGCACCCAGCGCAATTGGGCACACGACTTGAAGGGGCACTATGCCAACGCGCGAGCGGGACGCTTATTCCCGCCCGGATCCATCGGCGGCAGCAAAGGCCACACCCGGCGCGGGAGCCCAAAAAAGAAAAAGGGCCCGCCAAGACGGCGGGCCCAGGTCGCTGCTACTTGCTCCCCTACTGGCTCAAACGAGCTTCAATGCATGCTGAGCGGCTTGCTTACTCCACGCGCTCGCCATGCAGGATCACATCGAGACCTTCGCGCTCTTCTTCTTCCGTGACGCGCAGGCCCATGACCATGTCGATCACCTTCAGGAGGATGAAGCTCACCACGCCGCTGTAGATGAGGGTCGTGAGCACACCCTTGGCTTGCAGGATGAGGCTGCCATCCGCGCCGCCGATATCCTTCACCGCGAACACGCCGGTCAGGAGCGCGCCGATGATGCCGCCGATGCCGTGCACGCCGAACGCGTCGAGCGAGTCGTCGTAGTTGAACTTGTGCTTGAGCCACGTGGCCGACCAGAAGCAGACCACGCCCGCCACCACACCGATCACGAGCGAGCCCAGCACGCCGACGAAGCCCGATGCCGGCGTAATGGCCACGAGACCCGCCACGGCGCCCGAAGCGATGCCGAGCACCGACGGCTTGCCCTTGGCGATCCACTCCGCGAACATCCAGCCGAGCGCCGCGCAGGCGGTGGCGATTTGCGTCGTGAGCATCGCGAAGCCGGCACGGCCGTCAGCCGCGACTGCCGAACCCGCGTTGAAGCCGAACCAGCCCACCCACAGCATGGCCGCACCCATCAGCGTGAGCGTGAGGTTGTGCGGGGCCATCACTTCGCGGCCGTAGCCAACCCGCTTGCCGAGCACGAGGCAGCACACCAGACCCGCGATACCGGCGTTGATGTGCACGACCGTGCCGCCCGCGAAGTCGAGGATGCCGGCGCTGGCGAGCCAGCCCGTCGGTTCCCAGACCATGTGAGCGATCGGCGAGTAGACGATGATCGACCACAGCGACATGAACACGAGCATCGCCGAGAACTTCATGCGGTCGGCGAACGCGCCGGTGATGAGCGCCGGCGTGATGATCGCGAACGTCATCTGATAGACGAAGTACACCGTCTCGGGGATGGTCGGCGCGAGGTGGCTCACGGTGAGCGTCGTCGCCTTGTCGCCCTTGATGTAGTTCATGCCCTCAAGGAAGATGCGCGAGAAGCCGCCGATGAACGAACCGCCCGGCGTGAACGCGATGGAGTAGCCCACCACCGTCCAGATCACCGTGACGACGCAGGTGATCGCGAAGCTCTGCATGAGCGTCGCGAGCACGTTCTTCTTGCGGACCATGCCGCCGTAGAAGAGCGCGAGGCCCGGGATCGTCATGAACAGCACGAGCGCGGTGGAGGTCAGCATCCACGCGGTGTCGCCCGAGTTGATCTTCGACGAATCGAGCGAGAACGGCGCGGTCGGCGCGGCGGGTGCGGCTGCGGCGGCAGCCGATGCGTCGGCCGGGGCGCTCGCGGCGGCGGCCGGAGCCGATGCGGCGTCGGCCGCGGGTGCCGATGCGGGTGCCGCGGCCGGTGCCGAAGCGGGAGCCGCGGCGGACGCGTCAGGCGCCGAAGCGGTGGCCGCAGGCGCGGAGGCCGCGGCCGGTGCCGATGCGTCGTCCGCCAGCGCGGTGCCGACGCCGGCGGCCAGCAGCGAGCCGGCCATCAGCAAGGACATGATGTGTTTGCGCATCTTGGTTTCCTCTTGTCTCTCTGGTCTCGTATTTCCGTTACAGCGCGTCGGCGCCGGTCTCGCCGGTGCGGATGCGGATCACTTGTTCGATCGGCGTGACGAAGATCTTGCCGTCGCCGATCTTGCCCGTGCGGGCTGCGCGCTCGAGCGCTTCAATGGCCTGCTCGACGATGTCGTCGGCCACGGCGGCCTCGATCTTCACCTTCGGCAGGAAGTCGACGACATACTCGGCGCCGCGGTACAGCTCCGTGTGCCCCTTCTGGCGCCCGAAACCTTTGACCTCCGTCACCGTGATCCCCGAAACGCCGATCGCCGAGAGGGCTTCGCGCGCCTCATCGAGCTTGAACGGCTTGATGATTGCTGTAATCAGTTTCATGTAGTCCTCGCTGTGGTTGCTTCATCCCTTTGTTCGCTTCTGCGACGGGCGCCTTGCGAACGGCGCGTGATGCTTCGCCGTGTCGCCGGCGCACCGTGAGCAACAGTCGTTCGGTGCGCGGGGCAGTATTAGCAACACCCGTGCCAATCCGTTGCGGACCGCTTCGAACACCGATGCCCCGAGATTCGATGCAAGCTCGCCCAAGGCCGTGGACAATGCCGGTCGCGCCTTGAGGGGCGCGGCGCACAAGCCCCTGGCCGAACGGCCAGCGCGGTGCGCGCGCGGTGGCGGGGCGCCAGGATCGTTGCTACAGTGTTCTCAGGCTTCGCTCGCGCGCAGCGTCGCGCGGAGGCGGAGAATGGCCACCCACGCGGCGGCGCGCAGCACACTGGCCAGTCGCGCGCACCAGTTGCGCGCACACTCCCAGGCGCCCCGTCAACGCGCACCAAGATCGATCACGATCCGGCACGGGGCACAGGCAAAACGAAATTTGCACACTTTGTGTGCAGCGAAGGGGAATCGAATGAAGCAACCCAACGACGTATTCAATGATCTGCAGGCACGCGTGAGCGACCTGTTCAAGAACTCGCCCGCGCGCGATGTCGAACGCAATGTGCGTGCAATGTTGTCGCAAGGCTTTTCGAAGCTGGACCTCGTCACGCGCGAGGAATTCGACGCACAAACGCAGGTGCTCGTGCGCACGCGCCAGCGCCTCGAAGAACTCGAGCGCCGCGTAGCCGAACTCGAGCAGAAACTGCCGGTGACTAGCCAGTCCTCCTGATCATTTCCTCGCGCACCTTCATGTTCCATGAAGTGCGCAGTCGAGGGCGGCCACTGCGGTCGTAACCGCGGTGGTAACTGCGGTGGTAACTGCGGCACCGCACCGCAAGCGATCCGTACGCGAAACGCAATCGAACCGTAAAGGGGCATGGGCCTCACCCGCCTGGCGCATGCATGGCGCGCGCGTACCGCCTGCGAAACGGGTACGAAGCGGGTACGAAGTGGCTGCGAAGTGGCTGCAAAGCTGCCCCAGTCCTGCATGCGTCCTTTCCGGAGAATCCCATGTCGCTTGCCGTGGTGCGCAGCCGCGCGCCGGCTGCCGGCCGCGCGCCCGAAGTCACCGTCGAAGTCCATCTCGCCAACGGGCTGCCGTCGTTCTCTATCGTCGGACTGCCCGACCTCGAAGTGCGCGAAAGCCGCGAGCGCGTGCGCGCTGCGCTCTCCAACTGCGGCTTCGATTTCCCGGTGAGGCGCATTACCGTCAACCTGGCGCCCGCCGATTTACCAAAGGAATCGGGCCGCTTCGATCTTCCGATCGCGCTCGGCATACTCGCTGCGAGCGGTCAGATTCCGGTCGCGGCGCTCGCGCATCGCGAGTTCGCGGGGGAACTGTCGCTTACCGGCGCCGTGCGACCAATGCGCGGCGCGTTCGCCATGGCGTGCGGCACGGCACGCGCGCAAAGCAGTGGCTCAGCGTGCGGCGAGGCGCCGGCGCTCTCCCGCGGCAATGCGGCCGGCGAAAACGAATTCGTTCGTCATGCTGACGTTTCTGCCGACGAATCGCGGGTCGCCGTTGCGTCTGCGCGGCGCGAACACCATGGCGTGCACGAGCTATATCTACCCGCGCAAAACGCAGCCGAAGCGGCGCTCGTGCCGGGCGTCGCGGTTTATGGCGCAGCGGACTTGCGCTCGCTGTGCGCCCACCTCGCCGGCGAGGATCCCGACGCGCGTCTCGCGCCCGTGCATGCGAGCGCCATCGATGCCGCGCCAGCCGCCCCGCCCCCCGACATGGCCGACGTCATCGGCCAGCGCGGCGCGCGCCGGGCGCTCGAAGTCGCGGCGGCGGGCGGTCATCATCTCCTGATGGTGGGTCCGCCCGGCGCGGGCAAGTCGATGCTCGCGGCGCGCCTGCCCGGCCTGCTGCCGCCCATGACCGACGACGAAGCGCTGGCGTCCGCGGCGCTGCTCTCCGCCAGCGCGATCGGCTTCACGCCGCAGCAGTGGCGGCAGCGGCCGTTTCGCGCGCCGCATCACTCGTCGAGCGCGGCTGCGCTGATCGGCGGGCGCAATCCGCCGCAACCCGGCGAAATCACGCTGGCACATTTAGGTGTGCTATTTCTGGATGAGCTGCCAGAATTCGATCGCCATGTGCTCGAAACCCTGCGCGAGCCGCTCGAAGTAGGCGCAATCACGATTTCGCGCGCCGCCTGGCAAACCGACTTTCCGGCCGCCTGCCAGCTCGTTGCCGCGATGAACCCCTGCCCCTGCGGCTGGCGCGGCGATCCGGCAGGGCGCTGCCGCTGCACGCCCGAAAGCGCCGCGCGCTACCTGCGCAAGCTCTCCGGGCCGCTGCTGGACCGCATTGACATCCAGATCGAAATTCCTGCGCTGCCACCCGCCGAACTGGCCGCTCGCGCTAGCGCGAGCGCAGAATCGAGCGCCGCGATCGCCTTACGGGTGCAGGCGGCGCGCAAACGGCAACTGGCGCGCCAGGGGAAGACCAATCGCGAACTGACTGGCCGCGAGACCGATGCTGTCTGCCGGCCGGACGCCGCCGGTGAAACGCTGCTGCGCGAAGCGGGAGAGCGCTTCGGCTGGTCGGCGCGCGCGCATTACCGCGTGCTCAAGGTCGCCCGCACGATTGCCGATCTCGCGGGCATGCCGACGCCCGAAGCCGCACACGTTGCCGAGGCCGTGCAGTATCGGCGGGTATTCGCGGAGCGATAGGAAAACGCAACGGCAAATCAACGGAAACCCCCGGCGATGCTTGCGCCGCCTGAGCATCCCAATCGCGCCAATAAATCGAAGTCAAGGCTTGACTTATGCACACATCGTCGTGTTAAGGCCCGTTTTATGCCGAGTCCTCCCTCCGCTCGCGCGGTTTCTATAAGCCATTGATTCTTCTAATTTTCTGGATTTCCCGAAAAGCGGCCAAAACTAACAGGAAGCCCACAGGACGGCACTTTCCAGCTTGCGGGCGGCTTTTTTCCACAAAGTTACCCACAGGTCCTGTGGGTAACCCGTAAACCTTCAATCAAATCTGGTAATTAGCGCGTTTACCTGCAGCGCAACCTTCATTTCGGGCCGCAATCGCCCGCCGCTCGGTGTGGCTGCCCTGTGCCGGCGAGGCGTGCTGCGGGGTCCAGAATCTCAGTAGAGCTTGAAAGATCCGAAGAATTGGTCAGCCTGCTCGACCGGCGGTTCGGCGCGACCGACGATCGCCACCTGGTAGGCGCGCGCGCCCTTCGCCACGAGCCGCGCGTGAATCGTGCGAGCCTCGCCGTTGGCGCCTGCCTTGCCGGCCATGCGCATCTCCATGCCCTCGATCGAACCGCCCGCCGCGAGCGGCACGGCCACGGCATGCGCCTGCGCAGGTGCGCCGACATTGCGCGCGAGGCCCGCGCGCAGGAAGTCGAGCGCCTTTTGCTGCGTCGCGGGCTGTGCGTCGGGCAAGTCGAGCGTGCCGACCACGAATACGTCGTCGGCAACTTCGGCTGTCTGCACTCGCATGCGCATCGGCGTCCCGTTCACGTCGATGCTGCGCTCGTCCTTGCCCGGCTTGGCCGGCAGATCGACGGTGTAGCCGCTCTCGTTGCTGGAGACCGTGCGCCAGTCGTAGGTGGGCGAGCAGGCGGCCAGCGCGAACGCCGTCGCGAGCGCGCCCAGCGCCGGCGCACCGGCCGCCGTGAGAGTGCGCACCGGTGCGGTCAGCGAACGGCAGGCGCGGGCATGAAAGGCGGAAAACATGAGGCGAATCGTCATGAGCGTGAAAGGTGGGTGCCATTATCCGTCGGCACATACCGGTGTGTCGTTCCACAACGTCTATGCCGTGAAATTCGGCGCTACAATGATCTGGCTTCACACCCGCGCCCTTCGGCGCAAAGGCGAGACCCATGACCGCTGCATCCCCGAATTCCTCGAACGCGCGCTCCGGCGCGATGCGCAGCATCGTCGCGGCGGTCGTGGTCGTCGCGATCGCCGTGGCAGGCTATTTCGCGTTCTTCGGCAGCCCGCCGCACGTGCCCGATGCGACCTTCACGCTGCTGTCCGGCCAGAAGGTCTCCACGAGCGACCTGAAAGGCAAGGTGTACCTCGTCAACTTCTGGGCGACGAGTTGCTCGACCTGTATGGAGGAAATGCCGAAGATGGTCCAGACCTATAACCGCTTCAAGGGCGAAGGTCTCGAGTTCGTGGCCGTGGCGATGAATTACGACGCGCCGATGTACGTCGCGAACTACGCGCAAACGCGCCAGTTGCCGTTCAAGGTGGCAGTGGACGACGGCTCGGCGGCGAAGCAGTTCGGCAATGTCCAGCTCACGCCTACCACTTTCGTGATCGGCCGCGACGGCAAGATCCTCAAGCGCTACGTGGGCGAACCCCAATTCGCGGAACTCGACCAGTTGTTGCAGAAGGCGCTTGCGACTTGATACGCGCCTGATGGTGTGTGTCAACAAAAAAGCAGCGGAAACCCCGCTGCTTTTTTTACGCCTGCTTGCTCCGTCACGCGCTGCTATCCCTCGCCACGCACCGCCAGCCCATAGCGTCGAATCTTCTCGTATAGCGTGGCCTTCGCCATCTGCAGCCGCTCGGCGGCCTGGGCGACTGCACCGTTGCTCTGCTGCAACGCATCGGCGATCAGTGCGCGCTCGTACTGCTCCACGCGCTCCTTGAGCGGCAGCGCATCGTCGTCGCTGCCCGCCGCGGCCGCCGAGAGATCGTCGGGAATCCCGAGCACCCGGCGATCAGCCGCGTTGCGCAGCTCGCGCACGTTGCCCGGCCAGTCGCGCTGCGTGAGCCGCATGCGGTCGCGCTCGGTGAGGAGCGGCGCGCTGCGCTGGTAGCGCACTGCTGCGTCGAGCAGGAAATGCTCGAAGAGCGGCACGATATCCTCGCGCCGTTCGGCGAGCGGCGGGAGCGCGATCGTCACGACGTTCAGCCGGTACAGCAGGTCGCGCCGGAAAGTCCCCGCCGCGACGTGCTCGCTCATGTCGCCCTTGGCCGCCGCCACCACGCGCAAGTCGGCGCGCACGGGCTGGTTCGAGCCCAGGCGCTCCAGCACGCCATCCTGCAACACGCGCAGTAGCTTCACCTGCAACGAGAGCGGCATGCTCTCGATCTCGTCGAGAAAGAGCGTGCCGCCGCTCGCATGCTCGAGCTTGCCGATCCGGCGTTTGGCCGCGCCCGTGAACGCGCCGGCCTCGTAGCCGAACATCTCCGACTCGAACATCGGTTCCGGCAGCGCGCCGCAGTTCACCGCCACGAACGGCTTGTCGTGGCGCGGCGACAGCTCGTGCAGGCTGCGCGCGATCAGCTCCTTGCCCGCGCCGGTGTCGCCGTTGATGAGCACCGAGGCGTCCGTGGGCGCGACGTTCGCGATGAGCTTGCGCACCTGCTCGATGGCCGGGCTCTTGCCGATGATGCGCGGCGCAAGCGCGTTCTGCCCCGCCAGCTCGCGGCGCAGCGCGAGGTTCTCGAGCACCAGGAGGCGCCGCTCCAACGCACGCCGCACCGTTTCGATGAGGCGCTCCGAGGCGAACGGCTTTTCGATGAAGTCGTACGCGCCGTCGCGCATTGCCTGCACGGCCATCGAGATATCGCCGTGGCCCGTCACGAGGATGACGGGCACATCGGGCGCGCGCTCGTGGCACTGCGCGAGCAGGTCGAGCCCGCTCATGCCGGGCAGACGGATGTCGCTCACCACGACGCCCGCGAAATCGGCATCGACGAGCGGCAGCGCGCCTTCGGCGTTCGCGAAACCGGCGGCGTCGAAGCCTGCGAGCTGCAGGCTCTGCACCCCCGCGCGGCGCACGAGTTCGTCATCCTCTACATAGAGCACCCGGCCGGGCGTTGCATTCACCATGTTCGTTCGTCATCCTGATTCATGAGCCAGCGTTACCTGGGTGCTCCACAAGGCGCGTTTCACAAGCCCGCTTCACAAGCTCGCTTCACAAGCCCGCCGCACGCGCCGCGCTCGCGGCGTCCGCGCGGGCGCGGCGCAGCGTCAGCACGAAGCGCGCGCCGCCTTCCGGTGCGTTGCTCGCGGTGAGCGAGCCGCCACAGTCGCGTGCAATCGACGAGGAAATCGCGAGCCCGAGGCCGAGCCCCTGCCCCATCTCCTTCGTCGTGAAGAACGGCTCGAAGAGGCGCGGCAAGACCTCCTCGGGAATGCCGGGACCATTGTCGCGCACGGCGATCTCGAGCGTCGCGGCGCTCGCCTGCACCTCGATCGCAATGCGCGGCGACGGCACGCCCGCCACGGCGTCGAGCGCGTTGCCCACCACGTTGATGAGCACCTGTTCGAGCCGCAGGTCGTCGCATTGGGCGCTCAGGTCCGGATAGTCCGCGTCGGGATCGAGCGGCGCGGCCGGCGCGCCCTCTTCGAGCAGCGTGAGATCCACGCGCACGCCGTCGAGCCGCTTGCCGAGCAGCGCAAGCGAGTTGCGCAGCGCCCGGGCGACCGGTGCGCGCGCGCTCCTGGGCCGCGCGCGTCCGACGAACAGCTTGAGCTGATTCACGATCTTGCCCATGCGCTCGGTGAGCGAGGCGATCGCCTCCAGATTCTCGGTGGCCGCGGCGTACTGGCCGCGCTCGAGAAATACGCGCGTGTTGTCCGAGAAGCTGCGCAGCGCGGCGAGCGGCTGGTTCAGCTCGTGCGTGATGCCCGCCGCCATCTGGCCGAGCGCGGCGAGCTTGCTCGCCTGGATCAGTTCGTCCTGGGTCGCGCGCAGCTCGGCTTCGGCCCGCGTGCGTTCCGCCACCTCGCGCTGCAGGCGCTCGTTCGCCTGCGAGAGATCGGCGGTGCGCTCGGCCACGCGCTCGTTGAGCATGGCATAGGCCTTTTGCAGCATCGCGCGGCTGCGCATCACCTCCTTCACGCGCGCGCGCCGCATGCGCCAGTAGAAACCGAGGAGACACAGCGAAACATAGCCGAAGCCCGTCATGATGGTCGCATTGCGCGAGGCCTCGAGCACCGGGCCGATCGACGACATCGTGACGAGATGCCAGTCGGGCTCGCCGAGCGAGCGGCGCGTTTCCAGGTAGCGCGGCGCGCGGATGCCCGCGCCCATGCGCACGATGTCGGCGTCGCCCGGCAGCACGCGCTCGACGCTCGCGGGCAGCGGCGCGATCGGCTCGCTCGCGTACTGGCGCGTGGCGTCGATCGAGGCGATCACCGCGGGCGGCAGCGGCCGCACCGTGCGGTACTTCCACGCGGGCACCGAGGAGAGAAAGATCACGCCGTGATCGTCGGTGACGAGGAGCGGCTCCGAGGCATCCGTGCCCGGAAACCATTCGAGATTGAGCTTCACCACCGCCACGCCGACGATCTTGCCGTTGCGCCGCACGGGCTGCGAGACGTAGTAGCCCGGGTCGTGCGAGATCGTGCCGATGCCGAAGAAGCGGCCCACGCGGCCGTTCATCGCGTCGATGAAATACGGACGGAAACGGTAATCGGCGCCGACGAAGCTATCGGGATCGCGCCAGTTGCTCGCGGCGATGCTCAAGCCGTCGGCACGGATGATGTAGGTCGTCGTGGCGCGCGCGTGGCGGTTCACGTCTTCGAGATAGCGATTCGCAGCGGCCACCCACTCGGGCCGCTGGTCGACGAGCACGTCCTGCACGACCGGATGCTCGCCGACGATGTACGGCAGCGAGTCGTAGCGCTCGAGCGTGCTCTTGAGCGACGCCGCGGTACGGTCGCCGCGCACGGCGGCGTTGCGGCGCAACTGGTCGATACCGCTCTGCCACGTGAGCGCCCAGGTGAGCGCGCAGACCGCGACGAGCCCGGCAGCGAGCGCGAAGAGGATGATTAGGCGGCGCGTCACGTGAGCGGCTTCCAGACAGTGGAGGGGTCGAGGCGGATGAGGGAGATTGTGGCACACGGCCGCGCCGTAGCGTCCGGGCGGGACGGCTGGCTTCTGGCGCAGGCGGGCAACGTGAGGCAAAGTCGGACGGGAAGCGCAAAAACGGGCGACGCGGACGCAGGGGAAACGGCGCGCCGCCCAGCGGCCCGAGCCGCGAAAGACACATCGAAACATCGTCGGGCGGCGCGCGCCTCCCTGGCTTGAGCGCACCCCCGCAAGGCGGGCAAGGCGCGCCATCGGCAGCGCGCTCCGCCCAGCGCGGCTTATGCGCCTGCGCTTTCCTTCACTTGTTCCACATCGCCGGAGAGCACGGCGCGCAGCTTGCTGCGGTCGAGCTCCTTCTCCCACGCCGAGACCACGACCGTCGCCACGCCGTTGCCGACGATGTTGGTCAGCGCGCGGCACTCGCTCATGAAGCGGTCGATGCCGAGAATCAGCACCATCCCCGAGAGCGGAATGGTCGGCACGACGGCAAGCGTTGCCGCGAGCGTGATGAAGCCCGCGCCGGTCACGCCGCTCGCGCCCTTCGAGGTGAGCATCGTCACCGCGAGCAGCGTGAGCTGCTGCGTCCACGTGAGGTCGGTGTTGGTCGCCTGGGCGATGAAGAGCACCGCCATCGTCATGTAGATGTTGGTGCCGTCGAGGTTGAACGAATAGCCGGTCGGCACCACGAGGCCCACCACCGAGCGCGAGCAGCCAAGGCGCTCGAGCTTCTGCATCAGTTGCGGCAGCGCCGATTCCGATGAGCTCGTGCCGAGCACGATCAGCAGCTCTTCCTTGATATAGGCAACGAAGCGGATGATCGAGAAGCCCGTGAAGCGCGCGATCGCGCCGAGCACGACGAGCACGAACACGATCGACGTGAGATAGAACGTGCCGATCAGCTTGAGCATCGGAATCAGCGAGCCGACGCCGTACTTGCCGATGGTGAACGCCATCGCGCCGAACGCGCCGATCGGTGCGAGCTTCGTGACGATCTTCACGACGCCGAACAGCACGCGCGACACGCCGTCGATGAACTCCGTCACCACGCGGCCGCGCTCGCCCAGTTGCGTGAGCACGGCGCCGAACAGCAGCGCGATCAGCAGGATCTGCAGAATTTCACCCTGCGCGAACGCCGACGTGATCGTGTCGGGAATGATGTGCATGAAGAAGTCGACGGTGCTCTGGCCGTGCGCCTTCTCGGCGTAGCTCGCCACGGCCTTGGCGTCGAGCGTGTGGACGTCGACGTTGAAGCCCGCGCCCGGCTTGAGCACGTGCGTGGCGATGAGGCCGAGCACCAGCGCGAAGGTCGAGACGATCTCGAAGTAGAGCAGCGCCTTGCCGCCCACGCGGCCCACCTTCTTCATGTCCTCCATGCCGGCGATCCCGGTCACGACGGTACAGAAGATGATCGGCCCGATCACCATCTTGATGAGCTTGATGAAGGCGTCGCCGAGCGGCTTCATGTCGATGCCGAGGGCGGGCCAGTAATGACCGAGGATCACGCCGATGACGATCGCCACGATCACCTGGACGTAGAGGACTTTGTGGAGAGGTTTCTTCACGATGGTTCCTGCGAATGAGTTAAGCCAATGGCCGCGCACTTTCGAGCGCCATGCCGCGACAGGTCGAAACGGGGGATCAGCGAAACCGGAAGATGGGATCGGACATCGGCTGTCTCCTTGATTCTTTTTTTTGTCGCGGCCGGGGTTGGCCGCGCATATCTATTAGCAAGGTCGATGCCAGCGCGCGCCCGCAGGCGCGGCCTTGATTTATAAGGATTTTTTGTGGTCGCGCGCGGGCGCCCTTATGGATTTCCGGAAATCCACCCCGGGGGCGTATGGCTTTCCGTAAGGATCAGCCGGGCGTCAGCCGCGCCCCTTCCACGGCACGAGCCGCTTCTCGAGCGCGCGCATGCCCAGGTCGAAGCCCCAGGCGATCAACCCGATCAGTACGATGCCCATGACCACGACGTCGGTGCGCAGGAAGCTCGACGCGTTGAGCACCATCTGGCCCAGGCCCGCCGTGGCGGCGACCATTTCGGCAGCCACGAGCGTGGTCCAGCCAAAGCCGATGGCGATGCGCAGGCCCGTGAGGATCTCCGGCAGCGCGGCGGGCAGCACGACGAAGCGCACGATCTGCGCGAAGCCGCCGCCGAGCGACGCCGCCGCGCGGATCTGCTCGACGCTCGCGCTCCTTGCGCCGGCGCGCGCCGCCATCGCAATGGGCGCAAAGCAGGCGAGCCAGATCACGACGATCTTCGCGGTCTCGTCGATGCCGAACCAGATCACCACGAGCGGCAGGTAGGCGAGCGGCGGCAGCGGCCGGTAGAACTCGAGTGGCGGATCGAGCAGGCCGCGCGCGATGCGCGACACACTCATCAGAATGCCGACGGGAACGGCCGTCACCACGGCGAGCAGGAACGCGCCGAACACGCGCAGCGCGCTCCAGAGCAGGTGCTCGGAGAGCGGCAGTCCGCCCTGAATGCGGCCATGCCAGGCGTCGGTGAAAGCTTGCCAGACGGCTTCGGGTGTCGGCAGGAAGAGCGGCGGCAGCCAGTGCAGATGCGTGGCGAGCCACCAGAGCAGCGCAAGCGCCGCGACCGAGGCCGCGCTCAGCGCCGCCGTCGGGCCTTCACCCGGCATGCGCCAGACTGTCGAGCGCGGCATTTGCGCGGCGCGCGCATCGTCGGTTCGGCGCGCTGCGCGCGGTGCCTCAGGCGCGACGTCTCTCAACGATTCCTGCGGCACGCTCATGCTGCCTCCGCATCGGCGTGCAGCAAGTCCACCAGCCGCTCGCGCCACGCGATGAATTCCGGCGACGACTTCACGGCGCGCGCATCGCGCGTCGCGAGATACTGCCGCGCGAACGGCACTTCGTACTCGCGCTCGATGCGGCCCGGCCCCGGCGTCATGACGACGATGCGCGTCGCCAGAAAGAGCGCTTCCTCCACGCTGTGCGTGATGAAGAACACCGTCTTCTGCGTGCGCGCCCAGACGTCGAGCACGAGCGTCTGCACCTGCTCGCGCGTCATGGCGTCGAGCGCGCCCATCGGCTCGTCCATCAGCAGGATCTGGGGGTCGCTCGCGAGCGCGCGCGCAATACCCACACGCTGCTGCATGCCGCCCGAGAGCGCGTACACGCGCTCGCGCGCCTGCGCCTCGAGACCCACGAGCGCAAGCTGCTCGCGCGCGATGCGCTCCCTTTCGGCCTTCGGCACACGCCGAAAACGCAAGCCAAGCGCGACGTTCTCCAGCACGTCGAGCCACGGCAGCAGCGCATGCTTCTGGAACACCACGCCGCGCTCCGCGCCCGGCCCCTCCACGCGCGCGCCGTTCACGCGCACCTCGCCCTGTGCGGGCTCGATAAAGCCCGCGATGCAGTTGAGCAGCGTGGTCTTGCCGCAGCCCGAGGCGCCGAGCGCCACGACGAACTCGCCGCTCGCCACTTCGAGGTTCACGTCCGCGAGCGCCACGTTGGGCGCGGCGTCGCGGCGCGCGCCTTCGTAGACGACGGTGAGATCGCGGATCGCGAGCGCGCTCATGCCAGCCCCCCTTTTGTCAGTGCGCTCAGTGCGCTCAGTGCGCGGCGACGCGCTGCACGTACTGCGGATCGACGCCCACCGAGTAGTCGGGCAGCACATTCTGGATCGTGCCCTGCTGCTTGAGGAAGGTCGCCGTGGCGAGCAGCGACTGCGCCGCCCCCGATTGCGCGCCGCCGCCCAGCCATTGCTTCGAGGCCTGCTCGGCGGGCGTGGGGAACGCGTAGAGCGCGAGGCTCGCCGGGACTTCGGCGGCGTTCGCTCCGGACTCCTTCGCGACGGCCTGCACCTGCGGCGAGGCGGCATTCCAGGCGGTGCGATGCGCGATGTAATCGGCATCGGCAGCGGCGAGCACCTTCACGAACTTCGCGACGAAATCGCCGTTGTCTTTCGCGAAGCGTCGGTCGACCACGAAGCCGTCGAACGTCGCCTTGCCCGTGGCCTTCGCCACCTGGCCCGACGTGATGAGCACCTTGCCGTTCTTCTTGACCTGCGCGAGCACGGGATCCCAGATGTACGTGGCGTCGATGTTGCCGCGCTGCCAGGCGGCCGCGACTTCGGGCGGACGCAGATTGACGATCTTAACGTCGGCGGGATTCACGCCCGCGTTCTGCAGCGCGACGAGCGCGTGAAAGTGCGAGGTCGAGACGTACGGCACGCCGATCGTCTTGCCCTTGAGACCCGCGATGCTCGTGACGCCCGAGCCGTCGCGCGCGACGAGCGCTTCGGCGTCGTTGATGTTGTCGAGAATCCAGAAGAGCGAAAGGTCCACGCCTTGCGAGAGCCCCGCCGCGATCGGGCTCGAGCCGGCCTCGCCGAGCTGCACGGAACCCGAGGCGAGTGCGCGGATCACGTCGGCGCCGCTAGCGAGCTTGCGGTAGGTGACCTTGTAGCCCGTCTCCTTCTCGACTTCGCCCGTTGCCTGCGCGTAGCGCCACGGCACCACCATGTCCTGATACGCAATCACGACCTCGTGCGTTTGCGCATGTGCGTGCGGTGCGCCGAACACGGCGGCGAAGCAGGCGGCGGCGAATGCAAAAGCCAGCAAACGGGGACGGTGCTTGAGTGCATCGCCGCCAAAGGCGGCGGAACGCGGCGAGGTGGGAACGCGAAGGTTCATCGAGAGACTCCGGCGGAACGACGTTCGAGTGAAGGAAGGTTCCGACTATAGGGAGTCTCGCGGCGCGCGGTTCTAATTTATCCGCGTTAGCTAATGACGCCGCTGGAGCATTGCTTTTCGTGCGGGAGTGGATCGTGCGATCGATACGTGGGCCCTGCTATCCGGGTGCCAGCGCACAAACGAAAAAGCCCGCTTTTCAGCGGGCTCCTCGTTGCATGCGTGCAAGAACGCGCGTGGCTTAAACCACCCCCGCCCCATGCGCCTGCACATCGGCGTGATAGCTCGAACGCACCATCGCGCCGACGGCCGCGTGCGTGAAGCCCATCTTGTACGCCTCTTCCTCGTACATCTTGAACGTGTCGGGATGCACGTACGCACGCACCGGCAGGTGGTGCTCCGAAGGCTGGAGGTACTGGCCGATCGTCAGCATGTCGACGTCGTGCGCGCGCAGGTCGCGCATCACCTGAAGAATTTCCTCTTCGGTTTCGCCGAGGCCCACCATCAGGCCCGACTTCGTCGCGACTTCGGGATGCAGCGCCTTGAAGTCCTTGAGCAGCTTGAGCGAGTGCGCGTAGTCCGAACCCGGGCGCGCTTCCTTGTAGAGACGCGGCACCGTTTCGAGGTTGTGGTTCATCACGTCGGGCGGCGCCGCGTTGAGGATCTCCAGCGCGCGGTCGAGTCGGCCGCGGAAGTCGGGCGTGAGAATCTCGATACGCGTTTGCGGCGACTGCTCGCGCACCTGGCGGATGCACTCCACGAAGTGACCGGCGCCGCCGTCACGCAGGTCGTCGCGGTCCACGCTCGTGATCACCACGTACTTGAGCTTGAGCGCGCCGATGGTGCGCGCGAGGTTGGCCGGTTCGTCGGCGTCGAGCGGATCGGGGCGGCCGTGGCCGACGTCGCAGAACGGGCAGCGGCGCGTGCACTTGTCGCCCATGATCATGAACGTCGCGGTGCCCTTGCCGAAGCACTCGCCGATGTTCGGGCAGCTCGCTTCCTCGCACACGGTGTGCAGGTTGTGCTCGCGCAGGATGTTCTTGATTTCGTAGAAGCGCGAGTTGCCCGTGGCCGCCTTCACGCGGATCCACTCGGGCTTCTTGAGCTTCTCGATGGGAACGACCTTGATGGGAATGCGCGAGGTCTTGGCCTGCGCCTTCTGCTTTGCGGTGGCGTCGTAGGGAACGGCGTCGGCGTTGGTGCCAGCGGGGTTCGCAGTGATGTCAGTCATGCTTTCGATCCAGTCAGGCCGCCGGTGCAACGCCAGCCTGCGGTTGCGGCGGTTCCCCGCCGGAGACGGCCGATACGGCCGGTTGCATCGCGGCCGCGCAAGCGGCCGCTTCGTTTTCAGCCGCACCTGCGTCGGGGGTCGCCCCGGCCGCTCCGTCTGAAGGGTCTGCGGCAGCCGCTTCGGCTACCAAACGAATTGTTGCTGCGTGCGCCGCGAGATTCGCTTCCAGCCGCGCCGCCAGCGTCGCGGCCACATCGCGCCAGCTCGCCGCTACACCGAGCGTGGCCATGTCGACGGTTTCGAGCCCGGCATATCCGCACGGATTGATCGCGAGAAATGGGCTCAGATCCATCGACACGTTCAGGCTCACGCCGTGATAGCTGCAGCCGTTGCGAATCTTCAGCCCGAGGGCGGCGACTTTCGCGCCCTTATGCGCGGCGCTCGCGCCGCTGGCGTCTTGCGGCACGTAAATGCCGGGCGCGCCCGCCTTGCGCTCGCCCGCGAGATTATACGCCGCCAGGGTTTCGATCACGGCGTCCTCGATGAGCGTGACGAGCTCGCGCACCATGAGCTTGCGGCGCCGCAGATCGAGCAGCAGGTAGGCCACCACCTGGCCCGGCCCGTGATATGTGATCTGCCCACCTCGATCGATCTGCACGAGCGGAATGCCGCTGTTGGCCACGAGCAGGTGCTCGGGCTTGCCTGCCTGACCCAACGTAAAGACGGGCGGATGCTCGACGAGCCAGATTTCGTCGGGCGTTCCGGCGTCGCGGGCGGCCGTGAACTCGCGCATGGCGTCGAAGCTCGCTTGATAAGCCTCGTTGCCGCGCCAGCGCACGACGATGGGGGAAAGTGGCGTTTGAGGAGCGGCCGCGGGCATGCCGGGGTCGGAAGGACTTTGCGAGGGTGAAACTAGCGTGGCGCACATGATCTCGCGAGTTTACCGAATTCGGGACAAGCGCGCCGGGCATGCTGCGGATAACGGCGGCGGCGGGTTGCCTTCCCGCCGCCGCGATTTTGAAACGGTCCGCTACGTCCTCAAACGGTGCGCCAGCCGTCGCCGATATGAACGCCCGCGCGTTGTGCGGCGCGCGCTGCCCAATCGACCAGGCGCTCGCTCACACGCGCAGGCGCGGCGAACGCAACCCACGCGGGGGCGTTGCCTTCCGCGCCGATCCACAGCCGCTCGCCGCGCCGCAGCCGCAGCGTATGGCCGGGCTCGAGCCAGTAATCGGCGGTGTCGTCGCTGCGCGTGACCCATACGGTGCCGCACCGCACGGTCAGACGCGTGCTGCGCGTCACGCGCACCGAAGCCATGTGATCAGCCGCCACTTCAAACGTGATATCCGAAGAAATTTCTCTCATTTTCGCCTCCGAACGACCTGCTCTCATGGCTACAATCGTACGTACCATAAGGGCTAGAGCCAAACGATCAATTTTCACGGCTATGTGAGAAAAAATACGATATGGATCTGCGCCAGTTACCTGCGCTCAATGCGCTCAAGGCCTTCGAAGCCGCCGCCCGCCACGAAAGCTTCTCGCGTGCTGCCGACGAACTCTTCGTCACGCACGGCGCCGTGAGTCACCAGATCCGCGCGCTCGAAGCCGAACTGGGCGTAGCGCTCTTCGCGCGCGACGGCAAGCGCGTGCGCGTGACCGACATCGGCCGCCGCTACGCGGGCCAGGTGCGCGATGCGCTGAGCCAGCTCGCGCACGCCACCCAGGAGATCCGCGCCGGCGACCGCGACCGGCGGCTCGTCGTTTCGATGCTGTCGTCGTTCGCCGCGCGCTGGGTCACGCCGCGCATCGGCCGTTTCATCGAAGCGCATCCGCAGTGGGACGTCGAGCTGCAATCGACGAATTCGCTCACCGACTTCGCGCGCGACGACGTCGATGTGGCCATCCGCTTCGGCTACGGCCACTATCCGGGGCTGCACGCCGAACTGCTGCTCGACGAGATCTTCTTTCCCGCCTGCTCGCCCGATTTCAACGGCGGCAAGCTGCCCGTCGACCCGCACGAACTGGCGAGCCTGCCGCTCCTGCGCTCCGACGACGAACTCTGGCGACCGTGGTTCGACGCGGCGGGCCTCGCGGATCTGCCCGAACCGAAGCGCGGCGTGCTCTACCAGGACTCGTCGAACCTGCTCCAGGCGGCCATGGACGGCCAGGGCATCGCGCTGGTGCGCCGCTCGCTGGCCATGCACGAGATCACGCTCGGGCGCCTCGTGCGCCTCTTCAAGGACATCGACGGCCCGAGCCCGTGGCGCTACTACTTCATCTGCCCGCCGCAGCGCATGCAGACCGAGCGCGTGCAAGCCTTCCGCGACTGGGTGTTCGACGAGGTCGCACGCTTTCGGCGGCTCTACGAGGACGCCTGCGAGGCGGGCCCGCTCATCACGGCCGCCGCGGCGGCGCAACGCGCGCGCGCGGGCGACGTGCCCTGAAAACCGCAGACGTGGACGTGACAAGGGCCGCTCATGGCGGCCCTTGTCGTTTGAATCGCAGCCAGCGAAGCGCGGCCGCTTACAGCACGATCTTCACCATCGGATGCCCGGTGAGCGCGCGATAGATGTCGTCGAGATGCGCCTGGCTCGTCGCGCGCACCGTCACGGTAAGGCCCGTGTAGTTGCCGCCGCTCGACGGGCGCGACTCGATCGTCGTCGCGTCGAAGGCGCCGTCGAACTCGCGCAGCACGGTCACGATGGTGTCCTGGAATTCCGGATGCGTCTTGCCCATCACCTTGATGGGAAAGTCGCACGGAAATTCGATCAGCGATTCTTTCGCCTCGGGGTTGCCTGTCTGGGCCATATTCATTTCTCCACTTCCTGTAGCTCGGCGGCGGTTGTGTGCAGCGCCTGTGCCTGTAACTGCGACTGCGCTTCGCGTTGCTTCTCGCGCTGGTATGCCGCATAGAGCGCGGCGTAGACCGGGCCCGGCTTGCCGTCGCCTACGGGCTTGCCGTCGAGCGAGACGACCGCCAGCACTTCCTTCGTCGCGGACGTCAAGAGAATCTCGTCCGCTTCGCGCAGTTCGGCCTCGGCGACCTCACGCGCTTCGAAGCGCACGCCGCATGCTTCGGCCAGCTCCTCGATCAGGCCGTAGCGGATGCCTTCGAGAATGCGGTTGCTGCGCGGCGGCGCGAAGAGCACGCCGTCCTTCACGACCCACACGTTCGACGAAGACGCCTCGGTCAGCCAGCCGTCGCGCAGCTGGATCGTCTCGAACGCATCGTTTTCCGCCGCGTGCTGCGCCATCAGCACGTTGCCGAGCAGCGAGGTCGACTTGATGTCGCAGTTGAGCCAGCGCTTGTCCTCAGCGGTGACGCAGCGCACGCCGCGCTCGCGCTGCGCGTTCGCGGGCAGCTTGAGCGGGTTGACCATCGCGAACACGGTGGGCGTGGCCGCCGCCGGGAACGCATGGGCGCGCGGCGCGACGCCGCGCGTGACCTGCATGTAGACGTTGGCGTGCCCATCGCGCGCAAGCGCGCCCGCCGCTTCGTTCGCCTCGATGAGACGCGCGATCAGCGCGCGCCAGCCCGCTTCGTCGAACGGATTCGCCATGCCGACTTTCTCGAGCGAGCGCGCGAGCCGCGCCAGATGCTGCCCGATGCGAAACGGCACGCGCACGCCGCCTTCGCCCTCGCCTTCGCCAACGGCGAGCACATAAACGGGCACGACCTCGTAGATGCCGTCCCCGAAGAGGAAGCCGCGATCGAGCACGGGAATCCGCGCTTCGGACAGCGGCGTGAGCTCGCCGTTGAGCCAGACGAGCGGCTCGGCAATGCCGGTCATCCCTTCTTCTTGTTGACCATGAGCATCAACGAATCCCACACGCGGCCGACGATGCCGGCCTGCGGCACCGCTTCGAGCGCGACGAGCGGAATCTGCGCGAGCACCTTGCCGTCCGCGCCGACGAACTTCGCGGTGCCGACCTGCTGACCGACCGTGAGCGGCGCGATCAGCGGGCTGTTGAGTTCGACCTGCGGCTTCGCCTTGTCGGCCGCGCCCTTGGGCAGCGTCACGAACTGGTCCTTCTGCACGCCGACCTTCACGGCGCCGAGCGTGCCCTTGTAGACGCGCGGCGTGGCAACGGCCTGGTTCGCCTGATAGATGCGTGTCGTGTCGTACGCGCTATAGCCGTAGTTCAGCATCTTCATGCTGTCCTGAACGCGGTCGTGCTCCTTCTGCTCGCCCATCATCACGGAGACGAGACGGCGGTCGCTGCCGCCCATCATCGGACGCTTGGCCGATGCGATCAGGCAGTAACCCGCCGCCTGGGTGTGGCCGGTCTTGAGACCGTCGACGGTCGGGTCGATCCACAGCAGGCGGTTGCGGTTCGGCTGCTTGATGTTGTTGTACTTGAACTCCTTGACCGAGAAGATGCCGTAGTACTCGGGAAAGTCGCGGATCAGGCGCGCGGAGAGCGTGGCGAGGTCGCCGGCCGTCGTGTAGTGCTGCGGGTCGGGCATGCCGTTCACGTCGGCGAAGTGCGTGTGCGCCATGCCGAGCTTCTGCGCCTCGGCGTTCATCAACGTGACGAAGTTCGACTCGCTGCCGCCCACGAGTTCGGCGAGCGCGATGGCGGCGTCGTTGCCCGACTGCACGATCATGCCGTACACGAGGTCATGCACCGACACCGGCTTGTTCGCTTCGATGAACATGCGCGATTCGGCGTTCGTCACGCGGCGTACGGCTTCGCTCGGCGTGACGATCTGATCCATCGTGATCTTTTTCGTCTGCAGCGCCTCGAACACGAGGTACGCGGTCATGAGCTTCGTGAGCGACGCGGGCTCGACGCGCTCATCGGCGTTGCCGGCGGCGAGCACCTGGTTCGCGGTGGCGTCGACGAGCACCCACGAACGCGCGTTCACCGCGGGCGGCGGCACCTGCGCGAACGCGCTCGCGCTGGCGAGCAGCGTGGCGGGCAGGAGCGCTGCGAGCGTGGCGTTGCGGACGAGGGAAGGGGAAACGAAAGAAGACGGCTGGCCGGAGGAGAGAAAACGCATAGGTTCAGGTCGGGCTGAATGGGGACGGGATGAACGTAGCGCGCCATGCGGCGCACGGTCGGTGAAAGCCGGAAAGCTCGTGCCGCGCGGCGCGGATGGCGCACCGCAGCAAGCACAAAATTGGCGAACATTATACGCGTCGCTTCGTGGCGAATTTTCGCGATGTCACACGTTTGCGCGTACCTGTCGTGCATTTTTCACGCATTTCGCCGGCATACGGGCGATGACGAACCGCTTGCATTGCGACCCTGAATTGCGTGATCCGGCGTGATTTCGGGGCGAGGAGCAGGCCTCAGCGCCAGGCGTCCACGATGATGCGCTTGAGAATGTGCAGCTTGCGATGCAGGAAATGCTCTGCCCCCGGAATGACGACGATGGGCAGCTCCTGCGGACGCGCCCATTCGTATACCGAGAGAATCGGCACGGTCTCGTCGAGTTCGCCGTGAATCACGAGCGTGTCCTCGCGCACGGGCGCGACTTCCCAGCGGCTCGCCGCGGTGCCGACGAACACCATGCGCTCGATCGCGCCGCCCGTTTCGAGGTAGCGCTTCGCGACGTGCGAGAGCACGAAGGTGCCGAACGAAAAGCCGGCAAGCACGAGCGGCGCGTGCGCCTGGCCCGCCTGTTCCACTTGCGCGCGCATGTACGCGATCAGCGCGAGCAGGTCGTCCTGTTCGCCGATGCCGTTGTCGTGCGTGCCCGCCGTTTCGCCGACACCGCGAAAGTTGGAACGGTAGGTCGTGTAGCCGAGCTGCACGAGCGTGCGCGCGAGCGTTTGTGCGACCTTGTTGTCCATCGTGCCGCCAAAGAGCGGGTGCGGATGCGCGACGAGCGCGATGCCGCGCGGCGTCGTGCCGGCCTCGGGCACGTCGAGCGCGCATTCGATCTTGCCGACGGGACCGTCGATCTGGAATTTTTGTGTCTGGGCGTTCATCGTTCGGCAGTCCTTGCGGGTCGTGCTTTCAGGGGCATCAGCGGTCGATTTTCAGGCGCTCGACCACCTGGCCGTTCTGCAGATGCGAGACCACGATTTCGTCGATGTCGCTCTCGTCGACGTAGGTGTACCACGTGCCTTCCGGGTACACGACGACGGTCGGGCCTTCCTCGCAGCGGTCGAGGCAGCCCGCCTTGTTGATGCGCACCTGGCCCGGCCCGGCGAGGCCAAGCTGCTTCACGCGCTTTTTCGCGTATTCCTGCATGGCCTGCGCGTTGCAGTTCGCGCAGCTCGGGCGGTCCGCGCCGGGCTCGCGCTGGTTCAGGCAGAAAAAGACGTGGTACTTGTAGAACGAATCGGTCATGACATGGGGTACCGGTGAGTGTCGTGCAGCGAAGGCCGGCTCCCTGAAAGTGAGCGGCCGCCCTGAGACAGTGCGTTGGCATGGCGATGGCCGCGAGCGCGGCTGCGCGGCGATGCGCTCGATTATAACGAGCGCGGCCGGAATGCTCCGGCACGCCCAGGCCGGCGTCGCGCGCGCCGACAGGGGCTAATGGGAACTCATGCGCCCTTGCGGGCGCCCTTCGCGGCCTTGCGCGCGCGCCGGATGAGCCACGCGCGTTCGAGCGAGAACGCGGTCCATGCGAGCGCGGCCCAGGGCCAGGTCCACGCCAGCCAGCGCGCGAGCCCGTTGAAGTGCAGATAGCGGCCCTGGCGCCAGTCCGCGAGCACGACGTCGAAATACGGGTTCACGGGCAATACGTTCACGAGGACGAGGGCGACGGCGAGCGCGAGCGTCGCTGCCGCGGCGCGCGCGGCGCGCGGCAGGCGCAAGCCGAGGATCGCGAGCAGCGTCCCGAACACCAGCCCGGCGAGCGCCCCTGGCGTCGCCCAGTCGAAGATGAGCCCGCTTTGCGATTGCAGGAAGGTAGCGCCGACCTTGACGATGAGCGTGGCCGCAATGAGCACCATCACGAGTCGCGCGCGCGGCGCCCGCGAACGCATGGGCAGCGTGGCGAACGCCGCCGCGCCGAAGAGGTTGAGCGTCGCGACGATCGCCTCCCAGCCGCTGTCGGGCAAGCACGCCGCGAGCATGTCGGGCAGCGAGCGCAGATGCCAGGCGGCCGGCGTCCACGCGAGCACGGCGTCCTGCATCGAGCCGTCGAGGCGCTGCCACAGCGCGCGCGGCCACTCCCCGAGGCCGAACAGGCGAGGCGTGGGGTACATCGTCGCGAACGGCCAGAGCGCCGCCAGCACCATCAGCACGGGCGCATCGCGCTCGAACCAGCGAAAGCGCAGCCGGCGCAGAAAGCCGCGCTCGAGCAGCGCGCCGGTGGCGGGCGCCGCGACGAGCGCGCCCGCCAGCGCCCCGAGCGCGTTGGAGGCGAGATCGAGGTTGGACGCGACGCGCGTGGGCAGCCAGGTCTGCACGGCCTCCATCACGCCCGAGAGCAGCGTGCCCGCAACGGCGGCGAGCAGCACCGCGAGAAGCCCGCGCCAGCGCGGCCAAGCGGCAAGCACGACGAGCGCGCCGAACGGCATGTACCCAAGCACGTTGGTGACGACGTCGAATACGGTCCAATAGCGCGGCCAGGGATCGCCGAGGTAGGCGAAGGGACCGAGGCCGAGCGAGCGCCACCCGGAGAACGGATACCACGAGCCGTAGACGATCAGCGCCGCGTAAAGCGCAAGCGCCTGGCGCGCGAGCGTCGAGCCCTGGCTCGCGATTGGCTCACGGGCAGCGCCCGGCGGAATCGACGATGGGAAACCCGCTGGCGTGGCGGCATGCGCAGCGTCCGGTGCGCGCGAGCCGCCGCTCGAGGTCGAGCCGTGCCTTTCGCCCGCGCTGCGCTCACCGCCGCCGTTTTTGCCACCCTCGTCGCCGCCCATCCCGTGCCGTCCGCCGTGCGGTGCGTGCAACCTCAGCCGTCCCGCTTCGATCATGCCGCTATCCCACCGCCTTGCCCGCCGTTGCCCCCGCCGTTGCCCTCCGTTGCCGCGCCGCGCGCCGTCCTTGCGCGGCGCAGGTGTGCCGCCATCAAGGCGTGCCCGCGAACGACTGCGCGCTCAACCACGCGCCCAGCTGGTTCGCGAAATCGTCGCTGGCCGTCTGCAGCGCGCGCACGCCGCCGGCTGCGTCCGGTGTGCTCGCCGGGGCGCGCGTGACGAACGAGCGCTGCGCCAGCACCTTGCCGCCCTGCAGAAGCGTCGCGCGGGCGGACAGGACGCCCGAGCTTTCGGTCGGGCTCTCGAACACCTGCTCGAACTCATAAAGCTCGACCTTGAGCAGCGGCGCCTGCACGGCGTCGGAGCCCGAAAGCACCGTTGCCTGCGCGCCTAGCGAGGTGCGCAGACGCTCCGTGAGCAGCCGCGCGGGCGACATCGTCCAACGGCTGTTCGCGTAGCGCGCCATGCGCTGCGAGTCGAAGTTCATCCGGTAGAGGATGCCGTCGTTGTCGAGCGGCGGCGGCGCAATCACACCCAGCACCTTCAGCGGCGGCTTCGCGCCCGAAGCGGCGGGAGCGGCGGGGGCAGCGGGCACGCCCTGCGCCGCCTGCTCACGCTGCGCCGACTGCAGACCGAGGTCGTAGCGAATGTCGGCGACCGTGCCCGCGTTGCCCGCGCAGCCGGCGAGGAACGCGCCGAGCGCTAGCGCTCCCAGCGCGGCCTGAAGCCTGGCGCGGCCGCTCGGGGCGGCGCGTTGCGTCGATGGTGGCAGGCGTGATGTCCGTGGCATTGCGGTTCCTTCTTTTTGCTGATGACCTACTTCGCCGCAGAGGTGGCAGGCCAGGTGAAGCCGGGTTCGCCGGGCCCCGGCATGGGCTGCGCCGCGCCGCCGAACAGCACGCTGCGCGGGTTCGTGCTGAACGTGTCTGCCGCGCGGTCCACGGAGCGCATGGCCGAGCGCACGTCTTCGGTCAGCGAATCGACGCGCGGCAGTGTGTCGTAACCCACGCGCGCCGAAAGATTCCCGATCGAGGCGTCGATCGAGGTGAGCGCCGCACCGGCCTGGGCCGCCGCGGTGCCGGCCTTGTTCAGGTTGGTCTGGAACGGCCCGTCCGGGCGGTTCATGCTCGTCACGAGCGCGTTGGTCGAGTGCAGCGTGCGCTGCAGCTCGGTCACCGCGCCCGGCAGCTGCTTCGTGGTGGGCTCGAGCTGCTGGGCAAGCCCGTTCACGCTGCTCGCGGCCTGCTGCAGGCTGTTGACGGCCGCCATCACCTGTTTGCGGTTGTCTTCGGACAGCATCGCGTCGATGTCGCCGGCAATGCGGTCGAGCTTGCGCAGGAGCGCGTCGCCGCGGCGCTGGAGCTGGTCGAGCAGGCCCGGGCGCAGCGGGAGTTCCGCCACGTGCGCCTCCGAGGAAATCAGCGGCGAGAGGTCGAGGCCGTTGTCGTCGAGCTGCACGAAGGCAATGCCCGTCACGCCCTGCAGCTGGAGCGTGCCGAAGGTGGAGCGCGTCATCGGCGCCCTCTTGTCGACGAGGATGCGAATGCGGATCGTGCCGGGCCGCTTCGCATCGAATTTGATCGACTGCACCTTGCCCACGTCGATGCCGCGATAGCGCACCGCCGCGTCCGGCGACAGCCCCGTCACGCTCGAACGCGAAATCAGGTCGTACGGCACGCGCACCGCACGGTCGGCGCTGAAGAACACGACGGTCAGCCCCACCACGATCAGCAAGCCTATCGTGAACATGCCCGCCCAGAACGCATGCGGTTTGTTTTCCATCGTCAGATTCCTTCGTTGGCGGCCGTGGCGCGCCGCCAGGGGTTGGCGTAAGCGGGCCCTAGCACGGCTTGATTCCCACGGCGGCCGGGGCCAGCGCCGCCGGCGGCAGGTTCGCGCGCCGCTCGGGCGGCAGCGCCTGGAGCGCACGCCGCCCGCGCATGCCCAGAAAATATTCGCGGATGAACGGATGATCGACGCACGCCGCCTCCTCCACGGGCGCCGCCACGAGCACCTTGCGCTCGGCGAGCACGGCCACGCGCGTGGAGAGCGCGACCATGGCGTCGAGGTCGTGCGTGACCAGCACGACGGTGAGTCCGAGCGCGCGGTGCAGCGTGCTGATGAGTTCCACCACTTCGTCGGAGGAGCGCGGGTCGAGGCCGGCCGTCGGCTCGTCGAGAAAGAGCAGCTCCGGCTCCAGCACGATCGCGCGAGCGAGGCCCACACGCTTGATCATGCCGCCCGAGAGCGCGGCGGGCATCTTCGAAGCGTGCTTGCACGGCAGCCCGACCATTTCGAGCTTGAGCATCACGATGTCGCGCATCAGGCCGGCCGGCACCTTGCCGAGCTCGCGCACCGGCTGCGCGATGTTGTCGAACACGGTGAGCGACGAGAACAGCGCGCCTTGCTGGAACAGCATGCCGGTGCGCGTGCGCATGAGGCGCGCGCGCTCGGCGTCGATGGTCGTGATGTTCTCGCCGAACATCTTGATGGTGCCCGAGGTCGGCTTCTCGAGCCCGAGGATCTGGCGCACGAGCGTGGTCTTGCCCGAGCCCGAGCCGCCCACCAGCGTGACGATCTCGCCGCGCCGGACCTCGAGGTTCAGATGCTGGTGGATGATGTTGCGCCCATAGCGCTTCGTGAGGTCTTGCACCTCGATCACCGGCTCGCCGATCGCGGGCAGCGGCAGGTCCTGCACGACCTCCCGCAGCGGCGTGGTGAGCGTGCCGGTCGTCTTCGTCGCGGTAATCGTGCTCATGACAGCCCCACGTTCTGGAACAGGATCGCGAACACGGCGTCGGCGAGGATCACGATCGTGATCGACGTGACGACCGAGGTGGTCGTGCCTTCGCCCAGGCTCTGCGAGTTCGCCTTGATGCGAAAGCCGAAGTGACAGCCCACGATCGCCACCAGCATGCCGAACGCCACGCCCTTGCCGAGGCCAATCCAGAGGTTGGCGATCGGCACGACGCTGGGCAGCGAGCGGAAGAACCACGAAATGTCGATGCCCAGCACGATCTTCGCCGCGATTGCGCCGCCTAGCAACGCAATGATGTCGGTCCACATCACGAGCAGCGGCATGGCGACGCCGAGCGCGATCACGCGCGGCAGGATGAGGCGCAGGCCGTGCGAGATGCCCATCACGCGCATGGCGTCGAGTTCCTCGGTCACGCGCATCACGCCAATCTGCGCGGTGATGGCCGAACCCGAGCGCCCCGCCACGAGAATCGCCGAAAGCACGGGCCCCAGTTCGCGAATCACGGCAAGACCCAGGATGTTGACGATGAACTGGTTCGCGCCGAACAGCATCAACTGCTGCGCGGAGAGATACGACAGCACGACACCGATCAGGAACGCAACGAGCGCCGTGATGGGCAGCGCGCGCGCGCCGGCGTTGTAAACGTTCGCGGAAATCTCGATCCAGGGCGTGAGCTTCGGGCGGCGCAGCACGAGCAGCAGATCGAGAATCACGCGCCCGAACATGGCGATGCCGCCGTACAGGTGGTCGAGGAACGAGAAGATCCCGAGGCCGAGCTGCGTGACCGGATCGACGCGCACGATGCGCTCGACAGGCTCGCGCACGGAATCGAGCAGCGCGATGCGCTCGAAGATGTCGCGCTGCGTTTGCGTGAGATCGACGAGGTCGACGGGCAGCTTGTGGCCCCAGATGTTCCAGAGCGCCTGGCCGCCGACGTGGTCCATTCGCTCCACGCGCGAGAGATCCCATTCGCCGACGTGCTCGTCCGCGAGCGCGCGAAGACGCACCGCCGCGCCGCCGTGATCGCGGTCGCGCGCGAGCGCGAGCGCCGTCCACTGGCCGGACAGGCGCACGGTCTTTCCGCGGGTGCCGGCGGAGACTTCGAGGCCGGGCGGCGTGTCTTGATTCAAGGGCGAGGACTCGACGAACGGGTGAGCAAACATTGTAGCGAACGCGCCCCGTTTCGTCGGTCCGGGCGCGCACGCCAACAGAGGGAATGACGGCCGAACTGTGGGTAACGTTCTGGATAACTTGTGGATTGCCTGTGGGTGAGCTGTGAATTGCCTGCAAATTAATCAATTTGCGCGGAAATCGGCTGCGAGAGCAGGCCGCCGAGCCTGTGGATGATTACGTGGATAAGCTGTGGGCGGCCTGTGGGTTTGTTGTGGACGAGCGACGAGCCGCACGCATCTCGAACTGCGGAGAGCGGCCCAAACCCGCCGCAAGCGCTGCTGCCCGCCCCCCACCCACCCACTACAATATGAGACATGAATGCGACGCCCCCCACCCCCGATACTCCGAGCGCCGGTGACTGGCGCATCGACCGCAACCGCGCGATCACGCTGTTCGGCCCGGCCGCGCACGACTGGCCCATTGAGATCGTCGAGGAGACCGGCTCGACCAACGCCGATCTGATGGCGCGGCTGAAGGCGCTCCCGCAGAAACCCGACGCGCTCGCGCGCCCGATCGTGAGAGTGGCCTACCTGCAAACGGCGGGACGCGGGCGGCGCGGGCGCACATGGGTTGCGCAGCCCGGCGACGCGCTGCTGTTCTCGATCGGCTGCGTGCTGCCGCGCCCGATCGAAGGTCTCGCGGGCCTGAGCCTCGCCGTCGGCTCGGCGCTCGTGGACGGCCTGCGCACGCTGCCCGTGACCGCACCCGGGCAGATCGCGCTCAAGTGGCCGAACGACGTGCTGCTCGAAGGCGACAAGCTGGTGGGCATCCTCGTGGAGACGGCCTGGAGCACCGCCGACGCCACGGCGGTCGTGATCGGCATCGGCACGAACGTGCGCGGCGAAGACGCGCTCGCGGCCAGGGTCGAGGCGCTCAACGCCGCGGCAGGCAGCGCGGCGGCCGTGCCGGGCACGACGCCCACGGCGCTCTCGCGCGCGTGGCCGAACGCCAATCTCACCGACACACTGGCGGCGGAACTCAACGCGCTCGAAGCCGCGCTGCAACGCTTCGGCGCGGCGGGCTTCGCGCCCTTCCAGGCGCGCTGGAACGCCTGCCACGCCTACGCGGGCCGCGAGGTCGCCATCTACGAACAGGGCAAGGAACTGCTGCGCGGCACGGCGGCCGGCGTGGACGAGCGCGGCCAGCTGCTCGTCGATACGCCGAACGGGCGCGAGACCGTCACGACCGGCGACGTGTCGCTGCGCCTCGCGGACGGCGGTGCATGAGTCGCGGCCCCCACCTCCTGATCGATGCAGGCAACAGCCGGATCAAATGGGCGCTCGTCACGCAGGACGGGTCCAGACTGCATGCGGGCGCGATGGATCACGTGCACGAGGACGCCGGGCAACCCGACGCCGCAACCGGCCCTGATGAATGGTCCGCGCTGCCGCGCCCTGGCGGGGCATGGATTTCAAATGTCGCTGGCGCGTCGGTCGGCGAACGCCTCGGCACGCTGATCGATGCACATTGGCCGGGCCTCCCGCGCACCGTGGTGCGGGCCTGCGCGCAGCAGTGCGGCGTGACGAACAGCTATGCCACGCCCGACGCGCTCGGCAGCGACCGCTGGGCGGGCATGATCGGTGCACGCGCCGCGTATCCGGGCGAGCCGCTGCTGATCGCGACGTTGGGCACGGCCACCACGCTCGAAGCGCTGCGTGCCGACGGCACGTTCGTCGGCGGCATGATCGCGCCGGGCTTCACCCTGATGATGCGCTCGCTCGGCGAGCACACCGCGCAGCTGCCCGTGGTCGCCGGCGGCGTAGCCGACGCGCCGCATCCCGGCATCGCCTTCGCCACCGATACGCGGCGCTCGATCTCGGCGGGCTGCGCGCTCGCGCAGGCGGCGCTCATCGAGCGCGCCTGGGCCGATCTGCAGGACGCGTGGAAAATGCCGGTGCGGCTCGTGGTGAGCGGCGGCGCGGCGGCGGAAGTGACGGCGGCCCTCAAGGTGCCGCATACTCGGCACGATGCGCTGGTGCTCGCGGGCCTCGCGCTCATCGCGGCGCAGTCCTGACGGGCATGCCGCTGTCGCCGGGTCTCAAGGCTGGCCTCTGGAAATGAACGACTTCGAAGGAGCTTCACACGATGCTGCGCTGGCTGATCGCCATTCTGATTCTCGCCAACGGGCTGGCCTTTGCCGCCATTGCCGGCATGTTCGGCCCCACGCCCTCGTCGGGCTCGCGTGAAACCCAGCACCTGAACCGCCAGATCCACCCCGAGCGGCTCTCGGTGAAGGCCATCCGGCCGTCGGAATCGGCCGATGTCCCAACCGTCGGCGGCCCGGTGGCGGCCCCGGCCGTGCAGGCGTCGAACCTCGCCCAGTAAGCGCGAACTCACGCGCCTACCGTCCTCGAACGTCCTCCAACGTCCTCAAACGTCCTCAAGCGCGGCCCTCAAGCGCGACCGGCCGGAGATCGGGCGCGCCCATGCCCCGGGCGGCCCGGCCTCCGGCCGGTTCGCATCGTCCGCCCGCAACGCGCGGACGTCTGCCGGAACCTACTGCGAACCTTCCTGCGCGCGCACCTTCTGCAGCAGCTTGGTGGTCGAGCGGTCGTGCTCGAAAGGAATCGCGAGCGCGCGGCCGCCCCAGCCGCGCACCAGCGCCGACTCGGGCAGCGAGTCCATGGCGTAGTCGCCGCCCTTCACGAGAACGTCCGGGCGCACGGCCTCGATCAGTTCGACGGGCGTGCGCTCGCCGAACTGCACCACCCAGTCCACGCTCTCCAGCGCAGCGAGCAGCGCCATGCGGTCGTTTTCGTTGTTGATGGGTCGGTCGTCGCCCTTGCCGAGCATCCTCACCGAGGCGTCGCTGTTCACGCCGACGATCAGCGTGGCGCCCAGCGCCTTGGCATCGGCGAGATAGGTGACGTGCCCGCGATGCAGGATGTCGAAGACGCCGTTGGTGAACACTACGGGGCCGGGCAGCGAGGCGCGCAGTTGCGCGAGCGCCTCGCGGGTCGTGATCTTGCGTTCGAAGGAAGCGGGCATGGAAGGAGACTCGGATAGAAAACAGGCGCCGACCGGACGAAGGAGGGCCGCCAATGAAAACGGCCCGTCACGCGTGTAGCGCTTCGGGCCGTCCCGGTCGCGGCGCGCCACTGCGGGTGCGCACGCGAGAGGCGCGTCAGGCCGGCTGCTGCGAGCCCTGCTCGGCCTGCAGGCGCTGCACCACTTCCTTGCGATAGCGGTTCAGTTCCTGCGCCGTGCTGAACGTGCGCTCGAACAGGATCGAGAGGTTGTGCAGAATACGCTCGACCACCTTCTTTTCCCAGCCGTCGTCGAAACGGATCTGCTCGTCGAGCCAGCGCTCGAGCCATTCCGGATCGGGCAGGCGCGACTGCACGGTGTCGCGCGGGAACAGCGCCTGGTTCACGTGCAGGTTCGTCGGGTGCAGCGGCTTTTCGGTGCGGCGCGCCGAAGCCATGAGCACGCCGATCTTCGCAAACGCCGCGCGCGCGACGTCGCCGAAGTTGTTGAGCGCCTTCTTCATGTAGCGCAGGTACGCGCCGCCATGGCGCGCTTCATCGCGCGAGATGGTTTCGTAGATCGCCTTGATGACCGGTTCCGTGTGCCATTCGGCGGCACGGCGATACCAGTGGTTCAGCCGGATTTCGCCGCAGAAGTGCAGCATGAGCGTTTCGAGCGGCGGCGCCGGATCGAACTCGAAGCGCACGGCGTGCAGCTCTTCCTCGGTCGGCACCATTTCCGGCTTGAAGCGGCGCAGGTACTCCATGAGCACGAGCGAATGCTTCTGCTCTTCGAAGAACCACACGCTCATGAACGCCGAAAAGTCGCTGTCGTGATGGTTGTCGCGCAGAAACATTTCGGTGGCCGGCAACGCGGACCACTCGGTGATCGCGTTCATCTTGATGGTCGCGGCCTGCTCGTCGGTAAGGAGCGACGCGTCGAACTTGTCCCAGGGAATGTCCTTTTCCATGTCCCATCGGACCGATTCGAGCGATTTGTAAAGTTCCGGATAAAGCATCGTGTTCATAGTCCCGCCCCTGATCTGCGCCAACGCGCGCATGACGAATTCGTAGCGTGCCGGGGAGCCGCGCAAGAAGCGGCCGTCCAGGCAAAAGCATTTAATTTTACGCGGTATCCGGCTCTCTGGACGCGATCTCGCGATGGGGAACGCCCGGGCGTTGCCCTGCGACAATCCAGCCAACCGGAAGATGGAAGGCGCCGTCGTGGATTCTGGGTAGTTGCTCCGTGCCTCGAACCCGGCCGCCTGATACCGCTGATCACTACCGATAACCGCTTGTCTGCCAGACGTTGCTGCGCTTTTGGTGCAGCGCGCCGTGCAACCGGCGAGGCCCGCGAGGCGTCGTGGCAACCCGACTGCGGCGATGCGCCGCAAGGCCATCGCAACTCCCACAAAAGGCCGGAAAAACCTTACACAATAATAGCATGCCGGTCTTTCAGCTCCGCCGCAGCGCAAGATCGTCGATCAGGCCGTCCGCCGGAGCTTTGAGCCAAGTCAAAAGAACGTCACGTTGGGCTAGCGTATCGCGATAACCAAGCTCGATTAGCTCGCTGGTGAAGTCCCGCTCGAAGAGCAAATAGCTCGCAAACGCGGCACCCGACGCACGGTTGCCGCCCATGGCGCCCAACAGCATGCGCACCGAACGCGGAAGCTGTCCCAGGTGGCGCGCGGCGATCAGCTCGATACGCTCGCTCGGCGCAATCGCGAGCACGTCCACATGCCGCCAGCCGCTTTCCGGCGCCACCGTGTGCGGCAACTGCAGCACCATGCGGTTCACGTGCTCGACGCGCTCGATGTCGGCGCCGAGCGAATCGAGGAACACGCTCGCGAGCACCTGCTGGCCGATCTGCGCGAGCGTCGGGTAGGCCTCGATATCGGGGCGCGCGGGCGGCACTTCCGGTGTCGGCGCGGCCGCGCCCAGCACGACGATGCGCTGCGCGCCGAAGTGGATGGCGGGTGAAAGCGGCGCGATCTGCCGGATCGAGCCGTCGCCGAAATATTCGTGGCGGCCGTCGAGTTCGAGGCGCACCGCCGGGAACAGGTACGGAATCGCCGCCGAAGCGAGCAGGTGCCTGGGCGTGAGCGCCACCATGCGCGCCGTGCGCTGCGCGCGCCGCCACGCGGTGATCGGCTCGCTGGCCTGGTAGAACGTGACGTGCCGCCCCGACGAATAGCTGAGCGCCGTGACGGCGAGCGCGAAGAGCAGCCGCTCGTCGAGCATTTGCTCGATGCGGTGGAAGTTGAGCGTTTGCGGGAGCATCCGCGCGAGCGGCGTGCTGTCGAAGAGGGTGCGCGGCGCGGCGCGCGCGCCCAC
>NZ_BBJJ01000001.1 GCF_000739815.1 Paraburkholderia mimosarum LMG 23256 = NBRC 106338
CAGCGGCCGCAGCGGTCCCAGCGGGCGCACTGGCCGGCACGCCCACGGAGGCCGGCGCGGCGAGCGCGCCGGCGGCGGCGATGGCGCGCAGCGTATCTTCTACGCGGCTGCGCTGCACAGGGTCGTCGAGAACCTGCAGGGCCGCTTGCGCCTGGCTGGGCGTCAGCGCCACGGGCGCGGCGGCGTTGTCCGGGTGCGCGGCGGGCTGAGCGGGGTGTGCCGCACTCGCGGCGGGCTTGAGCGCTTCGGCGATGGTGGCCGGCGTCGCCGCCGTGACGCTCGACGCGCCGAACGCGAGCGTCGCGCAAGCGAAGACGGTGAGCAGGGCATGTAGCCGCGGCGTTCGTCTGGCGCGCGGCAATCGAAAGGCGAAAGAAAGCAACATCCTTGTCATTGGCATACGGGCCGCGACAGCGGCGACCCATCAGTGGCGTCGGGAGAGAAGACAGCGGGACGAGACGCGCGGCTGGGGAAGCACGCTGGACGCGGCAGTGTCGCCGCCCGATTCGTCGGAACGTTTGACGCGCTACCGCATGTTTTGTGCCCCAGGCTTTGCGGTGCCGGGCAACTGGGCGTTTGCGGTGCCGCCAACGACGCGGCGCGCGAAACGTGAGAGCTGGCTATGCCCGGCAGTATGCCGTCTTTTGACGGCAGACGCGGGCGGGGCGCGCAGGATCCCGCGCTGATAATGGGGACGCTTCACGCATCCCCGATGCCGCTTTAGCCGTTCAGCAAAGGATCAGGAACGCGCTGCGCGCGCCGCCTCGAGATTGGCATTGAGCTGGCGCGCGAGGCCATAGAGCATGCCGAGCGACGGCGCCGCGACGCCCACACGCCGCGCCAGTTCATGCGGCGCACCGAGCAGCGCTTCGACCTCGAGCGAGCGGCCGGCTTCCACGTCTTGCAGCATGGAAGTCTTGAAGGCGCCGAGCTTGCGCGTGATCGCGTTGCGCGCCTCGATCGTCATTTCGATGCGAATGCCGAGCGCTTCGCCTATCTCGCGCGCCTCGGCCATGATCGTGCTCACGAGCCCTGCCGTGAGCGGATCGTCGAGAATCACGTCGGCGGTCGAGCGCGTGAGCGCGCTGATGGGGTTCATCGTCATGTTGCCCCAGAGCTTCGCCCAGATGTCGGCCTGTATGGGCGCGGCTTTGGTGACTTCGAAGCCGGCCCTGGCGAGCAGGTCGCGCGCCTCTTGCGCCCGCGCGGCCATTTGCGGCGCGCCCTCGCCGACGATCAGATGATTGCCGTTGCCCTTGCGGATCACGCCGGGCCCAGCGATCGACGACGACAGATGCACGACGCAGCCCGAGGCCTGCGCGGGCGGCAACGCAGCCGATACGGCGCCGCCGGGATCGACCGCTTCGAGGCGGCCGTCCGCATGGGCGCCGCCGAACGCGTGGAGAAACCACCAGGGCACGCCGTTCATCGCCGAGACGATATGCGTGTGCGGACCGACGAGCGGGGCGAGCGAAGGCGCCGCCTGCACGAGTGCCTGGCCTTTCAGGCAGACGAAGACGAGGTCTTGCGCGCCGAGCGCGGCGGCGTTGTCGGTCGCGTTGATGGCTTGCGTGTAGCGGGTGTCGCTTTCGATGACCGTGAGACCGTCGCGACGGATGGCCTTCAGATGCGCGCCGCGCGCGAGCAGGCTCACCGCGATGCCCGAGCGCGCAAGACGCGCCGCGATCAGGCCGCCGATCGCACCGCCGCCCACGACGGTGATCTTTGGATGCGGGGTACTCAAGCTGGTACTCCTGTTTGATCGTGGTTGGTCAAGGCTAATCCTGGTAAGAAGGATCGATGCGTGCCACGCGCCGGATCAGCGCATCGAGCACGTTCTGTCCCGCGCCGTGCGCGGGCGAGAACTGCAGCGAGTCGCGCGTGGCGCGCTCGGTAATGGCCGGCGCGATGGGCAGCGTCTGGCCGCGCATGGAGTCGGTCACGACCTGCACTTCGCACGCGCGATTGAGCGTCCAGAGCAGCGCAAAAGCATGCGCGAGGCTCACGCCATGCGAGAGCAGCCCGTGATTGCGCAGGATGAGCAGCCGCTTGTCACCCATCGACTGCAGAATGCGCGATTTTTCGTCCGCGTGCACCGTGATGCCCTCGAAATCGTGATAGGCGACCATGTCGTGCAGCTGTGCCGAATAGAAGTTCGTGTACGCGAGGCCGCCCTCCATGCACGCCACCGCGAGCCCCGCCGTGGTGTGCGTGTGCATCACGCAATGGGCGTCTTCCACGTTTGCGTGGATCGCGCTATGAATCACGAAGCCCGCCGGGTTGATCGGATAATCGCTCGGGCTGAGGATGTTGCCGTCGACGTCGACCTTGACGAGATTCGAGGCCTTGACCTCGTCATACGTGAGCCCGAACGGGTTGATGAGGAAGTGCTTGTGCGGCCCTGGCACGCGTAGCGTAATGTGATTGAAGATGAGCTCGGTCCAACCCATGAGATGAAACACGCGATACACGGCAGCAAGCTGCACGCGAGTTTCCCACTCCACGGGATCGCACCATTCGGGGCGCGAGCGCCCGATGTTTTCATTCATGAAAGTCTCCTCGTTTTCAGGCTCTGATTACGCCGATCCTACGCCCAAATAAATGCGTGCGCAAGCATCAAATTGTTCGTAAAAGGCCTGCAAAAAAAGGTCTTCTGACGATGCTATGCTGGCGGCGTTGCCGCACTGCCGCGGCTGGTGAAAAAAGGCGGGAAGACAAATGACGGGGAAGTACGACATCGAAGCGCTGTTCACGTACCGGCTTCATGTGCTCAAGAAGCAAACCGACCGCACGATGAGCGACGCGTTCGAGTCGGCGCTCTCGCTCTCGCTCACGGAGGCGAGGCTGCTGCTCAGCGTGGGTGCGTTCGGACCGTTGTCGGTGTCGGACCTCGGGCGTGTGTCGAATCTCGACCGCAGCCAGGCGAGCCGCGCCACCGACGTGCTCGAACGAAAGGGCCTGCTCGCCAAGACGTCGAACGAGGCGGATGCGCGCGGCGTGCTCGTCGCGCTCACGGCGCAGGGCCGCGGCACCTACCGGCGCGCGGCGACCCTTTCGAAGGCGACGAATGAAGCGATCCTCGCCACGTTGAGCGAACACGAGCGCGAGGTGTTGGCGGCCGTGCTCGCGAAGCTGGTGGCGAGCCGGCAAGATGACGAATAAGAAGCGCGCCGAGTTGAATAGAAGGGGTTCAGCCGCGAGGCGCAGGCTGGCGGAATTTCGCGGCGAGTTCGCTGGCGCTGCGCGCCAGAAGCGAAACATCGCTGCCCACGGCGACGAAAGTCGCGCCCGCTGCGAGATATTCGTTCGCGATTGCGGGGTCCGCCGCGAGTACGCCCGCGCCTTTGCCTTGCGCGCGCACGGTGCGGATGCCTTCGCAGATCGCCTCGCGCACCTGCGGCGCGCCCGGTTGGCCGAGGAGGCCCATCGAAGCGCTCAGGTCCGCGGGGCCGAAGAACACGCCGTCCACGCCTTCCACGTTCGCGATCTCGTCGAGTTGCGCGAGCGCGCCCGTCGTCTCCACCTGCACGAGCACGCATAGTTCGTCGGCGGCGTGGTGCAGATAATCGGGCGAGCCGTTCCAGCGCGAGGCGCGCGCGAGCGCACTGCCCACGCCACGCACGCCGTGCGGCGGATAACGCGTCGCAGCCACGGCGGCGCGCGCCTCGATGCCGTTCTCGATCATCGGTACGAGCAGCGTTTGCGCGCCGATGTCGAGCAGTTGCTTGATGATCGCGGTGTCGTTGCGCACCGGCCGGACGATCGGGTGCGCAGGGTAGGGCGCGACGGCTTGCAACTGCGCGAGCGTGCTGCGCAGATCGTTGGGCGCGTGTTCGCCGTCGATGAGCAGCCAGTCGAAGCCCGTGTTCGCGAGCAGTTCGGTCACGTACGAGTCGGCCAGCGCGGCCCACAGGCCGATCTGCGGGCGGCCTTGCGCGAGCGCGCGCTTGAACGGGTTGGCGGGTGCGGACATGCCTTCCGGACTCCTGATCAGATGAAATTGAAGCCGATGCCGCCAAGCGGGCCGTAGTCGGCATGGAACGTATCGCCGGCGCGCGCCGGAATCGGAGCCGTGAACGAGCCGCTCAGAATGACGTCGCCGGCTTCGAGGCGCTCGTCGTGGCGCGCGATCTTGTTCGCGAGCCACGCCACGCCCGTGGCCGGATGATTCAGCACGGCAGCGGCGAGCCCGCTTTCCTCAACGGCGCCGTTCTTGTAGAGCAGGGCGCCGACCCAGCGCAGGTCCACGTCGAGCGGCTTCACCGGGCGGCCGCCCAGCACCACCCCCGCGTTGGCCGCGAAATCGGAGATCGTATCGAACACCTTGCGCGGCGCCTTGGTCTCGCGGTCGAATTGCTCGATGCGCGCGTCGATGATCTCGATGGCCGGCGTCACGTACGCGGTGGCGTCGAGCACGTCGAAGAGCGTGACATCCGGTCCTTGCAGCGGCCGGTTGAGCACGAACGCCAGTTCCACTTCCACGCGCGGCGCGATGAAACGATCGGCGCGAATATCGCTGCCGGAGGGAATGAACATGCTGTCGAGCAGCGGCGCGTAGTCGGGTTCGTCGATCTGCGAGCTGCGCTGCATGGCGCGCGACGTGAGGCCGATCTTGCGTCCCTTGATCGTGTGCCCGGCGGCGAGCTTGAGCTTGACCCACTCTCGCTGGATCGCGTAGCCGTCGTCGATCGTCATGCCGGGATGCGCGCGCGAAAAGTGGCGCAGCTGCGTGCGCGTGCGTTCCGCTTCGTCGAGCTGCGCAGCCAGTTCGCGGATGGTTTGCTGATCTAGCATCATGAACTCACGTTTTTGATCCGGGCATGCAGGTTGTTATGCTTCCACGTGCCTTCCTCGCTGAACTCGACGATTTCGAGCGAGAGCGCGAGGCCGCGCGTGGCGAAGGCCTGCTCGAAGTGCTGTTTCATCGCTTCGAAGAGCGCGTCGCCGGTCGCCTTGCGCACGGCCTGGGAGCGGCCCGCACCGATCTTCAGGCAACCGTGCACGAAGGCGTTCCCGGGATCGCCATCGGCAACGAAGAACTGGTCGCAGCGCAACGCACGCGTGCGAATGCCGCCACGGGGGTAAACGCGTGCGCCGGCTTCGTCGCGCTGCGCGTCGAGCACGTGGGCAAGCGTTTCGCACAGCTGACCGATGCTCGTGGCATCGGCGAGATTCGCGCTGTATTCGAGGGTGAGATGGGGCATGGCGTTCTCCCGTCCTTCAAGCCGGTAGCGGCGTGACTGGCAGGATCGCATTGATCTGCCCGGTGCCCGAACTGCCGAAATAAGGCGTGACGATTTCCGCGCGGCCTTCATAGCGGTCCCAGCCGAGCGCGCCGAGCAGCATGGCCGTGTCGTGCATGCCGCCTTCGCCCCAGCACTTCTCGCTGTACATCGGCAGCATGGCGCAAAAGGTCTTCCAGTCGCCGCGCTCCCACATCGCCACGACAGTGCGATCGGTGGCTTCGAGAAAAGGATCCCAGACCTTGTGCATGTATTCGTCGGCCGTGCCGTTGTTGGCGAAGTGGTGGCTTAGCGACCCGCTCGCGAGTATCGCGACCGTGCCGTCGTAGCGCTCCTCGATCGCGCGGCGCACGGCAAGACCGAAGCGCGCGCTCGTGGCGAGGTCGTGCCACACGCACCAGCCCGCCACCGATACGGCACGGAAATGCTGGTCTGAATTCATGTAGCGCATCGGCACGAGCGTGCCGTATTCGAGGTCGAGCGTCGTCTCGCTGTGCGCGCGGCTCTTCACGCCCATCTCGTTCGCGACCTCGGCAATCAGATGGCCGAGCTGCGGATTGCCGGGATAGGCGTAAGGCATGTTCTTGATGAAATGCGGCAGTTCGTTGCTCGTGTAGACGCCTTCGAAGCGCGGGGCGCAATTGACGTGATACTCGCTGTTGACGAGCCAGTGCACATCGAAGACGACGATCGTATCGACGCCCAGCTCGCGACAGCGCCGGCCAATCTCAAGATGGCCGTCAATGGCGGATTGACGGCAGCCCTTATGAGGCCCATCGAGTTCGGAAAGGTAGAGGGAAGGCACGTGCGTGACCTTCGCTGCCAGCGCGAGTTTGCCCATTAGACGCCCCAGTGCGGAATGTGATGCGAACCGAGCGAAACACACACGTTCTTCGGTTCGAGAAAAACTTCATAGCTCCACGTGCCGCCCTCGCGGCCCACGCCCGAAGCCTTCGTGCCGCCGAACGGCTGCCGCAGGTCGCGCACGTTCTGGCTGTTCACGAAGCACATGCCCGCTTCGATGGCGGCCGCCACGCGCAACGCCCGGCCCGCGTTCTCCGTCCACACGTAGCTGGACAGACCATAGGCGATGTCGTTGGACAGGCGGATCGCGTCGGCCTCGTCCTCGAAGGGGATGAGGCACGCGACCGGCCCAAAGATCTCTTCCTGCGCAATGCGCATGCGGTTGTCGACATCGACGAACACGGTCGGCTGAACGAAGTTGCCCTTCCTCAGTGCGTCGGGCAGCGCCGGAGCGTCGAGGCCGCCGCACGCGAGCGTCGCGCCCTCGTTGCCTCCAAGCTCGATATAGCTGCGCACCTTCGCGAGATGACCCTGGCTGATCATCGGGCCGACGATGGTCTTCTCGTCGAGCGGATCACCCACGCTGATGCGCTTTGCGCGCTCGACGAAGCGCTCGGCGAACTTCGCATAGATCGAGCGCTGCACCAATATGCGCGAGCCGGCCGTGCAGCGCTCGCCGTTGTTCGAGAAGATCATGAACACGGCGGCGTCGAGCGCGCGCTCGAAATCGGCGTCGTCGAAAATGACGAACGGCGACTTGCCGCCAAGCTCCATCGAGAACTTCTTGAGGCCCGCCGCCTGCACGATGCGATTGCCCGTGGCGGTCGACCCCGTGAACGAGACCGCGCGCACATCGGGATGAGCGACGAGCGGCTCGCCCGCTTCCTTGCCGTAGCCGTGCACGACATTGAGCACGCCGGCCGGAATGCCCGCATCGAGCGCGAGCTGGCCGAGCATCGAGGCCGTGAGCGGCGAAAGCTCGCTCATCTTCAACACGGCGGTGTTGCCGAACGCGAGACAGGGCGCGACCTTCCATGTGGCGGTCATGAACGGCACGTTCCACGGCGAGATGAGCGCGCACACGCCCACCGGATGAAACAGCGTGTAGTTCAGGTGCGTCGGCGTGGGGTAGGTATGGCCGTCCACGGCCGTGCAGACTTCGGCGAAGTAGCTGAAGTTGTCGGCGGCGCGCGGCACGAGCTGCTTGCCCGTTTGCGAAATCGTCTGCCCTGTGTCTTTCGTTTCCGTCTGCGCGATTTCGGGCACGCTCTTCGCAATCAGTTCGCCGAGCTTGCGGATGACCTTCGCACGTTCGGTGGCAGGCTTCGCGGCCCAGGCGGGAAAGGCCTCTTTTGCGGCTCGCACAGCGAGATCGACTTCCCCGGCGCCACCGCGCGCCACTTCCGCGAGCACGTCCTGGTTGGCCGGGTTCACGGTTTCGAAGTAGTCACGCCCGGCATGCGTGCGGCCGTTGATGAGATGTTCAATTCGCATAGCTAACTTACCCTTGATTCGATCCGATCCAGTTCGATGCGTTGGCGCCTCAGCGTCCGTAGTCGGTGTCGCTCGCAATCGTGTTGACGAGGCGGCCCAGGCCGTCGATCTCGCACACCACTTCGTCGCCCGCGTTCACGTTGACGACGCCTTCCGGTGTGCCGGTCAGGATGACGTCGCCGGGGGCGAGCGTCATGAAGCCGCTCAAATATTCGATGAGTTCGGCGATGCCGGTGACGAAATCGCGCGTGTTGCCGTTCTGCCTGAGTTCGCCGTTCACGTACGTGCGCAGGCCGAGCGCGTTGACGTCCGCAATGTCGGCGGCTTCGACGAACCAGGGGCCAAGCACGGTACCGCCGTCGCGGTTCTTCACGCGCAGGTTCGGGCGGTAGTAATTCTCGAGATAGTCGCGGATGGCGTAGTCGTTAGCGATCGTGTACCCCGCCACGTACTGCATGGCGTGCTCGCGCTGCACGTTCTGCGCGGTGCGGCCGATCACGACGGCAAGCTCGCACTCGTAATGCATGAACGTGACGCCGTCCGGGCGGCGCGTGGTGCCGCGATGGCCGATCACGCTGCCCGGCCCCTTGAGGAACACGAGCGGCTCTTCCTGCTTCGAGAACTGCAGTTCCTTTGCGTGCTCGGCGTAATTGAGGCCGAGCGCGAAGATCGTGCCGGGCTCGAACGGCGCGAGCCACACGACCTCGTGCTCTTCGCGCACGCGGCCGTCGGCGAGCCGCACGCGGCTTCCTTCGGGCGTCGCATCGTGTATCGCGCCCGCATAGGCAACGCGTCCGCGCATCATGCTCGTGCTCCCGGCGCCGCGCATGGCGCAACGAATTCGATCTCGAGTGACGCCCAGTCGCCGATCGCAAGCCTTGCGCGTTCGCCGGCCTGCACGACGGGCGCACCGTGCGGCACGCCGAGCGTGATGACGTCGCCGGGGGCGAGCGTCATGAAGTCCGTAACGTCGGCAAGCAGCTGGGCGACGCCGCGCACGCAGCTTGCCGTCGTGGCGCCGAACCCGGCCCGGCCTTCCACGTTGACGGCGATGGCGAGCCGATCGGGATCGGCCACATGACGGCGCGCGACCACGGCCGGACCGATCACGCAGAAATTGTCGCGGGCGCGAAAGCGCACCGAAGGACGATAGACGCTGGCGTGCGGCACGCTGATATCGGCGACGAGCGTATAGCCCGCGATGTAAGCGAACGCATCGTGCGCCGCTACGCGCGCGGCCGTGCGGCCGATCACGATGCCGAGCGACGCACCTACCTCCACGCCCTCGCTGCCCGGCACGGTGACGCGAGCGCGATGGCCCGCGAGCGTATTGCGCGGCTTGAGGTAGAGGATCGGCGCACGCGGCGGCGCCTTGTAAGGGGGCGCGTTCACGGCGTCGCCCAGCGCTTCGAGCGCATTGCGGTCGTTGAGCAGCGTGCCGTAGACGGCGCCGCTCACCGGCGCACGGCATGCCGCGCCCGTGGCGAGCACGGATCGTACCGCGTCGGCGCTCACGTCGCGCGGCAAGGCCTCGCCTTCGACGTGCAGCAGATGATCGGCAACGGAAAACATGGCTTGGACCCACCTACCGGAAACACTAATATGTTAGCGATAGTGCGCTTGCTATCATCGGTCGTCAATCATCGATGAGAATTTCGCGGGTTTCCCCTGGGGCACGGCTTTGTCAGATCTTTTCCCAAAGTTGATGGCCGAACCAGGGGCGACCGGATCCTCGCCTAGCCGAAACCGCCATGTCCGATACTTCGCGTCCGACCACTCGCGTTGCCCACCGCAACCTGCCCATGTTGCTGCTGCGCGCGCGCGAAAAGATGATGGAACGCTTTCGCCCGCTCATCACGTCGCACGGCCTGACCGAACAGCAGTGGCGCGTGATCCGCGCGCTCAACGAAAGCGGCCCGCTCGAGCCAAGGCATATTTCGGATCTGTGCACGATTTCCAGCCCGAGCATGGCGGGCGTGCTCGCGCGCATGGAGGCGCTCGGCCTCGTCACGAAGGAGCGTTTCGCCGACGACCAGCGGCGCGTACTCGTCTCGCTCACGAAGAAGAGCCATCGGCTCGTGACGGCGATTTCGAAGGATCTCGAGGCGCGCTATGAGGCGCTCGAAGCGCAGGTCGGGCCGGAGGTGGTCGAGCGTGTGTACCGCGCGATCGACGATCTGCTTGCCGGGCTGGAGGAGTGAGGGCGGCGCGGCGCATCGGCGCGTAACAACGAGACGCGCCAGCGCTCAAAGGTGAGAGTTTTCGGGAGCGGTCCGCGCAGAGGGTTCGAACCGCATACGAGCCATCAACCGAGCGAAGCAAACGCCTCGTCGAGTTCCGCGGCGTGCTGCGGACGCACCACGCGCGCCACCTCGGCCCCGTCGCGCAGGAAGATGAGCGTGGGCCAGAGCTTCACGCGAAACGAGCGGCCCAGCGCGCGGCCCGGCCCGTCTTCCACCTTGAGGCGGCGCACCTGGGGGTTGCGCTCGAAAGCCGCGCCGATCAGCGGCTGCGCGCCCTGGCAATAGCCGCACCAGTCGGTGCCGAATTCGAGGACGGCGGGCCCGCTGAGCGAGTCGATTTCCTTGCGCGCGGGCGCGTTCGTTGCGTAGCTCATCGTGCTTCCCTGATCGCTGATCACATGGCATCTACGATACCGCATCGCGCGGCATCGTTCAGGCAAGGACTCACGCGAAGACTCACGCTTGGATTCAGGCACATGCGCGCATGGCGATCGTCGCCGTCGATTCGATACGCTCCACGAGGCTGTCGTCGGAGCCGGCATGCGCGGCCACGAGGGCGTCGATGTCGGCGAGCAGCGCGTCGAGCCGTTCGCCGAGGCGCTCGCGCGAGAGGCTCGACATCGAAAGGGGTCGCGCTCGCAGCTGAGCGGCGCTCACGCGCCGGTACTCCACGACCGAGACACGTTCGACCGCCGCAAACGGGGAGCGCGCGAGCACGTCGAGATCGCTTTCCCAGTCCGGCGATTTGCGGTGTGCGCGAGCGGGGTCCGTATTGGCGTAACGGTCGAGCAGGTCGCGATATTCGCGCGCCCAGGGGCGCAGCGGATCGTCGAGGTGCGCGGTATTGAAAAGCGCGAGTGCGCCACGCGGTGCGAGCATCGTGTCGAGGCGCGCGAGCGTGTCGCCGCGGTCCATCCAGTGAAACGCACGGCCGATCACGGCGAGATGGAATGCGCCCATTTCGGGGCCGAGATCGTACGAACTGCCCCGGCGATATTCGATGTTCGGCGCAATGCCCGCGCCGAGTTGCGCGGCGATTTCGAGCATGGCCGGTTCGGGATCGACGGCGACGGCCTGCCCCACCCAACTGGCGAACGCGAGCGAAAGCTGGCCGGGGCCGCAGCCGAGATCGAGCAGACGTTGTGAACCATCGAGACCCGCGTGCTGCGCGACGCGACGAATCAAGGCGGGCGAATACGCGGGGCGCCCGATCAGATAGTGCTGGGCGGCGTGATGAAAACGATCGGCGATGAACGGCGTGACGTGGCTCATGGCACTCGGGACGGTGGACGTGAGGAGACCCCAGTCTGGAGAGGCGCGGCAATGGCGTCAAGGCGGGCGTCAAGGCGCGTTCGAGCCAAAGGTGAGGCTTTTCGGGAGTGATCGTGCTTGCGGGCGGCGACGCACCGTCGATCGACGCGTGCATGCGCGCGGGCCACGCCGCTGCGCGAGAAAATGCCTTGAAAACAAGGGGTAAACACACAAATCGACGATCCGTCCGGTGAGCAGAAATCAATCGGTAAGCGCACTCGAAGTGGCTCGAGCCGACCCCTCGGCGCGCAAAGGTGAGTGTTTTCGGGAGCGGCCGAAGCGTACCCCCGGTGCTCTCGTTCAGCGGCACGCTGCGGCAGCAGATCCAAAGTCCAAAACACCTTCAGCCCTGATTTCAAGGCATTTTTCGTTGTGGTCGGATCAGGGGGCGGCAAGCCGCCGCGCCTGCGGCATCGGCGAGCCGTCGGCAAAGGTGAGAAGATTCGGGAGCGCACTCCGCGATCCCGGCTCGCCACCCGCAGCGCCGTCGGCGTCGAATGGACGACCGTGCGGGATCGGTATATAAATAAAAAGTGCGGGATTCATTGAAAGACAGCTCACCAAGGGAGATCGAGTTCATCATGACGAGCGAAGACACGCAAAAGCAGGACGCTCAAAACCCGGGCGGCGCTACGCCGCGACCGGATCTGGACAATCTGAACGCGGCCCTTACTCACGTCGACGAAGGCGTGAAGTCCGGCAACATCGCGGCGGGCGCGGCCAAGGGCCTCGTCTTCAGCCTCGTTGAAACGCTGGGCGCGCTCGTGGGCGATCCCGATCTGCCGCAGCACGCGCGTTCGGGCTATGAAGGGTTGCTGGAAGCGGCGCGCGAGTTGCGCGCGAAACTGGAGCACTAGCCTCCGTCAATGCGTGCGGATGCGCCTTTCCCTTCAGCGCAGCAGCACGCATCACGATGCCAGCAGGGCGGCCGCGAGGCCGTCCGGCGCCGCGCCGATGCGCAGCTCCGGCGTGCCGTGCCAGTCCGCACAACGCTGCAGCGCGCGGCGCACGTCGGCTACCAGGCGTCCGCTTGTACGCACGCCGGGCTCCAGATACAGCGACTTCACCTCGAACACCGCTTGCGCGCGATGCGCCTTCGCATCGACGCGCCCGATCAGCCGCCCGCGATGCAAAATCGGGAGTACGAAATAACCGTACTTGCGTTTGGCAGCGGGAAGGTAGCATTCGATCGCATAGTCGAAGTCGAATAGCGCGAGTGCCCGCTTGCGGTCCCATACCACCGGATCGAACGGCGAGAGGAGGGTCGTGACGGTGGAGGCGAGCGTACCGCTCGCCGCATCGTCGATGAGCGCGGCGTAGTCGCGGTGCACGAACGCGTCGTGTTTCCAGCCTTCCACGCGCACGGGCAGCAGCTCGCCCGCGTCGGCGAGCGCGTGCAGTGCATCGGCATACGGGCGGCGCGGCAAGCGGAAATAATCGGCGGCCCAGTCCGCGCGGATCACGCCGAGCGCGCGGCAGGAGCGCAAGAGGAGCTCGCGCTCCGCCACGGCGCGCGGCGGCAGATCGCGTGCGTCGTTCCAGTGCGGCAGCACGCGCTCGGTCACGTCGTAGACGCGCTGGAAATTGCGCCGCTCCGCCACCATGAGCGCGCCGGTCGCGAACAGCACTTCCAGATGCCGTTTCTCCGGCTTCCAGTCCCACCAGCCGCTGCCCTTTTTTCCCTCGGCGCGCGCGAAATCGGCCGAGCGCACGGCGCCCTCGGAGCGGATGCGCGCAAGCAGCGCGTCGATCTCGTCGCGGTGTTGGGCGTGCCACCCGGCTGCGTATTTCCAGCCCATGCCGGAGGGGTCGAGCATGCGGTGGCGCAGCAGCCCATAGTCTTCGATCGGCAGAAAGCACGCCTCATGCGACCAGTATTCGAAGAGCCGCCCTTCGGCGAGGTGTGCGTCGAGCCACGCGGGCTCGAAGGCGCCGACGCGGCTGAACAGCACGAAGTAGGGACTGCGCGCGACCACGTGGATGGTGTCGATCTGCAATTGCGCCATGCGCCGGATCGCGTCGAGCAAGTCGTCTTTCGTGGCCTTTTGGCGCGGCGGCGCAAGCAGCCCCTGCGCCGCGAGATGCAGCGTGCGCGCCGCCGCTAGAGGCAGCGTCGGCGTGTGGCCGGAAGTGGCGGCACTGCCTGCGGTGGGCGTGGCGGCAATGTCCGCCGCGCGCTCACGCATGAACGCCCGCGACCACCGTCACCGGCCTTAGCGCGGCGAGCCGCTGATGGATTTGCGCGACCACGGCCGCGCCTTCGCCGACCGCCGCGGCCACGCGCTTGGTCGAGCCCGCGCGCGCGTCGCCGATGGCGTAGACGCCTTCCACCGAAGTCGCCAGGCTGCACGATTCGTTATCGCCGGTCAGCACGAACCCGTGCGGGTCGAGGGCGACGCCGCATGCGCGCAGCCATCCCGTGTTCGGGTCCGCGCCCGTGAACAGGAACAGATGGCGCGCATCGAAATGGTCGATGCCTTCGGGGCAAGGCATCTTGAGGCGCACGCCAGCGAGTCCGCTTGCGTCTTCGCCAAGGGCGCCAATCTCGCTATGCCCGTGCACGTGCACGTTCGGGAGCGAGGCAATGCGGTCGATCAGGTAGCGCGACATCGTCGATTCGAAGCCGGCCTTGCGGATCAGCACGTCGATCTGGCGCGCATGCGTGGAGAGATACACGATGGCCTGCCCCGCCGAGTTGCCGCCACCGACGAGCACGACGTTCTCGTGCTTGCAAAGTTTCGCCTCCACCGGCGAGGCCCAGTAATAGATACCGCGGCCCGTATAGCGGTCGATCCCCTCGATGGCGGGCTTGCGATACACCGCGCCGCTCGCGATCACCACGGTATGCGCACGGACGTCGCCGCTGCAGGTCGTTAGGCGGCGCGGGACTTCATCACAATGCAGCGCGCGCACCGTCACCGGAATCGCGACGTGCGCGCCGAACTTTTGCGCCTGGACGAACGCGCGGCCCGCGAGCGCCTGGCCCGAGATGCCGGTGGGAAACCCAAGATAGTTCTCGATGCGCGAGCTTGCACCCGCCTGGCCGCCCGGCGCGCGGGAATCGAGCACGATCACCGAGAGCCCTTCGGACGCCGCATACACCGCCGTTGCCAGGCCCGCGGGGCCCGCGCCCACCACGGCCACGTCGTAGACACGCTCGCCGTTCAGTTCGGGCAGGATGCCGAGGCACGTGGCCAGTTCGGGCGCAGTGGGATGGCGCAGCACCGAGCCGTCGGGGCAAATCACGAGCGGCAGATCCTCGCAGCGCGCGGCGAAACGCTCGATCAAGCCCAGCATGCTTTCGTCGCGCTCGTCGAGCACGGAATACGGATGGCCGTTGCGCGTGAGGAAACCCTGCAGCGAAACGAGCGCGGGATCGTCGTGCTTGCCCACGAGAATCGGCCCGCCCGCGCCTTTTTCGATGAGCGAGACGCGGCGCAGGATCAGCGCGCGCACGATGCGCTCGCCGAGTTCGGCTTCGGCGACGATGGCCGCGCGCAGTTGATCCGGCGGTATCAGGATCGCATCGGTGGGTTCGAGCGCCATGCCGTCCACGAGCGCCGGGCCACCCGAGAGCTGGCCCACTTCGGCAAGGAAATGCCCGCGCCCGTGCTCGACGATGAGCCGCTCGCGGCCCAGCCCATCGCGCTGGAACACCCGGGCGGAACCGGAGAGCAGCACGAACATGCCGGGGCCGGTTTCGCCCGTGCGAAAGAGCAGTTCGCCCGCCGCCCAGTGGCGCCGCTCGCCGAAGCGCGCGAGGCGCGCGATTTCGTCGTCGGTGAGCTCGGGGAACATCTGGTGGCGCCGCGACGACAGTGTCGAGAACGGCGCTTCGGCCGGTTGCGGTTGAGTGTCGGAGTGGCGGCTCGGTGAAGGAGGCACCGTGGAATCGGGTGCTTCGGCTTCGGTGATCGTGCCCATCTGGCGGTTCTCCTCGTGCGGGCGGCTCGGGAGCGGGCCGCCCGGATCAGACAGCTTTCGGGGTGATGTTGACCGGGACCTCGGCGTGCTCCGCCCTCTGCAGCGACTCGAGCGCGCGCCCTGCATCGCGCCACGCGTCGAGACCGCCGAGGAGCGGCACCACGTCGGTAAAGCCGGCCTCGAAGAGCTTCTTCGCCATCCAGGCCGCGGAAATTTCATTGGGGCACGAGCAGTAGATCACGAGCTTCTGATCGCGCGGATACTTCGAGAGAATCTCATCGAGCTTGCGCTCGTCGGCGAAGAGCGCGCCCGGAATGATGTACGGATCGAGCTTGCGCTTTTCTTCGGAGCGGATGTCGAATACCACGGGCGGCGGCGTGCAGCCCATCGCGCGGTACAGGTCGTCCACCGTGATGCGGGCGTTCGCGAGCTTCTTGATGAGCTGGCGGCGACGCTGCCAGCGGTAGGCCGCGTAAAGCAGCAGGAGCAGGACCACCACGACCGCGGCCATGCGCCCGAGGCGGCTTGCGCCGGCGAGCATCATGTCGATCTGCGGCGCGAACATCACGCCGATGAGCAGCCCGGCGCCTGACCATAGCGCAGCGCCAATGCCATCGAAGCCGACGAACTGCCGGTAGGGCACGCCCATCGCCCCCGCCAACGGCACGGAAACGAGCGATAGCCCCGGCACGAACTTCGCCACGGCAAGCACCCGCACACCCCAGCGGCCGAAAAAGCGCTCCGTCTTCTTCACGCAGGTATCGCGCGAAAGCGAGAGCTTGCAGAGCGTCTTGAGCGTGTTGCCGCCATAGAGGCGACCCGCCAGGAACCACACGCTGTCGCCGATGAGCATGGCGAACACGGAAAGTCCGAGCACCGGCACCACCTGCTGGCCGATCGATCCGGGGTGCATGGCCGCCATCGCGCCGAACAACACGAGCGCGGGCATCGCGGGCACGGGCAGCCCGAGCGATCCGGCGAGCACATTGAGGAATACCAGCGCAGGCCCGTATTGCGCGATGAGGTCATGTAGCATCGGCTTACTTCCGTTGCGCCTTGAGCGGAGAAACGGGAAAGATAGGAGGGTAACGTAAAGATTATGGACGCATTTCGCAGGCGTGCAAGCGAGGCCCCACGCGCGCATGCACGGCTCGCGAAGCGTGCGTCCGCTAAGGACCGGCGCATCACGTCCGGTCGTGCTTGTGCGTGCGCGAGCTTACCTGCCTTGCGTGGCAAGTATGCGAAAAAGCGCCGGATTGAAACCGGCCGAAAGACGGGCGGCAGAAAGCGGCGCAAACAGCGGCACGCCGTCAGGCGCGCGATCTTTCGCACCGCTTCTTTCCCTGCGGTTAGCGCGTGTGCGATTCCCCGGGTAGCTCCGCGCCTTGCGCGCGAATTGCCGCGATCAGCTCGGCCGGTGTGATCTCGTAACGCACTTCGCGATGAATGCCCGGCTTGCGCTCGTCGACTTCGATCAGCAAGAGGCTTTTGCCGTCGGCCGCCGATTCGAGGCGCAGAGAACGCAGTTCGCGTCCGGTCGCGTCGTCATGCTCGGTGAGCAGGGTCATGGTTCCGGAAGACCCGGTCGTGCGCATTGATGTTGTCCTCGTGCGTTGGGTGGTCGAGCCATTGTACGGGGTCGGCTGCGCGGCGTGCTTTGTCGAACGAGTGCTGACGCACACTGCGAGCGCGTCGAGCCGCGACCCTGGCCAGCCAGTTTAACGCGACTCGCCGCCGCCACAACCGATTTTGCGCGCCCCGCAACGGGCGATGCGAAATGCGTTGCGCGTTGCTGGGCTGTCATGGTTGCGAAGCAAAGCAATGCCAGGCGCGCGGGCGGGCGCGCCAGAAAAAACGGCTCACCCGGGCAGGCCGGGCGAGCCGTTGAAACGCCGTTGTTACTCGGATCAGCAATCCGCGGTACGGCTTGCTGACGGTTTCGATGGTGCCGGCCGCCCGCCGCACTGTCGAGATGGGACTAACGCCGATCTCTCAGACCAATCGGCGGACGCGGTTCGCCTGGTCACGCGGCGCGGCGATCACGCCTCGCGATCACGCCGCGATTTCCTCGGCCGCCTCGGCCATTGCAGCCTTCCTGGCGGGCTGGCGACGCGCCGCGTTGCTGGCGGGCTTCGAGCGCGTCGAGGCCTGGGCGCCCGCCACGGTGAAGAGCCGCACGGCTTCATCGAGGACATCCGCCTGTTCGGCGAGCCGCTGCGCGGTGGCGGCGGCCTGCTCGACGAGCGCGGCGTTCTGCTGCGTGGCGCTGTCCAGATGCGCCACGGCCTGGTTGACCTGGCGGATGCCTTCGGCCTGTTCGCCGCTCGCGTTCGCGACCTCGACGATGATCGACGAGACGCGGCTCACGGCTTCGTCGATCGAGCGCATCTGCGCCGTCGTGTTGCCGACGAGCCGCGTGCCTTCGGCGATCTCGTTGACGCTCGCGTCCACGAGCTGCTTGATCTCCTTGGCCGATGCCGCGCAACGCTGCGCGAGCATGCGCACCTCGCCCGCCACCACGGCGAACGAGCGGCCCGCTTCGCCGGCGCGTGCGGCTTCGACGGCGGCGTTGAGCGCGAGGATGTTGGTCTGGAACGCAATACCGTCGATCACGCCGGTGATGTCGCTGATGCGGCGCGACGCTTCGGTGATGCCGGACATCGTGCGCTCCATCTGCGCCGCGATCGAACCGCCTTCGGCTGCCGCCGACTGGGCGTCGCGCGCGAGGTCGAGCGCGCGGGCGCTGGCCTCGGCGTTGGCCTGCACGGTCGTCGTCAGCTGATCCATCGTGGCAGCGGTTTCTTCGAGCGACGCGGCCTGCATTTCGGTGCGCCGCGAGAGATCGAGATTGCCGCTGGAAATTTCGTGGGCCGAGTCGAGCATACCGTCGATCTGCGAACGAACGTCGAGCACGATCGCAGTCAGATTGGCCTGCAACTGGTTGAGCGCCTGGAGCACGTCGCCGAGATCGTCGTTCGCGGCGACCGCGAGCGTGGCGGTGAGGTCGCCGGCGGCCATGCGCGTGGAGGCCGCCGTCATCTGCTCGAGCGGCGCGCCGAGGTGCCGCGTGGTGAGGCGCCAGGCGCCGAGCGCGCAAACGCAGGCCGCGCCGAACGCGCCCCAGAACGGCAGCGGCGGCAGACCTTGCCAGGCGGCGAAACCGGCCGCGGCGAACACGGCGGACACGGCGCCATAGCCGAAGGCAATGCGCGTAGCGATGGGCACGCGCAGCAGCGACTGCAGCGCGCCGACCATGCCCGTGCGGATCACGACGCCGTGACGCAGCCGCACGCCTTGCAGGCGGCCCTCGCGCATTTGCGCATAGAAGGCCTCGGCCTGGCGGATTTCCTCGCGGCTGGGCTTCACGCGCACGCTCAGATAGCCGACCACGGTCCCCTGCTCGGAGACGGGCGTCACGTTCGCGCGCACCCAGTAGTGGTCGCCAGTCTTGCGGCGGTTCTTGACGATCGCGGTCCAGGGGCGACCTTCGCGGACGGTCTCCCAGAGGTCGGCGAACGCTTCGGCCGGCATGTCGGGATGACGAATGATGTTATGCGCCTTGCCGATCAGTTCTTCTTTCGTAAAGCCGGATACCGCGACGAACGCAGGATTGCAGTACTGAATGCGGCCTTTGAGATCGGTGGCCGAGACCAGCATCTGCGAAGTGGGATAGTCGAATTCCTGTTGCGTGACGGGTTGATTGTTGCGCATGTGATTCCCTCGATGGGGCCGCTTGAGACCCAACAACACTGCAAGCCATAACGGCATATTCCTTACGAACTTTAGGGTCTTGTGCTGACGAGGCAATGCACGGGCAGCGGAAGAATCTGTTGTGCTATCAATGGATTGGCGCAGATATTGGGGTGCATATTCACAGACTTGTGCCCATTAACTGTGGACAAGTCCACTGCCTCCAAAACGTGCAACTTCTCTGCTGCGTGGAGCATTGACGTTTGCAATCATGGGCTTAGGCGCGATGTCCAGAACTTGTGCACAGGGCTGTGCCCAAAAACTGTGGAAAACCACGGTGCGCTGCGCGTGGTCTGGAGCGGCATTGCCGCGATTGGGAACGCTGCGGGTTAACCGAACCGCATCAAGGACTTGATGCGGTCTTCCAAGGGTTACGCACAGGGCTGCCAACAAAATTTGTGGAGAACTCGTGGCGCGTGCCAGGACGCGCCGCCGCTCCGCATTCGCTCACTTCGCTTCGGCTTCCTGCCATTCTTCGGTGGCCGCCACATCTCCCGCGACCGAATACAGCACGCGCGTATTGCGCGTCTTGAGAAAATTTTCAAGCGATTCCCCACGCATGGCCGCGGGAAGGTTCGAAGTCCCAACCACCGTCTGTGGCGCGCTTGATCGTCGCGGGTTCGGACGCCGTGTGGATCGTGCCGCAGCGTGTCGCACAAAGCGATATCGATGCAGGACTACTCGTGCAAATCGACCTGCCGGCTCCGCAGGGCGTGGAACCGATCGGCATTCTTCGGCGCAGCACGGTGACGCTCGTCGAGGCGATCGCCGCGCTCGCGCAGCAATTGCGCGAATGTGCGCGGGCGCAGTAGTGGCCCGCATTCGCCATCTGCTCGACCTTGCCGCACCGTTCTTTCGGTGACCGTTGCCGTGGCCGAAGCACCCAATCCGGTTGAAACCGGCTTCAACATGTGAAATGATATCGATTCTCATTTCCGTGAGAGGCTGCGCGACGATGTGTCCCGCACGCTCTTTCTTTCTCGCCGGTCGAACATGACGGCGCCGAACGCGTGATCGAAGGTACGAAGCGCGCGCTGGGCTTCGACATGGACTTCGCCATCGAGCGTCTCGACGCGGGCCGCCGGCGCTCAGGCGCGGCCTGGCAGGCTGCTATCGCAAACTTTCACGACCCTGGAGTCATACATGAGCTTTCCCGATACGGCCGAGATTGACGCGCCGGCAGCGCCGCGCACGCGTCTGGACGCCGGGCAACGCGACGATCGCGCGAGGCGCTCGCGGCGCGCGACCTTCACCAAGTGGCTGCGTAAGGTGCACGGCTGGGTGGGGCTTTGGGGAGCGGCGCTTGGCCTGCTGTTCGGCGCGACCGGTTTCGTACTCAACCATCGCGCCGAGCCGCTGCGCATTTCACCGGGCGCGCCCCAGGTCTCGACGATGCAGCTCGCGGTGCCCGATCCCGCGCCGCAAACGCCGCGCGAGATGATCGAATGGTTGCGCGCGCAACCGGATCTGAAACTGCCTGCGCGCATGGGCCGTGTGCAAAAGGAGCCCGAGCGCAAGGTGGCGTGGGGCGATCGTGAAGTCGTGCAGCCCGAGCATTGGCAGATGACGTTCACCTCGCCGGGCGAGAGCGTGATGGTCGAGTACTGGGCGGGCAACGACACGCTCACGCTCAAGCGCACCGACAACTCGCTCGTCTCGACGATCGCGAATCTGCACAAGGGCACGGGCATGAGTATCGGCTGGGTGCTGTTCATCGACAGCTTTGCGGGCGCGCTCGTTCTACTTTCGCTCACCGGCGTGCTGCTATGGACGGAATTCAACAAGCGCAAGACGGTGGGCGCCGTGCTGCTGTTCGGCTCGATCGTCGTGGCGGTGTGGGCGGGGCTCGCGTAAGCGCCTGCGGTCGACTCGGGCTGGCTCGTCTCGCGACGCTGCGACGATCAGCGCGGCTGCCCGTGCTGCGTCGCCGCCGCATCGACCGCCTCGACTGAGCGCGTCAGCCACGGTCCGATCTCCATCTCCTCGTAGCGCACGAGGCGGCTCTTGCGCGCGCGGCGATACGCCCACCAGATCGCGACAAACAGCGGAATCCAGACGTAGATCGACAGCACTTCCATCCAGTCGATGCGGGACGCAAAGAATGCCTGGTAATCCTGCCCAAGCGAGATCGCGATGCAGATCGCAATCGCAAAGAGCGGCCCGAACGGGAACCACTTCGCGCGGTACGGCAGCTGGTCGAGCCGGTAGCCCTGCCTCAGGAAACCCTTGCGGAACCGGTAATGGCAGGCCGCGATGCCGAGCCACGCTATAAAGCCCGTGATGCCGACCGTATTCAGGAGCCACAGATAGATGCTCTGGTTGTTGGTCAGCGAGGTGAGAAAGCACAACCCGCCCACGGCCATCGTCGCGTACAGCGCGTTGCGCGGCACCCCGCCCGGCGACAGCCTCGCGAACAGCGCGGGCGCGCGCCCTTCCGACGCGAGGTTGTACAGCATCCGCGTGGCCGCGTAGGTGCCGGAATTGCCGGCCGACAACACGGCGGTGAGGATCACGAGATTCATCGCGCTGGCGGCAAGCCGGAAGCCTGCGTGGCTGAATACCAACGTGAACGGACTCACGCCGATGTCGGTCACGTCGCTCTTGAGCAGATTCGGGTCCGTGTACGGAACCAGCAGGCCGATCACGAAGATCGCGAGCACGTAGAACAACGTGATCCGCCAGAAGATCTGCTTCACTGCGCGCGGGATCGTCTTGCGCGGATTTTCCGATTCGCCGGCTGTGATCCCGACCAGCTCGGTGCCGAGAAACGAGAATCCCGCGATCAGCGCGACGCTCATCATCGCGTGTACGCCGCCGACGAATGGCGCGTCGCCCGTCGTGAAATTGCGCCAGCCGACCGTGTGCCCGTTCCCCAGCACGCCCGCCGCGATCAGCAGCCCGGCCGCGATGAACGCAATGACCGTGACGACCTTGATCAGCGAGAACCAGTACTCGGATTCGCCAAAGCCGCGCACGGACAGCGTGTTCAGCAGGAAGATCAGCACGAGGAAGCCTGCGCCCCACAAGATGCCCGGCACGTCCGGAAACCAGTACCGCATCACGATCTGCCCGGCGACCAGTTCGATCGCGATCGTGACGGCCCAGCTATACCAGTAGGTCCAGCCGAGCGCGACGCCGAAGCCTTCGTCGACGTACTTCTCGCCGTAGATCGCGAACGATCCCGACACCGGCATCAGCGCGGCCATCTCGCCCAGGCCCGTGACGACGAAATAGACCATCAACCCGATCGCGATATACGCGGCGATCGCGCCTCCCGGCCCCGCCTGCGCGACCGACGCGCCCGACGCGACGAACAGCCCCGTGCCGATCGAACCGCCGATCGCGATCATGGCGATGTGGCGGCTCTGCAGCCGGCGCTTGAGCGCCGGTCCGGACGGCTCAGCCGTTTCCTCTGCCGCTTGCAAGACATCCATTGTGTTCACCCGGAATGAATTGGGATCTGTCAATTTGATTCGGCATACGAATTTATTGGCCGATTGCTGGAGCCGGGTTTTCGAGCCGAAACCGGTGCAGCCCGTCCGGCCGCGCGCCCGCTGCCGCCGTATCGAGCCCGCGCCTGCGCGTCAGTCGACGCCGCGCTTGATCGCCTGCAGCTCGGCTGTGGTCACGATTTTCTCGATCCTGAAGCGCGGGCTTTCCAGCCAGACGTTCGCGATTCGCCGGTATTCGTCGAGATCCTCGCAGGTGAGCCGCACGAGAAAATCGAACGTGCCGCTGACGAGCCAGCAATCGAGCACGGCCGGGTTCGCGCGCATCTCCTCTTCGAACGGCGCTTGAGAACGCCCGTGATCGGCCAGCACGATCTGCGCGATCACGATGATCGGCTTGGTCGCGCGCGGCGCCTTGATCACCGCGCGGTAGCCTTCGATGATCCCCAGCGCCTCGAGCCGTTCCACGCGCGCCTGGCAGGGGCGCGGCGTGAGGTTCACGAGTTCCGAGAGCTTGCGGTACGAGATGCGGCCGTCGTTGCGCAGGATGTCGAGGATCCGGAGATCGATCTTGTCGAGCTGCATTTTCTTGTCGGTCATTCGCGTTCGCTCCGGTCGGGTCATGGCTCGGGCGCGGAACGTCTCCTTTGCCGCGCGGGGCCAACATTATCCGGCCGAAGGTAGCCGCGCGCCAGCCGGCTAGAACCGCAGCGACAGGCAGGTCAGGCCGCCGTCCATCTTGCGGAACTCGCTCGTATCGATCACGTGCAGCGGCAGGCCGAGCGTGGCGATCGCGTCTTGCACGCGCGGATAGCCGGCCGGCGTGATCAGCGCGCCATTCACGCGCAGCGTGTTGCCCGCGTATTCGTCGGCAGCCGGGATCGCAATCCGGCGATACCCGGCGAACGCCGGATGCGCGGCCAGCGCCTCGCTGACGAGCAGCAGGTCGTCGCCGAGTGCGTTGACGACCGACTTCAAATGCAGCCCCGCGCCCACCGGCACCGCGACGACGGTATAGCCGTAGCGCGACACGAGCGACTCGAACGCCGCAACGCCGTCGGCGTCGGTGCGGCCGGACAGGCCGATGTAGAAGCGCTTGCCGACCAGCATGACGTCGCCGCCGTCGAGGCGCCCGTCGCGCATCGGCAGCAGCTCGCGATGAGCGGCGAGCGCCGGTTCGATATGCCCGGTTTCGCCGCGCCGTGCGGGTGCGCCGGGGCGCGTGATCACCGCGAATTAAGGCGTCACGACGGCAACGTCCTCGACGAAATGCGAATCCGGAAAGCCGTCCAGCGGCGGGAGCTCGGTCAGCTCGACGCCGAGCTGGCGCAGCGTCGCGCAGTATGTGTGGAACTGCGTGAGCGTCTTGTCGTAATCGGGCGTGCCGAGCGCGGCGGTGGTCAGGCCCGCGCCGCAGGACGGTGCGGGACGGCGAACGATGGCTTGCGTGAATTGCATGGACTCCTCTCATTGCCGTGCCCGTGCGGAGCACGGGGCAACTCCGTTGTGTACGGACCATTATCAGAGGTCAAATTGCGCAATCCGCGTCGAATTGGGCAGCACCGACAGCTGATTGCGTCGAATTTCATGCGGCACGCAGCGGATTCGGCGGCCGGCCAATCGCTACCCGACTTGCTCGCTCGTTTGCTGGAACCGGTTCAACCGGGCGGAGTCAAGTTTTTGAACTGGCCTCTCAGTCCTTCACACCGCGCTTGCGCAGCAGATAGGTATCCATGATCCAGCCATTCGCTTCGCGCGCTTCTGCGCGCACGCGCACGATCTCGTCTTTCACGTCTTCCAGACGGCCCGACATCAGGATTTCGTCGGGCGTACCCACATACGCGCCCCAGTAGATATCGAGTTCCTCGCCCGCGAGTTGCGCATACGCGTTTTGTGCGTCGAGCATGACCACGGCGCTTTGCGCATCCTGCGGAAAGCCGTCTTCCGCGAGCCGCCTGCCCGTCGTGATGCTGACCGGCTTGCCGATGAAGTTGAGCGGCACACGATGCTTCGCCGCGAGCGCCTGCACGCTGCTGATGCCGGGAATCACTTCGAAGTCGAACGGCAGCCGTCCCTCGGCGAGGATCGAATCGAGAATGCGGATCGTGCTGTCGTAGAGCGACGGATCGCCCCAGACGAGAAACGCCCCGCATTGACCGTCGCTCAATTCCTCTTCGATCAGCCGCTCGAACACGCGCTGCTTGTCGCGGTTGAGCTCGTCCACGGCCTCCTTGTAATCGAGGCCTTCGTCGCGGCGGCGCTCGGGGCTCGTCGCTTCCACGATGCGATAGTCGTCGTGCTTGATGAAGCGCGCGCAGATTTCCTTGCGCAGCGCGACGAGCTTGTCCTTGGCCGGGCCCTTGTCCATCACGAAGAACACGTCGGCCGCGTTGAGCGCGTCGATCGCCTGCACGGTCAGGTAGTTCGGGTCGCCCGCGCCGATGCCGATGATGAGGATCTTTTTCACGTTGCTGGTCCGGAATGGGAGTCGTCGGTGCGGCGCAATGATAGCGCGAGTCCGGCGCGGCACCCTGCTCGTCGTCATGGGCAATTTTCTTCAATACGCACACGCGGCGCACGTCTACGCTCTACGCCTATTGATCGCCAATGGGCGTAGCGAGGAAACCGTGAGCACTGCCTTGTCGATGGCCGCCTTCGCGCTGGCCACTTCCATCACCCCTGGACCCGTGAACATCGTTGCGCTGAGCGCGGGCGCACGCTTTGGGCTGCGCGCGAGCCTGCGCCACGTGACCGGCGCGACGGTGGGCTTCGCGCTGCTCCTGCTGCTGATCGGCCTCGGCATGCACGAGTTGCTCGCGCGCTGGCCGTTCCTCACGCGTGCAATCGAATGGGCGGGCGTGGCCTTCCTGCTGTACGTCGCATACCGTCTTGCCGCCGACGATGGCCGCATCGATTCCGCGAGCGCGTCGCGCGGCCCGTCGCTCGTGATCGGCGCGACGATGCAATGGCTCAACCCCAAGGCGTGGCTCGCCTCGGTGGCGGGCATGGGCTTGTATGCGGCTTCCGGCGAGAAGGCGCTCGTCTGGCAATTCGCCGCGATCTATTTTGTCGTGTGTTATCTGTCGATTGCGTGCTGGGCCTGGGCGGGCGCTTCGCTGCGGCAGGCCTTGCGCGAGCCGGCGCGCGTGCGTTTCGTGAACCGCACGATGGCAGCGCTGCTCGCGGGGAGTGCGATCTGGTTGTTGTTTGCCTGAAGCCGCTGCGTGCGCGGTATTCGCGCTAGCCCCGATATTGCCCGGGCGTGGCAGCGACGAACTGGCGAAACGCGCGCTGCAAATGCGCCTGATCGGCGAAGCCGGCCTGCGCCGCGACATCCGCAATGGCGTGCCCGCGACGCAGTTGCGCGCGGCTGAACTCGATGCGCCGGTTCACCACATACGCGTGCGGCGTCATGCCGTACTGCTCGCGAAACGCACGGATCAGGTAGGAAGGCGAGAGATCGGCGGCTGCGCAGATCTCTTCGAGCTTGAGCGCGCGCGTGTAGTTGCCGTCGATGAATTCGGCTGCGCGCGCAAGGCGCTGGTTCGGTTCGCGCACGCTGACCGGTGCGGGATTGAGGCACTGCTGAAGCTTCGTGAAATACGTCACGACGGCGCATTCCTTGCGCAACGCCGGCTCATCCGCATCGACAAGCAGTTCGTATAGCGCGTTGAGGCCTTCGAACAGGTCGGGCCGCCACGTCAAGGTTTGTGCGAACGGGCGAAACCCTTCTTCCGCTCCGAAACCGAGATCGTGCTGCAGTTTCGCGAGCCACGCAGTGTCGAGATAAAACATGCGATAGGCCCAGGGCTCGTCCGCGGCCGGATTGCACGCGTGCACGACTTCCGGATTGATGACCACCACCGCGCCCGCGCTCACGTGCGAGAGCGTGCTCCCATTGAGGTAGGTGCTGCGGCCGCCCGTGACCGCGCCGATCGAGAACGTGCTGTGTGCGTGACGGCCGTAGCGGACCTTGCGGCCGTCCGAGATCGCGCGCACTTCGATGAACGGCAGGTCTGCATCGCGCCAGAAGTACGGTTGCGTGTCGGGCGTTGCGGCTGGTGGCATGGGAAACCTCGGGAATCATGCGGCGCGGGGTGTTCCATATTAGCGTATGGCGGGAAAGTCCCCGTTCAGCGCAAAACCGCGTATGCCTGTCAAGTGTGGTGTAACGCACAGCGCCTCCCGCCGATTTATGGATGGTCATCATTTCGTCATACCTGAGCGCCGATAATCCACCGCGAATAAATTAGCCGACGTGTCCCGAGCCGCGCAGCCATAGCGCGACCGGGTGACGAAGGCTCGGGGATTCCTACATGACCATTCGTCACCGCATCACGCTACTCATCGTCCTGATGTTCGTCGCGTTGTCCGCCATCGGCGGTTACGCGGCCTACCAGGCCCGCCGCAGCGCCACCGATGTCCGCCAGGTCACCCAGGGCGTCGTGCCTAGCGCACTCGCTTCCTCCGACCTCGTGTCGCTCGTCAAGGACGTGCAGCTCGCCACCATGACGCTCGTCTATGCACCCGACGCCACGGTTGCGTCGCTCGCGCAAAACGAGCTCAAGGAGAAGGAAGCCGCGTTGCGCGCCGCGCTCGACGTGCAGCGCAAGGCCGCCGCGAGCCACGCGCAGGAAGGCCTGGTCTCGCAGGCGCAGGAAAGTATCGCGAACTACTTCTCGGCCATCGACGACACCGCGAAGATGAAGGCGAGCGGCAAGAACGAACTTGCCCAGGCCTATCTCTTCGCGAACGTCGCGCAATACCGCGACGAACTCGAAGGCATCGTCACGACGATGCGCGTGGAAAAGAACCGCCAGAAGGATGACGCGATCCGCACGCTCAACGAGACGCTCGACACCACGACGAGCGCCATCGCGGCCGTGACGGGCGGCGCGGTGCTGCTGCTCACGCTGATCGGCGCGCTGCTCTATCGCCAGATCACGCGGCCGCTCTCGCGCATGCAAGCCATGATGAGCGAGATCGCGTCGAACCAGGACTTCACGCGCCGCGTGCCCGTGGGCCGCATGGACGAGATCGGCCATTCGATCGTCGCCTTCAACGGCATGATCGAGAAGATCCAGCAGAGCTCCGCGCAGCTCAAGCGCAAGACCGCCGATATCCAGGCAATGCTGCAGAACATGCAGCAGGGCATTCTCACGGTGGTGGAAGGCGCGACGATTCACAACGAATATTCGGCGTATCTGGAGGCAATCTTCGAGACGAACGAGATTGCGGGGCGTCCGCTCATGGACCTCGTGTTCTCGCATTCGGATCTCGACGCCGACACCCTCGCGCAAATCGACGCGGCCGTGCACGCGTGCCTTGGCGAAGACGACGTGAACTTCGCGTTCAACCAGCACCTGCTCGTGAACGAGATCACGCGCACGCTGCCCGATGGCCGCGCGAAGGTGCTCGACCTGAGCTGGTCGGCGATCACCGACGAAAACGACGTGGTCGTGCGCCTCATGCTGTGCGTGCGCGACGTGACCGAACTGCGCGAACTCGCCGCCGAAGCCGGCGAGCAAAAGCGCCGCCTCGAAATGATCGGCGAGATTCTCGCGGTCAGCGAAGAGAAGTTCCACCACTTCGTGGAAAGCTCGACGAGCTTCATCCACGAGAACGAGCACATCATTCGCCAGCACGACTGCGCGGACATGGGCGCGATCGCCGCGCTGTTCCGCAACATGCACACGATCAAGGGCAACGCGCGCACGTACAGCCTTCAGCATCTCACGGGCGTCGTGCACGAAGTCGAGCAGCGCTACGACGCGCTGCGCCGCGAAGACGCCGATCACTCGTGGGACCAGCAGGCGCTCATCGCCGATCTGGAGCGCGTGAAGTCGGCGCTCGAGCACTATGCGAACATCAACGAAGTCAGTCTCGGGCGCGGCGCGCGTGCGGCTGGCGCGCAGAACGGCGCCGCGAGCCTCACCGTCGCGCGCGAAGCGATAGAACAGACGCTGCGCATCGTCGATCAACCCGACGACGACGATTTGCCCGCGCTGCGTGCGATGCGCGCCGAACTGCGCAACACGCTGCGCGCCATCGGCACCGAGCGCGTAGCCGATGCGCTCGCGGGCGTGGTTGCCTCGCTGCCCTCGCTTGCGCAGGAGCTCGGCAAGGCCGAGCCGGCAGTGCAGATCGAGGACAACGGCTATCGCCTGCGTAGCGAGGCCGCCGGCACGGTGAAGAACGTGTTCATGCATTTGCTGCGCAACTCGCTCGATCACGGCATTGAAATGCCGGCGCAACGCCGCGCGATCGGCAAGGACGAGTCGGGCCACATCGACATCGATGTGACCATGCAAGACGGCGCGATGCAGATCACGCTCGCCGACGACGGCCGCGGTCTCGCGCTCGCGCGCATTCGCAGCATCGCCGTGGAGCGCGGCTGGCTTCAGGCGTACGAACCGGCCAGCGACGAGACGATCGCGGCGTTCATCTTCCGCCCCGGCTTTTCGACGGCAACGGACGTGACCGAGGTATCGGGCCGCGGCGTGGGCATGGACGCCGTGCGCGATTTCCTCGAACGCGAGGGCGGCACAATCGAACTGCGTTTCACCGACGACCGTGCGGGCGCCGACTACCGGCATTTCCAGACCCTCGTGCGTCTGCCCGGGCAGTGGGCGGTGAAAACGGCAGATGCAACGCAGGCAAAGCAAGAGGAAGCGCTGGCAAGCTAGCGCATGGCGGGGGTTGCAGTGGTCTTACCGTATTTGATTGAAGGCGCGGCGCTGATTGTGCCGATTGCGCTCGCAGCTGGTGCGGCCGCGGTGTGGCACAAGCGCACGCAAACGCAGGCGCGAGACGCGGCGCTCGCGCGGGACGCGGCGCACGCCGTTGCGCTCGCACAGGCCGAAGCGCGCCACGCGGCGCAGCAGCAAGAAGCCGCGCGCGAACAGGGCACGCTGGCCGCGCAGATCGAATCGCTGCGCGCGGAGCTCGCCCAGCGCAAGTCCGTGGCGGACGCGCTCGAAGCGGCGCTCGAAGGCGAACGCGCGCTTCGCGACGAAGCCATGCAGCGCGCGGGGCGTATCGCGAGCGAGGCTTCGCGGCTCAAGCTCATGTCCTCGACGTTCGAGCGCTGGCACGAACAGATGATCTCGCTGATGGCGCAGAACAGCGACATGCACAAGAAGAACCATGAGCTCTCGTCGATCGTGAGCCACGTGCTGATCGTTTCGCTGAACGCGTCCATCGAAGCGGCGCGCGCGGGCGCGGCGGGCCGCGGGTTCTCGATCGTGGCCGGTGAAGTGCGCACGCTCGCCACGCGTTCTCAGGAGCTTTCGAAGAGCTATCGCGACAGCCTGAACCGCAACGACCTCATCACGGCCGCGACGTTCCAGGACATCCAGGCGGGGGGCAAGATGATTTCCGCGACGCTCGCGAGCGTCGAGGCCTCGTCGCAACAGCTTCATGCGCAGCTCGAAGCGACGCGCGCCGGGGCCCAGGCATGATCGGCCCGCACGCCAGGGACAGCATCGAGCGCATATTTTTCGCGGCGGCGCGCACGCGGCTCGTGACCGACTCGCAGCACAGCTGCGAGATCGTGCCGCGCGCGGGCGAAGGGCCCCAGGGCGAGCGCCTGGTGGTACTGACGATTTCGTCGATGCAGTTCCGCCTGCTGCTGCTCCTGCATTTCGAAGATGACGAACGCACGCAGCGCTACTACGTGGGCGACGCGACGCGCGAGCTCACCGAATGCTTCATGGAGTTCGGCAACCTGTGCTGCGGGTCGATGAACCAGCAATTGGTCGAGCACTTCCCAGACCTCGGCATGTCCACGCCCTACGCGCTCAGCAGCGGATGCTTGCCGTATCTGCGTGAACTGAAGCCGGATTATGTGCAGTCCTATGCGCTGACGATCGATCATGACATTCGGCTCGGCGCGACGCTTTGCGTGTGCACGCAGGCGCCGATCGATTTCGTGGCGAGCAGCACCGCCATCGAGGCGCACGACAGTGCGGGCGAACTCGAATTGTTTTGAGCGCGCACCGCGCGCGGCAATGAAAACAGGCAGTCGAAAGCAGAGAAGGGAAACATGAACGCGAACAAGCCAGTCAGCAAGCTGCTGCTGCTGGAAAGCGACACGGCGCGCGCCGAGGCGATTGCGCACATTGGGGCCGCGCATGAGTGTGCGTGCGTGCCGGTGCGGCGAGAAGCGCTCACCGCGGCATTGAAGACGCACTACGACCTGGGCGGTGTGCTGCTCGGCGAAGACTTCGGCGGCTCGCGCGAAGCCGCGGCGGCCGTGGCCGTCGCGCTCGAAGCCGAGCGCCCGGAGTTGCCGATCGTGTTGCGGCGCGCATCGACCGGGCGCGTCGACGAACTGCCCGAACCGCTGCGCCGGGTGCCGTGCGGAAGCTGGTTCGAGAGCGAACCGGAAGCGTTGAGTTCGGCGCTCGAAGCGCACGTGTTCTCGCACGACTACCCGGACCCGCTCGTGGACGGTATCACCGACATGACGCTCGGGCGCCTGCGAGGCCTCTTTCCCGATCTCGAGTTGAACTGGGACACGCCGGGCATCGTGCGCGACCGCATCATTTTCGGCGAAGTGCTCACGCTCATTCCGATCGAGACTGCGTGGTGCCGCGGCTGGCTGCTGATGCAAACCGAGGAGATGCCGCTGATCGAGCTGCTGCCGCCGCGAGCGGGGCGCGACGAATCCAGCGACTTCCGCGACGTGAACGGCGTCCTCGCCGAACTTACGAATCTCGTGTGGGGCGCGTTTCGCAACCGTTATCTGGGCAACGCGCGCGCCGCCGACGAAGCGGGCTGGGGCCGTGCGCAGGTGCAGGTGCCGCTGCTCATCAATCATCGGCGGCGCTATTTGTCGTTTGGCTCCGACAATCCGCAGCTGTGCATCAAGTACCGGCTCACGTGTCCGGCTACGGGCCGCGAAGTGGTGATCGACCAGCGGTTCGTGTTCAGCCTCGGCTGGTCGCGCGAAGGGTTTGACGAGACGGCCGCGCAGGCCGCGGCCGCAGCCGTTGAAGAACAGGCCAGCGGCGAGCTCGAATTATTTTGATCAAGTACGCGCCAAATGCGGCGCGATGGAGATGAACGAGATGGCAAAGATCCTGGTGGTGGACGATTCGAGCACGGTGCGCGACGAAGTGGCCGGCTTTCTGCGCAAGAACGGGCTGGACGTGGACACGGCGGTGGACGGCAAGGACGGCCTTGCGAAGCTGCGCTCGAACCCGGGCGTCAAGCTCGTGGTGAGCGACGTGAACATGCCGAACATGGACGGTCTTACGATGGTCGAGAAGATTCGCAGCGAGCTGGCAAATACGGCCGTGAACGTGGTGATGCTGACCACGGAAAGCAGCCCGGCGATGAAGGAGCGCGGCAAGGCAGCCGGCGTGCGTGGGTGGATCGTGAAGCCTTTCAAGGGCGAAGCGGTGCTGGAGACGTTTCGCAAGCTTGCTAGCTGATCAGCTTCGCTGGGAGCTTCTGGTTTCGCGTTTTCTTGTTTTCGCGGCGGTATGCAGGCGTTGCCCCTGTGCGGGGCGGCACCTACTTTCTTTGCCGCGGCAAAGAAAGTAGGCAAAGAAAGCCGCTCAAACCGCCAGCGCCTGCCACCATTCACCTCTCGCCGTAGATGGTGAATGGCTCCGGAGCGTCCGTCACCACTCGCCCACAAACGGAGTGACAAGGCGCTCATCCTTCCGGCGGCGCTCCGCGCCCCGAAGGGCATAACGAAATACTTGGGCGCGTGCGTTCTCGTGACACTAGCCATGCCCCTCTGTTTCCCATGCAGACCCTTCCGCAGCGCGCGTAGCGAGCAGCGGGATGAATGAGCGCCTTGTCACTGGCTTTGAAGGTGCGAGGTGACAGACGCTCCGGAGCCATTCACCCTGAATGGTGCGAGGTGAATGGTGGCAGGCGCTGGCGGTGTGAGCGGCTTTCTTTTGCCTACTTTTCTTTGCCGCGGCAAAGAAAAGTAGGTGCCGCCCCGCACAGGGGCAACGCCTGCATACCGCCGCGAAATCAAGAAACGGCCAAAGCGAAAAAAACCAGAAGGCCAACGAATCAACCGGCGACGGCCACCCCCATAGCCGCGCTCAGCAAAACCGGAATCGACTTCGAAGTAGGCGTCCCGGCGCCATCGGCGATGGACGAAAGCGGCACGAGCGGATTCGTTTCCGGATAGTACGCGCCGAGACAGCCGCGAGGAATGTCGTACTCCACGAGCATGAAGTCGTCGACTCGGCGTTCAACACCATCGTCCCACACGCTCGTGATATCCACGCGCTGGCCCGGCTCGAAGCCGAGCATCGTGATGTCCTCGCGGTTCGCGAACAATACGCGGCGCAAGCCATACACGCCGCGATAGCGGTCGTCGAGGCCGTAGATCGTTGTGTTGTACTGATCGTGCGAGCGCGTGGTCATGAGCGTCATCAGGCGCGGGCCGTGCTCGGCGCGCGCGCGGTGAATCGGCGTATCGAGTGCGATGGCATGCACGACGAACTGCGCCTTCCCGCTGGGCGTTTTCCACACGCGTTCGCGCGAGGCCACACCCAGGTGAAAGCCGCCCGGCTGCTTCAGGCGCTCGTTGTAGTTCTCGAAACCGTCGAAGACCTTCTCGATCCCGTCGCGAATCTTCGCGTAATCGGCGGCGAGGGCGAGCCAGTCCACCTTCTCGCTGCCGAGCGTCGCGTGCGCCATGCGCCCGACGATCGCGATCTCCGAAAGCAGGTTCGTCGAAGCGGGCCGGTTCATACCGTACGAGATGTGCACCATGCTCATCGAGTCCTCGACGCTCACACCTTGCGGCACGCCGTTCTGCACATCGATTTCCGTGCGACCGAGCGTGGGCAGAATCAGCGCGTCGCGGCCGTGGACCAGATGGCTGCGATTGAGCTTCGTGGTCACGTGCACCGTCAGCGCGCAGGCGCGCATGGCCTCCCACGTGCGCGGCGTGTCGGGCGTGGCGATCGAGAAGTTGCCGCCCAGGCCGATGAACACCTTCACGCGGCCTTCGAGCATCGCATGGATCGTTTCCACGACGTCGTAGCCGTGCTCGCGCGGCGGCTCGAAATCGTAGGCCTTGCCGAGACGGTCGAGAAACGCCTGCGTCGGCTTTTCCTCGATGCCCACCGTGCGGTCGCCCTGCACGTTCGAATGGCCGCGCACCGGGCACAGACCCGCACCACGGCGGCCGATGTTCCCGCGCATCATCATGAGGTTCGAGAGCAGCTGGATCGTCGCCACCGAATTCTTGTGCTGCGTGAGACCCATGCCCCACGTCGAGATCACGGCGCGGCCCTTCGCATAGATGTCTGCGAGCTTGAGCACGTCTTCGATCGGCACGCCCGCTTCGGCCACGATCGTGTCCCACGATTCGGCGCGCAGATCGGCGGCGAAGGCCTCGAAGCCAACCGTGTGCCGAGCGATGAAATCGACATCGAGCACGCGTTCCGTGCCGTTGGCGAGCGCAGCATCGTCGAGTTCGATCACGCGCTTTGCCACGCCCTTGATGAGCGCGAAGTCGCCGCCCACGCGCGGGCGGATGAATACGGAGCTGATCTGCACGCCGTTCGGCGAGAGCATGTCGAGCGTATGCTGCGGGCTCGCGAAGCGTTCGAGCCCGCGTTCCTTGAGCGGGTTGATCGAGACGATGGTCGCGCCGCGCTTCGCGCATTCGCGCAGCTCGCCGAGCATGCGCGGGTGGTTCGTCGCCGGGTTCTGGCCGAAGATCAGGAGCGTATCCGCGTGCTCGAAATCGTCGAGCGTGACCGTCCCCTTGCCGATGCCCACCGTGCCCGGCAGGCCACGGCTCGTGGCCTCGTGGCACATGTTCGAGCAGTCGGGGAAGTTATTCGTGCCGTACATGCGCACGAAGAGCTGATACAGGAATGCCGCCTCGTTGCTCGCGCGGCCCGACGTATAGAACGCGGCGCGGTTCGGATCGTCGAGCGCCTTGAGGTGCCTCGCGATCAGCTTGAACGCATCGTCCCATTCGATCGGCACGTAGCGGTCCTGCTGCGCGTCGTAGACGAGCGGATCGGTCAGGCGGCCATGCTGCTCCAGTTCGTAGTCCGATTGCGCCATCAGCTCGCTGACCGTGTGCTCCTGGAAAAACCGGGGTGTCACGCGCTTGCTCGTCGCCTCCGCCGCCACGGCCTTGACGCCGTTTTCGCAGAACTCGAATGTCGAAGCGTGCTCGCGGTCGGGCCACGCGCAGCCGGGGCAGTCGAAGCCGTCGGGCTGGTTCTGCTTGAGCAGCGTGCGGTAATTGCCGCCCGTCACCTTTTCCTTGATGAGGTTGATGGCGACCTGCTTGAGCGCGCCCCAGCCGGCGGCGGGATGGTGGTACGGCTCGATGCGACCTTGCGGCTTCTTCATGATGCGGTGGTTTTTTCGATTGGCGAGGGCGGTCTGCCCGATGAGTCAAGGCTACTGTGTTCCTGTACTCCGGGAGATCACAGAAAAACCGAAAGACAAGGGGTACAGTTGCGGCGTTTTGCCATAGACTTGCGAGGATCGCCAACGCTTGCGTGGCCTCCTTTTCCGCCTGATGAACGCAACCCGGACATGAACCGCTACGAGCAACTCGCAGACGACATCGAAGCCGCCGTTCGGCGCGGCGTGTTCGGCCCCGGCGAGCGCGTGCTCTCGGTGCGTCGCGCGAGCCAGCAGCACGGCGTGAGCATCAAGACGGTGCTGCGCGCCTATGCGTTGCTGGAGAGCCGCAGCGTGATCGAATCGCGCCCGCAATCGGGCTATTTCGTGCGTGCGCGCGTGGGCGCGCCGCAAGGCCGCGGTGCGAGCGATGCGCAACACACGTCCGGCGCCACCGTCGCCAAGCCGCGCCGCGCGAGCGCACCGAGGCAGCCGGTGCCCGCCAACGTCGACGTGAGCCGCCTCGTCCTCTCCACGCTGCGCAGCATCGGCGCGCAGGACGCCGTGCCGCTCGGCTCGCCGTACCCGGACCCGGCGTTGTTCCCCTGGCGGCGCATCAACCAGTACGCGAACGCCATTGCCCGCCGCCATGCGAGCTGGAACCTCATCGACGACCTGCCGCCCGGCAACCCGGAGCTGATCCGCCAGATCGCGAGGCGTTACGCGGAAAACGGAGTGAGCGTCGACCCCGAGGAGATCGTCGTTACCGTGGGTGCAACCGAGGCGATCAACCTGAGCCTGCAGGCCGTGGCGAAGCCCGGCGACACGGTGGCCGTGGAGTCGCCCACCTACTACGCGATGCTGCACGCCATCGAGCGTCTGGGCATGCGCGCCATCGAAGTCAGCACGCACGCGGACACCGGCATCGACCTCGACGCACTCGAGCGCGTGCTCGCGCGCCAGAAGGTGGCGGCCTGCATGGTGATGCCGAACTTCCAGAATCCGCTGGGCTTTCGCATGCCCGATGCGCACAAGGCGCGGCTCGTGGCGATTGCCGAGGCGCACGACCTGCCCGTGATCGAAAACGACGTCTATCAGGAGCTGTATTTCGGTCAGACGCGGCCTTCCACGCTCAAGCAGTTCGATACGCGCGGGCTCGTGCTGCACTGCGCCTCGTTTTCGAAGAGTCTTTCGGCGTCGTACCGTATTGGCTGGGCGTTGCCGGGGCGTTACCGCGCGCAGGTCGAGAAGCTCAAGTTCCTCAACACGCTCACGACGCCCTCCGTTCCCCAGGTGGCGCTCGCCGATTACCTGCGCCACGATGGCTACGACCGGCATCTGCGCCGCGTGCGGCGCTTCTACCGGCAACAGGCGCGCCTCATGCGGGCGATGGTGGAGCGCTTCTTCCCGGCGGGCACGCGCACATCGGAGCCCCAGGGCGGCTACGTGCTGTGGGTGGAATTGCCGCCGCGCGTCGATTCGATGCGGCTCTATCATGCGGCGCTCGCGCAAGGCATCACCATCGGGCCCGGCTACATGTTCTCGATGCGCAACGAGTATCACCATTACATCCGGCTGAATTACAGCTACCCATGGAATGCGCAGACCGAAGCCGCGCTCAAGACGCTAGGCGAGATGGTCGCGAAGATGGCATGAGGAGACAGACGATGAACGCAGACAAACCGCACGACGGCGAAGCGGACGACGCAGGCGTCGATCCGGTGCTGGTTGCGGTGCTCGAGCAGTTGTGGCGTGCTGAGTGCGAGAAGCACGGCCAGCCTGAACGCCAGGGGCGGGCATGGTCCTTCGCGAAACTCTCGAAGCAGGCCGGCGTGCCGATGAGCGGACTGCGCAGGCAACTCACCGCGCTCGTGGACAGCGGTCTCGTCGTGACGACCCAAGCTGAGGATGGGACGGGCAGGGCGAGTTTGTCGGATGAAGGCCGCGCGTTTTGTGCGGAGGTGTTTGGGGCGGGCGAGGGCGAGGCGTAGTGCGAGGCTTTGCTTGCTCAAAACCTGACGCTGCCGTTGTGCGCTCACCACACGATTCATGCGGAATGCGTCAGTTTCATTCGGACAATTCCTAAAGTTTCTCTGTAATCCTCACTTTGACAATTTTTGACGTGTATTGAGATACGCGTCTGGCCAGAATCGCCCGACCGAATGCAATGTTGGGCGAAGATGAACAAGAACTACAGACTGGTGTTCAGCCGAGTGCGCAACATGCTCGTCGCGGTCGAAGAGCGCGCGACGGTATGCGGCAAACGGGGAAGCGGCGAAGCCGCCGTGGCGGCGACCGCGTTGTTGCTGGGCGGGGCACCGCTGTCGGCGCTCGCGCAGATCGTGCCTTCGGGCGCACATGCGCCCGGCGTCATCAGCAGCGCGAATGGCTTGCCGCAGGTGAACGTCAACCGGCCCAGCGGCGCCGGCGTGTCTATGAACACCTATTCGCAATTCGACGTCCAGCAACGCGGCGCCATTCTCAACAATTCGCCGACGATCACCGGCACGCAGCTCGGCGGTCAGATCAACGGCAATCCTAACTATGCACCGGGCCAGTCGGCGCGGATCATCGTCAACCAGGTCAACGGCGCCAACCCCTCGCAGCTCAACGGCTTTCTCGAGGTCGCGGGTCAGCGGGCGACGGTCGTGCTCGCGAATCCGTCCGGAATTTCCGTCAATGGCGGCGGATTCATCAATACGTCGCGCGCCGTCCTGACGACGGGCGTGCCGCTTCTCGACGCCAGCGGCGCGCTCACCGGCTACAACGTCACGGGCGGCAACATCACCGTGCAGGGCGCGGGGTTCAATGCGTCGAACGTGGATCAGGTGGACCTGATCGCCAGAGCCGTGAGGGTCAACGCCGCGATCTACGCGAACAGCCTGCATGTCGTTGCCGGTGCGAACAGCGTCAACCACGACACGCTCGCGGCCACTCCGATCGCCGGGGACGGCGTGCCGTCTTCTGTGTCGATCGACGTGAGCCAGCTGGGCGGCATGTACGCCGGGAAAATCCTTCTGGCCAGTAACGAGCATGGGGTGGGTGTTTCGAATGAAGGCGTGATTGCCGCGCAGGCGGGCGACTTCACGCTTGACGCCGACGGCCGGATCACGCTCTCGGGCAAGACTACCGCGAGCGGCAACGTCATTCTCAACTCGAATACGGGTATCACGAACAACGGGACGACCTACGCCCACGCTCCCCGATTCTGCACGCAAACACGGCGCGTCCGCATTGCCACAAGACCCGTTCGCCTTCGCGCTCGAATGGCTCGACCACTACAAGGGCCAATGCATCGGCAAGGCGGGGATCGACGTGCTCGTAAAGGGCCTGCAACAGGCAATCCTCTCACGCGGCTATATCACCACGCGTGCGCTACTACCCGAGCAGGACCTGTCATCGGGTACGCTGCGGCTCGCGCTCGTTCCTGGCGTCGTCCGTCAGGTGAAGCTTGCCGATCCGTCGATGTGGGGGACGTGGAAGTCCGCCTTTCCGACGCGCAGCGGCGACCTGTTGACCCTGCGCGATCTCGAGCAGGGTTTGGAGCAGATGAAGCGCATCGCCAGCCAGGACGCCGACATGCAGATCGAGCCAACGGACACGCCTGGCGAGAGTGACGTGGTGGTGACCGTAAAGCGCAGGAAGCCGTGGACGTTCGTTGCCTCGGTAGACAACGCCGGCGCCGACGCCACCGGCAAGTGGCAAGGCAATGTGAGCCTGGGCATCGACAACCCGCTCGGGCTGAACGATATCTTCACGGTCGGCGCGAACCAGGACCTCTCGTTCGGCAACAAGTCGCTCGGCTCGCACGGCTTCAACGGCTCGTACTCGATCCCCTGGGGCTACTGGACCGCCACGCTGTCGGGTAACACGAACACCTACTACCAACCCATTGCGGGAACGGGGGGCGATCTATTCGTTGCCAGCGGCAATTCGCAAACGGCGGCGTTGCGTCTTGCGCGCGTGATCTCCCGCGGCCAGAACGACGTGAGCGGTGTCTGGTTCCAGTTATCGAAGCGCTTCGGCGACAGCTTCATGGATGATGCGGCGATCCCGACGCAGGCGCGCAACAACACGTTCATCGAGCTTGGCCTGACCAACCGCCACTACTTTGCCGCGGCGCAGTTCGACGGCACGCTCGCCTACCGCCAGGGCGTTGGCGGTTTCGGCGCGACGCCGGACCCGTACCCGAACGGCCCCACCTACCGCTTCCACATGGCGGTGCTCGACGCGAACCTCTCGGTGCCGTTCGCCATCGGCGGGCAGCGTTTCGCCTACGTGGGAACCGCCCACGGCCAGTTCACCAACGACACGCTGTTCTTTATCGATGACCTGAGCATTGGCAGTCGCTACACCGTGCGCGGCTTCGACGGCAACACGATGCTCGCGGCCGAGCGAGGCTTTTACTGGCGCAACGAGCTCCATTGGCCCGTGTTCCAGACGGGGCAGACGCTCTACGCGGGCATCGACTACGGCCATGTGTTCGGGCCGGGCACGGCGTTCCTCGCAGACACCCAGCTCGCCGGCGCGGTGATCGGCATCCGTGGGGGCGTACCGGCGAAGTATGCGGGCTTCAGCTATGACCTGTTCGTCGGGACGCCCATCTACAAGCCCGGCGGATTCCCGACCGCGCGATTCACGGTCGGCGTACAGGCCACCGCGCAGTTCTGACGATACGGCCGGGCAACAGCATGACGCGGTTGCCGCGGCGCATGTCGGCATCGCGCCGGTGTTTCATCGTGCAGCGCGATGCCGCTGCGCAGGGGCATCGAGCAAAACGCCGTCGATTGTCGTGCACGGGCCGGTCTCATTTCGCGGTGTTAAGCTACACGAACCCCATTCGCCCTCAGGACCATGGACTACATCGACAGCCTGCGGATCTTCCGCTCCGTCGTCGAGGCGCGCAGCTTCACACGCGCCGCGGACATGCACAGCGTCACCACGCCCGTGGTATCCCGCGCGATCGCGCGGCTCGAAAAACGTTTCGGCAACCGGCTCTTTCATCGCAGCACGCGCGCGGTGTCGCTCACCGAGGCCGCCGAGCGCTTCTATGAAGGCTGCTGCCGCGTGCTCGACGACCTCGACGCACTAGAGGCCGATGCCACCGTGCAAACCCGCGAAGCGAGCGGCGTGCTGCGTCTGGTCGCGCACACCACGGCCACCGTCAACCGTCTCGTGCCGCTCATCGCGAGTTTCAAGCGCGCGCATCCGAAGGTGACGCTCGACGTGACGCTCACCGAGCGCCCCGTCGACCTGATCGCGGACGGCTACGACCTCGGCCTCGTGCTGCCGTTCATGCTCAACAACGAGTCCACGGTCACGCGCCTGCTCGAGCGCATTCCGCTCGCGCTCGTCACGACGCCCGCCTGGCTCGCCACGCATCCCATGCCGAAGCATCCCGCCGATCTCGCCGGGCATATGTTCGTCCCGACGCTGGTGTCCATGCGCAAGCCCTCCATCACGTTTCGCGCGGGCGACGAGGAAATCGTCGTACCAATGCGCCACGAGATCACCTCGAACAACCCCGAGTTCAATCTCGCGATGGTGCTGGAAGGCTTCGGCATCGGCATCGTGCCCACAGCGCTCGCGCGGGACGAACTCAAATCGGGTAGGCTCGTGACGCTGCTCGACGACTACCCCATCGTCGACATGAAGATCGAGATTCGGCTCGCCTACACCACACGCACACTTTTGCCGGCGAAGGTCCGCGCGTTCATCGACCACGCAACCGCGTTCTTCGACAACGTGGCGCATGAAGCGCCCGTCAAATCGAAGGTGAAATGAAAGGAATGGGGTGATTGTTGTCGGTTCGGCCATAATGTGATGCCACGCATGAGCCTTGTTCGAAGTTCGATTGCCGTCTAGTCTGTGCATATGCACAGCTACCAGTCACCCGAACACGACGATTGCTTTGCCGTTCGCCAGGCCGCGCGGCATCTGTCGCAGCTATACGAGCGGCATCTGAGCGCGGCGGGGCTCACGCCCACGCAGTACAGCATTCTGGGCGCGCTCGGCCGGGCATCGAATCTCACGATGGCGGAGCTGGCGCGCTCGATGGTGATGGAGCGGACCACGCTCGTGCGCGCTTTGCGGCCCCTTCTGCGCGGCGAGCTCGTGGCCGATTCGCCGGACAGCGGCGAGCGGCGCCGCCGCCTCGCGCTCACGCAGGCGGGCCGCGCGCGGCTCGATGCGGCGCACGGGCACTGGCGCGCGGCGCAGGACGAGTTCGAGCGCCGCTTCGGGTCGCAACGCGCCGCGTGGCTGCGCCGCGAGCTGTTTCGCATCACACGGGCCGTCTAGCTTTTTGCAGGTTGCGTCGCGAATTCGATACTGCGGCGTTTTTTTGTCTTAATCAGTGCATATACACAGGTAAACGACATGTCGAGTCCTTCCACTCCCGTTGCGGGCGAACCGGCTCAGGCGCGCGAGCGCTCGCGCATTTCGCGCATGCAACTCGCGCTGGGCGCGGTTGCGCTCGTTCTGGCCGCCGCGGCCGGCTACTGGTTTTTCGTGCTGCGTTTCGTCGAAAGCACCGACGACGCCTACGTGGGCGGCAACGTCACGGTCATGGCGCCGCGGGTGAGCGGCTTCGTCTCCGATATTCCCGTGCAGGACAACCAGCGCGTGCACGCGGGCCAGGTGTTGCTGAGGCTCGATTCGCGCGACTACGACGCGAAGCTTGCTCAGGCCAATGCCGAGCTGGCGAGCGCGCGCGCCGCCGTCGACGAGTTGCGGGCGAAGCGCGCCCTGCAGGAAGCCGTGATCAACCAGCACCAGGCCGAAGTGCGCGCCTCGAATGCCGAACTCACGCGCAGCGGCCAGGACCAGACGCGCTACCGCGCGCTGGTGAAGGACGACGCGGTGTCGAGCCAGCTGGTCGAGCGCGCGGACTCCGACTACGCGAAGGCCCAGGCGTCGGTCGCGCAAAGCGGAGCGGCGGTGCTGGCGGCGCAGCGCCAGCTCGACGTGCTCGCCGCGCAGGTCAACGATGCGCAGGCGCGTGTCGCGACAGCAGAGGCCAACCAGCGCCTGGCACAGCTAAACGTCGAATACACGACGCTGACTGCGCCGGTGGACGGCTATATCGGCAACCGGACGGCGCGTGTCGGCACGCTTGCCAACGTGGGCGCACCGCTGCTTACCGTGGTGCCCGCGACGGGTCTCTGGGTGGATGCGAACTTCAAGGAAGACCAGTTGAAGAAGATGCATGCGGGCGACCGCGCCGACGTCACGCTCGACGCGGCCGCCGGCACGCTGCACGGCACCGTGGAGAGCCTGGCGCCGGCCACGGGCGCGACCTTCAGCGTGCTGCCGCCCGAGAACGCCACGGGCAACTTCACGAAGATCGTGCAGCGCGTGCCGGTGCGCATTCGTCTTGACGCCCCGGTGCCGCCGGGCCTGGAAGACGCGCTGCGGCCCGGTCTTTCGGCGACCGTGAAAGTGCATCTCGCGCCAGCGCATTGATGAGGCCACTGCGATGAACACCACCGCGATGAACGCGACCACGACGAGCGCAATATCGAACGCCGACGAGCCGCTCGCTCCGCATCTGCAGCCGATCGCGCAACGCGCCTTCGCGTTCGCGCTGATGTGCATCGGCTTTTTCATGGCTACGCTGGACATCCAGATCGTCGCTTCGTCGCTGCGTGACATCGGCGGGGGGCTTTCCGCGAGCCAGGACGAACTTTCGTGGGTGCAGACCGCCTACCTGATCGCCGAGATCATGGTGATTCCCATGTCGGGCTGGCTCTCCAAGGTGTTCTCCACGCGCTGGCTCTTCGTCGCCTCCGCGGTGGGCTTCACGGTGACGAGCATGCTGTGCGGTCTCGCCTGGGACATCAACTCGATGATCGTGTTTCGCGGCCTCCAGGGGGCGCTCGGCGCGGCGATGATCCCCACCGTTTTCACCACCGCTTTCGTGCTGTTTCCGGGCAAGCAACGTCTCGTTGCGTCGACGACGATCGGCGCGCTCGCTTCGCTCGCGCCCACGCTCGGTCCCGTGATCGGCGGGTGGATCACCGATCAATGGTCGTGGCACTGGCTCTTCTATCTGAATCTCGTGCCGGGCATCGCGGTGGCGGCGCTGGTGCCGAAGTACGTGAATATCGACAAGCCTGATCTCTCCCTGCTCAAGCGTGGCGATTATCTCGGCATCGCGCTGATGTGCGGCTTTCTCGGCTGCCTCGAATACGTGCTGGAGGAAGGTCCGCGCAAGAACTGGTTCGGCGACGACGTGATCGTCGCGTGTACCTGGATTTCGGCGATCTGCGGCTTTCTCTTCATCGTGCATGCGCTCACGGCGAAGGAACCCATCGTCGATCTGCGCGCGCTGCTCGTGCGCAATTTCGGCATTGGCAGCCTGCTCTCGTTCGTAACCGGCATCGGCATTTTCGTGGCCGTCTATCTCACGCCGCTCTTTCTCGCCGAAGTGCGCGGCTACAGCTCGCTGCAAATCGGCTTGTCGCTGCTTTCGGTGGGCGTGTTCCAGTTGCTCGCGCTCGGCGTCTATGCCTTCGCCACGCGCTATTTCAGCATGCGCGCGCTGCTGCTGTTCGGCCTCGTCTGCTTTGGCCTTGGCTGCTATCTGTACGTGCCGCTCACGCACGACTGGGGCTGGCAGCAATTCCTCGTGCCGCAGGCGCTGCGCGGCATTGGCCAGCAGTTCGCCATTCCGCCCATCGTGACGATGTCGCTAGGCTCGCTGCCGCCCTCGCGGCTCAGGTCGGCCAGCGGCCTCTTCAACCTCATGCGCAATCTGGGCGGCGCGATCGGCATTGCGGTGAGCGCGACGATGCTCAACGACCGGCTCAACTTCCACTATCTGCGCCTGAACGAAAGCGTGACCCAAGGCGTGCCGCAGGTGCAGTTGCTGCTCGCGGGCCGCACCGCGTACTGGTCGTCAGTGGCGGGCAACGCGGTCGATGCCGCCGAAGCCGGGCTCGCGCAACTGCATGCGCTGGTGCTGCGCGAGGCGCTCGTGATGACGTTTTCCGACACGTTCTACCTGCTCTCGCTTTGCTTCGTGGTCGCCATTGCGTGCGTGGCGTTTTCGAAACCGATCTCGCTCGGCGGCCCGCCGCCCGACGCACATTGAGGTGCTTCATGCAAACCCCGCACACCCCTGAACGCTCGTCGAACCCCATGCGCCTCGTACTCTCGATGCTTTCTGCCGCCGTGCTGGCGGCCTGCGCGGTGCAGCCCGCGCAGCACCCGGATCTGCCCGCCACGGTCCACGAAACGGCGCCAGCGGCGTGGCGCATCGACGCGCCGCGCAACGCCATCGAAGCGCGCGCCTGGTGGGCGCAGTTCGGCGATCCGACGCTCGACGCGCTGCTCGCCACGGTGCTCGAAGGCAACCTCGATCTGCAGGCCGCCGCCGAGCGCGTGAAGCAGGCGCAATCGATCACCACGCAAAAGCATGCGGCGTTGCTGCCGCAACTCGATTTCACGGCACAAGCCACCTACAGGCGGCAGAACACGCCGCCGCCGCTCGGCTACGTGAAGGAAGCAGGCGCGGGGCTCGCGCTGAGCTGGTCGCCGGACGTGTTCGGCGGCGAGCGGCTCGACCTGCTGGCGGCGCAGGCGAACCTCGTCGGCCAGAAGCATGCGCTCGATGCGGTGCGCCTCGCGCTGGCCGCGGATACGGCCTCGGCGTATGTCGATCTGCGCTATGCCCAGGCGGAACTGAAGATCCTTCAGGACAACCTGGAGATTCGCAAGCGCACCTTACTGCTCACGCAAGACCGCCTGAAATACGGTCTTTCCACGCAACTCGACGTGGCGCGCGCCCAAACACAGCTGAGCGAACTGCAAGCGCGCATCCCGCGTGCGCAGTCGAGCATCGATCATCAGTTGAATCTGATCGCGGTATACACCGGGCGCACGCCGGAGAACGTCGCCCAGCTCGCGCTCGCGCAGGCCGCGCCCATTCCCGGCGTGCCTGCGAGCGTGCCGCAGACGCTGCCCTCGGAAGCGCTGCTGCGCCGCCCCGACGTGCAGGCCGCTTACGCCACTGTCCAGCAGCGCGCGGCGGAAGTGGGCGTGGCGCGCGCGGAGCGCTATCCGAAGTTCACGCTCAATCTCACGGACGGCATTCTCGCGGCGTCGTATCTCGGCATGCCCACGCTCACGGACAACCTCTTCAGCGCGGCGATCGGTGCGACGAGCCCGATCTTCAACGCGGGCCGCATCACGGCCGAGATCGACCAGAGCGAGAGCCGCATGCGCGAATCGCAGCTGAATCTTCAGCAGACGATGCTGCAGGCGTTGCGCGAAGTGGAGGACAGCCGCAGCGACCTCGTGAGCACGGCGGGGCAGACGCAGCAGCTCAACGACGCGCTGGCTTCGTCGGCGCAATCGCTCAAGCTCGCCAACCAGCTCTACAAGGGCGGGGCCACGGACTTTCTCGACGTGCTGAGCGCGCAGCAAACCTTGCTCGCCGATCAGGACCTGCTCAACGACGCGCAGCGCGAGCATGCGCTCGCGGCGGTCGCGCTCTACCGGTCGCTGGGCGGCGGATGGAGCCAGAGCGGCGACGTGGTGCTGGCGCAAGACGCGCCCGCGCATGGGGGCTGACCGCCATGCTGGAAGCGACGACCTTGGCTTCAGGCGCCCGGCGCCGTCTCGCGCGCAAGCGAGCGCCACTGCGCGGGCGTCATGCCGACATGGCGCTTAAAGCCGCGCTGGAACGCGGCGTCCGACTGGTAGCCCACGAATTCGCCGATCTCGGCCACGCTCTGGTTGCCTTGCGCGAGCATGCGGCCCGCGAGCGTCATGCGGATATCGGTGAGCACTTCGGCGGCGGAGCGCCCGATGGCGTCGTCGAAATGCCGCGCGAAAGTGGCGCGCGACATGTGGCAAAGCTGCGCCAGCTCGGGCAGCGTCCACGGCTTGCCGGGCGCTTCGAACATGGCGTCGATGGCGGGTTGCAGGCGCGGGCGCTGCGCGAGCGCGAGCAGGCCGCGCGGCGGGGCGTCGCTGGCGCTCGCATAGCGCAGCGTGAGGCCAAAGAGCGCGCCCGAGAGATGGTTCACGAGCGACTCGCTGCCCGGCGCCGCCTCATACGCTTCGTCGCGCAGAAGCGCGATCAGGCGCACGAGCCGCTCGGGGGCTTGCGCGCCGTCGCGCGCGCTGTGTACGACGAGGCGCTCGGGCAGGTTCTCGCGCAACAGGCGTTGCGGCACGGCGGGCAGCAGGAAGCTGCCGCACAGCACGTCGGCGCTTGCGCCGTCGCCCGTATTGGTATCCAGGGCGACGCCGTTCTCCATGCGCCGATCGACGGCCGCAGGCGCCGCGCCGCTGCCGTCGTGCAGCACGTGCGCGCTGCCGGAAGGAAACAGCACGATGTCGCCGGCATGCAGCGCGAGGGGCGGCCCATGGGCGTCTTCCACGATCGCGCGCCCCTCGAGCAGCACGTGGTAGCGGATCTCGCGCGGCCCCGTGCCGGGCTGGTCGATGCGCCAGGGCGCGCCGAAATGGCAGCGCACGTCGAGGCGCCCGGCAACGGGCATCAGCGCGAGAAGACGACTCAGCAGATCCATGATGGGCAGGTGAGACGATCGAGCATGAAGACGCGCCATTCTGGCATTAAAAGCGCAGCGATGCGCGACTAGACTGCGTCCATGCCATCGACGATGGCACCGCGATGCCGACACCCATACGCGAACCCACGCAACGTTCAAAGGAGCAGAACATGTCCCGTCTTTCCGCCATCAAGCCTGAAGCCGCCACCGGCGCCGCCGCCGAGATCTTCGCGAAGATCCACAAGGCCGTGGGCAAGGTCCCCAACGCGTACGCCACCATCGGCACGCATAGCCCCGAAGCGCTCGGCGCGTTGCTTTCCGTCGAGGCCGTGATCGGCGCGGGCACACTTTCGAAGTCCGACCTCGAAGCGATCAAGCTCGCGGTGAGCGAAGCGGCCGGCTGTGACTACTGTGTTGCCGCGCACACCCTGATGGGCAAGTTCGCGGGCCTGACGCCGGAAGCCATGAAGGCGGTTCGCGCGGGCGAGCCGAGCGGCGATGCGAAGCGCGACGCGCTCGTGCGTTTCGTGCGCGTGCTCGTGACCACGCAGGGCACGCTGCTGGAAGGGGAGGTGAACGCGATTCGCGAGGCGGGCTACACGGAACGCCAGATCGTCGAAATCGCGCTCGCGGTGACGTCGATCACGTTCACGAATCTCGTGAACCGCATCAACGACACGGAAGTCGATTTCCCGGCCGCCCCGGCAATTTGATGGTTTTTCAACGCGCCCGGCGTGCGCCGACGACATCGATCGTGCCAGCGCACGCGAGCGCCTCTTCCACAAAACCGGTTGAAAGTGTGCATATGCATACATAGAATCGAATCGTGGACATCAAAGGAGAAGTGACGATGACTAAACTGAGCACGCGCGAAATCGTTCTATGCCAGCCGGTGCGCACGGCGATCGGCGGTTACAACGGCGGGTTCAAGGGCATTCCCGCCACGGAGCTTGGCGCGGCGGCGGTGCGCGAAACGCTCGCGCGCGCGAAGCTCGATCCGGCCCGGCTCGGCTCCGTGGTGCTCGGCAACGTGATCCAGGCGGGCAACAAGATGAATCCCGCGCGCCAGGCGGAACTGGGCGGCGGCGTGCCGGTGCAGGTGCCCGCGCTCACCGTCAATCGCGTGTGCGGCTCGGGCGCGCAGGCGGTCGCGAGCGCGGCGCAGGAAGTGATGCTGGGCCTCGCCGACGTCGCGCTCGCGGGCGGCATGGAGAACATGGACCGCGCGCCTTACCTGCTGGACGGCGGCCGCTGGGGCTACCGCATGGGCAACGCCGAGATTCACGACAGCATGCTGCGTGACGGTCTCGTCGATGCCTTTTCGGGCCAGCATTCGGGCTGGCATACCGAAGACCTCGTGACGCAGGCCGCGCTCACGCGCGAGGAGCAGGACAGCTGGGCCGCGCGTTCGCAGCAGCGCTTTGCGGCCGCGCAAGCGGCGGGGCGTTTCAAGGAAGAAATCGTCGCGGTGGAGGTGAAGGGCAAGAAGGGCATGGAGCGCATCGACACCGACGAAGCGCCGCGCCCCGACACGACGCTCGAAGGGCTCGCCAGGCTGCGTCCCGCGTTTCGCCCGGACGGCACGATCACGGCGGGCAATGCGCCGGGCCTGAACAGCGCGGCGAGCGCGATGCTCGTGGCCGAGCGCGGCTTCGCCGAAGCCGAGGGCCTGGCGCCGATGGTGAAGCTCGTGGCGTGGGGCGTGGCGGCCGTGGAGCCGGGCCTGTTCGGCCTCGGTCCCGTGCCCGCCGTGCAGCTCGCGTTGCGGCGCGCGGGCTGGTCCCTCGGCGACGTGGATCGCTTCGAGATCAACGAGGCCTTCGCGGCGGTGCCCCTCGCGGTCATGAAGCAACTGGGCATCCCCGACGACATCGTGAACGTGGAGGGCGGCGCGATCGCGCATGGCCATCCGATCGGCGCGACGGGCGCGATCCTGACGACGCGCCTTGCGTGGTCGATGCAGCGCGACGGGCTGCGCCGCGGCGTCGTGACGCTTTGCATCGGCGGCGGCCAGGGTATCGCGCTCGCCCTCGAGAAAGTATGATGCGCGAGCCGCCTCTGGCGGCTCGAACGAGGAGCGAAGCGGAAATGACGACGATGACGAAGCGCATAACGCGCGAGGAATGCAACTGTTTTGCGCTGCGCCAGGCGGCGCGCTTCGTCACGCAGCTCTACGAGCGCCACCTTTCGCAGGCCGACGTGACCGCCGCGCAGTTCACGATCCTCTCGCGCCTCGCGAACCGGCCCGACGCCACGGCCGCCGAACTCTCCGACGACCTCGTGATGGACCGCACCACGCTCGTGCGTGCGTTGCAGCCGCTGCAGCGCGATGGCCTCGTGCTCACGGCGGCGGCCGAACACGACACGCGCACGCTCGTTTACCGGCTGTCGGCGGCGGGCGCGCGCCGCTACGAGAAGGCGCATGCGCTGTGGCTCGACGCGCAGGCCGAGTTCGAGCAGCACATGAAGCGCGACCGCGCGAAGGCGCTGCGCGCCGAACTGTTCGCGCTCACGAAGGCCGCAGGCGGCTGAAGCCGGCCACCAGACGACCTGCGTCCATCGGGCGTTCACCAGTCCACCACAGAAGCTCACCACACAAGCTCCCTACAGAAGCTCACCAGACAAGGCGGCCAGATCAGTCATCAGATCTGTCGCGAAAATGGCATCATGGGATCTCCAGCAGTCTGACTGAATGCCGCCCCATGAGACGACATCGACCGCCGCCGCCCAATTTCCTGCGAGACCACGCGCACCCGGCCTGGCGCGATATCGTCATGACTGCGCTGCCGGTGGCGGCGTTCTGCGCGGCGGTCATCGGCGTGGTGTTCTGGCTCGTCGACCCGGCGCCGCCCCATACGATCACGATCAGCGCCGGGCCCGCCGACAGCTCGTTCATGCAAATGGCCGAGGCCTACCGCACGATCCTCGCGCGCAACGGCGTGAAGCTCAGGATCCTCGAATCGGACGGCTCGGTGCAGAACCTGCAGCGCCTGCTCGATCCCAAGGAACACGTGGACCTCGCGTTCGTGCAGGGCGGCGTGGCCGAGGGCATGGACACGCGCTCGCTCATGTCGCTCGGCAGCGTGGCCTATGTGCCCATCGTCGTGTTCTATCACGGCTCGGGTCTCACGCGGCTTGCCCAGCTCGACGGCATGCGCATCGCCATTGGGCGCGTCGGCAGCGGCACGCGCGAACTCGCGCTCAAGCTGCTCGCGGCGAACGGCCTCGACCCGGGCGGCGACTCCACCTTCCTCCCGCTCGACGGCATGGAAGCCGCCACGGCGCTCGTCTCAGGCAGGGTGGAAGCCGCCATGCTGAGCGGCGACTCCACGACGCGCGGGCTGATGCTGCGTCTGCTCGACATCCCCGGCATCTCGGTGATGAGCTTCGATGAAGCGTCCGCCTATACACGGCTCTTTCCCTTTCTCGAGAACATCGACCTGCCGCCCGGCGTGCTCGACCTGCGCCGGCGCCAGCCGCCCGAAACGGTGCATCTGATCGGTCCGACCGTGCAACTGGTGGCGCGCGACACGCTGCATCCGGCGCTTTCCGATTTGCTCATCGAGGCGGCGGGCGAGGTGAACGGCAAGCCCGGACTCATGCAGCGCGAGGGCGAGTTTCCGAGCCCGGCCGTGCACGACTTTCGCATCAGCGAGGACGCCACGCGCTACTACAAGTCGGGCAAGAGCTTTCTTTATCGCGCGCTGCCGTTCTGGCTCGCGAGCGTGACGGACCGCCTTCTCGTGCTGCTGTTGCCGCTGGCGGTGCTGGTAATTCCGGCATTGCGCGCCATACCCGCGCTGTATCGATGGCGCGTGCGTTCGCGCATCTATCGCTACTACGGCGCGCTCATCGCCATCGAGCGCGACGCGCTCAAGCACAAGAGCGAAGAACAGCGGCGCGCACTCCTCGAAGAGCTCGACGAGATCGAACGCTCGCTCAACACCTTGCGCATGCCGCTCGCCTATGCCGATGCGTTCTACGTGCTGCGCGAGCACGTGGGATTCGTGCGCATGCATTTGAGCGCGAACCCTTCGCACGTACCCTGACCGTCGTCAATGACCTCCGTTGTTATCTAACGAACGCGTCACACCTTATTCGGGCACAATCAGGCCACGGCGACGGGGCTGTCTCGCCCGAAGCGGGCTTCGCCAACGGACGCGGAGAGGTCGGGCATGGGATTTGCTGCGACTTCCCCGCACTCTCACTCGTGTGGAGATAACCAAATGCAACGACGCAACTTCATGCTTACGGCAGCGGTGACCCTCGCCTCGGGCGGTCTCACGCTCGCAGGCTGCAGCACGACGACAAGTTCCAAACCGACGGCCGCGACGAATATGTCCAAGCGGCAGTCGATCGACGCGTCGGTGGACGGCACGCTGTCGCGGCTCTTCTCGACCGTGAAGGGCTCGCACGAACTCATCGCGAAGTCGCGCGGCGTGCTGGTGTTCCCGGAGGTGCTCCAGGCCGGCTTCATCGTCGGCGGCCAGTATGGCGAGGGCGCGCTGCGCGTGGGAGGCGCAACGGTGGGCTACTACAGCACCGTCTCCGGCTCGCTCGGGCTGACGGCCGGCGCCCAGTCGAAGGCGCTGATTTTCGCCTTCATGACGCAGGACTCGCTCGACAAATTCCGCGCGACGGATGGCTGGGCGGCAGGCGCCGACGCTTCGGTCGCGCTCGTGACCGTGGGCGCGAACGGCGTGGTCGACACCAATACGGCCACGCACCCGGTGGAAGTCTTCGTGCTCACCAACGCGGGGCTGATGGCCGATGTTTCGCTGGAGGGCACCAAGGTCTCGCGCCTGAACATCTAGGCCACCGACGGCGTTCGGAGTCAAAAGCGCCGGATCGCGCCGGTTCGTGTAGAAAGGGCAAGGCGCAACGCCTTGCCCTTTGCCGAAAGCCGTACTGCAAGGCCCCGTTCGAAGCTGCCCACGACGCGACGACGCGCCGGGCCTCGCCTGCCAAGCCTCTCCATCAAGTGCTTTTATCGGGTCCGTGCCGGATATCGAAGGCCTGCCTCGCTTTCTCGATCGCGGGAAGATGCTCGAACGCCCACATGCCAAGCGCTTCGACAGGCGACCTCAATGACTGACCCAGTTCAGTCAGCGAATAATCGACCCTCGGCGGCACGGTTTCGAATACGGTGCGCGTAATCATTCCGTCACGCTCCAGTCCGCGCAAAGTTAGCGTCAGCATGCGCTGCGAGATGCCGCCGATCGCTCTTTTCAACTCATTGAAGCGACGAGGCCCGTCAGCCAGCTGCATGACGACGAGCACGCTCCACTTGTCGCCGATACGCGAGAGCACCGCGCCCACTGCCTGGCAATCCGAACTTTCCAGCGAGCCCGCGTGCTGCTGAGTCAGCGCCGGCAGGGATCTGCCACGCTGCGTGGCCTGCTTTGCGGCTGGCTGCTTGCCCGAGCGAATTTTCCGGGTCGGTAACATTCATGTGCCTTCTTGTCAGTGTCCTGCCCAGTACTGTACCGTTACCAGGTTACCAAAAGTGACCAACACGTGTACAGAGCGCCGCCTTGCAGTCGGCGCGCGTGCCCATTGGCAATAGAGGATCTCCCATGTCGCTTTCTTCCAGAACCGTTGTCATCTTCGGCGGCGGGGTCGCTGGCGCGACGCTGGCTCGCCGGCTTGGCCGGGATTATCAGGTTACGCTCGTGGACCCGCTCGACTACTTCGAAGTGCCCATGTCGGCGCCGCGCAGCCTCGTTGCCCCGGACTTCGCCGAGCCGGCGACCATCCCGTTTTCGGCTGCGCTGCCGACGGTCAGGCATGTTCGCGGGCGGCTGATCGAGTGGTCCCCTGATGGCGCAAAAGTGCAAGAGCTGGATGGCCGCACGTCGGTATTGTCGGGCGACGTGAGCGTTCTGGCGACCGGCAGCCGCTTTTCGAATCCGCTGATGCGCTCTGAAGGGGGCACGCTCGATGAGCGCAAGGCCTTCTATCGCCGCTTCCATCTCCGCCTGCTGCAGGCACGTAACGTCTTGATCGTCGGCGGTGGCCCGATCGGGATCGAGGTCGCGGGGGAAATCAGCGAGACGTTTCCTGACAAACGGCTAACCGTGCTGGAGGCAGGGCCGCGAATTCTTGGGGGGACCTCGCCGAAGCTGGCCGCGCACGCGCAACGGGTGTTGGCCGGACGAGGCGTAGCGGTCATCGTCAATGAGCGCCTGGTGGGACGCCAGCCTGCCGACGACTTGTTCGGTCCTGGGGGAGAAGCCACAACCGATCGCGGTCGCACGCTTTCCTATGATCTTCTCTTGTGGTGCATCGGCGGGCAGCCCAACACTGCGTTTATGCGGGCGCAGCATCCCGAATTGCTGGATTCCGCGGGACGAATCAAGGTCGATCGGTCCTTGCGCGTTAGCGGGCAAAGCAGCGTGTTCGCTATCGGCGATATCACCGACCTTGCGGAAAACAAGATGGCCTGGCACGTGCAAGGTCAGGTCAAAGTGGCTGAAGCCAACATCCGGTCGGTGCTCGAAGGGCGTTCGGATCGGCTCAAGCAGTACAAGCCGAAAACAAACGATCCCACGATGGTCGTCACGCTCGGAAGCCGGGCGGGCGTGGCGCATTTGCCGGGACTGGGATTGGTCACGGCCGGATGGCTCAACCGGTTGGCCAAATCCGCGCATATGCTGGTACCTAAGTTTCGTAAGGCGCTGGGTGTGCCGAAAGCCGATGTTCTCACGCACGAGACCGGCAACGGGCAGGCGGCCGCGGCAGGAGACAGGTGAACCGTGTTGCTGATCGATCGAGTCGAAACAGCAGGCGCGAGGCAAGTGCGTGGCCGCAACCATGCCGCACGCCTTGTCATCGACCCCTGCCATGTCACTGCGAACGGTCCGTTTCTATTGATGGCTGAGTGCGCCGATCGATGAGCCCGTCGCCTTCGGCGGCCCGTTCGTGATGAATACCGATAGCGAAATAGCCGAAGCGTTCGCTGACCTTCAGGCAGGGCGCCTGGTCTAGTTGGGCTGGGCTTCCAGGGTTCGGGATCGAAGCAGTGCGAGGCGACTCCGTGCTCGTCGACCTCTGATGCCGTGCGACCCCGTTGCGCCCTGTTGCCTTCGCCGAGTATCGCGCCGCCAGGTCTCTCGCCAGCGCGCCCGCAAGCGTTCTTCAATATTCGTGAGCTGTTCTATGCGCCGGCGGCCGGCCGTGCGCGCCATTGCCATCACCTGGCCGGGTCGGTTCCCGTTCCGGGCCTGAATTACGGGCTCCTCTCAAGTTTTTCGCCGTATGGCCGATAGCAAGCTGACCACCCAAAAGTGGCCGCTTACGATGCGGCTTTGAAAATCGAACTGCGAAAACGGCCTGCAACGGCTTAGGAGCGCAGCGGGTATCGAGCCGAGACGATAGTTGTGCAACATAGCATCATCAGGAAGAGCCAATAGCCAGAACGCACCGCACGGGGAAAGCAGGTGAGCAGAAAATATAACGTGCTGTTTCTCTGCCGGGAGAATTCAGCACGTAGCATCATGGCTGAGGCGTTTTTGCGCGAGCTTGCGGGCGATCGCTTCAACGCATTCAGTGCCGGCGACAGGCCCGATGAGCGAGTGCATCCGTTGGCGGTTGCCCAGCTTCGACATGGCGTGTCCCATCTGAATGTGCTCGGCCCGAAAAGCTGGCTTGAATTTACCGGGAAGTGGGCTCCTCAGATGGACATCATCGTCGCACTCGATCACCGTCTCGACGAGTACCATGCGCCAGCCTTCCCCGGTACTCCCTTGTTCTGCAAATGGGACTTCCCCGATCCGCTCGCCGAAGGCATGAGTCAGGCCGAGCGTGAGCGCTCGTTCGAGCAGGTGTTCTGGCAGATACTCCGCCGCGTGAGCTTGTTCGCGGAGCTTCCCCGTTATGTCCCGGATGTCCCGGATGTTCCGGCGGCAACCCACCCCGAGTGTTATCAGGTTTGAACGACCGCTCTGGCGCTCCCCGCGCGTATCGAGAGCGAGTGCCACCCGAACCCGCGTAGCCCTCGGCGTCATGGATTCTCCCTATGCGGCGGCGCCCGCCGTTTGCCGATAGCCGAAACGAGGTGCGAAGTTGCGACGCGCCGCGCAGGCCGGGCCGCGTAGGTCGGGCCGCGTAGGTCGCGCCGCGCCGGTTCGCATCGGCTGAAGAACAAAAACGCTACGGAGACGTCATGCTCGGAAACATCACCATTCGCCGTGGGCTTACGCTCGTCATCGGCATCTTCGTCGCGTTTCTGCTGACGGTGATCGGCGTGTCGTATGGTGCGCTCAAGCTCACCAACGACAGCCTGCACGACGCCCAGCGCGGCGCGCAGTCGATCGATGCGCTCAAGTCCAGCTCCGAGCGGCTGCTCCAGGTGCGCCTGGCGCTCGGCGGCTACGAGACACTCTTCAGCGTCGGCAAATCCACCGACGGCTTGCTCGAAGCCGCGCACAAGGTGCTCGTGGATTCGAACAAGGAGTTCGCGCGTTACAGCGCCGGTCCATTCGACGATCCCGAAGAGGCGCGCCTCGCGCAGGCCGTGAGCAGCGCCCGCGAAGCGCTCGTATCGCAGGCGATCGAGCCCGAGTACAAGGCGCTCGTCGACAACGACTTCAACACCTTCCGCACGATCCAGGGCGAAACCGCCGACCGCTACTACGGTGTCTACGCGAAGGCGATCGACGCGCTCGAGGCCTGGCAGGGCGCGCGTCAGCAGCGCGACGCCGACACCGCCACGCAGCGCTTTCGCCTTTCGCTCATCGTGTTCGGCGTGATCGCCGTGGTGGGCGTGGCGATCGGCGTGATCGCGCGCGTGGGGCTTGCCGCGGCCGTGGTCAAGCCGGTCAACCATGCGATTCGCCACTTCGAGCGCATTGCCGCGGGAGACCTGACCGTGGAGGTGAAGGTGCGCTCGAACAACGAAATGGGCCAGCTGCTGGGCGCGCTGCAAACGATGCGCGACGGCCTCGTGAACACCGTCGCGCGCGTGCGCGGCAGCACGCACGAAATCACGCAGGGCGCGAAACAGATCGCCTCGGGCAACGTCGATCTCTCGGACCGCACGGCGCAACAGGCTGCGGCGCTGGAGGAAACGGCGGCGAGCATCGAGGAGCTGTCGGCGGCGGTGCGCCAGAACACGGATGGCGCGAAGGAGGCCAGCGGACTCGCCCAGACCGCGCTCGAAACGGTCACGCGCGGCGCCGACGTCGTGGCCCGCGTGAACGCGACGATGAGCGACATCACGGCCTCGTCGCAGAAGGTGGAGGAGATCACCGGCATCATCGAGGGCATTGCCTTCCAGACCAACATCCTCGCGCTCAACGCGGCCGTGGAGGCGGCCCGCGCGGGCGAACAGGGGCGCGGCTTCGCGGTGGTGGCGAGCGAGGTGCGCAGCCTCGCGCAGCGCTCGGGCACGGCGGCCAAGGAGATCAAGGAGTTGATCGCCGCCTCGGCGGCGACGGTTGGCGCGGGAGCCCGCCTCGTGGAGGACGCGCGCCGCACGATGGACGAGGCGCGCAGTGCCGTGGCGCGCGTGAGCGGGATCATGAGCGATATCGAGACCGCCACGCACGAGCAGAGCGACGGCATCGAGCAGGTGAACCGCGCGATCGCGCAGATCGACGAGGTCACGCAGCGCAACGCGGCGCTCGTGGAGGAAGCGGCGGCGGCTGCGCAATCGCTCGAATCGCAGGCCGATGTGCTGCGCGACGCCGTGGCGGTGTTCAACCTCGGCAGCGCGGGGCAGGCGGCCGGGCGTGCTGCGCATACCGTTGCCGGCGCGAAGGCCGTCCGCGCGAGCGCACCGGCGCTGGCCTGAGCCGCGCGGCTCTCGCCGTTTCATCTCGTTGCGAACACAACTTTCCTTTCGCCAGCCGCTCGCCGACTGCCAGGACGCGCCAGCGCAACGCAAGCGAACGCACCAAAAGAAAATGACGCAGACCCGCGAGGGAATGCGTCATTCACAAGTTGCTGCAGGGTACCACTTCTTTACTGCGTATTCACTGAATATTCGTTGGTAGGCTCGATTGGATTCGAACCAACGACCCCCACCATGTCAAGGTGGTGCTCTAACCAACTGAGCTACGAGCCTGTCGAGGCGCGAATTATAGAGACACTCGCGCGCGCTTGCAAGCGCTTTTGCGCAATCCGGTGAAACGGCGTGCTTGCGGGCGCGCCGCTAGGCAAATTCGCGGGCGAGATTGCGCAGATTCTGCGCAGGATCGGCAAGCGTTTCGCGTGCAATGCGCGCGCGTTTGCCGATCAATGCCTTCAGGCTGCGCATGTCGCGGCCTTGATTGACCGTGATCGCGCCCACGAGCGCGCCTTCGCCATCGAGACCGAAAAGCACGCAGGGCGGCGCTTCCAGCGAGCCGCGCGCGAGCCACTCGGGCGCGGCCATGTCGCCCGCGAACTGGATGTTGAGACCGCATTGGTCGGTCCAGAACCAGTCGGCTTCGTGGGCTTCTGCGGCGACGCCGAGCATCGTGCGCGCCGCTGTCTGCGCCTGGCGATTTGCGTTTTCCCAAGTTTCGCGGCGCCGCGGGCGGCCGCTCGCAGCATCTCGCTGGCTGGCGGCGTCGCCGGCCGCGTAGATGTGCGCGTGCGAAGTGCGGCACAGCGCGTCGATCACGATGCCGTTGTCCACGTGCAGGCCCGCCGCGCGGGCGAGCGTGGTTTCCGGCTCGACGCCGATGCCGTAGATCACCGCGTCGCCAGCGAGGCGCGTGCCGTCTTCGAGCGTCAGCACGATCTCGCCGTTTTCGCGCGTGGCCGACGCGAGCGGCGAGCCCAGATGCAGCGCCACCCCGCGCGCGCGATGCACGTCACATAGGTGCGCGGTTAGCAAAGGCGGGGCGCAGCGTGCCATGGCGCGCTCTGCCTGCTCGATCACCGTGACCTGCGCGCCGAGATCGACCGCACTCGAAGCCAGTTCGAGGCCGATCACGCCCGCGCCCACCAGCAGCACGCGCTTTCCCTCTTGCAGCACGGACTGAAGTCGCTGAGCGTCGTCCAGCGTGCGCAGCGTGTGGACGCATTCGTGGGGACCGCCAAGTGCATCGAGCATCGGCAGGCGGCGCACGCGTGCGCCCGTGGCGAGCAGCAGTTCATCGAAGGCAATCGATTCGCCGTTTGCGAGCGTGACGGAGCGCGCCTGGGCGTCGAGCGCCGTTACGGCCACGCCGAGCTTCAGCTCGATGTTGTGCTCCGCGTAGAAGCCTTCGCCGTGAATGGCCCAGCGCGCCGTTTGCGGATGGAGCAGCACGTCTTTGGAAAGGGGCGGCCTTTCATAGGGCGCGTGCGCTTCTTCGCCGATCAGGACGACGCGGCCCGCGTAGCCTTGCTGGCGCAGTTCGGCGGCGGCGAGCGCGCCGGCCTGGCCCGCGCCGACGATGACAATGGTCCCGGCATTCATGATGCTTTCCCGTTATAGATGCAAGCCACCGGCCGCGTGACGGATGCCGCGAATGCCGAGCCCGGCGTCCGCGTTGATCATCACGCCGCTCAGCACGCGATTGTTGGCGCGCGAGGCGAGCATCACGTAGGGCCCAGTGAAATCGGCCGGCTGGGGGAAGAACTGCAGCGGCAGGATGCCGGCGATCGCTTCGGGCGAGCGCGAGTCCATGATGCGCAGATCCTGCTGGCCGAGCGATACGGGGCCGCGCAGGTCGCTCGCCATCCCGCAAGGTCCGACGCCGTTCACGCGCACCTTCGGCGCGAGTTCGTAGGCGAGCTGGCGGATGATGCCCACGGCTGCATGCTTGCTCGCCGTGTACAAAGGACCGCCGCCGCCCGGATAGAACGACGAATTCGAGAGCGTGAAGATCATGCTGCCTTCGCTCGCGATGAGCGCGCGCGCGGCCGCCTTCGCGCCGAGCAAATATCCCTTTACGTTGATCGAGAAAAGCTCGTCATAGCCGCTGTCGAGCTGCTCGGGCGTGAGATCGACGAGGCTCGACGCGTGATCCCAGATCGCCGCGTTGCCGACGAAGGTATCGAGCTTGCCGAATGCCTCGACGGCGGCGCTCACGGCCCGTTCGTTATCGGCGTACGAGGTGACGTCGCCCTGCACGGCGACCACGCGTTGTGCGTCGAAGCGTTCGCGCAGCGCGGCGACTTTCTCCGCCGAGCGTTCGAGCACGGCCACGCGCGCGCCTTCGTCGAGAAAGCGTTCGACGAGCGCGAGACCGAGTCCCGAACCGCCGCCCGTGATGAGCGCGACTTCATCGTCGAGCCAACCCCTGGACTGAGCCATCACGCGGCCTCCGGCACGTCGACGTACACCGCGCCGTCCATGAGCGCGACCGGGAATGTCTTGAGGGGCTCGGCCGCGGGCTGGCACAGCGCCGCGCCGGTCTTGAGGCAGAAGCGCGCGGCATGAAGGGGACATTCCACGGTGCCGTCGTCCTCGATATATCCTTCGGACATCGAAGCATTACCATGCGAGCATCGATCGTTCAGTGCGAAAATCTCGCCGTTCACCTTGAACACGGCGATCGCGGCGGACGGGCCGTCCACTTTGATCGCTTCGCCATCGGACAACGCATCGTCCTGGCAGACAAAAATACGGGTCATGATCAGAAAAGCACACTCAGGTTATGGGAAGTGAGCACCGCCTGGTCCAGCGTGATCTCGCGGCGGCACACCTGCCAGCCTTGCGGGGCTTCCACGCGGCGCACGCGGTCGATGCGGCGGCCCACGTAGAAGGTCTCGTCGCGCTCCTTCTGTGAGCGGTAGAGCAGATAGTTCACGCGTGCCTCGAATTCGTCGGGGGCTTCGGTCGTCTGCACGCGCAGGTTCGTGACCAGATGGCGCGTGCGCGAAGGCGGCTCCTCGGCCCACGCCATGCCGGTTTCGAGGCGCGCCACGCGGCGTTCGAGCTGAAAATGCGTGTCGTTGAAGATCCACGTCGTGGGCGGCTGCACGCCGCGCCGCCGGTCGCGTGTTTGCGCGTTCACCGTGGTTCGCATCGTGTAGCGGATATCCTTCGACATCAGGTCGAGCCAGGCGCGAAAGCGCCATTCGTCGAGTAGCGCCGCCTCTTCGTAGAGAAACTGCTCGATCTCGTGATGCAGTTCGAAACTTGCCCGCACCGGGGTGACCTGCGCGGCGAGTTCAGCGACTTCGCTCATTTCAGCACCTCCGCTTCGTAGCGCGCAGTGCGCTCGTTGACTTCATCCCATGTTTGCGATGCCAGCAGGTCGGCCCAGCGGCGATACATGCCGCGCGCCGCCGTTTCCGAGAAAATATAGTTCGTCATGCCAGGTATGCCGTCTTCGCGCACGCGCTCGCCGCCGAGGCCCATTTCGAGGCACAGCTTCGTCTTGCGCGCGCGGCTGCCGCGCAGCACCTTCTGCACTTCGGCCCAGTTTTCCGAGTCGTCCTGCTCGAGAAATCCCGCGGGACCGAAGGCACGCGTCGCGCTGCGCTCGAAAGCGGCCTTCACGTCGTCCGAGGCTGCCTTGTCGGCGATGCAGAACGCCCACACTTCCACCTGGTTCGGGCCGCGCGGGTGCCACACGCGCAGCGTGGCGGTGCCGTTGAGCCACGAAAGCGTGGGGAACATGTTGTTGTGACCCGCAAGCCGCATCGCGCGAACCTTGCCCAGACGCGCTTCGGCTTCGGCATAGGTATCGCGGAAGTACTGCGAGACTTCGCCGTCCACCCACACGTTCGCGTCGGGCTGCTCGGTAAAGAAGAAGCCGCTGCCGTGGCCGGCCTGACCGTACTGCAGCGCATCCTTCGCGGTCTCCCAGACGGGGCGCGCCGTCTGGCCCGCGCCGAGCGCCTTGTCCGCTGCGCCTTCCTTCGCGCCGAGCACTTCGATTGCGGAAGCGTGCGTGAAGAGCGCGTGATACTGGTCGCTCGCGAACTGCTCGGCCGGGAATTTCCAGTTGCAGTCGATCACCCACTTGTGCACGCCGCCCACGATCTCGGTGCCGCCTTCGCGGCGGTCGAGCACGCCGTCCAGATACCAGGCGATGTCGCCCATATAGGTTTCGAGGTCGGGCGCGTCGGCGTCCCAGTTGCCGAACACGAGGCCCTTGTACACGGCCACGCGCGTGACCTCCTGGAGGCCCCACTTCTCCTTGCACAGACCTTGCGGATAGGCGCGCGGCTCGAGCGGCACGTCGATGAGCGCGCCGTCCACGCCGTACGACCAGCCATGATACGGGCACGTGAACGCACGCGTGTTGCCGCAATCGGCGTGGCTCACGCGCATCGAGCGATGGCGGCACTGGTTGAGGAAGGCCTTGATCGAGCCGTCCTTCTGGCGCACCACGACGATGGGATCTTCGCCCATGTAGGTATTGAAAAAGTCGCCGGCTTTCGGTATTTGACTGACGTGAGCGAGAAAAAGCCAGCAGCGGCCGAAGATGCGCTCGAGTTCGAGCGCGTAAATCTCGGGGTCGGTATAGATCGACGACGTGACGCGGCCATTTTGCGCGTCGACGAGTGCATCGATGTCGATGATTGCGGACATGCGAGTCTCCTCCGTGGCAGCATTGCCTTTTTTGGCGGGAATGCAGAGGGATGATCGGCGCTCGCCAGACCGTTGTGAAATATTTTGTTTGTTGGCAGTAAGACTTTCGAACGATAACTCCGGGCATGGAACTGAGACATCTGCGCTACTTCATTGCCGTCGCCGACGAGCTTAGCTTCACGCGCGCGGCGCAGCGTCTGCATACGGCGCAGCCTTCGCTGAGCCAGCAGATCCGCAATCTCGAAGACGAGGTTGGCACGCCGCTCTTCGAGCGCACGCGCCGCAAGGTGGAGCTGACCGAGGCGGGCAAGGTGTTTCTCGCCGAGGCGCGCCTCGTGGTGGCGCAGGCCGACCGCGCAGTGGCGCGTGCGCGCCAGGTGGGGCAGGGACGCGCGACGGTCACGATCGGTTTCGTGCCCGCCGCTGAAATCCGGGTTTTCCCGGTGATTCTGCCGCGCCTGCGGCTGCGCTACCCCGAAGTGAACGTGGAGTTGCGCAGCCTGCCCACGGCCGAACAGGAAGAGGCGCTGCTGCGCGGCGATATCGATGTGGCGTTCATGCGGCGGCCCGTCGTCTCGCCCGAGTTGCGCAGCGAAGTCGTGTTGACCGAGCCGCTCGTCGTGGTCCTGCCGAGCGGACATCCGCTCGCGAAGCAGGAACGCATTGCCCCGGCGCAACTGAGCGGCGAGCCGTTCATCAGCACGCATCCGCAGTTCTCGGGGCAGGTCCACAGCGTGGTCGAGGCGTATTGCGAAGCGCACGGCATCGAGCGCAAGGTCGCGCAGGTCGCGACCAATATCCTGCTCAATCTGAATCTGGTGGGCATGGGGCTCGGTTATGCGCTGCTGCCCGCTTACGTGTCGTCGCTCACGAGCAGCGCGATCTGCACGCGCCCGCTCGAAGGCGAGCCGCCCACCATCGACCTGTTGATGGTGTCGCGCAAGGAGCCGCATGCCGCGGAACTCGAAGCGCTGTTCGAGCTCGTGCGCGAAACCAGGCCTTAGGGTCGGCCCTAGCGCTTCGCGCTTTCCTCTTGCGCCTCTAACGCCGTCACCATTTCCTGCGCGGCGCGCTGCAGCTCCGGCACGAAGCGCCGCACCGCCTCGGCCGGATTGATGGCGTGCTCCAGGTAGATCACGTTCAGGCTCGCGAGCACGCGCCCGTGCGCCTCGATGGCCACGGCGAGCGCGCCGATCTTGCGCTGGTCCGCCCAGTCGCCGTGGTTCGAGCCGAAGCCGTCCTCGCGCGTTTGCCGCACGAGGTTGCGGATATATGCCTTGTCGCTCGCGAGCTTTTGCTGCTGCTCGCCGCCCGTGCCTGCGCGCAGCAACTCCATAATGTCCTCGCGCTCCGCTTCGGGGCACATCGCGAAGTACACGCGGCCCGCCGCCGTGAGCAACATCGGCAGGCGCCGCCCGACCATTGCGCGGTGAAACGAGAGCGGGCTAAAGCGGTGCGTGGTCTCGCGTATCACCATGGCGTCGCCGTCGGGCGTCGTGAGGTCCGAAGGCCACACCGTGCGCTGGAGCATCTGCGCCATGATCGGCGGCGCGATGGTCGCGATCAGCTCGTCGTCGGTGAAGCCTTCGCTCAGGCCGCGCACGTGCATCGTCAGACGAAAGCTGTCGTCGGAAGCGCTGCGGCGCACGAAATTTTCCTCTACCAGGGTTTCCAGCAGGCGCCTCACCGTCGTGCGGTGCAGGCCCGTGGCCTCGCTCAGCTGCTGGCTCGTCGCGCGCCCGTTCTCCATGGCGTTGAGCGCCTGGAGCACCTGAAGCCCGCGCGCCAGGCCCCGGACGTTTGCATACTTCGTCATCGAAAACGCCTTAAAAATCAACTGTGTGCATTCTATGCACATTTCTCCAAAAATGTTGAGCGCGCACCGGACGGATCCTAGACTCGCTTCACATCACCGCACCGTGGCAAAACGTCCAGGCCGGTGATCCGGATCAGGCAAGACCTGTGAGCATCAGCAGCGGCCCCATGAGCCGCGCGAGAAGGAGACACATGAACACCCCCCTCGCCCACGAAGCGGACACCGTCCGCCCTCGCCATATCGACACGGACATCGCCATCATCGGCGCGGGTCCGGTCGGCCTCACGATCGCCAATATTCTCGGCCTGCAAGGCGTGCGTGTCACGGTCGTCGAAAAGCTCGACGAGATCATCGACTACCCGCGCGCCATTGGTCTGGATGACGAAGCATTGCGCGTGTTCCAGTCGATCGGCCTCGCCGACGTGCTGGTGCCGCACACCACGCCCGACCACTGGATGCGATTCGTCACGAAGGACGGCCACTGCTTCGCCTCGATCGAGCCGCGCACCGACGAGTTCGGCTGGTCGCGCCGCAACGCGTTCCTGCAGCCGTTGGCCGACCGCGTGCTGTACGAAGGTCTCGCGCGCTTCGAGAACGTGGAAGTGCTGTTCGGCCACAACGTCAATGCGTTCGAGCAGGATGCGCAGGGCGTGACGATCGACGTGAGCGATGCGGGCGGCGAGCGCCGCACGATCCGCGCGGCGTACATGGTGGGCGCGGACGGCGGCAACAGCTTCGTGCGCCGCGCGCTCAACGTGCCCTTTGAAGGCCGCACGAAGCCGAATCAATGGATCGTGGTGGACGTGCGCAACGACCCGATCGGCTCGCCGCATATCTACATGCATTGCGATCATCAGCGCCCCTATGTTTCGGCGGCGCTGCCGCATGGCATTCGCCGTTTCGAGTTCATGGTGATGCCGGGCGAGACCGAAGAAGAACTTTCGAAGCCGGAGAACATGGCCGCGCTGATCCGCAAGGTGGTGGCCGATCCCGACAAGGTGGACTACATCCGCAAGCGCGTGTACACGCACAACGCGCGCCTCGCCGAAACGTTCCGCGTGGACCGCGTTCTGCTCGCCGGCGACGCCGCGCACATCATGCCCGTGTGGCAGGGCCAGGGCTACAACAGCGGCATTCGCGACGCGAACAACCTGGGCTGGAAGCTCGCGATGGTCGCTAAGGGCGTGGCCGACAGCCGCCTGCTCGACACGTACACCGTGGAGCGCCGCGCGCATGCGCGCTCGATGATTCACCTCTCCGAAGTCGCAGGCGATATTTTCGCGCCCACCACGCGATTCGGTGCGCGTTTTCGCGATGCGTTCGTGCGCTCGATGAACGTGTTCCCTTCGGTGAAGCGCTATTTCGTGGAGATGCGCTTCAAGCCGATGCCGCGCTATGAAGCGGGCGTCGTGCTGCTGCCGCCGCCGCAAAGCACGGGCGGCTGGCTCGCGCGCCTGCTGGAGCGCTCGGGCAACTCCGCGCCTGGCCGCCTGCTCGGCCTCATGAGCCAGAAGCGCGACTCGCTGATCGGCCGCCTCGCCTATGGGCGCGATCCGCTCGCCGCCTCGCCGGTGGGCCGCATGTTCATCCAGCCGCGCGTGCGCCTCGCCGACGGCCGCGTGGTGCGCCTCGACGACGCGATCGGCAACGGCTTCGCGGTGCTCGCCTGGGGCGCGGACCCGACCTTCGGCCTCACGCCGCAGGCGCGCGCGCTGTGGGAGCGCCTGGGTGCGCGCTTCGTCGTCGCGAAGCCCGACGTGCAGCTCGACTACGCCGATGACGTGCCCGAGGGCGTGCTCGCGCTCGGCGACGTGCAGGGCCGCCTGAAAGAGTGGTTCGGCCGCTTGCCCCAATCCGTCGTGCTGCTGCGCCCGGACCGCTTCGTCGCGGGCGTGTGCACGCCGCAACAGGTATCCAACGCGATCGTCGAACTCGCGGGCAAGCTCGGCATGACCGACGCCGTGCTGCGCGAAGCGAGCGCAGCGGCCCCGCAAAACCGTCCCGTGCGCGGCGTGGCTGTCGCGCGCGCTGCAGGAGCATGACCATGCCGATTCAACTTGAATGTCTGTCGCACACGCCGTTGCACGGCTATCTCGATCCCGCGCCCGAAGTGGTGGCCGAAGTCGAGCGCGTGTGCGGCGCCGCGCGCGAGCGCGTGGAAGCCTTCAATCCGGACGTGATCGTTGCGTTCGCACCCGATCACTACAACGGTTTCTTCTATGACATGATGCCGCCGTTCTGTATCGGCGCGCGTGCGGAAGCGATCGGCGACTTCAAGAGCATGGCCGGCACGCTGCCGGTGCCGGAAGCACTCGCGCACGCGCTTGCGGAAAGCGTGCTCGCCGCCGATATCGACGTCGCGCTCTCGTACCGCATGCAGGTCGATCACGGCTGCGCGCAGGCGCTCGAAGTGCTCACGGGCGGTCTCGACCGCTATCCCGTGATTCCGGTGTTCATCAACTCCGTTGCGCCGCCCATGGCGACGCTGCGCCGTGCACGCCTGCTCGGCGATGCGATCGGCCGGTTTTTCTCGCGCAGCGACAAGCGCGTGCTCGTGGTGGGATCGGGCGGCATTTCGCACGAGCCGCCGGTGCCGGAACTGTCCGGCGCGACGGCCGAAGTCGCCGAGCGCCTGATCGCGGGACGCAACCCGTCGCCCGACTCGCGCGCCGCGCGCCAGGCGCGCACCGTGGCCGCCGCGAAGTCGTTCGCGGCCGGCGACAGCCAACTGCATCCGCTCAATCCCGAATGGGACCGCGCGTTTCTCGCGCGTCTCGAATCGGGCGAACTCACCGCCGTGGACGGCATGACCAATGCCGCCATCACGCGCGACGGCGGCAAGTCGGCACACGAGATCCGCACGTGGGTTGCGGCGTTCGGCGCACTGGCCGCTTTTGGCCCCTATCGCGCCTCGATTGATTACTACCGCGAGATTCCCGAGTGGATCGCAGGCTTCGCGGCCATGCACGCCGCACCCGCAGCGGCTTGATAGAAAGTACGGACTCCGGAGAATCCTCATGTCAGATTCGAAATTCGTAGCGGCGCTGGCCGCGCGCCTGCGCGAAGCCGAAGCCTCGCGCAACGTGATCGAGCCGGTGCGCGGTGAGATCGCGACGGGCGGCATTCCGCTGGACGATATCGCGACCGCCTACGCGGTGCAGCAGGCCAACGTCGACCTTCGCGTGGCCAACGGCGAGCGCATCGTGGGCCGCAAGATCGGCCTCACGTCGCTCGCGGTGCAAAAGCAACTGGGCGTCGATCAGCCCGATTTCGGGGCGCTCTTCGCTTCGATGGCCTACGGCGACGCGCAAGCGATTCCGCTTTCGCAGCTGATCCAGCCGAAGGTCGAAGCGGAAATCGCGCTCGTGCTGGAGCGCGACCTCACGTTCGAAAAACACACCTTCGTCGATATCCTGCGCGCCAGTGCGTATGCGCTCGCGGCCATCGAAGTGGTGGACAGCCGCATCCAGAACTGGGACATCCGTTTCGTCGACACGGTGGCCGACAACGCGTCGAGCGCGCGCTTCGTGGTGGGCAGCCGCCCCGTGCCGCTTTCGCAGATCGACCTCACCGCATGCGCGATGGAACTCTCGCGCGAGGGCGAGGTGCTCTCGCGCGGCAACGGCGCGGCTTGCCTCGGCAATCCGCTCAACGCCGCCGTATGGCTCGCAGACCGCATGGTCCAGCTCGGCACGCCGCTGCGTGCGGGCGACGTGGTGCTCACGGGCGCGCTCGGCCCCATGGTCGCCGTGAAGGAACCCGGCACATTTACCGCGCAGATCGAAGGCCTCGGCAGCGTTCGCGCGACTTTCTCCGCCTGATACAGGAATTCATATGGCTTCCGAAAAACTCAAGGCCGCGATCATCGGCTCCGGCAACATCGGCACGGATCTGATGATCAAGATCCTGCGCAACAGCAAGCATCTGGAGATGGCGGCGATGGTCGGCATCGACCCGAACTCCGATGGCCTCGCGCGCGCCGCGCGCCTCGGCGTGGCGACGACGCATGAAGGCGTCGTCGGCCTCACGCGCCTGCCCGTGTTCAACGACATCGACTTCGTGTTCGATGCCACTTCGGCCGGCGCGCACGTGAAGAACGACGCGCTGCTGCGCGCGTTCAAGCCGTCGATCCGCATGATCGACCTCACGCCCGCCGCGATCGGTCCGTACTGCGTGCCGGTCGTGAACATCGACGCGCATATCGAAGCGCTCAACGTCAACATGGTCACTTGCGGCGGCCAGGCCACCATTCCGATGGTCGCGGCGGTCTCGCGCGTGGCGAAGGTCCATTACGCCGAAATCGTCGCCTCGATCAGCAGCAAGTCGGCGGGTCCCGGCACGCGCGCCAACATCGACGAGTTCACCGAAACGACGTCGAAGGCCATCGAAGTGGTGGGCGGCGCCGCGAAGGGCAAGGCCATCATCGTGCTGAACCCGGCGGAGCCGCCGGTCATGATGCGCGACACGGTTTATACGCTCTCCGAACTGGCGGACCGCGAGAAGGTCGAGCAGTCGATCGAAGAGATGGTCGCGAAGGTGCATGCCTATGTGCCGGGCTATCGCCTCAAGCAAAAGGTGCAGTTCGACGAGATCCCCGCGAGCGCGCCTTTGAATATTCCGGGCCTCGGCAAGTTCAGCGGCCTGAAGACTTCGGTGTTCCTCGAAGTCGAAGGCGCCGCGCATTATCTGCCCGCTTACGCAGGCAATCTCGACATCATGACTTCCGCCGCGCTCGCCACTGCCGAACGCATGGCGCAGACGCTTCTGAGCGTGCAAGGAGCCTAAGGCCATGAGCAATACGAACATCGCGAGCAAGAAACTCTATATTTCGGACGTGACGCTGCGCGACGGCAGCCACGCCATTCGCCATCAATACTCGATCCAGAACGTGCAGGACATCGCCCGCGCGCTGGACCGCGCGAAGGTGGACAGCATCGAAGTTGCCCACGGCGATGGCCTGCAAGGGTCGAGCTTCAACTACGGTTTCGGCGCGCACAGCGACCTGGAATGGATCGAGGCCGTGGCCGACGTGGTCACGCACGCGCAGATCGCCACGCTGCTCTTGCCCGGCATCGGCACGATTCACGACCTGAAGGCCGCGTATGACGCGGGCGCGCGCGTGGTGCGCATCGCCACGCATTGCACGGAAGCCGACATTTCGAAGCAGCACATCGAATACGCGCGCGAACTGGGCATGGACACCGTGGGCTTCCTGATGATGAGCCATATGACCACGCCGGAGAATCTCGCGGTCGAAGCGAAGAAGATGGAAAGCTACGGCGCCACCTGCATCTACGTGGTCGATTCGGGCGGCGCGCTCACGATGAACGACGTGCGCGACCGCTTCCGTGCCGTCAAGCAAGTGCTGAAACCCGAAACGCAAACGGGCATGCACGCGCACCACAACCTGTCGCTCGGCGTGGCGAACTCGATCGTGGCCGTGGAAGAAGGTTGCGACCGCATCGATGCGTCGCTGGCGGGCATGGGCGCTGGCGCGGGCAACGCGCCGCTCGAAGTGTTCATCGGGGCGGCGGAACGCATGGGCTGGAACCACGGCACCGATCTCTACACGCTGATGGATGCCGCCGACGACATCGTGCGCCCGTTGCAGGATCGCCCGGTTCGCGTGGACCGCGAAACGCTGGCACTCGGTTATGCGGGCGTGTATTCGAGCTTCCTTCGCCACTCGGAAGTGGCGGCGAAGAAGTACGACCTGAAGACGGTGGATATCCTCGTCGAACTGGGCAAGCGCCGGATGGTGGGCGGCCAGGAAGACATGATCGTTGACGTGGCGCTCGACCTGAAGAAGCGCCAGGAAGCCCTGCAGTCCTGAGTGCGCGCGCCGTGCAACGCCATCGGGTGTTGCGCGGCGTTGCCACATACAGCCGCCGGAAAGAGCGGCTTACATATACATATCGTGGAGACTTTTATGACGTCGCGAAACAGTAGTGCTGGAGGAAATGGAACGAGCAGCAAGGCAACCATCGCCCTGTGTCTGGCGATTGCGCTGCTCGAGGGGCTGGACCTGCAATCGGCGGGCGTAGCCGGACCGCGCATGGCGAAGGAGTTTCATCTCGCCGTGGCGCAGATGGGGTGGGCGTTCAGCGCGGGCGCCATCGGCCTGCTGCCGGGCGCGGCGCTGGGCGGGCGGCTCGCCGACCGCTTTGGCCGCAAGCGCGTGCTGATGTGGTCGGTGACGCTGTTCGGGCTCTTCTCGCTCGCCACGACGATGGTGTGGAACTTCGAGAGCCTGCTCGTCGCGCGTCTGCTCACGGGTCTCGGCCTCGGCGCGGCCATGCCGAACCTGATCGCGCTGTGCTCGGAGGCCGCGGGCCCGCAGCAGCGCAGCACGGCGGTGGGCGCGATGTACTGCGGCATGCCGTTCGGCGCGGCGATCGCCGCGGTGATCGGCATGCTCGGCACCGGCGACGCAAGCTGGCGTCACGTGTTCTATGTCGGCGGCCTCGGCCCCATCGTGATGGTGCCGCTGCTCGGTCTGTTCCTGCGCGAGTCGCAGCAGTTCGTGGCGGCGAAGGCTTCGGTGGGGGCGAAGGCTGGCACGCCGGGTGTGACGGAAGCGCTGTGGCGCCACGGCCGCGCGCGCACCACGATCGCGCTGTGGATCAGCTACCTCGGCACGCTGATCGTGCTGTACTTCCTGATGAACTGGCTGCCCTCGATGGTGCTCGCACGCGGCCTCTCGCGCGTGCAGTCCAACCTCGTGCTCATGATGTTCAACATCGGCGGCGGCATCGGTGCCGTTGCGATCGCAACGATCATGGATCGATTCGGTCGCCGTGGCACGGTGATCGGCATGTACGTGGGCATGGTCGCCGCACTGGCCGTGCTCGCGAGCGCAGGTAGCGCGAGCGCGACTGCGGTGGGCGGGCTGCTTTGTGGTTTCTTCATCGTGGGAGGCCAGTCGGTGCTCTACGCGCTCGCGGGCCATGCGTATCCCACGGAAGTGCGTGGCACGGGCGTGGGCGCGGCGGTGGCTGTCGGGCGCCTGGGCTCAATTCTCGGGCCGCTGGTGGCAGGGCAGCTGTTCGCGCTGGGTCAGAGTCCGTCGATGCTGGTGGGCGCGAGCATTCCGCTCGCCTTGGTCGCCGCGCTCGCGGCGCTCACTGTAGTGGGCGCGTTCAGGCAGCGCGGCGCGCTCGGCGCGCAGGGCGCATGAAATTGAAGGGGAGAAGGCGCGTGCCTTCTCCGGTACGAGTGATTACGTTTTAGAGGATGGTCATCATGACGGCAACGGCACAGGCAATCACGGAAGCCTCGACGAGCAGGTTCGCTCGCGTGAAGGACGGCGAGGTCGAGTTCCAGATTCACTACAACGACGCGGGCGAAGGCGCCGAAACGGTCGTCATGCTGCACGGCTCGGGTCCGGGCGCGAGCGGCTGGGCTAACTTCAACCGCAACGTCGAGCCGCTCGTCGCGGCAGGCTACCGCGTGATCCTGATGGATTGCCCGGGCTGGAGCAAGAGCGACCCCGTCGTGTGCACGAGTTCGCGCTCGGACCTGAATGGCCGCGTGCTCAAGGGCCTGCTGGACGTGCTCGACATCGAGCGCGTGCATATTCTCGGCAACTCGATGGGCGGCCACAGCGCCGTGGCCTTCGCGCTCGCCAACCCGCAGCGCGTGGGCAAGCTCGTGCTGATGGGCGGCGGCACCGGCGGACCGAGCAACTTCGTGCCGATGCCCACCGAAGGCATCAAGCTGCTGCAAGGCCTCTATCGCGAGCCGACCATCGAGAACCTCAAGCGCATGATGAACGTGTTCGTGTACGACGCGAGCGCGCTCACCGACGAACTGATGCAAACGCGCCTCGAAAACATGCTCGCGCGCCGCGACCACCTCGAAAACTTCGTGAAGAGCCTGGCCGCGTTCCCGAAGCAGTTCAGCGACTATGGTGCGCGCCTTGGCGAAATCGCCGCGCCCACGCTCGTGATCTGGGGCCGCGACGACCGCTTCGTGCCGATGGATATCGGCCTGCGCCTGCTGGCCGGCATGCAGAACGCGCAACTGCACGTGTTCAACCGCTGCGGCCACTGGGCGCAATGGGAGCATGCGGAAGCGTTCAACCGCATGGTGATCGATTTCCTGAAACACTAAGCGCGGTGACGAAGCGGCTTCGAGCCGCTTCATTGTCCGCATGGCGATGCGGCGCATCTCACGGTGCGCCGTTTTTTTTGGGCTGGCGCTGGATTGCCTGTGACGCCAGTTTCGTCGGATGAAATCCGGTGCCACCGATGTCCGCCGCGTGTTCTAAAGAGAAACCATTATTAGCGTAAAGCGAACCGATTCGTCATTGACAAATTAACGCCAACCCTCCTATGATCGGCTCACTGCCTGGCGACGCGCGCAGCACCTGCGTCCCGGCGAGCCGCGCAAGGCGCGCAAGACGCCGCGTACCCACGGTCTGCCCGGTTGCCCGGGCGAGCCGGAGTCATGTTTGGAGACTGGCAGATGCCCCAATCGCAATCGATCGCCCCGGACCGTGGGTCCAAAGCCGCGCACGCTTACGCCTCGACCGCGCAAGCCTCAAATCTCTCGATGCAGGACGACTCGCTCTATCGCAAGGTGTCGGCGCGCGTCATTCCGTTCCTGTTCGTTTGCTACGTCGTGTCGTTCCTCGACCGCATCAACATCGGCTTCGCGCAGTTGCAGATGAAGCACGATCTGGGCTTCAGCGACGCCATGTACGGCCTCGGCGCCGCCGTTTTCTACGTGGGCTACGTGCTGTGCGAAGTGCCGAGCAACATGCTGCTTGCGCGCTTCGGCGCGCGCCGCACGTTCACGCGCATCATGCTGCTGTGGGGCATTGCTTCCACGTGCATGATGTTCGTGTCGAGCCCCACGCAGTTCTACGCGCTGCGCTTCCTGCTGGGCGTATTCGAGGCGGGCTTCTTTCCGGGCATCGTGTTGTATCTCACGTACTGGTATCCGGCGCGCCGCCGCGCGGCCGTGTTCTCGATCTTCTTTGCGGGCGTCGCGGTGGCGGGCGTGCTGGGCGGCCTCATCTCGGGCTGGATCATGCGCGACATGGCGGGCGTGCTCGGTCTGGCCGGCTGGCGCTGGATGTTCGTGATCGAAGGGCTCCCGGCCGTGCTGCTCGGCCTCGTCGCGGCGTTCTGGCTCGTGGACGGCCCTGAAAAGGCCGGGTGGCTGAGCGAAGCCGAAAAGGCCCACCTTCTCGCGCAACGCGTTGGCGAAGGCGGCCACGCGCATTCCACGCGCTCGTTCGGCGCGGCGTTGCGCGACCCGCGTGTCTACCTCTTCGCGTTCATCTATTTCTCGCTGACCTGTGCCTCGCTCACGCTGAACTTCTGGATGCCGCTCATGATCCGCGACTTCGGCGTGCATGACGTGCTGTGGATCAGCCTCTATACGGTCATTCCGAATGCGCTTGGCGCGGTGGGCCTCATGTGGATCGCACGCCGCTCGGACCGGCGCGGCGAACGGCGCTGGCATTTCGCGGCCTGCACCGTTGGCGGCGGCATTGCGTTGGCGCTGCTCACGCTCCATCTTCCGAGCTTTGCCGCGATGATGGCGATCCTTTCGGTCGCAGCGGTGCTGATCTTTGCCGCCTTGCCGATCTTCTGGGCGGTGCCTTCTGCGTATCTTTCGGGCAAGGCGGCGGCCGCCGGCATCGCGCTCATCAGCAGCATCGGTATTACTAGCGGCATTGTGAGCCCATGGGCGATAGGGCTCATCAAGACGCATACCGGCAGCATGGATAACGCACTGTATGTGCTCGCGGCACTGCTGGCGGTGAGCGGGGCGGCGCTGGTGGCCGGGGTGCCGGCTTCCGCTGGCAGTCGGTCAAATTAGGCAAGCCTGAGCAGCGCGCCAATGCGGCAATCGAGCGGTGCGCCGCGTTTCGTCACCGGCATGGGCGCTGCTTTCGTTAGCGCGCTCGATGTCGAAATTCGATACTTGCGACCGGCAAATCAAGACGCCCCGGCAAGCTCCTGCAACAGCCAGTCACGAAACGCAACCAGCACGGGGTGGCGCTGCGCACGCTCCGGGTAGACCAGATAGTACGAGCGCGAGCTTTGCACCGCTTCGAATGGGCTGAGAAGCCGGTGTTCCTTCAATTCGTCTTCCACCAGCATGCGCGGCACGAGTCCCACGCCGATGCCGGCCACGACCGCCTGGATCAGATGCGAGGTCAGCTCGAAACTCGGACCCGGTTTCAGGGCGTCGTGGGGCAAGCCGAAATGCGCGCACCATTCGCGCCATGCGTCGGGGAAGCTGCGCACGCGCAGCAACGTAAGGCCTTCGAGGGCTTCCATCGTCGGAGCAGCGGCGCGTCGTCGTGACCTCGATGATCTTCGCGCGAAGGGCAGTGCCGCGGGGTTGCCGACCAGCACCAGTTCCTCCGCGTAGAGCCTGTGCGCCGTCACGCCAGGCCAGCGGCCGTCGCCTACTACGATGGCGGCGTCGAGATCCTGCGTCGAAAAGTCGGCGGCCTCGATGCGCGAATCGAGATCGACCTGCAAATCGGGGTGCGCCTGATAGAAGCGGTGCAGGCGCGGCAGCAGCCACTTGGCGCCGAATGTCGGCAGGGTTGCGACGCGCAGCTGCGTTTTCGGCGCATTCGAGGTGAGGGCCTGCAGCGTCGCGCTGCGGATCAGCGAGAGTGCGTGGGAAATCTCGGCCATATAGGCCCGGCCGATGTCCGTCGGCACGATGCGCTTGCCCTCGCGCGTGAAAAGCGTCAGGTCCAGCATCGCTTCGAGCGCCTGAACCTGGCGGCTCACGGCGCTCTGCGTGAGCGACAATTCCTCCGCGGCACGCGTGAAGCTCTCATGTCGCGCGGACGCTTCGAACGCGAGCAGCAGCGACATGGAAGGCGTGAGCTTGCGGTAATTCATTCATAAACCTCATGATCAACCCAACGAACATACGTTTGCCTGGGGCGGATTCGCACGCGACAATGCATTCCGATAATGGCGTCCCATACTTGATCATGACCATTGCCCAGCTTGCCGTCGGCGAATTCGTTAGTCCGGAAATCCGTCAATTTTTGCATGAATTGCAGGCGTCCGGTTTCGAGGGCGAAGTGGATACGAGCCACGCCACGCGCACGGTGCTGGCCACGGACAATTCGATTTACCAGCGCTACCCGCGCGCCGTCGTGTTTCCGCGCCATGCGCAGGATGTAGAGCGCCTCGCGAGCCTGCTCGGGCGCGAGGCGTTTCGCGGCGTGGCGGTCGCCGCGCGCGGCGGCGGCACGGGCACGAACGGGCAATCGCTGACCGAAGGCATCGTGGTCGATATGTCGAGGCATATGAACCGCGTCCTCGAAATCGACCCCGTTGCGCGTACGGCCAGAGTGGAGGCTGGCGTCGTCAAGGATCAGCTCAATGCGGAGCTGAAACGGCATGGGCTTTTCTTCGCGCCGGAGCTTTCGACTTCGAACCGCGCGACCATCGGCGGCATGATCAGCACCGATGCGAGCGGGCAGGGCAGTTGCACCTACGGGAAAACGCGCGACCATGTCCTTGCGCTGGAAACGGTCCTGGTGGGCGGCGAGCGCCTCTCCAGCGCGCCAGTCGATGACGCCGCGTTCGCGGCGCTTTGCGCGCGCGATGACAGGGTCGGCGCCGTCTATCGCACCGCGCGCGACATCAGCGAACGCGAAGCCGGCCTGATACGCGAGCGCTTTCCCCAATTGAACCGCTGCCTCACGGGTTACGACCTCGCTCATTTGCACGACAGTGAAGGCCGCTTCGATATCAACAGCGTGTTGTGCGGCTCGGAAGGCACGCTCGGCTTCATCGTCGAGGCGACGCTGAATGTGCTGCCGGTGCCAAAACACGCGGCGCTCGTCAACATCCGCTATGAGGGTTTCATGGATGCCCTGCGCGATGCGCGCGCGCTGATGGCACATCGTCCGCTCTCGATCGAAACCGTCGATTCCACGGTGCTGCGGCTGGCGCGCGAGGACATCGTCTGGCAAAGCGTGGCCGCGTACTTCCCCGATGACGAAGGCATCGAAGGCGGCGCGAGCGGTATCAACATGGTCGAATTCAACGGCGACGACGTGGACGAACTGCACGCACGCGTGGCCGCGTTTGTCGAGCACCTCAATACCGATGCGAGCGTGAAGCGTCTTGGCCACACGATCGCCGAAGGCGAGGCCGAAATCGGCCGCGTCTACGCGATGCGCAAGCGCGCGGTGGGCCTGCTGGGCAACGTGCGCGGCGCGAGCCGCCCGCAGCCCTTCGTGGAAGACACGGCAGTGCCACCCGAGAATCTCCCCGACTATATTGCCGAATTTCGCGCGCTGCTCGATGGGTTCGGCCTGCGCTACGGCATGTTCGGCCACGTGGATGCGGGGGTGCTGCACGTACGCCCTGCGCTCGACATGCGCAACCCCGACGAGGCCGCGCTCGTGCGCCCCATTTCGGACGCGGTGACCGCCTTGACCATGAAGTACGGCGGCCTGCTGTGGGGCGAGCATGGCAAGGGCGTGCGCTCCGAATACGTGCCCGCGTATTTCGGGCCCTTGTATCCGGCACTGCAGCGGCTGAAGGCGGCATTCGATCCGCACAACCAGCTCAATCCCGGCAAGATCGCCACGCCGGCGGGCGCGAGTGCGACGCTGCTGAAGATCGACACGACGCCGCTGCGCGGCGAACTTGACCGCCGGATCGACGAGCGAGTGTGGCAAGCCAATGCCGACGCCGTTCACTGCAACGGCAACGGCGCCTGCTACAACTTCGACCCCGACGACGCGATGTGCCCGTCATGGAAGGCCACCCGCGAGCGCGCGCACTCGCCGAAGGGCCGTGCCTCGCTCATGCGGGAATGGCTGCGCATGCAACAGGATGCGGGGGTGGATGTGACCGCGCCGCCGGTGGCGGCGGCGTTGCCGGTGCGCATCGTCAACAGCGTGCGCAAGCGCAAAGGCGAGCCCGACTTTTCGCATGAAGTTTATGACGCCATGGCCGGTTGCCTTTCGTGCAAGTCTTGTGCGGGGCAGTGCCCAGTGAAGGTGAGCGTGCCCGAGTTCCGCGCGCGTTTTCTGGAGCGGTATCACACACGTTATTTGCGACCGCTGCGCGACTATCTGATCGGTTCGCTCGAATCCACGGTGCCGCGCGTTGCGGCGCTGCCGGGCGCGCGAAGCGTCTACAACGCGCTGATGGGGGCGCGTCTCGTCAGAGCGTTGCTTGCGCGCTGCCTCGGCATGGTCGATAGCCCGTTGCTGAGCGACGTCTCGTGGCGTGGCGCGTTGCGCAGGTCCGGCGCGCAGTTGGCGACGCCGGAGCGGCTCGCCGCGCTCAACGACGCAGGGCGCCAGCGTAGCGTGATCGTGGTTCAGGACGCCTTCACGCGCTACTTCGAAACGCCGGTGGCGGCCGCGTTCCTGGAACTCGCCGCGCGTCTTGGTTATCAGGTCTTCGTCGCGCCTTATCTGCCCAACGGCAAACCGCTGCACGTGCAGGGCTTTCTACCGCAATTTCGCCGCGCGGCCCGCCGCAATGCGGCGCAACTCGCGGCGCTCGCGCGTTCCGGCGTGCCGCTGGTCGGCCTCGATCCGGCCATGACGCTCGTATACCGTCAGGAGTACACAAAGGTGGAAGGGATCGAGGCGCCGCCCGTGGTGAAGCTGCCGCAGGAATGGCTGCTCGGTGCGTTGCGGGGGCGCGCCGCAGCGTCGAGCGTGACCGCGTCGTTCCGCCTGCTCCCGCATTGCACCGAGCGCACCAATGCGAGCGCCGCCACGGGCTTGTGGAAGGAAGTATTCGCGGCGGCCGGTCTCGCGCTCACGACGCCCGCTAGCGGATGCTGCGGCATGTCGGGCACATATGGCCACGAAGCGCGAAACCGGGTGACTTCGGAGACGATCTTCGAGCAATCGTGGGCCCGGCATGTCGATGCGGCATCCAACCGGGCGCCTGGTGCGGATGAGTTGCTCGCCACCGGCTATTCCTGCCGTTGCCAGGTCAAGCGTTTGCGCGGGCGGCAGTTGCGTCACCCGGTTCAGGCGTTGCTGGATGCCATGCGCTGAACCATCGCGTTGAACCTTTCCGTGCGAGCACTCATCGATTGAGTCCCATCTGTGCACGCCCGAGCGGCGTGAGGTCGTCGATCATTGCGCGCCCAACGAAATCGACTTCGAAGTGATCCGCCGGGAAATCGGGAGGACTCTTGCCATCGAGAAAGCCTGGAAGCTGCCGCTCGAGATACGCGTCGTTCTTGGCGCACGACGGGGCCGAGGCGATATACATCACGTTGCTGTAGCCCTTGCCGCGATGCGCATCCTCAACGGCATGAATGACGTCGCTATGCCAGAAGACCGCATCGCCGGCCTGCATCAAGGGGATCGACGAAAGCGCGTGGAAAAGTGGCGCATGGTACTCCGGCTTGATCGACAAGGCGCGGCCTGGCATCGCACCACATAGGTCGTCGTCGGCGATATCGTCTTGCAGCGCACGCAGCAGGATATAGACCATCGCGTTCGCAATGGGCACGAGTTGGAGCGTGCCGTCGCCGGGGCCTTGCGGCGTGAGCGCCGTCCATCCCTGGAACGTGCGGAACATGGAGCAGACCGCCGGCGACGGAATTTCCTCGACCTCGGTGCGCCATGCCGCGTCGAACGGGTCGTAGCGGCGCCAATCGCCGGAGAAGACATGCCGGTAGACCTTGCGGAAGTTCGCTTCGATCCAGCGCTCGACCGAACCGCCGTCGCAGTGAGCGGAGAGCCCCAGCGATTCGGAGCCGGGCGGACGTCGGCGCAGCCTGTCCGCATAAACCGGCACGTGGTCCGGATCGAAATGCATGCGGCCTTCGCTCTCATTGCGCCACAGCCGGTTCAGGAACACGCGCGCCTGCGTCAGCTCGGGCGACTGGCGCGCCAGCACCTGCGGTTTCGACCAGTAGACACCGTAAATTTGCGGCTTGCTCGAGGCGAGCTGACCGAAGTATTTGTCTTCCGCGCGATTGAGCAGTTTCTGGTCGAGTCTGTTTCGCTCGACGTATTGCGCAATATCATTGTCCCACTGCTCCACGAGCGAGCGGTCGAATACGTTGCGGATGACACAGGCGCCTCGTGCCTTGACGAGCGCAATCCGGTCCGCGCCGATGCGGTTTTCCACGATGTCCGCAAACGGTATTTCGGGGATGACGGGCTCGCCGCGCTGCCGAAGCTGCGCGATGCGCTGCGCCTCTTCGTGCATCGCCGATTCCACTTCGGCGAAAACCGCTTTGTAGTTCGGCAGGTTTTCGCGCAATTCGCGCTTCGCCTTGCGAATGGCCGCCGGAAGGTCGTCGATATGCAATGCCATTGGGTTGTCTCCACATCGTGATTTCGAATGCTCGCAGCGTACGCCGACGCGGCGTTGTCTGGTGATAGGATCCAGTCATTCTTTTTGCGGTTCCGGCCATGAAAGCAGCGTACGAGCGCGTCGACTTCGGCAAAAGCTGTTCAGTGCGGGTTTACCATCGGCGCTTGCCGAAAATTCCGTTCGAGTGGCATCACCACCCCGAATACGAACTCACGCTGACGATGAACAGCCACGGCAAGCGCTTCATCGGGGACTCGGTCACCGTCTACGGCGACAACGACCTCGTCCTGGTCCCGCCGGACATGCCGCACACCTGGTCGTCCAATCGCTCGATCGACCCGGCGGACTCGCAGGTCGCGATCGTCATCTGGTTCGAGGGCGGCTGGGTGCAGCGCCTTGCAGACGTGTGCCCGGAGTACGCGGAGCTTCGCAACCTGTTGCGGCGCGCGGCCTGCGGGCTGGCCTTCGAAGCAGGCGCCGGCGCGCAGATGCGCGGCTATCTGGACCGCCTCCTGTGCGCGGACCCACGGGTGCGTCTTGCGGCGGTGCTCGACATCCTGGTCTGGTTGACGGACTTGCCCGCGAGCCCGTTGGCCACACCGAGCGCATTCGAAGGGCGAGTCGGCGCGTCTTCGGGCTATGAGCCCGAGCAGTTGAACAGGGTGCTCGCGTTGATCGAGACACAGTTCTCCCAGCCCTTGCGGCTTTCGACGCTGGCCAAGGCGTCGGGTCTCTCCGAACGCACGCTCACGCGGCACTTCGTGCAGCACATGGGCGAAAGCGTCGGGCAGTACATCGCGCGGGTTCGAATCGGCCATGCCTGCCGGATGCTGACCGAGTCGCAGATGCCCATTTCCGTCATCGCCGCATGGTCCGGGTTCCCGAATGTCGCCAACTTCAACCGGCAATTCAAGGCTGCGAAGGCATTGACTCCACTAGCCTACCGGCAGCGGTTCACGGGCGCGAAGCGCGCCGGGGAGCACGCCGTACCGCCCCTTACCGAACGCTCCCCTTCGCTGGAGAAAGCGCGACGAACGACGAGGGGAACGACGGCCGGCAAGCCTCGCCAGTCTCGCGCCTGATGCGTGAGTGGCACGCTCCGCCGTCGGACCGTAAACGAGATGAAATAGAACGGGCGGCATGATGCAATGCGCTATGCCCTGTGGTGTCAGCGATTTCCCTGGCATGCTGTCATTGCCGCCGGGAATGTGGTGATATAGCGAAAATCGCACGACCGGACAGAAATATCGCGAACGACACGCTATGCCCACACAAAGGAGACAGTCCATGAGGATGTTGCGCGCGTTGCTGATTGGTGCGGTTGCAGGTTCTGCATGGGTGGCTGGGGCCGCGCGAGCGGAGACGGTCAGGATTGCGTTCATCGATCCACTGTCGGGCCTGATGGCATCGCTCGGAACGAATCAGCTGCATAGCTGGCAATACATGGCCGAATTCGCCAATGAACATAACTGGGCAAACGGCACGAAGTTCGAGGTGGTCGGGTTCGACAACAAGCTCTCGCCGCAGGAGAGCCTGACGCTGCTGAACCAGGCCGCCGACCAGGGCATTCGCTATATCGTGCAGGGCAACGGATCCTCGGTGGGCATCGCGCTGGAAGATGCGGTCGCGAAGTACAATGCGCGCAATCCGGGCAAGGAAATCGTCTATTTGAACTACGCCGCGGTGGATCCCGCGATGACCAACGCGCGGTGCGACTACTGGCACTTCCGCCTCGACGCGAACGCGGACATGAAGATGGATGCGCTCACCACGTTCCTCGCGCGCGACAAGGACATCAAGAAGGTCTACCTGATCAATCAGGACTACTCGTTCGGCCATGACGTCTCGCGCGCGGCGCGCGAGGACCTGAAGAGCAAGCGCCCGGATATCGTGATCGTCGGCGACGACTTTCATCCGCTCGCGCGCGTGAAGGACTTCTCGCCTTACGCGACCAAGATCAAGGCTTCGGGCGCCGACACGGTCATCACGGGCAACTGGGGCAGCGATCTCGCGTTGCTCGTGAAGGCGAGCAAGGACGCGGGCGTGACGTCCAGCTTCTACACGTATTACGGCGGCACGACCGGCGTGCCGACCGCGATGGGTGCGGACGGCGCCGATCACGTCAAGTACGTGGGGGTGTTCGGCGCGAACACGGCGGGCAACCCGCCGGTGGACGGGCAGATCATCGAAGGCTACAAGAAGAAGTACAACGACGACTACTACCTGGCGACGGCCTATACCGGCATCGCCATGTTGAGCAAGGCAATGAACGCAACGAAGTCGACGGATCCGGTCAAGGTGGCCAAGGCCTTCGAAGCCATGACGGTGGACGGCATGAACGGCCCGGTGACGATGCGCGCCGCGGATCACCAGGCGCAGCAATCGCTGGTGATCGCGACCTGGACGCGGGTGGACGGCAAAGCCGTGAAGTACGATCAGGAGAACACCGGCTATGGCTGGCGCACCGACGTCCAGCTCGGGCCGACCGCGGCGACGCAGCCGACCACTTGCCAGATGAAGCGGCCGGGCTGAACGCTGCCGGCGCGACACTTCACAAGGATCATCGGGCAGTGGAATTTCTGACCATCTCTCTGTTGAACGGCGTCAGCTACGGGCTGCTGCTGTTCATGCTTTCGTCGGGCCTCACGCTGATCTTCAGCATGATGGGCGTGCTCAACTTCGCGCACGCGAGCTTCTACATGCTCGGGGCCTACTTCGCATACACCGTTGCGAGCAAGATTGGCTTCTGGCCGGCGCTCGTGGTGGCGCCGGTGCTCGTGGCCGGGGTGGGCGCGCTCGTCGAGCGTTTCGGCCTGCGCACCGTGCACAAGTTCGGGCATGTGGCGGAGCTGCTGTTCACCTTCGGCCTTTCCTATCTGATCGTGGAGGGCGTCAAGCTGGTCTGGGGGCTCGCCGCCGTGCCGTATGCGATTCCGCCCGAACTGAACGGCGCGCTCTTCACGGTGTTCAACTCGGCATTCCCGAAATATCGCGCCTTCATGATGCTGATATCGGTCTCGATGCTCGCGGCGCTGTATCTGGTGTTGACGCGCACGCGCATTGGCCTCGTCATTCAGGCCTCGCTCACGCACCCGGAAATGGTCGAGGCACTGGGGCACAACGTGCCGCGCGTGTTCATGCTGGTGTTCGGCGGCGGCGCCGCGCTGGCGGGGCTGGCGGGCGTGATCGGCGGCAATGCGTTCGTCACTTCGCCTTCCATGGCCGAGTCGGTGGGGACGATCGTGTTCGTCATCGCCGTGGTGGGCGGCATGGGCTCGCTGCCGGGCGCGTTCATCGCGTCGTTGCTGATCGGCATCATGCAGACATTCGCCGTGACGATCGATGTTTCGCTGTCCGATCTATTTTCGCTCGCTGGCGTGACGGTGACGGAGAGCACCGCGATGGCGTCGCTATTGCGCATGCCCGTATCGCAGGTCGCGCCGATTCTGCCTTACCTGCTGATGGTGCTCATAATGATCCTGCGGCCGCGCGGGTTGCTCGGCAAGCGGGAGGGGTGAACGATGAAGCCGCTCATTCAAGCCCGTACCGGTTCGGCCTTGCAGCGCCAGGGGCGGTTGCAATCCGGCCATTCGCTGCGCCTCTACATCTGGGGCGCGACGGCGCTCGCGATGCTGGTGCTGCCGCTCGTGTTTTCCAGCGGCTTCGCGATCGCCCTGCTTTCGCAGATGGGCATCATGATCATCTTCGCGCTCTCGTACAACATGCTGCTCGGGCAGACCGGCATGCTCTCGTTCGGACACGCCGTGTACTCCGGCCTCGGCGCCTTCGTGGCGGCGCATGTGCTCAACCAGATCGGCGCGGGCCATTTTCCGTTGCCGGTCTCGCTGCTGCCGCTGGTGGGCGGGTTCGGGGGCATGCTGTTCGGCGTGCTGTTCGGCTATGTGACCACGCGCAAGTCGGGCACCACCTTCGCGATGATTACACTCGGCATCGGCGAAATGGTGGCGGCCAGCTCGCTCATGTTCCCCGGTTTCTTCGGCGGAGAAGGCGGCGTGCCGACCAACCGCACGGCCGGCCATGCGGTGCTCGGCATCACGTACGGCCCGGCGATCCAGGTTTATTACCTGATCGCGGTCTGGTGTCTCGTCTCGATGATCGCCATGTACGCATGGACGCAGACCCCGCTCGGCCGCATCGCCAACGCCGTGCGCGACAATCCCGAACGCGCCGGATTCGTGGGATACGACACGCAGCGCGTGCGCTTTCTCGTGATGATCCTCTCGGCGTTCTTTGCGGGCATCGCGGGCGGCCTGTCGGCGATCGACTTCGAGATCGTGACCGCCGAGAACGTCGGCGCCGCGCAGTCGGGTGGCGTGCTGCTGGCGACGTTCATCGGTGGCGGGGCGTACTTCTTCGGGCCGGTCATCGGCTCCATTCTGTTCGTGCTGTTCGCGGTGGCGTTGTCCAATCTCACGCCGGCATGGTTGCTGTACCTCGGGCTCTTTTTCGTGCTGGTGGTGATGTACGTGCCGGGCGGCGTATCGAGCCTGTTGATGAAACAGGTTCCGCTGATCGCCGCGCGCAAGCTGCACCGCATGCTGCCGTCGTACGCCGCGGCGCTGGGCGCCGCGACGATCGTGCTTTGCGCGCTGGTGCTGACGGTCGAACTCGTCTACAAGCTGCAGATCGACAGCGATAGCGGCACTGCGATGCGGCTCATGGGCGTGAGCTTCGATGCCGCGTCGTGGGCGCCCCGCGCCGTCGCGGCGGCGCTGTGGGCGCTGGGCTTGCCGGCCTCGCGTCTCGCGGCCGCGCGCCTGCGCGATGCGTGGGATCGTGTGCAACGGGAAATCGCGGGGAGCCACGCATGACGAGCGCGCTGGAATTACGTGAAGTGCGCAAGCAGTTCGGGCGTACGGAGATCATTCGCGGCGTGAACCTGGATATCGCGAAGGGCGAGCGTCACGCACTGATCGGCCCCAACGGCGCGGGCAAATCGACTACGTTCAACCTGATCTCGGGGCGCATCGCGCCTACCTCGGGGTCGGTCAAGCTGAACGGCTTCGATATCGGCGGGCTGCCGCCGTACAAGATCAACCGTATGGGCCTGTCGCGCAGTTTTCAGGTGACCAACATTTTTCATCGCCTTTCGGTGTTCGAGAATTTGCGCTGCGCCGTGTTGTGGGCGCTCGGCTACCGGTATTCGTTCTGGCATCGCCTCGAGCAGTTGCGCGACGCGCGCGAACGCGCCGAAGCCGTGCTGGAGCTGATCGGATTGCAGGGCCGGCACGACACGCCCGCCGGACTGCTCACTTACGCGGAGCAGCGCGCGCTCGAAATCGGCATCACGATTGCGGGCGGCGCCGAAGTGATCCTGCTCGACGAGCCGACGGCGGGCATGAGCCGTTCGGAATCGGACCACGCGGTGGAACTGATTCGCCGGGTCACGGTTGGCAAGACGCTGGTGATGGTCGAGCACGACATGAGCGTCGTGTTCGGCCTCGCCGACCGCATCTCGGTGCTGGTCTACGGCGAGGTGATCGCCACGGACACGCCGCAGGCCATCCGTAACAACCGCCGCGTGAAGGAAGCCTATCTGGGCACCACGCTGGACGAAGCCACAGGGGCACATTGATGGCCAGCGCCAATGCCATGCTCGAGGTGCGCGGCCTGCATGCGTACTACGGCAAGAGCCATATCCTGCACGGGGTGGAGATGCAGGTTGGCGAGGGCGAGATCGTCGCCTTGCTGGGGCGCAACGGCGTGGGCCGCTCGACGCTCGCCAAGGCGATCATGGGGCTCGTCCGGTGCGAGGGGCATATCCTGCTGCGCGGACAGGACGTGCGCGGGCTGCGCACGTTCGAGATCGCGCACCGGGGAATCGGCTACGTCCCGGAGAACCGCGATATTTTCCCGACGCTGACCGTGCGGCAGAACCTCATGCTCGGCGAAAAGCGCAACGGGTCGCGACACAAGCCGCGCTGGCAGCTGGACGACATGTACCGGCTATTCCCGCGCCTGAAGGAGCGCGAGAACACGGCTGCGGGCCTGCTGTCCGGAGGCGAGCAGCAGATGCTGACGCTGTGCCGCACGCTCATGGGCGACCCCGATCTCATCATCATCGACGAGCCGACCGAAGGGCTCGCGCCGCTCGTCGTCGCGCAGGTGGCCGACTATCTGAAGACGCTGAAGGCGCGCGGCATTTCGGTGCTGCTCGTCGAGCAGAAGCAGGCCATTGCGCTCGATATCTCGCAGCGCGTGTACGTCATGGGGCATGGCCAGATCGTCTTCGAGGGGACGCCGCAGCAGTTGAAGAACGATGCGCGCGTCCGGCAGGAATGGCTCGAAGTGTAGGGCGCGCGCCCGCACCCGCCACGCGTTAGACAAGCCCCGTCAGGTAGAACACGGCGATGACGAAAAAGACGGCCAGCGTCTTGATGACCGTCACCGCAAAAATGTCCCGATACGATTCGCGGTGCGTGAGCCCCGTGACCGCGAGCAGCGTGATGACCGCGCCGTTGTGCGGCAGCGTGTCCATGCCACCGCTCGCCATGGCCACCACGCGGTGCAGCACGTCCATGGGAATGTGCGCCGCCTGCGCGTTCTTGATGAAGGTCTCCGACATGGCCGCGAGCGCGATGCTCATGCCGCCCGAAGCCGAGCCCGTGATGCCCGCGAGCGCGCTCACGGAAACGGCGGCATTGACGAGCGGGTTCGGAATGCTTCTGAGCGCATCACTCACGACGATGAAGCCAGGCAGCGCCGCGACCACGCCGCCGAAGCCATACTCCGAGGCCGTATTCATCGAAGCCAGCAGCGCGCCGCCCACGGCCGCCTTCGTGCCGTTCGCGAAGCGGTCTTTCACGCGGCCGAACGCCGTCACGATCACGAGCACGATGCCGGCGAGCAGCGCGCCCTGCACCGCCCAGATCGCAACGACCTGCTTGACGGTGGCCGTGACCGGCGTATGAACGCCGGGCAGGACTTCGGGCGGGACGGTCACGCTGTCGCCGTACCAGACGGGAATCCACCGCGTGAGCAGGAAGTTCGCCACGCCCACCAGCACGAGCGGCGCGAGCGCGAGCACCGGATTGGGCAGTTGCTCGGTCTTCACGTGCTCGGGCTCGTTCACGAGCGACGTGCCGTAGCCTTCGCCTTTCGCCATCGCGCTGCGGCGGCGCCATTCGAGGTACGAGAGGCCCACCACGACGATGAAAAGCGAGCCGATCACGCCGAGCCAGGGCGCGGCCCACGCCGTGGTCTTGAAGAATGTGGTGGGGATGATGTTCTGGATTTGCGGCGTGCCGGGCAGCGAATCCATCGTGAACGAGAATGCGCCGAGCGCGATGGCACCGGGCATGAGGCGCTTGGGGATATCGCTCTGGCGATACAGCTCGGCCGCGAACGGGTACACGGCGAACACCACCACGAAGAGCGAAACGCCGCCGTAAGTGAGCAACGCGCACACGGCCACGATCACGGCGTTAGCACGCGAGCGGCCGATATAGCGGATGGCGGCGTGCACGATCGCCTCGGAAAAGCCGGATAGTTCGATCACCTTCCCAAACACGGCGCCGAGCAGGAACACGGGAAAGTAGAGCTTCACGAAGCCCACCATCTTTTCCATGAAGATGCCGGAAAAGACCGGCGCGACAGCGGCGGGTTCGGTGAGAAGGACGGCGCCTAGCGCGGCGATGGGCGCGAAGAGAATCACGCTGTAGCCGCGGTACGCGGCGAGCATGAGGAACGCGAGGGCGGCGAGAACGATAACAAACGACATGGAGTCTCCTGCGGATCGATCGTGTTGCGCGGTGCGGGTCGTTGCGTGAGCGACGGCTCTGGATGCGGCTTCGGCTTCTGGTATGGCGCGGCCATGATGCGTCGCAGCGATTGTAGCGAAAGCAGGTGTCTCGTTATTGCGAGCGTGGCGGCGCCGCTCTATCGTTCTCGCAGGAGAGGTGGCCGGAACCGGCCCATGAGGTGACAGTCGATGAGCGCAATTGATACGAGCGGGCAAAGCGTGCGGCGCACGCTCGCAGTCAGGGCGGCGCGGCTTGCGACCGTGCTTGCCTGGGTGGGTGTTGTCGCGTTATACGGCGTTCGCGGTGGGCTCGCGCAGTCGCAAGCCGGTGCGTCCGCACCCGGCTCGGTGGATGCAACGGCTACAGCTACGGCAGATACCGCGCGCAAGAACTGGTACAACGATCCGTTCTTCGCGCTATCGAATTCGATTGCGGCTTGCCCGCAGCCGCTCGGCCCGCTGATGACGAAAGCCGAAGCCGAGGACGACGCCCACTATCGCGTGGAGCGCGGCACGACTTGCTGGCTCGCGCACAAGTGCGCGAAGCCGAACTCGTATCTTTACGATCCCGACATTGCAGCGGCCATTCGTCAACAACTCGAAGGCGATGCCCTGTTCGCGGGCACGAGCATCTGGATCACGGTGCAGCGCCGTTTCGTCTATGCGGAAGGCTGTGCGGGCGCGGGTTTCGACAGCGCGGCGCTCGAGCGCAGGCTCCTTGCGATTCCCGACGTCGAGCAGGTCTTCGTGCGCGTGCGCTCGGATCCGCGTCGGCCGCTGCCATACAAGACGCGCTCGACTGCGCCGTGAGCGCTTACACCCGACAGCGATGCATCGCACACGGCTCGCGGCATGGCACAATCGCGTGTCGAAAAACTAGAAGGCCCGTCGGGGTGCTCCAATGACTCGTCCTGGTTCGCCGTTGTTCCCGCCGTTGTTCCGCGTGGGCAAATTGCCGTTCGCGCTATGTGCGTTGACCTTGATCGCCGGGCTGGCTGCGTGCAGCAGCGCGCCGCCGTTGTTTCTTTCGGACGGCCGTCCGACGGTCCAGGTGCAATGCGCGGCCTCGGGCGATCACGATTCGTGTACGCAACAGGCCCGCGCCCGTTGCGATGGCGCGGGCTTTGATGCGGTCGCCCACTCCAGCGACGGCGACACCTACACGCTCGTGTTCGCCTGCCGCAAGCCAAAGTAAGCCCATCGGGCTGACAGCGAGCGCCGTTCAGCCATCGGCGGGTGCGCCTGCGACGCGCGCCGGCAGATTCAGCAAGAGGCGCAGCAGGTCGGGCTGGCGGCGCGTCGCCGTCTTCTGAAAGATCGATTGCAATTGTTTGCGCACGGTATCGTGCTGCACGCCTACGTGCGCGGCGATTTCCTTTTGCGTGAGGCCTTCCGCGAGCAGCAGCGCGATGCGGCATTCGGCGGGCGAGAGATCGAAGGCCGTGGCGAGCACCTGCTCGTCGACCAGCGGTGCAGACCGCGGGTGATAGAACGTCAGCGCGGCGAAGGCGCGCGGTTCCGGGGCCGGGGCATCATCGGCCATGACCACGTTATAGAACGCGTAGAGTACCTCCTGCTGGCTCGCTGCTAGCTTCAGCGGCGCTCGCACGCCAGGCGGTTCGCTGTGGCCATCCGGGGCCGGCTCCGCTGCAGAAACGGCCTCCGACGCGCCTTTGCCGGCCACCGCCCCGACGATACGCAGCGCGCGATAACGCGCCGCTGCGGCGCGCGCGCCGCTCGCCCGGCTGCGCAGCCGGGCCTCGCTCACCGCGATGTCCTCTAGCAGGCGCGCGTGATGGGGCGCGGCGAGCGAGAGCCGCCGCCCGCGCACACGCACGAGCGAGGTCGTTCTCAGAAGCCGCTGCGCGGCTTCGTTGCAATGGAGCACCTCGCCCAGCGCGCTCACGAGCATGGCCGGAGGGCGTGAGCGGTTTGCAAGCGCGTCGGCGTTCAGCGCGAAGCGGCGCGCGTACACGCGCACCGCGCGGATGAGATGCGGCGTGAGCCGTTCGAGCAGATCGCGATGTTCGCCTGAGAGCGGTCCCGCCCCGGCGTGGCCGTTGCACGCGAGCATGACCACGAGGCCATGCTGGTCGATGAGCTTGCACAGCGCGACGCAACGATGGCCTTCCTTGAACGGCCAGAGCGCCAGACCGACAGCACCGTCGTCCGCGCCATCGAGCTCGACGCCGCCATGCAGCCACTTGCCGGCCGGAAACCCTCGCAGCCACGCGAGCCGCGCGTCGTGGCGATAAAGCGGGTGAATTCGCTCCAGCGGTTCGGCTCTGTCGAGCGCGAAACCGTCGCTCCAGGAAAAAAGATCGCGTTGCCGCTCGAAGCCGAACAGATGAATCGAGGCGACGCCAGCCGTTTCTCGCAAATGCGCGCAAAAATCCTTCCACGCGCAAGGATTTTCGATCGTGTCGTAAATGGCATGCAGCAGGCGATCATATTGTGATTCGTTCGTTTTCACGCCGTCCCCATTGTTCGTTTTGTCGGCGGGCTAATCTGCGTCTAAATGCGCTCCGCATGCCGTTCCACAATTGAGGAATGTACAGATTCGGTGGCCCCCGTTAATCTGCCTTCCGTATTTCGATGCGGACGCAACGTGAGCGTGGACGACCGGCCTCCTGAATTCCGTGCGGTATCCAACGGAGGCTTTGACTCGCAGGTTTTATTCTGGTCTGACGTTACGAACAATACGCACAATCGCCAGCGGTATGCACTTATTACGGATTTCGGAGCGCCGGCGATTGCAAATCTGACCGATTATTCCGCCGCACGCGGAAAAGCGGTGATGCGACGAAAGTGAGTGCATACGCGCGAGCTCGATAAGACTGGTTATAACCCCGGGGGCAGCGATGAATCATCATCAACTCGAAAAGGACATTGAGCATCTCGAACACATCATCGCGCGGCTTTCAGGTCGCGACCGCATTCCCCTTTCTTATTGGCGCGGCCGGCTCGATTCGGTATCGAGCGAAAACCTCGTGCCTTCGCAGATACAGCGCGTGAAGCGGCTCAACGAGGCGCTGCGCGCGCTCGAAAGCCGCCTGACGCGCGAATCCGTGCAGCAGCGCGATCGCTAGCGCCACCTGTGTGGCAAGTCAGCCAACGTTTGCGGCAGGATTGTAAAAGGCACGCGTCTTCCCGGACACCTGGGCTCCAAACCGGTCACAATGGCAGTCTCGTGACTCAACTGGAGATGACGTTCCATGCCGAGCTACAAGCAATTGACCGCCCAGCTGGAGAAACTTCACAAGGAAGTGGCTGTGGCGCGCGAAAAGGAAATCGCCCAGGCGATCGCCGAGATCAAGGAAAAGATCGCGGAGTACGACATCACCGCGGAAGAGCTGGGCTTCACGAGCCGGCGCGGGCGCCCCGCGCGCAAAAAGGCGCAGCCGGCTCGCTACATGAACCCCAAAACCGGCGAAACCTGGAGCGGCCGCGGCCGAGCGCCGGGATGGCTGGCGGGCAAGAACCGCGAACGCTTTCTCATCAAGGAATAACGGGCGATCTGGCGCGTACCGTCACGCCGGACTGAGCAAGACGCCCCGGGGTGACGGCCGGTACTTTTCCCGACTCGCTCGATGATCCCGAAAAAGCTCACCTCACGGCCGGCATGGGGCCCGGCGTAGGTGCCCAGTGCGCGTGAGCGCCGCACGCACCGGAAAGCAACTATTTGTCGGGAAAGGAAGTTTTCAGAAAAAGGCGGCTGCGCTCCGCGAACGTGAATCCGATGAATCGCCGAGACCGCGGCGACCGGCGCGCTCGCGCCGCGATCCTGTAAAAGCTCACCTGGCGCAGCGCCCGAGAGGTTCTCCGCGCGCGAGGCCTGTTCAAACGGCTTCGAACCCCTTCAAACGTTTAGTCGGCGGCGCGAATGCCGTGTATCATTCGGTCCCGGCGCCGTTTCGCGCGGGCATCCCCGGGGACATCCCGATCGCTCGTGCTATTCGCCGCGCAAACAGCCGCGCACTTGACGCATATCGCCGCACATCGCCGCCGCACGTGCCGCCAGATGCGCCAGCAGGTCGCCGCCCGCAAGCGCCGCCGCGCTCGCTGCAACCCCCGCCGCGCGGCCCGGTTGCCCGAATTCATCTGTGATACCCGCCCTATCCATGTCAGTTGCCGAACTCAGACGCCGCCGCACGTTCGCGGTCATTTCTCACCCGGACGCGGGCAAGACCACGCTCACCGAAAAGCTGCTGCTGTTTTCGGGCGCGATCCAGATTGCCGGTACCGTGAAGGGCAAGAAGAGCGGCCGCTTCGCAACCTCCGACTGGATGGAGATCGAAAAGCAGCGCGGCATTTCGGTCGCGAGCTCGGTCATGCAGTTCGAATACGGCGATGCCGTCATCAACCTGCTCGATACGCCGGGCCACGAGGACTTCTCGGAAGACACCTACCGTGTGCTCACGGCGGTCGATGCCGCCGTGATGGTGATCGACGGCGCGAACGGCGTGGAAGCGCAAACGCTCAAGCTCCTCGAAGTCTGCCGCAGCCGCAAGACGCCCATTCTCACGTTCATCAACAAGCTGGACCGCGAAGTGCGCGAACCGCTCGACCTGCTCGACGAAATCGAGCAGCACCTGGGCGTGGCCGCCGTGCCGTTCACCTGGCCCATCGGCATGGGCAAGGAGTTCCAGGGCGTGTACGACATTCAGCGCGACCAGGTGCGCGTGTTCCGCGCGGGCCAGGAAACGCTGGGCGGCGCGGTGGAAACGCTGCAGCACATCGGCGACGAAGAGGGCGAAGCGCGCTTCGGATATCACTGGAAACGCACGAAGGAAGAAGTCGAGCTGATCACGGGCGCGACGCCCGTGTTCGATCGCGACGCTTTCCTCGCGGGCGAGCAGTCGCCGGTGCTATTCGGCTCGGCGATCAACAACTTCGGCGTGAAGGAGATTCTCGACGCGCTGGTCGATCTCGCGCCGCCGCCGTCGCCGCGCATGGCCGTGCAGCGTCCGGTCTCACCGGAAGAAACGAAATTCACGGGCGTCGTGTTCAAGGTGCAGGCCAACATGGACCTCGCGCACCGCGACCGCGTGGCGTTCATCCGCGTATGCTCGGGCCACTTCGAGCGCGGCATGCAACTGAAGGTCACGCGCAACAACAAGACCTTCCGCGCCAACAACGTTGTGAGCTTCCTGTCGCAGCGCCGCGAAACTGTGGCCGAGGCCTACCCTGGCGATATCATCGGTATTCCTAACCACGGCACGCTGAGTCTCGGCGACACGCTCACCGAAGGCGAAGACCTTCAGTTCACGGGTTTGCCTTTCTTCGCGCCGGAAATCTTCCAGACCATCGAAGTGGTCGATCCGATGCGCGCGAAGCAGCTGGGCGAGGCGCTCAAGCAGCTTGGCGAAGAGGGTGCCATCCAGGTGTTCCGCCCGATCCACGGCGGCGCGACGATTCTGGGCGCGGTCGGCCAGCTGCAGTTCGAAGTGGTGTCGCACCGGCTTTCGGCCGAGTACAAGGTGGCGGTGCGCCTGATGCCGGCGCGCTATCGCCTCTCGCGCTGGGTCACCTGCGACGATCCCGTCGAGCTGCGCCGCTTCACCGATTCGTACGAGGCCCGTATGGCCTACGACGCCTCGAATGCGCCGACGTATCTGGCTTCGCACGTCTCCGAAATCGAAGTCGCGCAAAAGGCCTGGCCGAAGATCGTCTTCAACGAGTTGCGCGAGCATTCGGGCGCGCCGTTCCGCAAGTCGATGTAAAACGCGCGGCGCGCTCGCGCCGTGCTTTCCTTCCCGAAGCAGCGAGCATCCCGCTCGCATCTGGTGGTGTCGTACGCTCGAGGTGGCGTGCGACGCCATGTCGCCGCATTCGCGCACACGCGCGCCGGGCGAAAAACGCGCACCGCCTGCGCGCTTGCCCTATCCTCTTCTCGTAACGGTATGTAGCGGTCAAACGCGACGAGCCGGCCGCACCTCGCCGGCCGCACCTTGCCGGCCGCACCTTGCCGGCCGCATCTCACCAATCAACGAGGAGTGCCTGTGACCGTACGCAATCTCGATGCGGTGTTCCAGCCTAAATCCGTGGCCGTCATCGGCGCTTCGCGGCGTCCCGGCAGCGTGGGCGGCATGGTGTGGCAGCGGCTGATCGAGGGCGGCTTCACGAGCCCGCTGTGGGCCGTCAATCCGCGCCATGCGGGCGATTCAGAGGCGTTCGACGGCAGACCCGTGCTGGCCGACGCCGGGGATCTGCCCGAGGCGCCCGGCGTCGCGATTATCTGCACGCGGCCCGCTACATGGCCCGCGCTCGTGCACCGGCTCGGCGGCATGGGCACGCGCGCGGCCATCATCGTCGGCGAGGTGCGCGACGAAGCCGACCAGGCCGACCTGCGCCACGCGCTGGCCGCGGCGCGCCCGCATCTGCTGCGTATCGTGGGTCCGGGCAGTCTTGGCGCGCTCACGCCCGCGCTCAACGCGCAACTGGGCGCGGCGGCTTCCATCGCGCGCAAGGGCGGCGTGGCGTGGGTCTCGCAATCGAACGCGCTCACCAACGCCGTGCTGCGCTGGGCCGCCCCGCGCGGTCTCGGCTTCTCGCACGTGATCGCGCTCGGCGACGAAGCCGACATCGACGCGGGCGACGTGCTCGACTATCTCGCGAGCGATCCCGGCACGCGCGCCATCCTGCTAGAAGTGGACACGATCCGCGCCGCTCGCAAGTTCATGTCGGCGGCGCGCGCGGCGGCGCGCAACAAGCCGGTGCTCGCGCTGCGCAGCGGCCGCGACGATCGCGGCGATGCGCTCTACACGGCGGCGTTCCGGCGCGCGGGCATCGTGCGTGTCGATACGCTCGACGACCTGCTCGACGAAATCGAAACGCTGGGCGTGGGCCGCGTGGCCGCGAGCGACACGGCTACGCTCATCACGAGCGACCGCGGCGTGGCGGCGCTCGCGCGCGACGCCTTCATGAAGGCCGGCGACACGCTCGCCCGCTGGGACGACGCGGCGCTCGCCGCCGTCCAGGCCGCGCTGCCGCACGCGCAGGCGGGCAATCCGCTGGTGCTCGGCGACACCGCGAAGCCCGAGCACTTCGGCCTCGCGCTGCAGACGCTGGCGACGCAACGTTCGAGCGGCACGGCGTTCGTCGTGCACGCGCCCACGCACAGCGCGCCGGTGGACGAGGTGGCGCGCACGCTGATCGAGCAGCAGCGCTTTGCGTATCGCGGCATGCTCGCGTGCTTCTTCGGCGGCGTGGAGGAAAAGACGCGCGACGAGCTGCACGCCCACGGCATTCCGGTCCACACCACGCCGCGGCGCCTCGCGCGCGCGTTCGCCCGTCTCGTCGACTACCGGCTGGGCCGCGAGCTGCTGATGCAGACGCCGGAGACGATGCCGGCCCAGGGGCCTGCCGCGATCGAGGCCGCGCAAGGCGAGGCGCGCGCGGCGCTGGCGGCCGGGCGCACGGAACTGGAAGGCGAGGAGGCGGGGCGGATGCTGGCCTTGTTCGGGCTCGTCACGCAGGCGCAGGACGAACCGGGCGTGAAGCCCGTGGTGGACGTGTCCGTGGAGTTTCGCGACGACGAGAACTTCGGCCCGGTGTTCCGGTTTTCTGCGCCTTCGCCGGACGACATCTCGCCGCCGCTGCGCGTCTACAGCCTGCCGCCGCTCAATCCCGTGCTTTCGCGCGACATCGTCGCTCGCTCGCCCTATGCACGCATTGTGGCGCCGGAGGCGACGCTCGCCGCACTCACCGAGCTTTCGCAGTTCGTGTGCGAGGTGCGCGAGATCGTCGGCATGCGCTTGACGCTGCGTGTGCTGCCGGAGGCGACCGTTGTGGTCGCGCCGCGCCTGCAGGTCGCCGAACAGCGCAGCCGCTTCGCGATCATGCCGTATCCGCGCCGCCTCGAAGAAACCGTCGACTGGCACGGCGAGCGCCTCACGATCCGGCCGATCCGTCCCGAAGACGAAGCGATGCACCGCACGTTCGTCGAATCGATGACGCCCGACGACTTGCGCCTGCGTTTCTTCTCGGCGGTGCGCAGCTTCGATCACACGCAGCTAGCGCGCATGACGCAAATCGACTACGACCGCGAGATGGCGCTCATCGCGGTCGTGCAAGGCGAGGACGGCCAGCCGCGCACGCTGGGCGTGGTGCGCGCCGTGGCCGACCCCGACAACGAAACCGCCGAGTTTGCCGTCGCGATCCTGTCGAATCTCAAGCGGGGCGGCCTCGGGCGCCTCTTGATGTCGCGCATCATCGATTACGCGCGCTCGCGCGGCACGCACTGGCTACTTGGCGAGGCCTTGCGCGAGAACGCGCCGATGATCGGGCTTGCGCGCGCCTGCGGCTTTACCGTCACGCCCACGGAAGATCCGGGCGTGGTCGGTTTTCGCATGCCGCTCGACTGACGCGGCGCCCGTTTGCTGCTGCCGGTTGCTGCTGCCGTTTTCTGATTACGCTGCGAGCTTCGCGAGCGCGTCGTCGATCTGGCCGCGCGTGAGCGCGAGTTCTTCGAGCCAGGCTTCGCCGTACCGCGCACCGGTTTCCTTCTCGAGGCGCGCGATCGTCGCGGCGCAGCGCGCGGCGTCCTTGGGTGTGGCGATGAACGCCTTGACCGACTGGCCGCCCTCGAACGCCTCGAACAGCGGCGTGCGGATCTCCTCTGGCAGCGCGCGCGTGGTCCACTGGTGCGTCTTGCCGTTGAAGGTGAGCGAGGGCGGCAGCACGCGCTCCTTGCGCGTGGCCGGAATCAAACCGAAATTGCGCGCGGCATCGGCGATCTGCTCGGCCGTGAAAAGCTCCTCGGGCGCGATCTCGAACTGCGCAATGGCGGTCTCGACAGTCTGCATCGCATTGGCGCGGTCATCGCGCTTCTTCTGCGCGCGCGCGACGATGTCGCGCAACTCGTCGGCTTCGTCGGGCGTGATCGTGAAGCTCGCCTGTTTCTGCTGAAGCTCGGAAAAGCGCTGGAATTCTTGATCGGTCAGGAGTTTCGCCATGGGTTTCGCATGCGCGGCCGCCGCTTGCCCGCCGTTTTGCAGCGGAAGGAGGCGCACCGGGTTTTTGGGAGGGCCGCCATTCTAACCGGTTTGTGATGGCGGTTTCCACCTGAAGGAACCGTCTGGTTTCACCGGAGACGGTGTTCCGCGGCATCGCCTGACGCACGTATCCCGCCCAGCTTGAGGGCCTGCTCGAGACCGTTCGACGAAGGGCGCTGGGGCATCAAGCAGCGCTCGTACTGAACTGACCGTCATTGCGCCTCTTCCTCGCGAAACATCGACAAGGCCTGCACGGTCGCACGGAGCATATTCGTCGCGTCGTCGAGCGTGGGCGCGACGTAGTCGTCGATGCGCTTGAGAAACGGGCAGGTGAGCGCCGCGATCGCCTGGCCCGAAGGTCCGAGCACCGGAAACGTCACATCAGTGACGCCGAAAGTCTGCTGACTGTCCTTGCGCGAGAAGCCCGCCTCGCGCACCTGTTCGCACGCGGCCGCCAGCGCCGCATGATCGATCGCCACCTCGCCCTTCACCTTCGTATGTTCCGCGAGCATGTGCGCGCGCTGCTCCGGCGTCTGCCAGGCGAGCAGCGTGCGGCCCGAACTCGTATCGACGAGGCCCACGCGCGCGCCCAGCCGCACGGCAATGCCCCACGCGCCGGGACCGTCCACCTGCGCGATCACGAGCAGGTTGCCGCGGTCGTACACGGTGAGATGACAGGACTGCTCGGCGTCGTCGGCGAAGCGCTGCATGAGGGGCAGCGCCTGCGCGATCAGGCGCTCCATGGGCGGGTGGCGGTGCGCGAGCGCGAAGAGCTTCAGACTCAGGGCGTAACGGTCGCCGCCTTCCGAGCGTATGACGTACTGCCGCGCCACCAGCCGCTCCAGCATGCGGTAGATCTCGCTGGCGTTGCGCCCAAGCGCTTTCGTGATTTCGGCGCGCGTGAGGCCCGCACGCTGCTCCGCGAGCAGTTCGAGGATGTCGAGCCCCTTGTCGAGCGCGGGCGCGCGATACCGGTCGCTGTCGTCGCGGTGGTCTTTCTCTTCCGCTTCTTCGGGCACGTTGTCCATCCGGCGTTGTTTCGCGATCTTTTCCATTCCGTTCCCAGGGAAACTACGGAGTCATGCTGCACCGCACATTCCTTGACCTTGCGCGGTCCGCATATGAATAATATGTTCATTGATGAATGAACGCCAGCCTCATCAGGCTCATCCCAGGCTCGCTCATGATGGCGAGCGTGTGGGCGGCGGCGAGGCGTGGCGCTCAATGCACGCGGAGACTTTATTGAACGGCACAGCACCCCGCTTCGACGCTCGCCTCATCCTGCTCGCGCCGGAGGACAACTGCCTGATCGCGGCGGCGCTTCTGCCCGCGGGCGAGACGGTGGAGATAGAAGGCGAGCGCGTGACGCTTGCGAAGACGATCGAGCTCGGCCACAAGGTGGCGCGCCGTGCGCTCGCCAAGGAGGAAAAGGTGGTGCGCCATGGCGCGAGCATCGGCCACGTGAGCGCGCCAGTCCGGCGCGGCGAGCATTTGCACACGCACAACCTCGAAAGCGATTACCTGCCGACCTACACGCACGACGCGGGACACGAGTTCGTGCCGCACAAATAGCGCTGCTTCATGGCGTCCCTTGATGCGGCGAGTGCCGCAAGCAGGATTCAGGTTATGAGCGATAACAACGTCACTTCCTCGTTCGCCGCGGCGCCCATCCTCGAAGGCTGGCTGCGCAGCGACGGACGCAAGGGCATTCGCAACGTGGTCGCGGTGGCCTATCTCGTGGAGTGCGCGCATCACGTGGCGCGCGAAATCGTCGCCCAGTTCCGCGAGCCCTTTGGTGACCCCGATGCCTTCGACGATCCGTATGCGGCGCAAAGTGATAGTGGGTCACCTGTCCATCTGATCGGCTTTCCCGGTTGCTTTCCGAACAGCTACGCCGAGAAGATGATGAAGCAGCTCACTACGCATCCGAACGTGGGCGCGGTGTTGTTCGTCTCGCTCGGCTGCGAGAGCATGAACAAGCATTATCTCGTGGAGCAGGTGCGCGCCAGCGGAAGGCCCGTAGAAGTTCTGACGATTCAGGAGAAGGGCGGCACACGCAGCACGATTCACAGTGGTCTTGAATGGGTGCGCAGTGCGCGCGCGCAGCTCGCCGCGCAGAAGAAGGTGCCCATGCGCCTCGACGAACTCGTGGTTGGCACGATCTGCGGCGGCTCGGACGGCACGAGCGGCATCACCGCCAATCCGGCTGTGGGCCGCGCCTTTGATCGACTGATCGCGGCGGGCTCGGCCTGCATCTTCGAGGAAACCGGCGAGCTGGTGGGCTGCGAATTCCATATGGCGCGCCGCGCGGCACGGCCCGAACTGGGCGCGGAAATCGTTGCTTGCGTAGCCAAGGCGGCGCGCTATTACTCGATTCTCGGCCATGGCTCTTTCGCGGTGGGCAACGCGGACGGCGGGCTCACCACGCTGGAGGAAAAATCGCTCGGTGCGTATGCGAAAAGCGGCGCCTCGCCGATCGTGGGCATCGTGAAGCCTGGCGACGTGCCGCCCACGGGCGGTCTCTATCTGCTCGACGTGGTGCCCGACGGCGAGCCTCGATTCGGATTCCCGAACATCAGCGACAATGCGGAAATCGCGGAGCTGATCGCCTGCGGCGCGCACGTGATCCTGTTCACGACCGGGCGAGGGTCGGTCGTGGGCTCGGCACTCGCGCCCGTCATCAAGGTGTGCGCGAACCCGCTCACGTACCGCAATCTCGCGGGCGACATGGACGTGGACGCGGGCCGCATTCTGGAGGGCCGCGCGACGCTCGACGAAGTGGGGCGCGAAGTGTTCGACTTCACGCTGGCCGTTGCCAGCGGCCAGCGCTCGAGGTCGGAAGCGCTCGGCCACCAGGAGTTCATACTCACGTACAAGACCTTCGAGCCCGTGGGGCCCGCGTGTCTGCCAGCCAGCGCGCGCGTGCCGGTCGTCAAAGCCGCGCACTGAGGCGCATATCGTTGTGTAGACAACCATATCCAGGAGATAGACGAGCCATGGCGCAGGAACACCATCCAAAGGCGGCGCAGCGGCGCCGTATCGGACGCACGGCGCTGGAAGTGAGCGCATTGGGCCTCGGCACCGCGCCGCTGGGCGGTTTGTATCGCGACCTCTCCGAGGACGAGGCGCAGGCCACCGTCGACGCCGCATGGCAAGCCGGCATCCGTTTTTTCGACACGGCGCCCCACTATGGCCACACCAAGGCCGAGCACCGGCTGGGCGCGGCGTTGCGGCGCCATCCGCGCAACGAGTATGTGCTTTCCACGAAAGTCGGACGGCACTTCGTGCCGCGCACGCATCCCTACGACGGCAGTGAAGGCTGGCAAGATCCGCTGCCTTTCGAGGCGATCTTCGATTACACGCGCGAGGGCATTCTGCGCTCGTTCGAGGATAGCCAGCAGCGGCTCGGCCTCGTCGATATCGACATCCTGCTCGTGCACGATATCGGCCGCTACACGCACGGCGAGCGCAATGCGCATTACTGGCGACAACTGAGCGAAAGCGGCTTCAAGGCGCTCGACGAATTGCGCAAGGGCGGCGTCGTCAAGGCCATCGGCTTCGGCGTGAACGAGCGCGAAGTCATACTCGAAGCGATGCGCGAATTCGACATCGACTGCGCGCTGCTGGCGGGCCGCTATACGCTGCTCGAACAGGCGCCGCTCGACGACCTGCTGCCCGAGTGCGAGAAGAAGGGCGTGAGCATTCTGCTGGGCGGCGCGTTCAATTCGGGCATTCTCGCGCGGGGGCTGCAAGGCGATCTCAAGTTCAACTATGGCGATGCGCCGAGCGAAATCGTCGAGCGCGTGGCGCGGCTCGACGCGGTCTGCCGGAGGTACGACGCGCCGCTCGCGGCGGCCGCGCTGCAGTTTCCCTATGCACATCCGGCCGTGGCGACGGTGCTCAACGGCGCGCGCAGCGCGGCCGAGGTGCGCGAGAACGCCGCCTCGTTCGAAACACCGCTGCCCCGCGAGTTGTGGCTCGCCCTGCGCGACGAGGGTCTCGTCGATCCGCGTGCGCCGCTTCCGGGGGAATAGATCATGGCTACGTTCGAACCAATCGACGCCCACCAGCACTATTGGGACCCCGCGCGCGGCGATTACGGCTGGCTCACGCCCGACATCACCGCGCTTTACCGCGCGTTCGGCCCGGCGGATCTCGCGCCGTTGCGCGCGTCGTGCGGCGTGGCGCGCACGGTGGTCGTGCAGGCCGCGCCCACCGTCGAGGAAACGCGCTGGCTGCTCGATCTCGCGCGCAACGAGCCTTCGATTGCGGGGGTGGTCGGCTGGGTGCCGCTCGACGATCCGCACGCGGGCACGCTGATCGCCGAACTCGCGCGCGAGCCGAAGCTGCGCGGCGTGCGGCCCATGCTCCAGGACCTGCCCGACGACGAGTGGATCGCGAGAGCCGATACCGCGCGCGCCGTCGATGCGCTCATCGCCCACGACCTCGCCTTCGACGCGCTCGTTTTCACGCGTCATGCGCGCGCGCTTGCGACGTTTATCGCGCGCCATCCGGCGTTGCGCGTGGTGATCGACCATGGCGCGAAGCCGCCAATCGCGGCTGGCGGCGAAAGCGGCTTCGCCGCCTGGTCGCAGGCCATCACGCGCTTTTCGCAGTTTGCGCAGGTCCACTGCAAGCTCTCGGGGCTCGCGACCGAAGCGGCGCCTGGCTGGGACGATTCGACGCTTGCGCCGTGGGTCGCGCATCTGCTCGCGTCGTTCGGCCCGCAACGCTTGATGTGGGGCAGCGACTGGCCGGTGCTCAATCTCAATGGCGACTACGAACGCTGGCACGCCAGCGCGCAACGGCTCACAGCCGCGCTTTGCGCAGACGAGCGGGCGGCGGTATTCGGCGGCAACGCGGCGGCGTTCTATCGGCTGGGGCCGCAGCCAGCCGGTTAGAAAACGCCCCCGAGCACCACGAGGCGCGCCTGCATGGCCATAATGGCCGCTTGCGTCATCCCGACTTCTTCCCGCGATTTCATCGCTCGATCGCGGCATGGGGCGGTTACTGCAATACCGGGTATCGCCGTGCCGCGCATCCAACCGGAGTGGCAGATGGTACAAAGACTGGCCGGCAAGACGGCCCTGATCACTGCCGCGGGCCAGGGTATCGGCTACGCGGCCGCCGAACTGTTCGCGCGCGAAGGCGCACGCGTGATCGCCACGGACATCCGCATCGACGCGCTCGCGGCACTGCCCGTCGAGGCGCGCAAGCTCGACGTGCTCGACGGCGCGGCGATCGCCGCGCTCGCGAAGGAAGTGGGCGCGATCGACGTGTTATTCAACTGCGCGGGCTTCGTCCACGCGGGGTCGATTCTGGAGGCAAGCGAAGAAGACTGGGACTTCGCGTTCGATCTGAACGCCAAGGCGATGTACCGGACCATCCGCGCCTTCCTGCCCGGCATGCTGGAGGAGGGCGGCGGCTCGATCATCAACATGTCGTCGGCGGCATCGAGCGTGAAGGGCGTGCCCAACCGCTTCGTGTACGGCGCGTCGAAAGCGGCTGTGGTAGGGTTGACGAAGGCCGTGGCGGCGGATTTCGTCACGCGCGGCATCCGCTGCAACGCGATCTGCCCCGGCACGGTGGCTTCGCCCTCGCTCGAAGAGCGTATCGCGGCGCAAGCCGCGGCGCAGGGCACGAGCGTCGACGCGGCGCGCGCTGCATTCGTCGCGCGCCAGCCGATGGGGCGCGTGGGCAAGCCCGAGGAAATCGCGGCGCTCGCGCTTTACCTCGCCTCTGACGAATCGGGATTCACGACCGGCCAGGCGCATGTGATCGACGGCGGATGGTCTAACTAGTTAGACCCAACATCCAGCCGAGCCAGCTGCACCCGCACTACCCATTGACCGACCGGAAGCAGCGCATTCCTCGCGCACTTTTCGTACAGACACACAAGGAACACAGACGATGAAACTGCTTCGCTATGGCCCGAAGGGCCATGAAAAACCGGGCCTGCTCGACGCTCAGGGCCGCATTCGCGCGCTCTCGGGCAACGTGGCCGACATTGCGGGCGATGTGCTCTCGGACGCGGGTCTCGCGCAACTGCGCTCGATCGATCCGGAAACGCTGCCGCTCGTCGAGGGCAATCCGCGCATCGGACCCTGCGTGGGTCATATCGGCAAGATGGTGTGCATCGGCCTGAACTATGCCGACCACGCCGCGGAGTCGGGCATGCCGGTGCCGGGCGAGCCGGTCGTCTTCAACAAGTGGACGAGCGCCATCGTCGGCCCGAACGACGACATCGAGATTCCGCGCGGCTCAAAAAAGACCGACTGGGAAGTGGAGCTGGGCGTGGTCATCGGCAAGCACGCGAAGAACGTGAGCGAGGCAGAGGCGCTCGACTATGTGGCGGGCTATTGCGTGGTCAACGACGTGTCCGAGCGCGAGTGGCAGATCGAGCGCGGCGGCCAGTGGGACAAGGGCAAGGGCTTCGACACGTTTGGCCCGACGGGCCCGTGGCTCGTCACGCGCGACGAGGTGCCCGACCCGCAGAACCTGAGCATGTGGCTCGAAGTGGACGGCCATCGCTACCAGAACGGCAGCACGCGCACGATGGTCTTCACGGTCGCGAAGCTCGTTTCGTACCTTTCGGCGTGCATGAGCCTGCAGCCGGGCGACGTGATCTCCACCGGCACGCCGCCGGGCGTGGGTATGGGCGTGAAGCCGAACCCGGTGTTCCTGAAGCCGGGCCAGACGGTGCGTCTTGGCATCGAGGGCCTGGGCGAGCAGCAGCAGAAGACGCGCGCGGCCGAGTAAGCGCGCCCGACGCACCCACGCGCAAACGCGCGAGTGAAGGCGGGGACACCCGCTTCGCCTCGCGCGTTTGTCGTGCGGCGCGAACGTCTCAAGTCGGCTGGTCTTTCTCGTCCGGCGGTCCGCTCTCCGCCATCCGGCTGACCGTTCCCTGCGCGAGCGCGATGAGCCGCTCGTCGCCGTTTTCCATCACGTACACGCTGCACTGGCAGGTCGCCTGGTAGCGCCCCGCGTGCACCACGCGGGCGCGCGCCATCAGCGTGCCCTTGAGCGCCGGCCGCAGATAGTTGATCTTGTATTCCCCCGTCACGACCCTTGGCCCCAGCGCGAGCGCGCCCGCGAAGGTGAGCGCGTTATCCGCTAGATAGCTGATCACTCCGCCGTGGACGAAACCGTGCTGCTGCTTGAGCTCGTCGCGGACTGGCAGGCGCAGGGTGAGCTCGTCCGTCCCCACGTGCGTCAGTTCCGTGCCGAGCAGCATGCTGAACGGCTGGGCATGCAACGCGCCGCGCGCGCGATCCGCAAGATCTGTCATCGTCGCATTCCCTGGGTCTATCCCCGAGTGGTTTCCTAACCACTCTAGGAAGCCCGGCAAGGCCGAGTCAAGGTGAATCGAACGTCGTCCCCTCGTATTGTTGTGAGAAGTGCGCGAAATCTGCGCTGAATCATTTCGGAAATAATCCGTTGCGCGTTTTGGGGCGTTTTTTCACGATTTATTCACGGTTTGGGGCTCAAAACAACGTTTGCGCGGCCGTTAATGCAGTGCGGGCCCGGGCGATCACATGCTCGCGCCGCACTTATTCACTGCCATCGCAGGTGTCCAATTGTTCAGCAAGATCAAGGTCGCATCCGGCCTGTTGTGTGTCCTCGTCGCGTTCTGTGTATTGCAGCTCGTGACCGCAGGGCTTGGTTACTGGTCGCTCACGCGCACGCACGACGACGTGGCCGACCTTTCGAAAGTCGCATTGCGCCAGGCGAGCGCCGCCAACGTCATCACCCAGCAGTTGATGGACGCGCGCATCAACCTCTCGCGCGCGGGCACGCGCATGGTGCGAGGGGGCACCGTTCCGGCCGACATGGTCAATCACGCGCGCGACCAGCTGGCCGCCGCCGACACCACGTTCGCGGCGCTCATGGACGTGCCGCCGATCAACGACGACGACCGCGCGCGCGTCGCCGCGCTCGGGCAGCGCTACCAGGTGTACCGCAAGGCGCTCGGCGAGCTGATCGACGACCTCAACGGCAACAATCTGCAGGCGTTCCTAGACCAGCCGACGCAGTCGTACCAGGACGCCTATCTCGCGGAGCTGCACGCGTTCGCGCAGTTCAGCGCGGCGGCGAGCCGCGCCTCGCTCGATTCGATCGATTCGCGCCTCGCGCTCTTTCAGGGCGTGGGTCTCTTCACGCTCATCCTGCTGATCGCGCTCGCGACCGGCGTACATATCGCCCTGCGGCGCGGCGTGGTGGAGCCGCTGGAAGAAGCGGGCCGCCATTTCGAGCGTATCGCGCAAGGGCGTTTGGACGAACGCGTGGCCGCGCGCGGCGAGAACGAGATCGGCCGGCTGTTCCATGGTCTCGCGCTAATGCAGTCGAGCCTCGCGCGCACGGTTCATACGGTGCGGGAGGCGGCGGGCTCGATCCACGTGGGCGCCGACGAGATCGCCACCGGCAACGCCGATCTTTCGGCGCGCACCGAATCGCAGGCGGCCTCGCTGGAGCAGACGGCGGCGAGCATGGAGGAGCTCACGGGCACCGTGCGCAACACGGCCGAGAACGCGCGCGAGGCGAACGCGCTGGCCGAGGCGGCGCTCGACGCGACCGCGCGCGGCGGCGCCGTGGTGGGCGAGGTGGTCGAGCGCATGCGCGGCATCGCGCAAAGCTCGGACAAGATCGCGGAGATCATCGGCGTGATCGACGGCATCGCGTTTCAGACCAACATTCTTGCGCTCAACGCGGCCGTTGAAGCCGCGCGCGCCGGCGAACAGGGTCGCGGCTTCGCGGTCGTGGCGGGCGAAGTGCGCGGGCTCGCGCAGCGCAGCGCCCAGTCGGCCAAGGAGATCAAGACGCTCATCAGCGAGTCGGTTTCGCAGATTCGCGGCGGCTCGGAACTCGTGGAGCGCGCCGGCGACGCCATGCGCGACGTGTCGAACTCGATTTCGCGAGCCACGCAGATGATGGCGGGCATCAGCGCCTCGTCGCTAGAGCAGAGCACGGGCATCGATCAGGTCAATCAGGCCGTTTCGCAGATGGACCAGATGACCCAGCAGAACGCGGCGCTCGTCGAAGAGGCGGCGGCAGCGGCGGCTTCGCTCCACCAGCAGACTCGCCAGCTTTCCGAGGCCGTTGCCGCGTTCGAGATCTCGCCGGCCGTGCTGGCGGCCTGAAGGGCCGCTGGGTTGGCTCGGACCAGCGTGTAGCCTCGGCGGCGGGCCAGGGCGCCCGCCCGCTTTGGCGTTCCGTGAGGCTTGCGCCTCAGACGCCCATGCCCTGATAAGCGGTCAAAAGGTGATAGGGCGTCGTGGACGGCATGTCCGCGCGCGCCACTGCGCCGTCTGCGCTGCGGCATTCCACCCAGCCCTGCGGCGTGAGAAAGCGCGGCGCGAAGCGCGCGATCTGCGGCGCGAGCGCCGCGGCGTCACCGTGCGTGGCGAGCGCGCGCAGGTATTCCGTTTGTGCCCAGATGCGCTGCGTCGCATCGATCACCCGGCCGTGTTCGTCAAGCGCGGCCGCCACCGCTCCCGTTTGCGGATCCACGCCATGCTGCTGCGCGAAGGCGAAGGCGCGCGCGAGCGCCTCGTCCAGACCCGACGCGCCCAGCCGCGCCCCCGCGCGCGAAGCCAGCCAGAACCATTCGAACTGATGTCCGGGCTCGAGGCGGTTATCCGCCGCGCCGATCGGCAATTCGGCGATGCAGCCCGTCGGCTCGTGCAGGAAGCCGCGCGTGAGCGCCTCGACGAGACGCGTGATGGCCGTATCGAACGCGGCGTCGCCGGTCGCTTCTCTCGCGGCGAGCCAGGCTTCGGTGAGATGCATGAGCGGATTCTGCAGCGGCCCGCCGGCGATGCTCGCGAAGGACGCGTCGAGCGCCGCGTTGAGCAGGCCGTCGCGCGCGGCGAAGCGGTCGACGATCAGCGACGACGTTTCGCGCGCGAGGTCGAGCGCCTCGCCGACGGCGAAGCGCCGGCCGTAGGCCGCGCTTGCGAACACCACGAAGGCGTGCGTGTAGAGGTCCTTCGTGGTGTCGAGCGGCGCGCCGGCGGCGTCGACGCTGTAGAACCATCCTCCGTGCACCGGGTCCTGAAAAGTGTGGCGCAGCGTTTCGAAGAGCGTTTGAGCGTGAGCGGCGTCGCCCGCCTCCGAGAAGACGAACAGCTGGCGCGCGCACGCCATCGCGCGATAACGCGTGACGGGCAACGGGCCGGAGCCGGCCGCGTCGAGTGCCTCATAGGGCAGACGCAAGTCCGGATTGAAGCCCGGGCCGCGCCACAGCGGCAGGACGATGCGGTCGAAATGCTCGCGCAGGCCGGCTGCGCTAATGGGTGTGTTCATGATGAGAGGGTGCGTAAGACGGCAACACTACGAAAGTGCAATGCGGGCGATTGTACGCACTAGCGAAAGCTGCGGATCATTCGTGCGTGCCCCGTACCAAGGCGTTTCGTGACAAGGCACGCATGTGATGCAGACCCTCCGGTCAGCGGGTCCTGGCCGGAAATGTTCTGATGTTCTGATGCAGGCCGGGTAAGTCGAACGACAGTCGCGGACAGGGCGTTCCGGCATGCGACAATGCGCGCTCGAACCAGAACACGAGGACGTCGCGCGGCGGCTGTGACCGGCCGAAGCGCGACGCGAACCGCATCGCTGACCCATGGCAGATTACGCAGACACCGCATCCGTGAGCCCCTCGCGCCCCGAGCGCAGCGCGCCTTCGAAGCAGGGCGCATCGTCTCCTTCGTTCGACTCTCCCGAATCCCCCGCCGCCTTCTCTTCCGCCGACGAGCATTCGCTTGCGGGCGAGCCGGCGGGCGACAAGGGCACGCCGCCGCCTGGCGAGGGCGACGACGGCTTGCGTCAGGGAACGCTGAGCGGCTTCGAGCCCGAGCCCGCGCAGGCTGCTGCGGCGGCCGGCGAGGAGGCGGGTGTCGCCGGTGACGCGGCGACCGCGGGCGCCGTTGCAGGCGCAACGACCGCGCGCCGGGCGCCGCGGCCCAAACGCGCCGCTGCCGCTGCCGACGTGGCGCAGCAGGAGGCGCCAGTTGCATTCGGCGCACCGGACGAGAGTGCGAGTGCGTTGCCCGGCACCGCTTTCACGAAGACGGTGCTACCGGCCCGTCCGGCCGACGCGCCGACAGCTGGCGACGCAGATCGCGTCGAGCCCTCGGGCTTCTCGCAGCACGAAGCCGCGCAGCCGGACGCACTGGCGCAGCGCCTCGATGCGCTACATGGTGCCCTCGCCGGGCAGCGCCAGATATCCGCGGCATCTTCGCGGCAACTCAAATGGGTGCTCGGTGCGGCAACCGCTGCGGTGCTTGCTTCGGTGGTTTTTGGTGTCGCGCAATCGGTGCGTTTCGACACTTTCGCCAACGAATCCCGCGCAGAGCAGGCGCGCCTCGAAGCGTTCATCCTGAAGCAGCAATCCACGCTCGACGACCTGACGCGGCGTCTCGCGGCGCCGCCGCCCGCTGCGGCCCCCGTCGCCGAGTCGCCGGTAGCGTCGCCGGCCCGCGGCGTTGCCGCCCCGGCGCCCTCCGCCACGCACCGTGCAGCGGCGCGTCCGGCGCACGCGCGCCACGCCCAGAAGCCGGCCTCGAAAACGGCCCACTAAGCCCCCAACCGGCGCTTCGTCCGCCTCGACCCCTATACGAGACCCCGATGCGTTGCATTGCTGCAACGCATCGTCCGCGCGCGCCCGCGTGCGGCGGCGCGTCGCAGTTTTTTTGCTGCATTGCACTAGCGTTATCCTAGGGAAAACCCTATAATCGCTTCTGTCCTAGGGAAAACCCTTAATCGCAGCCCAACTGGGAGTCGCCATGAGCTTTATCCTCGCACTGTTCGAAAGGATGAGTGACCTCTTCGCGTCGCCGTATCTGCCGATGGATGCGGAGTACTCGTACGAAGCGCGCCACCGCGAAGCCGAGCGCGTTCGCCGCTCGCACTACATGCCGTTCGGCATGCCGCGTGACTGATCGAAGCTGAAGCGCTTCGGGCGGCGCGTGCCGCCCAACGCGTTTCTCCGCTCGGACCGCCTTTTTCCAGCGAGGCCGGCTCTCGAAACAGAGCCGGCCTCGTTGCGTTTGAAGGCGCAGGCGCTGCGCGCGGCTCGTGTGATAGTGTGGGCCGCATCGAATCCGTCGCGTCCATCATGTCCACTACTCATTTCTACGACCCGGCCCGCGGCCATGGTCTGCCGCATGACCCGTTCAAGGCGATCGTCGCGCCGCGCGTGATCGGCTGGATCTCCAGCCGGTCGACGCTCGGCGTGCTCAACCTGGCGCCCTACAGCTTCTTTGGCGCCTTCGCCACCTTTCCGCCGATCATCGGGTTCTGCAGCGAAGGCCGCAAGGACAGCATCAGCAACATCGAGGAGACCGGCGAGTTCGTCTGGAACCTCACTTCGAAGTCGCTCGCAGCGAAGATGAACCGCACGTCCGCGCCGGTCGCCGCCGACGTCGACGAATTCGCGCTCGCGGACCTCACGCCGGCGCCTGGGCGCAATGTCGCCGTGCCGCACGTGGCCGAGTCGCCGGCCGCGCTCGAATGCAAGCTGCTGCAAGTCGTGCGGCTCAGCACGCTCGACGGCACGCCCATGGACAACTGGCTCGCGCTGGGGCAGGTGGTGGGCGTGCATATACGCGCGGAATTTCTCAAGGACGGTCTGTTCGACACGCACGCGGCCCAGCCCGTGATGCGCGCGGGCTATCGCGCCGACTATGCGCAGATCGGCGAGATGTTTCAGATGGTGCGGCCGGGCGCGTAAGCGCCTGCCGGCCGCCACGCGGGCGCTCGCCGCAGCGTTGCCGCGCCCCGCGCGCCCACCGATAATGGCCGGCAGCGCGAGGCGCGCAGGGAGGCAAACCATGCAATCTCCGACAGGATCGGTGGTGGCGCTCAGCTCGGCCGCCTCGACGATGTTTTCCATCGGCATGATCGCGCTGGGCTACTGGGGGCTGCACGAGCCTTCGGCCTGGCACATCGGCGACCGTGTGGTCGTCGGCATCGCGCTCGCGGGTTTCGCGTGCCTCGGCAGCGTGCCCTGGCTCGCGACTTCGCCCGCGAAGCCCAACGACGAGTCGCGTTTTCTGCTCGCGCGCCGCGCATTCCTCTGCGGCGCTGCGGCCGTGTGGGTATCGATCGCGCTTTCGCTGGTCCTGTGACGGAAGCTGTTCCCCAAGACCTTACCTGCGACTGCTGTTGCGCCAGCGCAACTTAACGAAACCGATAAGGGTTGTTACCAGGGTTACCGGTTGGCCCGCGAAGGCGCATCGCAATGCGATTGTTGCAGCCGTGTGAAAGATTCTTCCATTTCCCGGAATGGCTTGTTCCAGGCGGGGCGGGATTTCCGCTCCTACACTAGCGCCGCGTTTCCTTTCCTTCCAAGCAAATCGGGATAATTTCAATGAAGAAGATTTCCATTGCTGCCGCCGTTTGCGCAGCGTTCGCAGCGTCCGCGGCCCACGCGCAGAGCTCGGTCACCCTCTACGGCCTGGTCGATGCGGGCATCGCCTATACGAACAACGTTGCCAACGGTGCCCCCGGCCACGGTAGCGGCCGCGTCGCACTCCAGAGCGGCAACATCAGCGGCAGCCGCTTCGGCCTGCGCGGCAGCGAAGACCTCGGCGGCGGTCTGCGTGCGGTCTTCGTGCTCGAAAACGGCTTCAACGTCAACAACGGTGCGCTCGGCCAGGGCGGCCGCATGTTCGGCCGTCAAGCGTATGTCGGCCTGAGCAGCAGCCAGTTCGGCGCGCTCACGATGGGCCGCCAGTATGACTCGATGGTGGACTTCGTCGCGCCGCTGTCCGGCACGGCGGGCCCGTTCGGCGACTCGGGCTTCGCGCACGTCTACGACAACGACAACCTGCAGCATTCCGTGCGCCTCAGCAACTCGGTGAAGTTCACGAGCAACGACTACGCCGGCTTCAAGTTCGGCGGCGTGTACGCGTTCAGCAACAGCACCAGCTTCACCGTGTCGCGCGCATACAGCGCCGGTGCGAGCTACAACAACGGCCCGCTGCGTCTTGCTGCGGCGTACCTTCAGATCAACGGCTCGGGCGCGGCGGGCACGCCTGCCAATTCGAATAGCGTAGCAAACCAGAACGTCGCGGCTGACCCGAGCGAGTTCAAGTCGACCGCAGTGGGCGGCATCTCGACCGGCAATCTGACGGCGGATGTGCAGCGCACGGTCGGTGCAGGCGTCGGCTACACGTTCGGCCCGGCGGCGGTCAACTTCGTCTACACGCACAGCCAGTTCCAGAACACGTCCGCGTTCGGCCTGAACCCGCTGAGCGGCTCGACCCACTTCGACAACTACGAACTGAACGTCAAGTACGCACTGACGCCGGCGCTCATGCTCGGCCTCATGGACACGTTCACGGACGGTCATCTGAACGGTGCGAGCGGCGCGCGGGGTGGCTTCGCTACCGATCCGAAGTGGAACCAGGTCAACGCGATTGCGCGCTACTCGCTGTCCAAGCGCACGGAAGTGTACGGCGAAGCGATGTACCAGCACGCGATTGGTCACAACAACACCGCAGTGATGTACAACGCTGGCGGCAATTCGGCGACGAGCAACCAGGTGATGGGCGCCGTCGGTATTCTGTCGCGCTTCTAAACGTCGGTCAGAACCCTTGTCCTGAGGCCGTCGGGGTGAATCGTTGTGTTTGGACTGCGAGACGGTAGCGGGATATCGCAGTTCCGTTACAGGTAAGCTCATTGGCCCGCCGCCGCCCGGCGGGCCTTTCTATTTGTTGACGGGGCGAAGGCACGGTCATCCCGCGGCTTCGTTCCCGTTCCTGCCGGGTACGCGAAGGGAAGGAGTGCCCGGCGTGGGCGACCGGCGTGGGCGACCGGCGTGGGCCATCACCGAGTTTGGTACGATTCACGCTTTGCCAGCCGACCCTGCCTGCCCGCGTGAAGCGTTACGTGCCCCTGATCCGCGATCGAATCGCGATGTCTTTTCTCCGCCTGAAGCCCGCCGCCGCGCGGCTTGGCGCGCTGGCGCGCCCGCTCGGCGCGCGCGCGCTGCACCATCTGCGGCACCCCACGCGGCGCGGCGTGCTGATGGCCGTTGGCGCGCTGCCGGCGCTCGTCGTGCTCTACGTGCTCGTGCTGATTCCGTTTACGCCCGGCATCGGCGACATCCGCAAGGCGCGCGTGGACGAGCCGGCCCAGATCCTCTCGGCCGACGGCAAGGTGCTCGCCGAGTTCAAGCCCTCGAACCGCGAATGGGTGCCGCTCTCGCAAATCTCGCCGCATATGGTCGACGCGCTGATCTCGACCGAGGACCATCGCTTCTACGAGCACCACGGCATCGACTTCAAGCGCACGGCGGGTGCCGCGCTGCACACGTTCTCGGGCGATCGCCAGGGCGGCTCGACCATCACGCAGCAGCTCGCGCGCAACCTCTATCCCGACGAGATCGGCCGCGCGCCCACGCTCACGCGCAAGATCAAGGAAGCGATCACGGCGTTCAAGATCGAGGCCGTCTACAGCAAGCAGCAGATCCTCGAAACCTATCTGAACACGGTGCCGTTCCTCTACAACGCCTACGGCATCGAGATGGCGGCGCGCACCTACTTCGGCGTTTCCGCCGATGAGCTGGACGTCCTGCAGGCGGCGACGCTCACGGGCATGTTGAAGGGCAACGCCTACTACAACCCGGTGATCAACCCCGAGCGCGCGCTGGCGCGGCGCAACACCGTGCTCGGCCAGATGGTGAAGTACGGCAAGCTCAGCGCGGCGCAGTACGCCACGCTCTCGAAGAAGCCGCTGCGCCTCGACTTCGAGCGTCAGACGGAGCCGCCCGGCCCCGCGCCGCATTTCGCGCTGCAACTGCGCAAGTGGCTGATCTCGTGGGCCGACCGCAACGACTACAACATCTATTCCGATGGTCTCGTGGTGCGCACCACGATCGATTCGCGGCTCCAGCAGATGGCGAGCGCCGCGCTGCGCCAGCACGCGAACCAGCTCCAGGGCATTGCGAACGGCGCATGGAGCGGGCGCAACGGCTGCACGGCGAGCAACGATCTGTTCGCGACATTCATGCGCGAGACGCAGGACTACAAGCGCGCACGCGACGCGGGCGCGAGCGATGCCGAGGCGCTCAAGCATCTCGCCGCCGACCGCGACTTCATGCGCGGCCTCTGCAGGAGCAAGACCGACGTGCAGGCGGGCTTCCTCGCCATCGACCCGCGCAACGGGCAGATCAGGGCGTGGGTAGGCAGCCGCGACTTCACCGACGAGCCGTTCGACCACGTGCAGCAGGCGCGCCGTCAGCCGGGCTCGACGTTCAAGCCGTTCGTCTACGGCGCGGCGTACGCGGCGGGCGCGAAGCCGGGCGACACGTTCATCGACCAGCCGGTGGAGATTGCGCTCGCGGGCGGCGAGATCTGGAAGCCGACCGACGACGTGCCGCCGAGCAACCGCCCGATGACGCTGCGCGACGGGATCGCGTTCTCGCGCAACCGCATCACGGCGCAGCTGATGCAGACGGTGGGCCCGGACAAGGTCGCGCGCCTCGCGCGCGCGATGGGCGTGCGCGACAGCCAGCTCGAACCGGTGCCGTCGCTCGCGCTCGGCACGAGCCCCGTCACGCTCAAGGAGATGGTGTCCGCGTACAGCACGATCGCCAACGACGGGGTGTACCTCGAGCCGCGCATGGTCACGAGCATCGAGGACCGCAAGGGCAATGTGCTGGCGCAGTTCGAGAGCGCCTCGCCGGAGCGCGCGCTTTCGGCGGAAGCGGACCGCACGCTGCTCGACACGATGCGCGACGTCGTCAACCGCGGCACGGGCGCGGCGATCCGTTCGCGCTTCGGCATTCGCGGCGACGTGGCGGGCAAGACCGGCACGACTCAGGGCAACACGGACGGCTGGTTCATCCTGATGAACCCGCAACTCGTGGCGGGCGCGTGGGTGGGCTTCGACGACGGCCGCGTGACGCTCGACGACTACTGGGGGCAAGGCGCGCGCAGCGCGCTGCCGATCGTCGGCGACTTCTTTCAGCGTGCGCTGCGCTCGCGCATCGTCGATTCGCGCGCACGCTTCGACACCGAGGTGACGCCGGGCGCGTTCGAGACCTTCCGCGAAAAGCTGCGCGCCTGGATGGACAAGCTGTTCGGCACACGCGAGGCGCCGCCGGCCGCGCCGGTGCGGCATGCGCCGCCGCCGCGCGTGAGCGCGCCGGCACCGGCATCCGTGCCTTCCGCGGCCTCGGAGGCGGGCGGGACATCGGCGCCTTCGATGGCATCGGCGCCTTCGGCCGCTTCGGCCGCGGCCGCAGAATCGGCCGCTCGCGCGATCATGGGGCTGCCGCCGATCATCGGCCCGTCCAGCACGCCGCCCGCGCAAGCGCCGCAGCAGCCGGCCTATCCGGCGCAGGAGCCGGCGCTGGCGCCGACACCGACGCCCGATATGGCCGAACCCGATACATCGGGGGCGAGCGCGAGCTACACGCCGCCCGTGGCGCAGCCGCAAGGGCAATGAACGCCGGGCGCGCCGCTGCCCCTCGGGCGGCGGCGATCACACAGGGAGCGCGGCGCGTGCCCCCGCACACGGAAAAGGCGGCGCGATTTTCAGCGCCGCCTTTTTTTGTGCCGTGCGCCCCGAACCTGGGCTTCGCTGCGTCGTCCGTCTAATCCCGCACCTTGAACACGGAAACGAGCTCGGCAAGCGCTGCCGCATGGTCGTTGAGCGCGGCTGCGGCGCGTTCCGCGTCGCCCACGAGCGCCGCGTTTTGCTGTGTCGCCGCGCCGATCTGCGAAACCGCGACATTCACCTGCTCGATGCCGCCCGACTGTTCGCGCGACGCCACGCTGATCTCGCCGATGATCGAGCGCACTTCATCCACGCGCGCGACGATGCCGCGCATCGTCGTGCTCGCCTCGCCGGCGATGCGGTAACCCGTCTCGACGGTCGACGACGATTCGGCGATCAGCGCCGAGATTTCCTTCGCCGCGGCCGCGCTGCGTTGCGCGAGCGCGCGTACTTCGCTCGCCACCACGGCGAAGCCCTTGCCGTGCTCGCCCGCGCGCGCGGCTTCCACGGCGGCGTTGAGCGCGAGGATATTGGTCTGGAACGCGATGCCGTCGATCACGCCGGTGATCTCGGCGATCTTTTGCGATGAGCGGCTGATGTCGTTCATCGTCTCCACCACGCGGCCCACGGCGCGGCCGCCGTCGAGCGCGGCTTCGGCCGCGCTGCTCACCACGCTGTTGGCGCGCGACGCGTGGTCGGCGTTCTGCTGCACGGTGGAGGTGAGTTCTTCCATGCTCGCCGCCGTTTCCTCCAGGCTGCTCGCCTGGCTCGCGATGCGCGAGGCGATCTCGCCGCTGCCCTGGGCAATGCGCGAGGTGTCCTCGCTCATCTGCGCCGTGGCGCTGCGCACCTGCGCGACGATCTGCGCGAGACCAACGCCTATGCCGTCGATGGCGCGCGTGAGGCGGCCGATTTCGTCGGCGGCCGCCGTGCTTTGGGCGCCCGCGGCGTGGGTCGCGCCGGTGTTGCCGCTGGTGTTGCCGCCGGTGTTGCCGATCCGCACCGTGAGGTCGCCCGCCGCGAGCTGGCCGGCGGCTTGCGCCGCGGCGTCCAGCGGCTGGCTCACGATGCGGCGTGCCGCGTAGATCGAAAGCGCCGCGAACAGCACGACGAGCGCGAGGCCGATGGCCGCAAAGCGGTCGCGCGTGGCGTTCACTTCGGCCATGATCTCGTCGCGCACCGCGACGCCGCCCACGAGCCATTGCCATTGCGGCACGCTGACGAACGAGGCGAACCTGGCGCGCGTGTCGGCCGAGGTGTAGTCGAGCGTGCCTTCGCGCGCTTCGAGCATGCGCGACCAGGGCGCATCGGCGTCGTCGTAGTGCTTGCCGGCGGCGCTCGGGTGAACGAGGAACGTGCCGCGTCCTGGCCCGTTCGACGCGTCCATCACGAAGTAATAGCCGGTCTCGCCGATCTTGAGCTTCGCGATCTCGCTCTTGAGCGCTTCGATCTGCTCGCCCACGTCCACGCCGACGAAAAGCGCGCCGATCACATGGCCGCTCGCGTCGAGAATCGGCTTGTACTGCGTGATGTACTGCTTGCCGAACAGCTGGGCGAGGCCGGTATACGTGCGATTGGCGAGCACCGGTGCGTAGGCGGGGCCCTTGCGGTCGAGCAGCGTGCCGATCGCGCGGGAGCCGTCCTGCTTCTTGAGCGAGGTGGTCACGCGCACGAAGTCGTCGCCGCTGCGCGCGAAAATCGTCGCGATTTCGCCGCTGCGCGCGAGAAACTGGTCCGGTATCGAGAAGTCCAGGTTCAGCACGTGGTCGCCGGACTTGAAGACCGGCGTGGCCTTGCCGCCGATGTCGACGGTTTGCGTGGGGTCGAGCGTGAAGGCGCCGGGCAGGAAGCTCTCGAAGAGCTGCATGGCGCGGTCGACTTCCGCGGTGAGCGCGCCGTCGATGAGCGAAATCGACGAAGCAACCGACTGGTCCTTCTCGGCAATGCGCATGCGCACCTGCTCGCCGACCTGGGTGGCCGCCGACTGCGTGATCGCCCATGTAAAGGCCGCGAAAATGACTGCGACGAATACGCATGAAAGCAAGGCGAGGCGCACGCCGACGCTCGCGCGGCGGGATAAGCGTGAAAGCATGAGATCGGTTCCGAATAAAGCATGCAAGGAGGGAACCTGCGCCAGAGGCGCTGGCATGACGCATTACGGCGTGCGTGGGCGATCCTTTAGGGCGGAACGCCAAAATTCTTACAATTTAATTCGAGAATAGAACGATCATTCCATCGGCTGCCCAAACTGTGGGAAATTTCGATATCCGAACAGTTGAGGGCGCAACGAAGAAGGGCGCGTGATGCGCCCTTTTGATCATTCCGCGCGACATTCCGTACGCGGTCTTAGCGCCGTCCTCGCCAGGTTCTAAGCAAGAGCGCGTTGGTCACGACGCTCACGCTGGAGAACGCCATCGCCGCGCCCGCGAGCAAGGGATTGAGCAGCCCGAACGCCGCGAGCGGAATGCCGATCAGGTTGTAGATGAACGCCCAGAACAGGTTCTGCTGGATCTTGCGCCACGTGCGCCGCGAAATGTCGATTGCGGCTGCTACGAGCGCCGGGTCGCCGCGCATGAGCGTGATGCCCGCTGCGTGCATGGCGACGTCGGTGCCCGTGGCCATGGCGATGCCGATGTCGGCGGCGGCGAGCGCCGGGGCGTCGTTGATGCCGTCGCCGGCCATCGCGACGATCCCGCCGCTCTTGATCTTGAGGTCGCGGATCGTGCGCGCCTTGTCGTCGGGCAGCACCTGGGCGTGGAATTCGTCGATGCCTAGCTGCGCCGCCACGGCCGCCGCGCTGCCCGCGTTGTCGCCGGTCACGAGCACGCTGCGGATGCCCATCGCCTTGAGGCTCGCAATCGCCTCGCGCGCCGTGGGCTTCACCGTGTCGCCGAACGCGAGGAGCGCGAGAACGGCTTCTCCTTGCGCTTCCCCTTGGAGTGCGAACAGCCACGATACGGTGTTGCCCGCCGCTTCGAGCGAACGCGCGCGCGCCGCGAGCGCGGGCGGAACGGCCAGTGCAAGCTCGTCGAGCCAGCGTCCGCTGCCGATCGCGAGGCGACGGCCATCCACTTCGGCCTCGACGCCGCGTCCCGGCACCGCTCGCGCATGGGCAGCGGTGGGCATTGCCTGTTCTTGTGCGCGAGCTTGAGCCGCCTGCACCACGGCCTTCGCGAGCGGGTGGTCGCTTTGCCGCTGCACGGCGGCGGCGAGCGCAAGCGCCGCGTCGCGATCGAGGCCCTCGGCCGCTTCGAACGCGGTGAGCGAGGGCTGGCCGAGCGTGAGCGTGCCGGTCTTGTCGAAGGCGACCACGCTCACGTGGTGGGCGGTCTCCAACGCTTCGGCATCCTTGATGAGTACGCCGTGGCGTGCTGCCACGCCCGTGCCCGCCATGATCGCGGCAGGCGTGGCGAGGCCGAGCGCGCACGGGCAGGCGATCACGAGCACGGCCACGGCGTTGAGGATCGCCGTCTCGGCACTCGCGCCTGCGAACAGCCAGCCGCCCAGCGTGATGGCCGCGATTACGAGAATCGCGGGCACGAACATCGCGCTCACGCGATCGACGAGACGCTGGATCGGCGCTTTCTCGGCCTGCGCGCTCTCCACGAGCCGGATGATGCGCGCGAGCGTGGTCTCCGCGCCGATGGCCGTGGTGCGCACGGCCATCGCACCTTCGCCGTTGATCGAGCCCGCCGTGACGGGATCATCGGGCGCCTTCGGCACCGGCAGGCTCTCGCCCGTGATGAGCGATTCGTCGACATGGCTGCGGCCTTCGATCACGACGCCGTCCACCGGCAGGCGCTCGCCGGGGCGCACGACCACCAGCGTGCCCACGCGCACCTGGGCGAGCGGCACTTCGCGTTCCTCCGCGTCGGCGCCGTTTGCGCCGTCGACGCGGATGCGTGCCCGGTCAGGCCGCAGCGCGTTGAGGGCGCGGATGGCGTCGGTGGTCTGGCGCTTCGCGCGCGCTTCGAGCCACTTGCCGAAGCGCACGAGCGTGATGACCACGGCCGAAGCCTCGAAGTACAGATGCGCCATATCGCCGGGATGCACGAGCATCGCATAGACGCTCACGCCATACGCGGCCGAGGTGCCGAGCGCCACGAGCAGGTCCATGTTGCCGGCGCCCGCGCGCACGGCCTTCCATGCGGCGCGGTAGAAGCGCGCGCCGAACGCGAACTGCACGACGCTGGCGAGCGCGAGCTGCGCCACGGCGGGCAGCATCCAGTCGAAACCGAGCCAGTGGCCGAGCATCGGCAGCACGAGCGGGACCGTGAGCACGGCCGAGGTCAGCACGGCGCGCCATTCGCGGCGCGCCGCGTCGCTTGCGGCGGTGCTTTTCGCCGGGGAAGGGATCTCAGCTTCGGCGGCGAGCGGCGACGCCTCGTAGCCGGCCTTCTTCACGGCGGCGACGAGCTGGTCCTGCAGCTCGCCGGTGAGCGGCGCGCGCAGATTGACGGTTGCCTGCTCGGTGGCGAGGTTCACGCTTGCCCCGGCCACGCCGGGCACGCGCGAAAGCGCTTTCTCGACACGATTCGCGCAGGACGCACAGGTCATCCCGCCGATGGCGAGCGTGGCGGTTTCCGTGGCGACGGGCACGGCTTCGTAGCCGGCCTTTTCGACGGCGGCGACGAGCGTTGCGCGCGCAACGCTGCTGCTCGCTTCGACGGTGGCCTTTTCCGTAGCGAGGTTGACCGAGGCGCGAGTGACGCCCGGCACCCGGGCAAGCGCCTTCTCAACGCGCGTGGCGCAGGAGGCACAGGTCATGCCGTGGATCTCGAGTTCGGCCACGGCTTCGGCGCGCTCCGCTACAAGGGGTTCGTTCATGAGGATGGTGTGAACGCTGGTGTTATCGACGTTACGCAGTATCTACGTTCCCATCATGGGAAGGTCAAGTGCCGGAAGCGGCCATGGGTCACTTTTGTGTCAGATTGGACTGTGTGCGCAAGCGCGCGCCTGTGAGGCAATATTGAGCGCTGCAGTCTTTTCAGGCCCATGCGCGAGCGATACGATACCTACCGGCGGCATTGGCGCCACGCCACGCGCATGTCACGGCGGCCCTGGGGGGGCCCGCGCGGAGGGCTGGTGGCCGGTCGACGTCACTTCATGGACCGCCCGCATCGCACACAACGAACAAATGACAACAATACATCGAGAATTCTCCCGGTACCGTAGCGGTTTCGGGCTTGCCTGCCTTGCCCTGATCGCCGGCTGCGCCTCGGCGCCGGACGGCGTGGCGCCGAAGAGCAACGGGTGGATGAAGGACGAAGTCGCCGACTCTTATGTATTCGGCTATCCGCTCGTGCTGATGGACGTGTCGCGCGAAGCCGCCACGGGCAGCGGGCCCGGGCAGGCCGCGCCGAACACGCTGCGCCACGCGCAGTCGCTGCCGCCCGTCGGGGCCTCGAGCCCGCCCGAACCCAATCTCGACACGCTTGCCTCGAGTGGCTGGCTCGACCTCTCCCGCGAGCCCGTGCTGGTGACGCTACCCGACACGCATGGCCGCTATATGGATGCGCGCGCGCTCGACATGTGGACCAACGTGGTCTGGTCGACCGGTGCCGCGCAAGCCGGCGATCATGTCAGCGGTCCGAAGGCGCAAACGATTGCATTCGTTCCCGTCGGCTGGAAAGGCACGCTGCCCGCGCGCGTGAAGCGCGTGGAAGTGACGACGCGCTATGTGTGGTTCCTCGCGCGTATTCAGACGCGCGGCGGCGGCGACCTCGCGGCCGTGCGGCGGCTGCAGCGCGGTTTGCAGGTCACGCCGCTTTCCGCATGGGACGATCACGGCGCGCATGGCAAAGGCAGCGCCCACGGTGGCGAGCCGGCCGGCGCGACGCAGAGCGGCGATCCGGTCGCGCCGGGCACGCCGTCCGCTCAGGTCGCGGCCCTCGACGCGAACGGCTTCTTCAATCGCCTCGCGCTGGCGCTGGAGGACAATCCGCCCGTGCCCGACGACGCGCATGCGCTCAAGATTCTCGGCGACATCGGCGTGCATCCGGGCGATCCGGCGCAGTTGCCCTCGGGGGCGAAGGACGCCGCGGTCGTGAAGGCGGGCCTCGCGGACGGCCGCGCGCGCGCCGCGGCGCCGCCGTCCAATCTGCTGGCCGGCAACGGCTGGCTCTGGGTGGGCGACGACGCGGGCAACTACGGCCCCGACTACACGCTGCGCGCCTACGCGGCCTATACCTCGCCGGGCCTCGCCACCAGCCGCGACGAAGTGCGCGCGCGCGTGAGCAAGGACAGCGACGGTCATGCGCTCAACGGCGCAAACCGCTACACGATCCATTTCACGGCGAAGCAGTTGCCGCCGGTGCGCGGCTTCTGGTCGATCACGGCTTATACGGCCGACGGTGCGCTCGACGCCGACGCGCCCGTGCGAGTCGCGTTCGGCGACCGCAGCGGCGCGCGGCGCAATCGAGACGGATCGCTCGACGTGCACGTGAGCGCCGAACGGCCGCGCGGCGGCGCGAACTGGGTGCCGGCGCCGCATGGCGACTTCCGTCTCGTGATGCGGCTCTACGCGCCGAAACCGCAAGCGACCGACGGCAGCTGGCAGCCGCCCGCCATCGAGCGCCAGTGACAGGCGGTCAGACAAGCGTTCAGTAACGACCCATAGCGGCGGCGCGCGCCTCCGGCGTTGCGCCTCCGCGTTTCGTTCGCCGCAACGGCGTGCGAAGGCGCCGTGAAGTGCGCCGTGAAACGCGCCGCCCGAACCCGCTTCCGGATCCGCGCGAGCCGTGCACTTCATGCATGGCGCAACACGCGCGACAGCCATTGCAAAGCCGTTTCCGTTCGTTACCAATTTCTATGCCTGGCGCGGCGTTTTCGCGTCGTCAGGCCTGGTATCGGACCTATACTTTCGCCTGTCGGCATCCCCCGGACATCCGACACCAGACCCACATCCCGCGGCGGGCCTGTCGCCGCATCACCCGCAAGCAAGCATGGCAAGCCTCAATAAAGCGTCGCTCAACTCTTCCTTGCAATCGGTGCGCGCCGTGGCGCGCGCGCCCCGCACGCGGCACATCCTCACGGGCGTCCTTATCTTCCTCGTGGTGTTCGGCCTGCTCGGGTTCTTCGCTGCGCCGCCCCTCATTCGCCATGTCGCCGAACAACAGTTGAGCAAGCAGCTCGAGCGCCCGGTCAGCATTGGCCGTATCGCGCTCAATCCGTACACGCTGCGTCTCGAGGCGGACCGCGTGCGGATCGGCGAACGCGGCGGCAATGGCGACTTCTTCGATGTTTCGCGCGCCGTCGTGCGGGCTTCGTGGTCGTCGATCTTTCGCGGCGCGCCCATCGTCGACGAGCTGCGGCTCGACTCGCCGCGCGCCACGATCGTGCGGCTCGACGCACAGCACTTCAACTTTTCCGACCTCATCGAGAAGTTCTCGACGCCCTCGAAACCCAACAGCAAACCCACGCAGTTCTCGGTGTCGAACATCCGCATCGAGAATGGCCAGATCACGTTCGACGATCGCCTGCTCAACGAAAAGCACGTGATCGATCGCTGGTCGCTCGGCATTCCGTTCATCGCCACGCTGCCTTCCAAGACCGACATCTTCGTCCAGCCGATGCTGCGCGCGCGCATCGACGGCGCGAGCACGCTCGCCATCGACGGCAGGACCAAGCCGTTTTCGGCGTCGCGCGAATCGGAAATCGAACTGCGCCTGACCGACCTCGACGTGCCGAAGCTCCTGACCTACTCGCCCACCAGGCTACCGGTCACGGTCAAGAGCGGCAGGCTCTCGACCAACCTCAAGCTCGATTTCGTGATGTCGGGCGACAAGCCCACGCTGCGCGTGTCGGGCACGACCGACCTGAACGATGTCGATGCCATCGACAACGCCAGCGCGCCGTTCTTCGGCGCGCGCAGCCTGCACGTGGCGGCAGCCTCGCTGGAACCGTTCGCGAACGTCTATCGCTTCGACGACATCCATCTCGACGCGCCGACCTTGTGGGTCGCGCGCGACAAGCAAGGTGTGCTTAGCGTCGAGAAACTGATGGGCGCGCCGGCGGCGCAAAATGCGCCGGCCGCGGGCGCCGGGCCGGCCTCGGGGGCATCGGCTGCCGAGGCCGCGCAAGCGGCGGCCGCCGCAGCAAAGCCCGCGCCGCTCGATCTCTCGATCCGCCAGTTCGCGCTCACGAACGGCACCGTGCACGTGAGGGACGAAGCGGCTTCGAGGCCGGTGGATCTCGACCTCACTCAGGTCTCGACCACGCTCGCGAACTTCTCGACCACGGCGAAAACAGCTTCGGCTTACACGTTCGCGACGAACCTCAGCCAGGGCGGCGCGGTGAAGATGGCGGGCGCGTTGAGCCTCGCCGGCAAGCACGCGGACGCGAACGTCGAAATCCAGCAGATGACGCTGCCGCCGATCCAGCCATATCTCGATAGCATGACCGGGGCGCAGGTCATCGACGGCAAGCTCAACCTGAGTTCGCTCCTCAAGGCGGACTGGGCACAGTCGCCCACCGCCGTGCAGATCGGCGAAAGCACGCTGGGGCTCCAATCGCTGAAGCTCGCCACGCGCGGTGCCAAGGAGCCGGCCGTCACGCTTGCCGAGGGCAAGGTGCGCTTGAGTGGCGCCGACGTCACTGCGCGCAAGGCGCAGATCACCTCGATCGACGCGACCGGTCTCGCCGTGAATGTCGAGCGGCAGAAGAACGGCAGGATCGCCCTCATGGAATTCGCCTCGGGCGGAGAAGCGCTGCCCGAGCGCACGGCGATCCACGCGGCGCGCAAGGCGGTGAAGGAAGGGCCGGCCTGGCGCTACACGATCGACGCGCTCACGCTCAACAACGGCACGGTCAACTTCACGGACAGCTCGACGCCGCGCCCGGTGAAGCTCGCCATCGCGCCGCTCGATCTGAAGATCCAGCAGATCAGCGACGACATGAGGCATCCGCTGCCGCTCGACCTGAAGGCGACCGTCAACCGCAAGGGGACGCTCGCGCTGAGCGGCAAGGTGAACCCCGCGCCGCTCACGGCGCAGCTGAAGATCGACGCGAACCGGCTCGACGCCGCCGCGCTCGAGCCTTACTTCGGCGAGCAGCTCAACGCGGTGGTCGCGAGCGCGCTGCTCAACATGACGGGGCAGCTTTCCGTCGAGCAGGGCAAGGCGCTCAAGGCGAACTATCGCGGCGACGCGGCGCTCGTGGACGTGCGCATGCTCGACAAGGTCACGTCCGGCCCGTTCGCGGGCTGGCGCTCGCTCGCGCTCACGAACCTGAAGGCGAATTACGACGACGCGCGCGGCACCGACGTGGACGCGAGCCGCGTGACCTTCTCGGGCTTCTACGGGCGCGTGCTGCTCGACGCGCAAGGCAAGCTCAACCTCAAGGACGTGGTCGCGCATCAAACCGGGCCGGCGCAGTCGCTCACGCAGGACGCGAACGCGGGCAAGCGCGACGGCCGCGAGCCGGTGCCGCTCACGCCGCAGGCAGCCAGCGCGCCGGTGCGGGCGGTTTCCGCACCCGCTCCCGCGCCGGCCGCGGTGCAGGCCGCGCAGGCGCCGAAGCATCCCGTGCGCCTGCACTTCGGCGAGCTCGTGCTGCAGGACGGCCGAGTGAACTACACCGACAACTTCATCAAGCCGAACTACAGCGCCGACCTCGTGCAGATCCAGGGCAAGGTGGGCGCGTTCGGCACCGAATCGACGACGCCCGCTCCTGTGGACGTTTCCGCGAAGCTCGCGGCGAACGGGCCGATTGCGATCAAGGGTACGGTGAACCCGCTGATCGAGAAGCCTTCGCTCGACCTCACGGCGAGCGCGCACGACGTCGAGCTCACGAACCTCACGCCTTACTCCGCCAAGTACGCGGGCTATCCGATCACGAAGGGCAAGCTCAACGTCGACCTGCATTACCAGCTCGCGAACGACGAGCTCACGGCAAACAACCACCTCTTCATCGACCAGCTCACGTTCGGCGACCACGTGGAGAACGACACGGCCACGAAGCTGCCGGTGCGTCTCGCTATCTCGCTGCTCAAGAACCGCAAGGGCGAGATCGACGTGAACATTCCGGTATCGGGCTCGCTCTCGAACCCCGAGTTCAGCCTGGGCGGCCTGATCTGGAAGGCGGTGCTCAACCTCATCGCCAAAGCGGTGACCGCGCCGTTCGCGCTGCTCGCCAACGCATTCGGCGGCGGGGGAGAAGAGCTGGGCTACGTGGAGTTCACGCCGGGCACGGCGACGCTCGACGAAGCCGACCAGAAGAAGCTCGACACGATCGCCAAGGCGCTGGACGACAAGCCGTCGATCAAGATCGACCTGATCGGCCGCGTCGATCCCGCCGTGGACACGCCCGCGCTGCGCCAGCAGTACGTGGAGCACCTCGTGCGGCTGGAGAAAGTGAAGGACACGGTGGGCAACGGCGAGAGCGTCGATACTTCGCAGGTCAAGGTGGACGACAAGGAATACGAAAAATACCTCACCAAAGCCTATAAGGACGCGGACTTCAAGAAACCGCGCAACATGGTCGGCTTGACGAAGACGCTGCCCGTGGACGACATGAAGCAGGCACTGGCCGACCACGCGCCCGTTGACGACGCCGCCTTGCGCAACCTCGCGCAGGAGCGCGCGCAAGCGGTGCAGCAGTACTTCGAGGGCAAGGTCGATCCGAGCCGCGTGTTCGTCGTCGCGCCGAAGCTCGACGCGAAAGGCATCGACGACAAGGGGGCGACCACGCGCGTCGATTTCGGGCTGAAATGAGCCGGTGATTCGCGTTTTCGGCACGCTGGCGGCGCGCCCTCGTCTAACCGGTGCGCCGCAGCTTTTGCGGCTTCGCAAACGCGTGTTCCTCGATCACCCGCGCGAGCGTCGCAAACGCCGGTTCGATTTGCTCGTGCGGCACGCACGCGTAGCCCGTCAGCAATCCTTTACGCTCCTGGCGAACGCTGTAGTAGGCCGCAAGCGGCCGCACGATCACGCCCGCGTCGTAGGCGGCGGACGCGATGGCACGGTCGTCGGCGGTGTCAGGCAGGCCGAGCACGAAGTGCAGGCCCGCTTCGTCGCCCATGACCGGCAGCGCGTCGCCGAAATGGCGCGTGACGGCGTCGATCAGCAACTGGCGGCGCTCGCCGTAGAGCGTGCGCATGCGGCGCACATGCGAGGTGAGGTAGCCGTCCATGATGAACTCGGCGAGCACGGCCTGCTGCATGAGCTGGCCTTCGCGGTACAGCTCCGCCACACCCGTGCGGAAGGTGGCCGCTAGCCGCTCGGGCACGACCATGTAGCCGATGCGCAGGCCCGGAAACAGCAGCTTGCCGAGGCTCCCCACGTAAATCACGCGGTCGGATTCGTCGAGCCCCTGGAGCGAGGCCAGCGGGCGGCTGCCGTAGCGGAACTCGCTGTCGTAGTCGTCCTCGATGATCCATACCTTGTGCTGGCGCGCGTATTCGAGCAGCGTTCGGCGGCGCGCGAGGCTCATCACCATGCCGAGCGGATATTGGTGCGAGGGCGTGACGAGCGCGATGCGCGGCGGCTCGCGCAGGTCCTGCTCGCGCGGGTTGAGGCCTTCTTCATCGACAGGAACAGGAGCGAGCTTCAATCCCGAGGATTGCAGGACGCTGCGCGCGCCCCAGTAGCACGGCTCCTCCACCCACGCGCGGTCGCCCACGTCAGCGAGCAGGCGTACCGAGAGATCGATCGACTGGTGAATGCCCGTCGTGATGATGATCTGGTCCGGCGTGCAGCGCACCGAGCGCGCCACGCGCAGGTAGTCCGAGAGCGCGCGCCGCAGCGGCCGGTAGCCGCCGCCGGGCGCGTAGGTCAGCAAGCCATGATTGGCCGACTTCCACAGCCGTGCCTGCAGGCGGCTCCACGTGCGGGCCGGAAACTCGGCCACGTCGGGCACGCCCGGCATGAACGCCCCCCACTGCTTGGCGGAAACGCCCGCTTCCTCGATGAGACGCTGGCCGCGAGTCGACATGTCGCCGCGCGGGGAGGAGCCGGTCGCGTCGTTTTCGTCGTCGGGGGAGCGCGCCGGCGAGGGCTTGTTCGTGGGCGTACTCACGGCGGCCGAGTCGGGGCGCGTGTCGGCGACATAGGTGCCGCTGCCCGTGGTGGAGATCACGTAGCCTTCGGCGCTCAACTGGTCGTACACGTGCAGCACGGTGTTGCGGGCCACGCCGAGGTCGGCCGCGAGCAGGCGCGAACTGGGCAGCTTGGTGCCGGGCGCGAGCCGTCCTGTCAGAATAGCTTGCTGCATGAGCTGTAACAGCTGACGATAGGCGGGTTCGGCGCTCTCCTTGTCGAGCTGCGCCGCGAGCCATTCGGACAGGATGACCATGGCGAAGTGGTTCCATCAGGAATAATGAAATGGCTCCATGAGATAGAGCCGGGACCATCTATAGTAATTCGCACGTCAGTTCCGGTTAATGCCTGCGGCATAATTATTTAATCGCGTCAGATTGCGCGGGCGGACCGGCGAAAAGCAAGCAAAGGAGACAGGGCGAATGAAGACCTCGGATGTGATCGTCAGCTTTCGCGGCGTACGCAAGACCTATGACGGCGAAACGCTGGTTGTCAAACAACTTGACCTCGATATCTATCAAGGCGAGTTTCTGACACTGCTCGGGCCGTCCGGCTCCGGCAAGACTACCTGCCTCATGATGCTCGCCGGCTTCGAGTTTCCCACCGGCGGCGAAATCCGCCTGGAGGGCAAGCTGCTCAACAACGTGCCGCCGCACAAGCGCGACATCGGCATGGTGTTCCAGAATTACGCGCTCTTTCCGCATCTCACGGTCGAGCAGAACGTCGCCTACCCGCTCGGCGTGCGCAAGGTGCCCACGGCCGAGCGCGCCCAGCGCGTGAACGACGCGCTCAAGATGGTGCGTATGGAAGGCTTCGCGAAGCGCTATCCCGCCCAGCTTTCGGGCGGCCAGCAGCAGCGTATCGCGCTGGCCCGCGCGCTCGTGTTCCAGCCCAAGCTCGTGCTGATGGACGAGCCGCTCGGCGCGCTCGACAAGCAGTTGCGCGAACATATGCAGTACGAACTGAAGTCGCTGCACGAGAAGCTCGGCGTCACGTTCGTCTATGTCACCCACGACCAGGGCGAGGCGCTCACGATGTCGGACCGGGTGGCCGTGTTCGACAAGGGCATCGTGCAGCAGCTCGACAGCGTCGACCGCCTCTACGAATCGCCGTGCAACGAGTTCGTGGCGAACTTCATCGGCGACAGCAACCGGCTGCGCGGCACGATTGCCTCGGTGAATGGCGAGTACTGCGAAATGCATCTCGCCGACGGCACGCGCCTCACCGGCCGCAACGTGGCGGGCGCGCAGGCGGGAGCCGCGGCCATCGCCTGCATACGCCCCGAGCGCATGAAGCTGGCGGCGAACGGCGCGGCCCGCAATGGTTCGAACGCGCTGTCGGGCGAGGCACGCGGCCTCATCTATTTCGGCGACCACGTGCGCATGCGCTGCGGTCTGCCCCAGCAGGACGAATGCTTCGTGAAAGTGCCGCTCGGCACCGAGGCGCTCGACGGCTTCGCGCCCGGCCAGCCGGTCGCACTCGAGTTCGCGCCGGAGCATCTGCGCGTGTTCGCATGACGCTGGCGGGCGCGGCGCGCGACATCGTGCGCCGTGTTTCGCGAAACGTCTCGACGATCGGGCCACGTTTCTCGCATCGAAGGGCCCGGCAAGACAAACCACCAAGGAGAAGGGACTCAACCATGAAGCAGATCGGCACCATGCGCGTTGCAGCGGTCGCGGCCGCACTCGCACTCTCGTTCGGCGCGGCGCATGCCGCGGACCTGACCGTCGTGAACTTCGGCGGCGCCAATGGCAATGCGCAAAAGGCGGCATTCAACGAGCCGTTCCAGGCGCAGACGGGCAACAAGATCACCGCTGTGGAATACAACGGCGAGCAGGCCAAGGTGAAGGCCATGGTCGACGCGAAGCACGTGGATTGGGACGTGGTGGAAGTCGAAACCGGCGACATCGCGCGCGGCTGCGACGAAGGCCTTTACGAGAAGCTCGACTGGGCCAAGCTCGGCAACAAGGGCGACTTCATGAAGGCCGCACAGCAGCCCTGCGGCGCGGGCTTCTTCGTGTGGTCCACGGCGCTCGCCTATAACGCCGACAAGCTCAAGACCGCGCCCACGAGCTGGGCCGACTTCTGGGACGTGAAGAAATTCCCGGGCAAGCGCGGCATGCGCAAGGGTGCACGCTACAACATGGAATTCGCGCTGATGGCCGACGGCGTGGCGCCGCAGGACGTCTACAAGGTGCTCGCGACGAAGGCGGGCCAGGACCGCGCGTTCAAGAAGCTCGATGAACTGAAGCCCAACATCCAGTGGTGGGAGGCAGGCGCCCAGCCGCCGCAGTTCCTCGTGGCGGGCGACGTGGTGATGTCCACGGCGTACAACGGCCGTATCGACGCCGCGCAGCGCGAGGGCAAGAACCTCAAGGTGGTCTGGAACGGCAGCATCTATGACCTCGACTACTGGGCGATCCCGAAGGGCGCACCGAACAAGGCGCTGGCCGAGCAGTACATCGCCTACACGCTCTCGCCGAAGCCGCAGCAGGCCTATGCGCAACACATCGCGTACGGCCCGGTGAACGCCAACGCGATCAAGGCGCTCGACGAGAAGACGCTCGCGAACCTGCCCAACTCGCCGGCCAACGGCAAGAACGCCATTCAGGAGAACCTCACGTTCTGGACCGACCACGGCGACGAACTGGAGCAGCGTTTCTCCTCGTGGGCCGCGAAGTAAGTGTGAGATGGACGCTCCGGCGTGCAAGCGCCGGGGCGTTGTGTAGCAGGGCAGGGGGAGACCAGGTGTGACTACGATGACGACCGTGACCAACGTTGCCGGCGCGGCGCGCGAAGAGACCGCGCGCCTGAAGCGCGAACTGCGCGTGGCGCAAGCGAAGAAGCGGACGATGGCGCTCATGCTGATCGCGCCGCTCGCAATCTTTCTGCTGCTGATTTTCGTCGTGCCGATTGCGGCGCTGCTCACGCGCGCCGTGCAGAACCCCGAAGTGGCGACAGCGCTGCCGCAAACCATCACGGCGCTGCGCGGCTGGGACCGCAAGAGCGCGCCGCCCGATGCGGCCTACACTGCGCTCGCGCAGGATCTCGCCGTCGTTAAGGAAGGGGATGCGATGGGCGCGCTGGCGCGGCGCCTGAATGTGGAAATCCCGGGCTTCCGCTCGCTGGTCGCGAAGACGGCGCGCGCCATGCCGCTCGCCGACGACGACGGCAAGCCGCTCACGCTCACGCCCGCGCAAACGCGCGCGAAAATCGTCGACCTCGACGACCGCTGGGGTGACGTGACCTACTGGCAAGCCATCGCGAAGAACAGCTCGCGCATCTCGCCGTTCTACCTGCTCGCTTCGCTCGATCACCGGCAGGATGCATTCGGCCGCATCGTGGCCGCCGACCCCGATCAGCAGATCTATCTCGACGTGTTCGGGCGCACCTTCGTCATCAGCGTGTTCGTCACGGTGTTCGCGCTGCTGCTCGGCTATCCGCTCGCCTACTGGATCTCGACGCTCTCCGAGCGCCGCGCGAATCTCGTGATGATTCTCGTGCTGATTCCGTTCTGGACGTCGATCCTCGTGCGTGTGGCCGCGTGGATCGTGATCCTGCAGGGCGAGGGTCTCGTCAACAAGGCGCTCATGGGCACGGGTCTCATTTCGCATCCGCTCACGCTGCTGTTCAATCGCGTGGGCGTCTACATCTCGATGACGCACATCCTGTTGCCGTTCATGGTGCTGCCTCTGTACAGCGTCATGAAGTCGATTCCGCCCACGTACCAGCGCGCAGCGGTGTCGCTCGGCAGCCATCCTTTCGCGGCCTTCTGGCGCGTGTACGTGCCGCAGACGTACCCCGGCGTAGGTGCGGGCGTACTGCTCGTGTTCATTCTGTCGATCGGCTACTACATCACGCCGGCGCTGCTCGGCGGCCCGGGCGATCAGATGGTCAGCTACTACGTGGCGTACTTCACCAACGTGTCGATCAACTGGGGCATGGCTTGCGCACTCGGCGCGCTCTTGCTCGCCGCGACCACGGTGCTGTATTTCATCTACGGGCGCTTCACGCGCACGCAACTGAGCCTTGGCTGAGGGAGGCGCGATCATGAAATTTGCCAAGCCGCTTTTTGCGCCGCATACGTCGGCCGTCGAACGCGTGTGGTACTTCGCGTTGCGCGCGCTCGTCGTGCTCACGCTGCTGTATCTGATCCTGCCGGTGCTCGCGATCGTGCCGCTGTCGTTTTCGTCGAGCACGTTCCTCGTCTACCCGATTCCGGGCTGGTCGCTGCGCTGGTACGAGAACCTCGTGATGTCCGACGAATGGCGCATGGCCGCGAAGAACAGCTTCATCGTCGGCCCCTCTGCCACTGTCGTGGCGACCGTACTCGGCACGCTCGCGGCCATCGGCATCACCAAGGCCGATTTTCGCGGCAAGGCGGTGCTCATGGCGGTCCTCATTTCGCCAATGATCGTGCCCGTGGTGGTGGTTGGCGTGGGCATGTATCTGTTCTTCGCGCCGCTCGGTCTCGCCAATACGTACATCGGCCTGATCCTCGCGCATGCGTCGCTGGGCGTGCCGTTCGTCGTGACCACGGTGGCCGCCACGCTGCAGGGCTTCAACCATAATCTCGTGCGTGCGAGCCTCTCGCTCGGTGCGAATCCGGTCACGACGTTCTTCCGCATCACGTTGCCCGTGATCGCGCCGGGCGTGATTTCCGGTGCGCTGTTCGCGTTCGCCACGTCGTTCGACGAAGTCGTCGTGACGCTGTTCCTCGCGGGCGCCGATCAGACCACGTTGCCGCGTCAGATGTTCACGGGCATTCGCGAGAACATCAGCCCGACGATCGCTGCGCTCGCAACGATCCTCATCGTGTTCTCCACGTGCCTGCTGCTCGCGCTCGAATGGCTGCGCGGAAGAAATGCGGCACGCGCGGTGAAGGCCTGACACGATCTGTCGCGTCGATGTGAAAAAAGGCAGCGCCACGGCGCTGCCTTTTTTGCTTCCGCTGCTTACGCGTCGAGCTGCGCGGGCAAGCGCCGCTTGACCCACTGCGTGGCCTGATCGTATGCGTGAGCGAGTTGCAGCACCGAAAGATCGGCACGCGGCTTGCCGATGATCTGCAGACCCATCGGCAAGCCTTGCGCATCGAAGCCCGCAGGCACGCTGATGACGGGCAGCCCCGCGAGACTGCCGCCAATCACGACTTCCATCCAGCGGTGGTACGTATCCATCGCGCGGCCCGCGATCGACTTCGGCCAATGCTCGCTGGCGTCGAACGGGAAGAGTTGAGCGCTTGGCAGCGCGAGGTAGTCGTAATGCTCGAACAGTGCGAGCAGCGTGTTGTACCACTGGCTGCGTGTGACTGTGGCGTTCCACACGTCTTCGGCGGAAAGCTTCAGACCGCCTTCCACCTCCCATTGCGCCTCGGGCTTGAGCAGGCGGTGCTTTTCCGGGTCGCGGTAGAACGCGCCGAGTGTGCCCGCGCACGAAAACTGGCGCAGCGTGAGCCATGCCTGCCACAGTCGCTCCATCGCGAAGTCGGGGCGCGCGGCCTCGACCTTGCAGCCGATCGATTCGAACTCCTTGACTGCCGTCTCGCATAGCGCGAGCACGCCGTCTTCCATCGGCAGATAGCCGCCGTAGTCGCCTAGCCAGCCGATGCGCGCGCAACGAAAATCGCGTTCCAGCGAGCCTGCGAACTGCACGGGATCTTCAGCGAGGGAAAGCGGCGCCCGCGCGTCGTAACCCGCCTGGGTGGAGAGCAGCATGGCGAGGTCGGGCACGTTGCGGCCCATGGGCCCCGCATAGCCGAGCTGATGGAAAAAGAGATCGTGGGCGGGCACGGAGGGCACGCGTCCTTGCGACGGACGAAAACCGAATACGTTGTTCCAGCCCGCGGGATTGCGCAGCGAGCCCATCATGTCGCTGCCGTCCGCCACGGGCAGCATGCGCAGCGCGAGCGCCACGGCCGTGCCGCCGCTGCTGCCGCCCGCGCTGCGCGTGGGGTCGTATGCGTTGAGCGTCGTGCCGAAGACCGTGTTGTAGGTGTTCGAGCCGAGGCCGAACTCCGGCGTGTTCGTCTTGCCGATGAAAATCGCGCCTTGTGCGCGCATGCGTGCGGCCATCAGGGCGTCGGCCTTCGGCACTTCGTTGCGCAACAGCGGCGAGCCTTGCGTCGAGGGAATGCCGGCCGTGGCCGTGAGATCCTTCGGCGCCTGCGGCATGCCGTGCATCCAGCCCAGGTACTCGCCGCGCGCGAGCTGGGCGTCGCGTTCATCGGCTTCGGCCAGCAGCGTGGCGCGTTCGCGCAGCGAGACGATGGCGTTGGCGGGCGTGTTCACACGCTCGATATGATCAAGGAACGCGCTCATCACCTCGCGGCAGGACACCTTGCGCAGGCGGATCCATTCCGAAAGCTCGAGTGCGTCGGCCGCCACCAGATCGTTGAGTGAAAGTTGCGCGGGGGACAGCGATGCCTGATTCATACGTGTCTCTCGTTTGCGGATGGGGCGAGGGGAAGGATCATTGTCGCGCAGCCGCGGCGCAGGCGGAAGGAAACGAATGGTTGCCGTCACAGGGTCGTGGTTGCCGCGCGGCGGGGCAACGTTACCGGGCGGGCGCGGTGTGGTCCGGGGTTTGCTCACTTGCGGCAGGCGGCTCGGCGCCAGGGAGTGCGGCACCGCCCAGGGATTGATAGAGCGCAGCGGTGTCCGCGAGGCGATCGGCCTGCGCGCGCGTGCGGTCCAGCATCGTCTGGAGTGCCTGGCGTTGCGTGTCGATCAGCGCGAATTCGCTCACGCCGCCGGCCTTGTAGCGCGTCCGCGCGATTGCTGCGTTGGCCTGCGCGTCGCGCGCGGCGTCATCGCGCGCTTGCAGCTCGACCGCATCGTTCTGGAGCGCCTGGAGCGAGTCGGCGACCTGCTGCAACGCTTGCAGGACCGTCTGCCGATAGTCGGCGAAAGCGGCTTCATACGCGGCTTGTGACGCGCGTTTCTTCGCGCGCAATTCGCCGCCGTGAAAAAGCGGTTGCGTGAGGCCGAGCCCCACGTTCCAGATGTTCAGCCCGCTGACCACGTCCTCGATATGCGTGCGCTCCGATCCAATACTCGCGGACAGCGAGATCTGCGGAAAGAGATTGGCGGTTGCCACGCCGACGTTCGCGCTTGCCTCGTGCAGCAGTGCTTCGGCGGCGCGTATGTCGGGACGCTCGCGAGCGAGCGTGGAAGGCACGGTGAGCGCAACCGTATCGGGCAGATGCAGCGTATCGAGCGACAGGGTGTCGAGCGGTGCGGCGAACTGCGTGCTGGAAGGCGCGACGCCAAGTAGGATCGCAAGCTGATGATCTGCTGCGTCGCGCTGCGTTTCGAGCGGTGGCAGGGAAGCGCGCGTTTGCGCAACCAGGGTGCGCTGGCTGCGCACGTCGATTTCCGCCACGCCGCCGGCGGCCAGGCGCGCTTGCATGATCGTGAGCTGGCGCGCCTGCGTGTCGGCCACTTGCCGCGTGATTTCAATCTGGCGCTGCAAAGAGGCGCGACGGATGGCGGTGGACACGACGTTGGCGGCTACCGTTAAACGCGCGGCCTCCATTTCGTACGCCTGATAATCGACGTGGGCGAGCGTGGCTTCCAGCGCACGGCGATTGGCGCCGAACAGATCGAACACGTATGAGACGCTGACCGAAGCGTTGTAGAGCGTGAACGGGGGCGGGTTCGGCACCTGCGTGATGCCGAAGGCGGCGAGATCGATCTTCTGGCGCGTGCCGTTTAGCTTCAGATCGACGGCGGGAAAGTTCGTCGCGCCTGCCTGGGCGTTGTAGTTTTCGCGCGCCTCCACGAGCTTCGCGCGCGCGGAATCGAGCGTTGGGCTCGCGCTCAATGCCTGATCGACCAGCGTGTTCAACTCCGCGCTGCCGAACTGTGTCCACCACGCGCGGGGCGCGTGCTCGGCGGTGGCGAAGGTCTGTACGCCGCCGCCCGGGCCTGCCGCGCTCGCGGTCGCCGCCGGCACGGGCTCGCGTGTCCAGCCGGTGGCATCGGGCGCCGAGGGCGTGTGGAAATCGGGGCCGACGGTGCAGCCCGCGAGCAGGAGCCCAAGCAGAAGGATGGAGGAGGCGTCGCGCTTCATCGTCGTGAGCCTCCGGGCTAGTCCAGCGTGCGCCGGTAAAAGCGCAGCGCGATCATCATCACCGCGACCGTGAACACGGCGAGCGGCCACACCGCGGGCCACAGCTCGTTCCAGCCGTTGCCCTTGAGCAGGATGCCGCGCACGAGCCGGTTGAAATACGTGAGCGGCAGCAGATTGCCGAGCCATTGCGCCCAGCGCGGCATGCCGCCGAACGGGAACATGAAGCCGGAGAGCAGCAGGCTAGGCAGGAAATAGAACATCGTCAGCTGCATGGCCTGCAACTGGTTTTGCGCGAGCGACGAGAGCGTGATGCCCACCGTGAGGTTCGCCGCAATGAAAAGCAGGGCCGAAAGATAGAGCGCGACGAGCCCGCCCGCGAACGGCACATGAAACACGTAGCGCGCGGCGAGCACGATGATGGTCGCCTGGACCAGCCCGATGGCGACATAGGGGATGATCTTGCCGGTCATCACCTCGATGGGCAGCGCCGGCGTGGCGAGCAGGTTCTCCATCGTGCCGCGCTCGCGCTCGCGCGTGATCGCGAGGCCCGTCATCATCACCATCGTCATCGTCAGGATCACGCCCATCAGGCCCGGCACGACGTTGTATTGCGTGATGCCCTCGGGGTTGTAAAGCCTGTGCACCTGCACGTCGAAGGCGGCGGGCGTGCCGTTCAGGTGCGCGAGCGGGCCGGTGAGATCTTTCGCGACCACGGGCGCGACCAGTCCGGGTACGGCCGCAAGCGCGGTGGTGATGGCGGTGGGGTCGCTCGCGTCGGCCTCGATGAGGAGCGAAGGGCGTTCGCCGCGCAACAGGCGACGCGAGAAGTCGGTGGGTATGCTCAGCACGAACTGCACCGTGCCGCGCGCGAGCGCGCGGCGCGCCGAGGCCTCGTCGGGCATCGTTTCGATCACGTCGAAGTAGGCCGAATTGCGCATGCCCGCGACGAAGCTGCGCGCGAACACGCTGTCCTCGCCCACCACGATGGCCGTGGGCAGATGCTTGGGGTCGGTGTTGATCGCGTAGCCGAACAGCGTGAGCTGGATGATCGGCAAGCCGACGATCATGGCGAACGTGACGCGGTCGCGCTTGAGCTGGAGAAACTCCTTGAGCACGATACTCCACCAGCGCGCCAGGGAAAACGGGAACGACGCGCTCACTTTGTCACTCCACGGCCGTCACTGCGCTTTTGGTCGCCATTTGCATAGTTATCCTTAACCTGGCTCATCAAGTAGATGAACACATCTTCGAGGCCGGTGTCGATGCGCTCGGCGCGCAACGGCTGCCCTTCCACTGCGCGCGCGACTGCGGCGGCGAGCGCCGCGTGGTCGCGGCCGCTCGCGTGCAGCGCGGAGCCGAACACGACGGTCTGGTCAATGCCTCGCGCGTTGCGCAGCTGCGCGGCGAGGGCGGAGAGACGTTCGCCATGAATGGCCCATGTTTCGAGGTTCTGCCCGGCGATGACCTCGCTGGCCGTGCCCTGCGTGAGCAGCTTGCCGTAAGCGATATAGGCGAGCTTGTGGCAGCGTTCGGCTTCATCCATGTAGTGCGTGCTCACGAGCACCGAGATGCCCCGTGCGGCGAGCCGGTGCAATTCCTCCCAGAAGTCGCGGCGCGCCGTGGGATCGACGCCGGCGGTCGGTTCGTCGAGCAGGAGCAGTTCGGGCTCGTGCAGCATGCAGGCCGCGAGCGCGAGCCGCTGCTTCCATCCGCCCGAGAGCGCACCCGTGAGCTGGTTCGCGCGGCTCGCGAGGCCGAGCGATTCGAGCGCGCGATCGACGGCTTCGCGGCGCTTCGGCATCTGATAGATGCGCGCGACGAAATCGAGGTTCTCGCGGATCGTCAGGTCTTCCCAGTACGAGAAGCGCTGCGTCATGTAGCCGACGTGCCGCTTGATCTGCGCACTTTCGCGCAGGATGTCGTAGCCAAGGCAGGTGCCCGAGCCGGAATCGGGCGTGAGCAGGCCGCACATGAGCCGGATCGACGTGGTCTTGCCGCTGCCGTTCGGGCCGAGAAAGCCGAATATTTCGCCGCGCCCGACACGCAGCGAAACGTCGTTCACCACATGCTTGTTGCCGAAGTGCTTGTTGAGATTGTGCACGTCGATGGCGTAGTCGCCGGTGGGCGGCGTAGAGGTGCTCATTGCAGCGTCACCTCGACTGGCTGGCCCGGATGCAGCTTCACGGCGTCTTGCGCGGCGGGCCGCGCCTCGATCATGAAAACGAGCTTCGCGCGATTTTCGTTGCTGTAGATGACGGGCGGCGTGTATTCGGCGGCGTTCGAAATCCACGTGATGGTGGCGGGAATCCGGGCGGCACAGCCGTCGCAGCGCACGTCGACCTTGCGGCCGGGCGCGAGCGAGCCGACTACCGTTTCGGGCACGAAGAAGCGCACCTTCACGTTTTGTGGCGGCAGCATCTGGACGACGGGGCTCCCCGCCTGCACCCATTCGCCGACGCGAAACAGCGTGTCGTAGACGAGGCCGCCGCTCGGCACGCTCACACGCTTCTGGTCGAGCCGCCACTGCGCTTGTGCGAGCGAAGCGCGCGACGCCTCGACTTCGGCGGCCTGCGCGGCGACTTGCGCGCTGCGACCCGGCAAGTTCGCCACGCGCACCTGGTTTTGCAGCTCGCGTACCTGGGCGGCCGTGGAAGCGGCCTGCGCGCGCGAGTCGTCGAGCTGCGCCTGCGCAATGCCGCCCGCGCGCAACTGCGCCTCGTCGCGCGTGAGCTGGAGCGCGGCCTTGCGCGCGTTGGCCTCGGCCTGCGCGAGCTGCGCTTCGGTCACGCGCACTTCGGGCGGACGCTTGCCGGTTTGCAGGTCGGCGAGCTGCTTTTGCGCGGCCGTGAGGCGATGCTGAGCCTCGTCGCGCGCGGCGGTTTCCTCGATCGAGTCGAGGGCGAAGGCGGCCGCATTGGCGGCCACGGTTTGACCGCGCGTGACGTTGAGATCGGTGAGTGTGCCCGGCTGCGACGAGGAGAGGTAGACATACTCGCCTTCGGCATAGCCTTGCCAGCCTGCCGGGCCGTGCTTCGAGCACGCGGCTAGCGCGAGGGCGGCGGCACACGCGCCCACGATCCTGCGCATCATGAAGCGTCTCCCTTGCTACGCGCGGCGCGGCGCGCGCGAACTTTGCGCGGCGCTGGCCGCAACGCGGCGCTCAACAGGGCGCTCACATGCCGGTGCAGCGCCTCGCGCTCGATTTTCGGGAAGCCGGGCGCGCTGAGCCAGATCTTCGAAGTCGCAAGCGGCAGCATGACGAGCGCGAGGATCGAGATGAAGAGCAGCGGCGCTTCGAGATCGGCGTTGACGCTGCCGTCGCGCTGCGCCTCGCCGATGCGCGCGGCAAAGCGCTGCAACTGCTCGACGGGCAGACGCTCGAGCATGCGCTCGCGCAGCAGGCCACCTTCGTTGACGATCTCGCGCAGCCATAGCGGCGGCAGCCAGGGCAGGCGCGAGGTGACGTCGAAGAGCCGCGCGACCAGTTCCTCGACGAGCGCTTGCGGGTCGCGCGCGGATTCGCGTTCCGCGCTCTCCCATACGAACGCGATCGAGCGCGCGATGCGCTCCTCGACCACGGCGTCGAGCAGCTTCTCGCGGTTCGTGAAGTAGTAGTGGACCATCGCGGACGTCACGCCCGCCGCTTCCGCGATCTGAGCCATGGTGGTGGCCGCGATGCCCTGCTCGCCGAACAGCTGCGTGGCGCTGGCAAGCAGCCGCTCGCGGATGTCGACATCGGGGGCGGCGGGGCGCCGGCCGCGGGGACGCGAAGAAACGGTGGCGGTGCGATTGACCATTGCTGAACTTTAATTCACGCGTTAGTTAAATTCAAACGGCGGGCGCTCGGCGTTAACCCTGCGGTGCGACATCACTGGCGTTTCGGAAATCTCCTATACAAAAACGGCGACGCGTCATTCAGGCTGTGAGCTCCCCTCTGAGAGCTCAAACAAATAAATCATTCCGCCATGGAACAGACAATGAAACGCATCGTTGTAGTCGATGACCATCCGATCGTGCTGAAGATGCTCCACAACGTGCTGAATACGGAGTACGAACTGGTAGGAGAGTGTGGCGACGGGGAAGAGGGCCTGCGCCTCGTGCGGGAACTGAAGCCCGATCTGGTAATTCTCGACCTCGAGTTGCCGAAGCTCGATGGCCTCTCGGTCATCCGCGGCATTCGCACACAGCAGCCCGACGCGCGCATTCTCGTGCTGTCGGCCAAGCCCGAACTCGTCATGGCCAATCACACGCGCGTTGCAGGGGCGAACGGCTACGTCAACAAGAATCGCGGCGTGGCGGAACTGTGCGGCGTGGTGAAAGCGGTGCTGCTCGGTTACGACTGCTTCCCGGCGGGCACTTGCGGCGGCGGCCGTGACGTGGCGCTAGACGGGCTTTCGCCGCGCGAGGTGGAGGTGCTTCAATATCTCGCGCGCGGTATGAGCAACAAGGGCATCGCGGCGCGCCTCGGGCTCTCGGATAAAACCGTGAGCACGTACAAGACGCGCGTGCTCGACAAGCTCGGCCTTTCTTCGCTAGCGGCGTTGATCGAGTTTGCTGCGTTGAACAAGCTGGTCGAATGACGCCACCCACGGAAAAGCCAAAAAAAAAAGCCCGACTTGCGTCGAGCTTCAAATGTGACCGCACCCGTTGTCGGGCGCGGCACCTGCAAAAACTGCGTACTTACGCCGCGAGCAGCGAGCGCAGCACGAACGGCAGAATACCGCCGTGCTTGTAGTAGTCGACTTCGATCGGCGTATCGATGCGCAGCAGCACCTCGACGCGTTCCTCCTTGCCATCCTTGCGGCGGATGACGAGCGTCAGGTCCTGCTGCGGCTTGAAGTCGTCGGTCAGGCCTTCGATGTCGAACGTTTCCTCGCCGGTCAGGCCAAGCGACTGAACGCTGTCCGAACCCTTGAACTGCAGCGGCAGAACGCCCATGCCAACGAGGTTCGAGCGGTGGATGCGCTCGAAGCTGCGTGCGACCACGGCCTTCACGCCCAGCAGTTGCGTGCCCTTGGCTGCCCAGTCGCGCGACGAACCCGTGCCGTACTCTTCGCCGGCGAACACCATGGTCGGCGTGCCGGCGTCGATGTACTTCATGGCGGCGTCGTAGATCGACATCTGTTCGCCGCCCGGCTGGTGAATCGTGAGGCCGCCTTCCACGCGCGTGCCGTCCGCCTTCGCCGGAATCATCAGGTTCTTGATGCGTACGTTCGCGAACGTGCCACGCATCATCACGTCGTGGTTGCCGCGGCGCGAGCCGTAGCTGTTGAAGTCGGCCTTCTGCACGCCGTTCGCCTTCAGCCACTTGCCCGCGGGCGAGTCTTCCTTGATCGAGCCAGCCGGGCTGATGTGGTCGGTCGTGACCGAGTCACCGAAGATGCCCAGTGCGCGCGCGCCCTTGATCTCGGCGACTTCCGACGACGGCGTCATCGAAAAACTGCTGCCGAAGAAAGGCGGCTCGGCAATGTAGGTCGACTTCGGCCAGTCGTAGACCTGGCCTTCTTCGCCTTCGATCTTGCTCCACAGGTCGCCCTTCTTCGTGAGCTGGCTGTAGTTCTTCTGGAACGCGTCCGGATCGAGCGCGAACTTGAGCAGTGCGTTGACTTCCTCGCTCGTCGGCCAGATGTCGCCGAGGTAGATGTCACGGCCGCCGTTGCCCTTGCCCACCGGCTCCGTCATCAGGTCGCGCGTGATATTGCCAGCGATCGCGTAAGCGACGACCAGCGGCGGCGAGGCCAGGAAGTTCGCACGAATGTTCGGGTGAATACGCGCTTCGAAGTTGCGGTTGCCCGACAGCACCGCTGCGGCAACCACGTCGTTCTTCGTGATGGACTCGTTCAGTTCCGCCGTGAGATCGCCGGCGTTGCCGATACAGGTCGTGCAGCCGTATGCCGCGAGTTCGAAGCCGAGCTTCGAGAGATACGGCAGGAGGCCCGTCTTCGTCAGGTATTCCGTGACGATGCGCGATCCCGGAGCCAGCGAGGTCTTGATGTGCGGGGCGACCGTGAGCCCGGCTTCCACCGCCTTCTTCGCCAGCAGGCCGGCGGCCAGCAGCACGCTCGGGTTCGACGTGTTCGTGCACGACGTGATGGCGGCGATCAGCACGTCGCCGTTGTGCAGCTTGACGTCGCCGGTCACGGCGTATTCGGCCGTGAGGTCGTCGGCCTTCTTGCTGAAGCCGTTTTCCGCGACCGGCTTCGAGAACAGATCGATGAAGGTCGACTTCACGTTGCCGATTTCGATGCGGTCCTGCGGGCGCTTCGGGCCGGCCAGCGAAGGCGCGACCGTGCCGAGATCGAGCACGAGCGTCTTCGTGTAGTCGATGTCGCCGGCCTTCGGAATGCCGTAGAGATCCTGCGCCTTGAAGTAGTTCTCGAAGGCCGAGATTTCGGCCTGCGTGCGGCCCGTGCCCTTGAAGTAGTCGATCGTCTTCTCGTCGACCGGGAAGAAGCCCATGGTCGCGCCGTATTCCGGCGCCATGTTGCCGATGGTCGCGCGGTCCGGCACCGAGAGCGATGCCGTGCCTTCGCCGAAGAACTCGACGAACTTGCCGACGACCTTCTCCTTGCGGAGCATTTCGGTGATGGTCAGCACGAGGTCGGTTGCGGTGCAGCCTTCGCGCAGCTTGCCCTTCAGTTCGACGCCCACGACGTCCGGGGTGAGGAAGTACACCGGCTGGCCGAGCATGCCGGCTTCGGCTTCGATGCCGCCCACGCCCCAGCCCACCACGCCGATGCCGTTGATCATCGTGGTGTGGCTGTCGGTGCCGACGAGCGTGTCCGGGTAGTAGACCGTATCGCCGCCTTCCGTCTTCTTGTGCACGCCGCGCGCGAGGTATTCGAGGTTGACCTGGTGGACGATGCCGATGCCCGGCGGCACGACCTTGAACGTGTCGAACGCCTGCATGCCCCACTTCATGAACTGGTAGCGCTCGTTGTTGCGCTGGAATTCCAGCTTCATGTTCAGGTCGAGCGCGTCCTTCTGGCGGAAGTAGTCGATCTGGACCGAATGGTCGACGACGAGGTCGACCGGCACGAGCGGCTCGATGACCTTCGGATCCTTGCCGACCTGCTTCGCGACGCCGCGCATGGCGGCGATGTCGGCGAGCAGCGGCACGCCCGTGAAGTCCTGCAGCACGACGCGGGCGACGACGAACGGGATCTCGTCGACGCGCGAGGCGTTCGGCTTCCAGTTCGCGAGTTGCTCGATATGCTCTTCCGCGATCTTCTTGCCGTCGTAGTTACGCAGCACGGACTCGAGCACGAGACGGATCGAGACCGGCAGGCGATTGATTTTCACGCCGAGCTGCTTGCCGAGTTGCGGCAGCGAGTAGAACTTGCCTTTGCCGGAACCGCTGTCGAATTCCTTGAGCGTTTTGTGGAGGTTGTGAGCCATGGTATTTTCCTTCGTTTAATCGCGGAAATAACGCTTACTGCACGCTTGCTGCTGTTACTGATGCCTGCCGGATTGCTCAGATCACGTACATGTCGACGTACTCGTTGACGGGTAAGCCGAATAGCCGCGCTTCGTCCAGCGAGACATCGAGAATAGCCTGCTGCTGCTTCGCCGGGAAGCGGCGCGCGAGGTTGGTTCGAAATTTCTCGAGCAGCAGCGGAATGCCTTCCTGGCGCCGCCGCTGGTGGCCAATCGGGTACTCCACGACAACCTCGTCGAGCACCGTGCCGTCGTTCAGTTCGACGCTCAGCGCGTTCGCGATCGAGCGCTTCGCGGGGTCGTGATAGTCCTTCGTGAACTGCGGGTCTTCCACGCACACCGTTTTGGCGCGCAACGCGTCGATGCGCGGGTCGCTCGCGACTTCGTCTTCGTAATCGGCGGCGGTGAGACGCCCGAAGACGAGCGGCACGGCGACCATGTACTGGATGCAGTGGTCGCGGTCGGCGGGGTTCGCGAGCGGGCCGCTCTTGTCGATGATGCGGATCGCCGCTTCGTGTGTACGAATGGTGATGCGCTTGATGTCCCCGACCGTCTTGCCCTTTTGGGCGAGCACGCCGTGCAGCGTCATCGCGGCTTCGGCGGCGGTCTGCGCGTGGAATTCGGCGGGGAACGAAATCTTGAACAGCACGTTTTCCATCACGTACGTGCCGTAGGGGCGCTGGAAGCGGAACGGCTGTCCCTTGAACGAGACATCGTAGAAGCCCCACGTTTTCGCCGTGAGCGCCGAGGGGTAGCCCATCTCGCCGGTCTTCGCCATGAGCGCGAGGCGCACGGCGCGCGCGGTGGCGTCGCCCGCGGCCCACGACTTGCGCGAGCCCGTGTTGGGCGCGTGGCGGTAGGTGCGCAGCGCCTGGCCGTCGACCACGGCGAGCGAAACGGCGTTGATGAGCTCTTCGCGCGTGAGCCCGAGCATCTGGCCGACCACGGCCGTCGAGGCGAGCTTCACCAGCAGCACATGGTCGAGGCCGACCTTGTTGAACGAGTTTTCCAGCGCTATGCAGCCCTGGATCTCGTGCGCCTGCACCATGCCTTCGAGCACGTGCTTCATGGTGAGCGGCGGCTTGCCCTGGGAAATGGCCGTGCGCGAAAGCCAGTCGGCGGTCGCGAGGATGCCGCCCAGGTTGTCCGACGGATGGCCCCACTCGGCGGCGAGCCAGGTGTCGTTGAAGTCGAGCCAGCGGATCATCGCGCCGATGTTGAAGGCGGCCTGAACCGGGTCGAGCTGGAACTGCGTGCCTGGCACCTTTGCGCCGTGCGGGACGACCGTGCCCGGCACGATCGGACCCAGCAGCTTGGTGCAGGCGGGGTAGGAGAGCGCCTCGAGTCCGCAGCCGAGCGTGTCGATCAGGCAATGCCGGGCCGTGGTCAGCGCAAGCGCGCTGTCGACACGGAAGTTCAGCACGTAGTCGACGATATCGACCAGTACCTGATCCGGCTGCGGCCTGACGTTGGATGTCGGCGCGGACATCGAGGCGTTCCGCTCGCGCTTACTGGCCCGCTGCGCCGCTCGCTGCCGGTGCAACGTTGCGGTTAAGGGCGTTGGCCTGCGTCGGCGCCGGCGCGCCTTGCTGCATTGCAACGGTCTTGCACTCGTCGGCGAGACGCGAGCTGTCCTTGTCCGAGAACAGCATGGCCTTGGTCGGGATCACGACCAGGTCGAGGCCGGTGGCGGCGTCGTGGAAGCGGTCGGCGCCCGTGGTCGTGGCCTGGCGCGGCAGGTTGTAGTTCTTGTTCGCCCAGTGGACGGTGACGATCTGGTCACGCGCCATGTCGCCCTTCAGGTCGAACTGCATGCCTTCAGCGCAGCTCCAGTGCTCCGAGCCTTCCGGGACCGCGTCGACCTTCGCTTCCTTGGCCGGGTTGGCCTTGCGCTTGATGATCTTGTGCTTCGGAGCCGGCTTCTTGGGCGTGGCGGTGGACGATGTGCCTTGTGCGGCGGCGTCGGTGGCGGCCAGCATCAGCGTCGAGGACAGCGTGCCGATAACAGCGGCGATCAGCAGTTTCTTCATGGAAGTCGAACCTTTATCTATCTAAATCGGTTGATCAGTGCGCGGCTGCGGGGGCAGCCGCCGTTTGCACTGCGTGCGCCCCGAAAGCGCGCAGCGGACGCTATTTTCACCTATTTATCGCCGTGAACTTCAAATTCTCGGGCCCTGTGTTGTTTGAGCCTTGGTTCGCGAGTAACTGGCTGTAACTGCCCTTGTCTGTCTCTGTTGCGCCATGTGGCGCGAAGTCCGCTTCGCTGCCGTGGCGCTATGCGTTGAAAACGTTTTCGCTGCCGGCGTGCCTCGCGCTTCAGGCCTGTTCCCGGGTCAGTTCGCCAGGGGCGAAGAGGGGGGCGGCTTCGGGCGGCACGGCGCGGCCCGTGGTGCGCGCGCGGCGCAGGACGGACCAGTAATAGCGGTAGCTCGCGCGGTCGTGCAGCGTATCGCCGTGGCGCGTCGGACCCCATTGCGCGTGCTGCGCGGCCAGCAGGATTTCGGCGGCCAGCGCGATTTCTTCGTCGCGCGGCGCGAACGCGGCCACGATCGCGGGAATCTGCGCCGGGTGAATGCTCCACATGCGCGTGTAGCCGAACTCGTTGCGCGCGCGGCGCGCGTCGTTCGCCACCACGTCCATGTCGCGCACTTCCGTGCTCACATTATGCGAAGGCACACGGCCGAAGGCGTGGCACGCGGCCGCGATTTCGAGCTTCGCGCGGCGCACGAGCGGGTGATCGAACTGGCCCGGCGAGCGCATGGCCGTGTCGGGAATTGCGCCGTCGTGCGCGGAGACAAAGTCCATCAGCCCAAAGCTCAGCGCCTCGACGCCGCGCAGCGCGGCGAGGTCGAACACGCGCGCGAGCGCGCCATGCGTTTCCACGAGCAGCTGAACGGGAATTGGCTTGTCGATGCCCAACTCGACGCGCGTGGCTTCGATGAACGACGTCATTTCGGCGGCGTCGCCCACGGCGCGTATCTTGGGGAGCGTGATGAACGCCGGCGCGCGCTTCGCGGCGCGCAGGATCAGGCGCACGTCGTCGCGCCAGTGCCGGTGATGGAAATCGTGGATGCGCACGCCCACGCGGCCAAAGCGGTCGTGTTCGCCGCCGATGAGCGAAGCCACGAGCTCCGCGTGCTCGGCCTCGCGGCCGACCTGCGCGCCGTCTTCGCAGTCGAGCGTGATGTCGAAGACCGGGCCGAGCTGCTGCTGCAGCGCCAGCGATTTCAGCATCAGCTTCTCGCTGCCCGCGTAGTGGTCGCATGCGGGCAGGATGGCGGGCGGCGCTTCGCCGTCAAACAGCACTTCCGCTGGGAGGATGGCGCGCATCTTCGGCGTCGGTATTCGAGTGTTGTAAGGGGAGACCGGATTCGGATGCGTCCTGCCGGCAAGCCAGTCTGGGCAAGGCGCATGCGGATCGGGGGCGCGCAGCCCGGGCCGCGCGCATGAAGCGGAACGAGCCTGAATCGCTCGTTCCGTTCGTCCCGGCTGGCTTACTTGCCGAGCAGGTGAGCCACGCCTTCGCGCTCTTCGAGCAGCTCGCCCAGCGTGCCGTCCATCTTCTCGCGCGAGAACGCGTCGATTTCGAGGCCTTCCACGCGCTTGTACTCGCCGTTTTCGCAGGTCACCGGCACGCCGTAGATGATGTCTTCGGGGATGCCGTACGAGCCGTCCGACGGGATGCCCATCGTGACCCACTTGCCGTTCGTGCCGAGGACCCAGTCACGCACGTGGTCGATCGCCGCGTTGGCCGCCGAAGCCGCCGACGAGAGGCCGCGCGCTTCGATGATCGCCGCGCCGCGCTTGCCGACGGTCGGGATGAACGTGTTGCGGTTCCATTCGTCGTCGTTGATCAGCGCGTTGAGGGACTGGCCGTCGACGGTGGCGAAACGGTAATCGGGGTACATCGTCGGCGAGTGGTTGCCCCACACGGCGAGCTTCTCGATCGAAGCGACCGGCTTGCCCGACTTGGCGGCCAGTTGCGAGAGCGCGCGGTTGTGGTCCAGACGCAGCATGGCGGTGAAGTTCTTCTTCGGCAGGTCCGGAGCCGACTTCATGGCGATATAGGCGTTCGTGTTGGCCGGGTTGCCGACGACCAGCACCTTCACGTCGCGGCTGGCGACGTCGTTGAGCGCCTTGCCCTGCACCGTGAAGATTTCGGCGTTGGCCGAGAGCAGATCCTTACGCTCCATGCCCTTCGAACGGGGACGCGCGCCAACCAGCAGGGCGACGTCGGCGTCCTTGAACGCGACCTTCGGGTCGTCGGTGATGACAACGCCCGCGAGCAGCGGGAATGCGCAGTCGTCCAGTTCCATCACGACGCCCTTGACGGCGGCTTGCGCCTGGGGCAGGTCGAGCAGTTGCAGGATGACGGGCTGATCCTTGCCGAGCAGGTCGCCATTCGCGATGCGGAACAGCAGGGAGTAAGCGATCTGACCTGCGGCGCCGGTGACGGCAACGCGCTTTGCGGGCTTAGCCATTGAAAATCTCCAGGAAGGTGCGTTAGACGCCAGGGTAAAACGCCATTCTATATGCGCGATACACGAAGCGTAGGTGAAACAGGCGGTCTTTACAGCTTGCGTGCGCACCTCACCGGACCTGCGCCAACTGCCGAGCCGTGACGCGCGCGCCGCCCGCACGGACCGCCGTGCCGGTAACCATCTGCAACAAGGCAAGAGATGTACGGGGCGCCCTTCGAGGGACGCCGGGCGCTGGCCGCTTCGCGTGTGCCGACTCCAGCAACAAATCGCTCGGGCTCTCCCACAGACGCGCGGCGCGCATTGAGTCACGCTAACCGGCCAGGCGGATCAAACCTCTACTGCGTTTACTGCGTGGGGGACAGCATGGTGCAAGGCGGCCTGCGGCGCATTCGCCACGGGGTGGATGCAGCCGGCGGCTTCTCCGTTTCCAGCCGCTTGCGGGGCCGGAAACCGGTCTGCAGCCCGCCCGCAAACCCTTGCTCGCTCGGCAGTGTAGGAGTCGTCAGGGTCAAAGTCAACAGTATCTTATGTCTTATATAAGACATAACTATTGCGGCCAAAATGCTTGATGCCCAGGGGGCTTTATGTTGAAATGCGCGCCATGAGTGCGAACCCGGCCAGCAACGCAAATTCCACCGCTCCCGAGAGCGGGGCTCAAGCGTCCGCGTCCGCCGTCCCGCCATCCGCGACTTTCAGCCCCCTCTATCAGCAGATCAAGGGGCTGATTACGCAGAGCCTCGAGTCGGGCGAATGGAAGCCCGGCGAAATCATCCCCAGCGAAGTCGAACTGGCCGCCCGCTACAAGGTGAGCCAGGGGACGGTGCGCAAGGCGATCGACGAACTGGCGGCCGACAATCTGCTGGTGCGCCGCCAGGGCAAGGGTACGTTTGTTGCGACGCACAACGAAGAGCGCGCCCAGTTTCGCTTCCTGAGGTTACTCGCTGATGACGGCGCGGAGCACCCGCACGTGAGCAAGCTGCTCGACTGCCGCCGCCTGCGCGCCTCGGCCGAGATCGCGCGCCAGCTCGACCTCAAGCCGTCCGACCCGGTGGTGCTGATCCGGCGTCTTCTGCAGTTCGACGGCGAAAGCACCGTGCTCGACGAGATCTGGCTGCCCGGCGGCGTGTTCCGCGGGCTCACGAGCGAGCGCCTCGCCGAATACAAGGGGCCGCTCTACGCGATGTTCGAGACGGAGTTCGGCACGCGCATGATTCGCGCGACGGAAAAGATCCGCGCGGTGGCCGCCGATCCCGCGGTGGCCGATCTGCTCAAGGTGCCGGCAGGTTTTCCGCTGCTGTCGGTCGAGCGGGTGTCCTATACCTATGGGGACCGGCCGGTCGAAGTGCGCCGCGGATGGTATGTCACAACCGGGTACTACTATCAGAACGATTTGAGTTGACGGGCGGCCGCGCAAAAGGCGCGGAGCCCTTCCCCAGAGTGCCTTTGCTTGCGCGCACCACGAGCCTTGCCCGGCGTGGATTTCGCTGCAGCGCGTTATGAAAAGGCGCTAAAATTGCGAGTTAGTGTTAACACATAGTAGGGGTCTAGCATGGCAGAAGCCGCAAAAAAACCGAGGCCGGAATACCGGAACATCGGGCTTGGGCAGATATTGTTCGCATACCGCCTGCCGCTGGCCGGTCGTGTGTCGATCGGCCACCGCATCAGCGGTGCGTTGTTGTTCCTGTTCCTGCCTTTCATCTTGTTCCTGTTGGACCAGAGCCTCACTTCGGAGCTGAGCTTCGAGGTATTCAAGGGCTTCCTCTCCAACATCATCGTCAAGCTCATCGTGCTGGTCCTCGGGTGGGCGTTCCTGTTTCACTTCTGCGCCGGCGTGCGTCACCTGTGCATGGATTTTAGCCATGACCTCGTGAACAAGGAAAAAGGCAAGACGACCTCCCTCGTCGTCGTGATCATCTCCACGGTCCTCACGATCGCCTTCGCGGCAAAACTCTTCGGAGCGTTCTAAAAAATGTCGGCTAACAACGGTATCGGTCCGAAGCGCCTCGTCGTGGGCGCTCACTACGGCATCCGCGACTGGATCGCACAACGCGCCACCGCCGTGATCATGGCGGTCTACACGATCGTGCTGCTCGTCCTGTTCTTCGGCGCGCACGACTTCTCGTACGAAGGCTGGGCCTCGATCTTCGCCGCGCAGTGGATGAAGCTCGCCACGTTCGTCACCTTCGTCGCGCTGTTCTACCACGCGTGGGTCGGCGTGCGCGACATCTGGATGGACTACATCAAGCCGGTCGGCCTGCGCATCACGCTGGACGTCCTCACGATCGCATGGCTGCTGGGCAGCCTCGGCTACGCCGCTCAGATTCTCTGGAGAGTGTAAAAGAATGGCTGCAATCAAGAATTCTCTGCCGCGTCGCAAGTTCGACGTGGTCATCGTCGGCGCAGGCGGCTCGGGGATGCGCGCTTCGCTGCAACTCGCGCGCGCCGGCCTGTCGGTTTGCGTGCTCTCGAAGGTGTTTCCCACGCGTTCGCACACGGTGGCGGCGCAGGGCGGCATCGGCGCCTCGCTCGGCAACATGAGCGAAGACAACTGGCACTACCACTTCTACGACACGATCAAGGGTTCCGACTGGCTCGGCGACCAGGACGCGATCGAGTTCATGTGCCGTGAAGCGCCGAACGCCGTGTACGAGCTCGAGCACTTCGGCATGCCGTTCGACCGCAACGCCGACGGCACGATCTATCAGCGCCCGTTCGGCGGCCACACGGCCAACTACGGCGAGAAGCCGGTCCAGCGCGCCTGTGCCGCTGCTGACCGTACCGGCCACGCGCTGCTGCACACGCTGTACCAGCAGAACGTCGCGGCGAAGACCACGTTCTTCGTCGAATGGATGGCGCTCGACCTGATCCGCGACGCCGATGGCGACGTGCTCGGCGTGACCGCGCTCGAAATGGAAACGGGCGACGTCTACATCCTCGAAGGCAAGACCACGCTGTTCGCCACGGGCGGCGCGGGCCGCATCTTCGCGGCATCGACCAACGCGTTCATCAACACCGGTGACGGCCTCGGCATGGCGGCCCGCTCGGGCATCGCGCTGCAGGACATGGAGTTCTGGCAGTTCCACCCGACCGGCGTGGCCGGCGCGGGCGTGCTGATCACGGAAGGCGTGCGCGGCGAAGGCGGCATTCTGCGCAACTCGAACGGCGAGCGCTTCATGGAGCGTTACGCGCCGACCCTGAAGGACCTCGCACCGCGCGACTTCGTCTCGCGTTCGATGGACCAGGAAATCAAGGAAGGCCGCGGCGTGGGTCCGAACAAGGATCACGTGCTGCTCGACCTCTCGCACATCGGCGCTGAGACGATCATGAAGCGTCTGCCGTCGATCCGCGAAATCGCGCTGAAGTTCGCGAACGTCGACTGCATCAAGGAGCCGATCCCGGTCGTGCCGACCATCCACTACCAGATGGGCGGCATCCCGACGAACATCCACGGTCAGGTCGTGGGCACGCCGAAGGGCCACGAAGAAGTCGTGAACGGCTTCTACGCCGTGGGCGAGTGCTCGTGCGTTTCCGTGCACGGCGCGAACCGCCTCGGCACGAACTCGCTGCTCGACCTCGTGGTGTTCGGCCGTGCGGCCGGCAACCACATCGTCAAGCACGTCAAGGAACTGCGCGATCACAAGCCGCTGCCGGCCGACGCCGCCGACTTCTCGCTCTCGCGCCTTGCCGAACTCGACAAGTCGACCTCGGGCGAGTACGCGCAAAGCGTCGCGAACGACATCCGCGGCACGATGCAGAAGCACGCTGGCGTGTTCCGCACCTCGAAGCTGCTGGCGGAAGGTGTGCAGGAAATCGCGCAGGTTGCAGAACGCGCGAAGCACATCCACCTGAAGGACAAGTCGAAGGTGTTCAACACGGCGCGCGTGGAAGCGCTCGAAGTGGCGAACCTCATTGAAGTTGCGCGCGCAACGATGGTTTCGGCTGAAGCCCGCAAGGAAAGCCGTGGTGCGCACGCTCAGAGCGACTTCGAACACCGCGACGACGAAAACTGGCTGCGCCATACGCTCTGGTTCAGCGAAGGTGACCGACTCGATTACAAGCCGGTCCACATGCAACCGCTGACCGTCGAGTCCGTGCCGCCGAAGGCGCGTACGTTCTAAGGCACAAGCCAGTCAAAAGGAATCGGAAATGGCCAAACGTATTTTTGAAGTCTACCGCTACGATCCGGACAAGGACGCAGCGCCGCGCATGCAGACGTACGAGCTGGACCTCACGCACGAGCGCATGCTGCTCGACGCGCTGGTGAAGCTCAAGGAAGTGGACGAGACGCTGTCGTTCCGCCGTTCGTGCCGTGAAGGCGTGTGCGGTTCGGACGCCATGAACATCAACGGCAAGAACGGTCTGGCGTGTCTCACGAACCTGAACGACCTGCCCGCGAAGATCGTGCTGCGTCCGCTGCCGGGCCTGCCCGTCGTGCGCGACCTGATCTGCGACTTCACGCAGTTCTTCAACCAGTACCACTCGATCAAGCCGTTCCTGATCAACGACACGCCGCCGCCCGAGAAGGAGCGTCTGCAGTCGCCGGAGCAGCGTGACGAGCTCGATGGTCTGTACGAGTGTATTCTGTGCGCAAGCTGCTCGACCTCGTGCCCGAGCTTCTGGTGGAACCCGGACAAGTTCGTCGGCCCGGCAGGCCTCCTGCAGGCTTACCGCTTCATCGCGGACAGCCGCGACGAGGCGACCGGCGAGCGCCTCGATAACCTCGAGGATCCGTATCGTCTGTTCCGTTGCCATACGATCATGAACTGCGTCGACGTTTGCCCGAAGGGCCTGAACCCGACCAAGGCGATCGGCAAGATCAAGGAACTGATGTTCCGCCGCGCGGTTTGATGCTGCTGTCCGAAAATGGAATCGCACCAGTCTGACCCCCATCGCCGCGCGCGCCTTCGCTGGCGCGCGCGGCGCGGCCTGCTCGAAAACGATCTGATTTTCGAGCGGTTTTTCGAGCGCTATGAGCATGATCTCAGCGACGCCGACGTGGGCGCACTCACGCGCCTGCTGGAGCTGAGCGATAACGACCTGATGGACTTGCTGCTCGCGCGCAAGGAACCAGAAGGCGACCTGGCCGACCCGGACGTGAAGCGGGTGCTGGAGCTGCTTCGGAACGTCTGAGTGCCGTGGCGTCCGCCGCCGCAGTTGTGCCGCAGTTGTCCAGCTGTGCATGAGTGCGGGCGCCGCGCCGGACGTGCAAAACTATCGAATCCCGTGTTTATCTTCGATTGAGGATGTGCTATGACCCCGTCTGATGTAAAAGCCACGCTATCGTTCAGCGACAATTCGCCGAGCGTCGAACTGCCGATCTACCAGGGCTCGATGGGCCCGGATGTGATCGACATCCGCAAACTGTACGGTCAGACCGGCAAGTTCACGTATGACCCGGGCTTCATGTCGACGGCGTCGTGCAACTCGGCGATCACGTACATCGACGGGGACAAGGGCGAGCTGCTCTATCGCGGCTACCCGATCGACAACCTCGCGCAAAACGCCGACTTCCTCGAAACCTGCTACCTGCTGTACCGCGGCGAACTGCCGAACGCGGCGCAGAAGGCGGAGTTCGTGAAGACCGTCACGCAGCACACGATGGTTCACGAGCAGATGCAGTTCTTCTTCCGCGGCTTCCGCCGCGACGCGCACCCGATGGCGATCCTCGTCGCCGCAGTCGGCGCGCTGTCGGCGTTCTACCACGACTCGCTCGACATCAACAACGCGAAGCACCGTGAAGTTTCGGCGATCCGCATGATCGCGAAGCTGCCGACGCTCGTCGCCATGGCGTACAAGTATTCGATCGGCCAGCCGTTCGTGTACCCGCAGAACAACCTGTCGTACAGCGCGAACTTCATGCGCATGATGTTCTCGAACCCGTGCGAAGAGTACAAGGTCAACGACGTGCTCGTGCGCGCGCTCGACCGCATCCTCATCCTGCACGCCGACCACGAGCAGAACGCTTCGACGTCGACGGTTCGTCTCGCGGGTTCGTCGGGTGCGAATCCGTTCGCGTGTATCGCCGCGGGTATCGCGTGTCTGTGGGGCCCGGCGCACGGCGGTGCGAACGAAGCCGCGCTGAACATGCTGGAAGAAATCGGCTCGCCGGACAAGATTCCTGAGTTCATCAAGCAGGTGAAGGACAAGAACTCGGGCGTGAAGCTGATGGGCTTCGGCCACCGCGTGTACAAGAACTACGACCCGCGCGCGAAGCTCATGCGCGAGACGTGCTACGAAGTGCTGAACGAACTCGGCCTGCACGACGATCCGCTGTTCAAGCTCGCCATGCAGCTCGAAAAGATCGCACTCGAAGACGAATATTTCGTGTCGCGCAAGCTCTACCCGAACGTCGACTTCTACTCGGGCATCGTGCAGCGCGCGCTGGGCATCCCGACCTCGATGTTCACCTGCATCTTCGCGATGGCGCGCACCATTGGCTGGATCGCGCAGTGGAACGAAATGATCGGCGACGCCGAGCAGAAGATCGGCCGTCCGCGTCAGCTCTTCATTGGCGAAACGCCGCGCGAAGCCAAGCCGATCGCGCAACGCTAAGCCGCTACTACTGCGGCACGCAGCGCGCGTTTTGCGCGTTGCGCGCCAGCGGGAATAGAAACGCCCCGACGGGTTACGACACGTCGGGGCGTTTTCCTTTTCCTTTTCCTGTCGGGCGCGCCTGTGCGCGTGCTCACGCTGCTTTTCCGCACGCCGGAACCGCGCGATCGCGGCGAGTCCGCATGGCCATTACCTCCGACGTAATCGCCAGCGGGCACCGCATCACGGATCATGGCGCTCACGCACTCAACCCAGGCGCAAGGAGCGACGACCATGGCACGCGACACCCTCAACGCCCGCCAACCGGGCTACATCCGCATCGACGACGACACCGCATTGCACTTTAGCGACTGGGGCGATGGCGCGCCGCTCGTGTTCCTTTCGGGCTGGACGCTCGACGCCGACATGTGGAACTATCAACGCGCGCCGCTCGCGGCCGCGGGCTTTCGCTGCGTGGCGTACGACCGCCGCGGGCACGGCCGTTCGAGCGACCCTGGGCGCGGCTACGACTACGACACGCTCGCCGACGACCTCGAAGCCGTACTCGACGCACGCAGCCTCGCGCGCGTGACGCTGGTCGGCCATTCGTTCGCGAGCGGGGAGATCGTGCGCTATTTGAGCCGCCACGGCTCGCGCCGCGTGGCGGGCATCGTGCTGGTGTCCCCGGCGTCGACGCCATACCTGCTCAAGACCGCCGACAATCCCGCAGGGCTCGATGCGAGCCTCTTCGAAGCCTCGATCGCCGAGATGTGCGCTTCATTCCCCGACTGGATCGAACGACGCGCCGAGGCCTACTTCAGCCCCGGCACTTCGCGCACGGCCATTCAGTGGACAGCAGACATGATGCTGCGCACGTCGTTCTTCGCGGCAATACAGCTACCCCGCGTGCAGATGGCCACCGATTTTCGCCGCGAACTGGCCGCGATCGACGTGCCCGCTCTCGTGTTGCACGGCGATTGCGATGCCTCGGCGCCGCTCGCGATCACCGGGGCTCCCACTGCTGCCGCACTCGCGCGCGCAACGCTGAAAGTCTACGAAGGCGGCACGCATGGCATGTACTTCAACCACGCGGCACGCGTGACCGAAGATATACGCGCGTTCGTCACGCACTGGCAGGCATGAAGCGCCCGGCCGCCGCGCAGCGGCAATACGCGGTAATCGGGGCACGGGCAATGCACCCGCCACGAAAGGAATAGCGCCTCGATGCCCTTCGTTTTGCAGATGACACGCTAGCCGCGCGAACGAACTCGCGCGCGGCGCGTGCAAGGCGTAACGATGGAGTCTTCACGGCCTTGGCGTGCAGCCCGCGCGCCGCGCGGCCGGTCCATCGCGAGGGGCGACATCATGCGCAAACTTCTCGCCTTCAATGTGCTGGCCTGCCTGCTGGGCGCCTGCTCGGTGCCGGTTGCGTCGCAGCAGCCCGCAGACGGGTCTTATTACCCGCCACCCGCATGCCGCACCGTCACCGGCACCGCCGAGATCGACGGCGCGCCGCAACTGATCAGCGGCCTCGCGTGCCTGCAGCCCGACGGCACCTGGCAGATCGTGCAGAGTAACGACGGTACGCTGGTCTACCCGGCGGCATGGACCGACTCGACCACCTGGTACGCCGGACCGTGGTACGGCTGGTGGCCCCCCGTGTTCGTGGGCGGCTCGTTCGTGTTCATCGACCGCTTTCATCATTTTCATCACATGGATCATGTCCATCCCGGCGGCCCTCACATGCATCCGGTTTCGGGCATGCATGGTGGCTTCCACGGCGGGCACGGCGGCGTCTGGAACGGCATGGGCCACGCCGGCGGCATGGGAAGCGGCGGCCCACATCGCTGAAGGCGCCGCATATCCAGTTAGTTCTGTTTTGCGGCAGGCTAGCCGGTTCGCTAGAACTGATAGTTGATCGACACGTCGCAAACGCCGCCCGTCTTCGTCCGGATGACGGGGCTGTTCGTGGCGCTGCCGAGCAGCCGCTTGATGGCGCCGTCGGCGCTCACGAACCAGTGATCGTTGATGAAGTAGACCATCGTGATGCCGAAGCCGGCCGACTTGAGGCCCGCGCTCGCGTTGTATTGACGGTAGCCCGATGCGGCCGACTGCTGCGGCGTCACGCCGAACCAGCTCTGCATGTAGTTCGAGTCGGCGAACGTGACCGAGGGGCCCGCGAACCAGTAGAACGTCTCATTGCTGCCCGGCAGCGGCATGTAGGCGCCGAGGTCGGCAGTCCAGCCGTTCGAGCCGCCAAAACTGCGCGTGAAGGCGGCGCGGAACACGAGCGGAAAGTCCTTCGAAATCACATACTCGCCCGCGATCTTCATTTCGGGCGCCGGGTTGATATTGCCCATGCCGTGCAGCCGCGTCGGATCGTCCTGGCCGCGCCGGCCGAGGTCGTAGGCCGCGGCGACGCTCACGCGCCAGTTCTGTCCCTGCAGCACGTTCACGCCGAAGCCCTCGCCGGTCGAGCCGAACAGGATGTCCTTGTAGCGGATGTCGATGCTCGGCCCGACCATCGTGTGATAACGGTTCGATCCGTCGTAGCGCGGCTGGAAGGCCGCGCCCACGCCGATCTGCGCCTCGAGGTCTGGGCGGTTCGGCTCGAACAGCTTTTCGAGCGGGATGCCTGCGGAGTATTGCCATTCGCCGAGCGGCGAGGGCGTTTGCGCCTCGGCGCGCGGTGCGAGCGCGGCGAGGGCGCACGTTGCCACAGCGAGTGGCGCGCGCCGGGTCGCGAGGAAGGCGATGGGCGAGGCCCGCGAGCGGCGCGACGCCGTTGCGTTCGTTCTTCTTGTTCGCGTGTGCGCGGTGCGGATTGCGAGTGGCATGGAGCCTCCGTGTTTGCCGGGTCGGCCGCGGCGTTGTTCGTTAGTGTTATGGAACCACAAAGTGGAACTTCCTGTGGCCGAGCCTGCCACGCAAACCTTATGCCTGTTTTTTCAGTGGTCCACCCAAGCGACGTGGAGGGATCTGTCGCGCAAGGCAGGGAATCGGCGAGAAATAGTCAGTATGACTATGTAATAACGTTGGCCTCCCGCCTTGACTCATGCCGCACCGGCGGCAGTTCGCCGACATCCTTGCCTCGCGGCGCCTCTTTTGGGATTAAACCCTTGCGCCAGATTGCCGTTAGACAGGTATGGACGTCGGTCGAGCGGCCCCCCCTGTGTCGCGAGATTCGAAGCCCATGTCGCTCCGCCACTCACAGCGGTAGTCACCATGCGCCGGTCGCCGTTCGGGCCGGCGCATCTCTTTTTGTCCCGGCGCCCGGTCGCCCGAGCACCCTGGCGGCAAGCTTGCCCGTCTTCGCGCGTAGCGGCATGCCGCTCGACGGGTAACGCTGATACAGGTATCGCGACTACCACCCAACTCCCTGTTTTTTATCGCTTTTTTCTCTGCTGGACCTGTGGTGGCCGGGCTTCGCGTGGCATAATCGGTACACATCTGTATTGCCCCGCAGTCATCCATTTCCCCGCACATCATGGCAAAGACGCTCTACGACAAATTGTGGGACTCGCATGTGGTCCACACGGAAGACGACGGCACGACGCTCCTCTATATCGACCGTCATCTGCTGCACGAAGTCACCAGCCCGCAGGCTTTCGAAGGTCTGAAGCTGCACGAGCGCCCGGTGTGGCGCATCAGCGCGAACCTGGCCGTGTCCGACCACAACGTGCCCACGACCGACCGCAGCCACGGCATCGCCGACCCGGTCTCGAAGCTGCAGGTGGACACGCTCGATTCGAATTGCGACTCCTACGGCATCACGCAGTTCAAGATGAACGACCAGCGCCAGGGCATCGTGCACATCGTCGGCCCGGAACAAGGCGCGACGCTGCCGGGCATGACGATCGTCTGCGGCGACTCGCACACCTCCACGCACGGCGCGTTCGGCGCGCTGGCGCACGGCATCGGCACCTCGGAAGTCGAGCACGTGCTGGCCACGCAAACGCTGCTGCAGAAGAAAAGCAAGAACATGCTCGTGAAGGTCGAGGGCCAGTTGCCGCGCGGCTGCACGGCGAAGGACATCGTGCTCGCCATCATCGGCAAGATCGGCACGGCGGGCGGCACCGGCTACGCCATGGAGTTCGGCGGCTCGATGATCCGCGGCCTCACGATGGAAGGCCGCATGACCGTCTGCAACATGGCGATCGAAGCCGGCGCGCGCGCGGGCATGGTCGCCGTGGACGAGACCACGATCGAGTATCTGAAGGGCCGTCCGTTCTCGCCGCAAGGCGCAGAGTGGGAGCAGGCCGTCGCGTACTGGAAGGAGTTCCGCTCCGACGAAGGCGCGCATTTCGACCGCGTGGTCGAGCTTGGCGCCGCCGACATCGTCCCGCAGGTCACGTGGGGCACGTCGCCGGAAATGGTCACGGCCGTGGACAGCCGCGTGCCCGACCCCGAGCGCGAGAAGGACCCGGTCAAGCGCGACGCGATGGAACGCGCGCTGCAGTACATGGCGCTCGAGCCGAACACGCCGATCGAGTCGATCAAGCCGGACAAGATTTTCATCGGCTCGTGCACGAACGCGCGCATCGAAGACCTGCGCTCCGCCGCTTACGTCGTGAAGAAGCTGGGCCGCCGCGTGGCGCCGAACATCCGCCTCGCGATGGTCGTGCCGGGCTCGGGTCTCGTGAAGGCGCAAGCCGAGCGCGAAGGCCTCGACAAGGTGTTCACCGAAGCGGGCTTCGAATGGCGCGAGCCGGGCTGCTCGATGTGCCTCGCGATGAATGCCGACCGGCTGGAGCCGGGCGAGCGCTGCGCGTCCACGTCGAACCGCAACTTCGAAGGCCGCCAGGGCGCGGGCGGGCGCACGCACCTCGTGAGCCCGGCGATGGCCGCCGCAGCGGCGATCGAGGGCCATTTCGTCGACATTCGCAAGCTGGGGTAAGGCTCAGGATCACGGATCATGGAAAAATTCATCGTACACACCGGCGTCGTGGCGCCGCTCGATCGCGAGAATGTCGATACCGACGCGATCATCCCCAAGCAGTTCCTCAAGTCGATCAAGCGCACCGGCTTCGGCCCGAACGCCTTCGACGAATGGCGTTACCTCGATCACGGCGAGCCGGGCCAGGACAACTCGAAGCGTCCGCTCAATCCGGACTTCGTGCTGAACCAGCCGCGCTACAAGGGCGCATCGGTGCTGCTCACGCGCAAGAACTTCGGCTGCGGCAGCTCGCGCGAGCACGCGCCGTGGGCGCTCGATCAGTACGGGTTCCGCGCGATCATCGCGCCGAGCTTCGCGGACATCTTCTATAACAACTGCTTCAAGAACGGGCTGCTGCCGATCGTGCTTTCCGAGTCGGACGTCGATCACCTGTTCAACGAAACCTACGCGTTCAACGGCTTCCAGCTCACGGTCGATCTGGAAAAGCAGGTCGTGCGCACGATCGATGGCTCGAAGGAATATCCGTTCGAAGTCGCGGCGTTCCGCCGTTACTGCCTGCTGAATGGCTTCGACGACATCGGTCTCACGCTGCGTCACGCCGACAAGATCCGCCAGTACGAAGCCGAGCGCCTCGCGCGCCAGCCGTGGCTCAACAACCGCGTGCTCTGAGCAGCACACTGAAAAGCAAACCGAGCGAGGAATCACAGGATGAAGATTGCAGTGCTGCCGGGCGACGGCATCGGTCCCGAGATCGTCAAGGAAGCCGTGAAGGTGCTCAACGCACTGGGCGAGAAGTTCGAGATGGAAGAGGCGCCCGTTGGCGGCGCGGGCTACGAGGCGAGTGGCCATCCGCTGCCCGAGACGACGCTCGCGCTCGCCAAGGCTGCCGATGCGATCCTCTTCGGCGCCGTGGGCGACTGGAAGTACGACAAGCTCGAGCGCGCGCTGCGCCCCGAGCAGGCCATTCTCGGCCTGCGCAAGCACCTGGAGCTGTTCGCGAACTTCCGCCCGGCGATCTGCTATCCGCAGCTCACGGGCGCCTCGTCGCTCAAGCCGGAAATCGTGTCGGGCCTCGACATCCTGATCGTGCGCGAGTTGAACGGCGACATCTACTTCGGCCAGCCGCGCGGCACGCGCGAAGCGCCAGATGGGCTCTTCAAGGGCGCGCGCGAAGGTTTCGACACGATGCGCTATGCGGAGCCCGAAGTGCGCCGCATTGCGCACGTCGCCTTCCAGGCGGCGCAAAAGCGCCAGAAGAAGCTCACTTCGGTCGACAAGGCCAACGTGCTCGAAACGTCGCAGTTCTGGAAGGACATCATGATCGATGTCTCGAAGGAATATCCGGACGTCGAGCTTTCGCACATGTACGTCGACAACGCCGCGATGCAGCTCGTGAAGGCGCCCAAGGCATTCGACGTGGTCGTGACCGGCAACATGTTCGGCGACATCCTCTCGGACGAAGCCGCGATGCTCACGGGCTCGATCGGCATGCTGCCTTCGGCCTCGCTCGACAAGAACAACAAGGGTCTGTACGAGCCGTCGCACGGCTCGGCGCCCGACATCGCGGGCAAGGGCATTGCCAACCCGCTCGCCACGATTCTTTCGGCGGCCATGATGCTGCGCTATTCGCTGGGTCGTGCTGAACAGGCGGACCGCATCGAGAACGCGGTGAAGAAGGTGCTCGAACAAGGCTATCGCACCGCCGACATCGTCACGCCCGACTGCAAGCAGGTCGGCACGGCGGCCATGGGCGACGCGGTGGTCGCAGCGCTCTAAAGTCGTACAAGGGCACGCTGTCGCAGGCGTGTCCTTTTTTAATTCGCGCGCCTGAAGAACGGGTGCGGCAAATAGCGGAAATGGCGGTTTTTCCCGCGCAATCAGGCTCTTTCGTGTATATTGCACCGATGGCGAAGATCTCCCCGATCACGACTGTTACGAACATCCGCGGCACGGCCCGCGCGATTTCGCTCGCCATCACCACTAAAACCACGAAAACGATTATCAAAACGATCACCATTCGTTGATCGCTCGTCGTGCCCGCCCATCTTCCCCGCGCGGCCACGCCGGGCGAGCGAAGCGGGGAAGTGTCCATCTCAAGGGTTAGTCATGAACGTAGGTCTCGTAGGTTGGCGCGGCATGGTCGGCAGCGTGCTGATGCAGCGCATGCAGGAAGAACGTGATTTCGACCTGATCGAACCGGTGTTTTTCAGCACCAGCAACGCAGGCGGTGCGGCTCCGTCGTTCGCCAAAAACGAGACGAAGCTCAAGGACGCGAACAGCGTCGACGAGCTCAAGAAGTGCGACATCATCATCACGTGCCAGGGCGGCGACTACACCAACGAGGTGTATCCGAAGCTGCGCGCGGCGGGCTGGAACGGCTACTGGATCGACGCCGCCTCGGCGCTGCGCATGAAGGATGACGCGGTCATCGTCCTCGACCCGGTCAACCTCGACGTCATCAAGGATGCGCTCGTCAAGGGCCAGAAGGACTTCATCGGCGGCAACTGCACAGTCAGCCTGATGCTGATGGCGCTGGGCGGCCTGTTCCGCGAGAACCTCGTCGACTGGATGACGGCCATGACGTACCAGGCCGCTTCGGGCGCGGGTGCGCAGAACATGCGCGAACTGCTCTCGCAGATGGGCGCGCTTCACGCGTCGGTGAAGGACGATCTGGCGAATCCGTCGTCGGCCATTCTCGACATCGACCGCAAGGTGCTCGCCACGATGAACAGCGACGCCATGCCCACCGACCACTTCGGCGTGCCGCTCGCGGGCTCGCTCATTCCGTGGATCGACAAGGACCTCGGCAACGGCATGTCGAAGGAAGAGTGGAAGGGCGGCGCGGAAACCAACAAGATTCTCGGCAAGCCGGCCATGGGCCAGCCGGGCTCGATTCCGGTGGACGGCCTGTGCGTGCGTATCGGCGCGATGCGCTGCCACTCGCAGGCGCTCACGATCAAGCTGAAGAAGGACGTGCCGCTCGACGAGATCGACGGCATCCTCGCGTCGGCCAACGACTGGGTCAAGGTCGTGCCGAACCAGCGTGAAGCTTCCATGCGCGATCTGTCGCCGGCCGTGGTCACGGGCACGCTGTCGGTGCCGGTCGGCCGTCTGCGCAAGCTTGCGATGGGCGGCGAATATCTGTCGGCGTTCACGGTCGGCGATCAGCTGCTGTGGGGCGCGGCCGAGCCGTTGCGCCGCATGCTGCGCATTCTGCTGGACAAGTGAATGAATTAAACTACGCGGCTAATGACGCGTAGGCAGGGTGAAAAGCGCCGCGCCAGCCGCGGCGCTTTTTTATTGCATCCGCCGATGCGATCGACCCAAAGCACATTCCTATTTGATCGACAGCCGCAAGAGCGGTATGCCAGGGCAACTGATGATCGTTCGATTTGATTCTGATTCCGCCGCGTTTCGTGCACGGCGCGTCCTGGGGCGGCGCGCGGTTCACGCCACGGTGGCAGCGGCAGCTTTCCTGTTTTGCGGCCTTGCTGCCGCGCAGGGCGGCGCGAGTGCGGCGCAGCCCGCGGCGGCGTCCGCAGCCGCGGCGAGCACAGCCGGGCATTACACCGTGCACCCGGGCCAGTCGCTGCACGACGTGGCCGTCGACCTCACGCAGTCGCATGACAAGGCGACGCTCGCGCGCATGAGCCAGGCGTTGTTCGAAGCGAATCCCGGCGCGTTCATCAAGCAGGATCCCAGCCGCATGCGTGTGGGCGCGACGCTGAACGTGCCCGCCACGCCGGATCTCTCCAGCGAGGCGGCTGGCATGACGGCTGTTTCGGGTGCGGCGGCCACCAGTGCACCCGCCACGGCAGCGACAGCGCCTGCTGCGTCGGCGGCTTCGGAAAGCGCACCTGCCGCAGCTTCGAGCGCTTCTGCGCAGGCCGTATCGGCTGCGTCGTCCCCCACTGCCGCCACGGCTGGCGCAAGCTCGGCCAGCGCGGCGGCGACTGTTGCGGCACCGTCCGCGGCGGTCGCGGCGAGCGCTACGGAAGCGGCCGCACAAGGCGCGTCCGGGGCGGCTGCGGCGGGGGCCAGCGCTGCAGCGCCGGCCTCGGCCGCCAGCGACTCGCACGTCTGGAGCGGGGCGGTCCAGGCGACGCCGGCCAGCGCCGCGTCGGCCCAAGGCGCCAAGGGTGCACCTGTGCCGGTCTCCAGCCTGCAGCAACTCCTCGCTTTGAAGAACCGCGTGCTGATGGCATTGCAACAGCACGGCATCGGCAAGCCAGCGCAGACGGCGGGTGCTGCGTCCGCAGGTTCGGCTGCGTTGCCGGGCGGCGCGCCCGTGCAAAACGGCGGCGCGACTCGCGGTCAACCGGAACTCTCGCCGGTGGCCATGGGCACCGTGGGCGCGATCGTCGTGGCGCTGCTGGCGTTGTTCGTGCGCCTGCTCACGCGCAGGCGCAAGGTTTCGGAGGCCACGTCTGAAACGCAGGAGACTGCGTCAGAAGCGGCGGCCGGGCAGCCTCCGGTATCGCGCGAGCCGATTGCGCACGACGGGGATCACCCGGCTGTGAACGAGGAAGCGCCGCCGGTCGCGGCCGATAAGGACGCCGTATCGATCACCCCGGTGCCGACGCCCGTCGTCTCATCCGCGCCGCTGGAACACGACGAAACGTCCGCACACGCCGCCGCTGCCCCGAGTCACGACGTCGAAGCACTTCCGCCGACGCTCACTGAGACGCTGCATCCGGCACCCGAAGCGCAGGCAACCCGCCCGTCGCACGACGAGGCGTCACACGGTGTTGAAGCGGAGGAGCCGCAGACCGTCGCCGGCGCGACTGAAGCGGCTAGCCTCGCCGCCGCCGCAGAGCTGGGCGCTGAGGCGCTCCCGCCCGAAAGCGTCGCGGCATCGCGCGCAGCCGAAGACGCCGAGGCGCGTGCCCGCGCACTCGAAGAGCCGGTGCAGCAGGCCAAGGAGCCCGCCGCCGCGCCGGCGGACGCGGTGGACTTCGCCGAGAGCGCACCGAAAACGGAGCAAACGGAGCAAACGGAGCAAACACCGCAGGCCGAGCCGCCCATCGCGCAACCTCAGCACGTGGCCGAAGCGTTCGAACGCCCGTCGGTGGGGCGAGTCGCGCCTGAAGTACCCTCAACCACCGCGGTTCCCCCGGCAGACACGAGCTATCCCGAAGTGCCGATCGCATTCCCTCACGATGCGATAGAAGCGCTGGGCGGCATCGACCTGCCCCTGCCGCCGCGTATCGTGGAGCCGGGCGAGCCGGTCGTGCCCATGGCGCCGCTCTCGACCGAGCCGGCCGCCACGCCCGAAGCGTCGGCGCGTCTCTCGTCGCCGTTCTTCGAGCCGCCTCCGCCGCTGGCGGGCGAGGCCATCGAGGCGGGCACGGCGGGCGCAGGCGCGCTCGCGGGCCTCGGCGCGCCGCGCTTTGGCGCGCTCACACTCGACTTCGACCTGAATCTGCCGCCCGATTCCGCCGAGCCGCTGCCCGTCTTCACGCCCGAACAGCTTGCGCGCATCGCGCGCAACAAGCTCGACCTCGCGAAGGAATACATCGCGCTCGGCGACGTGGCCGGTGCGCGCTCGCTCATCAACGAAGTGATCGAGTCGAACGACCACGCCACGCGCAGCGACGCGCAGGCGCTGCTGTCGACGCTCGCGCCGCTCTCGTGACGCCGCTGCCGCAAGCCGTATGCGTATCGCGCTAGGAATCCAGTACGACGGCGCCGCGTTTTGCGGCTGGCAGTCACAGCCGCATGGCAAGACGGTGCAGGACGCGCTCGAGCGCGCGCTGCGCGAGTTCGCCACCGTGCCGCTGCCCACGATCGTCGCGGGCCGTACCGACACGGGCGTGCACGGTCTCGGTCAGGTCGTCCACTTCGACACCGACCTCGATCGCACGCCGTTCTCGTGGGTCCGCGGCACGAATGCGTTCCTGCCGTCCACGGTGGCCGTGCAGTGGGCGAAGCCCATGCCCGATGCGTTCCATGCGCGCTTCGCGGCGTTCGAGCGCACGTATTACTACGTGCTCTACGTGAACGCCGTGCGCTCGCCGATGCTGGCCGCGCGTGCGGGCTGGATCCACACGCCGCTCGACGTCGAGGCCATGCGCGAGGCGGCCGCGCATCTCATCGGCGAGCACGATTTTTCGGCGTTTCGTTCGTCGGAATGCCAGGCGAAGACGCCCGTGAAGCACCTGTACCAGATCGACATCCGGCCGCAGGGCGACTTCATTCACTTCCGGTTTCGGGCCAATGCGTTCCTGCACCACATGGTGCGCAACCTGATGGGTTGCCTCGTCGCAGTGGGGCGCGGGCGCTATCCGGCTGGCTGGCTAGCCGAGGTGCTGGCGGGGCGCGACCGCACCCAGGCCGCGCCGACCTTCATGCCGGACGGCCTCTATCTCGCGCAAGTAGGCTATCCTGACGAGTTCGCGGTCCCCGCGCCGCATACGGCCAGCGTGCCGTGGAGCGCGATCTGGAGCGACGCGCCGGAAGGCAAGGCCTGAAGCTCCGCCAGCCGCTCGAATCAACGAAACGACACCGCATCGAGAACCATGACGTCCGCCGACCAACCCGCCGCCGCGCACCGCACCCGCATCAAGCTGTGCGGACTTTCGACGCCCAGGGCGGTCGCGCACGCCGTTGATCTCGGCGCCGACGCCGTCGGTCTGGTGTTCTATCCGCCCAGCCCGCGTTCGGTGAGCGTGGCGCAGGCGGTCGAACTCACGCACGACCTGCCGCCTTTCGTCTCGGTGGTGGGCCTCTTCGTGAACGCCACGCCCCAGTGGATGAGCGAAGTGGCGAGCAACGTCTCGCTTACCATGCTGCAGTTCCACGGCGACGAAACGCCGGAACAGTGCGAGTCGCTCGCCTCCGTTGCCGGTTTGCCCTGGTTGCGCGCGTTACGGGTGGCGGCCGATACTCAGCAGGCCGATTTGATAGAATCGGCAAATCGTTATTCATCAGCCAGCGGCCTGTTGTTCGACACCCATGTCGAAGGTTACGGCGGCGGCGGAAAGGTCTTCGATTGGTCACTTATTCCCGCAGGTCTCGCGCGTCGGGCCGTTTTGAGTGGTGGCTTGAACGCGCAAAACGTCGGTGATGCGATTCGCCAGGTGCGTCCGTTTGCCGTCGATGTCTCCAGTGGCATCGAGGTTCCGGGCGCAAAGGGCGTGAAGGATCACGCCCGCATGGCGGCGTTCGTGCGCGCAGTGCGCGAAGCGGACGCGGGATGAATCCGGGGCGCATGCCCCTTTGGCCGGCGCGGCCCACGCAACGTGGGCCTCAGAGGACCGGCCCAGTGAGTGACTTATGTACAATCTGCCCGACGAACGAGGCCATTTCGGCCCCTATGGCGGCGTGTTCGCTGCCGAAACCCTCATGCAGGCGATCGACGAACTGCGCGTCGCCTACGCGAAATTCAAGGACGACCCCCACTTCGTCGCCGAATATCGGCGCGAGTTGAAGCATTTCGTCGGCCGTCCGTCGCCGATTTATCACGCCGAACGCTGGAGCGAGCTGCTGGGCGGCGCGCAGATCTATCTGAAGCGCGAAGACCTGAATCACACCGGCGCGCACAAGGTGAACAACGTGATCGGCCAGGCGCTGCTCGCCAAGCGCATGGGCAAGCCGCGCGTGATCGCCGAGACCGGCGCGGGCCAGCACGGCGTGGCCACCGCGACCATCGCCGCGCGTTTCGGCATGGAGTGCGTGGTCTACATGGGCGCCGAGGACGTGCGCCGCCAGGCCGCCAACGTCTATCGCATGAAGCTGCTGGGCGCGACCGTCGTTCCCGTGGAGTCGGGCTCGCGCACGCTCAAGGACGCGCTCAACGAAGCCATGCGCGACTGGGTCACCAACGTCGAAAACACGTTCTACATCATCGGCACCGTCGCAGGGCCGCACCCGTACCCCATGATGGTGCGCGACTTCCAGCGCGTCATCGGCGACGAGTGCCGCGTGCAGATGCCCGAAATGACGGGCCGCCAGCCTGACTCCGTGATCGCCTGCGTGGGCGGCGGATCCAACGCAATGGGCATCTTTTATCCGTACATCGACGATAGTTCGGTGCAGTTGATCGGCGTCGAGCCCGCGGGCGACGGCATGGAGACGGGCCGCCACGCCGCCTCGCTCGCCGCCGGCACCGTTGGCGTGCTGCACGGCAACCGCACCTACCTGCTTCAGGACGAGAACGGCCAGATCATCGAGACGCATTCGATCTCGGCGGGTCTCGACTATCCGGGCGTGGGCCCCGAACACGCGTGGCTCAAGGACAGCGGCCGCGCGCAGTACGTGACGATCGACGACGAGGAGGCGCTCAAGGCCTTCCACGACTGCTGCCGTATCGAAGGCATCATTCCGGCGCTCGAATCGAGCCACGCGCTCGCCTACGCGGCGAAGCTCGCGCCCACGTTGCCCAAGGAGAAGATCCTGCTGGTGAACCTGTCGGGCCGCGGCGACAAGGACATGCACACGGTCGCCGAGCGATCGGGCATCCAGTTCTGAGCGCCGGGAGCGACGCAAGCGATGCGTGACGAGTTCGACGAGCCGGAAGTGCCGGCACCCGTGGGCGAGGTGAACGCCGAAGCGGCTGCGCTGGAAGCCGCCGAAGCGGTTGCCCAGGCCGCTGTCGTTGTGCCCACGGTGCCCGCCACCATCCGGCTCCAGAACCGCGATTTTCTGACCGATGCCGCGAATCTGCCCGACGCCTCGATCGACCTGATCGTCGCCGATCCGCCTTACGGGCTCGGCAAGGACTACGGCAACGACTCCGACATGCGTTCCGGCGAGGACTTCCTCGCCTGGACGTACGCATGGCTCGATCTCGCGATACCGAAGCTCAAACCCACGGGTTCGCTCTACGTGTTCTGCACGTGGCAGTACGCGCCCGAGATCTTCGTCTATCTCAAGTCGAAACTCACGATGATCAACGAGATCGTCTGGGATCGTCGCGTGCCCAGCATGGGCGGCACGACGCGCCGTTTCACGTCGGTACACGACAACATCGGTTTCTTCGCGGTTTCGAAGGATTATTACTTCGATCTCGATCCCGTCCGCATCCCCTACGATGCCGCCACGAAGAAGGCGCGTTCGCGCAAGTTGTTCGAAGGCAGCAAGTGGCTGGAGCTCGGCTACAACCCCAAGGACGTCTGGTCCGTCTCGCGGCTGCATCGCCAGCACGCGGAGCGCGTGGATCATCCCACCCAGAAGCCCCTGGAGATCGTCGAGCGCATGGTGCTCGCGAGTTGCCCGCCGGGCGGCCGCGTGCTGGACCCATTCATGGGCAGCGGCACCACGGCAGTCGCTTGTGCGCGTCAGCAGCGCGAATTCGTCGGCTATGAAATCAACGAAAGTTACTGCGCGATCGCGCGCGAACGCGTGAGCGCGGCCGCGAGCGCCGTCGCGGCCGGCGCCTGATGCGCCGCCGCCGGACTCAAGCGCAGTGACACCCAAGAACTGAGGACCCTGAAATGTCCCGTATCAAGACCACGTTCGAGGCGCTTGCCGCCCAAGGCCGCAAAGGCCTGATCCCGTTCATGACGGCGGGCGACCCCGATCCCGCGCGCACTGTCGAATTCATGCACGCGCTGGCCGCCGGCGGCGCCGATGTCATCGAGCTGGGCGTGCCGTTCTCGGACCCGATGGCAGACGGCCCCGTGATCCAGCAGTCGTCAGAGCGCGCGCTCGAGAAGGGCGTGACGCTCAGGAGCGTGCTCGCCGACGTGAAGCGCTTTCGCGAAACCGACAACAAGACGCCCGTCGTCCTGATGGGCTACGCAAACCCCATCGAGCGCATGGGCGCCGAAGCGTTCGCGCAGGCCGCGCAGGAAGCGGGCGTGGACGGCGTGCTCGTGGTGGACTATCCGCCCGAGGAATCGGTGGATTTCTCCGCAAAGATGAAGGCCGCCGATATCGACCCCATCTTCCTGCTCGCACCGACCTCCACGGACGAGCGCATCGCCGAAGTCGGGCGCGCCGCGAGCGGCTATGTCTATTACGTATCGCTCAAGGGTGTGACGGGCGCGGCCAATCTCGACGTGACGAGCATCGCGAGTAAAATCCCGGCGATCAAGAAGCATGTCTCGCTGCCCGTCGGCGTGGGCTTTGGCATTCGCGATGCGCAAACGGCTGCGGCCGTCGCGCAGGTTTCGGACGCCGTAGTGATCGGCAGCCGCATCGTGCAACTGCTCGAACAGGCGTCGCCGGAAACGGCCGCCGACACGCTGACGCAGTTCATCACCGGCATTCGTGTAGCGTTGGACGAAGTTTCCGTCGGCTGAGGCTGTCGGCCAACGCTGTTGGCTGGAACGAAGAGTGCTGTAAAATCCACTTTTCGCCATGCGCGGCCGGGGTCGGAACCCGCTCGGTTTCAAGAGCTTGAACCGATCCGCCGCGCCCGCGCATCACGATGGTCAAGGAAGGAAAATCAATGAGCTGGCTCGACAAACTGCTGCCGCCCAAGATCAAGCAAACCGATCCGAAAAGCCGCAAGAGCATTCCGGAAGGGTTGTGGATCAAGTGCCCGTCGTGCGAGGCGGTCCTGTATCGCAACGACGTCGAGGCGAATCTCCACGTCTGCCCGAAGTGCGATCACCACATGCGCATCGGCTCACGCGAGCGTCTTGACGGCCTGCTCGATCCGGAAGGCCGCTATGAAATCGGCCAGGAGATCATTCCGGTCGACGCGCTCAAGTTCAAGGACAGCCGCAAGTACCCGGACCGTCTGAAAGAGGCGATGGACGAAACCGGCGAAACCGACGCCATGGTGGTGATGGGCGGCGCGATCCGCACGCTGCCCGTGGTGGTGGCCTGCTTCGAGTTCTCGTTCATGGGCGGCTCGATGGGCTCGGTGGTCGGCGAGCGCTTCGCGCGCGGCGCGCAGAACGCGCTCGAGCAACAGGTGCCGTTCATCTGCGTCACGGCTTCGGGCGGCGCTCGCATGCAGGAAAGCCTGCTTTCGCTCATGCAGATGGCCAAGACCACGGCCATGCTGACCAAGCTGTCCGACGCAAAGCTGCCATTCATCTCCGTGCTGACCGACCCGACCATGGGCGGCGTATCGGCGAGCTTCGCGTTCCTCGGCGATGTGGTGATTGCCGAGCCGAAGGCGCTGATCGGCTTTGCCGGCCCGCGCGTGATCGAGCAGACCGTGCGCGAAAAGCTGCCGGAAGGCTTCCAGCGCGCCGAATTCCTGCTGCAGAAGGGCGCGATCGACATGATCGTCGACCGCCGCAAGCTGCGTGACGAAATCGCACAAATGCTGGCGCTGCTGCAACGCCAGCCTGCTGACGCGGTGGCCTGAGCCCCGCTTCGAGCGATCCGCGGCGCTACCGGTTGCCGTAGGCCGCACCGCTTTACCCCAACGCGCCGCGAGCGAAAGCAAGCGGCGCGTTGTCATTTCCGCGATAATGCCGTTCTTTCCAAGCGGATCGTTCGTGCGAAGTTCACATGGATCCGCGTGAACCGAACGCCCGCTAAGGCGTCTCACGCGCAGCACCTGGCCATTTCTATCCCGATGAGTACCTTTCCCACCCTCGACGCGTGGCTCACGCATCTCGAAACCGCGCATCCGGTCGGCATCGACATGGGGCTCGACCGCATCACCCAGGTGAAGAACGCGCTGAACCTCGAGTTCGCATGTCCGATCTTCACGGTCGGCGGCACGAACGGGAAGGGCTCGACCTGCGCGATCCTCGAAACGATCCTGCTCAAGGCCGGCTATCACGTGGGCTGCCACACGTCGCCGCATCTGCTCGCGTTCAATGAGCGCGCGCGCATCGACGGCCAGCAGGCGAGCGACGCCGAGCTGCTGCCGCACTTCGAGGCCGTGGAAGCCGCGCGCAATTCGCTCGCAAAGCCGGTGACGCTCACCTATTTCGAGTTCACGACGCTCGCGATCATGCATCTGTTCGCTTCGCGCGGGCTCGACGCCGTGATCTTCGAAGTGGGTCTCGGCGGGCGTCTGGACGCCGTCAACGTGCTCGACACCGACTGCGCGATCATCACGAGCATCGACCTCGACCACACGGAATATCTCGGCGACACGCGCGAGAAGATTGCCTTCGAGAAGGCCGGCATCTTCCGCCCTGGCAAGCCGGCCATCTGCGCCGACCCGATGGCGCCGCAATCGCTGATCGATCATGCCGAGGCGATCGGGGCCGAACTGTGGCTCTTCGGCCGCGATTTCCGTTACGAAGGCCAGCCGGGCAGCGAGCGCCAGCAGTGGAGCTACGTGGGCCCGACGATGCGGCGCTCGGCGCTCGCCTATCCCGCGCTGCGCGGCGCGAACCAGCTCATCAACACGTCGGCGGCGCTCGCAGGCCTGGAAGCGCTGCGCGACCGCCTGCCGGTTTCGGCGCAGGACATCCGACTCGGCCTCGCCAACGTCGAGCTGCCGGGCCGCTTCCAGGTGCTGCCGGGCAAGCCTTCGATCATCTTCGACGTCGGCCACAACCCGCATGCAGCGGCCGTGCTCGCGCAGAACCTCGGCAGCATGGGCTATTTTCCGTACACCTACGCCGTGTTTGGCGCGATGCGCGACAAGGACATCGCGGGCGTGGTCGAACATCTGAAGGGCGAGATCGACCACTGGTGCGTGACCGGTCTGCCGCTGCCGCGCGCCGCCACGGCCGAACAGCTCGAAGCGGTGCTGCGCGACGCGGGCGTGACCGATGGCCCCGACAGCAGCGTGACGCGCTACGAAAACCCCGCTGCCGCGTTTCAAGATGCGCTAAAACGTGCTACTGAAAATGATAGAATCCTGGTCTTTGGAAGTTTCCTGACAGTCGCCGGGGTCATGGCCTGGCGAAAATCGCAGCAGCACTGACCGCCCGGCACCGCACGCCGCCCACGCAAGACAGGCCAGGTAGGCCAACAGCAAGCCATACATGGGAATTTTCTCGTTCGGCAAAAAAGATGATGCGCACGCGCCCCGCCGGCGCGGCGCTGAGTCCGGCCCCAGCCGGCGTAGCAACCCGAGCACGCGCGTGGAACGGCGCAGCCGCCGGCCGGACCGGTCGGGGGACGCCGAGGCAATGCTGCTCGACCCCACGCTCCCTGAAAAGCAACGCGCGCGCCGCCGCCTCGTCGGTGCGATCGCGCTGGTGCTCGCGGCCATCGTGGTCCTGCCGATGGTGCTCGATTCGCACCCGAAGCCCGTCACCGACGATATCGCCATCGACATCCCGAGCCGCCCGGCCGCCAAGGCCGCCGCGCGCCACGACGCCGAAGACACGCAAGCCGGCGTCGCTCCCGACAATCCCGCGCCAGCCGTTGCCACGCCGGGCGCGTCGGGCCTCGCGGCCGCTGCGGCCGCGCAGACCGCCCAGACCGCGCAAGACACCGAAAAGACCCCCGCAGCACCCGCCAAAAAGTCCGCGCAAGGGGCAACCGCTCCGGCTCAATCGACCCAATCGACCCAATCGACCCAATCGACCCAATCGGCCGATGCGGCCCAAGGCGCCACGCAGCCCGCGCACGCCGGCAAGCCCGCCGCTCAGCAGGCGGCTTCGGCTGGCACGGCTGTCGCCGCGCACGGCAAGACGCAGAGCACCGCCGCGGCCGAGAGCGCGGACACCGGCGACGCGAACGGCGCGAAAGCCGACTCAGGAACGCCGGCGGCGCCGCCGGGCGCGCGTTTCGCGGTGCAGCTCGGCGCCTTTTCGAACGAGACGACGGCGCGCAACTGGGTCACGAAGTTGAAAGCGGCGGGCGTGCCCGCATATGTAGAGCAGCGAAAGGCAGCAGACGGCACGACGCGCACGCTCCTGCGCGCCGGCCCGTTCCCGGACCGCGCGTCGGCCACCGCGGCGATCGCGAAAGTGCGCGGCGCCGGCCTGATGGCGGGTTCGAACGGCAACGCGGAATAACCCGCCGATGTTCACCGCATTCGACTACGCTGTAATGGCGGTGATAGGTCTGTCGGCGCTGCGGGGCGCGTGGCGGGGCTTCATCGGCGAGATTTTTGGATTGATCGGCTGGATCGCGGCGTTGCTCGTGGCCTGCCGCTACGTGGACCATGTGGTGCCCTGGATTCCGGCGAACTGGCCGGGTGGGGCGCTCACCCAGTGGCTGATCGCCTTCGCGCTGATCGTCATTGCCGTGGTGCTCGTGGCCGGCGTGGGCAACGCACTGATCGGCCGTCTGGTGCAGGTGAGCGGATTGTCCGGCGTGGACCGTTCGCTCGGGATGATGTTCGGCGTCGTGCGAGGCGTCGTGCTGGTGCTGATCCTCGTCGTCCTCGGCGGGCTGACCGAGCTGCCCCAGCAGGACTTCTGGCGCCACGCGCTGCTGCGGCCCTATGCCGTGCAGGGCGTGCTCGAACTGAAACCGCTGTTGCCCGAGGCGCTCGCGACCTACGTTCACGTCTGATCAGAAACTGATCGGCGCGATGCAGGTGGCGTTTGCCGGTAACACTGCCCCATTTGCGGCGTCCGGCCGGTGTTGAAGAACCCGGGCGAGCCGCTACCGATTTCGCTTTTTTGAAGGACCTGCCATGTGCGGCATCGTAGGCGTAGTTTCCCGCTCTCCCGTCAACCAGCTCCTCTATGACGCGCTGCTGCTGCTCCAGCACCGCGGTCAGGACGCGGCCGGCATCGCCACCGCGAACGGCAGCACGTTCCATATGCACAAGGCCAACGGCATGGTGCGCGACGTGTTCCGCACGCGCAACATGCGCAGCCTCCCCGGCACCAGCGGCATCGGCCAGGTGCGCTACCCGACGGCCGGCTCGGCGTCGAGCGAAGAAGAAGCCCAGCCGTTCTACGTGAACGCGCCGTTCGGCATCGTCCTCGCTCACAACGGCAATCTCACGAACTGGCAACAGTTGAAGGACGAGATGTTCCGTGTGGACCGCCGCCACATCAACACACATTCCGATACCGAAGTGCTGCTCAACGTGCTCGCGCACGAAGTGCAGCTCGCGACCTCGGGCCTCGAACTCGATCCATCGGCGCTCTTCAAGGCGGTTGCGGGCGTGCACCGCCGCCTGCGCGGCTCCTACGCCATCGTCTCGCTGATCGCCGGCTACGGCCTGCTCGCGTTCCGCGACCCGTTCGGCATTCGCCCGCTGTGCGTCGGCAAGATCGAGACGCCGGAAGGCACCGAGTGGATGGTTGCATCGGAGTCGGTGGCGCTCGAAGGCATCGGCTTCGAATTCGTGCGCGACGTGCGCCCCGGTGAAGCGGTGTTCATCGACTTCGAAGGGAACTTCCACTCGCAGCAGTGCGCCACGGCGCCGACGCTGAATCCCTGCATCTTCGAACTCGTGTACCTCGCGCGTCCGGACTCGGTGCTCGACGGCGTGCCCGTGTACAACGCGCGCCTGCGCATGGGCGACTATCTCGCCGAGAAGATCAAGCGCGAGCTGCCCGACGTGAAGATCGACGTGGTCATGCCGATTCCCGATTCGTCGCGCCCCGCGGCGATGCAGGTGGCGAACAAGCTCGGCGTGGAATATCGCGAAGGCTTCTTCAAGAACCGCTATGTGGGCCGCACCTTCATCATGCCCGGCCAGGCCATGCGCAAGAAGTCGGTGCGCCAGAAGCTCAACGCCATGGGCATCGAGTTCAAGGGCAAGAACGTGCTGATCATTGACGATTCGATCGTGCGCGGCACCACCTCGCAGGAAATCGTGCAGATGGCGCGCGACGCCGGCGCGACCAAGGTGATCTTCGCTTCGGCGGCGCCGCCCGTGAAGTACCCGAACGTCTACGGCATCGACATGCCCACGCGCGGCGAGCTCGTGGCGCACGGCCGCACGGACGAGGAAGTTGCGCGCATCATCGGCGCGGATTACCTCGTGTACCAGGACGTGGAGTCGCTCAAGCAGGCGGTGCGCGACATCAACCCCGAGCTGAAGGACTTCGAGGCATCGTGCTTCGACGGCGACTACATCACCGGCGACATCACGAGCACTTACCTCGACAACATCGAGACGGCGCGCCTCGCGCCCCAGGCGCAGTCGGACCGCGACGCCGCGAGCGACGCGATGGACGGCGGCGCGCGTTCGCAGTTGCACCTGCAACTCTCGGTGGAGTAACCCGCTCGGGGAATATCGTCCGCTATGGCCACGGTTCGTGCGTTGTTCGTCTATCCCGTGAAATCATGCGGTGCAATCGCGCTCGAACATGCGCAGCTCGGCCTGAGCGGCATCGAGTGGGACCGCCACTGGATGGTCGTCGATGAAGCCGGCCGGTTCGTTTCGCAGCGCGAATATGCGGCGATGGCGCGCATCGTGCCGGCGTTCGTCGAAGACGGCGTGCGCCTCACGATGGTGGGCATGAGTGAAGCGCTCCATCTGCCGTTCACGCCGCGCGGCAATGAGGCGCGTGTGCCGGCCTCGGTCTGGGACGACGCCTTCGAGGCGCTCGACGAAGGCGATCACGCGGCGCAGTGGTTCACGCAGGCGATCGGCGTGCCGGTGCGCCTCTTGCGGTTCGCGCACGACGTGAAGCGTCTCGCGAGCAAGAAGTGGACGAATGGCGAGGACGTACCCACGCAATTCGCCGACGGCTTTCCGATTCTTGTCACGAGCGAGGCGTCGCTCGCCGAACTCAACGAGCGCCTCGCGGCGAAGGGCGCGCCGCCCGTGCCGATGACGCGCTTTCGTCCGAACATCGTCGTCGGCGACGTCGGCGAGGCATTCGAAGAAGATTTCATCGACACGCTCGCCATCGAATCCGCAAATGGCGGCTCAGAGATCGTCCTGCGCTTCGTGAAGCCCTGCGCGCGCTGCCCGATCACGACGATCGATCAGCAAACGGGCGAGCGCGACGCGCAGTGGCCCGCCGAACCGCTCGACACGTTAGCCGTGTTTCGCGCCGACCCGCGCGTGAACGGCGGCCTCACGTTCGGCCAGAACGCCATGGTCGTGACGGGCGCGGGCGAACGCGTGGCGGTGGGCGCAAGCGCGCAGTGGGAATATCGCTTCGACGAATGAGGCGAGCGGCACGTGCAACGCGTGCCTGTCGGGATCAATGCAGGACCAATACGGGATCAACGCAGGATCATGCAGGTCCGATGCGCTCAGTGCGGCGGCAACGCCCGCCACTGTCCCGGCGCGAGCCCGAAGCGGCGCGTGAACGCGTGCGTGAATGCGCTCTGGTCGCCGAAGCCCACTTCGAGCGCGATGTCGGTGAGCGAGGCGCGCGGTTCGGCGAGCAGCGCGAGCGCAGTGTCGAGGCGCAGCCGCTGCAGATAGCGATGCGGTGTCTCGCCGAACGCTTCGATAAAAAGCTGATGAAAGCGCCGCATGCCGAAGCCGCAATGCGCGGCAAGATCGGCGATGCGCAGCGGCTCCCCGAGATGCGCGCGCAACCAGCGGTCGATGCGCGCGAAATCGAGGCCGGCCGCCGCGCCGAATTCCGCGTCCGTGGCGATACCGGTTTGCGCGAGAAATGCCGCGCACAGGCGCGTCGAGGTGTCCCAGTGGAAGCGGCGCGCGCGCAGGTCGGCGCTGTTCTGGGGCGGTGCCGTCGCGGCGCGCTGCGCGATCTGGCGCACGACCTCCGTGAGCGCCGGGTCGAGGCGCACGGCGCGCGCGGTGTCGAAAAGCCGTTCGGGTACCGCGAGCGTCGCGGCGGGCAGATCGAGCACGAGCTGCCGGTTATCGCCGATGCCCGAATAGTCGTGCCGCGCGCCCGCCGGAATGAGCCACGCGGAACAGCGGTCGATACGCTCGCCCAGGCCGTTCACGGTCATCTCCATCTCGCCGTCGAGGCCGAGCACGATCTGGTGAAAATCGTGCAGATCGGTTGCCTCTATCGTGCCATAGCGGCGCAACTCGACGCCCGGCGCATTGATGGGCGTGTGCTGATGGGGAGTCGTCATGAACGTTATGGCTGCAGAGCAGGCAAGCGCGCCGGGCGCCCTCAAACGGCGAGCAACTCGACTTCGAACACGAGCGTGGCATTCGGCGGAATCACGCCGCCCGCGCCGCGCACGCCGTAGCCCAGTTGCGGCGGGATCGTGAGCTTGCGCACGCCGCCCACCTTCATGCCCTGCACGCCTTCGTCCCAGCCCTTGATGACCATGCCGCCGCCGAGCACGAAGGCGAACGGATCGTTGCGGTCCTTGCTCGAATCGAACTTCTGGCCGTCCGTGAGCCAGCCGGTGTAGTGCACGGTGACGCTCTGGCCGGCCTTCGCTTCGGCGCCGGTGCCTTCGGTCAGGTCCTCGTACTTGAGGCCGGATGCGGTGGTCACGCTAGACATGGAAAACTCCTGATTCGGATGAAATTAGCACGCTATTGTAGGCGCTTTGCAGGACATGGCGTATAGGCCCGCTTCAGGCACGGGGAATGCGGCCTACCCCTGCCTATAATGAGGACCGCTCGCCTGGCTAGAGGCGAAACACGAGGAATCCGATGGTGTCGCTTTCGCAAACCCGTACCGAACGCACGGCGCGTCTGTGCGCCGAGGTAGCGCTTTTCATGCGCGATCAGGTGCTGTCGCGCGTCTCGCACGATCTGCGCAGCCCGCTCAACGCGATCCATAGCTGGGCCTATGTGCTCGAACGCAAGATCGACAACGCCGACACGGCCGCCCAGCGCGCGCTGGGCGGCATTCGCACGGGGGTGGAGCAGCAGGTTCAGCTGATCGAAACGCTCGTCGATACCACACGTGCAGAAACGCGCAAGCTGCGCATCGCGCGCGCGCCGTTCGAGCCCACCGTGCTGATCCCCGAAGCCGCCGACGATGCCCGCATCGCGCTGGGCGACGCCCGAGGCGTGAGCTTCGAGGTGGAGGACGCGACCGGCGCGGCGATGCTCGACGGCGACCGCGAGCGCATCGCACAGGCGCTGTGGTTGATGCTGGTCTTCGCGGCGGAAACGAGCCCGCAGGGCGCGAGCGTGGCGCTCACGGCGGGCGCGACGGCGACTGCGGCGCAGTTCGCCGTGAAATGGCAAGCCTCGCCCCGGCTGCTCACCGACGAAACGCTGGCGCACGTGCTGGAGCGGTTCGCGCGCGCCCAGGCGAGCGAGCAGCAGGAAGCGGGGCGCTACGCCTGGGTGCTGGCGCTGTGCCAGCGCGTGGCCGAGGCGCATGGTGGCCGCTTCGAAGCGCCTTCCGTGCTGGGTGAGGGCGAGGCTGTCACGCTTGCGCTGAATGTGCCGCTCAACGGTGCATGAATGCACGCTGGCGGCGCGCGGGCAACGCGTCGCCGTCTTTCGGCGCCTTTCATTCAGCTTGCACCCCTTATACTGAGCGCTTCGTCTTTCGGAGCCTTTTGTCTTGATCCAGCTTCTCGCCCTCGTCGGGGCGTTTCTGCTCGTTGCCCTCAACGGTTTCTTCGTCGCGGCCGAATTCGGCCTCGTCAAGCTGCGCGCCACGCGCGTGCAGAGCCTCGCGCATCAGCATGGCTTGCGCGGCCGGCTGCTCGCCAAAGTCCATGGCCAGCTCGACGCCTATCTTTCGGCCTGCCAGCTCGGCATCACGCTCGCCTCGCTCGGTCTTGGCTGGATCGGCGAGCCGGCTTTCGCGCAGTTGCTCGCGCCAGTCTTCGAGTGGTTCGGCGTGCAATCGGCGCAGCTGGTGCACGCTGTTTCGCTGGTGTTCGCGTTCACGGTCATCTCGTTCCTGCACATCGTGGTGGGCGAGCTTGCGCCGAAGTCACTGGCTATTCGCCAGGCCGAGAAGATTTCGCTGTGGGCGGCCATGCCGCTCTATGGCTTCTACTGGACCATGTATCCGGCGATCTGGATGCTCAATTCGAGCGCGAACGCTGTGCTGCGCCTCGCGGGCCTGTCGTCCGAACACGGCCACGACACGCATTATTCGACCGACGAACTCAAGCTGATCCTGCGCAGCCGTCGCGCCGCCGCCGAGGCCGAGGCGGAGGCGGTGGACGCCCTGCAGGCGCAGTACGGCGGCAACGGCGCAAACGGCACACACGGCGCGAATGGTTCGACCGGCGCAACCGGCGCGCAGCCGCGGCGCCCCGCGCTTGCCGCGAACGCCTATAGCGCCGACGAATGGAACACGCTCGCCCATTCGCTCGACTTCTCGCGTCTCACCATTTCGGACCTCATGCGGCCCACGCATGAGATGGTGGGCCTGCGCCGCGACCTGTCGCTGCGCGAGAACATGCAGATCGTGGCGCGCCACCGCTTCAGCCGCTACCCGCTGTTCGAAGATGCCTCGGGCGAGCGCGTGGCGGGCCTCATCCATCTGAAGGATTTGCTGCTCGCGCGCGAGGCGGGCAATGCGCTCGACGATCTCGGCAAGTTCGTGCGTCCCGTGCAATACGTGCGGCCCGATACGCCCGCGCTGGCACTGTTCCGGCGCTTCCGCAAGGGCGCGCCGCATTTCGCGCTCGTGGGGCACAAGGGCGCGCGCCCGGCGGGCTTTCTCACGCTCGACAATTTGCTCGGCGCGCTCGTCGGCCAGATTCACGACGAGTTCCACCAGGCCGACACCGACTGGACCCGCATGGACGACGGCACGCTGATGGGCCGCGGCAGTCTGCCCGTGGTGTCGCTGGAGCAGGCCCTCGGCATCGACATCGACGAGGGGCGCGCGGAATCGGTGGGGGGCCTCGTGATTCACGCGCTCAACGATCTGCCTGCCGAAGGGCAGCGCGTGGCGTTCGACCGCTTCGACGTCGTCGTGAAGAAGATGAAAGGGCCGCGCATCGTGCTCGTGCGCGTGTACCCGAAAGATCTCGAGGACGAGGGCGGCTGAGCGTGCCCCGAGTGTGGTGCTAGCCGCGCGTGAGCGTGCAGAGCACGGCCACGGGCATCGCCTTCAAGATGTCGCGCAACGCGAGCGCGTTGCCGTTGCCGACCGTATGCGTGATCTCGCTGAGCCAGTCGTGAAGCGATGCCTCGGCAAGACCCTTCGGCAACTCGACCGCCGTATCTTCCCAGCGCTCGGTCGCGACGAGCGGCGTGTCGCCGTCCAGCAGGCCGGCAGCGAGGTGCGTGCCGATCACGATCGCCCACGCGTTGCCATGACGGCGCGCGAACGCGATCACATGCGCAGCCTGTGCGCCGTTCGCCGTGAGCGGCAGATACTCGCCTTCGCGCAGCAGTTCCGGCGCGCGCTCGCGCACTGCGAGCAGGCGCCGCACAGTGGCCAGCTTCACTTGCGCGTTGCGCCATTCCTCGAGCTTTGCGGCGGGCGCTCGATCGTCGAGCGCGGCAGCGCGGGACGCGTAATCGACGGGCCGCCGGTTGTCCGGATCGACGAGGCTGAAATCCCATAGTTCGGTGCCCTGATAGAGATCCGGTATGCCGGGCGAGGTGAGCCGCAGCACCGTTTGCAGCAGGGAATTGACCGCGCCCGCGGGCGCCACGCGCGCGACGAATCCGGCGAGCGCCTGAAGGAAGCCGTCGCGCCGCTGCGGTGCCAGGATATCGAAGAGAAATGCCTGGCACTCCGACTCATATTGTTCGTCGGGCGAGAGCCAGTTGGTGCGCAGCTTCGCTTCTCGCAGCGCTTTCAACAGCCACTGCGCGACGCGTTCCGCGAGCGCATGCACGCCCGCTTCGTCGCCGGGGTCCAGGTCGGGCGGCCAGCAGCCGACCAGCGTTTGATAGAGCATCGCCTCGACCGTCGGCCCCGGCGACCAGAGCGTGCCCGCGGCGCCTTCGTTGCGGCGATGCGTCTGGTTCAGCGTCGACCAGGCGCGTAGCGTGGCGCTCCAGTCGCCCGCGATTTCGCTCAGCACCGCAAGGCGCGCACGCACGTCCTCGCCGCGCTTGTGATCGTGCGTGGCCGTGGCGAGCAGGCCGAACGGGCGCCGCTGGCGCCCCCGGTTCGCCACATGAAAGTCGTGCGGCGTGCGCGCGAAGTCATCGGGATCCGCGCCCACTTCGTTGCGCGAGAGCAGGCGGCCGTAGCGGTAGAGCGCCGTGTCCTCCGTCGCCTTTGCAGCGAGCGGCGCGGTGAGCTGCGAGAACAGCGCGAGCGCGGTGCGCTGCGCGATCAGCGCATGGCTGAGCGGCGGGTTCGACTGGGTGCTCGCCTGGGCGCTGCCAGCGCCCGCTTGCGCGGCGCGCGGCGCCTTCACGCCGCCGCCGCTGTTGCCGGCGCTGGCGGCCGCCTCGGGTGCGGAGCCGCCGAGCCAGGCGTCGACGAGCCCGAGCGCCGCGAGGCTCGCGCGCGGCAACGCCCTTCGCGCAGCTTCGAGCGCGACGTCGAAATAGCGGTTGTCGAGGGCGCTGCGCAGACCATTGACCGGATAGATCCGGTAGATCGGGAAATAGATCGCCAGATGCGCGACCACGCGATGCACGGATGCATACGTGGTGTCGCGCGTGGCCGGCAGCTCGCGTGCGATGCGATGGAGCGCGCGCGTGACATGGTCCAGCTCGGCGGGAAGATACGCGGCCAGCATCTCGCGGCGCGCGTCGAGCGCATAGTCCTGGAACGGCCTGTCGTCGCCCGAAATCGCGGCCCACGCTTCGGCGAGCGGGGCTGCGCCAGCGGGATCGTGCAGCAACGCGCCCACGTCGTTCATGAAGTCGTAACCCGTCGTACCCTCCACGGGCCAATCGTCGCGCAGCGTTTCACCGTGCGCGAGGATCTTCTCGACCACGATGAAAGGCGGCATGGCGCGCAGCGCGGCGAGCCGCTGCCGCAGCCGCTCGCAGTACTCGCGCGGATCGGCGAGGCCATCGACATGGTCGATGCGCACGCCGTCGATCACGCCGTCTGCGTAGAGCCGGAACAGGAGCTTGTGCACGGCCTCGAACACGTCATGCCGCTCCACTCGCACGCCCGCGAGCGTGGTGACGTCGAAGAAGCGCCGCCAGTTGATCTCGTCGGTGGCGGTGCGCCACCAGGCCAGACGGAAGTGCTGGCGCTCCAGGAGACGATGCAGCCTGTCGCGCGCCACCGGGTCCGCAGTTGAGTAGGATTCCAGAGCGAAATCGATCGGGTCGGTGCCGGCGCTTTCCACGAACGCGCGCAGCGCGTCGCGCCCGGCGGCGGCGCGCGCCTGATCGTCGGGCTGTGTCGTGAGGCCCTGGAACGGCCCGGCGAGCGTATTGAGGTCGGCGCGGTTCGCGGATTGCAGCAGCACGGCGTAGTCGGTCGGGCAGATCGGGCACACGTGCGGCCCGTACTGCACGTAAAAGCGTGCGGCCACAGGATCGAACTTCAGTTCGATGCGCCCCGCCGCGAGTTCCTCGCCGTACTGTGCGCCAAGAAACGGCATCAGCACCTTGCCGCGCAGCGCGGGGTCCGGGGAGTGCCAGTCCACGTCGAAGTGACGCGCATAGGCGCTGTGACGTCCCCATTCGAGGATGTCGAGCCACCATGCGTTGTGCGCGCCGCCCACGCCCATGTGATTGGGCACGAAGTCGGCAACGATGCCCATGCCGCGCTCGTGCACTTTCGCGGCCAGGCGCCGCAGCGCGCCTTCGCCGCCCAGTTCCGCGCTGACCGTGCCGTAGTCCACGGTGTCATAGCCGTGCATCGAGCCCGGCTGCGCAGTCGTGAGCGGCGAAAGATAGAGATGGCTCACGCCGAGCGCGGCGAAGTAGTCGAGCTGCGCGAGCGCGTCGTCGAAAGTGAAGCCCTGATGGAGTTGCAGGCGCAGCGTCGCGCGAGGATGTGTCATGGCGTCGGCTTCGTTTCGGGCGCGCCCGGCGCGCCGCTGGCGGTTGGGTTGGCGTCGCGCGTATCGGCGCCCGTGTCGGCTGCGCTGGCATCGGCCTGGGTGCGCGCGACGGCCTCGCGTGCCCGAACGACGGTCTCGACGCGCGCCGCAACGCCCGGATCGGCGAACAGTGATTCGACGGGCAGCGTGAGGCGGCGGCGCCAGTTCGGATGCTCGTCGATGGAGCCGGGCAGATTCGGCTGGTCGGACAACGCGAGCAGGTCTTCGAGCGGGCAGGTGACGAGCGGACACTTCGTTGCCGCCACGTAGCCGAGTGCGCCATTCACAGGCGGATCGTCGGCTGGCGGCGGGTTGGCGTCGGGCGGCGCGAAGCCGCTTTGCTGCAGCGCGTGCCAGAGCGCGAGGCGATCGGTCGCGCGTCGCGCGTGTTCGAGCGCGACGGGGTCGCGGCCGTCCGCACGCGCCAGTGTCTGGCCGATGCGGTTGCGCCAGTCGATGTCCGCGCCGCGCCACCAGCCCGCGACCGTCGCGAGATCGTGCGTGGTGGTGGTCGCGACACCGTGCGGATCCCAGCGCGAGGGGGCGATGAAGCCCTTGCCGTCATGCTCGAACCACAGCACGCGGATGCCGTAGAGGCCGTGCGCGGCGAGCCTTTCGCGCAAGCCCGGCGGCACGGTGCCGAGGTCTTCCCCGATCACGATCGCGCGATGACGCCACGACTCCAGCGCGATGAGCCGCACGAGGTCGTCGAACGGATAGCGCAGGTAGGCTCCGTGGCGCGCGCTTTCGCCTTCGGGCACGAGCCAGAGACGCCGCAGCCCGAGGATATGATCGATGCGCACGCCGCCCGCGTGGGCGAACGCGGCGCGCAGCATGTCGATGAACGCGCGAAAGCCGTTGTTGTGCATCGCGCGCGGCGAGAACGTGGTGAGGCCCCAGCTTTGCCCGGCCTGGTTGAAGATGTCGGGCGGCGCGCCCACGGAAACGCGTTGCAGCATGTCCTGCGGCAGCGACCATGCGTGCGAGCCGGCGCCGTCGCAGCCCACGGCGAGATCGGCGACGAGGCCGATCGCCATCCCGGCGTCGCGCGCGCAGCGCTGCGCGTTCGAGAGTCCTTCCGCCGCGAGCCATTGCAGGAAGCGATGAAAATCGACTTCGCGCCGATGCTCCTCTGCGAACGTCGCCACATCGGGACTGCGCGGGTCGCGCAGCGGCTCGGGCCAGTCGCGCCAGTGGCGAGGGCCGCCGGGGTCGCGCAGCATGGTCTCCTGCAGCGCTTCGAAGCGCGCGTGGTCTTCGAGCGGCTCGCCACCCTGTGCGCAGAATGCCTCGAAGGCGGCGGCAAGCGGCGAACCGCTCGGCCGCTCTTGCGTGTCGAAGCGCTCGAACAGTGCGCGCAACACCTGGAGCTTGAGCGGCAAGGCACGCTGCCAGTCGACGAGCGGCGCCGCTTCGAGTTCGCGCCAGGCGTCACCGGCATGCGCGGCCACGCTCGCGTCGTGTGCCGCCTTGGCGCCGAATACCGCAGCGGGGTCGATGTGCGCGACATTGACCCAGAGCCGCGACGAAGGCGCATAAGGGCTGAAGTGACCGGGCGCCGCGCTGAACATCGCGTGCGTCGGACTCACCGCAAGCGCTTGCGCGCCGCGTTGCGCGCTTTCTTTGGCGAGCGTGGCGAGCGCCGTATAGTCGCCGATGCCGCCATCGCCTTTGCGTCGGAGTCCATACAATTGGGCGGCGAGTCCCCAGAGCGGCGGAACCGGGCCGCTGTCGCCGTGGCGGGCGCGCCAGGCATCGGCGACGGTATGGCAGTGTGGCGGCGCAACGGCAATCGTCAGGCGATGATCGTTGACCGTGAGCGTGTGATATCCGGGCTCCGAAAGCGGCGCGAGCAAGGCGCTCTCGCCGCGCGGCGTGGTGAAGCGGCCTTCGATATGCTCGCCGCTCTCGAGGTCGATCCGGTAGTGGCTCCCCGCGCGTACGGCCGAAGGCGGCAGTTCGATCGCGCTTTCGCATTCGGCGGTGATGAGCGGCGGCAGGCGGCGCGCCGACTGCTCCGCGTTGAGCGCGGACGTGCTCTGGCGGATTTGCGTGGCGTTCGCGCAGGGCAGCCCTGCGCATTCGAGCAAGCTGGCGAGCGTGCTATCGGGCACGTGCTGCACGGTGCCATGGGCGTCGGTCCATTCGACTTCGAAGCCCGCGCGGGCGGCGAGTTTCGCGAGTGAATCGCTGCGGCGCCCCGTGCTCATGCGTACGGCTCCTCGCGGTGCACGACGCGCGCATCGTGCTTGCCCGAGAACTCGGGTACGTCGCCGGTCAGCCACGCAATGCATGCGCTTTCCGGCAGCATGCCTTTGTCCGCATAGTCGCGCGCGCGCGGCGGCGTCTCGAAGATCACCATGCCTTCGGGCCGCGGATCGAGGCGTACGCCGTCGCGGCCCAGGTTCAACGCGATCGTGAGTGTTTCGCCGTCGTCGAGCCGCCACCGTGCGACGAGCGCGGCGAGGCCGTTCGGGGCGTCGTCGGCGAGCACGCTCGCGCCGAGCGCGCGAGCGTGGCGCAGGCGCGGCATCAGCAGATGCGCGCGCACGCACAGCGCCGATTTGTAGAAGTGCATCCATTCGAGCCGCTCGCCGTCGAGCGGCGCATCGGCGGGCGGCGACGAATTCACGAAGGTCTGCAGCGCGTTCGGATCGGGAATGCGCGTGCGGCTCGCTTCGTCGCTGAACGCGCTGAACGCCTTGAATTCGCGGCGGCGGCCTTCGCGCACGGCGTCGGCGAGCGGGCCGGCGAAGTCGGTGAAGAACTGGAACGGTTGCGTCGAGCCGTACTCTTCTTCCATGAAGAGCAGCGGAATTTGCGGCGATAGCAGCAGCATCGCGGTGGCCGCGCGCAGGGCGTCGTCGTCGGTCAGCGAGCGCAGCCGCTCGCCGAGCGCGCGATTGCCGATCTGGTCGTGGTTCTGCAGAAACATCACGAAGGCGGTGGGCGGCAGGTGAGCGCTCGGCTCGCCGCGCGCCTGGCCCGCATGCACGGGCGACGGGTCGCCCTGATACGCGAAGCCTTCGCCAAGCACGCGCGCGAGCTTCGTGATCGGCGAATCGCTGAACGCGCGATAGTAGCCCTCCGATTCGCCGGTCAGCAGCACGTGAAAGCAATGATGCGCGTCGTCGTTCCATTGCGCGCTGAAATGCGATTCGAGCAGATTGGCTTCGTTGTGCTCGTTTTCCAGCACGAGGTGCACCTGGCGGCCCGGCTCCACGCGCGCCTTCACATGGTCTGCGAGCTCGCGCAGCCAGTTGGTGTTGCCGATCGCGTGCGCGGCATCGATGCGCAGACCGTCGAAACGATATTCCGTGAGCCAGTAAAGCGCGTTGTCGCAATAGAAGTCGCGCACTTCGAAGCGGTCGAAGTCGAGCGCGTCGCCCCATGGCGTCCTCACGCCCTCGCGGAAAAACGGCTTGGCATAGCGCCCGAGCCAGTTGCCGTCGGGACCGAAGTGGTTATAGACGACGTCGATGAACATCTGCAGCCCCAGCCCGTGCGCGGCGTCGATGAGGGCTTTCAGTTCGTCAGGACTGCCATAGGCCGCGTGCGGCGCATACGGCAGTATGACGTCGTAGCCCCAGCCGCGCTCGCCCGGATAGTCATTGAGCGGCATGAGTTCGACGGCCGTCACGCCCAGTTCCGCGAGTGCGGGCAGGCGCTTCACCACGCCCGTGTAGCCGCCCAGCGCGCCCACGTGGAGTTCGTAGAGCACGGTCTCCTCCCAGGGCCGTCCTTGCCAGTGCGCGTGCCGCCAGGCATATGCGCGCGGGTCGAGCACCTGACTGGGGCCGTGTATGCCCTGCGGCTGAAAGCGCGATGCGGGGTCCGGTACGCGTTGCCGATCGTCGATGCAGTAGCGGTAAAGGGTACCGGGGCCACACTGCGCCTGCGCCTCGAACCAGCCGTTGCCGCTCGGCGTCATGTCGAGGGGGGCAGGAGCGTCCGGCGCGTCCTCGAACATGATCTGCACCGCCTCGCACGACGGTGCCCAGAAGCGAAAGCGCGTATGCGGCTGTGCGTGCGCCGCGCCGATCAATTGCGCGCCGAACGGCAGGCAATGCATGTAATGTCGGACGTGCGGATCATGCGTAAGCGGGGACATGGCGGGTTCCTTGGCGTCCTTCCCTCATCCTGCGGCGGCTTCATCCGGACCCGCAAGCGGGCCCGACCCGGGCGCGCCCGGGTTGCGGCGCGGGTCGGGCGCGTTCGCGTCGCTGCGAGCGCCCGGCGGCCGGTGCGTACCGGCACGCGCCGGCCGGGCGCATAGCACGGCCAGCGCGCGCGCGGCCAGCTCGTACGTCGTGTCGGGCAGGGCATAGGGTGCCGCGTCGGGGCGCGCCGTATCGAGCAGCACCTCCCATGCCATGCGCGGGTCGGGCGCGGCGAACGTCACGGCGCCTTGCGAAGCGTTCAGCATCATCAACAATACTTCCATTTCACCGTGGAGTCCCGCCCCTGCGCGCCGCATGGTGAAGGCGCTGGCTTCGTGGTCATGCCAGGCCTCGGGCGAGAGCGGCTCGCCGCGTTCGTCGAACCAGTCGATGTCGTGCACGCCGGGCATCAGCTCGCGCTCGCCGAACAGAAAACGCGTTTCGTGCAGCAGCGGATGTTCGCGGCGCAGCGCGATGACACGCGCGACGAAGCGTGTCATGGCCTTGCCCTGGGGCGTTTCGGCGAGCGCCCAGTCGAACCACGACATATCGTTGTCCTGGCAGTACGCATTGTTGTTGCCGCGCTGCGTGCGGCACGCCTCGTCGCCGGCGAGCAGCATGGGCGTGCCGAGCGCGATCAACAACGTGGCCATCATCGAGCGGGCCACGCGTGCGCGCGTGGCGAGAATGGCGGGGTCGTCGGTCGGGCCTTCCACGCCCCAGTTCGCGCTCCAGTTCTCGTTGTGGCCGTCGCGGTTCTCTTCGCCGTTGGCCTCGTTGTGCTTGCGCTCGTACGAAACGAGGTCGGCGAGCGTGAAGCCGTCGTGCGAGGTGATGAAGTTGATCGACGCCCACGGCCGGCGCCTGCGCTTGTCGAACAGATCCGCGCTGCCGGTGAGGCGCGCCGCGAGATCCGCGCGCTGGCCCGGCGCGCCCCGCCAGTAGCGCCGCACGCTGTCGCGAAAGCGGTCGTTCCATTCGGAGAAGCCGGGCGGATGGTTGCCAAGCTGGTAGCCGCCGGGGCCCACGTCCCACGGTTCGGAAATCAGCTTGCACTGCGAGAGCACGGGGTCCTGGCGCAGCACGTCGAAGAAGCCGCCGTGCGGGTCGAAGCCCGGGGGCTCGCGCCCGAGCGTCACGCCGAGGTCGAAGCGAAAGCCGTCGATACCGTATGACGTGGCCCAGTGGCGCAGCGAATCGGCGACCATCTGCAGCACGCGCGGATGCGAAAGATCGAGCGTGTTGCCGCAGCCCGTGTCGTTGATGAAGTGGCGCTCGTCGCCGGGCACGCAGCGGTAATAGCAGGCGTTGTCGAGGCCGCGCCACGAGACGGTGGGGCCCATCTCGCCGCCTTCGCAGGTGTGGTTGTAGACCACGTCGAGAAAGACCTCGATACCCGCCGCATGAAACTGCCGCACGGCGATGCGCATTTCGTCGGTGTCGTAGCCGACCAGGTAGCTGGGTTCGGGCGCGAAGAACGCCGCTGGGTTATAGCCCCAGTAGTTGCGCAGACCACGATCGAGCAGAAAGCGCTCGGTCAGAAACGCGTGCACCGGCAACAGCTCGATCGCCGTCACGCCGAGCTTGTGCAGGTGCTCGATGAAGCGCGGCGCGGCCAGCCCCGCGAAGGTGCCCCGCATGTGCGTGCGCAAATCGTAACGCTGCATGGAGAGTCCGCGCAGATGCGCTTCATAGATCACGGTGTCGCCCCACGGCGTATTGGGCCGCCGGTCGCGCGACCAGTCGAAGTTGTCGTTGACGACCACGCACTTGGGCATGGCCGGCGCCGAGTCGCGCCGGTCGATCGAGAGGTCCACGCGGTTCGAGTGGGCGCGGTAGCCGTAGAGCGTGTCCGACCAGCGGAACTGGCCGATGAGCCGCCGCGCGTAAGGGTCGAGCAGCAGCTTGTGCGGGTTGAAGCGGTGCCCCAGATGCGGCTGATAGGGGCCGTGCGCGCGCAGGCCATAGACGGTGCCGGGATGGGCGCCGGGCAAATAGCCGTGCCACACCTCGTCGGTGCATTCGGGCAGGGTATAGCGGATGCGTTCCTTGCGGCCGGTCGGGTCGAAGAGGCACAACTCGATGCGCCAGGCGTGGGCCGAAAACACGGCGAAATTGGTGCCGAGCCCGTCCCACGTCGCCCCGAGCGGCCATGGAGCACCGGGCAGCAGGCGATCAGGCGGTCCATTCGCCATGACGATGCTCCCCATGTTGTTCTTCGTTTTGCATCGGATTCCTGATTATTTCGATGCTGCGCACCGCTAGCGGCGCAGGCGCAGGAGCAGCGTGCCGAGCGGCGGGAGAACGAGCGCGGCCGACTGCGGCTTGCCGTGGCTCGCAACGCTCTCGGTGTTGACGAGCCCCCCGTTGCCTATGTTCGAGCCGCCGTAGACCTCGGCGTCGGTGTTCAGCACCTCTTCCCACTGGCCGGGCTGCGGCATGCCGATGCGATAGCCGTGGCGCGGCACCGGCGTGAAGTTGCAGATCACGACGATCTCGCCGCCCGAGCCGTCCACGCGGCGCCATGCGAGCACGCTGTTTTCCGTGTCGTCGGAAACGAGCCACTCGAAGCCGCCGGGCTCCGAGTCGAGCGTATAGAGCGCGGGCTCGCTCGTGTAGAGGCGGTTCAGGTCGCGCACGAGCGTTTGCACGCCGCGGTGCTGCGGGTCGTCGAGCAGGTTCCAGTGCGGCGTGCCGTCGTGATCGAACTCGGCCATTTGCCCGAACTCGCCGCCCATGAAGAGCAGCTTCTTGCCGGGGTGGGCCCACATGAAGCCGAAGTAGGCGCGCAGATTCGCGAACTTCTGCCAGCGGTCGCCGGGCATCTTGCCTAGCAGCGACCCCTTGCCGTGCACCACCTCGTCGTGCGAAAGCGGCAGCACGAAACGTTCCGACCACGCGTAGACCATCGCGAACGTCATCAGATGATGGTGATAGCGGCGGTAAACGGGGTCTTCGTGCATGTAGTGAAGCGTGTCGTGCATCCAGCCCATGTTCCACTTGAACTGGAAGCCGAGGCCGCCGTCTTCGGGGCGCGCCGTGACGCCGGGCCATGCTGTCGATTCCTCGGCAATGGTGATGACGCCGGGGCGCTGGGGCACGTATTGCGTTTCGTGATTGAGGCGCTTGAGAAAGGCGATCGATTCGAGATTCTCGCGGCCGCCGTAGATATTGGGCACCCACTGGCCTTGCGCGCGCGAATAGTCGCGATAGAGCATCGAGGCGACGGCGTCCACGCGCAGTGCATCCACGTGATAGCGCAAGAGCCACGCAAGGCCCGATGCGATCAGGAACGCGCTCACCTCGCGGCGTCCCAGGTTGTAGATCATCGTGTTCCAGTCGGGGTGATAACCTTCGCGCGGATCGCCATGCTCGTAGAGCGCGGTGCCGTCGAAATCGATGAGACCGTGCGTGTCGTTCGGAAAATGCGCGGGCACCCAGTCGAGAATCACGCCAAGGCCCGCTTCGTGCGCGCGATCGACGAACGCCGCGAAGTCCACCGGGGAGCCGAGGCGCGCCGTGGGCGCGAATTGCGCAAGCGGTTGATAGCCCCACGAGCCGCCAAACGGATGCTCGGCCACGGGCAGCAATTCGAGGTGCGTGAAGCCCATGCCCTGCGCGTAGGGGATCAGGCGTTCGGCGAGCGCGGCCCAGTTCGGCGCGGGGGCGTCGGCGCCCTGCGTGGGTAGCCACGAAGGCGCGTGCACTTCGTACACCGATATCGCGGCACGCGCGTTCTGCCGTTGCACGCGCGTTTGCAGCCAGTCGTGATCGCGCCACGCGTAATGCTCGATGGCCTCGACGGGCGCCACGATCGAAGCCGTGCCCGGCGGGCATTCCGTCTGCTGCGCGCAGGGGTCCGCCTTGAGCGGCAGCACCGCGCCGCGCGCGCCGAGGATTTCATACTTGTACCGCGCGCCCGCCGCCACGCGCGGAATGAAGAGCTCCCAGACACCTGCCTCATGGCGCAGCCGCATGGGGTGGCGACGGCCGTCCCACGCATTGAAGTCGCCCACCACGGACACGCGTTTCGCATTCGGCGCCCAGACGGCGAAGCGCACGCCGGGCACGCCCTCGCAGGTGAGCGGGCGCGCACCGAGGCATTCGAGCACCGCGTAGGGGTCGCCGTCGGCGAGGCGCACCAGCGCTTCGCTTGAAAGCTGCGGACCGAATGAATAGGTGTCCTCGATTTCCTGGCTGACGCCATGCCAGTCGATCACGAGGCGGTAGGGCACGGCTTGCGCGAGCGGCCCTGCATAGAGTCCCGCGGGGTGCACGAGCGCGAGCTCGCCGAGCGTGTGCGCGCGGTCGCGCGCCACCACGCTCGCGCCTGCGGCGTTCGGCAGCCACGCGCGCACATAGGGCGCGCCGTCCACCCAATGCAGCCCGAGCACTGCGAAAGGATCGGAATGGTGTGCGCCGGCGAGCGCGTCGGCATCCTGCGGATTCAGGCCGGCGTGGGGCGCGCGGTCAGCCATGGGCACCTCCTCCGGAATGGGACTGCGTGGGGGCCAGGCCGAGCACGCGCGCCGCGATCGCCGCGAGCCCGCGCACCGGCAGTGCGAGCCACGCGGGGCGGTTCGCCGCTTCGTAGCGGATCTCGTAGGCCGCCTTCTCGATCAGGAACAGGTCGAGCAGCGCCTGTTCGTGCGACGCACTCACGAGCGTGAGCGGCGCTTCGGCCACGGCCGCGCGATATTGACTCAGGAACGCTTCGGCCGCGTAGCCGCGGAAGCGCTCGAACAGCGCGCGCTTGCGGTCGACGACCGGCTGCGGCGCGTTCTCGAGCGTCGATTGCGCAGCGGCGCCCGCATAAGAGAGCGAGCGCAGCAGGCCCGCCACGTCGCGCAACGGCGAGGTCTTCGCGCGCCGGTATTCGAGCGCTCTCGCGGGCTCGCCTTCGAAGTCGATCAGATACGCGTCGCCCTGCGAAAGCAGCACCTGACCCAGATGGAAGTCGCCGTGTATGCGTATGCGCGCCGCCTTTGCATCGAGCGGCACGAGTTCGTCGATCTTCGCGACGAGCGCCTTGCGGCGCTCGATCAGGCCGCGTGCGAGGTCGCGTGCATCGGCGTCCAGCGTCTGTTCGTCGTTGCCCGTATGCTGCGCGACGATATCGAGCGCTTCGTTGAGCATGGACTTCGCATCGGCGATCCAGGCGCGGACGTCGTCGGGCGTGGCGGCGACGGCGGCGAACGCTTCGTCTTCGGTGGGTCGCGCGAGCATCGCGTGCAATTCGCCGAGCCGCTTGCCGATCGCGCCGATCACCGAGCAGTAGCCTTGCACGGCCTCTTCTTCGTGCGCCTGATCGACGCTCGTGTCGTCGTTCATGGCGAGCGCGAGTTCGTCGATCGTACGGCGCAGGTAATCGAGCGCCCAGTCCCAGGCATTGCCCTGGTTGTCGATAAAGCCCTGAACGATGACGAGCGTGTGCGGCACGCCCGCGGGATCGACGCGCACCACTTCGCCATAGAGCGGCGCCGTGTTCGCGTAGCCAAGCTTCGTGAGGTAGCGGCTCATTTCCGCTTCGGGGTGCACCCCCGCCATCAGCCGGCGCACGATCTTGAGCACGAGTGCTTCCGCGATGACGAGCGAGCTGTTGCTCTGCTCGGCGGCGAGCCAGCGCACTTCCGGCGCTTCGCCCAGGTCCAGTTCGTCGAGCCGGTCGGTCGGCTCGAAGCGGATCGTGCTCTGTTGCACCGTGGGCACCGCGGCGTGTTCGCGCAGCTTGCGCAGCACGCCGTAGGCGAACCAAGGCAGCGAAAAGGCGTCGGTTAGATAGCCCACGGTGCGGCCGCGCCGCACGCGCGAGAGCGCGAGCTGGATATGCAACGGCGTGGTGATTTCGGCGCCCCACGTGATGGCGATCGGGAGTACGTAGCGCTCGCTCGTGCCATCCGCGAGTTCCGCCTCGATCTCGGTGAATGCAAACCCCGCGCCATGTATCGTCGTGAGCGCCGCGAGGCGCACCGAGCGCAGCGGCTTGTCCTTCGAAGCGAACCAGCGCCGCCGCGAGAGCCACGAAGGCAGCACTTCCGATTCGAGCAGCCGCACGTTTTCGGGCGTCGCACCCGTTTGTCCTTCGCGTATGACCACGGTCACGAATTCGGGCAGCTGTTCCGAAGTCGGCTGGCTCCACGAAGGCCGCTGGTTGCCGGGGCACAGGAGGAACCACAGGAAGCCGTAGGGCGGAAAGGTCAGCAGATAGGGCAACTGACCGATGGCCGGGAAGACGGAATCGGCCGTCATTTCGACGGGCGCCGTCCCGGCGAATTCGGAGAGGTCGAGTTCGACGGCCTGCGGCGCGCGCGACAGGTTCGCCACGCACAGAATGGGCGCTTCGCCGGGCATTTCGCGCAGGTACGCGAGGATCTTGCGGTTCGCGGGCCGCAGGAAGCGGATCGAGCCGCGCCCGAACGCCTGCTTCGCGCGGCGCGTGGCGAGCATGCGCCGCGTCCAGTTGAGCAGCGAATGCGGGTCGCGGCTTTGCGCTTCGACGTTGATCGCGTCGTAGCCGTAGAGCGAGCCCATGAGCGGCGGCAGCACGAGCTGTTCAGGGTCGGCGCGCGAGAAGCCGCCGTTGCGGTCCGACGACCACTGCATCGGCGTGCGCACGCCGTCGCGGTCGCCCAGATGGATGTTGTCGCCCATGCCTAGCTCGTCGCCGTAGTAGATCACCGGCGTGCCGGGCATGGAAAACAGCAGCGAGTTGATGAGCTCGATGCGGCGGCGGTCGCGCTCCATGAGCGGCGCGAGCCGCCGTCGAATGCCGAGGTTCAGGCGCGCGCGGCGGTCGCTCGCGTAGGTGTTCCAGAGATAATCACGCTCCGAGTCCGTGACCATTTCGAGCGTGAGCTCGTCGTGGTTGCGCAGGAAGATCGCCCACTGGCAGCGTTCGGGCAGATCGGGCGTCTGCTTCATGATGTCGATGATCGGAAAGCGGTCCTCGCTCGCGATCGCCATATAGAGGCGCGGCATGAGCGGGAAGTGGAACGCCATGTGGCATTCGTCTTCTTTGCCGAAGTATTCCTGCACGTCTTCGGGCCACTGGTTCGCCTCGGCAAGCAGCATGCGGTTCGGGTAGTGCTTGTCGATGGTCGCGCGAATCTGCTTGAGGATCGCGTGCGTCTCGGGCAGGTTCTCGTTGTTCGTGCCTTCGCGCTCCACGAGATAGGGCACGGCGTCGAGGCGCAGCCCGTCGATGCCCATGTCGAGCCAGAAACGCATGACCTGCAGCACTTCTCGCAGCACGGCGGGATTGTCGAAGTTCAGGTCGGGCTGGTGCGAATAGAAGCGGTGCCAGTAGTACGCGCCCGCAATGGGGTCGTGCGTCCAGTTGGACGGCTCCGTGTCGATGAAGATGATGCGCGTGCCCTGGTACTTCTGGTCGGTATCGGACCACACATAGTAGTTGCGATGATTCGAGCCGGGCTTTGCACGGCGCGCGCGCTGGAACCACGGATGCTGGTCCGAGGTATGGTTGATGACGAGCTCGGTGATCACGCGAATGCCGCGCGCGTGCGCTTCCTGGATGAAGCGGCGCACGTCGGCGAGCTGGCCGTAGTCGGGGTGCACGTTGCGATAGTCGGCGATGTCATAGCCGTCGTCGCGGCGCGGCGAGGGATAGAACGGCAGCAGCCAGATCGCCGTCACGCCAAGGCCCGCAATGTAGTCGAGCTTGGCGAGGAGGCCCGGAAAGTCGCCCACGCCATCGTTGTTCGCATCGAAGAACGATTTCACGTGCACCTGGTAGATCACCGCGTCCTTGTACCAGAGCGGGTCGTCGCCGAGCAGCGAAGGCTTGCCGCGTCGTTGCGTGGCGCGCTCTTCGCGGCGCTGCGGGTCGGACACGGTCGGGTCGCGCGTGACGGTCTGCACGTTGGTTGCCACAGGCTCGTGCGTAGCGGGGTCGCGTTTCATGTCGCACCTACGGGCGGGAAGTCCGCGTCGAGTTCGGGGTGGCCTGCTATGTGGGCTTCGGCGTGCTCATCGGCGTGTTCGGGCGGGGGTTCTTCGCGCGGCAGCCCAGTCGCCGGCTCGATGCGCCAGATTGCGAAGGGCCGCGCATGCGGATCGAGCCGCGCATGCTGCCAGCGCCCGTACCAGTCGAAGCGCTCGCCCGTCATTTCGTCGACCACGTTGAGCGTGGCATGGTCGTCGAGGTGCCAGCGCTGGAACGTCGCCCACGAGAGTTCGAAGTCGGCGCCCTGTTCGTTGAAGGCGTCAAGATTGATCGCCACGACGATCACGTTGTCGCGCGCGGGCGTGGCCTTCTCGAAGCAGAGCATGGAGTTGTTGCGCGCATCGAGGAACGTGATGCCGAGATGCGTGTGCAGCGCCGGGTTGGCGCGGCGTATGCGGTTGAGCGCGGCGATCTCCGCGACGATGTTGCCGGGCCGATGCCAGTCCCACGCGCGCAGCTGGTATTTTTCGGAGTCCAGATATTCTTCCGAGTTGGGCAGCGCACGCCCCTCGCACAATTCGAAGCCGCAATACACGCCCCAGAGCCCCGAAAGCGTTGCCGCTAGCGCCGCGCGGATCAGGAAGCTCGAACGTGCGCCGGTTTGCAGGTGGCGCGGATTGATGTCGGGCGTGTTCACGAAGAAGTTCGGGCGATAGAAGTCGCGCACCTCGGTTTGCGTGAGCTCCGTGAGGTAGTCGGTAAAGTCGCGCTTCGATTCGCGCCACGTGAAATACGTGTACGACTGCGAGAAGCCGAGCTTGGCGAGCCGGTACATGAGGCGCGGCCGCGTGAAGGCTTCGGAGAGGAAGATCACGTCGGGATGGCGCGCGCGCACGTCGGCGATCATCCATTCCCAGAATGGCAGCGGCTTCGTGTGCGGGTTGTCCACGCGGAAAATGCGCACGCCCGCGTCCACCCAGAACAGGATCGCGTCGCGCAAGGCGAGCCACAGAGCGGGTTTCGAGTCGTGCGCGTAGAACTCGGGGTTCACGATGTCCTGATACTTCTTCGGTGGGTTCTCGGCATAGCGCAGCGTGCCGTCGGGCCGCCACGCGAACCAGTTCGGATGCGCCTTGAGCCACGGATGGTCGGGCGAGCATTGAATCGCGAAGTCGAGCGCGATCTCGAGGCCTTGTTCGTGCGCCGCGGCGAGCATGCGGCGGAAGTCGTCGAGCGTGCCCAGTTGCGGATGCACGGCGGTGTGGCCGCCTTCGGCCGCGCCGATCGCATATGGGCTACCCACGTCGCCGGGCTGCGCCGTGAGCGAGTTGTTGCGCCCCTTGCGATTCGCGAGACCGATGGGGTGGATCGGCGGAAAGTACAGGACGTCGAAGCCCATTTCGCGGATGCGCGGCAATTTGGCGATCACGTCGTCGAAGGTGCCGTGGCGCGATTCGTCGTCGCTCATCGAGCGCGGGAAGATCTCGTACCAGCTCGCGAAGCGCGCGGCGCTGCGCTCCGCATCCACGCGATTGACGATCGCGTCGCGCGAGAGGAAGGGGCGGTGATGCGCCGCGCGCACGGCGGCGGCCGTGGAGGGCGCGGCGAGCAGCGCGCAACGTGTTTCGGTATCCGCACCAATGAAGCGCTTGACGATGGCGTCGAGCGTGTCGCGGGTGCGCTTGCCGGTGTCGCCGTCGGCGTCCGATGTGTCGGCGGTTGCAAGCACGAGTGCGAAAAGGCGGCTCGCTTCTTCCATCTCCAGATCGACGGCCTGGTTCGCAGCACGCTTCTTGTGCACATGTTCGGCGAGCGAGGCGAAGTCGTCGCGCCATGCGATCACCACGTATTCGTAGCGCCCCACGCGATCGAGCGGGAAGCGGCCCGCCCACAAGTCGGTCCCCGCAGGCGGCACGGGCGTCATGGGCGACTCGTGCCAGGCAGTTTCGTCGGCGGCGCGCCAGAGCACGGCGGCGTCGATGCGGTCGTGGCCTTCGGCGAAGATAGCCGCGCGCACTTCGCAACGTTCGCCCACGGTGCGCTTCGCGACAAAGCGTCCGTGATCGACAGAAGGTGTCGCGCTTTCGATCGCGATACGCGGCGCGGCGATCGCGTCGCTCACGCTCTTGTGTCCGCTCGTGCTTGACTTCCCGCGGTCCTCGGGCGGCGCGAGCACCACGGGCGGGCTCGCGAGCGCGCGAAACATCCAGCATGCGCCCGCCGGCAGCGTGAAGACATCTGGTATCGCGCTCGCGTCGCGCGTCGCGGGCATGCGCGCGCCGCGCAGCGTTTCCGCGTCGAGCGGTGCGAAGCGCGTGAAGCCGCCAGGCACGCCGTCGAGGAGGCGCGAGAGATCCACGCGCACCGCCGCGGCGAGCGCGGGATTGACGAGCGTGAGCACGGCGTCGCCAGCGTCTCGCAAGTCGGCGCGGTCGCCGCGCAGGAGCGCCGCGACGCTCGCGCCTGGACCATTGAGCGCGCGCAGCTCGCCGTTGGTCTGCAGGGGCCAGGTCTCGCGTTGCAGCGCGTTGACGTGCGCGACGTCGGCGCTCAGGTCGAACGGTGCGCGCGCTTTCGCCGCTTCCCAGGCTTGCACGCTGTTGCCGCTATGCGCTATCGCTTCGTCCACGCCATATTCGAAGCCCATCGGCATCAGCCATCCGGTGCCGAGCGCGGCCGCTGCGCGCAGCATGCGGCGATAGGCGCGCTCGACGGCGCGCGCGTCGGCTGCGCCTTCCTGGTCGTGCAGGTAGCGCTCGCCATAGGGCGCCTCCGGAAACGTGATCGGCGAGCCCACGCGGCGCAATGCAGCGTGCTCCTCGACGAGCCAGCTCGACGAGAAGTCCCACCAGCGCAGGGACGAGAACGTGGCGTCGAAGCCCGCGCCTTCCAGCTGCGTGATCGCTTCGCGAGGCAGCCCCGGCGTTGCGGCGAGCCAGCGCGTTGTTGCCGAGCGTGCGCGCACCGCATCGAAAATCGACCTCAGCACATGCGGCGGCGTGCGGTGCGGCGAGTCGATGCGAAAGCCGCCAATGCCGGCTTCGACGAGCGCGATGGCGCGCGCCGTCCACCATGCGATGAGCGGCGCCGCCGCGCGCTCGAAATCCGCGTAGGCGACGTTGGCTTCGCGATGGCCGTGGCGCGGATCGAGCCGCGCGTCTTCCGGCTCGAAAGGATGGAACCATTCGGGGTGCGCCGTGTAGAGGGCACCGTCGGCGGCGGCGCGGTCGAGCACGAGGTCCGCGAGCAGCGTGACACCCTGCGTTTGTGCCGCGCGAGCGAGTTCGCGTACGGCGTCGTCTACCGAAAGCGCGCTGGCGAAGGCCGCGTTCAGACGCGCATGATCGGCGACGATGCGGTCGTCGCCCGCCGCGCCCGCTGCGAACAGCGCGCCGATCAGGACGTGGTCGAAGCCAAGCGACGCCGCGCGGGCGAACTGCGCCGGCCACGCCTCGAGTGGTCCGACAAGGAGGGAATGGACGAAATAGATCCGCGGCGCATAGGCGTGGGGAGGTTCCATCGGTCGTATTCCAGGTACGTCAGGCGACGGGGATGCAGGACGGTTCAGCCGAAATGCGATCACGCCGCCCGGGGGCTGCCGGAGCGTGCCGCGCTGCGCGTGGTGGACAGGCACGTGCTGTTCAGAGTAGTGCAATAGCAGGCCGGAACCAAACCGCGTGCGCCGCGTGGCGACTTCCGGTGTGGCCGAGCAAGGCACATGCCCACGCGCGAACCATGCAAGCGGCGGCGCTCGAATGCGTGAAAGCGGGCAGAGAGGGGAGCGTCCGGCATCGATTGCCGGAATGCTTTCAGCGAAGCGAGACTGCGGTCAGTCTAGCTGCCGACCATGCTGGCGGCGATGTTTACGCAGAGCCCTAGCACGGCAACATTGAAATAGAACGACAGGATCGATTGCGCGAGCACCCCGCGCCGCGCGCTGCGCCCGCGCAGGCCGACATCGGCGGTTTGCGACGCGCAGGCGATGGTGAACGAGAAGTACAGGAAGTCCCAGTAATTCGGCGTGAGATGCGCGTCGGGAAACGCGAGGGCCGGCTCGCCAGGATCGGAACCGTAATAGAGGCGTGCGTAATGCAGCGTGAAAATGGTGGGAATGAGAAACCACGCGCCGATGAGCGTCAAGCCGGTGAGCACGGAATGCAGAACTTTCGAGGCCGTGCCGAGGTCTTTCGTCGTGCCCAGTTCGAGCACGATGGCGACGATGCTCGCGACCGTTGCCGTACAAATGAGAGCGAGAACCGTGACCGCGTTTTCGTCGTTGCGCCGGGCGTTTGCGCGCACGCTTTCTTCGTTTGCGAACGCCATGTGGAACCACATCAGCACGAGGTAGGTCCACACCGTTGCGTCCCAGCCGAGCAGGGTGCGCGCCAAAGGGCGGATCGAGGGGGGCGAGAGCGCGCCGAGCATGATGCCTACGGCGATGGCGATCATCAGATGCGGCCGGTTGCGCAGTACCTGTGGAATGACGTTCATGGTGTTTGGCGTGCCGCGCAAGGGGGCAATGGATGCTGGCGTGCAGTTTGCGACGGGCTTCGGGTTGCGGCGATTCTACCGTGTATGACCGGGCGTCGAGGTGCGCAGTCATGCGCGGCATCGGAGCTTGAGGCGTCCGGGAGGCCGCGTCGGATTCCACGACGAAAGCTAAGGGAAAGAGGTCGACGATGCTCGACAGAACAGCCTTCGCAAACCAGGATTCGGGCACGGCACTTGCGTACGATCACGGCCACTGCCATTCGACGCGCCGCGAAATCGCAGGTCTTACGATGTTTGGCGCTCATACGCCCCACTCACACAGCGCTATGATGAAACCATGACGCAAACACCCGACGCTCCCGTTCAGCATCATCGCGCCAACCTTGCAGGTCGCGACTTCGTCGTAGGCGATTTGCATGGTTGCGTGGAGGCGCTGCGCTATCTTTTGCGCGAGGTCGAATTCGACACCTCGCGCGACCGACTGTTCTCGGTGGGCGATCTTGTCGACCGCGGCGATCGCGAGCAGTGTGAGCAGGCGCTCGCACTGCTCGACAAACCGTGGTTCCATGCGGTGCTCGGCAACCACGAAGACGCGCTGTGCGCCGTGGCCGAAGGCCGCATGCCGCGCAATCGCTGGTACGGAATCGGCGGCGGCTGGGCGCAGACCGTCCCTGATGAGGTGCTCGTGCGTTATGCGCAACGCTTGCGCCAATTGCCGCTCGCGCGCGTGGTGGGCGATGGGGAGAAGCGTTTCAATGTGATTCACGCGGAATTCTTCGGCGACGACGCCGCCCTCGACAGCGGCCAGTTCGAGCCCGATGTGCGCGAACGCCTGCTTTGGGGGCGCGATCTCGTGCTCGGCAAGGGCGACCCGGCGCGCCATGCGCTCTCGCTGACGTTCTGCGGACATACGCCCGTGCGCGAAGTGCGGCAGATCGGCTCGCAGGTGTTCATCGACACCGGGGCTTTCATCACCGAGGGGCGCCTTACCATGGTCGAGGCGCTCACCTCGCGCATCTGGTCGGTATCGACGGTCGAGGCGCTGGCGCAGGGCGCGGCCGCGATCTTGCTGCCCTGAGGTTCGTGACTCTGCGGCCGCCTCTTTGCCGCTCCGGTCAGACGATTCTGTTCAACTCGAACACCATGTCGATGGTGTGCCCGTTCCAGTTGTATTCCAGATACGCCGCGTGATGGCACGCGCGCAGCAGCGTCGTGCTGAGCGCGGCGAGACATTCGCCGGCCGCGTCGCGCACAGACGAATACGCGATGCCCGGCGCGCGCGCCTCGCGGGCGGCGCGGCCCAGTGCCTGGCCGGCCGTGTAGTCGTCGGGCGAGAGCACGGCGGGATCCAGCGCGGGGTCATCGCGCAGATCGATGACTTTGCCATCCGCAATCACCGTATAAAGCCGCATTTGCTGGCGGATGGGCGGCTCATTCGTGGCCGCGAGAAAAAGCGCCGAGTGATAGCGCGTTTCGGCGACGGCGGTGGCGCGCGAGCGCGCGCAGTAAAACACGCCGTAGGTCCCGTCGGAAAAACGGCTGCCCTGTGGATTCAGATGCGTGAACGCCGCCATGATCGGCCCATAGCCGGGGCCGAAGCGGCGCTCCTCGCGCGGCACGAGGTCCAGTTCGCCGGTTTCGGTGCGCAGACGGTCGTTGGTGAGCGCTTCCAGCGCATAGAGCGCCTCGAAGTCTTCCGCCGAAGCCACGCGGTCGAACAGGTTCACGGCGGGAAAACGCGTGGGAATCACGCGGTACGCGGGCGACCAGGTGAGCTGGGCGCTGCGCCAGCGGTCCTGCCAGATCGTTTGCGTCACGCCCAGCCGCCTCGCATGGCGTCGAGATACTGGCGCACCGCCACGAGGTCGCTGACGTTGCCGGCCAGCATGCGGTCGAGCGCGCGCCGGCCGCCGAAGGGTGGCGCGCTGTTGGGGCGCTTGATCCAGGTGTCGGCGGAGGCGGGCTGGGGGAGGAGAATCTGCAAAGCCTTGTAGATGCCGAGCAGCAGCGAAAGGCGCTCGAGTGTGTCGCGGCCGAGGCGGGCGGTTTGCGGCGACTGTTTCCACTTGAAGAACGTGGATCGGCCCGGCGAGCCGAGCAAAATAATCTGCTCGTCGGTGCTCAGGTCCCAGGCGAGCGCGATCCTGAAAAACGCCCTCAACCCTGCCGCCGACATTTCGCTCAACGAAGGCTCGGCGCCCTGACGGCGCGATGGGGTGACGGAAGCGGTGGCGGGTGGCATGGTGGTCGAGTCCCAGATTGAACTTTTAGTAGATATTAGTCCATATATGGATTATTGCAAGCTTGACTGCCCCAGGGTTCACGCGGCGGCGTCCATGCAGGCGATTCGAGCTACCGCCGGTCCGGGGCTCGGCACCGCCTGGCGTCCCGCGCCCTGCTAGCCGGTGCCGAGCCCCGCAGCGAGCAATTGCAGCGTCGCCGCAGTCCTTGGCTCGCGCACCCGCGAGTGGAGCATGACCTGCGAAGCCGGCAGCGCGGGCAAACCGAGCCGTGTGCCCACGTCGACGAGTTCGCGCGGCGCAACGCGCCGGGCGAGCGGCGAAACCGCGAGACCGGCGACCAACGCCGCGCCCACCGCGGCGACGCCACCGCCCACGAACACCTCTGTCCAGGCGATGCCTGCGGCGTCGAGCGAGCGGAGCGCCGCTGTCCGCACCGCGCAAGGCGCGGCGAGCAGCGCGAGCGGCAGTGGCGTGCCGGGTTGCCACTGCCATTGCGGCTGGGCGAGCCAGACGAGCGGCTCGGCAAAGAGCCGGCGAGCGTCGCCGCGCGCCGCCTCCTCTTCCTCCTGGCGGACGATCACCGCCTGCAGCCGACGCTCGTCGAACTGCGCCAGCAAATGCGCCGAGAGCCCCAGATGCAGTTCGATCACGAGCCCCGGGTCATGATTGCGAAGCTGGGCGAGCTGGCGTGCCAGATTGGCATCGGCGACATGCTCACTGAGCCCCAGCGCGAGCCGCCGCTCGTCACGGGAAAGTGCGCCGAGCGCGCGTTCATGCGCCCCGAGGAGATCGCGAGCCGCGGTTAGGAACGTGCGGCCGTCGGCTGAGAGCCGCACCACACGCGGCGTGCGCTCGAGCAGTTGCTTGCCGAGATGCGCTTCGAGGCGTTTGAGCTTGAGGCTGACGGCCGACTGCGTGGTATGGAGTACGTCGGCCGCGCGGGTGAAGCTGCGAAGTTCGGCAACGAGGACGAAGGCGCGCACGCCATCGAGATCCAACGGTTTCATTTTCATCAGAAATGGATGAAATATAGATCTATATCTGTTCGTTATGATAGATCGCGCCTAAGCTGATGTCATGTCAAAACCACACAGGAGTTCGACATGCCATTCACCCGTATCGCCGTTCGCGCCGGCAAACCCGCCCCGTACCGCAAAGCGCTGATGCAAGGCGTTCATCGCGCGCTGATGGAGGTCTTCAAGGCGCCTGAAGACGACATCTTCGTGATCGTGACGGAGCATGACGCCGACAACTTCGTATTCGGTCGGCACTACTTAGGGATCGAGCGCAGTGACGATCTGGTCATGATTCAGATCGCCGTGAGCAATACGCGCGGACAAGATCAGAAGAAGGCGCTGTTCGCACAGATCGCGGACAACCTGGCGCACGAGCCGGGTGTCCGGCGAGAGGACGTGTTTGTGAATCTCGTGGACGTGGCGCGGGAGAACTGGTCGTTCGGCAACGGTATCGCGCAGTACGCGACTTGACGCACGGGTCTGCGGCTGCCTCACGTGGGGTAGCCCGGACTGATTCCAGAAAGCAGCATGCCTTGTCAGGCCGCAAAGCCTACCGGGATGAGATAGACGACGGTTTGGCCGTGAGGCAGAGCGAGCGCCCGTGCTGCCTTGGGCCCGTCAACGGCGCCAACAGGCACGGCGGCAAGCCCGAGCGCAGCGGCCTGAAGCAGGATGTTCTGCGTGGCGTGCCCGGCTTCGATGTCGGTGTAGACGTTGGCCCTGGCGCCGTACCGCTGGGTGAGCCGACCAGGGTCGGCGCCCACCGCGATCACGAGCGGCGCAGCCCCGACGGACGCTTGCCCAAGTGCAAGGGCCCTCAACTCGGGGCGCATATCGGACGTGGCCCGTGTTTCGCCCCGATGGCCATGAGGCAGGTAGTGCATCACTTCGGCGGCGGTCACCGCGTAAAGCTCGAGCGCGTACAACGCGCCGGCCGACGGTGCTGCGCGCTTGCCGTCTTCGCTGGTGACGCCCTGGCCTGCCCACAGCAACTGACCGACGGTCTCGACAGGAAGCGCGTCTGGCCTGAAGGCGCGTACGGACCTGCGCCGCTGGATGGCTTCTTCGAGGGAGACCTTGCCGGCGACGTTGGGCTTGGGCAGCGCGATCTCATTGGTGTACCGCGCCTCGCTCTCCAGTGCTTCGCTGGTGGAAACCTCGGCAATTGCGCCTGCGGCCAGCACAGCTAGTACTTCACGGCGTTTCATCGTGCGCCTCCATGAACGATGGAGCAGGCCAGCGGGCGGAACCGGGGTCTGCGCGAATCTCAGCACTTCGCTTGAGCCAGTATTGGAAACCGGTGGTCCTGCAATATGGACGATGCGATCCGAATCTTCGTGTGGAAGTTTACTTTCGTATTGCCCTGCGACCTTATCGCTGCGACCACGCGGGATGTACGTCGTCGCCATGCCGGCCCAATGGCAATGGTTATACACCGTAAATCCAATCGTGCGATGTTTGCGTGCGCCTGCATTGTTTCGTAACCGGGCCCCCGCGACTCGCCTATAAGGCCCGACTCACCAGCAACGGATCCACCACCCCCAAGGCGTCCGCATCACGACTCGCATAAGGCAGCTTGTGCAGCACGTACCGCATGGCGTTGATCCGCGCTCGCTTCTTGCAGTCCGATCGAATCACAGTCCAGGGCGCGTCGGCAGTATCGGTCTGCGAGAACATGGCCTCTTTGGCCTGCGTATAGTCGTCCCACTTGTCGAGCGAAGCGAGATCGACCGGACTCAGCTTCCACTGCTTCAGCGGATGCACCTTGCGTTCCTTGAAGCGCCGACGCTGCTCCGCACGGCTCACCGAAAACCAGAACTTGATCAAGTGAATGCCGCTACGAATCAACTGGCGCTCGAACTCGGGCACCTGCCGCATGAAATCGGAATATTCGTCAGGTGTGCAGAAGTTCATCACATGCTCGACGCCTGCGCGGTTGTACCAGGACCGATCGAACAGCACGATCTCTCCGGCCGAGGGCAAATGCTGCACGTAGCGCTGGAAATACCACTGGCCGCGCTCGACTTCCGTGGGCTTTTCGAGCGCCACGACACGCGCGCCGCGCGGGTTCAGATGCTCCATGAATCGCTTGATCGTGCCGCCCTTGCCCGCTGCATCGCGGCCCTCGAACAGGATCACGACACGCTGCCCGGTTTCGCGCACCCACGCCTGAAGCTTGAGCAGTTCCACCTGGAGCCGATACTTCTGCCGCTCATAAGCGCGCCGTGACATGAGGTTGCGATACGGATAGCCGCCTTCGCGCCAGCCGGCGGCCAGTTCCTCGTCGGGGTGGCGTGTGCGCGAGTTGCGCCAGTCGGCCGGGTTGCCTTCGAGTATCAGACTGCGCAGTTGCGCGGCTTCGTCCGGCGACATGCCTTGCATCAACGCGGCGATCGAGTCGAGCAGCGCAGTGGGCGGAGTCTGCTGGGTACGAGTTTGGGCGACGAGATCATGGACGGCGCCTGCGATGGCCTGGCTCGCGGACTCGACGGCGTCGTCGACGGTTCGCAGCTCGGCGCTGCGGGCCGTGACGAGCGGGAGCCGTGCGGCGGGGCCGCTGTCGCCGGGAGCTGGGCAGGGAATGGATTTGGGCATGGCGGTATGGGCGGATGCGGGGATGGGAGAGCCTGGCAGCAAGTGCCGGCAAAGCCCGGTGGCAACGGAGCGCTGACACCGCGCGGGTACGAGCGACGGCGGCACGGCGAAAATGCCGGCCGCCGATGTCCCGCGCCGATCCGCAGACGGCTCGCGCGGGACGCCGGCGGGCTCAGGCTGCCGCCGTTTTCCTGAGGATCAGGTACAGCGAATCCTTGAGCTGAAGTTTTTCCTTTTTTAGCTGCTCGATTTCCATGCCATGCGAAGCCACGACGCCGGCTTCCATGTTCTTTATCTGCTGGTCGAGCTCGTTGTGGCGATGAAAGATCCGGGCGAAGTGGTCATCCTGAACCTTGAGGCGCGAAATCAAATCTCTGTACTCTGGGAACACTCAATACTCCTTACAGGCGTGCAACACAGGAAAAAATGGAACGTAATTATTTTTCCACCGTCTCGACATGGCAGTCTTGACCGTCATCAGACATCGGAAAGCGGATCCCGGATGCGTCAGGGGCGCTACCTGGGGCGCCGGTGCCTTGTCGCGTGTACCATCGGGCGTGTCGTCGCCGTACGTGGCCCCTCATCCGCTTGCACCGTTCTAAGCCTCAGCGCCTACCCAAAGAACCCTGGAGTGTTCATGGCTCGCGTTCTGGAAATCGTGCTGGATGTCGTGATCCCGGCCGAGCGGGATGGAAAACGTTCAAAAGCGCTCGCCGAACCGTCCGGGGCGCCGGCTAGCCCGAAGCCTTCGGAGCGGGCGGCCAGCCTGTGCGCGGCGTTGCCGTCGCTCGTGGCGCTGCCCGATGCGCGCGAATGCGTGACGACCGTCGCTTTCGACCGCGGCGGCGCGCTGGCGCGCCTGGGCTGGCGCGTGGCCGTCGAGGCGCGCGGCGACATGCGGCGCATGGTCGTATCGAGCCGGCGCGTGCATACGCCGGGGATCACGGCGGTTGCGCCGATCTTCGAGGCGCCGCTCGATGCGACCGGCATCGCCGATTCGCTCTTCGAGGGCGCGCCGGAGCCGTTTCGCGAGGCGCTCGGCGTTGCGGACGATCTAACGCCGTCGGCCGCGCTCGTTGCCACGCGCAGCCGCTGGCGATGGCCGCGCGATCGCGTCGACGTGTTGCTCACCTTCGACGAGGATTTGCACGAGCCGCCTGTCCCGCCAGAGGAGGCGCGCGATTGGGTGCCTGGAAAGTCTGCGCCTGCGTCTGATCTGCACGAATTGCGCGTGAGCGCGCCCTGGCCGGAAGGCGAAGACGGGCGGCCTGTGATCGATGCGCTTTTTGCCTGCGCCCGCGACCTGGTCGGTGTGCTGCCGGCGTTCGTGCGCCTGACCGATGCGCTCGAACGTGCCACGGCCGGCAGCGCGACCGGCGACGCCGAGCCCGTCAAGGCCGAACCCGTGGATCTCGCCGGGGCGGCTTCGGCCGAGGCCGCGCTCGTCGCGATCGGGCGCAACGTCAGCGCGCAGTGGTTCGGCAACGACGCTGGCGTGCGCGACAGCAGCAACGGCGAATTCATCCATCAGATGCGCGTGGCGCAACGGCGGTTGCGCACGGCCATGCGGATCTTCTCGCGCTGGTGCGACGAGACCTGGGAAAAGGACATCGAGCCGGAGCTCAAATGGCTCGGCGGCTTGCTCGGCGATGCACGCGACCGCGATGTGTTCGTCGACTCGACACTGCCCGCGCTCGCTGCCGCCGATCTCGAACCGGGGCTCTGGAATGCGATACGCGACGAAGCGAACGCGCAGCGTCACGCCGCCAGGGCGCGGTTGCGCGACGCGCTGGGTTCGCAACGCTACGCGCTCGTCGCGCTCGCGTGGCTTCAGTGGCTCGATCCACTGGCGCGCCGAGCTGACGATGTGGGCGACGCCGGCCGCTCGCTGCACCGCCACGCGAAGCAGCGCGTCAAGCGCTACTACGAGCAACTCATGAGCACGCAAAAGCTCACGGCCATCGACGAGGCAAGCCGCCATCGCGCGCGCATCAACGCGAAATACCTGCGCTACACGATCGAGTTCTTCGCCACGCTCACGTCGCGCCGCACACGGGTGGAGATCGCGCGCACGCTTGCGCGGCTGCAAAGCGTGCTCGGCGATGGGAACGACGCCGCAGTGGCCTTGCGCTATCTCGAATGCATGGGGGCCGAGCCTTATCAGCTCGGCTTCGCGCGCGGCTGGTGCGAAGCCGTCAAGCGCTACACCGCGAGGGAAGGCGAGCGCCTGCTGCGCGAGCTGGACGAGCCGAAGGTGCCGCGCGGCGCTCGCGGCGCGTCTCTATAATCGCCGACGGGTTGTTGGACTCTCCTCTCATTTCGTGTTGTTTTTCACGCCCGCGCATGATGGCTCCCGCTGACTCGAATTTGCCTCCGACCGGATCCGGCGACGCCGAAGCCGAAGCCGGTTCTGCCGCGTTGCCCGCTGCGCCGGGACTGGGCCTTGGCGGCTCGGTCTGGTTCCAGTCCGGGCAGCAGATGCTTGGCGGCGCCTCGCGCATCGCGTTGCTCGAAGCGATTCGTGCGACCGGATCGATCACCGGCGCGGCGAAGGCCGTCGGCATGAGCTACAAGGGCGCCTGGGACGCCGTCGACGCGATGAACAACCTCGCGGGCGAAGCGCTCGGGGTGCGCGCGGCGGGCGGCAAGGGCGGTGGCGGGACGTCGCTCACGCCGCGTGCGCTGCGTCTCGTCCAGACGTTTCGCGCCATCGAGCATGAGCACCAACGCTTTCTCGAGCGTGCGGCGAGGGTGCTCGACACGGGTGCGACGAATAGCACAGGCGAGCCAGCCGGGGGCTTGGAGAGCGATCTGGCCATGCTCGGACGTTTCGCAATGCGCACAAGCGCACGCAACCAGCTCTTTGGCACCGTCGCCGGCGTCGTTCGGGGCGCGGTGAACGACGAGGTGTCCATCGCGCTGCCCGGCGGCGAGGCGCTCGTCGCCACGATCACGCGCGAGAGCACAGAAGCGCTCGGGCTTGCCGCGGGTGCGCCAGTGGTCGCGCTCGTGAAGGCGACTTCCATCGTGCTGGTCTCCAGTGCCGCGGACGCGGCGCGGCTTTCGGCGCGCAACCGGCTGAGCGGGACGGTGGAGGTCGTGCGGCGGGGCGCCGTGAATGCCGAGGTGACGCTCGCCCTGCCGGGCGGCGCCGTGATTGCGGCGATCGTCACCGACGCGAGCGTGGACGCGCTCGGACTCGTCCCCGGGGCAGCGGCGACGGCCGTATTCAAGGCCTCGAGCGTGTTATTGGGAGCGGCCGGCTAGGTGCGGCCGGCTGAGGTGCGGCCGGCTAGGTGCGGCCGGCTAGGTGCGGCCGGCTAGGTGCGGCCGGCTGAGGTGCGGCCGGCTGAGGTGTGGCCGGCTGAGGTGCCGCAGGGATGAGGCGCGGCTGGCGTACAGCCCTCAGGCGTGGCGCTGCGCCGGTGGCGTCAGGCCGTTGCGGGTTTGCGAGACAGGTGCGACCGGCGCGCGGTTCGCGCGGCCGGCTTTCCACTTCGCGCGCACATAGGGACGGTCGTGGCCCGAAACCGTCAGCGCGATGTTGGTGACCCAGCGATGCGTGGGCACGTGCACATTGTGCAAAGCGACGGTCAGTGCCGCGAGGCTCAGCGCGACGACCGCCGCCGAAATACGCTGTGCCTGCGCCAGCCACCAGTAGCGCGCGAAGACGAGCGCCGTGAGCGCGCCGACGATGCAGCCCGTGACGGCCTCGGAAGGCGAGTGCGCGGCGAGCACCACGCGCGAGAGCGCGACCGCGAGCCCCACTGCGAGTCCTGCGGCCACGCCTGCGGCCCGCAGGAGCGACGGGGTTCCCTGGAGCATCAGGAAAAACGCGACCGGGTAGACGGCCGTGGAGAGCATGGCGTGCCCGCTGATGCCGGTGAAATCGAGTTCGCGCACGCCCACACCCCAGCCGAGGAAGGCGATCTTCGTCAACGTCACCAGCCCGATTGCCACGCCGAGCAGCAAGGCCCAGCTCGCCGCCATACGCCACGGATAGCCCACGACGAGCCAGAGCGCAATCGCCAGCGCGAGCGGCAGGGTGAGGCCTGCGCCGCCGAGATTGGTAATGGAGTACCAAAGGTGAATGGGCAAATCTGGCATGAGTCAGCGCCGCCGAACTGTAGGATCTGCAGCTCACTGCTAGCAGGGTCTATAACAGCTACTTAACGCGCGAGCCGATGAGGCGGCCGACACACGCGTCAGACATGCGTTCAGTATAGCTGTGTCGCATTAATGAAAGCATGGCACTTCGGGGACGCCCCTCCCGGAATCGAACCGGACCGATCTGCAATCTCGTTCATTTGATGCTATTGTGCATTGCACAATGCACGGATCGCGGCACACGGTCGCAGTCCGTCCGACCCTTTTATGAGGCATCGATGACGAAAAATCTGTCGAAGCTATGGGCAGGTGGCATGCGACGTCTGCTCGCCATCCCGTCCCGGACTGCCCGCGACGCCCTGAAGGGCACGAAGGCCGTCCATGCGCCCAAGCCCCAGGCCATCTGGCGAGCCGCTCAAGCCGCGGCCGAGGAGGCGGCAAAGCGATTCGTGCCGCGCAAGGGCGCGCAGGCCCGCACCGGCGCGCCGCTGCGCGAGTCGCGAGTGGGGCCGCGGGCAGCCGCCTGGGCCGCGGGCGAATGGCGCCGCGCGGAGCACATCGTGCCGGCCAATGCTCATCATGGGAGGCGCACCATTCCCTACGGGCTTTATCTGCCGCCGGCGCGGTCGACGGCAGGCAGGCCGCTTGTCGTGATGCTGCACGGGTGCAAGCAGTCGATGGATTCGTTCGCCGAGGGCACGCGCATGAACCTGCTCGCGGACCGCCACGGTTTTGCGGTGGTCTATCCGGAGCAGACCGAGCGCGCGCACCCGCACCAGTGCTGGCATTGGTACGACTCGCGCGAAGCGGCAGGCGGCGGTGAAGCGGCGGCCGTCGTTTCGCTGGTCGATGCGCTCGTCAACGCGTACGGCTTCGACCGTTCGCGTGTTTATGTGGCGGGCTTGTCTGCCGGAGCGGGGCTAGCGATGCTGCTGGCGTTGCGCTCGCCCGGCCGCTTCGCAGCCATCGCATTGCATTCCGGCCCAGCTTTTGGAGAGGCGCGCTCGGGCGTCTCCGCGCTCGACGTCATGCGGCGCGGCGTTCACCGGGATCCGGTAGCACTCGTCGAAAGCGTGCTGGCCGGGCGCATTCACCCGGGCATGCCGGCGATCGTCGTTCAAGGCGATGCCGATTCCGTGGTCGCACCCGTGAACGCGGAACAACTCGCCGTGCAGCTGCTGCGCCTGAACGGCCTGGCCGATGCGCGCGGCGTACGGCAGGGTGTCGTGTCGCACGAGACCTTCAAGGACGGCTATCGCGAGCAGGATTACGAACTGGACGGGGAGAGCGTGGTGCGGCTATGTCGCGTAGCGGATCTCGATCACGCCTGGAGCGGGGGCGACGATGCCGTGCCGTTCCACTCGTCGACCGGTCCGGACGCGAGCGCCTTGTTCTGGGAGTTTTTCGAGAGACACCGCCGCGAGGCCATCGACGAGTCTTACAGCGACGAATCGACGCACGAGTTTCATCGAGCACGCATCAGGGCAAGATAGGGGTTTACCCGAATTAGGGTTTCCCCTATAATGGTCTCGTTCGATTACGGGCTCGTGCCCGCCAAGAGGGGCCAAATCATGTACCTGCTCAGCCGTCTTTTCCTGTTCCTGACCGAAACCGCTGAAGCTCGCCGCCAGCAGCGCGAAGAAGCGTATCTGGCGCAATCGGTCGACATTTACGACCTCGAGTTCCGCATGCGCAAGCTCGACCTGGAGAAGGCCACGCGTCATCCGTCGTGGATGAGCCACTACGGCTAAGCAGGAATGCGGCGCCCCAATGGGCGCAGGATGAGGGCGGCGCCTATGGCGCCGCTTTGCGTTTGGGCTGCTTTAACCTTTGCGCTCCCGCTCGAGCGCACCGCTCAGCGGCCGGAACCCGGCATTTCGGCGGGCTGCTTTTCCTGCACCCCGAAACAGCCGCGATAGGTCGCGTAGAACGAGCAGTAAAGCATCGTCGTGACGATGACGAGCGCGGGCATCAGGATCGCCACCGTGAACTCGCCGGCGCCGAGCGCGCGCAGCAGCGCCGACAGACCGATCGAGACGACCGTCGAAACCGCGAACCACAGCGCGCCGAACACCACGAACGCGCCCTTGTTGCGCCAGCAACTCACGATGCTGAAGAACATGGCCTTCACCGGCGGCACGTCGTGCCACGCCGTGAGCACGGGCGCGAACCAGAACAGCATCGACACCGGCACGTAGCAAAGCAGGGAAGCGAGCACCGCGAGCGGCACGTCGGTGTTTTCGAGCGACTCCGCGTCAAGCGTGCCGCCGATCGTCATCAGCCGCAACAGCGCGCCGCCGTCTACGAACGCCGACGCGGCGAGCACCAGCAGCATCGCCACCACGTAAATCCCGCCGAGCAAGAGGAGCTGCTTCGCCACGGTACTGCCGTACGAGCGAAAGCCGTCGATGAGGATGGTCGGGAACACCGGCTTGCCCGCGATCGTGTCGCGGCATGCCGCCATGAAGCCGACGGCCACGCCGGGCACGAACAGCAACGGCAGCAGGCCGCCGATGACCGGAACCGCGGAGATCAACGTCATCGCCAGCAGATAGGCGAAAAACAGCGTGAGGAACGCGAGCGGATTGCGGCGGAACAGCCAGATGCCCTGGCGGAACCAGACGTAGCCCGTTTTCGCGGGGACTTCGATTAATTGCATGGGCGATGGGGCAATGCGTGATGGGAGCCCGAGGCACTGGCGGCGAGGCGCTCGCGCAGGATGCGCTCGAAGTGGCCGGGGTCGTGAGGCTTGAGCAATTCGGCCGAGCGCGGCAGATGGAAATCATACAGGCGCGAGACCCAGAAGCGGTACGCACCGGCGCGCAGCATGTCCATCCAGTGCCGCGCTTCCTCCGGTGTGAATGGGCGCACGGTCTGGTAGGCGCGCAGCAGCGCGTCGGCGCGCGCCGTGTCGAGCTTGCCCGTGGGGAGATCGACGCACCAGTCGTTCACCGTCACGGCTACGTCGAAGAGCCACTTGTCGCAGCCGGCGAAATAGAAGTCGAAAAAGCCGCCTAGCCGCACTTCGTGGCCGGGCGCCGGGTGCGTATGCGCAAACATGGCGTTGTCGCGGAACAGGTCGCAATGGCAGGCGCCGCCCGGCAGCGCCGCATAGTCGGCCGAGGCGAAGAACGCGCGCTGGTGGTCGAGTTCGCTCGTGAGCAGCGAGCTTTGGGGCTCGTCGAGGAAGGGCAGCACCGTCGGCACCGTTTCCTCCCACCACGCCAGGCTGCGCAGATTCGGCTGGTCGCCGTGGAAGTCGCGGCCCGCAAGGTGCATGCGCGCGAGCATCTGGCCCACCTCCGCGCAGTGCTCCACGCCGGGCGCGAGTTCGGGCGCGCCTTCGAGCTTCGAGACGATCGCCGCGGGCTTGCCGTGCAGCAGGCCGAACAGTGCCCCGTCCTTACGCGGCATAGGGTCCGGAACCGGAACGCCATGCGAGGCCAGGTGCCGCATCAGGTCGAGGTAGAACGGCAGTTGTTTCGCCGTCAGTTTTTCGAAGATCGTCAGGACGTATTCGCCGCGCGTCGTCGTCAGGAAGAAATTGCTGTTTTCAATGCCTGACTGGATGCCGCGGAATTCGACGACATCGCCGAGTTCATAGTCGCGCAGCCATTGGGCAAGCTCATTGTCGGTGACAGCGGTGAAGACGGCCATGCAAGAAGGTCGGTTGATTGGTAATGGTCGGTCGGCGAACGCGGCGTCGTGATGCCCGGGGGCTCAAGAGCGTGGTCGTCTCAGGCGCGATGGCGGTGGCCCGGCTTCCGGGCGACGCACATGGCATAGCCGCGCGCATGCCCCAAAAGGGCGCGCGCGGTCAAATGACTCAGTAATGCAGGTTGATCGACGGCAGGCGCGTGCTGGCCTGGCCGTTATTGCGCACTTGCGGCGAGGTGTCGGGGTTCGCGCTCATGCTGTAGCGCGTGCCGAAGTTCGAATGCACGTTGATTTCGACGGGCTTGCCCTTGTCGCGGTATTCGGTGATTTCCGTGCCGTTCCGGCTCACTTCGTGAAAGCTGGGCTCGCGCGGGACGTCGTTGATATCGACCTTCGAGGTGACGCGCGCGGCCGGCTTGTTGTTGATCGCAGCCAGGTCGGGCAGGCCCGCGCGTTCATTTTCTGACTGCGCGGATTGTGCCTCGACGGCGGTCTTCGCGTCGTCGGCCGGCGCTGCCATGGCGACCCCGCTGAAAGCGAGCGTGAGCGCGACGGCGGCAAGAAGGTGCGACTTCATTGTGATTCTCCTGTCGACCAGAGCTGGGGGCTTAGCCGCGACTCCGGCCACATGCAAGGCTGGGATGCTTCAATTCTAGCAAATCCGGCCGCCGCGCCCCATGTCGCGCCATCGCTGCGGCCCGCGCGTGGCGGGCCGCTTGCGGCGCTCGCGGGTTGCACGCAGCCGGGGCCGCAAAAGCCCGTGCACGGCGGGGGGCAGTACTCAGAATGTCGCACCTTCCGTGGTAAGGTGGTTCCATCACACGCCAGAGGCGAACGAAGATGAACAACGATTACCTGCGGCCCCTCATGACGCCGGCGCACGACTTCCAGGACGAGTCTTTCGAAGACGCGGCCGACGCCGTGGCGCGTCTCTCGAGCATCTACGAAGCCAATACGTCTTTCCTGCGCGACGCGTTTGCGCGCTATCGCCGTGGCGAGGCGTTCGACCGGCGCGTGCGCGCCTGCTATCCGTTCGTGCGCATCCGCACAGACGTCAACACCCATATCGATTCGCGTCGCTCGTATGGCTTCGTGGCCGGCCCCGGCGTGTTCGAGACCACCGTCACGCGGCCCGACCTTTTCGGCAACTACTATCGCGAGCAGTTGCGCCTGCTCGCGAAGAACCATCACGTGGGTATCGAGGTGGGCGTTTCGGATCAGCCGATTCCCGTGCACTTCGCGTTCGCCGAGGGCATTCACCTCGAAGGCGACCTCGACCGCGATCGCCTCTTCGCCATGCGCGACGTGTTCGATACGCCCGATCTCGCGCAGCTCGACGACCGCATCGTCAACGGCACCTATGAGCCGCACCCGGGCGAGCCGCATCCGCTTGCGCTCTTCACCGCGCCGCGCGTGGACTTTTCGCTGCATCGGCTCAAGCACTACACGGCGACGTCGCCCACGCACGTGCAGAACTACGTGCTCTATACGAACTATCAGTTTTATATCGACGAGTTCGTGAAGCTCGGCCGCGCGATGATGGCGCACACGGACGACGCCGACCTGCGCAATTACCGCAGCGAATACACGTCGTTCGTCGAGCCCGGCGACGTGGTCACCTATAACGCGAACCTCGGCGAACAGGACGACGAGGGCACGGCGCCGGCGCGGCTGCCCCAGATGCCGGCGTATCACCTCAAGCGCGCGGACGGCAGCGGCATCACGATGATCAACATCGGCGTGGGGCCGTCGAATGCGAAGACGATCACCGATCACATCGCCGTGCTGCGTCCGCATGCGTGGATCATGCTGGGCCACTGCGCGGGCTTGCGCAACACGCAGCGCCTCGGCGACTACGTGCTCGCGCACGGTTATGTGCGCGAGGATCACGTGCTCGATGCCGACCTGCCGCTGTGGGTGCCGATTCCTGCGCTCGCGGAAGTGCAGCTCGCGCTCGAACGCGCGGTGGCGGAAGTCACCAGGCTCGAAGGCGTCGAACTCAAGCGCGTGATGCGTACGGGCACCGTGGCGAGCGTCGACAACCGCAACTGGGAGCTGCGCGATCATCGCGAGCCGGTGCAGCGCCTCTCGCAAAGCCGTGCGATCGCGCTCGACATGGAAAGCGCGACCATCGCCGCGAACGGATTCCGTTTTCGTGTGCCGTACGGCACCTTGCTGTGCGTGTCGGACAAGCCGCTGCACGGCGAGCTCAAACTGCCGGGCATGGCCGACTCGTTCTATCGCGCGCAGGTCGATCAGCATTTGCAGATCGGCGTGAAGGCGATGGAGATCCTGCGCACGAACGGTTTGCACAAGCTCCATAGCCGGAAGCTGCGCAGTTTTGCGGAGGTGGCGTTTCAGTGAGGAAGCGTCATCTGGCGGGGCTTTGGTGGCTCCGCCAGATCTTGCGTTGTGTAATTCGAAGGTTGGTGTCTAACTTGCGCGCTTGATTGGGCAGGGGCGACACACGTTTACATTCTCTCGTCTTCGCGTAATGCGCGATCAATTGCGCGGTCGTCTGGCCATCAAGTGACTGAGTCCTTCACAGGGGCAATTTACTGTTCGCGCAGCTGAAGCCATTTGCGCAACTGGCTGGCATCCCAGCCTTCCGAGCCAGGCCAGATGGCGATGCGCCCGGTTGCAGGCAGGCACCCATCAGTCGTTGCTTATCCGCACGGTCGAAGCTTCGCTTGCCGCCGGTACTCCCGCGTCACCCGCAAGGGCAAAAAAATTCAGGTCATCCTGGTTCATGGATTGTGTCAGCAAGTCGAGTTGCGGACGCAATCATGGGCCTTCTCAAGCGCGGAGGCCAGGTGGATGGAACCTGGCGCTTATGGATCATCGACCATGCGTCGTTGGTCCTGTCGCGAGGTAGGCCGGCAACGTTGCCAAAACGGGAACTATGAGTTGGCGCCACGGGGCTTGTAAGCCGACGGCAAGTGAATAAACTGGCGCCCGACGATCTGGCATACAGGTTCCAGGCCACGCCGGGCCGCTGTTTCGCTAACCCAGGCGACTCCCGCCGTCCCGACCTTCAACTGGCACTGAGCGAGCGCCCGCGGTAGCGAAGGGGCATTGGCCGGCGTCACCCCGAGGGTCCGAAGAACGTGCCAGAACCCGATGCTAACCACCGAGAGTGAACGACATGGCTTTGCACAAGGCAGTATTGGTAGTAGTGGCACTTGCAGCATGTATCGATGCGCACGCACAGGTTGCCGGCACACAACCGCTGAGCGTCACTATTGAGCAGTCCCAGGTGCTTTTGCAGGGATGGAGCGTAAAGAAGAGCGTGCTCGGCAAATTGGTCTACAACGACCAGAGCGAAAAAATCGGCGCGGTCAAAGATCTGATCGTGGCCCCGGACGGGTCCGTCTCGGCGGCCATCGTCGCTACAGGCGGCTTCCTCGGCGTCGCCACGCATGACGTAGCGGTGCCCATCGCCGCGCTCGACGTGCGCGGCGACAATCTATATCTGTCGGGCGCCACCAAGGTCGCCCTGAAGGCAACGCCTGAGTTCCAGTACGCGAAGGTGCAATCGCCGCCCAAGCCGAAGAAAGTCCAGGCGGAGTGACCTGTTTGCAACAGTCCCAAGCTGAGGTCGTTGCGGCTGGCAAGTCGCAAGGACCTGTCGCCGGACTCGAGCTTCGCGCTCAACCGCTTGCCCCTTCAGACTGCTTTCCCGTTTTCCCATTTCCAGGCCGGTAATCCACTATTGGCGACTGCTGATCAAACGGCCGCGTGTCTGGACGGGCCACCGCCTTTCATGGGTCACCGAATACCATGCGAAAAACCCTCGGACTCGCCGTTGCCACTCTGCTCGCCGTAGCCGCTATTGCGCTGTTGACGCTGCTTGCCCGATTCGAACCGTCCATCAAATCCGCCATCGAGACGGAAGGCGCGCTTGCGACCCAGACGCAGGTGCTCGTGGGCAGTGTCGAATTCTCGCCCTTAACCGGCGTGGGCGCCCTTGATGGACTTACCGTGGGCAACCCCACTGGTTTCTCTTCGCCCTACGCCGTAGTGGTGGACCGTATCGCGCTGCATGTCGAGAGCGGCTCACTTCCCGGCGGCGGCCCTGTCATTGTTGATTCCGCCACAGTCATCGCACCGCAGATTACTTACGAGGCGCAAAGTCCCAACGCCACCAGCAACCTGGAGACCATCAAGAACAAAGCCCAATCCTGGTCCGCCACCCCGGCCGCCATCCAGGCCGGCAGCAACGCGCGCAAGGTCATCATCCGCGACCTCACCGTCGTGGGCGGCGCGCTCTCACTTGACATTCACCTGCCCGGAGTCGCGCTGACGGTTCCGCTGCCTACGCTGCATCTCGCCAATGTCGGCGCGACCACAAACGGCGTCACTCCTGCCGAGATCATCCGTGCCGTGTGCGAGGCGCTCGCGGACGAAGCGAAAAAGGCGGTCACCGAGGCCATTGCCCAGAAGCTCAAATCCGTTATCGGCATGCTCAAGCCCCCCGTAGGTGGGTTGCCAAAGCTGCCTGCCCCGCCGTCATTGCCTTCCCCTCCGTCCCTGCCTTCGCCTCCGTCGCCGCCGTCCCCGCCATCGCTGCCACCCCCTCCATCCAGCCTACCCTTGCCGCCCCCTCCTGGCTTTTAGGGACCGGTGCCGCTGCAACAAACTCGCGCGCCACCCGGGTTGATCCGGACGACGCGCCGGAGATTACCGACGAATGGGCGAAGAGCGCTGATCTGGAAAGACCGCCACGACGATTCGCTTCGACGACGATGTGCTCGATGCCTTTGAGGCCACAGGTAAAGGGCGGCAGACGCACATGAACGCTGCCCTGAAGGACTGGCTCAAGACGCATAAGCCAGCGCAACCAGCCGTAGTCGTCGAATCTGGCGCCGCGTGTCGTCCGTGGCAAACTCCGAAGGCGGTGTTCGAGCATCATGACGAAGCCGTCAACCATTGGCGGCAACTGATCTTGTGCGCGCAAGCTGCGCAGCTTTGCGGGAGTGGCGTTTCAGCAAGAACGCTACCGCGAGAAAGTCGGAAAGGCAGCGGGTCAGCGCTCGGGTTTACTGCCCAAACCCCGTCAGCCCGATCAAACTCCCCGCACCAAGCAGCCACAGCGGATGAATCTTCGTGCGCAACGCGAGCACGGCGCACACGCCCGTGATCGCCCACGCGATCCACGAAGGATCGGATGCCCTGGCGATCAGCACCGCGCTTGCGGCCACGAGTCCTGCCGTCACCGGCACGAGGCCCTTTTGCGCGATGCGCCGCCACGGGCGGTCCTTGAAGCGGTCCCACGCATGCAGCACGGCGATCGTGACGAGTGACGACGGCCCGAACTTCGCGATGGAAGTGACCAGCATGCCCGCCCACCCGGCCACGTGCCAGCCCACCAGTGTCACGACCATCATGTTCGGCCCGGGGACGGCCTGGGCGAGCGCGAAGAGCGCGCTGAACTCGCTCGCCGGCATCCAGTGGTGCACCTCGACGACCTGGCGCTGCATCTCGGGCAGGATCGTATTGCCGCCGCCGAACGCGAGCAGCGAAAGTTGACCGAAGATCGCTGCCAGCGCAACGAGTGTGGCGTTCATCGGGAGCCTCCTTCCTTGCGCGCTGCGCGGGACGCGAGCGCGATGCCGACAGGCGTAAGCACGAGCATGGTGGGAAAGAGCGGCGTGCGCAGCACGGCGATCGCCACGAAGCCGAGTGCCGCGACGACGGCCGCGCCCGGGTCGCGCCGCAGCGGCAGCATGATCTTCACGGCCATGGAGACCAGCAGGCCGGCGGCCGCTGCGGCGAGCCCCATGAACAGATGCTGCACGTGGGGATCGTGTTGCGTGCGCTCATAGAGCACGCCAAGCCCGATCACGACCAGCGACGGGCCCGCGATCAGCCCGAGGATGCCCGCGAGCGCGCCGCGCCAGCCTTGAAACCGCATGCCGAGCGCAACTGAGAGATTGATGACGTTGCCGCCCGGCAAAAACTGGCAGAGGCCGAGCAGATCGGTGAATTCGCCGGCGCTGAGCCAGCGGCGCTGCTCGACGATGGTGCGCCGCGCCAACGGCAACGCACCGCCGAACGACGTGAACCCCAGACCGAGAAACCCGAAGAACAGATCGCGCACGCTGGGCGTGGCGAGCGCGGCGTCGGCGCCCAATCCGGTAGGGGCTGGCGGGGAAATGGCGTCTTTCATGGAAATGGAAACCTCTAATGCACGCTGCGAGGGTAAGCCGAAACGTGCATGCCGCAAAACGATTTTTATGACGTACTCTTGTGATCTACACTCACAAGGATGGCACGCTCACTTCCACCCTTTCCCGCGCTGCGAGCGTTCGAAGCCGCGGCGCGCCACAATAGTTTCTCCGCCGCGGCGGGCGAACTCAATGTGACTCACGGTGCCATCAGCCGCCAGGTGGCGGCACTCGAGGCGTGGGTCGGCGTGCAGGTGTTTCACCGGCACGGCAAGCGGGTCGCGCTGACAGAGGATGGGCGGCGCTACCTCGCCGCGGTGCAATCGGCATTCGACGACATCGTGCGCGCAACCAACCAGCTGCGCGATACGGGCGCGGTGCGCGTGCTGCGCGTCAATGCGCTGCCCACCTTCGCAATGAAATGGCTGTTGCCCCGGCTCTCGCAGTTCCAGCGCCTCGCGCCCAACGTCGAGCTGCGTCTTTCCACTTCGAATGCACCCGTTGAGTTGCTCGAAGGGTTCGACGTGGCCGTGCGGCGCGGCCCGGCTCACTGGCCCGACTGCGAGGCAGGGCATTTTCTCGACGAGATGGAATTGCCGGTATGCAGTCCGGCGCTCCTCAAGCGCGCGCCGATCCATCAGCCGGGCGATCTCGCGCGCCACGTGCTGCTGCATTCGGACACCCGGCCCGACGCGTGGCGCACCTGGCTGGCCGCCGCAGGTGTGAAAGCCAAATGCAGGAAGAAGCAATCGTTCGATCACTTCTATCTGGCCTTGCAGGCAGCCGTGGATGGTCTAGGTGTTGCGCTCGGCCCGCTGCCGCTGCTCGACGACGAACTCGCGTCGGGGCGGCTCGTCACGCCGCTCGCGGGGCCGCATCTCGATGCCCGCGGCTACTGGTGGGTGGCGCGACGCGAAGTGGCGCAGGCGCCGCTGGTCGCGCAGTTTTGCCGCTGGCTGGAGGAGCAGGCGAAGTCGCGTTCGCATGGCTAGCGGGGTGGGGCGGCCGCAAGAGGCGCAATCTGACCTGCCGAAGACCCGCAGAACGCGTGAGATGACGCAGGCGTAGAAGCGCATGCGGTACGGAGGTCTGTGAACGCTACAAACCTGCCGTCCGCACGCTGCGCCTCGCGCAAAACATCAGAGGTAGAACATCCGGTCTTCGTCGGAGTCGCGGTCGCGGTGCGCCGGGTGTTCCTTGCCAGCCTCCTCGCCCGTGTCCGCATCTTCGTAGAACTTGAGGACGGCTTCGAGCACCTGGTCCGGGTCGTCGATCACCTGCATCAGGTCCATGTCTTCGGGATTGATGAGGCCCATCGGCACGAGCGCCGAGCGGAACCAGTCGAGCAGACCCTTCCAGAATTCGGCACCCACCAGAATGATCGGTACGTGACGCGATTTCTTCGTCTGAATGAGTGTCAGCACTTCAGCCAGTTCGTCGAGCGTGCCGAAACCGCCGGGCATCACGATCACGGCATCGGAGTTCTTGACGAACGTGACCTTGCGCGTGAAGAAATGGCGAAAACGCAGCGAGATGTCCTGCCACTGGTTGCCCGACTGCTCGTGCGGCAACTCGATGTTCAGGCCGACGGAAGGCGACTTGCCGCCATGCGCGCCCTGGTTCGCTGCTTCCATGATGCCGGGGCCGCCGCCGGAGATCACGGCGAAGCCCGCGTCCGACACCTTTCGCGCGATGGTGCTGGCGAGCTGATAGTACTTCGAGTCCGGTTTCAGGCGTGCCGAGCCATAGATGCTGACCGCTGGCCGGATCTCGGACAGGTACTCGGTCGCCTCGATAAACTCTGCCATAATCGTGAACATTTGCCACGATGCGCGCGCCTTCTTGGCCGTCGCGCGCTCTTGATCTGCGAGTGAACGCAGACTGGGAATCACTTTTCTCTTGTCCATAATGCCTGAAGAACTACGCGTGGATACAAAGTTACAGCTACAGACTCGGCTGGAAGGTAAGACCCTGCTTCTGGTCGACGGTTCTAGCTATCTCTATCGCGCCTTCCATGCGATGCCCGATCTGCGCGGTCCCGACGGCGAACCGACCGGCGCGTTATACGGCATCATCAACATGCTGCGTCGCATGCGCAAGGACGTTACGGCAGAGTATAGCGCGTGCGTGTTCGATGCAAAGGGCAAGACGTTCCGCGATGACTGGTATCCCGAGTACAAGGCCAACCGGCCTTCCATGCCTGAGCCGCTCGCAGCGCAAATCGAGCCCATTCACACGGCGGTGCGCGCGCTCGGCTGGCCGCTGCTGATGATCGAAGGCGTCGAGGCCGACGACGTGATCGGCACGCTCGCCTGCCAGGCCGAGAAGCTGGGCATGAAGGTCATCGTTTCCACGGGCGACAAGGACCTCGCGCAGCTCGTGACGGACCACGTCACGCTCATCAACACGATGACGAATGAAACGCTCGATCGCGAAGGCGTGATCGCGAAGTTCGGCGTGCCGCCGGAGCGCATCATCGATTATCTCTCGCTCATCGGCGACACCGTCGACAATGTGCCGGGCGTGAACAAGTGCGGCCCGAAAACGGCGGTGAAGTGGCTCACGCAATACGATTCGCTCGACGGCGTGATTGCCCATGCCGATGAAATCAAGGGCGCCGTGGGCGGCTATCTGCGCGATGCGCTCGAGTTTCTGCCGATGGCGAGAAAGCTCGTCACGGTGGAAAGGTCATGTGACCTCAAGCCGCATCTCGAGTCGATCGAAGCGTCGCTCGCGACGCGTCCTGAAGCGCGCGAAGAACTGCGCGACATCTTCGCGCGCCACGGCTTCAAGACCTGGCTGCGTGAAATCACCGAAGCGGCTCAGCAGAGCGAGACCGTGCCCGCCGCCACCCAGGGCGATGCGCCCGAAAAAGACGCGAACGTGCAGCCTGCGCTCTTCGTGGAAGCGCCGCGCCACTACGAGACGATCCAGACGTGGCCGCAGTTCGACGCATGGCTCGCGAAGATCGAAGCCGCGGAGCTCACCGCGTTCGACACCGAAACCACGGCGCTCGACCCGATGGTCGCGAAGCTCGTTGGCATATCGTTTTCGACCGAGCCTGGCGTGGCCGCCTACTTGCCGCTCGCGCATCGCGGGCCGGACGCACCCGACCAGTTGCCGCTCGACGATGTGCTCGCACGCCTGAAGCCCTGGCTCGAAAGCGAGAAGCACAAGAAAGTCGGCCAGCACATGAAATACGACGAGCAGGTGCTCGCGAACTACGGCATCGAGCTGAACGGCGTGGAGCATGACACGCTGCTCGAATCGTACGTGCTCGAATCGCATCGCAGCCACGACATGGACAGCCTCGCGCTGCGCCATCTCGGCATCAAGACGATCAAGTATGAAGAGGTGGCGGGCAAGGGCGCGCAGCAAATCGGCTTCGATCAGGTGCCGCTCGACAAGGCCGCCGAATACGCGGCCGAAGACGCCGACGTCACGCTGCAGCTCCATCGCGCGCTCTATCCGCAGATCGCACCGGAGAAAGGCCTCGATTACGTCTATCGCAACATCGAGATGCCCACGTCGCGCGTGCTGCGCAAGATGGAACGCAACGGCGTGCTCATCGACAGCGAGCGGCTCGAAAAGCAGAGCGCGGAAATCGCCGTGCGCCTCATCGCGTTAGAACAGGAGGCGTACGCGCTCGCGGGCGGCGAATTCAACCTCGGTTCGCCGAAGCAGATCGGCCAGATCTTCTTCGAAAAACTCCAGTTGCCTGTCGTGAAGAAGACGCCGAGCGGCGCGCCTTCCACCGACGAAGAGGTGCTGCAGAAGCTCGCCGAAGACTATCCGCTGCCCAAACTCCTGCTCGAGCATCGCGGTCTCGCCAAGCTCAAGTCCACGTACACGGACAAGCTGCCGCGCATGGTCAACGCGCAAACGGGCCGCGTTCATACGAATTACGCGCAGGCCGTGGCGGTCACGGGCCGTCTTGCGTCGAACGATCCGAATCTTCAGAGCATCCCCGTGCGCACGGGCGAAGGCCGGCGCATTCGCGAGGCGTTCATCGCGCCGCCGGGCCACAAGATCGTCTCCGCCGACTATTCGCAGATCGAGCTGCGCATCATGGCGCATATCTCGGGCGACGAGTCGCTGCTCGCGGCGTTCGCACGAGGCGACGACATTCACCGCGCTACGGCATCCGAAGTATTCGGCGTGACACCGCTCGAAGTGAGCGCGGACCAGCGCCGCATCGCCAAGGTCATCAACTTCGGACTCATCTACGGCATGAGCGCATTCGGGCTCGCGTCGAATCTCGGCATCACGCGCGACGCGGCGAAGCTTTATATCGACCGCTATTTCGCCCGTTATCCGGGCGTTGCGCGCTACATGGACGAAACACGCATGGACGCGAAATCGCGCGGCTATGTGGAAACGGTGTTCGGCCGCCGTTTGTGGCTGCCCGAAATCAACGGCGGCAACGGCCCGCGCCGCCAGGCGGCCGAGCGCGCCGCCATCAACGCGCCCATGCAAGGGACGGCCGCCGATCTCATCAAGCTTTCCATGGTCGCGGTGCAGAAGTGGCTGGACGAACGCAAGATCGGCACGAAGATGATCATGCAGGTGCACGATGAACTCGTGCTCGAAGTGCCCGGCGACGAGCTTGGCGAAGTGCGCAAGCGCTTGCCCGAGTTGATGTGCTCGGTGGCGCAACTCAAGGTGCCGCTCGTGGCCGAGGTGGGCGTGGGCGATAACTGGGAAGAGGCGCACTGACGAAGCGTTCACTCTTGGGTGGAGCGAAGCTCTACTAAGCACCTGCTGAATCCGCCGTAACGCCGAAGCAACGACGTAATCGACATAAACGCGCGCGCGAGATAAGGCAAGCTTCGCGTGCTCGATGTCGCGAATGCGCGCCGCGAGGGTTGCCGCCGCGCGCTCCGTCAGCCGACAATGAAATGAATGAAGGCCGGTGCCTCGCACGTGATGTCGTCGATGCATCGGCCTTTCTATCGCCTTTCGACATGCACGGAGAGTCTATGCATCGCTTTATCGTTGTGGGAGGAGGCGCAGGCGGGCTGGAACTGGCAACCCGGCTCGGCAATCGTTATGGCGAATCGCGCCAGAAGCGGGGCAGGCCGCAAGCGGCATCGGTCACGCTGGTCGACCGCTATCCAACGCATATCTGGAAGCCGCTCCTGCACGAAGTCGCGGCGGGCAGCATGGATCCGTTCACGCATCAGCTCGAATATCCAGCGCAGGCGCGCTGGCATGGCTTCGAGTTCCAGCAGGGCGAGCTGACCGGGCTCGACCGTGCGGCGAAGCGCATCACGCTCGGGCGCGTGCTCGACGAAGACGGTGCCGAGATGCTCCCCGAGCGCGTGCTCGAATACGACACGCTCGTGCTCGCGATCGGCAGCACGACGCACTTTTTCGGCGTGCCCGGCGCGGCCGAAAACTCCATCGCACTCGACACCGTCGATCAGGCCGAGCGCTTTCGCAAGCGGCTCATCGCGGCATGCATGCGCGCCGAACATCAGGTGCCCGAAAGCGTCGCGGCGGGCGTGGCGGCGGACGACCCCACGCCGGTCTCGAGCGGCGAAGCCGAACCGCGCGTGCAGGTGGCGATCATCGGCGCGGGCGCAACGGGCGTCGAGCTTTCCGCCGAACTGCGCAACACCGCGCAGGTGCTGTCGGCGTATGGGCTGCACAAGCTCGATCCGCGCAACGACGTCGGTATCGTGCTGATCGAGGCGGGTACGCGCATCCTGCCCGCGTTGCCCGAGCGCGTCTCTTCGGCAACGGGGGAGCTGCTGAACAAGCTCGGCGTGAAGGTGCTGACCGGCGAGCGCGTCATCGAAGTCGCGCCGGGCGTCGTGCGGACCGCGAGCGGCAAGAACCTGCGCGCCGACCTCACGGTCTGGGCCGCTGGCATCACCGCGCCGGCCGTGCTCGCGCGGCTCGACGGCCTTGCCGTCAACAAGCTCGGACAACTGGTCGTGCGTCGCACGCTGCAAACGGAAAACGACGACAACATCTTCGCGCTCGGCGACTGCGCCGCCTGCGAATGGCCGGGCCATGAGCGCGGTGTCCCGCCGCGCGCGCAGGCCGCCCACCAGCAGGCCACTTTCCTGTTCAAGTCGCTCGGCAATCTGCTGGCCGGCAAGCCACTCGAAGAGTTCACCTATCGCGACTTCGGCTCGCTGGTGTCGCTCGGCCACTTCAGCGCGGTCGGCAATCTGATGGGCGGGCTGATCGGCGGGAATATGCTGATCGAAGGGCTGTTTGCCCGTTTCATGTACATGTCGCTGTACCGGCTGCACATCGCGGCGCTGCACGGCTACGCGCGCATGGTGCTCGATACTTTCGCCCACTGGCTGCGCCGCACGACGCTGCCGCGTGTGAAGCTGCATTGAGCGGCGCCTGCGTAGAGGGGCGCCGCGCTACGTTCGTTGTTTCCGATATTTCGCCTGCAAGGAGCGTTGCATGCTGAAACCCGAAGTCGATAGCCTCGTCCCGCACGTGCCGTTCGACCGCCGCACTTTCATCAAGGCGGCGCTCGGCAGCGGATTCGCCGCTGCTGTGCTGCCCGTCTCCGCCCAAACCATCCATACCGACAGCGAAGGGCTCGAAGCCGGCGAGATCGGCTTCCAGTCGGGCGGCACGCTCGTCCCGGCGTATCGCGCGCAGCCGCGCGGCAAGACGCATTTGCCGGTCATCGTCGTGATCCACGAGATCTTCGGCGTGCACGAGCATATCGCCGATGTATGCCGCCGCTTCGCGAAGCTCGGCTATCTGGCTATTGCGCCGGATTTTTTCGTGCGCCAGGGCGATGCGTCCGTCTACCCGACGATTCAGCAGATCGACGAGAACATCGCGAGCAAGGTGCCCGACGCCCAGGTGCTGGGCGACATCGACGCGGCCATTGCCTGGGCAGGTGAGCATGGTGGCGACACGAAGCGCGTGGGCATCAACGGTTTTTGCTGGGGCGGGCGCTATGCGTGGCTTTATGCGGAGCGCAATCCGCACATCGAAGCCGCGGTCGTGTGGTATGGGCGAGTCGCCGGCGATCATACGGCGAACACGCCGAGCAATCCGCTCGATCTCGCGGGCAGCCTCCAGGTTCCAGTGCTCGGGATGTACGGACTGCAAGACAAGAGCATCCCGCAGGACACGCTGGCTGAGATGAAGGCAGCCATCGCACGGGCGCCGCAAGGCGGCCGCAGTTCGCAGTTGATCGTGTATGACGATGCAGGACACGCGTTCTTCGCGGACTATCGGCCGAGCTATCGCAAGGCCGACGCGGAAGACGGCTGGAAGCGCGCGATCGCCTGGTTCAGGGAGCACGGCGTGGCTTGACGCCGTGCCCGGTTCCAGGGTGGTGAAGACTCAGGGATTCGGGCCCGTGGCGACCGGCCGCGACGGGTCGGCGCACCATTCGCTCCACGATCCGGGGTAGAGCGCCGCGCCGTGCAGGCCGGCAATCTCCATCGCAAGCGCGTTGTGGCAGGCGGTCACGCCCGAGCCGCATTGCAGGACCACATGCTCCGGTGTCGTGCCCGTCAGCACGGCCGTGAAATCCTCGCGCAGCGCGTGCGCCGACTTGAAGCGGCCGTCCGGCGTGAGATTGCCCTGATAGAAGCGGTTGCGCGCGCCAGGAATATGGCCGCCCACCGGATCGATGGTTTCGTTCTCGCCGCGATAACGGTCGGCGGCGCGCGCGTCGACAACCGTGAGTTCGTGCGTGGTGAGATTGCGCTCGAGGGCCTGTGCGTCCACGGTCACCTGGAGCGGCGCGCCGGCCTTGAAGGTGCCGCGCGCCGGCGTGGGCACATCGCGTACGAGGGGGAAGCCGGCGGCCTCCCATGCCTGCAATCCGCCGTCCAGCACGGCCACCGAGTCGTGGCCGAGCCAGCGCAGCAGCCACCATAGCCGGGCCGCGTAGGCCCCGCCTTGTGCGTCGTAGGCGACGACCTGCTGGCCTTCGTTGAGTCCGCGCAGCGAGAGCGTGGCGACGAGCGCCGAGCGGTCGGGCAACGGATGACGGCCGTTCTTGCCCGTCTTCGGTCCGGAGAGGTCGCGGTCCAGATGCAGGTATTGCGCGCCGGGCAGATGGCCGATTGCATAGGCGTTCTCGCCGGCGGCGGGATTGGCGAGATCGAAGCGGCAGTCGAAGACCAGCACGCTGCCCGGCGCGGCGGTCAGGCGTTCGTGCAGATTGGCGGCCGAAATGAGCGTGGTGTAGTGCGTGTGGGGCATGACGGCTCCTTGGAATCGTGCGCGTGGCCGGCGCAGCGGCAAATGCGGTTTGCGCCTGGGCCCGATGCCGTCAGTCTAAACAAAAAGACGGGCCGAAGCCCGTCTTTCCGCGATGCGTTGGAGCAGCCCCGGGGCCGCGCGTCAAATCGGTCCCAGCTCGCGGCGCAGGAACTCGTGGAAGTGCTGCATGCCGTCTTCCATGGGGCTCTGGTACGGGCCGACTTCCGAAACGCCGCGTTCGAACAGCGCGCGGCGGCCGGCGTCCATGCGCTCGGCGATCTCGTCGTCTTCGATGGCCGTTTCCATATAGGCGGCGCGCTCCGCCTCGACGAACTCGCGCTCGAACAGCGTGATTTCCTCGGGGTAGTAGAACTCGACGATATTCGTCGTCTTCTGCGTGCCCTGCGGAATGAGCCACGAGACCACGAGCACATGCGGATACCACTCGATCATGAGATTCGGGTAGTACACCATCCAGATCGCGCCGAATTCGGGCGGCACGCCGTTGCGAAAGCGCAGGACCTCGTCGTGCCACTTGCGGTACGTCGGGCTGCCCGGCTTGCCCAGGTGCTTGTGCACACCGACCGTCTGCACGCTATACCACTCGCCGAACTCCCACTGGAGGTCGTCGCATGACACGAAATTGCCGAGGCCCGGGTGGAACGGCACGACGTGATAGTCTTCCAGATAGACCTCGATGAAGGTCTTCCAGTTGTAGTTGCACTCGTGGACCTCGACGTGATCGAACATGTAGTCCGTGAAGTCGAGATGCTTTGCGGGCCCGAGCCGCGCAAGATCGCGCGAGATGTCGCGGCCCGCGGATTCGAACAGCAGCCCGTTCCATTTCTGCAGCGGCGAGCTGTTCAGGTTCAGGCACGGCTTGTCCGCAAAGTGCGGCGCGCCGAGCAGTTCGCCCTTGAGGTCATAGGTCCAGCGATGCAGCGGACATACGATATTGTCTGCCGTGCCGCGACCGTTTAGCATGATGGCCTGGCGATGGCGGCACACGTTGGAGAGCAGCTCGATCTCGTTGCTCTGGTTGCGAACGAGCACGCGGCCTTCTTTTTCGCTGGGCAGCGCAAAATAATTCCCCACCTCGGGCACCATGAGTTCGTGGCCGACGTAGCGAGGACCTTTCTGGAAAAGCGTCTCGATTTCGCGCTTGAGAAGCGCTTCGTCAAAATAAGCGGTGACTGGCAGCTGGCTGTGGATGGACTTCAGCTGCAATGCATTGCTCAGATTGGACATTCCCACTCCCGATGAAGACGTGAAAGCAGTGAACAACCCAACCATCGAAGATTCGATTTAGGGAGCCGGCGATTATACCCGGTTGCCCCGCCATGGGGTAGCTAAGTGACTGATTTTTGCCAAAATTGCTGCGGAAAGTCGGCGGAAATCCAGGAAATATGAGACAAACGAACGGCGAATCGGGCGGTCTGTAGCCGGTTTGTACTGGCCCCGATAGTATGGCCGAGCGGGCGGGCGTGCGGGGGATCGGGTCGATCTGGGCGCTTTTGCCGTAGAATGTCGGCCTTGTTTCATTCTGACGACAACTCATGGCGAAATCCGCAACGAAAGACCGCGTTGGCGCGGACGAAAGCGCAGCCGGGCCGGCCGAAGGCGAAGCGCTGCCCGGGAGCTACGAGGCGGCGCTTGCGGAGCTCGACGGGCTTGTCGCACGGATGGAAGGCGGTAGCCTGAGCCTGGAAGAATCGCTTGCGGCGTACCGCCGCGGTGCGGCGCTCGTGCGCTTTTGCCAGCAGCAGCTCGAAAAGGTTGAACAACAGGTGCGCGTGCTCGACGGTGAGACGCTGCGGCCCGTGCCCCTCAATACGACAGACTCCGCAGCGGGCGGAGACGACGATCTATGACATTTGACCAATGGACCCGGCAGGTACTCGACCGGGTCGAAAGCGCGCTCGATCACTACTTGCCGGCCGCCGACGTGCTGCCGGCGTCTCTGCACGACGCCATGCGCTATGCCGTGATGGGTGGCGGCAAGCGTGTACGGCCGCTCTTGTGCCACGCGGCGGGCGAACTCACGAATGCCAGGCCCGAAGCGCTCGACGCCGCGGCCTGCGCGCTGGAGATGATCCACGTCTATTCGCTCGTGCACGACGACATGCCGTGTATGGACGACGACGACATGCGTCGCGGCAAACCCACCGTGCACGTCAAGTATGACGAACCGACCGCGCTGCTGGTAGGCGACGCGCTGCAATCGCAGGCCTTCGTCACGCTGACGTCGGATGTGCCGGGTTTGAGCGATTCGGCGTCGCGCCAGGCATCGCTCGTGCGCGAACTCGCGCTTGCGAGCGGCTCGGTCGGCATGGCCGGCGGCCAGGCCATCGACCTCGCGAGCGTGGGCCATTCGCTCACGCGCGAGCAGCTCGAGACGATGCACCGTCTGAAGACGGGCGCGCTGCTGCGCGCCTCGGTCCGCATGGGCGCGCTGGCGGGCGAGACGCCTTCGGCGGAAAGCCTCGCGGCGCTCGACAAATACGCGGCGGCCGTGGGCCTCGCCTTCCAGGTCGTGGACGACATTCTCGACGTCACCGCCGACTCGGCGACGCTCGGCAAGACCGCGGGCAAGGACGCGAAGGACGGCAAGCCGACCTACGTATCGATCATTGGTCTTGATGCTTCGCGTGCGCTCGCGCAGCAGCTGCGCGCCGACGCGCACGCGGCGCTCGAACCGTTCGGCGCGCGCGCGCAGCGCCTTGCCGAACTCGCTGACCTGGTGGTGAACCGGGTGAGCTGACCGCGCCAACCCGCCCACGCGCATGAAAGGGGAGTAGTGCGCAGAACAAGTGCGGGAGCGCCAGTTTTCCTACCATGGAACGACGATGTACGACTTGCTGAAAACCATTGACGACCCGGCGGATTTGCGCCGCCTCGATCGCCGCCAGTTGCAACCGCTTGCCGACGAATTGCGTGCCTTCGTCCTCGAAAGCGTCTCGCAAACAGGGGGGCACCTGTCGTCCAACCTCGGTACGGTCGAACTGACGATCGCGCTGCACTACGTGTTCGACACGCCGCGCGATCGCATCGTCTGGGACGTTGGCCATCAGACCTATCCGCACAAGATCCTGACGGGCCGGCGCGACCAGATGCATACGCTGCGTCAGCTCGGCGGCATTTCGGGTTTCCCGAAGCGCGACGAGTCGCCGTATGACACGTTCGGCACCGCGCATTCGAGCACGTCGATCTCGGCGGCGCTCGGTATGGCCGTCGCGAGCAAGCTCAAGGGCGACAACGCCATGGGCATCGCCGTGATCGGCGACGGCGCGATGACGGCCGGCATGGCCTTCGAGGCGCTGAACAACGGCGGCGTCGAAGACGACGTGCCGCTGCTCGTGATCCTCAACGACAACGACATGTCGATTTCGCCGCCCGTCGGCGCGCTCAATCGCCATCTCGCGCGCCTCATGTCGGGTCGCTTCTACGCCGCCGCGCGCGCAGGCGTGGAGCGCGTGCTGCGCCATGCGCCGCCGGTGCTCGACCTCGCGCGCAAGCTCGAAGAGCACGCGAAGGGCATGATCGTGCCGGCCACGCTGTTCGAGGAATTCGGCTTCAACTACATCGGGCCGATCGACGGCCACGATCTCGATTCGCTCATCCCGACGCTGCAGAACATCAAGGAACTGCGCGGCCCGCAGTTCCTGCACGTCGTGACGAAGAAAGGCCAGGGCTACAAGCTCGCCGAAGCCGACCCGGTCCTGTACCACGGTCCCGGCAAGTTCAACCCGGCCGAAGGCATCAAGCCGTCCACGACGCCCGCCAAGAAGACCTACACGCAGGTCTTCGGCGAATGGCTGTGCGACGCCGCCGAGCTCGACCAGCGCGTGATCGGCATCACGCCGGCCATGCGCGAAGGCTCGGGTCTCGTGGAGTTCGAAAAGCGCTTCCCGGATCGCTATTACGACGTCGGCATCGCTGAGCAGCATGCCGTGACGTTCGCAGGCGGTCTTGCCGCCGAAGGCCTGAAGCCCGTGGTCGCGATCTACTCGACCTTCCTTCAGCGCGCCTACGACCAGCTGATTCACGACGTGGCGCTGCAGAACCTGCCGGTCGTGTTCGCGATCGACCGCGCGGGCCTCGTGGGCGCAGATGGCGCGACCCACGCCGGTGCGTACGATATCGCCTTCATGCGCTGCATCCCGAACATGATGGTCATGGCGGCCTCGGACGAAAACGAATGCCGCCAGATGCTCTATACGGCGCTCCAGCAGGACTGCCCGACGGCCGTGCGCTACCCGCGCGGCGCGGGCACGGGTGTCGCGACCGTCAAGCAGATGGCCGCGCTGCCGGTGGGCAAGGGCGAAATCCGCCGCGAGAGCAAGGCGCCGGCAGGCAGCCGTATCGCCATCCTCGCGTTCGGCACGATGGTTGCGCCGTCGCTTGCCGCAGCGCAAGAGCTGGACGCCACCGTGGCGAACATGCGCTTCGTGAAGCCGCTCGACGCGGAGCTCGTGAAGCAGCTCGCCGAAACGCACGACTACCTGGTGACCGTCGAAGAGGGCTGCATCATGGGCGGCGCGGGCTCGGCCTGCGTGGAAACCCTCCTTGAAAGTGGGGTTATCAAGCCCGTACTACAATTGGGCCTCCCCGACCGCTTCATCGATCACGGCGACCCGGCGAAGCTGCTGGCGGGCTGTGGGCTCGACGCAGCAGGGATCGCGAAGTCGATACGCGAGCGCTTCCTCGACCGCCCGGCGAACGCGTCAGGCAAGTCGGTGATGCGCGTCGCTTAAGGCCGCTCGCGGCTGATCGGCGCCTCGCGGCGCGGCGGGTCCGGACCGTTTGTGCAGCGCTGTTCCAGCGCTGTCTCCAGCGCTGTCTCCAGGTCGGCCAGCGAACCGCGGCAGCCCCATTTCACATGTGAACTGGCGGGCGGGTTTCGTACCCGGCAGTCGCCAGCAAACGCCGGCTCATGCCGGCGTTTGCTTTTTGTTTGGCCGTTATCTGGCCGTTGTTTGGTCGCCGTTTGAAATTTGCGCGCCGCTTTCCGCGCGGCTTGAGGATAAGAACATGAATCAGATGAACCCGGCCTTCGTGATGCCGGACGTCCAGAGCTCCGTCGATACCCGCCAGATCGCGATCCAGCGCGTGGGGGTGAAGGCCGTGCGCCATCCGCTCACGGTCAAGACGGGCACGGGCGACGTCCAGCCGAGCGTCGGTATGTGGAACCTCGACGTTCATCTGCCGGCCGACCAGAAGGGTACGCACATGTCGCGCTTCGTGGCGCTGCTCGAAGAAAACAAGGCGCCCCTGGAACCCGCGACGTTCCGCATGATGCTGGCCGCGATGCTCGCGAAGCTCGAATCGCAGGCGGGCCGTATCGAAGTGACGTTCCCGTATTTCGTGAAGAAGGTGGCGCCCGTATCGGGCGTCGACAGTCTGCTGGACTACGAGGTCACGCTCACGGGCGAGGCGCGCAACGGCCAGGCGCGTCTGTTCCTCAAGGTGCTCGTGCCGGTGACGAGCCTCTGCCCTTGCTCGAAGAAGATCTCGCAGTACGGTGCGCACAACCAGCGCTCGCATGTGACGATGGATGTCGAGTTCGAAGGCGATCTGCCGGTCGAAGACCTCATTCGCATTGCAGAAGAAGAGGCTTCATGCGAGCTGTGGGGGCTGCTCAAGCGTCCGGACGAGAAGTTCGTGACCGAGCGCGCGTATGAGAACCCCAAGTTCGTGGAAGACCTCGTGCGCGACGTGGCCGTGCGCCTGAACGCCGATGCGCGCGTGATCGCCTATACGCTCGAAGCCGAGAACTTCGAGTCGATCCACAATCACAGCGCCTATGCCGTGATCGAGCACGACAAGCGCCTGGGCTGAGCGCCGCTCCTGGTTGCGTCATCAACGAAAAAGCCGCCCACGGGCGGCTTTTGTACTAGAGCAGCGGCAATCGCATCAATGCTGCGCGAGCGATGTCAAATCCCAGCGCGGCTTCACCGTGAACGCATAGTCGCGCGTGGCCTGCTCCGGCCAGCGCTGCAGACGCAGCGCGCCCGCGAGTGCGATCATCGCGCCGTTGTCGGTGCACAGCGAGAGATCGGGGTAGTGCACCTCGAAGCCGCGCTTTTGCGCCGCCGCCGAAAGTGTCTCGCGCAACTGTTTGTTCGCGCCCACGCCGCCCGCCACCACGAGGCGCTTCATCTTCGTGCGCTTGAGGGCTGCGAGCGATTTCGCGGCCAGCACCTCGACGGCTGCGTCGACGAAACCGCGCGCAATATCGGCCTTGCCCTGCTCGCAGATATTCGTGCCGAGCTTCTTGACCTGCGTGAGCACCGCTGTTTTCAGGCCGCTGAAGCTGAAGTCGAGATCGCCCGAATGCAGCATCGGGCGGGGCAGTTCGACTGCGCCCGGGGTGCCGAACTCCGCGAGCCGCGACACTTCCGGGCCGCCGGGATAGCCGAGGCCGAGCAGCTTGGCCGTTTTGTCGAAGGCTTCGCCGGCGGCGTCGTCGAGCGTTTCGCCGAGCGTCTCGTAGACGCCCACGTCGGTCACGCGCATCAGTTGCGTATGGCCGCCCGATACGAGCAGCGCGACGAACGGAAACGGCGGCGGCGCATCGACCAGCAGCGGCGACAGCAAGTGCCCTTCGAGGTGGTGAATACCCACGGTCGGGCGGTTCCACGCCATGGCGAGCGCGTTGGCGATACTCGCGCCTACGAGCAGCGCGCCGGCGAGGCCCGGACCCTGCGTGAACGCGATGGCGTCGATGTCGCTTTTCGCCGCGCCGCTCTTTGCGAGCACTTCCTCGAGCAGCGGCAGCGCGCGGCGGATGTGATCGCGCGAAGCCAGTTCGGGCACGACGCCGCCATACTCGCGGTGCATGGCGATCTGCGAGTGCAGCGCGTGCGCGAGCAGGCCGCGCTCGCTGTCGTAGAGCGCGAGGCCGGTTTCGTCGCAGGAGCTTTCGATGCCGAGAACGAGCATGGTGTAGAGCCAGGCAACGGCATTGCCTTGTAGAAGCAGGCAAAAATCGTCGCGAAATCAAGAAGTAAGGGAGCCCGAAAGTATAGCAGTGCGCGTGAAAGCCGGCTGCGTGCGGCAAGCCCCGCTCTCCGGGGACGAGCCCCGCCGCCGCGCAGGTAGAATGCGCGCCATGGAATCTTTCGATATCGCCGTGATCGGCGCAGGGGCGGCCGGCATGATGTGCGCGGCGGTGGCGGGCCAGAAGGGCCGCCGCGTGGCGCTGATCGACCACGCGCCGCGTCTCGCGGAAAAAATCCGCATTTCGGGTGGCGGCCGCTGCAACTTCACCAATCTGTACGCGGGCCCGGCCAACTATCTTTCGAGCAATCCGCATTTCTGCCGCTCGGCGCTCGCGCGCTATACGCCGCGTGACTTTCTCGCGCTGCTGCGCCAGCATCGCGTGACCTGGCACGAAAAGCACAAGGGCCAGCTCTTTTGCGACCAGTCGAGCGACGCGATCATCGACGTCCTGCGCGCCGAATGCGACGCGGGCCAGGTCGCCTGGCGCCGGCCGTTGCCCGTCGAGGCCGTGAGCCAAACCGACGGCGCGGGCTTCACGCTCGGCACACCGCAGGGCCAGATACGCGCGAAGGCGCTCGTGATCGCAACCGGCGGTCTCTCGATTCCGAAGATCGGCGCGACCGACTTCGCGTATCGCATCGCGAAGCAGTTCGGCCACAAGCTCGTCGACATGCGCCCGGCGCTCGTGCCGCTCACGTTCGCGCAAGACGAGTGGGCCCCTTACGTGCCCCTCGCGGGTGTTTCGCTCGAGGTTCACGTCGCGACAGGCGAGCGCAAGGCCGGCGGCGCCTTCGACGAAGACCTGCTCTTCACGCACCGTGGCCTCTCCGGCCCCGGCGTGCTGCAGATTTCGAGCTTCTGGCAACCGGGCCAGCCGATCCGAGTGAACCTGATGCCTGAGCGCGACGCTTCTGCGGCGCTGATCGAGGCCAAGGGCGAGACCAAACGCCAGATCGGCAACCTGCTCGCCGAATGGGTGCCGGCGCGCCTCGCGCACGTCTGGCTGGAGGCGCACGAGGTGAGGGCCGACGCGCGCCTCGCCGACCTGCCCGACAAGACGCTGCGAAAGATCGGCGAAGGACTCGCGCAGTGGACGCTCACGCCCACGGGCACCGAAGGCTACAAGAAGGCCGAAGTCACGCGCGGCGGGGTGGACACGCGCGAACTCTCCTCGGCGTCGATGATGAGCCAGCGCGTGCCGGGCCTCTATTTCGTGGGCGAAGCCGTGGACGTGACGGGCTGGCTCGGCGGCTACAACTTCCAGTGGGCGTGGGCCTCGGGCGTCGCGGCCGGGGAGGCCGCCGCGGAGTACGCGGCAAACGCGGGCTAGTCGCCCTCGGCACGCTGCCGCGCGGCGCCGCTCGTGGCCATCGGCCTCACGCGCGGCGACTTCGCCCATGCCGTTGCGCGCGATGCGGGCACTGGCGGCCCGGCCTCGTTGCGCGGGGCGCGCGGGTTGACGGGGGCGGGTTTCCCCGCTCCCGGAGCGGGCGATGCGCGACTGCGGAACTGCTATACTCAGTCCTCTTTACCCCCGATCCGTTATTGGAAAATGACGACCATCCGCGTAAAAGAAAATGAACCCTTTGAAGTCGCCATGCGCCGCTTCAAGCGTACGATCGAGAAGAACGGTCTGCTGACCGAACTTCGCGCGCGCGAGTTCTACGAGAAGCCGACGGCTGAGCGTAAGCGCAAGAAGGCAGCGGCGGTGAAGCGCCACTTCAAGCGCCTGCGCAGCCAGATGCTGCCGAAAAAGCTGTACTGATTCCGGCGTCGTCGCGGCGCGTTTCCACACACTTTCAGCGTGGATTTCCTGCGAATGACGCGGCGATCTGGGCAGCCGGCTCGCGGTGTGATGACATCGTGCCTCGCGGCCGCCGCTGCCCTCTGGTGTGGTCGCAACCAAGTCGAATCTGCGCCGACCCGCCTGGAAGCGTTTCCAGGCGGGTTTTTGCATTCCTGCAACCCCAACGCAATTCAGGTGAGTGATGAGTCTCAAAGACCAGATCAATGACGATATGAAGGCCGCGATGCGCGCCCGTGAAAGCGAGCGCCTCGCTACGATTCGTCTGCTGCTCGCCGCAATCAAGCAACGCGAAGTCGACGATCGCGTGACGCTCGACGACGCCGGCATCACGGCAGTCATCGACAAGATGATCAAGCAACGCAAGGATTCGATCAGCCAGTTCGAGGCGGCGGGCCGCACCGATCTCGTCGAAAAGGAAGCCGCCGAACTGACCGTGCTGACCGCCTATATGCCCGCGCAGCTCTCCGATGCCGAGATTGCCGCCGAAGTCGAGGCCGCGGTGGCTCAGGTCGGTGCCGCCGGCCCGCAGGACATGGGCAAGGTGATGGGGGTGCTCAAGCCCAGGCTCGCCGGCCGCGCCGACATGACGGCGGTCTCCGGGCTCGTCAAAGCTGCGCTTTCGAAATAAGCGTGCCCGGCTTGCGCGCGGCGTAGGCCCGGCCTCCGGGCGCCGCCGCGAGGCCCGTACACAACGTACACGGGCCGTGCGAGCCCCGGCCGCCCGAGCGCGTCTGCCTCGATGATTCCGCATTCGTTTTTGCAGGACCTGCTGAACCGCGTCGATATCGTCGACGTGGTGGGTCGCTACGTGCAGCTCAAAAAGGGCGGCGCGAACTTCATGGGGCTGTGCCCGTTCCACAACGAGAAAAGCCCCTCCTTCACCGTTAGTCCAACCAAGCAGTTCTATCATTGCTTCGGCTGCGGGGCGCACGGCACCGCCATTGGCTTCCTCATGGAGCACGCGGGGCTGACCTTCCCGGAAGCCGTGAACCAGCTGGCCCAGTCGGTCGGCCTGAGCGTGCCGCAAGAGCCGTCGCCCATGCGTGGGGCCGGGGCTGGGGCACCGGGCGGCTACGCGCCAACCGCCTCCAAAGCGGTCACGACCGCGCTTTCCGAGGTGATGCAGACCGCCTGCGACTACTACCGCAAGCAGTTGCGCAGCGCACCCAACGCCATCCAGTACCTCAAGAAGCGCGGCCTCACAGGCGAAATCGCCGCGCGCTTCGGCCTCGGCTATGCGCCCGATGGGTGGCAGAACCTCGAAACCGCGTTTGCCAACTATCGCGACGACGCGCTGGTCGAAGCGGGTCTCGTCATCGTCAGTGAAAAGCAGGACGCGCAAGGCGAGTCGCGCCGCTATGACCGCTTCCGCGACCGCGTGATGTTCCCGATCCGCAACGTAAAGGGGCAGGTGATCGGCTTTGGCGGCCGCGTGCTCGACAGCGGCGAGCCCAAGTATTTGAATTCCCCGGAAACGCCGCTATTTAACAAGGGCAGCGAACTGTACGGGCTGTTCGAGGCGCGCCTCGCGATCCGGGAACAGCGCTATGTTCTGGTGGTCGAGGGATATATGGACGTCGTCGCGCTCGCCCAACTGGGTTTCCAGAACGCGGTGGCGACGCTCGGCACGGCATGCACGCCGATTCACGTGCAGAAGCTCATGCGTCAGACGGATACCGTCATCTTCAGCTTCGACGGCGATTCGGCGGGCCGGCGTGCCGCGCGGCGCGCGCTCGACGCGTGCCTGCCGCACGCGGCCGACAACCGGACCATCCGGTTCCTGTTCCTGCCCCAGGAGCACGATCCGGACAGCTACGTGCGCGAGTTCGGTGCCGAGGCGTTCTCGGAGCAGGTCGAACGGGCCATGCCGCTGTCCCAGTTCATGCTCAACGAAGTGCTGGCGGACAAGGAACTGGACCAGCCTGAAGGGCGCGCGCGGGCGCTCTTCGACGCCAAGCCGCTGCTGCAGGCGCTGCCGGCGAACGCGTTGCGCTCGCAGATCATGCATATGTTCGCGGACCGCCTCGACGTGCCGTTCGAGGAAGTGGCCGCGCTGTGCGAAGTCGATGCGCGCATTGCCCAGGCGGCGCGTCAGGCCCCGGCGCGCAAGGACCGGCACCTTGTGACCGGTATCGAACGCAAGGCGCTGCGCAATCTGGTGATGCACCCGCGCATCGTGCTGCAACTCGACGAAGACGCCGAAAAAGCGCTGATCGGACTGACGCGCCACGGCGAGTTGTTCGAGGAAGTGACCACCCACGCCCGGGCGCTGGGCGGGTCGGCGGAATTTCAGCTGCTTTCCGACCTGCTGAGAAATGGGGCCAATGCTCCGACCTTCGAGGAGATTTTTCGCGAAATTCTGGACTATGATGAAAACGTTCGGGATTTGCTGATGAAAAATCCGGAAGATGGCTCCGCGGTGGAGGAGCGTCGCGAGCAGGAGCGGCTCGTGAGCGAAGAATTGGCGGCGGCGATCCTGAAGATGCGGTACGACGCCTGTTGCGAGCGCCTGGACGCGCTTTCGCGGCAGTCGCGGCATACGCCGGAGGAGCTTGCCGAGTTGATGTCACTGAATCAGACACGCGCTGACATGAAGCGTCAGCTCGGTTTGTAGGGAAGGGACCGCACGAAGGGATTATTGCGCTGCGTGGTAAAATAACAAGTTTTCAGCGGTTTTTTTGTTTTTTCCGGGCGGACATAACGGGTTGGGGTAACCCGCGACTGTTCAGTTATCCAGCAAGGGCGGAATGGCAATGGCAAAGACTACAGGCGGAAAAAAGGCGACAGGCAAGGGCTCGACGGAGCCGACCAGCAAGGTCACAAAGGCCACAGTTGCCAGTTCCGCCCGTTCGTCGGGCACGGAGTCCACCAGCCGAACCGAGCCGGGTACCCGGAAGAGGTCGATGGCTGCTTCGGCTGCGCGAGCAGCACCGGCGCGTGCGGCAAAAGCCGCCACCCAGCCGGCAACGAAGCGGTCCGGGTCGAGAAGTGCAAGGGAAGTGCCTGCCGTCGCGGACGATGCGGCAGCGCGCGAGGCTCAAGCATCCACGGTTCAAGAGGCTGTTGTCCAGCAGCCGCGAGTCGAGACTATAGCCGGTACGGCGAACTCCATGACGAAAAAGCTGAATGAAGTACCCGTCGATGACGACGCAAACCAGAGCGAAGACAGCACGCCCGCCGCGGGCAAGGGGGAGAAGACCTCCCGTGCGCGTGACCGGCGAGCGAAGGAAAAGGCGCTGCTGAAGGACGCGTTCGCGTCGTCGCAGCCCGGCACCGCCGAGGAACTCGAAGAGCGCCGCACGAAACTGCGCGCGCTCATCAAGCTCGGCAAGGAGCGCGGCTTCCTCACGTATGCGGAAATCAACGATCACCTCCCGGACAACTTTACGGAAACCGAGGCGATCGAAGGCATCATCAGCACGTTCAACGACATGGGCGTGGCCGTCTACGAGCAGGCGCCCGACGCCGAGACGCTGCTGCTCAACGACAACGCGCCCAACGCTTCGTCGGATGACGAAGTCGAAGAGGAAGCCGAAGTCGCGCTCTCGACCGTCGACTCCGAATTCGGCCGCACGACCGACCCGGTGCGCATGTACATGCGCGAAATGGGCACGGTCGAGCTGCTCACGCGCGAAGGCGAAATCGAAATCGCCAAGCGCATCGAAGACGGCCTCAAGCACATGGTCATGGCGATCTCCGCTTGCCCGACCACGATTGCCGACATCCTCGCCATGGCCGAACGCGTGGCCAACGACGAGATTCGCGTGGACGAACTCGTGGACGGCCTGATCGATCCGAACGCCGAGGACACCGACGGCTTCAATGCCAAGGAAGCCGAAGAGATCGAGAACGAGAGCGAAGAGGACGAAGAGGAAGAGGAAGAAGAAGAGGAGGAGGAAGAGGACGACGGCGCGGCGCAGGCGACGGCCAACGCGGCGCAGCTCGAAGCCCTCAAGCGTGCGTCGCTCGACAAGTTCGCGCTCATCAGCGAATGGTTCGACAAGATGCGCCGCGCGTTCGAGAAGGAAGGCTACAAGTCGAAGTCCTACCTCAAGGCGCAGGAAACCATCCAGAACGAGCTGATGTCGATCCGCTTCACGGCGCGTACCGTCGAGCGCCTGTGCGACACGCTGCGTGCCCAGGTGGACGAAGTGCGCCAGGTCGAACGCCAGATCCTGCACACGGTCGTGGACAAGTGCGGCATGCCGCGCTCGGAGTTCATCGCGCGTTTCCCGGGCAATGAAACCGACCTCGAGTGGTCGGAGAAGATCGTCGCCGAGAGCCATGCCTACAGCGGCATCCTCTCGCGCAATATTCCTGCGATCCGCGAACAGCAACAGCGCCTGCTCGACCTGCAGGCGCGCGTGGTGCTGCCGCTCAAGGACCTGAAGGAAACCAACCGCCAGATGGCGGCCGGCGAACTGAAGGCGCGCCAGGCGAAGCGCGAGATGACCGAGGCGAACCTGCGTCTCGTGATCTCGATCGCGAAGAAGTACACGAACCGTGGTTTGCAGTTCCTCGACCTGATCCAGGAAGGCAACATCGGTTTGATGAAGGCGGTGGACAAGTTCGAATATCGCCGCGGCTACAAGTTCTCGACCTACGCGACGTGGTGGATCCGCCAGGCCATCACGCGCTCCATCGCGGACCAGGCGCGCACGATCCGCATTCCGGTTCACATGATCGAGACGATCAACAAGATGAACCGCATCTCGCGGCAGATCCTGCAGGAAACCGGTCTCGAGCCGGATCCGGCAACGCTCGCCGAGAAGATGGAGATGCCGGAGGACAAGATCCGCAAGATCATGAAGATCGCGAAGGAACCGATCTCGATGGAAACGCCGATCGGCGACGACGACGATTCGCATCTGGGCGACTTCATCGAGGACAACAACACGGTGGCGCCGGCCGATGCCGCGCTGCATGCCTCGATGCGCGATGTCGTGAAAGACGTGCTCGATTCGCTCACGCCGCGCGAGGCGAAAGTGTTGCGCATGCGCTTCGGCATCGAGATGAGCACCGATCACACGCTCGAAGAAGTGGGCAAGCAGTTCGACGTCACGCGTGAGCGGATTCGCCAGATCGAAGCGAAGGCGCTGCGCAAGCTGCGCCACCCGAGCCGCTCGGACAAGCTCAAGTCGTTCCTCGAAGGGAATTGAGGTTGGTTAGTTTTAATGCACGGAAGTCGCGTGCACGATGGCCAGGCTGGCCCGGTTTCGTGTAGTATGTCGGCCTGTCATCGAAAAGCCCGGCCTTTGGGTAGACCGGGCTTTTTTGTTGATGCTGTGTTGTTGCAGGTCTTTTGTTCTCGCTACGCTTCGTAGCTTCGTGGGCCGGACGCCGTGTTGGTTGCAGGCAGCGGACTCATAATCCGCCTCCGAAAGGACATCGTGGGTTCGAATCCCACCCGGCCCACCAGAATAAAGCTTTTTGCTTCAAGCGTTTAGGCTCAGCGCCAACTGCCTTTAACGCTACTGCGCCCAAAGAATCCGCCGGGCACTGTGCCCAGAGTGTGCCTCACTCTGGGCTCTTCACTTCACCACAGCGAGCCGTGGCCCGCTTTCTTCACTGCCCATCAGCACTGCGTCAGCGTGCGGTTTCAGATGGTCAGGCGCGAGATGCGCATCCCGCAGCACCATCTCGTAGCTCGCTTAGGAATCCTTACATTTGTTCGCCCCGGCGAACTCCGCAAGGCTGAATGGGCCGACTAACGCGTGGGCGCGACCTCCGGGAACTTCGACAACTGCCTTGAGGACGCCGCAATTTGAGGTATTCCATAATCATATAGATACAGCCTTATTCTTCATTATAAAGGCATGGCAATCGTCGTTAGTATGCAGAGACCTGGCTGTGCCCCCGCATGGACCCCGACAGGCGCTCGGCGTCCATACGCCGCGTCGCTGCGCAGGGGCCAACGCGGAAAGGCCGAACCAACCGTTCACTGATACGCAGCGTCGTTGAAGGCGCAGCGAGCCTGTGAGGAGGAGACTCGAACGTGAAAATGACCTTTCGCTGGTATGGCGACACCGACCCCGTGCCGCTCGCTTACATCCGTCAGATCCCTGGCATGGTCGGGGTCGTCTCGGCGATCTATGACGTGCCTGTGGGCGAGGTGTGGCCGATCGACAGGATCCTGTCGCTGAAGGAGAAGATAGAGGCTCACGGCCTGACGCTGGAAGTGATCGAAAGCGTGCCGGTGCACGAGGACATCAAGCTCGGCAAACCGACGCGCGACACGCTCATCTCCAACTACGGCCAGACGCTGCTTAACCTCGGCGCCTGCGGTGTGAAGGTGGTCTGCTACAACTTCATGCCGGTTTTCGACTGGACCCGCACCTCGCTGGAAATGCCCCTGCCTGATGGATCGACGACGCTCGCGTTCGACACGCAAGCGATCCGCGAACTCGACGTCAGCCATGGTATCCAGCTGCCCGGCTGGGACGCGAGCTATCGGCCCGAGCAATTGAAAGCCCTGTTGCGCGACTACGAAGCGCTTGACGAAGCCGGTCTCTGGGCCAATCTCGACTACTTCCTGCGCGCGACGATTCCGGTGGCCAAAGAAGCCGGGATCAAGATGGCGATCCACCCCGACGATCCGCCGCGGCCGATTTTCGGGCTGCCGCGCATCGTGAAGAATCGTGCGGACCTGCAGCGCGTGCTGGCTATCGTCGACGATCCGGCCAACGGCCTGACGCTGTGTTCGGGGTCGCTGGGCGCGGACCTGCAGAACGATATTCCGGCTCTGGTGCGCGAGTTTGGCGCGCGTGGCCGGATTCATTTTGCACACCTGCGTAACGTGCAAACCAATGCGGCGGGCGATTTTCATGAGACCTCGCATCGCTCGGCCGACGGCTCGCTCGACATGGCGGATATCGTCAAGGCCTATTTCGAAACCGGCTTTGAAGGCTATGCAAGGCCGGACCATGGGCGAATGATCTGGGGCGAAACGGGCCGCGCCGGCTATGGGCTGTTCGACCGCGCGCTGGGTGCGGTCTACCTGAACGGCATCTGGGAAGGCCTCGCCAAACATCCGGCCGATCATGCGGCTGAGTAACGCCGCCTTGCCTTCACTGGTGGCGAGCGCTGCTGGCGAAGTCGTCGTTCCCGGCTACGATCGCGCGAGCCTCGCACCGGGCATTGTCCATCTGGGCCTCGGGGCGTTTCATCGCGCGCACCAAGCCGTGTACACGGAGCACACGTTACGCGCTGGCGATCACCGCTGGGGCATCGTCGGCGTGTCGTTGCGACATGCGGACACGTCGGAGGCGCTCACTCCGCAGGATCATTTGTATGCCGTAGATGTGCGCGACGGCACCGCGGAGTCGTTCCAGGTAGTCGGTGCGCTGATCGCCTCGCTGGTCGCGCCACAGTCGCCCGCCGCCGTGCTCGATGCGATGACCGATCCGCGCTGCCATATCGTCAGCCTGACGATCACAGAGAAAGGATATTGCCGCAGTCCGGCCAGCGGCGCGTTGCAATTCGATCATCCCGACATCGCCCATGATCTGCGCGAGGCCGCCGCGCCGCGTAGCGCGATCGGCTTCGTCGTGCGTGCGATGGCGCTGCGCCGCGCGGCCGGTCAGGGCCCGTTTACCGTGCTGTCGTGCGACAACCTGCCGTCCAACGGCGATACGATGCGCGCATTGACGCTGGCGTTCGCGCGCCAATCGGATCCTGTGCTGGCCGACTGGATCGAGCGGGAGGGCGCATTTCCCAATACCATGGTGGATCGAATCGTGCCGCTTACCACCGAGGCCGATCGCGCGCGCGTAGCGAAGCAACTCGGCGCCGACGATGCGTGGCCGGTAATGACCGAGCCGTTTTCGCAATGGGTGATCGAGGACCGCTTCGCGGGACCGCGGCCGGCGTGGGAGCGCGCAGGCGCGACGCTCGTCCTTGACGCGCGTCCCTATGAGCAGGCCAAATTGCGGATGTTGAACGGCACGCATTCGGCGCTCGCGTACCTCGGGTCGCTGATCGGCTATGACACCGTCGATCAGGCGATCGGTGTGCCGGCCGTGCTGAACTTTGTCGAAAGCATGTTGCGCGACGAGGTGGAGCCGACGCTGTCGCGCCCCGCTTTGGCCAGCTATCGCGCTGAACTGTTCACGCGTTTTCGCAACGCCGCGTTAGATCACCGCTTGCAACAAATCGCGACTGACGGCTCGCAGAAACTGCCACAACGCTGGCTGGAAAGCGTGCGCGCCAACTTGAAAAGCGGCGCGCCGACCGAATGTCTTGCCTTTGCGCTGGCCGGCTGGATCGCGTACCTCAGCGGTCAGGACGAGACAGGGCGCACCTACGCGATCGCGGATCCTCTCGCCGACAGACTGACCGAAGCGGTCCGGGCGACCTTGTACGCAGATGCCATTGATGCGGTACGAACACTGTTCGAAATCGAGTCGATTTTTGGATGCGATCTGCGTGCACAACCGCACTTCGTCGCGCAAGTCGCACGCCATCTGGCGGCGATTCGCGCACAAGGCGCCGTCAAAGCCATGGACGCTTGTACCGCCTCAGGCCATGCACGTAGCCGCCGCGAACGCCGCATTCCGGCGGGTAGTGGTACTAAATAACTGGAGGAAGACATGAGCGAACTGCTCGTCAAACCGTCAAAACATGGCGAAGATGGCCATATCATCCATGTCACGCCGGCGAGCGCCGGCTGGAAATACGTCGGCTTCGATGTTTTCGACCTGAAGGTCGGCGCCACGGTCACGCAGGATACAGGCCATCGCGAAGTCGTGATCGTAGTCGTCAAGGGTCACGCGATGGTCGGTTGTGAAGGGCTGGCGAGCCGCGCGATCGGCGCCCGGATGTCGCCGTTCGAAGGCGCGCCGTGGTCCATGTATGTGCCACCCCATACGCGCTACACGATCGAGGCCGCGGACGACGTCGAACTCGGCATCTGCTCCGCGCCCGCTAAGGGCGGTCTGCCGCCGCGCTTCATTGCACCTGACGAGGTAAAGCAGGAAACCCGCGGCGCTGGCACCAACCTGCGTCACGTGCGCCACATCCTGCCGGAAACCGAGCCGGCGGAGAGCTTGCTGGTGGTGGAATCGGTGACGCCAGCGGGCAACTGGTCCAGCTACCCGCCGCATCGGCACGATACCGACGATGGCGAGCAGCAGACCTATCTCGAGGAAACCTATTACCACCGCGTGTCGCCGCCGCAGGGCTTCGCGATTCAGCGCGTCTATACCGACGACCGCAGTCTCGACGAAACGCTCGCGGCGTACGACAAGCATGTCGTGCTGGTGCCGCGCGGCTATCACCCGGTTGCCGCCGCGCACGGCTACGACCTCTACTACCTGAATGTGATGGCCGGTCCGCGTCGCACCTGGCACGTACACAACGAACCGGCGCATGAATGGTTACTACAGCCCGGCGCAAGCGTCGCGGTGGACGGCCCGCGCTGAGTCCCGTCGCGGTAAGTCAGTCGCTGTCGGCGTCGGGGCCTTGGGTATCGAATCCGGCGGCCTCGCGCAGCGCTTGCAACATCGCCCGTGCACCCGGTGAGAGCCTGTCGCCGCGCCGTGTGACGATGCCGGCCGGTCCGAGCTTCAGATCGAGTTCGAACGGCAGCGGTTCGAGCGCGCCGGCAATGCAATATGGCTGCACCGGGTCGCGCGCAAGCGGCGCGATCATATCGCTCATTTGCAGCAGACTCGTGATGACAGGCAGCGACGAGCTCTCGACCACATCCGTGGGCAACGTGAGCTTCCGTTCGAGAAAAAGTTGCGTGAACTGATTGCGCATCACGTTGCCTTTCGGCGGCAGGATCCACGTTTGCGGCGCCAGTTCGTTCCAGCTGAGCGTCTTGCGCTTGACGAGCGGATGGCCAACGCGTGCGAACAGCGCGTGCTGTGCTTCCGCGAGCGGGGCGTAGTGCAGTTCCGCCAGATCGTCCGGATTGCGAATTCGCGCGACGATCATATCCAGCTTGCCTTCCTGCAGACGCTGCACCAGCACCTCACTGAACTCCATCTCGATGTTGATGCGAATCTGCGGAAAGCGCTTCTTGAGTAGCGCCACGGCCTTCGGGACGAGGTTGGTGGCCGCCGTGATCTCGGTGCCGATCATCGCCTGCCCGGTCAGGCCCGCTTTGAGCGCGGACACTTCGTCGTACGCGTGCCGCAGCTCGGCCAGCACGCTGCGTGCATGGCGGATCAGCACCTCGCCGTACCAGGTGGGCTCGACCCCGCGCGGATGCCGTTCGAACAATGGCACACCCATCGTCTCTTCCAGTTCCCGCAGCAACTTGGTCGCCCCGGGTTGGGTCATGTGCGCGGCGTCCGCCGCGCGCAACACCGAGCGATGAGTGTCGAGCTGAACGATCAGGGCCAATTGGCGCGTCTTTAGACGCGTGGGGTCGAAGCGGCCCGTCGCGATGGCCCCGGCGCCGTTGTCCGGATGAATTGTCGAGGTCACGGTCGCCTCCATGTATTCCGTATCGATATAGGTTTCGCGTTATTTTTCATTATAAAAGCATATCGATCGATTCTACGATGCAGTAGACGCCCGGCATTCCAAGGCGGGCGAATTCCCATCATGGGCATTGAGACCGGCTGCATCCAGCATCCGCGCATGCAGCCGTACAGGAGACGAAGACGCAATGAACATCCGTACCGCAGACATTCCGCCGGAAGGCATCACAACCGACGAGTTCCTCGGCCGCGTCGCCAGGGTCCGCAGCGCACTCGACGAGGCGGGCCTGGTCGGCCTGCTCGCCTTCGGCGATTGCTGGCGTGGCGCGAACATCGGCTACTTTACCGAATTCCGCCCGCTCGACGGCGTATCGGACATCGCCAACGCGATCCTGCTGCTGCCGGTGGACGGCGACCCCGTGCTGTTCGTGTCGGATCAATGCTTTGATTACGCGACGAGCGTGACCGCCTTCGAGGTGCGCAGCCTGCGTGAAGTCACGCAACAGGTGCAGGCATTTTCGGCACGGTACCGCAGCGGCACGGTCGGCCTCGCCGGCGCCGCCTATATCCCCGCGGACCTGTTGCAGCGCCTGAACGCCGGTCTCGGCGAACTGAAGTTCGAACCGACGATGGTGCTGGCCGAAATCAAGGCGATCAAGAGCGAGGCCGAGGTCGCGCTGATGCGCAAAGCCGCCGCCTTGACCGATTCGGCGATGGCCGCGATTCGCGACGCGCTCGCCGACGGCCGTCCCTACACCGAGCGTGAACTCGCTTTGATCGCTGACCGCGCGATGCTCGCGGGAGGAGCGGACCGGACCGCGTTCGATTCGATGGTGCAATCCGGACCGCGCTCGGCCTATAACCTGGCGCGCCCCACCGACCGCATCCTGCAACCGGGCGACCTCATCATGACTGACATCGGTGCCCGTTATCGTGGCTACGTGGCCGATGGCGGACGCGGTTTCACCTACGGTCCGGCGAATCCCGAGAAGATGGCGATCGTCGCGGCAGCGGCCCGCGCGGTCGAAGCGGGGCTGGCCGCCGCGCGTCCCGGCATGGCGGCCCTCGAACTGAACGCGGTGATCCAGCAGGCGCTGGTGAAATCGAACTACGAGCAATACTCGAGCGAAGCGCGCGGCCACGGCACCGGTCACGGCACCGGCATGGACCCGGAAGAAGAAGCGCCGTGGATCGGGCCGGGCAACAAGACCGTGCTGCAGGAAAACATGGTCTTTACCCTGAAGGCGACGATCACGGTGCCGAACGTCGGCGGTTTGCGCACGGAACGAATCGTGCGCTTGACCTCGGGCGGCGTCGAAACCCTCGACCAGTTTCCGATGGAACTGCACTGGTGAGCCCAGTGAACTGATCGTAACGTGCGGGCGAACCCGCGCCGCCGACACGCAGCAGTTCAAAACATAGATTCCCAGAGAAGGGAGGAGACATGAATACATCGCCCATTTCATCCGGCAACGCGCCGGTCATCAGCCGCTCGGCCGTCAACCGTGTGCTGGTCGCTTCGGTGGTCGGGACCGCCATCGAGTGGTACGACTTTTTTCTCTATGCCACCGCTTCGGCGCTGGTCTTCGCCAAGCTGTTTTTCCCCTCTTTCGATCCGATGGTCGGCACCATCGCGGCGTTCGGCAGTTTTGCGGTCGGCTATCTCGCACGGCCCTTCGGCGCCGTGTTTTTCGGACACTTTGGCGATCGCATCGGACGTAAGGCGACGCTCGTCGCGACGCTGACGATCATGGGCGTCGGCACCTTCGTGATCGGCCTGCTGCCGACTTACGCCTCGATCGGCGTCTGGGCGCCGATCCTGCTGGTCGCGATGCGCTTCCTGCAAGGGCTCGGCGTCGGCGGCGAATGGGGCGGCGCGGTGCTGATGGTGGTCGAAACGGCGCCGGCCAGAAAACGTGGCTTCTTCGGCGCGTTCCCGCAATTGGGCGTGCCGCTCGGGCTGATGCTCTCGACGGCGGTGTTCAAAGCCGTGTCGAGTATGCCGTCAGACGCGTTCTATTCGTGGGGATGGCGCCTGCCGTTCCTGCTGAGCGTCGCGTTGATCGCGATTGGCTTGTTCATCCGCCTGCGCGTCATGGAGTCGCCGGTATTCGAACAGATCAAGGCGAGCAAGCAGGTCGTGAAGGCGCCGCTGGTCGAATTGCTGCGCCGGCATCCGAAAGACCTCGTGCTGACGATCGGCACGCGCTTCGCGGTCGACATTACCTTCAACGTGATCAACGTGTTCGTGCTGGTCTATGGCACGACGCGGCTCGGCCTGCCAAAGGGCATGCTGCTGAACGCCATCATTCTCGGCTGCGCCTTCGCGCTGATCACGCTGCCATTGTTCGGCAAACTGTCGGATCTGATTGGACGCCGGACCGTCTTCATGCTCGGCGCGGTGTTCGTGGCGATCTATGGATTCGCGTTCTTTCCGTTGCTTGAGACACGCAATACGACCATGATTTTCGTGGCGTACGTCTGCGGTATCGCGTTGAGCCAGGCGTCGGTGTACGGCGTGCAATCGACGTGGTTTGCGGAACTGTTCGGTACGCGGGTGCGCTATACGGGTGCTTCTCTGCCGTATCAGATCGCCGGCATCATCACATCAGGACCGACGCCATTGATCGCCACCTATCTGTTCGCGACGTATGGCCAGACGCTGCCCATTTCGATCTATATCGCGGCGACAGGGTTGCTGAGCCTCGTGTGCGCGTTTTTCCTCGCTGAGACTTTCAAGCGGGATCTGTCCGCAGAGCCGGAAGACGAGGCGGCCGCAGCGCCAGGCGCGCGTGCGTCCGCGCACTCGCCGCATCCCCTGTCACGCTGAGCGCAAATCGATCCTGCTGCTATGCCGTCTATGACCTGGTCATTTTCGGCGCTGGAGCGGAAGCAGGCGAGGGACCGTCGAGTCGCCAACGCGGGTCGAATGGGAGCCTCGTCGGCCCGCGGCGGCCAAGGAGATCAAGGAACTGATCGAGACGCTCTGGACCCGGCTGACCACATACGGCCGGGTAAAATTCACCCATGCTCTCTGCCTTGCCCCGTGACTGGTCCAACAGGATGGCGTGGCGAGCGAAGTAGCGCGATGCCTGTTCTTTCGCGAAGGCGGCGTCGCGGCTGCTCTCAACGATCAATCAATCGCGACGGGAAACAGAACACGATCAGGCTGCCAACGATCATGCTCGCGGCAAGGACATACAGCCCGATGCTCGTAGTGCCCGTGTTTTGCTTGATCCACCCGAGCATGTACGGGCTGACGAAGCCTGCCAGGTTGCCGACCGAGTTGACGAGCGCAATTCCCGCAGCGGCCGCCACACCGCCAAGCAACGCAGGCGGCAGATTCCAGAACTGCGAAACGACGGACAGGACACCCATAGTGCCGATCGTCAGTCCGCACACGGCCAACACGGTGCTATGAGGATACTTCGCGGCGAGCCCGAGGCCGATTGCCGCGACGACACCAGGCAGCGCGAGATGCCAACGGCGCTCACGTGTCTGATCCGAATGCCGCCCAACAAGGAACATTGCAATGACAGTCGCGGTGTATGGAATCGCGGTCAGCAAGCCGACCTGTAACGGATCCGTGACGCCGGTGTCCTTGATGATAGTGGGCATCCAGAACAGAACGCCGTATTCGCCCATCAGGATAAAAGCGTACATAACGCACAGGATCCACGTGCGGATGTCGGTGAAAGCGCCCCGCAGCGAATGCACCTGCGCCTCGGGAATCTCGCGTTCCAGATTCGCCGCGAGCAATTGCTTCTCCGCTTCTGTGAGCCATTTGGCGGAGCGGACGTCGTTGCCTAGTACAAAAAACACAGCGATGCCGAGCAGTACCGACGGCATTGCCTCGAGGAGGAACATCATCTGCCATCCGGACCACGCGCTGATATTGCCTGATGAATGCATGATCCAACCGGAAAGCGGGCCGCCGAGCATGCCGGCGAGAGGAATGCCAGCGAGGAATAGCGCAGTGATGCGTCCACGGCGCGACGACGGATACCAGTACGTCAGGTATAGCAGGATGCCAGGGAGAAAGCCGGCTTCGGCTACGCCGAGAAAGAAACGCATCACGTAGAAGGTGGTCGGCGTCTTGACGAAAACCATCGCCGCCGAAATAAGGCCCCACGTAATCATGATCCGGGCGATCCAGATCCTCGCGCCGACCTTGTGCATGACGATGTTGCTAGGCACTTCGAATATCACATAGCCGACAAAGAAGATACCGGCGCCGAGACCATAGACCGTTTCACTGAACTTCAGCTGATCGAGCATCTGGAGCTTGGCGAAACCGACGTTCACGCGGTCGAGATAGCCAGCTGTGTAGCACATGAGCAGAAAGGGGATAAGTCGCCACGACACCTTCGAATAGACACTGCGCTCGTCCGGGGGGGCCTCCACATATGCAATGGCGGCCGGCGTGTTGATTGACATGTCTCGCTCCATGATGAACTGGCAAATGAGTTGGCAGATTTCTCACTGCGCTTTTGTCTGCTCCAGCCGGGCCTGATCGATCTCGGCCCGATGGACAAGCCAAGTATGCAAGAACAGAGGGGCGGGGTCATTCTCAACCTGGCAACGCCGACATCGCGATTGAACAACGAAAGGAGATACCTGCTGTTTTAGACTTGCTTCGTAGGCTGGATTGACTAAACAAGGAGACGAGATGGAATTGACCAGGCAACAGATTGTGGATTACCACCGTGACGGATTCATCGTTATTCCCAACTGCTACAGCAGTGAGGAAGTGCGCGCCCTCAGGAAGGATACCGAGCGTTTGTGCGCGATCGAGGCGGATTCCGTCTTCCGCGAACGCTCGGGTGCGGTACGCTCAATCTTTCGGGTCCACGAAAACGACGGCCCCGTTGCCTCGCCGCAGTATCGGGCGCTGTCGCGCACACCGCGCCTGCTGCGTCCGGTGATGCAAACGCTCGGCAGCGACGAGGTGTATATCGCCCATACCAAGGTAAATACCAAGTCTGCGCTCGAGGGCACAGGCTGGCTTTGGCATCAGGACTTTGGTTATTGGGTGCATGATGGATATCCCGAGCATGACATGCTGACGGCGATGGTCATGCTCAGCGACACACAGGAAATCCATGGCGCGCTGTATATGATTCCAGGCAGCCATAAATTAGGTCTCGTGGACCATTACTACGACGATAGCCAGGCCGCTTACCAGTTGCCGCAACGCACAGTACAGCGTGATCAGATCAAGAAGATCCTTGAGACGTCGGGCGCGCCGGTGCCGATCGTCGGCAAGGCGGGCACGCTGGTGCTGTTCCACTGCCTCACCATCCACGGCTCCGGTGTGAACATGTCGGCGGAGAACCGCTGGCAGGCATACATCACCTATAACCGCGTTGCGAATCGTCCACGTGCCGTGGAAAAGCCGCGTGGCGACTTCGTGCGTTCGACCAACTGGGTGCCGCTCCAGATCGAAAGCGACGATGGCATTCTCACCGCCGAACCACGCGGGATGGAACGAGAAATCTCGGTACAGGGGAAATAACGTGACGACAGCCCATCATTTCATTGGTAATCAATGGGTGGCTCCCTCGAGCGGCGGCACGATTGCCGTGATCAACCCGTCCACAGGTCTGGAGTTAGCGCGCATCGCTCGTGGCAATGCGGCCGACATCGACGCCGCCGTCAAGGCAGCGCGCAAAGCCTTCGACACCACCTGGCGGCGTGTCGGTCCAGTCGAGCGCGGCCGCATTCTCGCGCGCCTGGGCCAGCTAGTGCTCGACAATCACGAGACGCTGGCGCGCATCGAATCGGAGGACACGGGCAAGCCGCTAAAGCAAGCCGCGGCCGATATCACCGTATGCGCCCGCTACCTGGAATTCTATGCGGGTGCCTGTGACAAGCTGCATGGAGAGACCATTCCTTTTCTGCCTGGACATACGGTGCTTGCCGTTCGCGAGCCGCATGGCGTGACCGGGCATATCATTCCATGGAATTATCCCGCCGCGATGTTCGGACGCAGCGTCGCGGCTTCGCTTGCGGCCGGCAACACAAGCGTGGTGAAGCCGGCCGAAGACGCCTGTCTCTCGTATCTCAAACTGGCCGAGCTTGCGGCCGAGGCGGGGCTACCCGCAGGTGTGCTGAACATCGTAACGGGCTACGGCCGTGAAGCTGGCGTCGCGCTCAGCGAACATCCCGGCATCGCACATATCTCGTTTACGGGCTCTCCCGCAACGGGCACCGCCGTCGCACAGGCGGCAGCCAGGCACCATTGCCCCGTGACGCTCGAACTCGGCGGGAAGTCTCCGCAAATCGTCTTCGACGACGCCGATCTGGATGCCGCGTTGCCGGTCATTCGCAATGCCATTGTGCAGAATAGCGGGCAGACGTGTTCCGCCGGTAGCCGCTTGCTGGTGCAGGCTTCGCGTTATGAGGAAGTCGTCGAACGATTGGCGCGCAGCTTTGAAGCGGTTACGGCCGGCCCCGCGGAAGGAAACTACGATTGCGGGCCGTTGATCAACGCAACCCAGCTCGATCGGGTAAAAACCTTCCTTGCCAAGGCCGATGCTGACAAGATCCGCGTTGCCGCGACTGCGAAGCTTGCGCCGGATGCGGCGCAGGGAGGGTACTTTCAGCCGCCTGTGCTTTTGCGCGACGTACCCCACATGCACACGCTTGCCCAGGACGAAGTCTTCGGTCCGGTGTTGGTTGCAATGCCATTTTCGGATGAAGCGGAGGCCGTTCGTCTCGCGAACGACACGGCATTCGGTCTGGTTGCGGGTATCTGGACGCGCGACGGCGCCCGCCAGATGCGTCTGGCTCACGCGTTTCATGGAGGTCAGGTGTTCGTCAATTGCTACGGCGCAGGCGGAGGCATAGAGTTGCCGTTCGGCGGTGTAAAGCAAAGCGGCTATGGTCGCGAGAAGGGGATGGAGGGCCTGTTGAGCTTTACGACGCTGAAGACGATCACTCTTAATCACGGCTGAGGGCACACGTCAGGTGCGCAGGCCTGAATACCGGGACCGTGCCTTGCGCACCCAACTCGCGTTGCCGGAGCAATCTGCATGCGAATTGATCTTGTAACGTTAAATATATTCCTGACTGTTATTGAAGAACGCAATTTCGCGCGGGCCGCCGAGCGTCACTTCATTGCGACTTCCGCCGTCAGTAAGCGGATCAGCGATCTCGAAGACGCGCTCGGGGTGCAATTGCTCGAGCGCCGCAACGTGGGGGTTCGGCCGACGCCTGCCGGACTGGAACTCGTGACGCACGCGAAGGACATGATGCTGGTGATGGCGCGCATGCGCGCGCAGATGAGCGAATTCGGCGACGGCTCCAAGGGCGAAGTCCGTGTGTTCGCAAACAGCACCGCGATTGTCGGTTTTCTTGGCCCGACCATTCGCACCTTCCTGGAAGCCTATCCGCAGATCGACGTTCATCTCGAAGAATGGAGCAGCCCGTTCATCGTTCGTGCGTTGCGCGACGGTCTCGCGGATCTGGGCGTGTTCTGGTCTGGTGTCTCGACGGCTGGACTGACAGTGCATCCGTTCAGACGTTCGAACCTCGTCGTCGTGGTTCCCTTGCAGCATCCGCTGGCGGACCGAAGTGAAGTCTCCTTCGCCGAGACGCTCGATTACGATGTGATTGCCTTCCACGAAGGCAGCCTGATTTTCCGGATGATGCAGTCGTGTGCCGCGGACTTGCAGCGCAAGTTGCGTGTCCGCCTGCAGGTAACGAGCTTCGATGCCATGCGCACCATGGTGCGCGCCGGAATTGGCCTGGCAGTCATGTCTGACGTCACTGTGAAAACGCCGGATGAAAGCTATGGCTACAAGATCGTCCCCTTTAGCGATGAGTGGACGAAGCTTGAGAGCCTGATCGGCTACCGTGACTTCGATGCATTGCCGCGTTGTGCGCAAAATTTCGTTCGCCATCTGCAATCTCCACACCCCGGTCTGATTCAGGGACGGGAGACCTAACCGAACGTTGGGGATACCTACTCACATGAGCCATATTGTTTTTCTGGACAGTGCAACGTTGCCTGTACCAGTACCTCGTCCCCGGTCATCCGACCGCTGGACAGAGCGCCCCAGTACCCGCGAGCATGAGCTTGTCGATGCGCTGGCAGACGCCGACATTGCCATCACCAACAAGGTTCCGCTTCGGTCTGACACGCTGCGGCAACTTCCGCGGCTCCGGTACATCTGCATTGCGGCCAGCGGTAGTGACAGCGTAGATCTAGCCTGGTGTCGTGAACACGGTATTCAGGTGTCCAATGTGCCTGCGTATGCTGCATTGAGCGTCGCCGAGCATGTAATCGCCTGCATTTTCATGTTGCGGCGGAAAATGCTTTCCTACAGTCAGTTGGCCGCTTCGTCTGCGTGGACCGCGTCGCCGGTATTTTGTGTTCACGGCGCGCCCATTAGCGACATACGCGGTGCAACGCTCGGTCTGATCGGCTTGGGCGCGATCGGCAAGGAGGTTATGAGGATAGCGACAGCACTGGGAATGCGGGTGCTGGCAAGCGAGCGCAAGGGCAGGTCTGAAGCGCGGCCAGGCTATACCTTGTTTGACACGGTGATTTCCGCCAGCGACGTGATCTCATTGCATTGCCCTCTATCAGTTGACACGGAAGGTCTGATCGGAGAGCGCGAGTTCTCGATGATGCGTCCCACTGCAGTGCTGATCAATACGGCGCGCGGCGCGCTCATCGACGAGCGCGCGCTTGAGGCCGCGCTTTTCAGGCAAACCATCGCCGGTGCGGCGCTTGACGTGTTGCAGGTTGAACCACCGCACGAGCAGCATCGCTTCGTCACCGGTCAGCCGGACAATCTGTTGCTGACGCCGCACGTGGCATGGGCAAGCTCATCCGCTGTCGAGACGCTTGCGCGTGCGGTTTGCGCCAACGTGGAGAGCTTTCTGGAGCAACGCACCCTGAATCGGGTTGCCTGAAACGATGTACTACATTCGGCCGTTCGTTCGATCATCGGTGCAAGTCTTCAATCGCGAACGCGGCATTCGGAAATCGATGATTCACAGGCCGCATCGCCTGCGAGAAACTTTCTCGGTGAGTTGGGTGCAATCAATCAGGCAGCCCATTAGACAGTCGTCAACCAACTGAGAAAGCGTCGGATATGAACCTTCCCCTGGATAACATCACGGTGGTTTCGCTCGAACAGGCAATCGCTGCTCCGCTCGCCAGTCGGCATCTTGCCGATTGGGGGGCGCGTGTCATCAAGATTGAACGACCGGGCAGCGGCGATTTTGCCCGCGGATATGACAAGGCGATGCACGGCATGTCGAGTCAGTTTGTTTGGGCAAATCGCTCAAAAGAAAGCTTGGCATTAGACGTGAAGTCAGAGTTCGGGCAGGAGGTACTGGAAGAATTGTTGCCACGCGCGGACGTGTTCATTCAGAATCTCGCGCCTGGCGCTGCGAAGCGACTCGGGCTCGACGCCAGGTCACTCATTGAGCGCTATCCGCGCATCATAGCTTGCGACATCTCGGGCTATGGTTCGACGGGGCCGTATGCAAAGAAGAAGGCCTATGACTTGCTGGTTCAATGCGAAACCGGCTTCCTGTCGATCAATGGAACACCCGATGAACAGGTAAAGTGCGGTTTGTCTATCGTCGATATCGCAACCGGCATGTATGCGCTGAATGGCATTTTGCTTGCGCTCTATCGGCGCGAGCGGACAGGCAGGGGCACCGCATTGGAAGTCTCGCTGTTCGATGCTATGGCCGAGTGGATGAGTTACCCTGCGTACTACACACGCGACAGTGGCAAGCCCGTCGAGCGCTCCGGCGCTCGTCACGCAACTATCGCGCCATATGGGCCATTTATCGCGGGCGACGGCAAAACGGTTTTCTTCGGAATCCAGAACGAGCGGGAGTGGCGGAATTTTTGCGAAAAAGTGCTGGGTGATGCGAATATTCGCACCGATCCGCGCTTCGCGTCGAACCCGGATCGCGTGCGCAATCGCGATGCCCTTGAAGCATTGATCAACGAGTACTTCGCCAAATGGACGAGCGCAGAGCTGGGGGATCTTCTCGAACGGGCGGCCATCGCCAATGGCTGCATGAACACAGTCGAAGATTTCCTCGCGCACCCGCAGTTGCACGAACGCGGGCGAGTGGCGTCCATCGGGAGTCCGGAGGGCCCACTTGAGGTGTTTTTGCCGCCGGTCATTATTGACGGACTGTCGCCAGCGATGAAAAGCGTGCCCGATGTAGGCGAGCATACGGACGACATCCTTGGGGAGCTGGGACTGCATCCGTCCCGCCTGCGCATCGCCTGACCGACCCCTGAACCGTACGAGGATCATAGTTCCATGCGTGTTACAAGAACGTTTCTTGCGGTACCGGCCCATCAGCGTCGGATGGTCGAATCGGCGGCCCGCAGTTCGGCGGACGCAGTCTTTCTCGACCTGGAGGATGCCGTGCCGCAAGCTCAAAAGGAGACCGCGCTCCTCGGCGCTATCGCGGCGATCAACGAGCTGGACTGGGGAAAAAAAACTGTAAGCGTGCGCATCAATATGGCGGCGAGCGCGACCATCGAAAGGGAGGTGGCGCAGTTGTCGATGTTCGCGCCGCGGCTGGACACGCTCCTCGTTCCAAAGGTTGAGTGTACTGCCGACGTGGACAGCGTTGTCAGACTGATCAACCTGCGCAGCAGGCGTGGGAGGGCGCCACTCGGTCTGGAAGTGATGATCGAGACGGCTCTCGGGCTTACGAACTGCGAGCAGATCGCGGGACATTCGGAATTGATCGAGTCACTGCATTTTGGCGTAGGCGACTTTTCGGCATCGATTGGGGCAAAAGGTGTCGATATCGGGCTTTCACATCCCGGATATCGTCTGACCGCGCGCTCTGCGCAAGGTGATTACTCAAGCACGGCGCTCGATATGTGGGCTTATCCGATGATGCGTATCCTGGTCGCGGCGCGCGCTCACGGCCTGAGAGCAATCGATGGGCCCTGCGGAGCGTTTCATGATCGCGATTTGACGTCGTCACTGGCTATCAAGGCTGCAACAATGGGGTTCGATGGAAAGCAGGTCATTCATCCTTGCCAGATCGATGCGACGCGCCAGGCGTTTGTTCCGGGCGACGACGAGCTATGCCAGGCTCAGCGTGTCGTAGCGGCGCTCATTGAAGCGGAGCGCGACGGACGTGGCGCCGTTCAGATCGATGGCAAACTGGTCGACTATGCGAACATCCGGATGGCGAGACGTGTAATTGCGATGGCGGCAAACGTAGACTTGTAACGGATTCGACGCTGTTGAACTCGGATCCCCCATTTCGAAAACCGAGCAGGCCTTCACGCGATCGAATGCCTTTTCCCGAAAGCGTGCTGGCGTCGGCTAAACGCGTGGCAGAAGGCAGGCGTCTGGAACAAGTTGCATGGGCTGCTGCTCGACCGCTGTTTTCATGTTTACGGCAAACGATCGCGCAGATAGGCGGCCGTGCGGCTTTCTGCCACTTTCGCAACTTCACGAGGCGGGCCGCACGCAACCGTCCTTCCGCCGTCGTCGCCCGCGCCAGGTCCGATGTCAATCAGCCAGTCGCTGTGCGCCGCAACACGCATGTCATGCTCGACGACGATCACCGTGTTGCCTGCGTCGACGAGTCCCTGCAACTGCGTCATCAGACGGTCGACGTCGGCGGGGTGGAGGCCTGTCGTCGGCTCGTCAAGGATGTAGAGCGAGTCACCGCGCTGCGCGCGCTGCAGTTCGGTCGCGAGCTTGATGCGCTGCGCTTCGCCGCCCGATAACTCCGTCGCGGGCTGTCCGAGCCGTAAATAACCGAGGCCGATGTCCTGCAGCACTTGCAGCGCGCGCATGACTTGCGCTTCGTCGGCGAAGAAGTCGCAGGCGGCATCGACCGTCAACCCGAGCACCTGCGCGATGTTCTTGCCACGCCATTCGATTTCGAGCGTCGGCGCGTTGTAGCGCGTACCGTGGCAGGTGGAGCAGGGCGCGTACACGCTCGGCAGGAACAGCAGTTCGACGCTGACGAACCCTTCGCCTTCGCACGTCGGGCAGCGGCCTTTCGCGACGTTGAACGAGAAGCGGCCCGCGTCGTAGCGGCGCTTGCGGGCGGCCGGCGTCTCGGCGAAGAGCCTGCGCACCTGATCGAAGAGGCCGGTGTAGGTCGCGAGATTCGAGCGCGGCGTGCGGCCGATCGGCTTCTGGTCAACGCGCACGAGCCGCCGGACCGCCTCCATTCCTTCGACGATGTCGCCGCCCGTGGGCTGTGTATAGGCGGCGAGGAGCGGGTCGAGTTCTTCGTCGGCGTCCGGTGTGATCGTGCGGCCGAGGCGACCCGCGACGAGCTCCGGCAGCGCCTGACTGACGAGGCTCGATTTGCCCGAGCCCGATACGCCGGTCACGGTCGTGAAGCAGCCGAGCGGAAACGCCGCGTCGAGTCCGTGCAGATTGTTGCGCGTGATTTTCGCGAGCCGCAACCAGCCCGAAGGCGTGCGCGGAGCGTGCGCGGCACGCTTGTGCATGCCGAAGAGATGCTTGCGCGTCTGCGACGCTTCGACCTTCGCGAGCCCCGCCGGCGGCCCGCTGTACACCACGTGACCGCCTGCTTCGCCCGCGGCCGGGCCTACATCGACGAGCCAGTCCGCACGTCGCATCATGTTCAGATCGTGCTCGACGACGAAAAGCGAATTGCCCGCCGCCTTCAGCCGCTTGAGCGCCGTGAAAAGCGCTTCGCCGTCGGCAGGATGCAATCCTGCCGACGGCTCGTCTAGCACGTACACGACGCCGAATAGTTGCGAGGCAAGCTGCGTCGCGAGCCGCAAGCGCTGCAATTCGCCCGATGAAAGCGTAGGCGTCGAGCGATCGAGCGCGAGGTAGCCGAGCCCGAGGTCGATCAGCGTCGTGAGGCGCTCGAGCAATTCCTCCGCGATGCGCTGCGCTGCGACGCGCTTCTCGTCCGACATGTTGGGCGTACGCCGCACGTTCGGCGCCGCCTTGTGCGCGGAGCCGCCCGCTGCGACGCGTTTCTCGGTCGCTTCGCGCATCGCCTGCTTGCCAAGGATAGCGCTGTCGCCGTCGATGCCGTGGGTGTGCGCGGGCAGTTCGCCGCGCGCGATCGGGGCGAGCAGGTCGGCGAGGCGCGCGAGCGGCATCTGCGAGAACGCGGCGATGTCGAGTCCGGCGAACGTCACGGACAACGCCTCGCGCTTCAATCGCTTGCCGTGACATGCCGGGCACTCCCGGCCGATCATGTAGCGCGATACGCGTTTCTTCATCAGCGCGCTTTGCGTATTCGCGAACGTGTGCAGCACATAGCGGCGCGCGCCGGTGAACGTGCCCTGATAGCTCGGCTCCATCTTGCGCTTGAGCGCAAGCCGCGTTTCCTCGGGCGTTAAGCCGGCGTAGACGGGCACCGTGGGCGAATCGTCGGTGAAAAGGATCCAATCGCGGTCCTTCTTCGGCAGCTCTCGCCACGGAATATCTACGTCGTAGCCGAGCGTAACGAGGATGTCCCGCAGATTCTGCCCGTGCCAAGCGGGCGGCCACGCAGCGATCGCGCGCTCGCGGACCGTGAGCGTGTCGTCGGGGACCATCGACTTTTCGGTGACTTCGTACACACGTCCGAGCCCGTGGCACGTCGGGCAGGCGCCTTGGACCGTGTTCGGCGAGAAGTCCTCGGCGTAGAGCATCGGCTGCTTCGGCGGATAGCTGCCGGTGCGCGAGTACAGCATGCGCACGAGGCTGGAAAGCGTCGTGACGCTTCCCACCGACGAGCGCGCGCTCGGCGTGCCGCGCTGCTGCTGAAGCGCGACGGCGGGCGGCAGTCCTTCGATCGAATCGAATTCGGGCACGCCGACCTGTTCGATCAGCCGGCGCGCGTAAGGCGCGACCGACTCGAAGTAGCGCCGCTGCGCCTCGGCGTAGAGCGTGCCGAACGCAAGTGACGACTTGCCGGAGCCGGACACGCCTGTGAATACAACGAGCGCATCGCGCGGAATGTCGACGTCGATATTCTTCAGGTTGTGTTCGCGCGCGCCGCGAACGCGCACGAAGCCATCGCGCGCGGTTTCGGGGGAGGGTTTCGGACGGGAGTTCATCCGCTGCGGAAGCGGCAATCCGCAGGCCAGCTAGCCGGGCAGCTTCGCCGCGAGCACGTCGACGTGCGCGATTTCGGGCGGCCTGGCAAGATGGTCTGCGGCTTTCGCCATCAGCGCCTCGGCGACCTTGCCCGCGAGATGCGCCTGGCGACCGGCTTCGTCGGGAAAAGTATCGAAGATGCCGAACGTGGACGGCCCGAGGCGCAGGCCGAACCACGCGATCGTTGCGGGCTCCGCTTCGACGAGCGGCAATCCGCCCATCAGAAAGGCTTCTACTTCCTGCTCCCTGCCCGGCTTCGCTTCCAGCCGGACGAACAACGCGGTCTTGACCATGACATCGCTCCTGTTGCACGCACCGAGGTGACGGACAAAGATACGTGCTCCGCACCAGGTGTATTGATCATAGTGACGCATGGTTAAGAAAGCGAGGACACTCTGATCGGCAGCCCGATTCGATGCCCAGGATGTGGGGCATGGCCAGGCCGGCGCCATTGCGCGCAAACTTGTAGTCCACCGGGTTGATGCTCGAGGTGCCGTCACTCGCAGGCGGACTTCGCCCGAGCCGGGCGTGGGGATGAGAACATTTGCGGGCACCAGTGTGTAGTCCGCTCTCGCCTGTTGAAGAAGCAGAGTTTTCATTGTGTAATTCATGCGATGGCAGCTTTGGTTTTCATGGCGCGTTTCTCAAAATCTCAAAAGCCGGACAGCACGATCTTGCCGCGCGCCTTGCCGCTCTCGAGCAAGGCATGGGCGCGGCGCAGATTGGCCGCGTTGATGGTGCCGAAATGGTCCGCCAGCGTCGTGCGCAGCACGCCGGCGTCGACCAGCTCGGCGACCCGGACCAAAATATTGTGCTGCTCGATCATGTCCGGGGTCTGGTACATCGAGCGGGTGTACATCAATTCCCAGTGCAGCGAGATGCTCTTGGGCTTGGGGATCGGCGCGTCGAGCGACACGGGGTCATCGATCAGCCCCAGCTTGCCCTGCGGCGCCAGCATCTCGGCAATTTCGACCAGGTGCTTGTCAGTGTGGGTCAGGCTCGCCACGTAATCGACCTCGTCGATGCCAAGGCCGCGCAACTGCTCCGGCATCGGCTTCGTGTGGTCGATCACATGGTGCGCACCAAGCTCGCGCACCCACTCCCGTGTTTCCGGCCGCGATGCGGTGGCGACCACGGTCAGGCCGGTCAGCTGGCGCGCCAGCTGGATCAGTATCGAGCCGACGCCGCCGGCGCCCCCAATGACCAGCAGCATCCGGATGAGGCACACTTTGGGCACGCTGGTGAGGCAAGCAATGGCTGAGCAACGGACAGCCCCGGCATACTGGGCGCGAAGGAGCGCAAGAAATAGCAGACGAGGGGTCATGATTGCAGCCGATACGAACTGGAGCGGCGAGGATCGACGCCGCCTGTGACGGCGTCTGGCATAAGTTGCTCGGCGGCTAACATGAACTTTCAGGGCCGACTAAGTAAAAGGGCACACGCAAGATGGGGCGGTAACCTCCGCGGGAACAAGCTACATCAATGGATGACTCATTTAATGCGGTCATGACCGGGAGGTCGCCGTTAATGCCTTCGCAGGTGCGCTTGAATTTCGCGCGCATCGAGGGCCGAGAGATCTTCGTTGATCTCTTCGAAAATCAAGTGACGCGTCCCCTCGCTCAGATGAGCGTGCAGCATCCCGAGAAACTTCGGCTCGACGGCTAAGCGCAATCGCTGATACCGCTGATGGAGCCGTCCCTGTTCGATGTAGTCGGCGACGGTCCTGGCGAATTTTTCGCGATCCTTCTCGCTCAGCGTCCGTCCATCAGGGACGACATTGACGAGGTCTTCGATTTCCCGCAAGTCCAGTTTAAGTCCCAGTGTCTCGAAGACTCGAGCACGGCTGCCGTCGGCAACGACAACCCAGGTAGTGACAGCCATGATGCGCCTCTCAGTGTGATTGGTCGCCGGCTCGGCGGCCATCGCAAATCGTCGAGTCACGCTAGCGAGCTCGCGGGTCAGCGACACTCTATCTCCAACGCCCATCGATGACGGACCGTGGGGCCTCCCCTCGTTCCTGCGCGAGCGACGGATAATCCGTATATCCGCGCTCGCCGCCTCCATAGAACGTGGACGGATCCGGCGAATTGAGCGGAGCGTGCAACCGCAAGCGTTCCGGCAGGTCGGGATTGGCGATGAACAAGCGTCCGAACGCGATCAGGTCCGCGTTGCCGTCCTCGAGCCATCTTTCCGCACTGCCGCCGTCGAACCCGCCCGCGACCATCAGCACGCCACGGTAGGTGCGGCGTATCATCTCGCTCATGCGTTTCGCGCGCGCCGTGAAAGCGACATCCTCACCGGTTGCCGCCAGCGCGGGATTGACGATGTGCAGATAAGCCAGCCCGTATCGATTGAGCTTCTCGATGACATAAGAAAAGGTCGCCTCGGGATCGTCGTCATGCATGTCGTTGAAGGTCCGAGAGGGGACAGCCGGACGCCGACCTTTTCCGGCCCCCACACTTCGCAAACCGTTTCGATCACCTCGAATAGCAGCTTGGCCCGACGCTCGCTCGATCCGCCGTATTCGTCCGAGCGGCGGTTCGTGCCGGACAACAGAAACTGATCGAGCAGATACCCGTTCGCTGCGTGCACTTCGACGCCGTCCATTCCGGCAGCCTTTGCGTTGCGCGCACCTCTGAAGTATTGGCGCCCGAGATACGGCATCTCTTCGACCTGCAGCGCGCGAGGCGTGACGCAGGGCGCGACGACACCTTCGCCGCGCTCGTTCTCGATGAACGCCTCCGCTTTCGGCCGAACAGCAGAGGGCGCAACGGGCAACATTTCATCGGGCTGCAACGAGGGGTGCGATATGCGTCCGACGTGCCACAGCTGCATGAACATCAACCCGCCCGTCTCGTGCACGGCGTCCGCCACGAGCCGCCAGCCTTCGACCTGCTCGCGACTATGGATCCCAGGCGTCCATGCATAGCCCTGTCCTTGCATCGACACCTGCGTCGCCTCGCTGATGATGAGCGCGGCCGCTGTGCGTTGCGCGTAATAGCAGGCATTGAGCTGCGTCGGGGTGTTGCCTGGTCGGCTTGCGCGCGAACGCGTCAGCGGCGCCATCACAACACGATGACGCAAGTTGTGGGGTCCTACCTTTACGGGTTCGAAGAGCTTGCGCAGCGGGACTTGCTCGTCGCGCTGCCCGGCTTCTCCGGGCGCGATTTCGGTATCAGGCATATCCGCTCCTTGTGTTTTTGACTCGGCCCGAAAGGTGCTGCTTCGACGCGTCGATGCGTCGGCGTCAGATCACATCGACATGATTCCGCTTGGTGCCGACGACGACTGCGTTTACGTCTTCGCGAGTTGTTCTGGCTCGGGGTGAACGGCGACTGGATCGCTCGCAGGAAAGGTCTCTGCGAGCGCTTCGTCGAGTTGTTCATCCACGGTCATCGGCGCTTCCTGCGCCTCGACTTTCGATTTCCGGATGTCGACGCGACTTCCCATCGTCATATAGCGCTCCATAAGGGAACCAGCGGAATCTCGCTATCGCACCGGCGTTGCGCGCATGCAATCAAGGTCGTTGGAAGCGCAAATCGGCGCATGCGTGAAGCAGGAGATGCTGGACACCACGCATCTCGCGTGCTCGGCCGCATCGTGCCTGACAATCTGCTCGCGAAGGCGTGATCCCTCTCCAATGTCGAACTGCGCGCCGATGTGATCGACGTCCACACGGAATGATCCGCGAAAATTATCGGGACGCCGATCCGGCCCAAATGAGAACTTCAACAGAATTCAAGATCACAACCCTGATCCAGTGCAGCGATGCTTATGCTGTCGTACCACTGCTGTTCAGGCTCTCTACCGCCTTCCTCAGGCGTTCCTCCTGATCGTTCGTGAGAGACGTCTTTAATACCTTTCCGCCGAATGGCTTCAGCTCTGGCAGAACCTTATCGAAATTCACGTGACGCACGAGGATGAACAGCGCCGACGAACCCGGCTCAATGTTCTGGCCCGTCGAGCGCATGAAATCGTCATCGATTCCATAGTCCGAGAGCGCGCCCGACAATGCGCCCGTGCCAGCACCAATGGCCATACCTGTGGCCAGCCCGGCGAGCGGATTGAGCAACACCAGCCCGACCAGTGCACCAAATAGACCACCCCAGGCCGCGCCACTGAGAGCGCCGATCTTGACGAGATCGACGGCTTGCTTGAGGTGTACCTTGCCGTTCGCGCTACGGACCACGATGCAGGCGTCCTCAAGGTCGATCAGATGTTCCTTTTGCATCTGCTGGAGTTTGGTCAGCACCTGATCGGCTGTGTCTTCGCCTTTGAAACTTACAACGACTAGATCGCTCATCGATTTACTCCTTTGCTCTGGGAAACAAGCCGAGGCTCTTCCGCGGGCAGATGGTTGAATTCATGCTCAGTGCACGCGCGCGTGCCTCTCGGCCGCACCGCAAAGCCGCTGCGGGGCCAGCCAACCTTGCATATGCCGCCGGCGCGCACCTTGGGACTTCGCCGGGGCCATTGACGCGACGACGATGGCATCAAGACTAGTTTCTTGCGGTTTGCACTTCTTCCTCATTCCTGCAGGACGTGACGGATCTCTGCGCTTTGAAGTAGTGCGTTGCCTTGTCGAGGACATGTTGAAGTCCCGCGGTCATTGTTCTGCTCGCAACTTCCCAAGTTAATCAGCTTCCGACGTTTCGGTGGGTAAGCCGGAATGCGCGAGGCGTCATACCGGTATATCGATGAAAGACGTCGGTGAAATGCTGCTGAGTCTGAAACCCCGCCCGCGCGCCAACCTCAACCAGGGGAATGGCCTCCTCGCATAACATCGTCCTGGCAAACTTCACTCGTTCGAGTGTCACATACAGATGGGGCGGTTTGCCTGTCGCCGTTTTGAAAACGTGTGCAAAGTTTGAGGCACTCATGTGCACCAGGACTGCGAGTTGTTCGACCAAAATGGTTTCGGCTATGTGCTCATGGACGAAAACTTGAATGCGAGTCAGCATTTGACGCGTAAGCGGCGTGTTCGGCTCGGCCCCACCAGCACAGTGCCCGTAACGCAGAGCGATGTGCACCGAGATGACATCGGCAAAAGCGTCTGCGCAGGCAGCGTCGACGAGATCCGCGTGATGCAAGGCACCCAATGTATCCACGGCCTCGCGTACGAATGGATCCCAGGACTTAGACCATTTCGGGACCGCCAAAAACGCCTCTTGCGAGACTTGCCCAAATATGCCTGATGCGAGTGCGATAACCCATCCATTGGGATCGCTGTCAACGGTCGTGGCCAGCGTCGCTCTCGTCGGAATAACTGCGGCAAATGGTGCACCTATCAGGATGGAGTGGCTCATTCCGAGGTCGTCGCAGCCCGCAGCACGCACGACAGTGGAACCTGTCGGTACAACTAGCTGCAGTCCCGGCATCAAATTTAGCCAGTCGGTAAAAGCGACGTTCATCGGCTGGCAGCGTAGGCCATGATTCGGGGTCGATCTTGTAGGCTGATTCATGATAAGCGGGCTAGTTGCTACCTCGTCGCGTTACGAAAGCTTAGGCCAGGTTCAAGGCTGCTTAAGACGGATTCGTCATATAGGCGGAAGCTACCCATCTCGTTTAAAGTCGCTGCTGTATCGCAACTCGCATACCTGTACACCCTTTCAGTATGCATTCGACAGGCTGACGCTTACGCCGGTATCACGCAGCGTAAGCGATGGGGTTGCACGCGAGGTCAGATATGTTGCCCACAGCCCCGATGCTCGACCGCTCACGCGAGTTGCAGCGCTCGATTTAGGCGACGTTGAGATTCCCTTCGTTGGGTTCACGATGCGATCCGGGGCCAGCAATGATCAGGTTAAGGCCGGACTGTGAGGGGCGTGAGTTCATGTTAGAACGCCTTGCGGCGAACTATAGAAATCGGAGATGGATAGTTTATTTTTCGTGCATCCGAATGCCCGTCTCGATGCCAATCAGCATCCCTAATTAATGAGCGCAGAATTGCGAAACGCATGGCAGAAACGCGAAAGAATCGCAGATTCACGGGGCCTAGACTGAAATTCATCACCCGACGTACAGCTGGAGTCCCACATGGATGATCTGCTTGGGCGCGCTTGGTGGATGCTCATTCTTCGTGGCACTGTAGCGGTGCTGTTCGGCACCCTGGCGTTATTCTGGCCCGGTCTCACTCTCCTGCTGCTTATCACCCTCTTTAGCGCCTACGCAATCGCCGGCGGCGTTGTCGCGATTGTCGCGGCCATCCGCTACCGCGTGACGCATGGCGGCTGGTGGGTGCCCTTGCTGCTCGGCATCTGCAGTATCGGCGCCGGTGTGATAGCCGCGTTGATGCCGGGAATTACTACCGTTGTGCTGGTCGCCGTAATCGGCGCAAACGCGATTATTACCGGCGTATTCGATCTGATCGCAGCAACGCGGCTACACCGGCGCCTGCACAACGCGTGGATGCTGACGTTGACTGGAGTGCTTTCCGGGCTTTTCGGCATCTTCGTGCTGCTCTTTCCGGGCGCCGGCGCACTAGCGCTCGTCTGGCTGATCGGCGTGTATGCGTTGTTCACGGGCGCGCTGCTGTTCGTACTCGGCATCACTGCGCGTGCCTGGCACCATGACGACCTTACCGGAGAGTCACACGCATCATTGCATCCGTAAGCGCAGCGCTCACTGGCACTCGTGGGTCACACGGTTAGCGGCGGGTGGTGCCACGCCGGTCGTGCCCCGGCATCACGGAGGTCGAATGGACCGCCCGTCATCTCCAGAGTGGTCCAGCCTCAAGCCTGGCACTGGCGCGCCTCACGTAAGGAGAATCACATGCCTCTGGATCTCGACAAATGGAATCCGTTCCGATTTTTACGTTCGCACGCGCAAAAAGGCGCATCCGGCCACGTCGGTGCGCCGCGCACCAGTCAGCAAAGCGCCTCGCGAAACGGACAACCGGCTGACACGCAAACGGGCAACCGGGCTCCGGCGCAAGCCGCTGCAGCGCCGGTCTCACTTGCGCCTGCCAGTTGGCCGCTGCCTGATCCGGTTCATTTGTTTACCGAATTGATCCGTGATCCGTTCGGCGGCCGTGGACCACTCGGAAACTGGTTCGGCGACTTCAGCGCGAGCGAGTTTCAACCGCCAATCGACGTCACCGATGAAGGCGACGCACTGCGTATCGTCGCCGAATTGCCGGGCATGACCCGCGACGACGTCGAACTCGAAGTGATAGACGACATGCTGATCATGAGCGGCGACAAACGCTTCGAATCGACGAGCGAAGAACAGGGATGCTATCGGGTCGAGCGGTCGTTCGGACATTTTCAGCGCGCAGTCCCGCTGCCCGCGGGCGTTGATCTCGATCGGGCAGAGGCCAGATTTGAAAACGGCGTGCTGACGCTGCGCGTTCCCAAAGCGGCCGGAGAACCGGCAGCGAAGCGGCGCATTGAGATCAAATAACCCCATCCGCACTCCGCGGTCTCGATGACTCGCCCAGCATCGAGCAGCACGCGGGAATCTTTTGAGTGACAACCCGACACTGGTTGCAACCGGACCCATCCTCAAGCGCCAGGAAGTGCTGCCTCGCAGCGACGAAGAACTGAAACAAGCAGCGAGCGGACTTGAAGTGCAATCGCTCACGGGAGGGCTGGTGAGCCAGTTGCCCAACGCGTGGATGTGTGCGGTGCTGCTGCCGGCGCGCACGGGTAGCGGAACAGGGTGCCACGGGAACAACGGATCAATCGACGTGCCGTCCACTGTATGACCTCGATTCGAGTACAGCGCGAGCGGGGCGCGGCATGCAAACAAGGCGACATCGGAATAAGCAGCGGAATAGATATTTTCCACCCACCCATTACCCGCGCGGGAAGCAATGCCCGCACGGACAAAAAGGAGATCATCATGGCCGAGTGCAGCGTTTGTGGAAAGCCCGCAACCTCACAGATCACGATCACCGAAAACGGTCAACGCCGTCAACTGATGCTGTGCAATGAGCACTACATGGAGTTCATGACGCGTAATCAGCGCCATGTGTCGCCGCTCGAGTCCCTCTTTCACGGCGGACTGTTCGACAGTCTGTTCGACGACATGTGGCCGCAGATGGAAAGCGGCCGCGGTACCCGGTTCACCGGACCCTCGCCCGGACAATCCGGCGGCGCGAATCAGCGTACAGCCGCCGGCAGCGGGCAAATGGTCGATTCAGCGGGCGGCCACCCAGGCGGCCGCACACGCCGGCAGCGCCGGGCGCGTGAAGCGGTGGACCTGCAGACGTACCTGAGCCAGAGCGGTCTTGACCGCCTGCAAGCCGCGGCTCAAGCCGCGGTCGAATATGGCAAGAACGAAGTCGATACGGAACACCTGCTGCTGGCGCTTGCCGATAACAATGTGGTGCAGGAAATCCTGCGCGAATTCAAGCTTGATCCCGAAGAAATCAAGACGACCATCGACCAGAGCGCGCCACGTGGCACCCGCAAGGAGCCGAGCGACAACGAGCAGATCGGCGTGTCGCCGCGCGCCAAGAGTGCGCTGGAAAATGCGTTGAGGTCGTCGCTGGAACTGGGGCACAGCTACGTCGGACCAGAGCACATTCTGATTGGGCTCATCGAGGAAGAAGACGGCTTTGCAGGTGAATTGCTGCGCAAGCTCGGGCTGTCGCCGCAATCGATGCGGCAAAAAGCAGTCAAGGTGGTCGGTAAGGGCGCCGAAGACGGCAAGATGGAAGACCGCTCCACCACGCCCACGCTCGACAAGTACGCGCGCGATCTCAGCGCGCTTGCGCGCCAGGGGAAGCTCGATCCGGTGATCGGCCGTGACAAGGAAATCGAAACCACCATTGAAGTGCTCGCGCGGCGGCGCAAGAACAATCCGGTGCTGATCGGCGAACCTGGGGTGGGCAAGACCGCTATCGTCGAAGGTCTGGCGCAACGCATCGCTCAGGACCAGGTGCCGGAAGTGCTGCGCGGCAAGCGCGTGGTCGAACTGAATATCAATAGCGTCGTGGCCGGCGCGAAGTATCGTGGCGAGTTCGAGGAGCGCGTCAAGCAGGTACTGGATGAGATCATCGAGAACCAGGACCGTCTGGTTGTATTTATCGACGAACTGCATACGATTGTCGGCGCGGGCCAGGGCGGCGGCGAAGGCGGCCTCGATATCGGCAATGTCTTCAAGCCGGCGCTCGCTCGCGGTGAACTGCACCTCGTCGGTGCGACCACATTGAACGAATACCAGAAGTACATTGAAAAGGACTCGGCCTTGGAACGGCGCTTTCAGCCCGTGATGGTGCCCGAGCCTGGCGTCGAGGAAACGATCGAGATCCTGCGTGGCCTGCGCGACCGGCTCGAAGCCCATCACAAGGTGAAAATTACCGAAGAGGCGATCGCTGCAGCGGCAAAGCTTTCGGATCGCTACATCGCCGCACGGTTTTTGCCGGACAAGGCAATCGATCTGCTCGATCAGGCCGCCGCCCGCGTGCGCATTTCGTCGAATTCACGTCCGCAGCCGTTGCACGATGTCGAGGCAAGCATCCGCCGCATCAAGCAGGAACAGGACGCGGCCAGCGCCGCAAAACAATTCGATAAGGCCAAGGAACTGGAAGGACGGCTCGTCGCAGAACAAAAGCGCCTGCATGAAGCCACCGAAACATGGAAGAAGGAGCGCGGCACCAGTTCGCAGGAAGTGACGGCGGAAGACATTGCGCAGATCGTTTCGTCGCTCACGGGCGTGCCGCTATCTGAACTCACGGCCGAGGACCGTGAAAAGCTGTTGCGACTGGAAGACCATCTGAAGGAACGCGTGGTCGGCCAGGATGAGGCCGTCTCCGCCGTCGCCAAAGCGGTGCGGCTTTCGCGCGCCGGTTTGACAGAGGCCGGCAAGCCGACTGCGAGCTTCCTCTTCCTTGGGCCCACGGGCGTGGGTAAAACCGAACTCGCGAAGGCGCTAGCCGCTTCGGTGTTCGGCGACGAGAGCGCGCTGGTGCGCATCGACATGAGCGAGTATTCCGAGCGTCATACGGTGGCGCGGCTGGTTGGCGCGCCACCCGGATATGTCGGCTACGAGGAAGGCGGACAACTCACCGAGCGCGTGCGGCGCAGGCCATATTGCGTGGTGCTGCTCGACGAAATCGAAAAGGCGAACTCGGAGGTGCACAACATCCTGCTGCAACTGTTCGACGAAGGGCGGCTCACCGACGGCAAGGGGCGTCTGGTCGATTTCACCAACACGATCATCATCGCGACCAGCAATATCGGCTCGCAACTGATCCAGGACAACATGAAGGCCGACGCGAAGCAGCTCGATTATCCTGAACTGCGCGACCGGTTGATGGAAATGCTGCGGCATCATTTCAAGCCCGAGTTTTTGAACCGGGTCGATGAAGTCGTCGTGTTCCATGCGCTCGGCAAGGAGCAGATCCGCCGTATCGTAGACCTGCAACTTGCGCGCGTACGGCGTACTGCGCTGGCCCAAAACATCGATCTGTCGTTCGACGACGCGTTGCGCGATCATCTTGCGCAGATCGGCTATGACCCCGAGTTCGGCGCGCGGATGCTCAAACGCAAAATCCGTCTCGAGGTGGAATCGCAACTCGCCGATGCGCTGTTGGGAGGCGACGTGCGCGACGGCGACAAGGTCACGATGACCTACGATTCGGGTACGCACTCCGTGCGTGTGCAGAAAGGAGGAGCACCCACGGAAGCGCCCAGCGAGGCGTCGAAGCAGGCACCGGCGCATGCTTGACGCGCTGGCATGCTGAAGGGAAGTGAAGGGAAGAACGCAAGGCCGCCCGCCCGGGCGGGCGGCCTCGCCGTCAGGATTCAAGCTCACCCGCGACGATTTCGTCGCGATAGCACCAGATCCACGTTTCGCCGGGCTCGATTGAACGCACCAGCGGATGGCCGGTCGCGTGAAAATGCCTGCTTGCATGCCGGTTGGGCGACGAATCGCAGCAGCCGACGTGTCCGCAAGAAAGACAAAGCCTCAAATGTACCCACGGCTGGTTGAGCTTCACGCAGTCCTCGCAATAGTCGACGGACGTGTGGAAAATCAGGGCTTCGCCCAGGTGCGTGCAACCAGGGGTCATGATCGTTCTCCTCGGACGGGTGCGCGCAGACGCGCGCGGATCAAGGTCGCGCTTCTCAAGCGCTATTGAGGTAGCGATGTACCAGCGCCACAGCCATTGCCCCCTCGCCAACTGCCGACGCCACGCGTTTGATCGACGCGTGGCGCACGTCGCCCGCCGCGAATACGCCGGGCATGCTGGTTTCCAGATGCAGCGGCGCGCGGTCGAGCGGCCATTTCAGGTCCGTTGGATATTCCTGCAGATCTGGGCCGGTCACGAGATAGCCGGCTTCATCGCGGACGATGCCGACTTCCTTCGCCCATTCGGTCTGCGGCACACCGCCAATGCAGACGAATAGCCAGTTCGTTTTGACCGTGCGGGCCTGGGCGGTTCGCACATCGGTCAACGTGATCTCCTGCAACACGTCGCTGCCTGCGAGGGCGGTAACTTCGACGCACGTGCGCACTTCAATGTTCGACGCCGATGTAATGCGATCCACCAGGTATTGTGACAACGTGTTCTTGAGCGATGCGTCCCGCACGAGCATGAAGACGCGGTTGGCGGACTGCGAAAAATGCATGGCGGCCTGTCCCGCCGAATTGCCGCCGCCCACCACATATACGTCATCGCCATGGATCAGCGCGGCCTCACTGGCGCCAGCGCCGTAATAGAGGCCTGCACCGAGAAAGCGCTCTTCACCTGCCAGACCTAGCGTGCGATATGCCACGCCGGTCGCGCAGATAGACGTGCGCGCCGTGATACGCGTGCCGTCTTCCAGAAATACGATGCCCTGGCCGGGCGGGAATTCCGCGCGCACGCCGGTGCGCGCGAGCAGGATTTCGGCGCCGAACCGGATGGCCTGGTCGCGCGCCCGTTCAGCGAGCTCCGCGCCGCTCACGCCCTTTGGAAAGCCCAGATAGTTCTCGATCTTCGAACTGCTACCTGCCTGTCCGCCCAGAGCCCAGCGCTCTACCAGTACGGTATGCAGTCCCTCCGATGCACCGTACACCGCGGCGCTCAATCCCGCCGGTCCTGCGCCGTAAATCGCAAGATCGTAGGCCTCACGGGATGGACTCGCAAACCAGCCGAGCTTCTCGGTGATTTGCCGGATGGTCGGACATTCCAGCCGCGTTCCGTCGTGGAAGACGCAGACCGGCAGGCGGGAATCGGAAACGTGCTGTACGCGCGCCAGTTCCTCAGCTTCCTTATCGCTGCCCAGTTCGATCCATTCGAACGGTATGTCGCAGCGATGCAGGAAGTCGCGTATCGCGTAGCCATGTGCGCTGCGCATGCGTCCATAAATCCTGACCATGAATATGCTATCCACCTTTGAGGACGTCACGACTTCGTTTCGTTTTCTCGCGCTTCACGAGCAGGCGGCCGCGCCGGGATAACGGCGGTTGGCCGTATTAGTGCACCGTAAGCACATCGGAATTTGGCGTCTTTCGAGAAGCTGCCGGATTTTGTTCGCTATCCGCTGATGGTCCCATCACATCGGGTTGTGCGACTCTTCCAGCTTGTGATCGATAAATCGCGTGCCCCATTCGATGCCGTCGCGCACCGCCTCCGCCTGCGTAAGCCATTCCGGCTGAATTGTCTCCAGACGGAATTCGGCCACGGAACTATCGGCATGGCGCACACTCACCTTCGCCTGCCACGCGCCGTATGCATTCTGCTCCGGCTGTACCGCGATCTCGTAGCCTCGATGCTCAAACACGTGCCTTTGCATGAGCGGCTCCGGTTTCGTATCAAGGCGTCAATCTGGAAGCACGAACTCGGTGCGCATGTCTTCGATCACCTTCTGGACATGATGTGCGCAATCTACGCCGAGGTCATTGAGCGGCACCATGTTCCAGTTGCGGCCGGATGCGTCAGGCGGGTGCCGCTCCGGTAGCGGTATGCGCACCCGCAAAGCTCCCGGCACGTCAGCGGCGATTTTCACCATGCGGTTCTGCAGTTCGTCGCGAATCTGCTCAGCGGTTCGAACGGTCTTCGGCATCGGCCTGCCTCCCTCGGTTGCACGTCCCAATCGGGACTGAATAGCTCATACGTGCCTCTTGCGCGAGCATGCACCGACGATGCATTAAGTCTAGTCTCTGATCCGGGGGATGTACGGATAATCGCTCACTTCTGCGGACTGCATCAAGGGAAGGCGCGCCGCAAAGCTGCTCTTCGGAGAAATGCCCAAAAGGCCACAAGGGCCCGATCTGCTCCAGGCCGGCCCGTATCGTATCTAAAGCCGGTGTCCGCAGCTGATGAGCTGCTGGCGAGCTGACAAGAACGAAGATACTCGACCTGCTAGACTCAAGCGACCGGGCCAGGCTTGAGCGTATTCCATATTGCGCTCGTTAGGGTACAGTGCATGGACCTGCTGCTTCAGGCTTAGTACCTCTTCGAATACATGACAGGAACCTGTATCAGAATCGCGAGATAGTTCGACCTCTGCTATCAATAACTGAATATGTCAGTATCCACAAAGAAGCCGCGCAAACGCGGAGGACCGTAGCATGTGCGTTACGCGACCGTCGAATGGACTGTGCACGGCGCATGTGCAATCCATGCACGTGCGGTGCGCTCGCGGCGCAGCGACGGCCCTCCGGGAGTCAAATCATGGAAAGTAAGAAAAGCTGGCTACGCAAGGATCTCGATGCGTTGCGTCAGCAGTGGGACATGCTAACCTTTTATGAACGATTCGAGCAGCTTGTCGGGCATGTGCTGAGCGTCGTGATTTCCATCATTATCCTCGTGTCGCTCTGGCAGTTGATTCGCGCGGTGAGTTCATTGCTGGTTTCGGACGCGCTGAACCCGCTGGATCACGCGGTGTATCAGACCATCTTCGGGATGGTCATGACGCTGCTGATCGCAATGGAATTCAAACATTCGATTACGCGCGTGATGTCGCGGCGCGATCACATCGTGCAGGTCAAAACGGTGCTTCTGGTCGCGCTGCTGGCCATCGCCCGCAAATTCATCATTCTCGATCCGGCCAGTGCGCCCGCCCAGATCGCGGCGCTTGCATTTGCGCTGGTGGCACTGGGGATCGTCTACTGGCTGATGCGGCAGCGTGATGACCCGCTCGACGCGACGATCGCCGTGCAAGCGGAGCGTGATCGCGAGGTGCACGCGCAGCGACAGCAAGGGGGACCGCCCCGCGACGGCGGTCAGACCGACAATTGACGTGAGTCGCCGCGTTCGTCACCTGATGAGCGTAAGCTCTTAACACACGCCGGCAACGCTCGTGCACCGCGCGTCCGACCGCGGTCGGCAGTATTCCGGAAGGACCAGGGAAGCGTCCGTGGACTCCTCGGAAGCAACCCACTCGTCCGTATATTCCTCGCGCGGATCGCACACCGTGACCTGATAATCCAGCCCCACCGCGATGCTGCACAGATAGCGCGACAGCCGTCCCGCGCCGATCACCAGCATCCGGTAACGGGGCCCATGGATGGTCAGCAGCGTCGTCCCGTCGAAGACGACGCCGTCCGCCGCCTGCGCGGGTTCGAGGCGCGCAGCGCCCGGGACGGGGCCGACGACGATAGTACGGCGCGCCGTCTTTCATGAGGTGGGCGTCGTATCGCTAACCTACGGCATCGAGTCGTTGATTGCAGCCGGGCGTCCATCAAGGCCACCCGAGGCGATCGTGCAAGGCATACCACGGGGGAGACGGCGTGGCGTTGGGCCCACCATTCAAAGCGTTCCAGGGAGTTCCTGGACGTTCCGTTTTTCTCGCCCTCAGTCCAGATTCGATAGGGACGCCGGTCTTCCCGGACGTCCTTGGGTAGCCGCTTCATCCGTTGATTGCCGCCGATTCGTGGGGGTAGTTTTTGGGGTAGAACGCAGGCTATGAAGCGAGATACCCCAGTGTCCCCACCGAGACCGCAATCCGCAAAGCCAATGTCAAGCATGAAGCCTGTCACGCGGTAGCGACAGTCACGCATAAATTGAAAAGTAATCCGAAGTTTTTGCATAGCTAATCGCCATGATGGGCACGTTACGACGGAAGTCGTAAAGATTTGCTAGCTACGCAGAGGCAACGGGGCGAGCGGTATATCGGGCGAGCGCGTTTGCATGGCGGCCACTCTCCGGCGTCCTTGAGGCGGGCATGAATGTCGTGGGCTTCTTCTCCCATCGTCCGCCAGGGGGCATGTGCTAGTCCGCGCTGACGACAAGAAGACGACCTGCTGCCGGCATTCGGCGCATTGCGTCGAATGTCCTTGACTTGCGACTGCGGACGTTGGTGTGCCATATCGACGCCAGGCGCGTGTTTCGCCGTCATACGCTTCGTGGTTTGGCCTAATGCTGATGACGATGGTGAATATCCGGGAAATGCGCGTGCGAGTGCGTGATGGGCAGGTGGACATGCGGATGGGTGTGGGGCTCGTCACCGGCATACGGAAAGTCGTGCTCGTGCTGATGATGTTCGTCGTGGCGGTGCCGGTGCCGGTGTGAGTGCTCCATCAGTTCGTGCGTATGCTCGTGCTCGTGGCGCTCGCGAAGATGAAGCCAGATGCCAGGCGCCATCAATGCTGCGGCGATCCAGAAGGTGATGGACGGAAGTTCTGGCCAGATGAGCAGTGAAATGGCGACACCGAACAACGGTGCGACCGAGAAGTAGGCACCGGTCCGTGCGGTTCCAGGATGACGAAGCGCGACGACAAACAGAACAAGGCTCACGCCGTAGCCGGCAAGCTCCAGTCGCGACCGCAATCGCAAGATTCACGGGACCAGCAATCAGACCTTTCAGACAGGCGATCACCATTGCGTCGTTCGCGGACACCTTGCGCGTGAGATTGTTGTCGATTGCCCAGCATAGGCACGCTCCGACGATTAGCAGCGCACCGGCCGACACACCCGTGTTCCCCGGCGTCCAGGACAGCATCACGCCCCCGGCGACGATCGCAACCATGCCGAGAAACACCTGCAGATCGACGTTCTCCCGAAAAACCACCCACGCAATCACGGCAGTCAGCACGCCCTCAAGGTTCAGCAGCAGCGAACTCGTTGCGGCCGGCGTGCTCGACAGACCAGGCATAAGGAGGGCCGGCCCGGCGACACCTGCCCGTATTCCGGCGTGGCAACGACGATCGCACAAAAGTTAACTTGTAGATTTAGCTACGCGTGTGTAAGGTAGTCTACATGGAAAATATCACAACCTGGTCGCTCCTCGTTCTGACGCTGCCAACGGAGAACGCGACTGCCCGAATGCGCTTCTGGCGCGCACTGAAGGCGAAAGGCTGCGCGGTGCTGCGCGACGGCATTTATCTGTTGCCTCACACGGAGGCGCGCGAGGAGATGCTGCGCGAACTGGCGGGTGCCATTGCTGACAGTGGTGGCACCGCGCACCTGCTGCGCGCGGCGAGCCTCGATACCGCACAGGAAGCGGAATTCCGGGCGCTTTTCGACCGCACTGACGACCATGCGGAGTTCATGCGCGCGCTGAAGGAGGCACGCAAGACGGTTTCCGGCCAGTCAGCGGCTGAGCTCACGAAGCTGTTGAGGCGTCTGCGCAAGGATTACGAGACCATCGTCGCAATAGACTTCTTCCCGGGCGATGCCGCTACCCGTGCCGAGGCTGCGTGGCAGGACTTCATCGGACTGGTCGATACCGTGCTTTCGCCGGGCGAGCCCCATTCCGCCGAGCGGCCGATCCGAAGCCTCCCAGTCAGCGACTATCAGGGGCGCACCTGGGCCACGCGCCAGCATATGTGGGTCGACCGCGTCGCAAGCGCCTGGCTGATCCGGCGCTTCATCGACCGCGATGCGAACTTCATCTGGCTCACCTCGCCCAGTGCCTGCCCGTCCAGCGCGCTCGGTTTCGACTTCGACGGCGCCGCGTTCACTCACGTCGGCGAGCGCGTGACGTTCGAAGTGCTGGTTGCGAGTTTTGGTCTCGACAAGGATCCCGCGCTGCTGCGACTTGGCGAGATGGTTCACGCGCTCGACGTGGGCGGCGCCCCGGTGCCCGAAGCCATTGGGTTCGAAGCCGTGATGGCAGGGGCGAGGGTGCGCGCGGCAAATGACGACCAGCTGCTGGATGAAATGGGTCGCGTCCTCGACTCGCTCTACACGCACTTTGTCTCCGCTGCAAAAGGCCGGGACGCCGGAGGACGATCGTGAGCACTACGACGGCGACGGCACCCGGCTACACGCTCGGCCAGCTGGTCCTGTACATGCTGCGGCTTGGCACGTTCGGGTTTGGCGGACCGGTGGCGCTTGTCGGCTATATGCATCGCGATCTCGTCGATCAGCGCAAATGGATCAGCGAGTCGGATTACCGCGAAGGACTGGCGCTCGCGCAGATGATGCCGGGACCACTGGCTGCCCAGCTTGGCATCTATATGGGCTACGTGCACTATCACATCGTAGGTGCAACGCTGGCCGGCATCGCGTTCGTGCTGCCGTCATTCCTGATGGTGGTCGGCCTTGGCTGGGCCTACGCCCACTTCGGCGGGCTCTCGTGGATGCAGGCGGCCTTCTACGGGGTGGGTGCCGCAGTCGTCGGAATCATCGCGATGAGCGCGTACAAGCTCACCACGAAGACCATCGGCAGGAACAGACTCCTGTGGGCGATCTACCTGACGGTCGCTGCGGTGACTGTCCTCACCGAATCGGAGATCGCGTGGCTTTTCATTGCAGGCGGCCTCATCAACTGGTTCGTCGTTGCCCCGCCGAAATGGCTCAGCAAGGGCGGCCTGAATGCTGCAGCAGCGGCGCAGCTGCCGGCTGCGAGCGGCGTGCTCAGTGGTCTCGACTGGCCACTGCTTGGCCAGATCGGACTGTTCTTCGCGAAGGCGGGCGCTTTCGTTTTTGGCTCGGGCCTTGCAATCGTCCCGTTCCTTTACGGCGGCGTGGTCACCGAGCATCACTGGCTCAACGACAAGCAGTTCGTCGATGCCGTGGCCGTCGCCATGATTACGCCTGGACCGGTCGTGATCACGGTTGGCTTCATCGGCTATCTGGTCGCTGGACTCCCGGGCGCCTGCGTGGCGGCGCTTGGTACCTTCCTGCCTTGTTATCTCTTCACGGTGCTGCCAGCGCCGTACTTCAAGAAGTACGGCAAGCTGCCCGCCGTCAAGGCATTCGTCGACGGCATCACTGCCGCTGCTGTTGGCGCCATTACCGGCTCGGTGATCGTGATTGCGCGGCGCTCGATCATTGACTGGCCGACGATCGCGCTCGCGCTCGCGACCGTGCTGCTGCTGTGGCGGTTCAAGAAGCTGCAGGAGCCGGTCATCGTCATCGCCGCGGCGCTCATCGGGCTTGCCGTCTATCCGCTCATTCATGCACACGGCGTATGAAAGCGCTGGGCGAACGAACCCGCGAGCGAATGCGCACGGCTGAACTTGCGTCGAGCTGGTGAGCTGTGCGCGTAGCGTCGTTGTCTGCAGCAACAGGAGTCGCCCATGAACTTCGAGATCAAACCCCTCGCCTGTGACCCTTCGCGGCTTGCCGGTCTGTCGGAAAAACTTGTCGTCAGTCACTACGAGAACAACTATGCGGGCGCAGTCAAACGCCTGAACGCAATCACCGCACAGCTTGCGGAAATCGACGTGTGCACTGCTCCCGTCTTCGTGCTCAATGGGCTCAAGCGCGAGGAACTGATCGCCGCCAATTCGATGATCCTGCATGAAATCTACTTCGAGTCGCTGGGCTCGAGCGACCCGGTCAGCGGAGCGCTCGAAACAGCGCTTGCACGCGATTTTGGCAGCGTTGAGCGCTGGCACGCCCAATTTTCCGCCATGGGCAAGGCGCTTGGTGGCGGCTCCGGGTGGGTGCTGCTCAGCTGGTCGCCACGCCTTGGAAAGCTGGTGAACCAGTGGGCGTCCGACCACGCGCATACGCTCGCCGACGGCGTGCCCATCCTGGCGCTCGACATGTACGAGCATTCATATCACATCGACTTCGGCGCAAAGGCAGGCGCCTATGTTGACGCGTTCATGGAGAACGTGAACTGGCAGAACGTCAGGACGCGATTCGAGTCGCTGATCATCTGAGCGCCCGGATGGCGATTTCTCGACACGAATGGGGAGGACATGATGTTGATTCCCAACCGGCGATATGCAATTGCCAGTCTGATTCTCGCGTGCGTGCTTGCGACAACCGGCTGCAAGCAGCGGCCTGGCGAAAAAGCGGCCGGCCAGACCATTGAGCTCTCACAGGTGCCGGCCCCTGTCAAAGCCACCATTGAACAGCAGGCACAGGGTCGCCCGGTCAGTGAAATCGAGAAGCACACCGCCCGGGGCGCGACCCAATATGACGTCACGCTGGGGTCCGGCGACCAGAAACAGACACTGCTTGTCGACGAGACTGGCAAGGTCGTCGCGACGAATGACGGCGAGAAAGACGACGACTGATCAGGCGTGACGTCACAGCTGCATCAAAGGAGGAGGCGTTATGAAATGGATTACGCGCGAACGGCCCAAAATCGACCGTATTGCCTGCCCGTGGCTGATTACCCGTTTCATCGACAAGGAACCAGAGTTCCTCTACGTGCCTCGCGACGAGGTTAAGCGCCTCGCTCAGGAAACTGGGGCGATTCCCTTCGACGTGCCGGACGTCGAACTCGGTCACCACGGCGAACTCTGCAGCTTCGATGCCTTCCTGCAGAAATATCAACTGGACGAACCCGCGCTGGTCAGGCTCGCCAGCATCGTGCGGGGCGCCGATACCGGGCGGCTCGATCTGGCGCCAGAGGCGACCGGGCTCTACGCCATCTCGATTGGCCTGTCGCGCAACTTCACCGACGATCATGAGCAGTTGCAGCACGGCATGATCGTCTACGACGCGCTGTATGCGTGGTGCAAGAGCAGCAATGAACGCACGTGAGGAACGTCGCTCCGTTTCGCTGGCAGCCCGGATATCAAGACGGGTGTTGCCAGCGGGCGCTGACCGCGCGGCGCGGCTGCTGCTGGTAAGCCGTGGACTGCGGGGCTTCTGTGACGGTTTCATCGCGGTGCTGTTACCCGCCTGGCTGCTCGCGCTCGGGTTCGCCAAGGTCGACGTCGGCCTGATCAGCACCGCGACGCTGGTCGGCTCCGCTGTTGCCACGATCGCAGTCGGTGTGCTTGCCAATCGCTTCGCGGCACGGCGGATGTTTATATTCGCCGCGGCACTGATGGTCGCGACCGGCCTCGGCTTTGCGGGGTTATCGTCGCTGCTGCCGCTGCTCATTGTTGCCTTTGTCGGAACGCTCAATCCGAGCTCGGGCGACGTCAGTCTTTTTCTCCCCCTCGAACAATCGCGGCTTGCGGGGATGGCGACGGGAGACGCACGAACGGCGCTATTCGCCCGCTACAGCCTGGTCGGTGCCGTTTCGGCAGCGGTCGGTTCACTCGCAGCGGGCGTGCCCGCATGGCTGGTAGCACACGCACGCATGGCGGAACTTACGGCCATGCGTACGATGTTTATCGTGTATGCGGTGACGGGCGGTGCGATCTGGTTGCTCTATCGTCGCCTGCCGCCCTCTGGCGCACAGACTTCCGGCCCGGGCGCACCGCTCGGTGAGTCACGGCGCATCGTGACGCGTCTCGCGTTGCTGTTCAGCGTCGATGCGTTTGCCGGCGGCCTGGTCGTCAATGCCTTGATGTCGCTCTGGCTCATGCAACGCTTCGGCCTGTCAGTCGGTGCGACGGGCCAGTTCTTTTTCTGGGCGGGGCTGCTCACCGCGCTCTCCCAACTGGCCGCACCGCCACTCGCCAGCAAGATCGGGTTGCTGAACACAATGGTGTTCACGCATATTCCGGCCAGCCTGTGCCTGATCGCCGCGGCCTTTGCCGCTTCGTTGCCGATGACGCTGGCGCTGCTGCTTGCGCGCAGCGCATTGTCCCAGATGGACGTTCCTACGCGCACCGCCTACGTGATGGCTGTCGTCACGCCGGCCGAGCGGGCCGCCGCTGCGAGCTTCACTTCGGTACCGCGAAGCCTCGCTGCCTCACTGGCACCGTCTCTGGCGGGAGGCCTGATCGGCATCGGCTGGCTCGGCGCACCGCTTGTCGCCTGCGGCGCCCTCAAGATCGCCTATGACCTGTCGCTGCTTTTCCTGTTCCGCCACGTCAAGCCGGATCGCTGAGAACAATGATCGAAATTCATTCCTGCAACGCAGGCGTGAGGAGACCAGCCAGAGCGCAGTTTTCGAAAGAACAAAATTGCTGCGTACTCGTGCACCCTGTCCGAGGAGGAATTTCTGATGTCATCGTTAAGACGCTTCTCACAAGCTTTAATCGTCGCCGCGAGTGTCTGTGCTTCTGTCAGCCCAGCCGATGCACAACAGCATGCGGCAATCGATACGGCTCGCATTGAACAGATTACCGGCCTGAAAGGGACATTCTCCAAACAGGATGACGTGTTCAAGATCTCGAAACCGCGCAACGATGTGAAGGTGCAGGTAGATGGCTGGACGATGCCGCCGTTCATGGGACTCACGTCCTATGCGGCGTTCAAGCCGGCCCACGGTTCGCAGGTCATGATGATGGGCGACACCGTGGTGTTCGAAGATGAGGTCAATCCGGCCATGAGTGCGGCGCTTGACGCCGGACTGGAAGTGACCGCGCTCCACAATCATTTCTTCTTCGATCAGCCCAAGGTGTACTTCATGCATATCGGCGGCACCGGTGATGCCGCAACACTCGCGGAGGGCGTCAAGAAGGTCTACGACAGGATCGCTGAAGTCCGCGCGGCCCACGCCGATCCTGAAAATGCCTTTCCCGGCCACATTGGGGATTCGAACAGCATCAGCCCCGCGCCACTCGAAGCGGTGTTCGGCTCGAAGGGGCAGACGAACAACGGCATGTTCAAGGTGGTCGTCGGGAGGACGGCCAGCATGCACGGCGTCACCGTTGGCAACGAGATGGGCGTCAACACGTGGGCCGCATTCGCCGGCACGGACGATGAGGCGGTAGTCGACGGTGATTTCGCCATGCGTGAAAGCGAGCTGCAGGCGGTGCTCAAGCGCATGCGCGCTTCGGCGATCAATATCGTGGCCATCCATCAGCACATGACGGGTGAGTCGCCCCGCATCCTGTTCCTGCACTACTGGGGCAAGGGTAAGGCCGTCGACCTGGCCCAGGGTGTCAAGGCGGCTCTGGACGCGCAGGCCGCGATCGCGCATTGACGCGCTGCGCGGCCATTCGTGCGCGACGCCATCGCAGCCGCCATGAGCGTAGTGGTGGCAGTCGCGCCGCAGGAGGAATTCATGAAAACCTTGCAACAGTGGCGTTTGCGCCCGGCGGTCCTGTTGTACCTCGTCCTCCTCGGTCTGTGCACAGCCTTGGGCGTTCTGGTGCATATGGTTCCGCCCGCTGTCGGGCAGGTGGTCAACACTCTCCCGCTAGCGCACGTCGCAGATATCCCGCTGCCGGGTCGCGCCACGCGGCTTGACTACGCAAGCTACGATCCCAATCGCCATCTGCTGTTCATCGCGCACCTCGGCGACGGAGAGGTGATTGCCGTTGATGTGAATAGTTCGCGCGTGGTCGCACGGGTTGCTGACGTTTCATCCGTGCATGGCGTACTTGCAATTCCCGAAATATCGCGCGTGTATGCCTCGGCGACGGGCACCGACGAGATCGTGGCCATCGATGAAACAACATTCAAAGTCGTCGCGCGCATGCCTGGCGGACACTATCCGGACGGGATGGCTTACGCGCCCGAGGTGCACAAGCTCTACGTATCTGACGAGACCGGTAGCACGGAAACCGTCGTGGATGTCCGGACCAACCAGCGTGTCGCGACGATTCCGCTTGGTGGCGAGGTTGGCAACACGCAATACGATGCGCAATCGCATCACATTTTCGTCAACGTGCAGTCACGCAACGAACTCGTCGAAATCGATCCGACGGTCGACAGGATCGTTGCCCGCTTTGCCCTCCAGGGAGCCGACGACAACCATGGACTGCTGATCGATTCGCGGGATAGCCTTGCGTTCGTTGCCTGTCAGGGCAACGACAAGCTGCTCGTGTTCGACATGGCAGCACGGCGGGTGGTCCAGTCGTTTGACATCGGCAAGGACCCGGATGTACTCGCGTTCGATCCGGCACCGGGCAGGCTCTATGTGGCCGGGGAAGCGGGCGTGGTTTCGGTTTTCAGTGTCAAGGGCCCGCGTGTAGCCAGCGTCGGCGAAGGGCGGCTCGGACCGAACGCGCACGTGGTCGCTGTCGACCCCGCGACACACCGTTCATATTTCCCGCTGAAGAACGTTGATGGACACCCGGTGCTGCGCGTGATGGCGCCCGGCTGATGTCTTCCATGGCTGAAATACAGTCTGACTCTGTGTCAATACGTGGGCTGGATATGAAAGTACTCACACTGCTCCTGATGCTCGCACAGCGTGCCGGTGCGATAACGCCCTGGATGAGACGATTACACTACGGCGCGGGGAGGACGACATGAAGGCGCGTTTATCGCCGGCGAAGCCAGCGCTGCCCGTTGTCCTCGTCTATCGTGGGTCACGCACGAGGGATCGGACCGGTCACGAGGTCGATACGCTTTGGGCGCTCGCGAGGCAGATTGCCGAACTGAAGGGCACGACGCTTGCGGGCGAGTTCAATGAGAGCGATGCCTATCCCGCGCATCGCTATCTGGTCCCGGAGGACACGCTGACGCTGACGCAAGCGCGCAAGCTCGGGGTACGATCCGTGCGCGATCTGTTCGGCGGCGTCGTGCCGTTTCCGTTCGTCGCGACGAAGCTGATCGCACACGCGCTGCCCGACGACGCGCAGGCTTCGCCGCCTGGCTGGTCGCGCGCATTCGGCGAACACATTGCTTCGCTGGTGTTGCCGGGCTATTCCGCGTTTTCGCGCGACGATGCCTGCAACGCGGCGCGCAGGCTCTGGACGCAGGGCCGTGTGCGGGTCAAGCGGCCCTATGGGATCGGCGGAGCGGGACAGGCACTGGTCGCCAATATGGATGAACTGAATGCGGAACTCGACGCGCTCGGCGGAGAGGCGCTTGCAGCGGAAGGCATTGTCGTCGAACGGCATCTGGACGACATTGAAACGTTGAGCGTCGGCCAGGTGACGCTCGACGATCTGGTCGCGAGCTACTATGGCGTGCAGCATCTGACGCTCAACAACCATGGTCACCATGTATATGGCGGCACAGACCTGGTGGTCGTGCATGGCGGCTTCGACATGCTTGCGCAACTCGAGGTCACAAGCGATATCCGTGAGGCGATCAGCAAGGCGCGCGCATTCGATGCCGCCGTGCAAAACGACTACGCCGGCATTTTCGCATCGAGACGCAACTACGACGTCGCGTGGGGCATCGATGCGCAGGGCGTGCGCCATTGCGGCGTGCTCGAGCAGTCGTGGCGGGTGGGCGGCGCAACGGGCGCGGAGCTCGGCGCGTTACACGTGTTCAGGGCGTACCCTCAGGTATGTGCGGTGCGCGCCTCGACACGTGAGCTCTACGGAGACGACGTACAGGTGCCCGACGGCGCCTGCATCATCTATCGAGGCGTCGATGCGCACGCGGGCGCCATCACGAAGTACTACACGGTGGATCGCCATACCTTGCAACGGAGCAGCGGAAAATGACAGCGGAACGTTATGGCGTGCAGATCAAGGTCGAGAACGGCTACCTCGACGGGACCCTGCTCGCACCGAAGACAACGGTGCCGGGCGTTCTTTTCGTGCACGGCTGGGGCGGCAATCAGGAGCAGTATCTCGAGCGCGCCCGGCAAACGGCGGCATTCGGCTGCGTCTGCCTGACCTTCGATCTGACGGGACATGGACGTACGCTCGATGAACAGCAAAAGGTGACGCGGGAAACCAATCTGCAGGACCTGCTTGCCGCCTACGACGCGCTCGTTGACCATCCGTTGGTCGATCGCGATGCGGTTGCTGTGATCGGCAGCAGCTACGGGGGCTATCTCGCAGCGATCCTGACGGAACTGCGTCCCGTGCGTTGGCTGGGTCTGCGCGTACCGGCGCTCTACCTCGACGAAGGATGGCACACGCCGAAGCGCGCGCTGCACGTCGAGCATGATCTCGTCGCGTATCGCAAACGCATCGTGCCATCGTCGGACAATCGCGCGTTGCGCGCGGCGGCCCGCTTTGGTGGAGATGTGCTGCTCGTCGAATCAGAGCATGACGAGATCGTGCCGCACACTGTGATCGCCAGCTATCTGCAGGCCTTTTTGCAGGCGCACTCGCTCACGTACCGGATCATCGAAGGCGCCGACCATGGGCTATCGGACGATCCCAGCCAGCGGGCCTATACCGCGCTTGTCGTGAACTGGCTGATGGAAATGGTCGCGGGCCGGCGAGCAGGGGTCCGCGGGACTGCGCCGGAGCATGCTGCGACCTGGTGAGCCCGCGAGCGATTCGTGCACCGATCACCGCGTGAATGCGACTTGTCCTCGGTATCGGGGCATCACATGACGACCGGCGAACTCGGCAACTCGTCGCGGGGAGGGCAGTGAGCCGGAAAATGCTTCGCGAGAAGTTGGGTAACCTGCTCTATACCTCGCAGGACGCCGGACTGGTACGCATCCTGTCGAAATGCTGCTTCCATCGCACGACAGATTGCCTCCCACTCGCTGCTATCTACTTTCGCGTGAATACCGCGGTCCGCAATGATTTCCACATCCCTGTCAGCAAGGAGAAGATAGATAAGCACGCCATTGTTGTACTCGGTATCCCAGACGCGGAGCTGGGAGAAGATATCAATTGCCCGCTCGCGGGCAGACACCCCTTTGAAAAGCGCAGCGCTGTGTAATGCCCCCTCGACCGCGAACCTGACCTGGCCAATGTGCGCCTGATGGCTTTTCTGCACTGCCTTCTCGATGGCATGAAGCGAACGGCGGGGGAAGGCTGCATTGACGTGCCAACGGGTCATGAAGAGGTGTCTGAAAAATCGCTTCGAGTCCATGATTACCACCTGCCTGATGCGCCGCCGCCGCCGAATCCGCCACCGCCGCCCCGAAAGATGTCGCGATTTGAACCGCCACCGAATCTGCCGGACCCACCGCCGATGAACCGGCCGCCAACATAGGCGCCCATTCCGCTACCCAGAAGCGTGAACATCAATGCAATCGCACCCGCAGCGACGGCAACGAGGAAGGCGCCAGACAGGAGCCACGCCAGCAACCCAATCAGTCCGCCCGTGACGATTGCGCCTGGCAGCCTGCCGATTATCGTGCGCAGTATGCCGCCTGCGATGACGGTCAGCATGAAGAGTATCGGCAGCAACCCCCTGGAACCGCCAGAACTTCGTTCTGGCGGTGCAGGCAATGGCTCGCCGTCGACAACACGCATGATGCTTTCGACGCCGGACGAGATGCCACCGTAGAAATCCGCCTGCCTGAATCGCGGAACAATCGTTTCGTCGATTATGCGGTTGCTCGTCGCGTCGGTGAGCACGCCTTCGAGGCCATATCCAACTTCGATACGCAGTGTCCGGTCGTTTTTCGCGACAATCAGCAGAACGCCGTCGTCGACATTCTTGCGGCCAAGCTTCCATTGCTCGACGACGCGCATCGAATACTGTTCGATAGTCTCCGGCTGCGTCGTCGGAACGATGAGGACAGAAATCTGTGCGCCCTTTTTGGCCTCGAAATCCTTCAGCGTCTGCTCGAGGGTCGCCCTTTGCTCGTCCGTGAGCGTGCCTGTCTCGTCTGTCACCCTTGCCGTCAAGACAGGCACAGCGACATCGGCCTGAACTTCAGCGCTGACAAACGAGAAGAGTGCGACGATGAGTGCAATCGCCACGCGCACGACGTTCAATTGGACACCCCGCCCGCTGACGCCGGCGGCGTCCCGAAATCCACGCGCGGCGCTTTCGAAACCTCGGCTTCGTTACTGACCGAGAAGCTGGGTTTTTCCTGAAAACCGAAGGCCTTTGCCGTCAGGTTGGACGGGAATGACCGTACCGTTGTGTTGTAAGCCTGAACGGCCCGGATATAGCGATTCCTCGCGACGGCAATGCGGTTTTCCGTCCCTTCGAGCTGCGCCTGTAAATCCCGGAAGTTCGCGTCGGCTTTCAGTTGTGGGTAGTTCTCGGAGACCACCAGCAACCTCGACAGGGACGAAGTCAGCTGCCCCTGTGCAGCCTCAAATTCGGCGAAGGCTTGCGGGTTCGAAAGCAGTTCCGGCGTTGCTTTGATCGAACCCACCTGTGCGCGAGCTTCGGTCACACGCGTGAGCACGTCTCTTTCATGATTCGCGTACCCCTTGACCGTGCTGACGAGGTTTGGCACGAGGTCTGCGCGGCGTTGATACTGATTCAGCACTTCCGACCAGCTTGCCGTAACCTGTTCGTCCTGGGTCTGGATGGTGTTGTAGCCGCAACCAGACAGCCCGAGAACGATAGCCAGCAGGAGCAAATTCCTGAGCGTGCGTGTCACCATTTTTCCAATCCGCAAGGAGCTGACGAGCGCGACGCGAAAGGGCACAGACAAGCTGCCACTCACTTGCACGCTCAGACCAGGATCTTCACGTTACGCGGCCGGCATCCGCCCCTTTTGATGCAGGTCAATGAGCGTCTCCGTTTCGCATTTGACGCGACGCTCATCTCGACACGGTGGCAATCTGTCCCCTTTCGATGTCAAGCCGTTGACTTGCATCAATATCTTCTGCCGCGTAGCCGGTAGCTTGAGGAAGACATTTCCAATATGGCTGCAGGACATAAAAGCTCGCGCCAGAGCAGTTGCGTCAGCGGCAGCACATGACTGGTGGCGATGCGCGCCGCACGGCGTGATATCAGTGTCTGGGTCCTGCTGGTCACGTAAATTCACTTCGGAGAATTTCTGATGGACGAGGTTCCACACGGCGCACGCCCTTTCTGGAAGTCACGGGCGGCAATTGCGATGACCGTCTTTGGTTTAATCGCGGTCTTTCTGATGTTTTCCGAGCATCGTGCCCACTTCCTCGGTGTGATCCCTTATCTGCTGCTGCTCTCATGCCCATTGATGCATCTGTTCATGCACCACGGCCATGGCCATGGGCAACATTCGCACCGGGACAGTGCCGACCGGGAGAAATCAGGAGACGGCCATGATTCATTCCGCTAGCGGATACGGCCTGTGGGGACTGGTTGTTGTCAATTCCCTCGTCTTCATCATTTTTGCCTTCAGCTTTTTCAAGCCTTCGACGAAGCGGGACTGGCGCACGTTCGGCGGATTCTCCGCGTTCATCGTCGCCCTGTTTGCGGAGATGTACGGGTTCCCGCTCACCGTTTACCTGCTCTCGGGGTGGCTCCAATCCCGATTTCCGCAAACCGACCTGTTTTCGCATGATTCCGGGCACCTCTGGTGGATGATGACGGGCCGGCACGGCAATCCACATTTCGCTCTCCCGCATCTGCTAAGCCTCGCCTTCATCTTCGGTGGCTTTTACCTGCTGGCGAAGGCCTGGCACGTGCTATATGACGCGCAGCGCAGCGGAAAGCTGGCGACCTGCGGACCCTATGCCAGGATTCGACACCCGCAGTACGCCGCCTTTGTCGTCATCATGTTCGGGTTTCTGCTCCAGTGGCCGACGCTCGTGACGCTCGTGATGTTCCCGGTGCTGGTCTTCATGTACGTGAAGCTGGCCATGCAGGAGGAGCAGGAAGCCGAAGAGCAGTTCGGCGAGGCCTGGCGAGAGTACGCCGCGCGCACGCCGCGCTTTATTCCCAGATTATCGGGGGATGACGCGGTACACGTGCATTGAGTCATTCCGGGAACGTTCACGATGTCAGACCCGCATACCCATGCCCACGCCAGAGTCGAGCCCGTGGACGAACACGCCGTCGCCACGCAAGGCGTATCCGAAGCCCTTGATCCGGTATGCGGAATGAAGGTCACAACGGATTCGGCAAATCACCTCACCCACCGAGACCAGACATATTACTTCTGCAGCATCAAGTGCCTGGGGGCATTTCAGGCTGAACCGGATAGATACCTTGATCCGACGGAGAAAAAGAACAGTCGCGTCCGCGAGCCAGGTTCCGGTGTCATCTACACGTGCCCAATGCATCCGCAAATTCGTGCCTCGGCCCCGGGAGCATGCCCCATCTGCGGTATGGCCCTGGAGCCGGTTACCCCTGCGGCGACGGAAGAACGAAACGTCGAACTGGAATCGATGACGCGACGTTTCTGGGTGAGTCTCGCGCTGTCGATTCCGCTGCTTCTCATGACGATGGGCAAAATGGTTTTGCCCTTCGATATCGACGCGGGACTCGAACATCTTTTCGGCCCGTGGCCATTGCCCCACTGGATGCAGGCGTCATGGGCCCAGTGCGTTCAAGCGTTGCTTGCTACCCCCGTGGTGTTATGGGCCGGCTGGCCGTTTCTGCAACGCGGCTGGAAGTCGTTTGTCACGCGGCGGCTGAACATGTTCAGTCTCATCGGCCTGGGCGTCGCTGCTGCCTACGCGTTCAGCGTATTCGCACTTTTCTTCCCCGGCACGCTACCGCAAGCGTTCAGAAGCGGGAACGAACTGCCGCTGTATTTCGAGGCTGCTGCGGTAATCGTGACCCTCGTGCTGCTTGGGCAGGTGCTCGAACTTCGCGCACGTTCACGCACGTCGAGCGCCATCCGTGACCTGCTTCAGCTTGCGCCGCACACGGCCGTTCGCGTCCGGCCCGACGGCACGGAAGATATTGTGCGGCTCGAAGACGTCACCGTCGGCGACACCCTTCGCGTCAAGCCGGGTTCGAAGATACCCGTCGATGGCGTGGTGGTTGATGGGCGGTCGAGCGTCGACGAGTCAATGATTACCGGCGAACCGATTCCCGCCGAGAAGGTCGCGGGCAGCAAGGTGACCGGCGCAACCGTCAACCAGACCGGAACGTTCCTGATGCGCGCGGAGAAGGTTGGCTCCGACACGCTGCTCGCGAGGATCGTGCAGATGGTCGCGGAGGCTGGGCGCTCGCGTGCGCCTATCCAGAAACTCGCCGACCAGGTCTCAGGATGGTTCGTGCTCGCAGTCATTGGCCTTGCGGCCGCTTCTTTTGTCGTCTGGGCCGTGGCCGGTCCTGCGCCCGCGCTGGCAAACGCACTGGTCGTTGCCATCAGCGTGCTCATCATCGCCTGCCCGTGCGCGCTCGGCCTCGCTACACCTGTATCCATCATCGTCGGGGTTGGACGTGGCGCTGGCGAAGGCGTGCTCATCAAGGACGCGGAAGCCCTGGAGTTGATGGAGAAGGTCGACACCGTCGTGGTCGACAAGACCGGAACCCTCACGGAGGGCAAACCGCGCGTGCAGACGGTCGTTGCGCTCGATGGCCGTTCCGGATCCCAGGTGCTTGGCTACGCCGCGAGTCTCGAAGGTGCGAGCGAGCACCCTCTCGCGCAGGCCATCATCACGCACGCGAAGGAAGCGGGAACGGGCACGAATCGCGTAGAAGATTTCGACTCGGTTCCCGGCAAAGGCGTGACCGGGAAAATCGAAGGGCACGTGGTATCGCTGGGCAATATGCGCCTGATGGAGGAGATGAAAATCAACTGCTCGTCGATCGAAGAAAATACCGACGAGCTGCGCGATGCGGGGCAAACGGTCATGTATGTCGCGATAGACAGCGAACTGGCTGGCTACATCGGCGTGGCGGACCCCGTGAAAGGCACGACACCGGATGCCGTGCGCCTGCTGAAAGCGTCCGGCGTGCGCATTGTCATGCTTACCGGCGACAATCCCGTCACCGCGAACGCCGTGGCAAAGGCGCTCGCGCTCGATGGCGTCAGGGCCGGCGTGCTGCCTGAAGACAAGTACAAGCATGTGCAGGAGCTTCAGGCACAGGGACACGTCGTCGCCATGGCCGGAGACGGTGTGAACGACGCGCCTGCGCTCGCGCAGGCAAATGTTGGCATCGCGATGGGCACTGGAACGGACGTGGCCATGAACAGCGCCCGCGTCGTTCTCGTCAAGGGAGACCTGCGCGGCATCGCGCGCGCCCGTGCATTGAGCGTTGCCACGATGAAGAACATCCGCCAGAACCTGTTCTTCGCATTTGCCTACAACGCGGTGGGGATTCCAGTCGCGGCTGGTGTGCTCTATCCGTGGCTTGGTATTGTGCTCAGCCCGATTATCGCCAGTGCCGCAATGGCGTTGAGTTCGGTCTCTGTCATCGGCAACGCGCTACGGCTACGGACCGCGCGGACTTGACGAGGGGCCGTCGCGTCTGTCCCGGATGGAGCGTTGCTTGCCCAGGGAGGCAACGGTTTTGCATACCGTGACCACGAAGCGCGGGACCGTGCGTCGGCCTCTGTGCGCGTGGCTTCTCGCGGCCGTCGGCGCTGCGACCATCCTCATGGGCCTTTATTTCATGTTCGTACGGCCGCCCCTGCTAACGGAAGAGCGAAGACCGTCAGGGGCAGTGCCCGATTGGATTGCGAAGTCCGAGTGCCCATTGCGTCGCGGGGGCTACGGAATCCCCCGGCGATGATGACGGCCCCCGAGCCGGGCCGTTTCGCATCACTTGCCGCCGTGCTTCTCCTGCCACCGCTGCATGAAGCCGATTTCATCGTGCTGGGCGTTGATAATGTTTTTCGCAAGCTTTTTCAGCTCCGGGTCCTTACCGTATTTCAGCTCGACCTTAGCCATGTCGATTGCCCCCTGATGATGGGGAATCATGTGAGCCACAAAGTCCTGGTCGGCGTTCCCGGTGTAGGCTGGCGCGCTCATCTCCTTCATCATCTTCTCGTCTGCGTCCTTGAACCCTTGCGTCGACGCATTCGCTCCCGCGTCATTCTGTGCGGACATCTTCATCCCGGGCATTGAATCGCTTTCCTGAGCGTCTACGGGAAGCGCAATCATCCCCGTGACGACACCGGCGCACACAAATAACGATCGGGCGAAGTAAGGAATTCGCATACGAAAGCTCCAGTTCTGAAAGAATGAGGTTTGGCGGTCAATCCGCCGAAGGCGAATTGACCATTGGATGAAATCCGGCCGCTTCGATGGCTGCGGCCAGCCGCTGCGGCGGCATCACAGAATCGATTTTCACGATTTTGGCTGCAATATCGACATCGAGCCTGGCCGCAGGGTCTATACCGGTGACCGCGCGCGTGATCGCGCGGGCACAGCCTCCACAGGACATATCCTTCACTTCGAATTTCATCTTTCCTTCCATCAGTGCGAAAAACGCTTTAACAATGAAGCTTTCCACAATGGGAAGGTCAAGCGGTTTTTGCAGTGAGGCGGATAGCGCCGATCGCCCGGTATCGCCGGGAAAATGCCGGCGCATGTTTGCGTCGATCTGGCAACCGGCGTTTTCAATGGCGCGTATCAACTACGGCCGAAGCCATCGTTCACCAATCGTCATGGCGAGCGCTTTCCTGTAAACCGTGATCAGTGCGCGGGTCACGGTCATGCCGCCGAAACGCCACAACGCACTGCCGAGCATGCAGGCCAGCAAGGCGACAATCGCCGCCCCAACCATGTCAAACGGCCAGTGCACGCCAATGAATACGCGGGCCCACGCGACTGCGATATCGACGGACAGTACGAGCAATCCAGTTCGTCGCTTTCCGCCAGAGAGTAGCGTGAACGAGATCGCGGAAAGCAGGGTGGCGTGATCGCTCGGAAATGACGAGTCTGGCGCATGCGCGAGGAACGTGTGACCGACCCCGATTGCGAATGGGCGAGGGTGGTACCACGCGATTCCGATAACCTGGTTGATGCCCAGCGCAAGCAGGCCGACGAGGCATGCGCGCACGGCAAGCGCTCGCCGCTCGTCCCCGCCTGCCAGCCACAGGCTCACGAGAAGGACTGGAACCAGGAGAATCGCATAGTTCGCGATGAGCACGCCCGCGGCAATTAGCCATTCCGGCGTTGCAGGCGAAGCGTTGAGTGCCAGAAATACGGTTCGATTCAATGTTTCAATGGCTTGCATAAATGGGCTTCCATATGTGACTTCAGTTCTTGCAGTAAAACCATCCAATGTTTTCGCGCGCCGGCAGCCGTGAACGGATTTCGGCGAGGGTAGGGGCGCCTGAGCGGACGCCGTCACGAACGCGCGATGACGATCTTGCGGGCGTTTCGTAGATACCGGTACTCGTGCCACGTGAGAGCAAGAATCACGCCGTCTAACGCCGTAACGAGCAGCAGCCAGATCGAATGCGTGAACGAAAACCGGTAGAGCTGATAGATGATGAACAAACCAAAAACGGCCATTGATACAGGGTAATACCAGAGTCTCTCCCGCAGCAGGCCGATAATCAGCCACAGCTTGATCACGCCGTGGGCGAGCAGATACATGGCCGCGAACTTCTGGGTGCCGACGGAAAGATGTTGTACCGAATGGAGAAGAAAATTGGCGACGAGATCGTGGGGATCTTCGGCGAACTCCTCCCGTGTGACCCAGATCACGAGCGTCAGAAAGCGCTGCTGGGAAACGAAGTACGTGGCAATACCCGCAACGATTTCCGAAAGTGCGAAAGCGGCCTTGAACCACAGGCTCACTTCGAACGCCAGGCGGAGTTTCCTTTCGTCAATAAATCGCTTCAAGCCGGGCACGAAGTCTCTCCAATATTGCGCGTTGCATACACCAGCCCGAACCAGCTCACGCAGCCGCGGGTCCGGTTTCGATCGCCTCGTCGGACGCGAAACGCCCGTAACGCAATGCCAGCGTCGGCAGTACGACCAGGTTCAGCGCGGTCGACGTGATCAGACCGCCAAGAATGACGATCGCCATCGGCCCCTCGATTTCGTTGCCCGGTGCACCGCTCGTCACGGCGAGCGGCAGCAGGGCGAGCGCGGTCACCAGTGCCGTCATCAGGATTGGCACCAGGCGCTCCGACGCGCCACGCACCGCAGTGTCCATGTTCCAGGCCAGCCCGTCGACGTACACCAGATGCTCATAATGGCTGATCAGCATGATCGAATTGCGCAGCGATATGCCGAGCAGCGTCACGAAGCCCACCATGCTGCCAAGTGACAGGCTCGCGCCCGTTAGCACCACGCTCACGACGCCACCGACAAGCGCGAAGGGCAGGTTGATCATCACCAGCGCCACGGCGCGCCGGTTCTTCATCGCGAGAAACAGCAGCAGGGCGATGCCCACCAGCGCAATCCCTCCGTATGCGAGCAGGTCGCGCTGCGATTGCGCACGCGCTTCGCTCTCGCCGGTGAAAACGGCATAGGTACCCGCCGGCATCCTGATCTCGCGGTTCACCCGTGCCTGCGCTTCCTTTACGAAATCACTGACCGGCCGGCTGCCGAGGTTGACAGACACCGTTTGCACGCGCTGCCCACCGTCGTGGGTGATCTGGTAGCGACCTGCGACCTGGCGGATCGTCGCGAGCGTGGCGAGCGGCACGGCAAAGCCGTCGGCATTGCGTACCATGAGCCTGCCGACGTCACTGACCGATCTGCGCTGTGCCGGGTCGAGCACGACTGCGACGTCAAAGGTGCGACTGCCCTCGTAGATCTGCGAGACGGTCACACCAGCGTACGCCGCCTGGATCGCATCGAGAACTTCGACCGGGCGAAAGCCCCAGCGGCTCAGTGCGTCAGGATTGAGTCTCACGTCCAGTTCGGGAATCCCGGGCGGAGAATCCACCCGCACGCTGGCGGCGCCGTGGATCGTACCGATCAACTGGGCTATCTGCTGCGCCGTGCGATCGATGACGTCGAGATTGTTGCCGAAAACATTCACGACTACCGGCGCCGTGGTACCCGAAATCGTCTCGTCGATGCGCTCCTCGAGAAACGTGTTGATCGAAGTGGAGAGCCCCGGAAAGCGCGCCAGCGCCTGGTGAATCCGGTAGAGGGCCCAGCTCTGGCCCGACGCCCCCATCGGCTGGAGGTCGACCTCGAACTCGGAGAGCTGCACGCCTGTCGGGTCGACCGCACCATTGGCGCGTCCTGCGCGCTGCGCCACGACACGCACGCCCGGCACCTGCACTAGCGCCTTCGATACCTGCGTGCCGATGCGCATCGATTCGGCGAGCGAGGTGCCCGGTACAAGCCCCATATGAACGGTGTAATGACCTTCCCGAAGTTGCGGAATGAAGCTCCCGCTCATGAAGGGCAGCGCCGCGAGCGCCGCGCCGCACATTACCGCGACGATCACCATGACCACCTTCACATGCTGCTCGACCTTCGTCAGCAGCGCAACGTACCGTGTCTTGAGGCGCCCGATCAGGTGGGGCTCCCGCTCCGGCAAGGGCCCCTTCGCAAGCAGTGCGAGCGCCATTGCAGGCGTGAGTGTCAGGGCAACGCCCAGCGACGCGAGCACGGCGAGAATATAGGCGATGCCCAGCGGGGCAAAGAGCCGTCCGCCAATGCCTGTTAGCGTGAGCACGGGCAGGAAAATCAGCATCACGATGAAGGTAGCGAACACGACCGCGCTGCGCACTTCGAGCGAAGCACGCAGCACGACGCGAAACGCCGGAAGCGGCTGGGCCAGTGTGCGGTTTTCGCGCAGGCGCCGGTAGATGTTCTCGACGTCGATGATCGCATCGTCGACGACTTCCCCGAGGGCGATGGCGAGCCCGCCCAGGGTCATCGTGTTCAGGCTGACCCCGAACGACGTGAGCACGATGATCGCAATCAGCAGCGACATGGGAATCGCCACTGCGGAGATCACTGCGGTGCGCACGTTTAGCAGGAACAGGAACAGCACCGCGATGACGAGCAAGGCGCCGACGATGAGCGCCATGCGCAGGTGCCCGACCGACGCCTCGATGAAGTTGGCGGGCCGGAAGACGTTCGCGTTCACGTCCACGCCCTCGCGGGCGAGCGCCGGCCCAAGTCCCGCCAGTGTCCTTTCGATGGCGCGCGTCACGGCCATCGTGTTGGTCCCGTACTGGCTTTCCATCACGACCATCACACCGGGCTTGCCCATGATCGATGCGGCGCCGACGGCTGGTGCATGGCCCCAGGTCACACTGGCAACGTCAGCAAGGCGAACCGCCGCGCCGCTGCTGGAACGCAGTACGACACCGGCGAGCTTTTGCGGCGTTGCGATCTGGCCGTCGGCATTGACGGCGATGCGCTGATTGCTGTTCTCGATGAACCCGGCGCCGCGCACGCCTGTGGCCTGGCGTGCCGCGGCAATCACGTCCTGCATCGACAGACCTTGGCGCGCCAGCTTTGCGGGGTCGACCTGGATCTGCATCTGGCGCGAATCACCGCCGAACACGATCACATCGGCCACGCCCGGGGTGCTCAGCAACTGCGGCTTGACGGTCCACTGCGCGATGTCGTAGAGGTCCGCGAGCGAGCGCGTCTTCGACGTGAGGCCAATGGTGCGCACGACGCTTGTCGTCGTGGTGAGCGGCAGGAGCTGGGGAGCCGTAACACCCGCCGGGAGTGAGCCCGCGAGCCCGCTGATGCGCTCGGTGACGAGCTGCCGGACCTGCATCACGTTGGCATGGTCGTCGAAGACCAGCGTGACCGAGGCGAGACCCTGCATGGACCGCGAGCGGATCGACTGCAGCCCGGTCATGCCGCCGAGGGCGTTTTCGAGTGGCTGCGTGACGAGCGTCTCCACCTGCTCGCTCGTCATGCCCGGTGCCTGCGTCTGCACGATGCTCATCGGCGGCGCGAATTCGGGAAAGACGTCGAGCTTGGCGCGCGTGAGCGAAAAGAGCCCGTAACCCGCCAACACGAGGGCCAGCGAGAAGATGACGCCGCGAAAGCGCAGCGAAAAGCGGATGATCGCGTTAAGCATGGGACCTGGGGTCGCGTTGTTCAGGGCGAGGCATGCGCGGCTCAGTCGTCACACTCGGGCGGATCCTTGCAGGCGGTGGCGATGCCCCGTGGCTTGAGCTCTTCGGAGAGCAGCAGTTGCGCACCCTGCGTGACGATCTGGTCGCCGGGGTGGAAGCCGGACGTCACCGTGTAGCCGTGATCGCTTTCGCTGGAGGCAGACACGTAGCGCCGCGTGAAGCGCTCGTTCGCCGTGCGCACGTAAGCCCAGGTCTGACCGCCGTACCACACCACCGCCTGCTCCGGGATCAGCAGCCCGGATACCGCCTCGCTTGACGTCGGCACACGTGCACTCGTGCGCAGGTTGGCCGGCAATGTGGCCTCGGCGACGTAAAACCAGGGCGTTCCCTGCACGGCGGGATCGGCGAGGGGCGAAGCGGAAAGCCTGTGAGCCGGCACCGTGCCGCCGCCAGGTGTATCGATGGCGATGCGCATGGGGGGCGGCGTGGCGAAGCTGGAAGGCAACGTGACGCGCAACAGGACCGACTGACCCGCTTGCAGGCGCTGGAACAGCGTCGAGGCCGGTGCCGTTGCGGCCTGCGCGAGCGCATCGCCGAACTGCTGTCGCATCGTGCCGTCAAGGCCGTCCAGCGTGACCCGGGCAGACTGCAGTTTTGCTGCGTCGCCTTGCATCGCCGACTGCGCGGCCAGCAGACTCTTCTGCGAAATATTGCGGTCGTCGGCGAAGAGCGTGCGGCTGCCTTCGTACTGCGCACGTGAGCTGGCCGACTGCGCGGTGAACGTGTCGACGTCCGCGCGTGCGCTCGCGAGGCGGTTGCGCAGATCGAAGAGCGGCTGCAGATCGATGACCGTGGCGTCGGCGCTGATGCCGGACTGGCTCGTGACGGCCGCAAGCGGCGCGACTTCGATGTGGCCGGCGCGTTGTGCGTCGGGGCTCACTACCACGACCGTCTCGCCGTTGACCGTTTGCACGGCAGGTGGCGGAGCCGACTGCGCGGCCGTGGCAGTCGATGCGCCGGCGTCGTCGAACATCTGGTTGATGATGTACCAGCCTGCGCCCGCGCAGAGCGCGAGCGAAAGGACGCCAAAAAGGATCAGTCGGCGTTTCATCGTGTTGCCCCTTCACTGAGAGTATGGCTCACTGGCCCGCGGGTGAGGGGTGACTGGATCGCATCTTCGAGTGCGCCGGCAGCCTGCTGGACGGCGACTTCGGCGTCGAGATGGGCGGCTTCACTCGTCTGATAGTCGGCTTTCGCCTGTGTGTAGGTCAGCCGGTCTGCATTGCCGGTCGATAAGGCAGCCGCCTGGCTATCGAGTTGTCGCCGGGCGCTCGCCAGATGCGCGTCGGAGATCACCAGGGCTGCGGTGCTCGACTCGTAACGCGTTAGTGCGTGTGCAAGGTCCCCGAGGATTCTGTCCTGCAGCGCGCCGGTGCGGACCGCCGCTTCCTGGCGTTTGGCCTCGGCCTGCCTGATGCCCCCCTGGTTCTGGTCGAAGATCGGCAATGTGATGCCGGCCAGTCCGAATGCGATCTTGTTCGTGCCGGTGTCGTATGTGTAGCCGGGGCCCAGGTGGAGGTCCGGATACTGTTTCGCAACCTCGAGCTGAAGCGCCGATTCGGCTGCGGCGTATTCGGCAAGCGAGGCCCGCAGATCGGCGCGATGGAAGATTGCGGCGCGCTGCCCATCTGCCGCCGGCGGCGCAGGTGGGACCGTGCCGAAGGCGCTCAGGTCGAGCGTCACGCTGTCGAGGGCGGCAACCGGCACGCCGATGGCGGCGGCCAGTTGCGCACGCGCGTCCTCTTCGGCACTTCGCGCTGCCGCCAGATCGCTCTGGGCCTGAGTGTCGGCAAGCACGGCGGCATCGAAGTCGGGTTGCGAATACTGGCCGACTGCGAGACGGCGGCGGCTCATTACCGTGATCTGCCGCTGCGCCTCCGCCTTCGCGGACAGGAAGGCGATGCGCGTACGGGCGGCGTACAGGGCCAGCATGGCATCGCGGACCTGCGCGCTGACCGTCCACGCTGCGGTGATGATGTTCAGCCGGGCGGCTTCAGACTGGTGGCTCGCCTGATCGACGCGATACCCGCGCTTGTGCGCAGTTTCGATCGGGATGTCGAGCGACGGGCCCCAGGTGAAGGGCGCGCCCGGCCCCGGATTGGGCGTGTTGTACTGGAATGGCAACTGCAGAACCGGGTTGGGAATGGCGTTCGCGACATCGATGCCGGCCTTGGCCGTGCCCCATTGTGCACGGGCCAGGTCGAGGGCGGGGCTGTAGTAGTACGCCGCCAGGGTAAGCAGCTCGCGGTTCCAGGCTGCGGGTGGCCACGGCGAGACATCGCGGTCGGCTTCGCGCGCGATCCAGGCGTGCAGTTCCTCGCTCCCAAGCGAGCGCTGCTCGAATTGCCGGGCAAGCTGGTCGGGGGCGATGGGCTGGGGATGATAGGTCGCGCAACCCGCCAGCCCGGCCAAGGCAATGAAGACGAACAATAGCGCGCGGCGCATTCTGGCGTTCCGTCGGACGTTGTACTGCCCACGCGGGCAGCTTTCGGGCCGGATGCTACGCCACCGGTTGTGAAGTTTTCGTCAAGAACCCACCGGGTTGGTGTGGAGTTAGCCTGAGGCTCGGTTCTCAGCCGGCAGGCGAAGCGACACGCAGGTTCCTTTGCCGGGCTCGCTTCCAATCTCGATCGACCACCCGTAGCGCTCACACAGCTTCCTGACGATGGACAGGCCGATTCCGACCCCAGGGGTCAGGGCGTCGGCGGATCCTGCCTGATAGAACCGGTCAAAGACATGCGGGAGCGCATGCGCCGGAATCCCCGGTCCCGTGTCCTCGATGTACAGCCAGCCGTTGGCGTAGCGAAACCGAACGCGTCCGTGCCCGGTGTGGCGCACGGCGTTATCGATGAGGTTGGATAGCACGATCGCAAACGCCGGTCGGTTGACCACCACACGAAGTTCGCGGTCCACGTCAATGGCTTTCTCGAGTCCCTTCTCCTCCATCCGGTCGGCAAATGGCGTCAGCGCGGTTTCGATCATGTTCGCCACTGCTACCGGCTCGACCTCGCGCGCCGAATCCTCCCGTGCGAGCATGAGCAGCGCGTTGGTGAGTTCGCGCATGTTGTCTGCTGCACGCTCGATCTGCTGCAAACGTGCGCGCGACTTGCCGCGGATCGCCGTATCCTGCTCGAGCAGTTCGCAACTTGTCTTGATGGTCGTGAGCGGCGTGCGAAGCTCGTGGCTGACATTACCCGTGAACTCCTTCTCCCGCGCAATCATGTCGCCCATGCGCCGGTTGTAGTCGTTGAATGCCTCCACGAGCCCGACGAGTTCCGTCTCGCCGTACTTGCCCGGATGGATCGGCGCCGATCCTCCCAACCGCAGTGCCTTTACCTGCCGTGCAAGACCCGCGACCTGCCGCACCAGCAGGCCCGACAAGCCGAAAGAAAGCCAGATTGTGAGGAGTGCAAAGATGCCCGTACCACCCATCAGCGCGTTGATAACTTCCTTGAAATGCCTTTCGTAGACACTGAAGTTGTAGGCCCGGTACAGGCGCGCCGTGCCCATGGGTGCTATCGCGACGTGGATTTCCCGTTCGTCGATGACGATTTCGTGCGTGCCGAAAGGCAGGTGACTGACGGTTTCGGGCAGTACGATGGTCCCGCGGTCCGCGCCTGAAACATAGCCATTCAGACGTACGTCGAATGGTGGCAACAACGCCGGATCGGCTTTGTAGCTCTTGAGCACGCTCGCCATGTCATCGCGGATCAGCGCCGCGATCAGTCTCTCTTCCTGCGCCTCGGCCAGTGCCCGCACGCCCAGCGCCTGGGCGACCAGCAGCGCGATGGTCAGCGCCGAAAAGAACAGGGCGACCTTGAAGCGCAGGCTATTTCGCATCATCGCCGCCCGCCACCAGACGGTACCCGACGCCATGGAGCGTTTCGATCACGTCCGCTTCACCGGGCCCGCACAGCGCCCGGCGCAACGTATACACGTGCGTGCGCAGCGTGTCGCTGTCCGGCAGCTCCTCTCCCCAGACTTGGGACTCGAGCTCGGCGCGGGTGAAGGTGCGGCGGGGCGACTGCATCAGAATTCGCAGCAGGTGAAGGCATTTGGGAGGAAGCTTTACCAGACGTCCGGCGCGTTCGACGCTCATCGTTGACAGGTCGAGGCGCACATCCGCAAATCGAAGCTCCATGGTGGCGACCTGGCCACGATAGCGCTTGATCATGGCGCCAAGCCGTGCGCCCACTTCCTTCAGGGAGAACGGTTTGACGAGATAGTCGTCGGCGCCGTGCACGAAACCTGCGAGCTTGTCGTCGAGCGCGTCCCGCGCGGTCAGCATCAGCACGGGCGTGTCCCGGCCAGCCTCTTCCCGCAGCCTGCGGCAGAGCGTGAGCCCGTCCATGCCCGGCAGTGAAAGGTCGAGAAGGATAGCGTCCCACGCCTCGGCGAGCGCCATCCGGAGCGCCGCGTTGCCATTGGACGCTACATCGACGCCATATCCGCTCGCCTCAAGATAGTCGCAAAGGTTCGCAGCGATCGAGGAATCGTCTTCGACAATGAGTACCTTCATGGAAATTCCGTTCATCACCCTCGGGAGGCGGGAGCGTTGATGCTACCGCAGATGTCATGCGCCGCGGTTTCGAAAGTCCAGTGATTCGCGATTCTGCCTCGCCGGCGAATGCGCGCGAAAGCTTGTGCCCAGATTGGTAACGTTGCTGCTATAGCTTCAGTGCGTCCCGGACGCCTGATCCAGCTTGCATGCGGGTGGCGTTATCATCACGCAGGCAGGATGATACTGTCGCGACCGACGTGTGGCGCCGGCAACCCCCCACCGATTACCGGGGGTTCCCGATAATGGCGCGAGCATGCTTTTCAATAAGTTGTTGCGAGGGGTTTCCCGTATGGAGCACCAGGCTGGAGGCGGCAACGAAAGGGGATGGCGATTTGTCTTTCGTCGTATTGGCCTCGCGCGGTTGGCGGCAGCCGTTCTTCTGGTCCTTGGAGGCGTCTGGCTGTTTCTCGGTATTCTCGAAGACGTTCTCAGCGGTGACCCCCTGGTCACCGTCGACCGGATGCTTCATCAGTGGCTGCAGGGACTGCGCATTCCCGTGTTTGATTACGTAATGGTGGGAGCTTCGCAACTCGGCGATGCAGCGGTCGTGGTTCCGGTCTCCCTGGTCGTGCTGATTACGCTCGTGCTACGGCGGGAATGGCGGACGGCCGGTTACTGGGTTGCTGCCATCGCGGCGGCTGAAATATCCGTCAAGTTACTCAAGTTCGCGGTCCAGCGCGCACGGCCGGCATCGGTCTACGAAGGCATCGAAAGCTTCTCCTTCCCCAGTAGCCACGCGACACTGGGCATTGTGGTCTATGGGTTCCTTACGTATCTCGTTTGTCGAGGTCGCCAGAGGGTGGCGCAATTCAGGATCGCAGTGGTGAGCGGCTCGGTCATAGCGCTGATAGCCTTTTCCCGCCTGTACCTCGGTGTTCACTGGTTTTCCGACATTGTGGCGGGCCTCAGTCTCGGCACGGCATGGATTGCGTTTCTATCCGTCGCCCATCATCTCAGGGACAGCGACACGCGAGGTTCAGCGGTGCTGGGGATCGTTGCGCTCGTCACGTTTCTCACGGCTGCCGCGATTCACATCTTCCTGAACCACGCCGCAGATCTCGTGCGCTACGCGATGTAGCGAAACACTGCTTGCCTGGTCAAACCGGCTCACGACGCAGATCAGTTGAAGGTGAAAGGGCAGGCGCACGCGTTTTCATGTCGGGCAACTCGTTCAGCGGTGCTGGAAAGACCCGAATAGCGCAAGGCGACTGTCGCGTTGCCGCTCAACCGCCGGCGAGCGCGCGGATCTTCCTGACGACCCGGCGAAGCTGCTGCGCCGCGAGCGGCAGTTCGGCGAGCCGGCCGCGCAACGTTAGTATGACGAAATGCGACTCATACCTGCTCTTTTGGTTGGTCCAGCGCGCCTTGTAGGCCGAAAAGAACGGACGAAAGTCGAAATCCCGGCCGCTCGCGTGCGCCCAGCGCACCATGCTGTCGACGATCAGATTGCCGACCGAACATGCAGCGTAGGATTCGTCGTAGGTCGTGATGAAGTACTCGATGCTGCGCGGTCCGACCAGGTTGACCGAAGCGGCAACCGGGGTGCCGTCCAGTTTCACGAAATAGACGAGCGGCGTTGAAACGAGTTCGATCCGTCCCGCGAGGTCGATGAAGAAGTCACGCACTTCGTCGTCCATGAGAAACGATGCATCGAAGCCGCGCGCGCGAGCCCAGCGGCGCTTGTTCGCAAAGAGCCAGGTCAGCACCTCGCGGGCGTCATCGGCGTCCTGACACCAGCCATACTGAACTACGCCCTGCTCCGCGAGACGTCTTGCGCAGCGGCGCAGCGTCCCACGCAGCGATTCCGGCCGCGTGGCGAGAAAGGCGTCGTAGGTGGTGAAGGTGCAGAGGCCGATCGAGTAGCCGTCCACGCGCCGCCAGCGCTCCGGTATCGCGCGCAGCACCCACGACTGCGGCACATTGGCGAGCGCGGCCGCAAGCGGGCTGTTTTGTTCGACAAAAACGATTTCCAGCACGTCGGCGCCGACGCCGCACAACCCTTCGAGGGCGGCCGCGTAGAGGCGTACATCGGCTGGATCGGCGAGGAGCGGGCCGGCGTACTCCTGGTCGTTCCCGCAGCCGAGCGCGCGTGCAACACGGTACGCGCCCCGGCGCACGATGATCACCGGCCAGAGCGCGACGAGCACCGTGCCGTCGCTCACGAGCACAACGCTGACTGTCTCGCCAAGCGCGAAGGCGCGGGCCGCGGCAACTTCGCAGTAAGGGAAATCGAGGCCCGGCGGACACGTAGCGGCCAGTGCCTCCCACGCTGGGCGCAGGCGTGCGAAGTCCGCCGCGGACCTGCACACCGTGATGACATGGCGAAACGGGCTTCCCGCCTGAGCAGGCGCGGTTTGCGGGATGCTGGCGGCTTCGATCGACGTGTCTTGCATGGCATCCTCCGACAATTCAATGCGGCCGGGGCGTCCAACTCATGCTGCAGGTGCATCATCGATAGCTCACGGTTCACTGCAAAAAAGAAGTGGAACGCGTGCACCTCTCGTGAGGCTATGGTCTCTAAAGCACGATGTGTGCGAAACGACCCTTCTTGATTTTGGCGGCGAACGGCTAGTGGCTTGTTTTTCGGTCAGCGGCTACCGAAAATACTGGGCGCTTTGGTCTTTAGAGCAAGGTTCTTGCCCAGCTTATGGAGGACTCTCCACGAGGCACGAACATCCGCCGCGCCAAAAAATGGCGTCCTCAGAACCGGAGCGACGCCCGATCGGCGGATCGAAGATGCTGACGATCACTGCGGAGTTGAAGCTCCCTGTGCCGTTGCCGGATGGAGGAAACCGTCTGAACGCGTTCACTTTCGTGGACGGCGGCAATGCGTGGGGCGCTCAAGGCGCGAGCATTGCATCGAACGGCATGCGCTTCAGCTACGGGCTGGGCCTCGCATGGAACTCGCCTGTCGGCGCGCTCAAGGTCAGCGCCGGGTTTCCGATTGGCCGCAAGCAATTCGACCGCTATCAGCCGTTCCAGATGCAGTTCGAAGCGGTGTTTTGACGCGGGCCAAGGAGCCCGAATATCGTGGCAGGCGTGCGTCCTGTCTCCCCGCGTCCTGCAATTCAAATCACGGATTTCCCGCGCCGCCTGAGACGCCGTAGATCTGTCCGGTCACATAACTCGCCTGAGCGGACGCGAGATCCACATACACATGGGCGATTTCCGCAGGCTGGCCGGGGCGCCCATCGGCACCTGCTGGCCGAACTTCTCCACATTCTGCGTGGTTTGCCCGCCGCTCACCTGAAGCGCGGGCCAGAACGGCCCAGGCGCGCAGGTATGGTCCATGCGCCTCGCTCGATGCCGCGCAATCTCACGCTCAAGCTCGGCAATTGCAACCACCGGACGATCGTGCCGAAGCTCGTGGAGATCGTGCGGGAGGGCGCCTTCGATCCGCTCGGCGTGCTCACGCACCGCGAGCCGCTCATGAACGTGCTGGACGCCTATCGCGCGTTCGACGCGCGCGAGCCCGGCTGGATCAAGGTCAAGCTCGAACCGTGACGAGAAGCGAGGCCGGCGCGCGGCGGGCCTTGTCTCCCGGCCTGTGGCAAACCATCGGCCATTCGATAATCGATAAGGACTTCGTATCATGATGGAGGAGGCGCTCTGGTTTCTGCTCGTGGGCGTGCTTCTGATGTTCATCGCGCTCGCGCGCGGCCCCATCAAGCGTCTGCCGCTCACCGGGGCGATGATCTATCTCGCGGTGGGGGTGCTCGTCGGGCCCGCGTCTTTCGGGCTCGTTCACACCGATCTCGCGCGCGTTCCGCGCGTGCTGTCGATCATCGCGGAGGCGGGACTCGTGGTCTCGCTGTTCTCGGTCGGCATGCATCTGCGCGTGCGGTTGCGCGACCGGCTCTGGCGGCTGCCGCTGCGGCTTGGCGTCGTCGCGATGATCGTGAGCGCCGCGCTGATGGCCGCGTTCGCATGGGCGATGGGCGAGCCGGCCGGCGTCGCGCTATTTCTTGCTGCCACGCTCGCGCCCACCGACCCCGTGCTCGCGAACGAACTGCGCGTGCGTGAAGCCGGCGACGACGAGCCGCTGCGTTTCGCGCTCTCGGGCGAGGGCGGCTTCAACGACGGCGCGGCCATGCCTATCGCGCTCGTTGGCCTCGCGCTGTGCGGCACGCGTGTCGATGGCATGCAGCACGCGGGCAGTGCGGCCCTTTCGGTGCTGTGGGGCGTCGCGGGCGCGCTGCTCGTTGGCGCCGTGCTCGCCACGCTCTGCGCGCGGCTCACGTTTTACCTGCGCACGCGCCACGGCGAGGCCGTGGGCCTCGACGGCTTCATCGCCATCGGCCTGATGGCCGTCACCTATGGCGTCGCGCTGCTCGTGCATGCCTACGCGTTCGTTGCCGTGTTCGCGGCCGGCGTGGCGCTGCGCCACGAGGAATTACGCGCGACGGGCGAGCAGCGACCGGCCGAGGCGCTGGAAGACGTTCAGCATGGCGAGCGCGCCGAGGTGGCGAAAGACCCCGAACGCGCCCACGCCTGGCTTGCCGAAAATATGACGGGCTTCACGCTGGAAATCGAGCACCTCGCGGAGTTTTCGCTGATGCTATTGATCGGCTGCCTCGTATCCGCCCATTGGCGCGAGATGCTGCAATGGCGGCCGCTGCTCTACGCGCTCGTGCTGGTGTTCGTGGCGCGGCCCGTGGCCGTGTTGATCGCGATGGCGGGCTCCAGCGCCGATGCCCAGCAACGCGGTTTGATGGGGTGGATGGGCATACGCGGTGTGGGTGCGTTCTATTACGCGGTGTGGGGAATCGACCAGGCCGGCGACTTGCTGCGCCCCGTGCTGCCGGTGGCGCTCGATGCGATCGTGATTTCGGTGCTGCTGCACGGATCGACGGCTAGCTATGCGCTGGGCCGCTATTTCCGCAAGCGCGAAGCGATCGCGGCGCAGGCCGGCGGCTGAACGCCGGCGCGCCGTTGCAACCATGACGCGCAATGAACGGCATGCGGCTTGCTGAGCCTCTCGCGCCAGCTTTGCACGAGATCCGGCGATGCACAGACCCGCTGCCATCCCCGACGACGACTTCAACGCGCCCCGCCGCGCGCCCCGCTTCTTCGTGGTGTCGCCGCATCTTGACGACGCGGTGCTCGGCTGTTCGACGCTGCTTTCGCTGCGCTCGGGCGCCGTGGTCTGCACGGTGTTCGCGGGCGAGCCCGCACGGCCCGCGCGCACGCCGTGGGACGAGGCGGGCGGTTTCGCCGATTCGCACGAGGCGATGGCCGCGCGCCGCGAAGAGGACGAGCGCGCGGTGGCCTTGTGGGCGGCGCACGCGGTGCGGCTCGATTTTCTCGACGCGCAGTATGGCGCGACGCCGACCGTATCCGCAGTGGCCGACGCGATCGCCGCGCAGTTCGAACGCTTTGCGTTGCGCACGCTCGTGTGTCCGCTCGGGCTCTGGCATTCCGATCACGAACTGGTGGGCGCGGCGTGCCGCTCGCTGTTGATCACGGGGCGCCTGCGTGCCTGCATCGCCTATGAAGATCCCATCTACCGCGCGATTCCGGGCGCGCTTTCCGCCGGACTCGCGCGACTGGAAAGCCAGCGGTTGCGCGCGAGTCCGTTGCCCTTGCAGCCGTTAGCGCCGCGCCGGGCGGCGGCGCTCAAGCTTCGGGCCGTGCGCGCGTATGGGAGCCAGTTGCGCGCGTTCGGATCGTTTCCGCTCGACGTGGCGCGCACGGAGCGCTACTGGCGGCTGGAGCGCGCCTGAGGTACGTCCACGCGGCGCGTCGGCCTCTTTGCTTCAGCGCGAATGTTTGCGCGGCGCGGCGTCTTCTTCGTCTGCGTCTTCCGGGTCGATGCATTCGGCGACATCGATGCCCGGTTCCATACCGCCGTTCATTCTCCCTTTCACACCCGTACGCCCCTTGCGCGCCAGCACGCGCTCCCGCTTGCGAACCGCATCGCGCATGCGCAGCACGCGCGGGGCAACGGGGCGCCGGCGCTGCATGGCCCAGCGTATGCCCTCCCACAGCGCGCGCAGATCCTCGGCGGCGTGCCGCTCGCGCAGCGCGCTGCCGATGGCCGACCCCGTCGCGGCCAGCGCCTCGCTGCGCGGCAGCCGCATCCACGCCACGAGCGCGGCGTTGCGCGCCACAAAGCGCCGGCGCAGTTCGCTGTCGCGAGCGAGCGAGGGGCGGTGATGAACTTCGAGTTCGGGCGCATACGCGATGCGATAGCCGGCCTGCAGCAGGTCGAGCGAGAGCAGCGCCTCTTCGCCGCCGATGAAAAGCCGCGGCTCGTAGCCTCCCAGCGCGCGAAAGACTTCGGTGCGGAATACGCAGGCGCCGGCCATGAAGCCGATCAGCGGAACCAGCCCATCGTGGCCCGCGAGGCCCCGGGCGTCGCGCAGCGGGCTCGCGGCCATCAGCGCGCAGGCGGGATCGAGCGTGCGCTCGGGCCCCACGACGACGCGCGCCGACAGCACCCCCACATGGGGATGGCGGTCGAGCAGCTCGGCCGCGCGTGCGAGCGAGCCCGCCTGCCAGTCGGTGTCGTCGTCGCTGAACGCGACGTAGCCTGTCATGACCTGTTCGACGCCTTCGTTGCGGCCGGCCGCGCCTAGGTTCCGGTCGCAGTGCACGACGCGAAGGCCCGGGTAGGTGTGGGCGAGCAATTGCGCCGTGCCGTCGGTCGAGCCGTTGTCCACCACGACGATCGTCGGCCGCTCAGGGAGCCGCAACAGCGACGCCACGGTGCGCATCACTTCCTCGCGTCGGTTGCGTGTGAGCACGACCACGCTGATGCGAGCATTCAGGAAACTCTGCAAACCCCGCCTCCATGCGCGCGAAAAGACCGCGCAGAGCCAGGGGTTTGCGCAAGGCGCGTGCCGTCCCTGCTCGACGCCGCCCGGCGTGATTTTGCTGGCGTGCCTTAGATCGCTTGCGCATCGCGCCGCAACGGTTCCTCGGCAAATCCGAAGCGCGTCATCAGGCGGCGTGCGTCGAATGGCGCTTCGGTCTTCTGGTCGTTGTCGAAATAGCAGTACACGTCGCGCGGCTTGCGCTCGCGGGCGCGCGGTTGCGGCGCGATGAGGCGGGCGTCGGCGGAAGGCTTGCCTTCGCTCCATGCCTTGAGCCGCGCGTGCCACTGATCCAGCGCGGCATCGCTGTACGCGCCTGCATATTTTGCCGCCGAACCGTGCAGCCGCACGTACGCGAAATCGGCCGTTGCGTCTTCCGCATAGGGCCACGGCTCGGTCGAATCCGAGACCACGAGCGCCACGCGATAGCGCCGCAGCAGATCGACGAAGACGGGCGCGACAAAGCTCGCGTGGCGAATCTCGATGGCGTGGCGCATCGGCCGGTTGCGGTCGATTTCGATCCACGGTTCGATCACGCGCGCGTCGTGACGTGCCGCAAGACGCCGCGCCGCTTCGGTGTCGTGCGGCAGCAGCGCGAGAAAGCGTTCGAGGCGATCGGCATGGAAGCGATAGTTCGGCGGGAATTGCCAGAGGATCGGTCCGAGCTTTGCGTTCAGCGCCAGCAGGCCTTGAGCGAAGAAGTTCGCGCATGCAACGTTGGCCGATTCGTCGCGAAAGCGCAGCATGTGCGTGAGATAGCGCGCGCCTTTCACGCTGAATACGAACGCGTCGGGCGTTTCGTCGTGCCAGTGGCGAAACGCGGCGGGCGACTGCAGGCCGTAATGCGTGCCGTTGATTTCGATGGTCTGCACCGCGCGCGACGCGAATTCGAGTTCCCGCTTTTGCGCGAGCCCCGGCGGATAGAAGGTGCCGCGCCAGCCGTCGTAACGCCAGCCCGAAATGCCTATGCGTACCTCGCTCATGGCCGTGCTCCCTGTTGTCGCTGCGTGAGACCGTGCACGCCTCGTGCCGTGGCGCCAGCGCATCGTCCCGCGAGGCGTCCGTCGAGGAATGTTCGGGAACGTCGGTTGCGCCACCTCAAGCCGAGACTCTCAACGACACCAGCGAAGATTTTCGCGGGCGCGACATCATCGCGCTCGTCACCGACCGCGTAAAGGGCAATACGCTTTTCCTGCCACCAGGGCAAGCCCGGCGTGAATGAAATGACGGGCGAGCATCACGATCCCGACGTGAAGCGCCGCGCACGAAGAACTCGATGCGCTGATCCAGACGCTGCACGAGAACGGCGTGCTGCGGCTCGCGAACGATCTCGCGGGCGCGAAGACGCAGATCGCGAAGGTTCTCGTAGACGATCTGAGCAAGGAAGACACGCTCAACGCGGTCCAGTATCTCTGCGTGCTGCTGATGGCGCTTTCGCGCATTCCGCCCGCGCAGTTTTACAAGTTCGCCTTTGCAACGAGCGATGGCGCGGGCCGCGCGAGCACATGGAAGCTCGGCGTGAGCGGTGCCTACAGGATGCTGCACGACGAACATCTGTGGCATGCGCTGATGCCGCTGATCGAAGGCAGGAAGGCAGTCGCGACGGCACTGGAGCAGGACATGGACAAGCCGATCCCCGGCGTTCAGCGGGAAGGCGACCCGCGGGTAGCGCGGGTATGGCCATTGCGAAAAGTCGGTCTCCTACTCACGGAGGCAATCATGAGCCAGAGAAAGACCATCGACGACCTTTTCGTTCACATGCTCTCGGACATCTACAGCGCCGAAAAGCAGCTCACGCGTGCGCTCGCGAAGCTCTCGCGCACGGCGAGCGATCCGCAGCTCGCCGATGCATTCAAGACCCACCTCGAAGAAACGCAGGGGCAGATCGAGCGCATCGACAAGGTGGTGGAATCGACCGGCATTCGCCTGAAGCGGGTGAAGTGCGTGGCAATGGAAGGTCTCATCGAAGAGGGCGCGGAACTGATCGACGAGATCGAGAAGGGGCCCGTGCTCGATGCGGGGCTCGTGGCGGCCGCGCAGAAGGTGGAGCACTACGAGATCGCCGCGTATGGAAGCCTTTGCGCGCTCGGCAAGCAGTTGGGGCATGAGGAGGCGGTGAACCTGCTCAAGGAGACGCTCGAGGAAGAAAAGGCCACCGACATGAAGCTCACGCAGTTCGCCGAAGCCGCGGGCAACCGGAAGGCTACGGAAAAGCAGTGAGCACGGCGGCGCGGCGGGACAGAGGAGCATGAACACGCCGACGAGTCCGTGCGCCGCGCAGGCCGGGGCGGCGCGCCTGCTGCGCCCGGGTGAGACCTGCGATTCGCTGTGCCACGCGCGGCGCTTGCGGCTGCTGGTCGATGCTGAGGAGTACTTCGGTACGCTGCGCCAGGCCATCGTGCGGGCGCGGCGCAGCGTCATCATCGTCGGCTGGGACATCGACAGCCGCATCGAGCTGGTACCGGGCGGCGCGGACGACGGCTTCCCGGCCGCGCTCGGCGACTTCCTCGCGGCCGTCGCGGCGGCGCGGCCCGCGCTGCGCGTGCGCATTCTCGCGTGGGATTTCGCCATGCTCTACGCGCTCGAGCGCGAATGGCTGCCCGCCTACAAGCTAGGCTGGCGCTCGGGTCGGCGGCTCGCGTTCCGGCTCGACGGGCAGCATCCGCCAGGCGCTTCGCATCATCAGAAGATCGTCGTGGTGGACGACTGCCTCGCATTCGTGGGCGGCATGGATCTCGCGCGCTCGCGCTGGGACACCTGCGCGCACGCGAGCGCCGACCCACGCCGCCGCAACGGGCCGCGCCAGCCTTATGGCCCGATCCACGACGTGCAGGCGATGGTCGACGGCGAGGCCGCGCGTGCCGTGGCGAAGCTCGCGAACGATCGCTGGCGACGCGCGAAAGTCACGGCGCGCGAAGCGCATGACGAAAGCGAACCGGTGCCGCCGCTCCCCGAAGTTCTCGCGACCACGGACGAAAGCGGCGATCCCTGGCCGCCCGGCGTGCGCGCCGATATCGAGGACGTGCGCCTCGGCATCGCGCTCACGGCCGCGCCGCATGGCCCGCGCACGGGCTGCCAGCAGATTCATGCGCTCTATCGCGCGGCGATCGAAGCGGCCCGCGACACGATCTACATCGAGAACCAGTACTTCACGGCGAGCGGCGTCGGTGACACGCTCGCGCGGCGCCTTTCGATGCCCGATCCCCCCGCCGTCGCCGCCGTGATTCCGCGCGAGCAGACGGGCTGGCTTCAGGCTGCCGCCATGGGCACGTTGCGCGCGCGCCTCTACAAGCGCCTGCGCGCGGCGGACCGCGAGCAACGGCTGCGCCTCTACTGGCCGTGGACGGAAGGTCTCGGCGACGCCTTCATCAACGTCCACAGCAAACTCATGATCGTCGACGACGCGCTGCTTTTGATCGGCAGTGCGAATCTGAACAACCGCTCGATGGTGCTCGACACCGAATGCAATATCGCGCTCGAGGCGCTCGGGGATGCGCGCGTGCGGGCCGCCATCGCGCGCATGCGCAATCGCCTGCTCGCCGAGCATCTGGGCGCGCGTTGCGAAGACGTCGAGCGCGCGTTCGAGCGCTTCGCCGGGGACGTCCATCGCGTGATCGAGCGCCTGGGCGGTGGCGCGCGCACGCTGCGCAGATTCGAGCCCCAGGTCTCGCCCGAACTCGACCGCTGGGTGCCCGAGAGCGCCGTGGTCGATCCCGAGCGGCCCGCCGTGCCCGACGAAGTCGTGCGCGAATTCGCGCCGGGCCGCGGTGGCCGCTCGATCACGCGGCGGTTGCTGCTGCTGGGCCTTTGCGCATTGCTCGCGGTCGCGATGACGCTCGCCTGGCATTACACGCCGCTCTCGCGCTTCGTGAGCCTCGCGAGCATTGCACGGGCCGCCCATGCGCTCGCGGCCACGCGCTTCGGTCCGCTGCTCGTGGTGGGCGCATACGCGCTCGCGGCGATCTCGTCGGTGCCGATCACCTTGCTCATCGTCTGCGCGGGGCTGCTGTTCGGCGCCATCGACGGAAGCCTCTACGCGCTGTCCGGCTCGTTGCTCGCGGCGCTCGCGACCTACGCCATCGGCCGCTGGGCCGGGCGCGACGCGGTGCGGCGCCGTGCGGGCTCGCGCCTGAACCGCCTCTCGAAGCGCCTGGGCCGCCAGGGGCTCGCCGCCGTGGTGGTGCTGCGCGTGCTGCCGCTCGCGCCGTTCGTGCTCGTCAATCTGGCGGCCGGCGCCTCGCATATCGCGCTGCGCGACTATGTGCTCGGCACTCTGATCGGCATGGGGCCCGGCATCGTGCTGGCCACCACCTTCGCCCAGCAGCTCGCCGATGCCGTGCGTCATCCCGATCCCCTCACCCTCGCGGCGCTCGCGGGCATCGGCGCGGCGCTCGTGGGGCTATCGGCGGCGTTGCAGCGTTTTCTGGGCCCGCGCCAATGAAGCTCGCCGCCGGTTCGCGCGACGCGATTCTCCAACGCCTTCGACTATGCGCCGGGCGCGGCTCGCGGCGGGGAACGAAAAATGCGCTGGCGGACTCGACCAGGTGACGCCGAGGCTGCGCGTTTATGACAACCCCGTTTGTGATGACCCGGCCGGCAGGCCCTCGCCATTCGCGGCGGCGCAAGGCCAGCGGCGCACCCGGCGTGGCGTTGGTTGCGCTCGCCTCGTTCGCGCCGCTTGCCGCGCTCGCCGAGCCTCAGCAGGACGCGCTGCGGCCGGCAGGCGTGCAGGCCGCGCATATCCTGGCGCTGTGGAACCTCACGCTCGTGGTGTGCGGCATCGTGTTCACGGCTGTCGTGCTCGCGGCGCTCGTCGCGCTCGTGCGCCGCGGGCGCCGTGGCCTGCATGGCGCCGCGCCGCCCGATCTCACGCCGCTTGCGAACCCCGAACCTCGCACGCGGCGCGTCGTCGTCTCGCTCAGCCTCGTTTCGGTCGTGGTGCTGGTCGGCCTCATCGTGGCCGATGTCGCGACCGACCGCGCGCTGTCCGACCTGCCCGTCGACCGCCCGCTGCGTATCGAGCTGACGGGCGAGCAGTGGTGGTGGCAGGCCGTCTATGCGGGCGAGGGCGGCCGGCCCGCGTTCGTCACCGCGAACGAACTGCACGTGCCGGTGGGCCGTCCCGTGGTCGTGTCGCTCAAGGCCGGCGACGTGATCCACAGCTTCTGGGTGCCGAACCTGCACGGCAAGAAAGACATGCTGCCGGGCCTCGATTCGACGATCGAATTCCGCGCCGACCAGGCAGGGGCCTACAGAGGCCAATGCGCGCAGTTCTGCGGCGCCGAACACGCGCTGATGGCGATGCTGGTGGTGGCCGATGCGCCCGCGCACTACGCGGCGTGGGCCGATCATCAAGCCGCCCCGGCGCGTTCGAACGCATTGGCCGATGCCGTCGCGCAGCGCGGCCGCGACGTGTTCGAAAGCGCGACGTGCGCGGGCTGCCATACGGTGCGCGGCACGAGCGCGCACGGCGCGCTGGGTCCGGACCTCACGCACCTGATGAGCCGCCAGACCCTCGCGGCCGGCGTGCTCGCCAATACGCCCGGCAATCTCGCGGACTGGATTCGCAACCCGCAAGCCGTGAAGCCCGGCACGCTGATGCCGACGGTCGCGCTATCCGACACCGATCTTCACGCGCTCGTTCAATGGCTGGGCACACTGCAATGAGCACGACACGCGAACCCCTCGTCGACGCGAGCGCCCTCACCACGATCAAGGACGGCCCCGAAGCCACGGACGAAGTCCGCGCCGCGCTGGCCGGGACCTGGCGCGATCCACCCGGCGTGATCGGCTGGCTTTCGGCGATCAACCACAAGACGATCGCCACGCGCTTCATCGCCACCACGTTCCTGTTCTTCCTGCTGGCGGGCGTGTTCGCGCTCATGATCCGCACGCAGCTCGCACGCCCCGACAGCCGCCTGATCGGCCCCGAACTCTACGACCAGCTCTTCACCATGCACGGCACGGCGATGATGTTCCTGTTCGCCGTGCCCGTCATGCAGGCCGTGGCGGGCTGGACGATCCCGCTCATGATCGGCGCGCGCAGCGTCGCGTTTCCGCGCATGAACGCCTATGCGTACTGGGTGTTCCTGTTCGGCGGGCTCACGTTGTTCGTGGCGTTCGCACTGGGCTCCGGGCCGCGCTCTGGATGGTTCAGCTACGTGCCGCTTTCGGGGCCGAACTACGCGCCGGGCAAGGGCTCGGACATCTGGGCGCAGATGATCACCTTCACCGAGCTTGCCGCGCTGCTCGAAGCCGTGATCCTCATCACGACGATCCTCAAGATGCGCGCGCCGGGCATGTCGCTGAACCGCCTGCCGCTCTTCGCGTGGGCCACGCTCGTCACGCAGTTCATGGTGATCTTCGCGATGCCCGCCATCATGCTCGCGAGCACGGCGCTCATTCTCGACCGCGAAGTGGGCACGCAGTTCTACAACCCCGCGCAAGGCGGCGATGTGCTGCTCTGGCAGCACTTGTTCTGGTTCTTCGGGCACCCCGAGGTCTACCTGATTTTCATCCCCGCGCTGGGCTTCATGTCGGCGATCATCGAGACGTTCTCGCGCCGTCCCATCTTCGGCTACACGGCGATGGTGCTCTCGCTGATCGCGACGGCCTTTCTCGCGTTCGGGCTCTGGGTCCATCACATGTTCGCGACCACGGTGCCCGAACTCGGCAAGAGCTTCTTCACGACGGCGAGCGTGCTGATCGCGGTGCCTTCGGGCGTGCAGATCTACTGTTGGCTCGCGACGCTGCTCACGGGCCGGCTGCATCTGCGCGTGCCGCTTTACTTCGTGCTCGCGTTCTTCTTCGTGCTCGTGCTCGGCGGCATGACGGGCATCATGCTCGGATCGGTGCCGCTCGATCTGCAGATCCACGACACGTACTTCGTGGTCGCGCACCTGCATTACGTGCTGATAGGCGGCGCGGTGTTTCCGCTCTTCGGCGTCATCTACTACTGGTTCCCGAAAATGACGGGACGCCTGCTCGACGAGCGGCTCGGGCTCTGGCACTTCTGGCTCTTCTTCGTCGGCTTCAACGTCACGTTCTTTCCCATGCATCTGCTGGGCCTGCACGGCATGCCGCGGCGCGTGTGGACCTATCCGCAGGCGATGGGCTGGGGCCCGATGAATCTCTGCGCCACCATCGGCGCCTACATGCTGGGCGCAGGCGTGCTCGTGTTTCTCTACAACGTGTTGCGCAGCCTCCTGCGCGGCAAGGCGGCGCCGCCCGACCCCTGGGGCGGGGCGACGCTCGAATGGCGCACGGCCAGCCCGCCGCCGCCGCACAACTTCGACGCGCTGCCCGTCGTGCAGAGCCGCACGCCCGGCTGGGAGCCGGCGTGCGAACCGGCCGGCGTGGCCGGTCTCGCGGCCGGCGCGCGCGAGGTGCTGACCACGAGCGCGCTCGACGCGGTACCCGAGACGCGACCGTTGTTTCCGCAACCATCGATCTGGCCGTTCATTTCGGCGATTGCGACGACGGTGTTCTTCATCGGCTCGATTTACACGCCCACCGCGGTCTGGTGGGGGACCGTGCCCGTCGCTGTCGCGCTGATCGCCTGGTTCTGGCCAGGTCGGCGCGAGAACCGCATCGCCACGGCGCTAGAACGGTGGCCGGGGCGCGGGCCAAACGCGGCGCGCGTCGCCGGCGAGCCCGCCGCGCTCGACGTGCGCGAACTGCCGAGCTTCGACTTCAGCCACCGCAGCCTCATGTGGTGGGCCACGGCGGGGCTCATGCTGATCGAAGGGACGGTGTTCGCCGTCGCCATCGGCATGTCCTTCTATCTGCGCAACGTGAACGCGGCGTGGCCGCTGAACGCGCCGCCGCCGGGGCTCGTCTGGGGCACGCTGAACACGGTCGTGCTGCTCGCGAGCCTCGTGCCGAACGAGATCTCCCGGCGCGCCGCCCTGCGCGGCGACCGCGAGGGCGCGCGGCTGTGGCTTGCCGTGTGCTTCGTGTTCGGCATTGCGTTTCTCGTGCTGCGCGGCTTCGAGTTCACGACGCTCAATGTGATGTGGTACGCGAATGCCTATGGCTCGATCGTCTGGCTTCTGCTGGGTCTGCATACCACGCACCTCGTCACGGACGCCGTGGACACGGCGGTGCTCGTCGCGCTGCTGTACAGGGGGCCGTTCGAGGGCAAGCGGCTCGTCGATACGAGCGAGAACGCAATCTACTGGTACTTCGTGGTACTGAGCTGGCTGCCGATCTATGCGGTGGTCTACCTCGCGCCACGGGTTCATCTGTGAGGGCAGGGATGCGAACGTGGCTCGGACTGCTGGCGGCGCCGTTTCTCGTGCTCGGCGTGCAGGGCGCCGATTACGCGCTGATCCAGCTTGCGTGCGCGACGGGCAGCGACCTGCCGCTGCACCTGGTGAGCGCGGCCGCGCTGCTGTTCTCGCTCGCGGCGGCGTGCCTCGCGTGGCGGCGCTGGCGCGAGACGGCCCACGCCGGCGATGCGAGCTATGCGACGGGCGGGGCGCGCCCGGCGTTCTTCGCTTCGATGGCGGCCATCGTCGCCGCGTTCTGCGCGCTCGTTCAACTGATGATGTGGTTCCCGCAATGGTGGCTGCCCGCATGTCGATGACAGGTCGTTCGCTTCGCTTCGCGGTTTCGTGGCCTGCGTGCGCCGGCCTCGGCCTCGCGCTGCCTGCGCACGCGCATGGGCTTGCCGTGCCGCCCGACGGGGCGATTTCGTTCGGCTGGGATTTCGCGCCGTGGGTGGCCGTGCTGTTGGGCGTCAGTTTGCTCGCTTACGTGGCAGGCCTCGCGCGCGTAGCCGTTCGCGGCGGCGGCACCGCGCGCAGCGTGCGCCTGCGCCAGGCCGCGGCGTTTCTCGCTGGCTGGCTCTTTCTTTTAGTGGCGTTGTGCTCGCCGCTCGATACGTTGAGCGGCGCGCTCTTCTCCGCGCACATGGTCCAGCACGAAACGCTGATGCTGATCGCGGCACCGCTGTGCGTGCTGGGCCGCCCGCTCGGCATCTGGATGTGGGCGCTGCCCCATCGCGCGCGGCTAGCGCTTGGCGTGGCGATCCGGTCCGCCGCGTTCTGCGCGATCTGGCGCGCGGCGAGCGCGCCGCTCACCGCATGGCTGCTCCAGGCCGTGGCGCTCTGGGCCTGGCACGCGCCGAAGCTCTTCGAAGCCGCGCTGCGCAATTCCGCCGTGCATTCGCTGCAGCATGCGAGCTTTTTCGTGACTTCGCTGCTGTTCTGGTGGAGCGTGTTCGGCGAGGGCGCGCACCGGCACACGGGCGGGCCCGCCATGCTCTCGCTCTTCACGACGATGGTTCACACGAGCGCCCTGGGCGCGCTGATCGCGCTCTCGCCGGGGCTCTGGTATCCGTCGTACATCGAAACGTGCAGCGCGCTCGGCGTCGATCCGCTGCACGATCAGCAACTGGGCGGCCTCATCATGTGGGTGCCGGGCGCGGCCGCGTATCTCATAGGAGGACTGACGATTGCGGGGCGCTGGCTCGCCGCGCAACGCGCGACGACGTTCCTCGCGCAGACCGGCTTCGTCCGGCAGGACGGTGCGCCATGAAGCGGGCCATAAAGCGGGCCATAAAACGGTCCATGAAGCGGCCTATGAAGCGGCCTATGAAGCGCACCATGAAGCGCACCATGAAGCGGCGCGCAAAAGCGGCGGCGGTGTGCGCGATGGTGATCGCGGCGGCCGCGCTGTTCGCGCGACGCGACGCGCTTCACGCGCAAGGGGCGAACGCATCGGCGCTGCCCGCGGACCCCGCGACGCTCGCGCGCGGCGCGTACCTCGCGAAGGCCGGCGACTGCGCGGGGTGCCACACGGCAGTGCAGGGCGGCGCGCCGTTCGCGGGCGGCCAGGGGCTGGGCTCGCCGTTCGGCACCATCATGTCGACGAATATCACGCCCGATCCGCAATACGGCATCGGCCGCTACACGTTCGACGAATTCGCGCGGGCGCTGCGCGAAGGGGTGGCGCGCGGTGGCAAGCACCTGTACCCGGCGATGCCCTATGCGTCGTTCGCGAAGGTCAGCGACGACGACCTGCGCGCGCTCTACGCGTACCTCATGCACGGCGTCGCGCCCGTCGCGCGGCCCGCGCCGCCTTCCGACGTCGCGTTCCCGTTCAACCAGCGTTGGGCGCTGCGCTTCTGGCAATGGACGTTCGTTCCGCGCGGCATCTACGCAGACAAACCGGGACACGACGCGCAATGGAACCGCGGCGCCTACCTCGTGCAAGGACTCGGCCACTGTGGCTCCTGTCATACGCCGCGCGGCGCGGCGTATCAGGAACGTGGCTACGACGAAGGCTCGCGCGAATATCTGGTGGGCGGCGTCAACGACCACTGGTTCGCGGCCAACCTCACCGGCGACGCGGGATCGGGTCTCGGCCGCCTGAGCGAAGCGCAGATCGCGTCGTTCCTCAAGACGGGGCACGGTGCGGGCGCGGTCGCATACGGCACGATGGTCGCGCAGGTGGAGGACAGCACGCAGTACCTGAGCGACGCCGACCTCGCCGCCATCGCTCACTACCTGAAGGGCCTGCCCGCGCAGCAGCCTTCGGGCACGTGGACGCCCGGCCGCGACGAACCGCACTCGCCCTCGAACGGCAACCGCATCGCGTCGTCGCTCACGCCCGGCAAGGACGTCTATGGCTCGTTCTGCGCGCGCTGCCATCGCGAAGACGGCAGCGGCGTGCCGCATGCCTTCCCAGCGCTCGCCGGCAATCCTTCGGTGCTGACCGAGGACACGACTTCGCTGATCCGCCTGCTCGTGGAGGGCGGCAACAGCCCGTCCACGCTCACGGGCCCGCCGCGCCAGGCGATGCCGGGCTTCGTGGGCACGCTCGCCGACGTGCAGATCGCCAACGTGCTCACCTATATCCGCAGCGCGTGGGGCAACGACGCGCAGCCGATCACGACGAACGACGTGAGCACGCTGCGCCAGGCGTTGCACAAGTAAAACGCGAAGCCGGAGGAATGCACCGTGCGCGAAAAAGCACGAACGCTTGCGGCGCACCACGCGATGGCCTGGCGCTCCGGCGGCGCGTGGCGGGCGGCGCGCGGCTAGCGACAGCGGCACTGCACTTGCGCTGCGTGAGGAGGACTGGCTTGGGAGGGCACGGACAATGGATGAGTCATCGGTCGTCGCCATGGTGCGGCGGGAAGACCCCGGCACGCCCGACGCGGCCGTGCTGCTCGACGAATTGAGCGCGATGATCGCGCTGTACTGCGGCGACGGCGCGCAAAGGCACTTTCAGCCCGAGGACGTGCGCCTCGCGCGCAGCGCGTTCGTGGTGGCGAGGACGATGGATGGGCTGGCGATCGGCTGCGGCGCGCTGCGGCGCTTCTCGTTCGAGGTGGCCGAATTCAAGCGCATTTACCGGCGGCCCGAGTGGGCCGGGGCCGGCGCGGCGGTGCTGCGTCATCTGGAGCGGCTGGCCGTGGCGATGGGGTATCGGCGCGTGATCCTGCAGACGCGGGAAGCGAATCGCCGCGCCATAGCGTTTTATCTGCGGCATGGCTACGAGCCTATCGCGCCTTATGGGGAATATACGGCCATGCGCGATGCGCGGTGTTTCGGAAAAGTTCTGGCGCCGGGAGGAACGGCGCCAACACCATCGATGTGACCGCGCCGCCCGAGCGAATAGCGAAACGTCTCGACGTGCAAGCGCGAAATCAACGGCGGCGCAGCAACGCGTGCGCGCGGCGCAGGGCTTCGACGATATGGGCGCGGGCTTCGTCGCGCACCGCCGGATCGGGCGCGCGCAGCACGTAGGAGGGATGCCACGTGGCGATCACGGTGCGCGCGCCGGCCTTCGCGGTCTGGTCCATCCAGGCGTTCAGGCGCGCATGTGGATCGCCCAGCACGGCGCGCAGCGCCGTCGCCCCGAGCGCCACGATCACCTTCGGCTGCACGTTCGCGATCTCGCGTTCGAGCCAGTAGGCGCAGGCTTCGACTTCGCGCTGGGCCGGCGTGCGATGCAGGCGGCGCTTGCCGCGCAGTTCCCATTTGAAGTGCTTGACCGCGTTGGTCACATAGACGGTTTCGCGGACGATGCCGGCCTCGGCAAGGGCACTGTCGAGCAGGCGTCCGGCCGGGCCGACGAAGGGCAGGCCCGCGCGGTCTTCGCTGTCGCCGGGTTGTTCGCCGACGAGCATCAGCGTGGCGGGCGCGTCGCCCGCGCCGGGCACGGCCTGCGTGGCGTCGCGCCAGAGCGCGCAGCGGCGGCATGCGTCGAGCGATTCGGGTTGCTGTTGCGGATCGACGTCGGCACCTGCGGACGCGGGGCGCGGCGATCGCTTCGGCCTGGTCGGCATGCGGTTGTCTCCGTCGCGGTTGCGTGCGTCGCGTTCTCACGCGCTCGTGGCGCGATTGCCCCTGCATTCGCGCGATTGCATCGCGTGCAAGCGAATCGAGACACACATCGTCTGAGCAGCAACTGCCGTGCCGCTCTCCCGCTCAGGCGCCGCACACGTCGGGAACGTTCAATGCGGAACATCGAATGTCCCGCCGATTCCGTGAGCCAATCCCATGCGTATTGCCCAGGTTGCCCCGCTCTACGAACGCGTGCCGCCCGCGCGCTACGGCGCCACTGAGCGGATCGTCCACTACCTGACCGAGGCGCTCGTCGCGCGCGGCCACGAGGTGACGCTGTTCGCGAGCGCCGATTCCCTCACCGCGGCCTCGCTCGTGCCGTGCTGCCCGCGCCCGCTGTGGCACGACCGCGAGGTCACGGACACGCTCGTCCATCACGTCGCGCAGCTCGAACGCGTGGCCGCGCGCGCCCACGAATTCGACGTCGTTCACTTCCATACGGAGCCGCTGCACCTGCCGCTCGTGCGCCACCTGAACGTGGCGACGGTCACGACGCTGCATGGCGTGATCCGCCGCCGCGACCTGGGCGCGCTGCTGGACGTCTCGCGCGACGCGCCGCTCGTTTCGATCTCGCATGCGCAGCGCGGCTGTGCACCGCATGCGAACTGGCTCGCGACGATCGCGCACGGTTTGCCGCTCGACGCCTTCGCGCCGGGCGCCGGTCACGACGGCTACCTGCTATGGATGGGCCGCATGATGCCGGGCAAAGGCCCCGATACGGCGATCGACATCGCGCGCCGCGCCGGCAAGCCGCTGAAGATGGCGGCCGCCGTGCATCCGGGCGAGCGGGCCTGGTTCGACGAACGCATGCGGCCGTTGCTCGCGCGTCATGCCGGCTGTGTCGACTATCTGGGCGAAGTGGGGGGAGAGCCGCGCGCCGCGCTGCTGCGCCGCGCCGAGGCACTCCTCGTGCCCATCGCCTGGGACGAGCCGTTCGGCCTCGTCATGATCGAGGCGCTGGCGAGCGGAACGCCCGTGATCGCTTACCGGCGCGGCGCGGTGCCCGAGGTGATCGAAGACGGCGTGAGCGGGTTCATCGTCGAAGGCGTGGGGGCCGCGGTCGAGGCGGTCGCGCGACTCCCATCGCTTTCGCGCGCGCGCTGCCGCGCCGCGTTCGAAGGGCGCTTCACGGCGGCGCGCATGTGCGAGGAGTATCTGCGCGCGTACGGGGCGCTGCTGGAACGTCGCGCATCGGGTCAAGAAGCTTGCCGCGAAGTACGCGATGAAGCGGGCCACGAAGCAGGCCACGAGGCAGGTCGTGCAGCAAGCCACGAAGCAGGCCACGAAGCAGGCGACAAACCGGTTCGCACGACGCCTGCGCCAGCCTGAATGCCCGACGCCTCGCACAAGGAGAAGCCATCATGCCGAAAACATCCGCCGAACAAGCCGCCAGTCTCGTGCGCAAGGGGCAAACCGAAGAGGGCGTACCGCGCGACGTGTTTCGCGCGCGCTTCATGGCGCGCTTCTACGACCCCGCGTTTCGCGGCGAAGACGCGGCGCTCGCGCGCCTCGAGGCCATCGCGTGGGACGCTTACAGCGAAGGGCGCAAGGCGCCCGTCACGTCGAGAGCCGGCGAAGGCTACGCCGATCCCGACTACGCGCTCTCCACCGAATGGCGTGCGGCGCGTGAACGCATCGACGCGGCGCAGCACCGCCAGCGTTCGGCCGGCACGCCGTCGCGCATCCTCGTCGTCAATGCGTCCTCGCGCAACGACTACACCTGCCCAGGAGAGATGTCGAAGAGCTTCCGGCTCGCGAAGATCTGCGAACGCGAGATCGAGCAGGCCGGCGTCGAAGCCGATCTGCTCGACCTTTCGCGGCTAACCGCCGAGCCCGATCTGCACATCCACCCGTGCAAGGGCTGCGTTTCGACGGCGATGCCGCTTTGTCACTGGCCTTGCAGCTGCTATCCCAATCATTCGCTCAACCAGATCAACGACTGGATGGCGGAGATCTACGAGCGCTTCGCGGCCTGCCACGGCGCGATCTTCGTCACGCCCGTCTACTGGTATCAGGTGAGCAGCCCGCTCAAGCTGATGATGGACCGGCTCGTCTGCGCGGACGGCGGCAATCCGGACCCGACGTCCACGCACGGCAAGCATCCGGACGAAGCGAAGGCGCTCGAACTGTCGGGCTGGCACTTTCCGAAGCATCTGGCGGGGCGCGCGTATGGCGCGATCGTGCACGGCGACGTGGCCGGTATCGAGGACACGCGCCGCGCGCTCGCCGACTGGCTCGACTGGATGGGCTGGATCGATGCGGGCGCGTCGGCGCGCCTCGACCGCATGGTGGGCTACTACGAGCCCTATGCGACCTCGCACCAAACGCTCGATGCCGACGAGCGCTTCCAGCAGGAAGTGGTGAACGTGGCGCGCGCCGTGGTCAAGGCGGTGACGGCGCTGCGCGCGGGCGAGCTCCATCGCGCCGACGAAGGCATCGAGCCGCCACGCGCGAAGTGACGCGAACCGTCGTTCGTGCGCGGCGGCTTGCTCCGTCTCCTTTGGGATCGAAGCGAGGACGACTTCGAGCCAGCTGGAAAGGTTCATGAAGCCTCCGTGACATGCTGCGGGGCCTCTTGAAATTTCCGTTCCATGCGCTATTTTATTCATCGCTCAGGCAGTCGCGATAAGCGCTGCGTGTTTCGATTTGTTTGTCGGCGGGGCTTCCCACGGCAGGCGGACTGGAGCGCGTGGTTCCATTCGTCTTCCGTGCCGGCCCAGGTTTCAAGGAGCCAGTCATGAGCGATCCCTTCTTCAGCACTGATCTGCTGGGCGAATTCGACCGCCTGCAACGGCAGATGGCCAGTCTCTTTCCGGGCTTTCCCGCAAGCCTGCGCGCGATGCGCAGCGAGACATTCCCGCCTCTCAACATCGGCAGCACCGACGACAGCGTCGAGATCGTCGCGTTCGCGCCGGGACTCGACCCGTCAGCGATCGACGTCTCGATCGACAAAGGGCTGCTCACGATCAGTGGCGAGCGCAAGCCGCCCGAGAACCGGTCGGGAGACGATACGCGCGTGTACGCGAGCGAGCGCTTCATGGGCGCGTTCCGGCGCGTCGTCGAACTGCCGCAGCACGCCGACCCCGACAAGGTCAACGCGCGTTATGTGAACGGATGCCTGACGATCAGCGTCGGACGTTCCGAGGCGTCGAAGCCGCGCGCGATCACCGTGCAGTGAGCCCGGCGTGAACCATGCGATCACGGAGGACATCATGAACGACAGCACTGAACTGACCCGTGCGGCGCACAACGAGGTCGCCGCGCGCGAGACCGGCGAATCCGCGCAGCAGGTCACCCGCATTACCCCGCCGGTGGACGTGTTCGAGGACAGCCGCGGCATCACGCTGTATGCGGACCTGCCGGGCGTGCCGCGCGAGAAGCTCGACGTGCGCGTGCAGGACGGCAATCTGACCATCGAGGCAGAGGCGGTGATCCCCATGCCATCCGGGCTGCGCCTGCAGCATGGCGAAGTGCGCCACCCGCACTTTCGGCGAGCCTTCACGCTCAGCCCCGACTTCGACGTTTCGCGCATCGATGCGCAACTGCGCGATGGCGTGCTGAGGCTCACCATTCCTCGCCGCGAAGAAGCGAAGCCGCGACGTATCGAGGTGAGGGTTGACTAGGCCGGAAGGGTCGTGCGGCGCGGGCCGCCGGGTTCGCGCCGCTGCACGCCGCCAGGCGCCGCTCGTATCGTTTTTCTGCACCGTGCCCCAGTTCACGGTTTCATTCTTGACGGGAGACGGCAATGCTCAGTCCACATGAATTCGCAACGCTGATGCTGGTTCGTCAGGCCCCGGACCAGCTCGACATGAACCGCGCCGAACTCGACGCGCTGCTGGAGCGGCAACTGGTGATGCTCGAACATAGCGCCGCGGGCCGGCGCCGCGCGCATCTGACCGAAAGGGGGCGGACCGTGCTCGACGTGCTGCATCCGGAAAGCGTCGAGCGCCGAACTCGCGCGCCTGGGGCATATGCACGCGCCGACGACAACGATGTGCCGTCCCGGGCCGCCACGACGGATATCGTGGTGCCGCAAGGCGGGGGCTGATCAAGGGCGCGTTTCGCCGGACGGCGGGCGTTTGCAGCATTCGCGTGCAGGCATTTCTGCGGCCATCCGACCCCGCCGCGCCGTTGGCACTCCGCAAGGCGCGGCTATCCAGGCAAGCGCCTTGCTGCCACCCGTGTGGCAAGGGAAAAGACGGACCCGGCGATGCCTTCGTTTCCCCGGTGTGGCGGGGCTGTCCGTAAAGCTGAACTTACGAACAGCGGCCTTGTGTGTACTTTGGGGCCTTCCGTGGAATATGCTCGTATGAGCCACATCGAAGCATTTATCCGCCAGAACCGTCACTGCATGGGAGACACGATGGTGGTCCAAAGGCTCACAATCCGCGCCGCATCCGGCAAGCTCAAGGTCATCCCGGTATGGCGATGCCTCGCACAAAGCGGCGCCAAGGTCGTTCGGTGGAACGCGTGTGCCGATCGCGGCACGGGCGTGGACTCGATGACCATCGACATTCTCGAAATCGATCCTGGCCGCGTGGGGGAGATGAGTACCACGCTGGCACCGCTCGAAATGAGCGTGACGACTTTGAATTTGACGGTGATATCGAGTCCCGCATCCGCCCATGATGCGGAAGACTCGAGCGAGGCAGCGGATTCGCTCTGAACCCGACTTTCGGGTTCAACGCCAGCGATGCCCGGAACCGATCGCCGCTCGCGGCTCGTTCCGCGCACGGCGAGCGCTCGCGATTTCATGCCTTTCAGGCGAACGACAATCAGGACAATCAGGACGGAAGGAATCCGCCGATACAGAAAATTCAGGAGACGCAGGTGCTGAGCCCTCACGAATTTGCGACGCTCATGCTGGTCAAGGCGTCGCCAGATCAGATCGACATGGACCGCGGCGAACTCGACACGCTGCTCGAACAACAACTCGTAGCACTCGAGAGCCTCCCTACCGGCATGCGCCGGCCGCGCGTGACGGATCAAGGCGAATTCCTGCTTCAGGCGATCACGCGAAAACGTTGACGGGTGTCGGTTCCGCCGCTTTGGGAACGATCTGTGCGGGACTTCGGAACGGCCGCAAGCGGGGGCGTTCCGATGATCACGACAGATGCAGGCATGGCAGACGGCGGGCACCGGCCCGATACGCTCGGGCGGCGCGCGAAGACGCTCATTCAGTACGCGAACCATCCTTTGCGCCTGCTATGGCGGTACGTCCGCGCCCATCCGTACGGGCATGCGCTGGTCGTCTCGTCCATCGCCGCGGCCGTGGGCTGTGCGCTCGGGGCGCAGTTTGCGATCCGCGATCTCATCGATGCATTGCCCGCAGGCCGCGAGCATCCCTCGCGCGTCGTGGGCGCCTTTCTCGTCATCGTTGCGCTGCTGTTCGCCGATAACCTCCTCTGGCGTCTGGCGGGGCTGGCCGGTGTGCGAACCTTCGTTGCGGTAACGGGCGACGTGCGGCGCGAGTTGTTCGGCTATCTCACCGGCCATTCGCCCGCCTACTTTTCGAACGCGCAGCCGGGCACGCTGGCAAGCCGGATTTCCGCCACGGCCAACGCCATTTTCACGATCGAGAATACGTCGGCGTGGAGCGCCATTCCAACCTTGCTGACGGTGCTGGGATCCGTCGTGCTCATCGGCTGGGTGAACGTCGGGATGGCCTTCGCGCTCGTCGTGATTTCCGCTCTCATGACGGTGTTCCTGTTCTGGCTCGCGAGAAGGGGCAGTGAGCGGCATTTGGATTTTGCTTCATGGGCGGCTTCCGTCGATGGCGAACTGGTCGATCTGCTCGGCAACATGCCGACCATCAAAGCCTTCGATGCAACGGCGCGCGAATGCCTGCGTTTCGGCAACTTTCTCAACAACGAAATCCGCTCGCGCCAATCGTCGTTGCGTCACCTCGAAAAACTCAGGATCGTGCACGCCGTTCTCACGGTGCTGCTGTCGGGCTCGCTGCTCGGCTGGGTCGTCTGGCTCTGGACCGTGGAGCGGGCCACCACGGGCGATGTCGTGCTCGTGAGTTCGCTCGGATTCGCCATTTTGCATGGCACGCGCGACCTCGCCGTCGCGCTGGTGGATATGACCCAGCATGTGGCGCGGCTTGCCGACGCCGCGCAATTCCTGCTCGTTCCGCGTGAGATGGAGCAACGGGTGGGCGTGCCGAACCTGGAAGTTCGCGACGCGAATATCGATTTCGAGAATATTTCGTTTTCCTATCCAGGCCGGCGTCGTGTGCTGGACCACTTCAGCCTTCATATCGACGCGGGACAACGTGTGGGTCTCGTCGGACCGTCCGGCGCGGGAAAGAGCACGGTGCTCGCGCTGCTGCTTCGCTGGTTCGATCCGCCACTGGGAGCGGGCGCGGTATGCATTTCCGGACAGCGCCTCACGGACGTCAACCTGAAGAGCCTGCATGATGCGGTGAGTTTCGTGCCGCAGGACATTTCGCTCTTCAACCGCTCGCTGCTGGACAACCTGCGCTACGGCCGCCCCGAAGCGACGGAAGAGGAAGTGCTTCAGGCCTGCGAGCACGCGGGTTGCCTCGATTTGATCCGCTCGTTGCCGGAGGGTTTGCACACGGCCGTGGGCGAACGCGGCGCGCGCCTCTCGGGCGGGCAGCGGCAGCGCATCGCGATCGCGCGCGCCTTCCTGAAAGACGCGCCTATCCTGTTGCTCGACGAAGCGACCTCGGCACTCGACAGCGCCTCGGAGGCCGTGATCCAGGCCGCGCTGGACAAGCTCATGAAAGGGCGTACGGTCGTTGCCATCGCACACCGCCTTTCGACGCTGCAAAACTTCGATCGCATCGTCGTCATTCAGGACGGCCGGCTCGTGGACGATGGGCCACCCGGGGAACTGGCGTGCCGGCCTGGCATTTATCGCGATGTCCTGCTTCGTCGCGAATACCCGAAGGCGATGGGTTGACTCGCGAGATGCTGCGTCGTTGCGGTGCCCGCATGATCGAGGCGATGCACGAACCTCTCGTGCCCGGCATGGGCCTTGCGGGATGCGAGTGCTGCCGCCTGAGATGGCGACCGCCGTGCCCGACGTTCAGCACAGTGGTTGGCAACTCGATCCCGGCGGCGTCGACATCATCAAGCAAGCGGGTTTTCGAATCGATAGCACGGAGGAAAATATGAAGACGACGAAGAGTCACCTTATCGCCGCACTGGCGTGTCTCGCACTTTCCGGCGGCGCCTTTGCGCAAGCGGGCGGCGGCACCGCTGGCGGAAGCGGGGGCGGCAGCGGTAGCAGCGGCGGCGGCACGGGCATGAGCGCGCCGCAATCAGGCGGTCCGACGGCTACGGAGTCCAACGCCCAGGGCGCCGACACGCTCGGCAATTCCGGCCCGTCGACCACCAACAAAAAGATGCGGCACCACAAGGCGGCACATGCCAACGCTGCCTCGACGGAGTGAGCGCTCTTGAACGCGCCCGGCGCCTTGCGCTGGGCGCGTTGCAATGAGTCGCACACGGGATAATCGGGGCGGCACGCCGGCGATCAGGGAGCGATCCAGCCGGAGACCCATGTGTCGCCAGCGCGTACGAAACGCGCTCGTTCGGGACGATCCCCGTCCGAGAGATCGAGCCACTCGAGGCGGGCGGGTTTGACCTCGACGACGCAAAAGTGTTTCAGTCCTTCCTCGGGGCCCGGAATGCCCGGCTGCGTGCCGAACGCATCGCAGGGCTGGCTCATCGGCGAGCCCGGCGCGAGCAGCGTGCGATACGCCACCAGACTTCGATCGTCGCTGGAATGCCAGGCGTCGACTCTCGCCGGCCCATCGCGGATGATGCGAGCCTCGCCGTGCACGCGAATTTGCAGGTTGCGGTCCGTATCGACAGCCACTAGCGCGATGCGCGGCTCCCGGCTCAGTGCGGCGACTTTCGGCGAACGCAAATCCGTGTGGAACGTCAGCAGGTTTTGCGCTTCGCACACGCTTCGCAGCAACACGGTGCGCACGTCAGGCGCGCCGTCGAGGCCGATCGTCGCGGCCTGCATCGCCTTGAAGGGTTGCGGACCCTCGCGGGTTGCGGCGGCGAGACATTGCCATAGCCGCGTATAGATCCGTTCGAGACACATGGGCTGATGTCCTCTGGCCGGTCATGGAGTGCCTGCGGAAAGACCCCCCGTCGTGAATCCCCTGGTCAGAAACCCGCCGCCGGCGCTGGAACCCGCTCCGCATGCATGTTCGCTGCATCGGCGCGATTGGCGACCAGACGCCGGAAGTACGCAATGGTCGCGTCGAGGCCCGCGTCGAGCGAGGTGTGCGGCGTCCAGCCGAGCAGCGTGCGCGCGCGTTCGATCGAAGGGCAGCGACGGCATGGATCGTCCACGGGCAGCGGGGCAAAGGCGATCGTCGACTTCGAACCCGCCAGTGCGATGACGCGTCGTGCCGTGTCGAGCATCGATATTTCCTCGGGATTGCCCATGTTCACGGGGCCCGTGGGCGGCGTCGCGCACGCCATCATGCGCATGAGTCCGTCGATCAAGTCGTCGACGTAGCAGAAGCAGCGTGTTTGCGAGCCGTCGCCGTAGACGGTCAGCGGTTCGCCCGCGAGCGCCTGCATGACGAAGTTCGAAATCACGCGGCCGTCGCGCGGATGCATGCGCGGCCCGAACGTGTTGAAGATCCGCACGATGCGCACGTCGAGCCCATGCTGGCGCAGGTAGTCCATGCACAGCGTTTCGGCGCAGCGCTTGCCTTCGTCGTAGCACGAGCGCGGACCGATGGGATTCACATGCCCCCAGTAGTCTTCCGTTTGCGGATGGCTGCGCGCGTCGCCGTACACCTCGCTCGTGGATGCCTGCAGGAGCTTCGCGCGCACGCGCTTGGCGAGCCCGAGCATGTTGATCGCGCCGTGCACGCTCGTCTTCGTCGTCTGCACGGGATCATGCTGATAGTGAACCGGCGAAGCGGGGCACGCGAGGTTGTAGATCTCGTCCACTTCGACATAGAGCGGAAACGTCACATCATGGCGCATCAGCTCGAAATTGGCGTTATCGAGCAGATGCGCCACGTTGCGCTTCGAACCCGTGTAGAAGTTGTCGACGCACAGCACGTCGTGGCCTTGCATCACGAGCCGCTCGCACAGGTGCGAGCCGAGAAAGCCCGCGCCACCCGTCACGAGAATACGTTTGCGGATCAGTTCTTTCACGTTTGCCGTCCTTTGGAAAGTTGGCGAGACCGCCGCTCATGCCGCGACTTCGCGCAAGGCGAGATCCCAGTCGTGCGCGAAGCGGCCTATGTTGTAGCGTTCCAGCGCGGTGCGCCGCGCGCCTTCGCCGAGCCGCCGCGCGAGCGCCGGGTCGTCGATGAGCGCGCGCATGCGCTCGACGAGCCGCTCGACGCGCGTATCGACGAAGCCGTTCTCGCCGTCGCGTATCACGGTTGCGAGCTCCGTCGTCGCGAGCCCGACGATGGGCATGCCGACCGTCATCGCTTCGACGATGGCAAGACCGAGGCTCGTCCAGCGAATCGGATTGAAGAAGAACCGGTAGCGCGAGACGAACCGGGCCAGCTCGACGTTGGAAATCTCGCCGATGCCGCCAAGGCTTTGCGCATCCATGCCGACGAGGTCGAGCGGGACGTCGCGCCGCACGCGTTCGAACACATCGGCGCCCAGCCGTCTGCCACGCTCGCGCAAATGATTGACGACGACGATGCCGCGCCGCAGCTGGCCCGAATAGCGCGCGTTTCCGGGTACGAGTACGCCGTGCTCGATCACCCGTGTGGGTGTGCGGCCGTTATCCCACATCAGCGCGTTGAAGGGCGTGACGTGCACGAGCAAGGCGCCGCGATCGTTGACCCAATGGCGCTGCTCGAAAGGCGCTTCCTGCGGCGGGTCATGTTCGATGTACACGCGTGGCAGCCGGCGTTGACCATCGCTGAGGAGTTCGAAGCGGTCACGCTCCCAATGACTGCGATGCTGATACACGACCACGTCGAAATCGCTCGATGCAACGTCTTCGGTCAGCACCTCGTGGACGTTCGCCCCCCAGGGCAGCACGCCTGCGCGTCCGGCGTAGCCCACCGGCCGTCCGGGCCTCGTCACGACGTGGAATTCGTGGGGCGCCTGTGTGAGGTAGTAGAGGTAATTGCCATGAACGTGCCAGGTGAGCACGCGCAAGGGCCGCGAATTTCGCATCAGCATGCCCGGCTCCTCCTTGTCGTTGCGGCCTCGGCGTGCGCGCCGCGCGCGAAGGCCGGCGCGCTCATGTCGAGGAGATGCGCTTGCGCAAGCGCTGCGACCTGTTCGGCCGTCACGTTCAGCGCGCATGAATGGTCGTATGGGCAGGTGTGGAACGAGCAGGGGCGGCAAGCGGGCCAGTCGGCGATCACGCGGTGCCGCGCGTGATCGAGCGGCGCCCAGCGCCGCGTGTCGCTTCCCGAGGCGATCACCACGCTGTGCGTGCGCATGGCCGCGGCCACGTGCGAGATGCCCGTGTCGTTGCACACCACGAGCCGTGCCATTTCGACCAGCGCCGCGAGTGCGCCGAGCGTGGTCTCGCCCGCGAGATGGTGGGCCGTCTGCGTCATGGCGCCGAGCACGCTCGCCGTGAGTTCGCGTTCGCGCGTGGTGCCCGTGACGGCGATCTGCCAGCCCTCGAACGCCAGCGTGTCGGCGACGGCGGCGAAGCGCGCGGCGGGCCAGCGCCGCGAGGGCAACTGCGCGCCCGGATGCACGAGCACGAGGCGCGCCGGATCGAGCCCGAAATGGCCCACGATGTCGGCGCACGCGGCGCGGTCCGCTTCGTGCAGCGGAAACCAGAGCGCGTCTTCACGCAGTGCCTGGCCCCGCGCGCCGAGCGCATGCATGAGCGCGAGGTAGCGCTGCGATTCGGGCAGCGCATCGGGCCACGGCAGGTAGCAGCCTGGCGGCGGCTTTTCGCCAGGCTGCGTGAAGCCCGCGAGCGCGCCCGCGCCGAACGCATCGACGAGCGTGTTCGCCACGCCGCCGCTGCCGTGGAGCTGGATCGCGAGGTCGAAGCAGCGCGTGCGCATGGCGTCGAGAAAGGCGGGCAGATCGCGCTCGTCCTCGGCTTGTTCGGGAAAGCCGCGCGCGCCGGGAAAGACGATCATTTCGTCGATCAGCATCGGATAGCGCGACACGAAGTCGTGCGCCCACGGCAGGCCCACGAGGGCGATGTGCGCATCGGGGCAGGCGGCGCGCAGGGCGCGCAGCGCGGGGACGCTGCAGAGCATGTCGCCGAGCTGCAGCGCGCGGAAGACGACGATGCGCCGTGGCGCGAGCGCGTCGGGAAAGGAGAGCATGGGCGCATCCATCAGAGGAACCACACGCGGTAACGAACGGCTCCCTGGAGCCGCCAGAAGATCGATAGAAACGGAATCCACAGCGACGTCCAGATCATTTCGCCCACATGGCGTGCATCGTGGCGCGTATCGCGCAAGCGGCGTGCGCAGAACACAGCCGTGAGCGCGAACCATGCGGTGAGCGCGGCCAGCGCAATCTTCGGCTGCCCGCATGCCAGCGCGACAGCGAATGCGAGCACACTGATAAGCACACCATAGTAAAGTAGCGGCGGCCCCGAGCCGATGCGTTCGCGATAAAGCGCGGGATGCTTGCGAAACAGCAGCGCCTCGAAGCGGCTCTTGCGTTGCTGTGCGAGACTCACGCCCCAGCGGGCGGGGCGCACGGGGTGCATGACCACGGCGTCGTCGGCGCGCACGATTCGAGCGCCCGCTTGCAGCATGGCGAAATGCAGGTCCGAATCCTCGCGCCAGGCCGCCGTGAATCGTTCGTCGAAGCCGCGCACCCGCACCAGCGTCGCGCGTTGCACGAACGCGTTGGCGGTGGCGAATTCGGCGTGCGCGAGGCCGCTCGCGTCGCGCTCGTAATCGCTTGGCGGATCGCCCAGCGGCATGACGATGCGGCCCGCCGCGGCCTCGGCATGCGCGAGCGCCGCGAGTCCGGCTCGCAGCCAGCCTCGATCCGGCACGGTGTCGTCGTCGGTGAAGGCGATGAGTGGCGCGCGCGCGGCGCGCCAGCCCGCGTTGCGCGCCGCCGCCGGCCCCTGGGTCTCGCGTACCGGGAGGTAACGCACGGCCAGGCCGCGCGGCGCATGCTGCGCCGCTGCGCGCTCGACCACGGCGCGGGTGGCATCGCTCGGGCCGTCGTCGCAGACGATGATCTCGTAGTCGTCGGGCGCGAGGTCTTGTGCGCACAGCGCGGCGAGACACGATTCGAGCAGCGCAGGACGGCGGTACGTGGGTACGACCACGGCAATGCGCACATGCTCCAGCAGCGCGCCCGGGTAGCCGTCGAACACCGGCGCTTCGGCGCCGATGGGCCGCGCCTCGCGCAGCTCGACGTCGGCGGGCCTCATGCGCGCGCCTCGCGCTTGCGGACCAGGAACGGGCCGATGACGAGTGCATCGAGCGGCGAGGTCCAGAACGATTCGAGCGCGTCGCGCGGGGAGTTCACCATCGGCTCGCCGCGCGTATTGAACGACGTGTTGACGAGCACGGGCACGCCGGTGCGCCGCTCGAACGCTGCGACCAGGTCGTAGTAGAGCGGATGCTGATCGCGGTTGACGGTCTGGATGCGCGCGGTGCCGTCGACGTGGCGCACGGCCGGAATGCGATCGGCCTTCTCGGGCCGCACGTCGAAGATGAACAGCATGAACGGCGCGCGCTTCCCGCCCACGAACCATTCGGCGGCCCGTTCTTCGAGCACGACCGGCGCGACGGGGCGAAAGTCCTCACGGTCCTTGATCTCGTTGAGCTTCGCCTGCATGCCGGGGTCGATCGGCGAGGCGAGGATCGAACGGGCGCCCAGGGCGCGCGGACCGAACTCGGTGCGCCCCTGAAACCAACCGATCACCTGGCCTTCGGCGAGCAGTTGCGCGGCTTCCTCGGCGATGTTGTCGAGGCGCCGGTAGGGCGTCTTCGACCAGCGCAGGAATTGCTCGATGGTCTGATCGTCGAAGGCGGGGCCGAGGTAGGCGTGGTCCATTTGCCAGTGCCGCGCGACGGGCTCGCCCGCTGTCTGCGCGGCGTCGCCGCGCAGGCGGTAGTCGGTCCAGAGCGCCGCACCGAGCGCGGTGCCCGCGTCGCCCGCCGCGGGCTGAACCCAGATGTCATCGAATGGGCCGTTGTCGCGCACGTACGAATTCATCACGCAGTTGAGCGCGACGCCGCCCGCCATGCACAGTTTCGAAAGGCCCGTGCGGGCGTGGAGCCAGCGCACCATCTCCAGCACGGTTTCTTCGAGCACGCGCTGCAGCGAAGCGGCGATATCGAAGTGGCGCTGCTCCAGCGGGCCGCCGCGCTCGCGCGGCACGCCGAAGCGGTCGACGAGATGCGGGTCGGCCACCGTGTAATGACCGTTGCCGTTGTACTGCACGATCTCGCGGAACTGATCGAGATAGCGCGGCTCGCCGAACGAGGCGAGTGCCATGACCTTGTACTCGTCGGAGGAATGCAGGAAACCCAGCCAGCCCGTCACGGATTCGTAGAGGAGTCCGAGCGAATGCGGCAGCTCCACCTGGGTGATGCGTTTGTACCGTCCGCCGCGGAATTCGCCCAGGCTCGTCGTCACGCCTTCGCCGCGTCCGTCCATGGTCAGCACGGCGCATTCGTCGAAGGGGCTCGCGAGGAAGGCGCTCGCTTCGTGCGCGAGATGGTGCTCGACGTTGTGCCACGCAAAGCCGTGTTCCCGGTCCACCCCCGCAAAGCGTTTGCGCAGATGATGCGGTGCGCCGTCCAGCAATTGCGCGCGGGCGTTCACGATATAGGTGAGGAAGAGCGGATCCCAGGGCGAGGCGTTCGTCTCCATGCGCGCACGCGACGGATCGAGCGGCAACGCAATCGTCGCGCCCGGTTTCGCCGGCATGTCGGGAAACAGCGCAGGATCGTACGAGTAGGCGACGTGATCGACTTCGGCGAGCGTGATGTTGGCCTCCTTGAGGCAGGCATCGATGGCGTCGAAGGGCAGTTGCCATGTCGAGAACGGCACGGGTCGCTTGGCGTGCTTGACGTGTGTGAAGCGCTCGTCTTCGGCGGCGGCGATCACCACGCCGTCGTGGACCAGTGCGGCGGCGCTGTCGTGGTAGACGGCGTTGATTCCGAGGGTATACATGAACGGTCTCCCGTTGCGGACGGCCATGCTGGCATGGGGCTGCTGCCAGATGAACTCAGGGTGGCAAGGATCGGACGGCCGCAGGAGCGAGCCCGCCAGCCTCCTCGAGCAGTTCGCGCGCGGCTTGCGCGACATCGCCGGGCGGCACGCCGCGCAGGCACGCGTGATGGCCTTCGGGGCACTCGCTGCGATAGCACCAGCGGCATGCGACATCGCGATACAGCAGGCGGTGCGGCGTCATCCACGGCGTGTGCTGCGGATTCGTCAGCGCATAGAGATCGACGACCGGCTTGCCGAGCGCCGAGGCCAGATGCGCAGGGCCGCTGTTGTTCGCGATGAGGAGCGACGCCCTGTCGAGCAAGGCGATCAGTTCGCCGAGCGTGAGCGAGCCCGCGAGATCGACGAGGCGCGCACGCGCGACCGGGCGAGAAAAGTGCATGACGTCGCGCGTCAACTCGCTTTCGGCGAGGTTCCCGGTGAGCAGGATCGGACAACGCGCCGTGGGCGCGAGCTGATCGAGCGCTTCGGCGAAAAGCGCTGGCGGATAGCGTCGCGACGGAGCGCTGGCGCCCGTGTGCACGACGATCCAGGGTTCGGCAGGATCCACACCGTGCATGCGCAGCTTGTCGGCGAGCGTGGCGCATGCGGCGCGATCCACGGTGAGGCGCAGCCGCGCGTCGGCGGGATCTTTGAGATTGGCGCCCACGCTGCGCACGAGCGCGAGTTGGCGCTCGACTTCGTGACGCAGGTCGGCGTGCGGTTCCTGCTCGGGAAGCCATGTCGTTAGTAATGCGTAAGGATTCTCCCGGCAATGCGCGAGGCGTCGCTCGATGCCGGCGAGAAAGCATAGGGTCGCCGCCGGCAGTGGATTCTGGCTGTAGACGGTGAAGATCGCCGCGGCGTCGAACGCGCCCGCGCGCAGGCGCGCAAGGAGCGCGGCTTCATCGTCGTTCGAAGCCGCTCGCGCGCCGCCGGTCCACGGCGCGTGGTATTCGATCACCTCGTCGACGTCGGGCAGGTAGCGCGCCAACGCCGCACCCGCTGGGGAGGTGAGCAGCGTGATATGCCGGTCAGGCGCGCTTTCCCGCAATGCGTGCAGCGCGGGCGTGGTCATCAGCACGTCGCCTAGCTGGTCGAGGCGCACGCAGAGAATGCGCTTGACCCCGGCGTCCCACGCCGCGCCCGGCGGCCGCACGCGTGGCGAGCGCGCGTGCGCGTCGCGCGGCGCGATGGCGAAGGCGGTTCCGTTCATCGCGGCGCCTCCTGTACGGCATGTGGGGTGACCGCGTGTGCGTTTCCTTCGTAGTGAAATCGCTCGACGATCACCTGCGCCGCCTCATGCAGATTCGCCACGATCGCATAGGGCAGGCGCGCGGGCGCGCTCTGCCACTCGGTCTCGTTCCCGCAATCGACGAGGATCGCGCGGCAGCCGGCGCGATTGCCGGCCTCCACGTCGTCGAGAATGTCGCCGACCATCCAGCTCCGCGCGAGGTCGATGCCATGTTCGCGGCTTGCGCGCAACAGCATGCCCGGCTGCGGCTTGCGGCAATCGCAATCGCACGCCCAGGGCGCCACATGGCCGAGCGGATCGTGCGGGCACCAGTACGCGGCGTGCAGCGTGGCGCCGCAGTCGGCGAACATGCGATGCAACCGCTCTTCCACACCGGCGAGGGCCGTGTGCGCGAAGCGCCCGAGCGCGACGCCTCGCTGGTTGCTCACCACGACGAGACGCAGCGGCGTACGTGCCAGCAGCGCCAGCGCGTCGGCGACGCCCGGCGCGAAACGCATGCGGCCGGGAGCGACGTTGTACGGCACGTTTTCGAGCAGCGTGCCGTCCTTGTCGAGAAAGACGGCGGGACGCGTGGCGCTCGGCCCGTTGGGTGCAGCTTTCTGCATACCGATGGTTCCTCAGCCGATGGCGCGGCGCACGCGTCCCTGGGCGGCTTCGCCCGTACCCTCGCGAGTGCCGAGGGTCGCGCCCGCGAGTTGCGCATAGACGTCTTCGAGTTCGAGGCCGATCTGCCGCCACGTGAAGTGCGCCTCTACGCGCGCGCGTCCTGCTTCGCCCATCGTGCGGGCTAGCTCGGGGTCCGCATGGACGGCCAGCAGCCGCTCGGCGAGCGCGTGCGGGTCGCGCGGCGGCACGAGCCAGCCGGTTTCGCCGTGGCGCACCGTGTGGCGGATGCCGCCCACATCGGCGCCTATCACGGGCGTGGCGCACGCCATCGCTTCGACCGGCGTGATGCCGAACGGCTCGTACCATGGCGTGGTCACGAACACGTCGGCGGCGCTATAGAAGTCGCGCAATTGCGCTCGCTCGCGCCGTCCCACGAAGGTGACGTGCGGCTCGATCCCGCACTGGCGCGCAATGCCACGCAGGCGGGCGATCTCGGGCGTGGCGATCTCGTTGGGCGTATCGGCATCGCCGCCCACCACGTAGAGCGTGGCCTTCACACCATGGCGTGCGTGAAGCTCGGCCACGCCGCGCACGACGTTGTCGATGCCCTTGCGCTCGACGAGGCGCCCCAGTTGCAGGACGCAAAACGCGTCGGCGGGCCATCCGACCCGGCGCCGCGCCTGCAGACGATCCACGGGCGAGAACTCGCCCGGATCGAAGCCGCAAGCGATCACGGCAATGCGCGAGGGATCGGCGCGATAGTGCTCGAGGAGATCGGCCTCGTCGGCCGGGCATTCGGCGATGAGGCAGTCCGCGCGCCGCACCAGTTCCTCCTCGATGGCGAAACGCTCGTCGGGGAAACCGTCGTTGGCGCCCTGATGGAGCCGCCGCACGCGTCCGAGCGCATGGAACGTCATGACGAGCGGCACGCGCAACGCGTCCTTCACGGCGAGCGCGGCGAGCCCGGACATGAAGAAGTTCGCGTGGATCACGTCGTAACGCTGCGGCTCGCTGCGGCAGAAATCCACGAGAAACCGGGCGAATTGCGGCATGTGAGCAAGCAGCCGCTCCTTGGGCAATTGCATGGGCGGCCCGGCGGGAACATGAATCACGCGCACGCCGTCCATATGCGAGATGGGAGGCAGCAGTGCGCGGTCACGCCGCGTGAACACATCGACCTGATGACCGGCACGGTGCAGTTGACGGGCCACGTGCGCGACGTAGATGTTTTGTCCGCCGGTATCGACGCCGCCCGCGACGGCGAGCGGCGATGCGTGTTCACTGACGAGTGCGATTTTCATGGTATGTCCTCGCGAGAAGTGGGCGGCGGGCGCGGGGTATCGGAAAGCGTCTTGATGAACGCGGCGGAATGTTGCACCGGGTGCAACGGCGCAAGCGCAAGCGCTGTGCCACTGGTTCGGAGTGCGCAGCAGACCGCATGCAAGGCCACGCGAGTCGCATGAACGGTGCGTGTGCGGTCGATGCGTATCGGCGCGACAATCCGCAATGCGTGCGCGGCTGGACGGCGCACTTTTACACCGAGGGTGAAGACGTTTCGAAAAGGATGCGAAAGCGCGTTGCCTGGTGTATCCGCGCGGGCGCGCCAATTGCGCATGTATGCGCTTCACGAACGCTCCACAGGAGGCTGGCGGACGATGAACGGAGCCACGCCGAGCCGGCGCGCCGTGCGCACGGGCATCTTGCGCACGCTGGGCGAGGCGTTGTGGCAGCACCGCAGCGCCACCGCAGCCGCCACTTCGCTGATGATCCTCGCGCGCCTTGGCGCCGTTTCGGTGCCGATCGCGCTCAAACATCTGATCGACGATCTCGGCCACGCCCACGCGCTCGCGACGCTGCCGGCGCTGCTCGCGCTCGCCTATGCGCTGCTGCGCTTTCTTTCCGACGCGCTCGGCGAGGCTCGCGACGTGGCGTTCAGCATCGTCGTGCAGCGCGCGGTGGCGTCGTTGCGCGAGCGCGCGTTCGCTCAGCTGCACCGCCTGGGCGCGCGCTTTCATGCGCAGCGCGAAACGGGGGCGATCGTGCGCGACGTTCAAAAGGGCGCGGATGGTCTGGGCTTTCTGCTCGGCACCGCGCTCTTTTCGGTCCTGCCCACGGTGTTCGAAATCGGCGTAGTCGTCGCCATCGTGGCGTCGCGCTACGACAATGCCTTCGTGCTCGCAATCGCCGGCACCTTTGTGTGCTATGCCGCGTGGACGGCAATCTACACGCGCTGGCGGCTCGCGTTTCAGCGCGCCGTCAACAGGCTCGAAGCGCAGGCCGATGGACGGCTCGTCGACAGCCTGCTCAATCAGGACACCGTCAAATACTTTTCGACGGAACAGCACGAAGTGACGCGCCTGCGCGGCGTGCTCGACGAATGGGTGCTGGCGCGCACGGCGAACCAGCGCGCGCTGACCGCGCTGCACGTGGGCCAAAGCGGTGTGGTCGCGGCGGGGATCGCGGCCGTGATGGTGATCGCCGTGCACAACGTGCTGACCGGCGCGATGACGGTCGGCGATCTCGTGCTGATCAACGCGTACATCATTCAGGTGTGCGCGCCGCTCAACACGCTCGGCTTCGTGTTCCGCGAGGCGAACGACGCGCTCGTCGATGTCGAGCGGCTGTTCGGCATTCTCTCGGTGCGCGGCACGCCCGGCGAGGACGAGGACATGCCCACTGCGCACACGCTCATGGTGCACGAAGGTGAAGTGGCGTTCCGCCACGTCGATTTCGGCTATGACGCGGGGCGGCCCGTGCTCCACGATGTTTCGTTCACGGCGGCGCCCGGGCGCACGGTTGCGGTGGTGGGCGGCAGCGGGTCGGGCAAATCCACGCTGATCCGGCTGTTGTTCCGCTTCTATCAGCCCCTGCGCGGCAGCATCGCCATTGACGGCCAGGACATCCGGCACGCCACGCAAACGAGCCTGCGTGAAGCCATCGGCATCGTGCCGCAGGACACCGTGCTATTCAACGAAACCATCGCGTACAACATTGCCTACGGGCAGCCGCGCGCCACGCGCGCCGACGTCGTGCGCGCCGCGCGCGCGGCCCAGCTCGACGAACTGATCGAGCGCCTGCCAGACCACTACGAAACGCGGGTGGGCGAGCGCGGCGTGCGGCTTTCGGGCGGCGAGCGGCAACGCATTGCGATTGCGCGCGCCATCCTCAAGAATCCGCGCATCATGGTGTTCGACGAGGCGACTTCGGCACTCGATACACGCTCGGAGCGTGCGATCCAGAACGAGCTTCAGCGGCTCGCGCGCGGGCGCACGACGATCGTCATCGCGCACCGCCTTTCGACGATCGTCGAAGCCGATCTGATACTCGTGATGGAGCATGGGCGCATCGTCGAACAAGGGCGACATGACGCGTTGCTTGCGCGCGAGGGTGTCTACGCGAAGATGTGGGCGATGCAATGGCAGCAGGACGACCTCGAACATGCGGAGCGGCGGCTGGCGACGACGACGGTCAACGTAGCGAGTCTGCTCGCGCGAGTGGCCGCGCGGGTGCGCGAGGCGTCAGGGGAGGCCGCCGCCCGCGTGGCCGCGCAACCGGACGAAGGATTGTGGGCGACGGTGGCCGACAGCGATGCGTTGTTGCAGGCGCTCACCCTACTGGTGGCGAACGAAGTGGAGCACGCAGTCGACAATGGTGCGCAAGACGCGGAGTTCGCCATGCAGGCGAGCCCGGCGCGAGACAAGCGCAGCGTGCAGCTCGGCGCGCGCCGCGACGGCAATACCGTGCTGCTCGACGTGACGGGTGACGGCCCACGGCCCGCGCCGCTCGACGACAACGCGCTCGAGCGCATCGAAACATTGCTGCGCGAAGCGGGCGGGAGTCTCACGCTCGATCCGCAGAGCCAACGCGTGCGCTACGCCGTGGCGCTGCCGATGCACGCGGTGCTGCCCGAGCGCACGCACTCGCGCGGCGGAGAACTCGCGGGCCTGCGCGTGGTGGTGCTCGACGACGAGGTGGAATCGCGCGATGCGCTCGAGGCCGCGCTTGCGCTTCATGGCGCGACGGTGCAGCAGGAAGCCAGCGGCGCGGCGTGGCTCGCAGCGCTTCGCGAGACGCCGCGCAGCGCATGGCCCGACGTGGTGCTGTGCGATCTGCAGCTCGACGGCGAAGCGGGCGAGCAGATCGTGACGGCGCTACGCGCCATGGAGGCAGAGCAGGCGGCGCAGCGGGGCGTTATGGCTCGGCCGCTTCCGGTCATTGCCATGACCGGTCAGGTCGATCGCCTCGCGCCGGGCGGTGACGAAAGCGCGATGTTTGCCGCGCGTCTGGACAAGCCCGTTGCGGTCCACGCGCTGCTGGGCACGATCGCCGAAGCGGCGAAGCAAAACGAGGAGGGCAATCGCTGACTTCGCCTGGTGCCTCAGCGCACGCGCCGCTGGGAAATGTCTTCCAGCGTGTTGGCGATGCGCTCGCGCTGCGCGCCGTCACAGCGCGTGGCGATGTCGCCGAGCGAAAGCGTGCCCACGAGGCCGCGTTCGTGGTTCACCACGGGCAGCCGGCGCACCTGGGCCTCCGCCATGCGGCGCTGGACGACATTCACGTCCTCGTCCTCGTAACACCACTCCACGCCCGAACTCGCCACATGCGTGACGGTTTCCTCGCCCGTGCAGCCCTCGGCGAGCCCGCGCATGGCGAGGTCGCGGTCCGTGACCATGCCTACGATGCGCTCGCCGTTGCAGATCGGCAATGCGCCGATGTCGTGGTCGCGCATGATCTCGGCGGCGTGCCGGATCGTCGTCTCGGGCGCGATATGCAGGACGTCGCGTGACATCACTTCGCGAACCTGTGCCATGGTCTTCTCCTTGCGGGGTGGTGGCGCTGCTTGAGTGAGCGCGCGCGGCCGAAGCGTTGCGGCGGCACGTGCGGCGGGGGATCGCCTTCGGGCAGCGTGGGCGGCTGGTCGTCGGGCTCGGCCGGCGGCAACGGCTGACGTTGCGGGTCGTCCTGCGGCCAGGGCGGCGGCAAATGGAAAGAGATCGCGAATGCGTACTGCATCGGCATGAAGGACTCCTTTGCAATGAATTCAGATGAGCGGCGTCCCGCCCGTGACCGCGATCGTCGCGCCCGATATGTAGCTGCCTTCCTGGGAGGCGAGCAGCACATAGGCCCCCGCCAGCTCGGCCGGTTGCCCGGGGCGCCCCATGGGCGTCGCCTTGCCGAATTCGCGCACCTGCTCGGGCGGCATGGTCGATGGGATGAGCGGCGTCCAGATCGGCCCTGGCGCGACGCAGTTCACGCGTACGCCGCGCTGCGCCACCAACTGCGCGAGGCCGCCCGTGAAGTTCTGGATCGCGCCCTTCGTAGCCGCGTAGGGGAGCAGCGTGGGCTTGGGCTTGTCCGCGTTGATCGACGCCGTATTGACGATCGCGGAGCCCGGCTGCATGACCGCGATCGCCTCGCGCGAAATGCGGAACATGGCGCCGATGTTCGTATCGAAGGTGCGGTCCCATTCCTCGTCGCTGATCGACTCGATCGATTCATGCGTCATCTGGTACGCGGCGTTGTTCACGAGCACGTCGAGCTTGCCCAGCTCGCCGACGGTCTTGCTCACGAGCTCGCGGCACCACGCACGATCGCGGATGTCGCCGGGCAGCAGCAGCGCGCGCCGGCCGGCTTCTTCCACCCAGCGGGCCGTTTCCTTCGCATCGTCGTGCTCGTCGTAGTACGCGATGGCGACGTCCGCGCCCTCGCGCGCAAAGGCGATGCAAACGGCGCGGCCTATGCCGCTGTCACCGCCCGTCACGAGGGCGACCTTGCCGGCGAGCCGGCCGCTGCCGCGATAGCTCGCTTCGCCGTGATCGGGTTGCGGGTCCATCGGGCCGGTGCGGCCCGGCGTGGTGTCTTGCTGCTGTCCGGGCATGGGCGGGACGGGGCGATGTTCGTTCATGGCGCTTACCTCGCTGTGAATGTCGAATACCTTCGAGCGCAATGGGCGTGCCGACCTGGCCGCCCGCCGTGGACAAGCGGGCGCGATGGGCCGCGCGCTTTCAGAGCGGGAGATCGAGGTGCGCGAGCGTCAGATCGCCGGTCTGCTTGACCCCGGCGGCTTCGAGCTTCGAATCCAGTTCCGCCTTGCGTGCGGCGATGCGCTGTCCGAGGCGCCCGAGGTCGAGGTTGCTCTTTCGCAGTCGCGGGAACAGATCGGCCTCTTCTTCCTGCACGTGGTGCCTGACCAGCTCCGTCATGACACGAAACGTGGCGTCGAAACCCGCGTGCAAGGGCGTCAACGTGGTAAAGCGCTGGATCAGCGATTTGACGAGGTAGTGCTCCACGCGCGCCTCATCCACGTCGAGTGTCAGCGCGGGGAGGGCTTCGCTCGCGGCGGGATAGAGCAGTTCCTCTTCGAGCATCGTGTGGACGGCCAGTTGCTCGCAAGCGCGCTTGACGAGCGCGAAGCGCGCGTCGGCCGTGGCCTTGTCCGCCGGCTCGAAGGCCGCGAACAGTCTCTCGACCGCCCGGTGATCGGCGATCAGTATGTCGAGAGCATTTTGTGCCTGCGAAGCGTGGGATGGCTGAGTCATGGTGTTCCCCGCGAAAGTGATGCAGCAGTCAGCGCATCGATCGTTCCCGGGGGGCCACCAAGCCGGGCTTCAGTATTCGGGCGCCGTGCTCACGGAACAGGAAAGCATGTCGCAATGCACGCCGAAGGGCGCACCGAATTCACGCAGCAATGATTCGAAGTGCGAAGGGTCGAGCGGGGAAGGCGGACCGAGCCGCGGCCGCAAATTCGCGAGCGCGCGACCGTATCGTTCGAACGTCGCGAAATCGCGCGGAAAGCGCGAGGTATCGACCCCGGCAAAGCGCCCGGCGTGGCGGGCACGCGCGAGCAGCGCGCGCCAGCGCGCAATGGGCGCGATTCCGACGCTTTCCGTGCCGTGCGAGAACAAGGTCATGTCGATTTCCTCGAATGGGGCCTCGGCGTCCAGGAAGCGTTGCAGTGCGTTTGCGGAAGGCTCGACGCCGAACAGCAGCCAGAACGGGATCGCATGGAGTTCCAGTGTAGAGAGCGGGTCCATCAGCATGAAGGAGTCCACGACGAGCCGGCGGCGCTCGATCGCGCTTTCCTCATACCAGCGCCGGTAAACCATGGCCGTGACGAAGCTCAGCGCTTCCGGCTCTTCGAAGCGGATTTCGACGATGCGCCATCGCATCGGGCCGGCCAACGCGGCGAGGTCTTCCATCAAGGCCGTGTCGAATCCCCATTCGGCCTCGGGCGCGCGGGTATCCGGAGCGGGCGGATCCCAGCGCGTTCTTGCGCTGCCATAGTGAGCAAGAAATGCGCGTACGCGCTCGCCGCCGTTGAAATACTCGTCTTCGGTCGCACCGCCCGTGGCCCCGAACTGAAAGACGGAGCGCTCGCTCGTGCGCGTGACCGCCCAGTCGCGCGTGCAATGCACCACGTAGAGCGTCGACCCGTGCTCCAGACTGCTCAGCAGGAACTCGCGAAACGCGAGCGGCAAGCGCCGATGCTTGAGGCGGAAATAGCGCATGCCTTGCAGCATCAGCCGGTCCTGATTCGGGTCGTGCATGTGGTGGACGGCAATGCGCTCGTCGGCGGCCAGCAGCGCTTCGACCACGCGCCGGCTCGCCGCGAAGCCGCGTTGCGCATCGTCGGGATCGCTGAACGGTGCACGCACGGGGCACAGAAACGTCTGCGGCAGCCAGGGCGCGCGCAGCGCGGCCGCGAGGTGGATCATCGCGCCGTTCGACGAGCCGACGAATGCACAGCGGTAGGGCACCTGCGGATAGAGACCCGCGAGCCATTGCGCGATACGTTCGATGTCGAGGTTGCGGGCGCGATGCGGATCGATGCCTTCGCTCATGCCGCCCAGGATATAGGCCCATTCGCGCTGGCGCTTCGGCATGGCGTTGATCGCGGGCATGAGGCGATCGAGCAGCGGCGACTGGCTCGGGCTCGAAAACCGTCTGCCGTGCAGCATGCTTGCGAGCGCCTGCGCCATGGCGGCGGCGGAATCGAATCGGGCGATGCCCGGAGGCGGCTTGCTCATCGATGCGGGCTCCTGAATAAATCGCTGCCTGCGGCCTTCAGGAACGGCGTGATCGCGAAGGCGAACGCATGCGGGGCGGCATAGTTGAGCGTGTGCGTGCCGCCTTCGATCGTCATCAGCGCACCGTGCGGCAGGCGTCGGGCTGCCTCGGCGGCCCATGCGAGCGGAACGACGGGATCGCGCGTGCCGGCGACGACGAGCGCCGGGGCCGCGACGCGCTTCAGGCGTTCGTCGATGGGATCGCGCACGAGCATGCGCATGGTGGCAATCGCGCGCCAGAGGCCCGCTTTGGCATAGTCGATGCGCCCGGGCGCGGCCGGCGTGCGCGGGCGTTCACGCCGGCCGTTGAGCCAGTCGCGCCAGGCCTGGCGGGGCAGCGAGCGAGCGGCCGGGTCCGGCGTGGGCGCCTGGAGAACGAGGCGATCGACGGCGTGCGGATAGCGGACCGCGAAATCGGTGAGCACCTGACAGCCAAACGAATTGCCGACGAACATCGCGCGTTCGAAACCGCATGCGTTGAGCCAGAGGCGCAGCGCATCGGCAAGCCGCGTGATGCTCAACACCTCGCGCGCACTGGCGAGCGGGCTTTCGCCGAAGCCTGGGAGGTCGGGCGCGAATACGTCGAAGTCGCGCGCCAGCGAGTGGGCGAGCGGCTCCATGTACCGGCTCGATATGACGAGGCCGTGCACGAGCACGACGGGCAGACGCGCGGGCGCAGGCGCGCGGCGCCGCGCGAAGCGAAAGAACATGCGGTAAGGCCCCGCCTGCACCGAGGCGCCTTCGATGCCGAGCCGGCGGCTGCCTTCGTCGAGCGCGCTGGCTTGCTTGAGCCTGCGCCATGTCAGCGATAGCCAGCCGAGCGCGATCGCAGCGATCGCGAGGCATAAAAGGGCAGGCACGAGGGACACGGACACGCTCCGGAGCGCAGAGGCTGTTGCTGCGATGACAGCAACGCGCGTGCCATCCGTTCCGATTGCCCCGGCAATCGCGGCTAGTTGCCGAGGACGTCAGCCAGGAAGCGCAGCACGTGGGCGTGGCCGCCGCGTTCCCATGCGTCGACGTGCGTGGCCCCGCCGACGATGGCAAGCCGCCGGGGCGCGCGAATTGCAGAAAAAAGCCGCGAAAATTGCGCGGGCGGGATCACGGAATCGGCGTCGCCGCCGTAGATGAGCGTCGGAGCGCGCACGGCGCCGATCTTGACGAGGTTGTCATAGCGGTCGCGCACGAGCCGCCGCAAAGGGAGCCCGCGCAGACGCACGGCGGCCACGTCAGCGATGCTCGTAAACGGCGCTTCGAGCAGCAACGCGGCTAGCGCGTGCTCGGTGGCCATTTGCACGGCAATGCCGGAGCCGAGCGAATAGCCATGGACGATGACATCGCGTGCATGTCGTGCTGCGAACGCGACCGCTGCGCGGCCATCGGCGTAGAGTCCCGCTTCGCTCGGCCGCCCCGGCGCGCCGCCGTATCCGCGATAACCCGCGAGCACGACGCCATAGCCCGCGTCGAGCAGCGCGTGCGCGATATGATAGCGCTGGCTCAGGTCTTCACCGTTGCCGTGGAAGAGAACGACCATCGCATGAGCCGGGTTCTCGGGCGCCGCGTATCCGCAGATCAATTCGTTGCCATCGGCGGAGCGCATGCGCACGTGATGGATGCGCCGTTGCGCGTCGTGGCGTAATGGGCCACGTCGCAGGCGTTCGCCGGGGTAGATGAGGCGGCCCTGCAACCAGTACAGCAACGCGAGAGCGGTGCCGTATGACAGCAGGAGCGCGGCCGCGACGGCCAGCGCGAGGCTGGAGAGCAGGGCGTGCATGATCTCGCTCGTGGGCGTCGCGCGCAGTGGTGCCACCGCGCGCCTGCTCGCAGTGTGAAAGCGATGCGGGCCGTACCCGCTACGCACGTACGCGATGGCTGTGCCGCAACGCCAGCGCGGCCAATGTACTTCGAATCGGGCAGTCGGTCGCGTAGCGCGCGCACGAGCCGCCATCGAAGCGCACCTCGCCCGCGATCTTTGCACGCAATGCGGAGGCGAGTTCGCGCGCGGCTTCGTCGTTCCTGCGCGAGCCGCTGGAAGCTGGCGCGCTGCGCGCGGCCAGGCGCTCACGCATATCGACGGTGGTCATCGTCTCACTCGTCGTGGTTCGGATGACGGCGCGCATCGCCTATGCCCGAAGACCGGGCGCAGCCGGTGCGCATGAGGGCTGGGCGCCGGTCGCGGCGCTTCTTGCGGCAGGACTGCAACGATGAGCGAAGCTGGGCGCACGAGGTCTGCCTTCACCGACGGGTATTGCTGGCTCTCCGGCGTGGCGAGGTTCGTCGACGGGCAGCCAGGCTGAACACAGCGACGACGCTCCATGAAATATCTTCCCCGGATTGCCGCGTTTGCGGGCCTGGCCGTCGCGGTCTGGCTCGTCTGGCACGCCGACGCGCGAGCGGTGCTCGGCTTGATGCGCGTGGCCGGCGCCGGGCTCGTCCTCGCGGGAATGGTCCATGTTCTGCCGATGCTCGCCAATGCAAGGAACTGGCAGATGCTGATGCGCGACCCGATCCGCCCGAACCTTTTTGGCGTGCTGCGCCTCGTCTGGATCCGCGAGTCCGTGAACGGCATGTTGCCCGTTGCGCGGATCGGCGGCGAAGTCGTGACGTTTCGCATGATGTGCAAGTGGGGCATGCAGCCGGCTCCCGCGATGGCCAGCCTCGTCGTCGACATTCAACTGACCCTCATCAGCCAGATGCTCTTTGCCATTGCGGCGATCGGCTATCTGATCGCTCTCGCGGGCTCGCGTGCGTGGCACCTCGCAGCAAGACTGGGCGGCGGCATTGCCATTTTCGTGGTCCTGCTCGCGGCGTTTTCACTCTTGCAGCGCGCGAGTCCGTTCGCTCGACTGACGAAACTGTTCAATCGCATGACGAGCGGCAAGTTCCGCTCACTCGTTGGGGAATCGGTGCAGATCGACGAGGCGATCAGCGGACTCTGGCAGCAACGCCGCATGATCCTTCGTTACCTGCTCATCTGGCAATCGCTCCAATGCATCGCGACGGCGCTCGAACTCTGGCTCGCGCTGCGTTTTCTCGGGGCGAAAAGCAATTTTTTGCAGGCACTCGCGCTCGAGTCGCTGACCCAGGCGCTCACCAGTATCGCGTTCTTTGTGCCCGGCGCGCTCGGCGTTCAGGAAGGCGGATTTTTGCTGATCGGCACGGCGCTAGGGCTCAATCCTCAGCTATGCCTCGCGCTCGCGGGCGCGCGCCGGATTCGCGACATCGTCGTCTTTCTGCCCGGACTCGTTGCATGGCAAGTCGTGGAATGGCGCGACAAGCGCCGGGCTCCGGCCCCCGGTAAAAGCGCTGCAGACGGTGAAGCGCGGTAGACACGCGCACCTGGTGTCAAGGGAAACGCAGAGACCGCCGCGTGCCCGAGCGATTTTCTCAACTCTCGTATTTGAACGACACCGACACCCGGGCCCGATATTCAACCACCTTGTCGTTCTCGATCTTGATGTCAAGCTTGCAGACCTCGGCGATACGCAGGTCACGCAGTGAACCCGCTGCCGTTTCCACCGCATTTCTTGCGGCTTCCTCCCATGAGGTCGGGCTCGTTCCGATGATTTCCGTAACCTTGTAGACACTGGATTCCGTGGTCATGTCTTTCTCCGCGTTGAAGTGGGCGAAGCCTACGTGGCGCATTTGGCGTGCCTTGCGCAGACGATGGCGGGAGCGAGGGCCTCGTGTACGTGACCGGAAGGTGGTCACGTTGGGGGGGTATCGTCAGCTTCGGTTCTTCGAAATAGTTTGCAAAACGAAATAAAAGTGTAATTTTATGGAAAGCACGGGTGCCAAGGAGGTTCTCCGAGCAACGGTTCCTACTTCGCAAATTTCGGAGACCAAATCGATGAGAGAACTGCGTATTGATGAATGGATGAATGGATGAATGGATGAATTGGAACGGGTTGCGGGGGCCACCATATCTGGCGATATCGTCGGAGCAGGTGTTCATCCTGGAATGGGTCCTTCGTTAACGGCATGGAGCAACGCCGTATCTGAGTTTCTACAGCCATGACAATCCCATTAATGCTTGTACTGACGACGCTCATCCCGGAAGTCAGGGGGCTTTCAAAAAACGAACTCGAATCCCTCGTGGAATCAGCGAGGCAATCGTCCATTCCGAGAATAAAGAAATATTCGGGGTACTCATTTGTCGTGTCATTCTTTCTTCCGCCCATCTTATTCGCGTCTGCATACATCAAATGGGGGGTGATTTCACATGAGATGCCATTCCTTTTTTGCGGAATGATAGGAATGTTAGGGTTGCTCTCACTTCTTTCAAACTCGCTTTTGACATCGATATTCAACACCATGATTCTCAAGCCAGCGATTCATGAGCAGCTGAACAAGAAACCGCGGCCCCTCAAGCCATCGGCTTGACGAACCCATCACTGCGATGTCTGTCTCGCGAATTCCCTCATCTGCGCGTATCGCTCAAAAATCCCTTGAGCATCTCTAGCGTATCCGCGTCCTCGACTGACTTGTCGGTGCGCCATCGCAGCATCCGTGGAAATCGGACCGCCACGCCCGACTTGTGCCGGGGGCTCGCCTGAATCCCTTCGAAGCCGATTTCGAACACCAGCGTCGGCGTGACGCTGCGCACGGGCCCGAACTTCTCGATAGTCGTCTTGCGCACGATTGCATCGACCCTGCGGATTTCTTCGTCGGTGAGTCCGGAGTAGGCCTTCGCGAACGGCACCAGCGTGCGCACGCCGTCGGCTTCGTCCCAGACCGCGAACGTGTAGTCGGTGAAGAGACTGGCGCGCCGGCCATGACCGGGTTGGGCGTATAGCAGCACGGCGTCGACCGAATACGGGTCGATCTTCCATTTCCACCAGGTGCCCGATGCCTTGGTGCGTCCGACACCGTACATCGAGATTCGCTGCTTCAACATCAGCCCTTCGACGCCGCGTGCGCGGCTTTCCTCGCGCAGCCGCGTGATTGCGGACCAGTCCGCGGCGACAACAACCGGCGATACGCGCAAGTCGACCGCAACCGTCCGCGGCAACGACTCGGCGAGCGTATCGAGCCGGGCACGCCGTATCGCGAGCGGTTCCATGCGCAGGTCGCGCGCGTCGGCTTCGAGCAGGTCGTATGCGACCATCGCAGCCGGCGATTCGCTGAGCACCTTTCTGGTCAGCGACTTGCGCGCGATGCGCGGCTGCAGACGCGCGAACGGTAGCGGCGCGCCGGCGCCGCGTTCCCACGCGAGAATTTCTCCGTCTATGACCGTGCCGTCCGGCAATGCAGCGCCGATTTCCGCGAGTTCCGGAAAACGCTCGGTCACGAGGTCTTCGCCGCGCGACCAGATCCAGACGCGTCCCGCGCGCTTGACGAGTTGCGCGCGAATGCCATCCCATTTCCATTCGATGATCCAGTCTGCGATCGGGCCCAGCGTCGCGGGATCGCTCTGCAAGGGATGGGCGAGAAAGAACGGATAGGGCAGGCCCACGTCGCTTGCTTGCGGTGTGTCGAGATCGTCGCCATCGGCTGCCGGGGCGATCAGCCGAAGATAGCCGGCCGCGCTCGGCGCCTTGTGAGAATGCGTCCAGCCGACGATGCGCTGCGCAATGCGCTTGTGGTCGATGCCGGCCACTTGCGCGAGCGCGCGCACGACGAGTTGACGCGACACGCCGACACGAAAACCCCCGCCGATGAGCTTGGTGAGCAAGAACCGCTCGCTCCAGTTCAATTCGTCCCAATAGGCAATGAGACGTTCGCGCACGTGGTCGGGCTCGCTGCCTCGCAAGATGAGCAGCCGCTGCTCGACCCATTGCGCGAGACCTAGCTCCGATTCGCGCGAAGCCGGCGGCAGCACATGAGCGATCGTCTCGGCCAGATCGCCGACGGCCTGATACGACTCGTCGAAGAGCCACTGCGGCAGGCCGGCGCGCTCGCGCGCGCATTCGGTCAGCACGCGAGTCGGCACCGACTGGCGAGGCTTGCCGCCCGCGAGGAAGTACGATGCCCAGGCCGCGTCTTCGGGTTCGGCGCCGGAAAAATAGGCGATCAAGGCGTCGAGCTTGTCGTTGGTGGAGGTCGTCGCGTCGAGCGCCGAGTAGAGCGCAGCGAACCGTCTCATGGCTGCGCGTTCTCCGTGGGGGCGGGCACGGCATCCGCCTCGATCGCGTCGCCGCCATATTCGGTCGTGAAGGTGCCGGCATCGAGTCCGCGTTCGGAAAGCCACCGCACCATGGGCTCGATATAGCCATGCGTGACGATCACGCGTTCCGCACCGGTTGCGTCGATGGCCTGCTGAAGGCCGGGCCAGTCCGCATGATCCGATAGCACGAATCCCCGGTCGACGCCGCGCCGGCGTCTCGCGCCGCGCAAGCGCATCCAGCCGGACGCCAATGCGTCGCGATAGTCGCCGAAGCGCCGCATCCAGGTGCTGCCTTGCGCCGAAGGCGGCGCGATGATCAGCGCATGGCTGAATGCGGCCTTCTCGCGCGCCGGGATTTCGGCCACGAGGCGCGTGACGGGCAAGTCGACGGCTGCCTCGCGGTAGATGCGATTCAGCGGCTCGACGGCGCCGTGGCAGAAGATCGGGCCGATGCCCCGGTCCACCCCGGCCAGCACGCGCTGCGCCTTGCCCAAGGAGTAGCAGAACAGCACCGAGGCCAGTCCCGCCGCCGCGTTGCGTCGCCACCATGCGTCGATGGCGTCGAATACGGCCTGCGAGGGCTCCCATCGGTAAACGGGCAAGCCGAATGTCGATTCCGTGATGAATGTATGGCACCGCACCGGTTCGAACGGTGCGCAGGTCGGGTCCGGTTCGATCTTGTAGTCGCCCGATGCGACCCATACGCGCCCGCCGTGCTCGACCCGCACCTGCGATGAACCGAGCACGTGCCCGGCCGGATGCAGCGACACGCGCACGCCGTTGATGTCGATCGGTTCGCCATACGCGAGCCCTTGCACCGGGATGCCGGGCAATCGTGCCAGCAACGCGCCCACTCCCGCCTGCGCGCAAAGGTAGTGGCGATGGCCGGGCCGCGCATGGTCGGCGTGCGCATGCGTCACGATCGCCCGCTCGACAGGCCGCCAGGGATCGATATGGAACGCCCCTGCCGGGCAGTACAGCCCCTCGGGATGCGCAACGATCAAATCGGAGGACGTCTCCATGTGTCTGCAGTCGCCGCTTTGACGACGGCCGGGGGCCGGGCGGGGATTGTGAAAGAGAACTGAGGGTTGACGAAGATTCGCGCAGACAGCAATGGGCGTGCCTGATCAAGGCAATCGCGGAAGCCACGTCGGCGGCACGGCGGTTGCGGGAGTGTGCGCTACGTGCAGCCCATTCTTTCCAACGTGATCCATCGTACGAGGAGCGACGCCATGCCGTCATCTCATCACTCGAATGCCAGGAACCCGCAAATCCGCAAGTTCATCGATGTCCAAAAGGCGCTCAAAGGCGCGGACTATCCCGCGCAGAAGCAAGACCTGCTGAAGACCGCGAAACAGAACCACGCGGACGAAGACGTCATGCAGGCGCTCGCCGGGCTTGGCGACGAGACCTTCGAAAGTCCCGCGGCCGTTTCGAAGGCGGTCGGTAACGAGCAATAGGCTGTTGCCCATTCGTGCAGGCATCGGCGTCGACGCGGCGAAACGCGTCGGCGGGTCTGTGCGCGTGCTAAAGGCTGGCCACCTTTACCCAAAGGCGCGAAACCATGTCCAGACATCCGATCGATCCTCACCTGCACCAACACGCGCATTGCCTGTCCTTCGGCGCGCAAATCGTCGAGGCGCAGCAAGGCAGTCCGCGTACGCGGTTTCGCTTGTGGGCCCCGTCACGCGAGCGGGTGCAACTCGAGATCGAGTGTTCGGGCAGCACGGCGCCGAAATCGATCGACATGGAGGCGACCGGCGACGGCTGGTTCGAAGCGCAAGCCGAAGCAGGCGCCGGTACGCTGTATCGCTATCGTCTCGACGAGCACCTCGCCGTGCCCGATCCTGCTTCGCGTTTTCAGCCCCGCGATGTGCACGGTCCCAGCGAAGTCGTCGATCCGTGCGCGTATCGCTGGATTCACACCGGCTGGCGTGGCAGGCCGTGGGAAGAGACGGTGCTCTACGAACTGCACGTAGGCGCGATGGGCGGTTACGCGGGCGTCGTGGCGCGCCTGCCCGAACTCGCGCAGCTGGGCATCACGGCAATCGAGCTCATGCCGATCAACGACTTCTCCGGCACGCGCAATTGGGGATATGACGGCGTGCTGCCCTACGCGCCCGATTCCGCGTATGGTCGTCCCGAAGCGTTGAAGCAGCTCATCGACACCGCCCACGGCCTTGGCTTGATGGTGTTTCTCGATGTCGTATACAACCACTTCGGCCCGGACGGAAATTATCTGCATACCTACGCAAAGCCGTTTTTCCGCGAAGCCGTGCACACGCCGTGGGGACCGGCGATCGATTTCGAACGCCCGCAGGTGCGCGACTTCTTCATTGAGAACGCGCTGTACTGGCTCAACGAATATCGTTTCGACGGCCTGCGTCTCGACGCAGTGCACGCGATCAACGACGACGAATGGCTGCGCGAGCTTGCCGATCGGGTGGGCAATGCGGTCGAAGCCGAACGCCATGTCCATCTCGTGCTGGAGAACGAGCACAACACGGCGAGCTTGCTCGACCACCACTTCGACGCGCAATGGAACGATGATGCGCACAACGCACTGCACGTCCTGCTAACCGGCGAAAGCGAGGGCTATTACGGCGCGTATTCCCAAGGGCCGATCGAAAAGCTCGCGCGCGTGCTTGCCGAAGGCTTCGCCTGGCAGGGCGATCCCTCGCCGATTCACGACGGTGCCCCGCGCGGCGAGCCAAGCGCGCATCTGCCGCCGACGGCGTTCGTGATGTTCCTGCAAAACCACGATCAGGTCGGCAATCGCGCAATGGGCGAGCGTCTGCGCTCGCTCACCGACGACCGCTCGCTTCGCGCCGCGACGGGCCTGCTACTGCTCTCGCCGCAGATTCCGCTGCTGTTCATGGAAGAGCAATACGGCTCGAAGCACCCGTTCCTGTTCTTCACCGATTATCACGACGAACTCGCCGATGCCGTCTGCGCGGGCCGTCGCCGCGAATTCGCGAAGTTTTCGGCCTTCGCCGATGAAAAGCGCCGTGCGCAAATTCCGGATCCCAACGACAAGCGAACGTTCGAGAGGTCATCGCCGAATATGGCCGACAAGGAAGATGAACTCGATCGCCTCGACTGGCTGCACTTCTATCGGTCGGCGCTGACCGTGCGAGCGAAGTTCGTCACGCCGCGGCTGAAGGGCGCGAAAGCGCTCGGTGCCGACATCCTCGCTGAGAAGGCCCTGTTCGCCCGCTGGAAACTGGGCGACGGCGAAACGCTCGCGATCGCGCTCAATCTCGCGGACACGCCAGTCGCGCTTGCCGACGCACCGCAAGGCAAGGTCATCTTCGAAACACCGGCGCGTGCACGGGACGCCACGAGCCACGGTGAGCTGGGCGCGCGAACGTTCGTGGCATGGCTCACCGGCGAGGTGAACGAATACGCCAGTGCGCACGACGCGCGGCATGTGCGCTGAGCGGTCCCGCTGCGCATTCGCTTTGCCATGCGCCTTGTTGCGCGCTTTGTTGCGCGCGATCGCCGCGCGGCATGCAATCTGCGCACCAGGAAGCAAGACGCGTGATGAATCGCTTTGTCAGCAGTCTCTTCTTTCGCGGAAGGCGTCTTTGAGCGCGCCGTCACACCTGGTGAAGCACATGCCGGTCGTCGGTGAACCGGAATCCTCCGGCCTCTCGCCGGCGGCCAGGCGAAAAAGGAGCTTTGCATGACCGGGACGTTCCCTGAGGATCCGGTTTCGGGATGGGAGAAGGCGCTGGTCGCGCGCGTGACCGGCTATGGGATCTTTCGTCTGAGCGAGTCCGGCGTGGTTTCGAGCTGGAATTCCGGGGCCGCGCTCATCAAGGGGTACAGCGCACCGGAGATCATCGGAAAGCATTTTTCGACGTTCTACCTCCCTGAGGACCGCGAGGCAGGCGTGCCCGACGCGGTATTGCAAACCGCCCGCGACTACGGCAGCTGCGAAACCGAAGGCTGGCGGTTGCGCAAGGACGGTTCGCGCTTCTGGGCGAGCGTGTCGATCACGCCGCTATGGGCCGCCGATGGCACGCTCAGCGGATTCGCGAAGATCGTCCGCGACATGACCGACAAGCGACTCGTCCACGAGGCCGTGCGCGACAGCGAGCGCCGGTTCAGATTGCTCGTGGAGGGCGTGATCGACTATTCGCTTTTCATGCTCTCGCCCGAAGGCATCGTGACGAACTGGAACATGGGCGCGGCCCGTATCAAGGGTTACGAGGCCAGTGAAATCGTCGGCATGCACTTCCGCAAGTTCTACACCCCCGAAGACGCCGCGCTCGGCCTGCCCGAGCGAGGGCTCGAAACCGCCGCGCGCGAGGGACGCTTCGAAACGGAGGGATGGCGCGTGAGAAAGGACGGAAGCCGTTTCTGGGCCAACGTCGTCATCGACGCGATTCGCGACGAAGACGGCAAGCTCATTGGCTTCGCAAAGATCACCCGCGACGTGACGGAGCGCAAGGTGGCGCAGGAGCAACTCGAGAGCGCACGGGCGGCGCTTTTGCAGGCGCAGAAGATGGAAGCCATCGGCAAGCTGACGGGCGGCGTGGCTCACGATTTCAACAACGTGCTGCAGGTGATGCGCGGCAATCTCGAACTGCTGGCGCGCCGGCACGGCCGCGATAAGTGGTCGCGCGAACGGCTCGACCGCGCGATCGAAGCGGTCGAGCAAGGCGCCAACCTCGCTTCGCAGCTTCTCGCGTTCGGCCGGCGGCAAGCGTTGCAGCCCGCCGTGATCAATCTGGCTTCGATGCTGCGCAATATGGAGGATCTGCTTCGGCGCGCGCTGGGCGAGCTGATCTCCGTGGAAATGGTGATCGACGGCGGGCTCTGGAATACGCTCGTCGACGTCAACCACCTCGAAAACGTCGTGTTGAATCTCGCGATCAATGCGCGCGACGCGATGCCTGGGGGCGGCAAGCTGACCATCGAACTCGCCAACGCGACGCTCGACAGCCACTACCACGCGCTGCCCGACGACGTCTCCGAGGGGCAGTACGTGATGCTCGCGATCACCGACACGGGAACGGGCATGCCGCCCGAAGTTCGCGATCGCGCGTTCGAGCCGTATTTCACGACCAAGCCCGAAGGCGAGGGAACGGGGCTCGGTTTGAGCATGGCGTACGGCTTCATCAAGCAAAGTGGCGGGCACATGCGCCTCTATAGCGAAGTCGGGCACGGCACCACCGTGAAAGCGTATTTGCCGAGATCGACGGAACCGGTGGCCGAAGTGGCGCCATCGACGCCGCAAGCGGTCATCGGCGGATCGGAAACGATACTCGTGGTCGAAGACGACAAGCGCGTCCAGTCCACGGTCGTCGAAATGCTCACCGAACTCGGATACGCCGTGCTCAGGGCGGACGATGCCGATAGCGCACTGGCGATCCTGCGCAGCGGCGTCAAGATCGATTTGCTGTTCTCCGACGTCGTGATGCCGGGAACGACGCGAAGCGTGGATATGGCGAGAATGGCCGCCCGTATCGTTCCGGGGCTCAAGGTGCTCTTTACCTCGGGCTATACGCACAACGCGATGGTCCATGGCGGCCGGCTGGACCCGGGCGTGCATTTGCTCAGCAAGCCCTATAGCCGCGAGCAGCTGGCGACCAAGGTTCGCCGCATGCTGCTCAAGCCGCACGCGGCGCAATCGCGGCGCGAGGCGTCGGCGGACCAGGCCAGCACAGCCGCGAGCCCGTTGTCGCTTCTCCTCGTCGACGACGAAACGCAAACGCGCGAAGCGGTGAGCGAACTGCTTGCTCAAACGGGCCACGAGGTTCTGCAGGCCGCCGACGCCAACGAGGCGCTCGACGTGCTGAACGCGAGGCCCGTGGCGATCCTGATTACGGATGTCCAACTGCCCGGGGACTCCGGCATCGAACTCGCGCGCGAGGCGCGGCGACGCAATCCCGATCTGCGTGTGGTGCTGGCTTCGGGCGGCGACCGGCCCGAGGCGCAAAGCGTGGGGTTCGACTTCGAGTATCTGCGCAAACCCTTCTCCGAGGAGCAATTGCGCGACGCCATTGAAGCCATCGTGCCCCGCCGTGCAACGAGCGATGACCCGGATCGGGTGTAGCAGATCGCGCTTCATGCCCGTCACGTTTCATCCCCCGCGTTTCATTTCCGGCGCGATGGACGCGTGATTGAGCAGTCCGACCAATGCCATTCCGCCAACGGTATTCCCGAGTAACGTCGGCGCGAAGAAACGGAGAAGGTAGTCGGAAAACGCTGCGCTGCCGCCGATGACGAGATACGCAGCCTCGACGGAGCCGGCAATGACATGCGCAAGCTGGCAGGCGCCCACGACATAGGTGATGATGCCGACGATCAGGACGGAGGCCGACCTCGAATTGGGCAAGAGCCACACCGTCAGTGCAATCAGCCAGCCGGCGAACACCGCCTTGAGCGTCGTCGCGGCGAAGGTGGCCTCGATCGTTGCGCCCGCGAGTTTCTGGAGACTGGCAGTCAGTTCGGCGGAGACCGGAAACGAGAGCAGTCCGGCAAAAATCCACGTGCCGGCGATGTTCGCCACGAGGACGATCAGCCAAAGCCGGAGCGCGGCCATCAGGGTCTTGAGATTGCGATGCGTCAGCACTGGGAGAACGACGGTCAAGGTGCTTTCCGTGAAGAGTTGCTGCCGGCCGAGCATGACAATGATGAAGCCAACACAGTAGCCCAGCGCGGCCAGCAGAGAGCCGGTGTCTTCGGGCAATGCGGAAAGCTTGCTCTTCAGCGTCGCTTGCGTATAGAACGAAAAGCCCATCGAGAGACCCGCGGCCAGCGCCGACCACAGCAGCGCAAGCGGACGGCGGGCCAGCGCCGCTTCTCCTTCCTCGCGAATGATCTCGTGAATGACGAGCGCGCGCGGGGAACTGTGCGCGGATGCCTGATCGCGCTCGCTGTCGTCCAGGTGCGGCGAAGCGGGGCCCGCAGCGTGCTCTTTCGTTTCGGCGCTTTGCGACATTGACGCTCCTGGCGGGTGAAAAGGGGCTTTCGGGTCGCCAGGATGTCCGTTCTCGCGCCCGCTTATGCAGCGTTCGTCGCGAGAGGCACGCGACGCCATACGCGCTGGAGCACGCGACGTGCCGGAGGCACGGCCCATGCGAAGTACGCGCACATGCGAGGGCACCGTGGAGAACGGCTGATGGTCGACGGTTGGCGATGTTCAGGCCCGCGCCATGCGCTGTCCAGCAATGGCATACGCCGAAGGCCAAGCCGGTTTGCATCAGGATTGGCGTCGATTAACTCAGGAGAACCGATGATGAAACCCAAAACGACGCAGAAGGACAATCACGAGGAAGCCAGGTATGACGAAGCAGTCAAGGAGTCCTTTCCCGCCAGCGACGCGCCGGCGGGCGGCGGCGCGACGAGGATCGAGGACGACGGCAAGGAAAAAGGCACACGACGCCATGACCCGAACGCGAGCTCCGATGACATGGACGAACCGACCGGCCGCGACGATTCCGATAAGTGACAAGGCGGGTGACGGGTATAGCAGATGCGCATCGTAATGGCATCGCGCAACGATGCCGCGAATGCATCTTCACGATGGCACATCACCCAGGGAAACCGACATGCGAAACGAGAACGGCATCTGCGCTGCAGGACATGGGCTCGAACACGACGACAGGACAGCGACGCCTCCGGCGGGTGCGGAGCCAGGCGAAAAGGACGAACGCGAAAAGCGCAAGCATCCTGCTTCGGAAAACGAACTGCCTTCGACGCAGGAGAAGAACCCGATACCGCCCGGCACGACACAGCGCTCCAGTCGCAGGGAGTCGTAGCCAGCGCTCGAAACGCCCGAAGTGCGCAAAGTCGCCTGACAATCAAACGGAGGATACTTCCATGAAACTCGCTCTCGCCATGCTGATTTGCGCAGGATTCGTCGCTGCGCCGCTGCCGTCCGTCGCGCAGCAAACGCAGGCCGCTGCCACCACGGCGGCCAATCCGCTGCCGGGCCCCGACCGTGATTTCGTGCAGGCGGCCTCGATGTCGTCGTCCACGGAAATCGACGCGGCCAAGCTCGCCATGCACAACACGAACAACAAGGACGTGCACAAGTTCGCCGAGCACATGATGGCCGATCACATGAAGCTCACCGCGCAGCTGAAAATGGCCGCGCCCCACGGCGTGACCGTGCCCAAGGACAACTCGGACACGTCCGTGCTCGATTCGCTGCGCTCGCTGAAGGGCGAGGCATTCGACAAGGCCTACGCGCAAAAGGTGGGACTCGAAGGTCATAAGGAAGCCGTGGCGGCGTTTCAGAAGGAAATCAGCGATGGCCAGAACGACGCGTTGAAGCGTGCCGCACAAAAGGCGCTGCCCACCATCGAAGAGCACTACCGCATGGCGCAGTCGCTTGCGCAGAATGTCGGCGCCCAGCAGTGAGTACCGCAAATTCCGCGTAGTTCGACGCGCCCGAATCTTGCGCGGCCGTGGCGGCAATCGTGCCCGGTCGCGCTTCATTCTCCTGCGTATCACGCTCCTCATTTCGCCTTGCATCGGGCGATCTGTTCTTTTGCCGCCTCGACGACGCGTTCCGGCATGAAGCCGAATTTCGTCATCAACGCCTTGAGCGGCGCCGAGGCGCCGAACGTATGCATCACGATTTGTGCGCCGAGCCCCCCGGCATAGCGGTCCCAGCCGAGTGTCGCGGCCTGCTCGACAGCCACGCGCGCATCGATGTCGGGCGGCAGCACCGCGTCCTTGTATGCCTGATCCTGAAGCTCGAATAAATCCCATGAAGGCATCGACACCACGCGCGCGTGGATGCCCTCGCGCTCGAGTGTTTCGTAGGCGTCGATGCATAGCGACACCTCGCTGCCCGTCGCCAGCAGCAGCACCTCGGGCCGCGTGCCGGCGGGCGCGTCGGCCAGCACGTAGGCCCCGCGCCGCACGCCTTCCGCGCTCGCGTAGCGCGTGCGATCGAGGGTCGGCAGCGGCTGGCGCGTAAGCACGAGGCAGACCGGCTTATGCGACTGCGGAGATTGCGCGAGCGCCACGCGCCACGCTTGCGCCACTTCGTTCGCGTCGGCGGGACGCAGCGTCATGAGGCCAGGCACACCGCGCAGCGAGGCGAGCTGCTCGATCGGCTGATGCGTGGGGCCGTCTTCGCCCACGCCGATCGAATCGTGCGTGAACACATAGACGACGTTCAGCTCCATGATCGCCGCGAGGCGTATCGGCGGCTTCATGTAGTCGCTGAAGATGAGGAAGGTCGATGCGAAGGGTCTCAGGCCCGAAAGCGCAAGGCCGTTCGAGACGGCGCCCATCGCGTGCTCGCGCACGCCGTAGTGCAGGTTGCGCCCCGCGTGGCTGTCGTGCTCGAAGCTGCGGGCGCCCTCGAATTTCAGCGCGGTCTTCGTCGAAGGCGAGAGATCGGCCGCGCCGCCCACGATCCACGGCACGCGAGCCGCGATGGCGTTGAGCACCTTGCCCGACGACTCGCGCGTCGCTATGCCTTTTTCGTCGGCCTCGAAAGCGGGGATGTCCGCGTCCCAGTCGTCGGGCAGGTGGCCCGCGAGCATGAGATCCAGTTCCTTCGCGAGGTCGGGGTAGTCCCTTGCATAGGCTTCGCGGCGTTCGCGCCACGCTTCGTGCAGGGCTTTGCCGCGCGCGCCCATGATCTGGGCGAAATGCTCGCGCACGCCGTCGGGCACGAGGAACTGCGCGTCCTCGGGCCAACCGTAGGCGCGCTTCGCGAGGCGGACTTCTTCCTCGCCGAGCGCTTCGCCGTGCGCCGCCGCCGTATCCTGCCGGTGCGGCGCGCCCCAGCCGATGATGCTCTTCACGACGATGAGCGTCGGCTTGTCGGTGACGCGCTTCGCTGCTTCGATCGCGCTTTCGAGCGCGTTCGCGTCGTTGACGTCGTCGACGCGCAGCGTATGCCAGTGGTAGCCGCGAAAGCGCGCTTCGACGTCGTCGCTGTACGCGAGATCGGTGTGCCCTTCGATCGTGACGCGATTGCTGTCGTAAATCCAGATCAGGTTGGAAAGCCGCAGATGCCCGGCCAGCGACGCCGCTTCGTGCGACACGCCTTCCATGAGATCGCCATCGCCGCAAAGCGCGTACACACGGTAGTCGAACAGTGCCGCGCCGGGGCGGTTGAAGCGGGTTTCGAGCCAGCGCTCGGCAATCGCCATGCCCACGCTGTTGCCGAGTCCCTGGCCCAGTGGCCCGGTGGTCGTCTCGACGCCGCTCGTCACGCGATATTCGGGGTGGCCCGGCGTCACGCTGCCGAGCTGGCGGAACTGTTTGATTGCGTCGAGCGGGACAGCGGGTTTGCCGGTCGGCTTGCCGTGCTCGTCTTCGGCTTTGACGTCCGCGAGATGCAGCAGCGAGTACAGCAGCATCGAGGCATGGCCGACCGAGAGCACGAAGCGATCACGGTTGGGCCACGACGGCGCGGCCGGATCGTAGCGCAGGTGGTATTGCCAGAGCCGGTAGCCAAGCGGCGCCAGCGCCATCGGTGTGCCGGGATGTCCCGAGTTGGCTTTTTGCACGGCGTCCATCGACAAGGTGCGAATCGTGTCGATGGCGAGGTGGTCGAGGTCGTGGGAGGATGGGGACGCGGCTTGGGCTTGTGACATTAGCGTGACTCCTGGCAGGGGCGCAACGCGTGCCCGGAAAGGCATGGCGGCGGAGCAACGGTTGATTGAGCAAACCCGGTGCCATGGCACGCCGATGCGGGCACTCACGGTGCCAGGCGAAATTCGGGAATCACTTCGGCGAATGAATTTACAAACGCCACGCACGAAATTGCAACCGTTCTGGCGCGGTGCCAAAGCGGATCATGCCCGCGCCGCCGTATCCCGCCGCTGATGTATTGAGCCCCTGCGCTTTGTCCTCCCTTGCGCAAAGATGCTCACTTCCGGCTAGCGGCCCACCACGCGCCAACCAGAACGCCGATTCCCGCAGCCACGCCCAGCATCGACAGTGGATTTTCCGAGACCGTATCGCGCGCGGCATCCGCCGCGTTGGCCGCGAGGCGCTGCGATTTTCCGCACAGCGCTTTTGCCTTGCCATAGAGGCGCATTTCCGGATCGTCAAGGACGTCGCCCGCCAGATCCTTCGCTTCGCCCGCGACTTCGCGCGCCATGCTCGTTGCCTTCGATTCCATGGTTGTCCTCCATATCGTTGCGTTTGCAGAAGAGCAGCCTTCGTGCCTGCGCGGCTACGTTCACTGCGAACGGTCATCGCGCGTGGCACGTGTTCTGCGCGCAAGCAAGGGCACCCGCGCGCCGCGGCGCGTAATGCACGCGGGCACGCGGCAGACGCGGTGCCTGAACCAAGGAGGCCTTTCATGAGCACGCTCGACCCCGACAACGAACCGGTTCAACCCGAGAATGCCCCAGGGCATGACAACGAGGCGCTGGGCCCCGGCGATTCGTCGGATACCGGCAGCGACACTGTAGGCGCGAAGCGCCACGATTTCGACCGCGACACGGAACTCGACGAACACGCACTGGAAGCTGGCGAAGAAGAAGCGCACAGCGACAGCGACCGCTCTGGCACGGGCGAGCGCGCCGCTGCGGATGGGGACGAAAACCTCCGTCCCGACGACGACATCTTGCCGGACTCGATCGACGATCCGGACAGCATGCAAGACACGGGCATCGGCCCGAAGGGGGATTGACGATGGGGAATTCCGATCGCAGCGCAGTCCATGCAGACCCGGCGACGGCCGACGGCGAATATCGCGTGCTGCGGCTGCCGCCCAACGCTTGGGTGCCGAACAATCAGGCCCTTGCCGTGATCCTGTACCGGCACGTGCTTCCGGCCGACGACCCGGACAGACTCTGCGACGCATTCGACCGGCGTTTCGAGCGCAATGGCTGGCCCATGCAGTGGCGAGACAGCGTGTTCGACTACCACCACTTTCATTCGACCGCGCACGAAGTGATGGGCGTCGTCGCGGGCACGGCGGAACTGATGCTCGGCGGGCCCGGAGGCCACACCGTGCGCGTGGCGGCCGGCGACGCACTGCTGTTGCCGGCGGGAACGGGCCACTGCCTGCTGGAAGGACGCGGCGGCTTCCAGGTGGTGGGCGGCTATCCGCGAGGCCAGCAATGGGACATCCGCCGCGACGCGCTGACACCGAAGGAACAGCGCGACATGCAGGCGCTGCCGTTCCCGCCGCGCGACCCGATCTATGGCGAGCACGGCCCGATGACCCAGTACTGGCACGCGCAGAGATGAGAGGTTACGCCGCGCCGACAGGCGCGCCGTTTGCGGCGTGACTCAACGTTGCGTTAAGGGGGCAAGTCATGGCGACTACAGTGAGCGATTTCATCGTCGAGCGTCTTTATCAGTGGGGCGTGCGCCGCATGTTCGGCTATCCGGGAGACGGCATCAACGGCATGTTCGGCGCCCTGCGGCGCAGCGGCGAAAAGATCGCGTTCGTGCAGGCGCGCCACGAGGAAATGGCGGCCTTCATGGCCAGCGCCCACGCGAAGTTCACGGGCGAACTGGGTGTGTGCATCGCCACGTCGGGGCCGGGGGCCGCCCATCTGCTCACGGGTCTCTACGACGCGCGGCTCGACCACATGCCGGTGCTCGCCATCGCCGGGCAGCAGGCGCGCGCGGCGCTGGGCGCGCACTACCAGCAGGAGGTCGATCTCGCCGCGATGTTCAAGGACGTGGCGGGCGCCTTCGTGCAGCAGGCGAGCGTGCCGGCGCAGGTGCGGCACATGGTGGACCGCGCGGTGCGCATCGCATTGTCGCGGCGTACCGTTACCGCGCTGATCCTGCCGAACGACCTGCAGGAGCTCGAGTACGAGCCGCCTCCGCGCAAGCATGGCACGGCGCATTCGGGCGTGGGGTATGTGGCTCCCGAGGTCGTGCCGCGCCACGAGGATCTCGCGCGCGCGGCGGAGGTGCTCAACGCGGGCCGCCGCGTGGCGATGCTCGTGGGCGCCGGCGCCATGAATGCGACCGATGAAGTCATCGCCGTGGCCGACCGGCTGGGCGCGGGTGTCGCGAAAGCGCTGCTCGGCAAGGCCGCGGTGCCCGACGATCTGCCATGGGTCACGGGCTCGATAGGTTTGCTCGGCACGAAGCCGACGGACGAGATGATGTCCGCATGCGACACGCTGCTCATGGTCGGCTCCGGCTTTCCGTACTCGGAATTTCTTCCGAAGGAGGGCGACGCGCGCGGCGTGCAGATCGACATCGACGCCGGAATGCTCAGCGTGCGCTACCCGATGGAGGTGAGCCTCGTGGGCGACAGCGCGGCCACGTTGCGCGCACTGCTGCCGCTGCTCGACCAGAAGGATGCGGCCAGCTGGCGCGACCGCATCGTCCACGCGAACGGCCGCTGGCAGCGCGTGCTCGATGAGCGCGCGCGCGCCGGCACGGGCGGCCGCGTGAATCCGCAGCGCGTGTTCACGGAGCTTTCGCCGCGCCTGCCCGACGACGTGATTCTCACGAGCGATTCGGGTTCCTGTGCAAACTGGTACGCGCGCGACCTGAAGATCCGGCGCGGCATGAAGTGCTCGCTCTCGGGCGGTCTCGCCTCGATGGGCGCGGCCGTGCCGTATGCGATCGGCGCGAAGTTCGCGTATCCGCACCGTCCCGTGATCGCGCTGGTGGGCGACGGCGCGATGCAGATGAACAACATGGCCGAGTTGATCACGGTCGCGAAGTACTGGAAAACGTGGAGCGATCACCGCTGGATCTGCATGGTGCTCAACAACGAGGATCTGAACCAGGTCACCTGGGAGCAGCGCGTGATGGAAGGCGATCCGAAGTTCGAGGCGTCGCAGCGCATTCCCGACGTGCCGTATCACCGTTTCGCCGAACTGCTCGGGCTCGCGGGCATCTACGTGGACGACGGCGAACGGCTCGGCGATGCGTGGGAGGACGCGCTCGCGGCGTCTCGCCCCGTGGTGCTGGAGGTGAAGACCGATCCGGAGGTGCCGCCGCTGCCGCCACACGTGACGCTCGATCAGGCGCGCCATTTCGCGCGCACGCTGATGGAGGGGGATCCGGAAGAGGGCGGCGTGATCGCGAATACGGCGCGCCAGGTGATGGCGACCGTATTGCCGGGGAAGAAGACGTAATCGCTTATGCAACGACAACTGCGGCGCGCTCACAACTCCCCGCGCGCCGCGAGCGCCTTGATCCGGTCGGCGGCGCGGCAGGCGATCGCCTGGATCGTCAGCGAAGGGTTGACGCCGCCCACGGTCGGAAACACGGACCCGTCACAGATCCACAGATTCGGAATGTCCCAGCTACGGCAGTCGGCGTTCACGACGCTCGTTTGCGCGTCGAATCCCATGCGCGCGGTGCCGTTCAGATGGCAGGTGTCGTCGTCCTGGGTCCAGATAGCGGTGGCGCCTGCCGCCTCCAGCGCCCGGCTCATATAGTCGAGCGAGTGGCGCACGAGCCGCTTGTCGTTCTCGCACATCGACCAGGTCACGCGCGCGATGGGCAGGCCGAGGGCGTCCTTCTCTTCGGCGAGCGTGACGCGGTTGCGCTCCTGCGGCAGCGTCTCGCCAACGATCTTCAGTCCTGCCTGGTGATTGTATTTCGCCATCTCGCGCGCGAGCGCCTCTCCCCAGAGCCCGCGGCCTGCCTGGATGCCCGCCCACACGACCGGAAGCGGCCCCTGGCTCATGTAGCAATAGCCGCCGAAGAAGTCTTTGCCGCGATCGGTGTAGTTCCAGTGCTCGGTCAGCGCGAGCGAGGGTGGTCCCTTGTACCAGCGGATCTCCTCTTTCATCGTGCCCCACGCGGCCTGGTTGGCCTGCACCATCAGATACTTGCCGACGAGGCCCGAGCGGTTGGCGAGCCCATCGGGAAAGCGGCCATTGGCCGACATCAGCAAGAGACGCGGCGTTTCGATCGCGTAGCCGGCCACGACCACGTTGCGAGCACGCTGAAAATGCCAGTGGCCTTCGCGATGGAAATGCACGCCGGCCGCACGGCCGCACGCGTTGGTTTCGATGCGTCCCACCATGGCGAGATCGCGAATCTCGGCGCCGGCGCGAACCGCGCGCGGGATCCACGTGACGAGCGCGCTCTGTTTCGCATTGGTCGCGCAGCCGACGACGCAGAAGCCGCGATAGACGCACTGGTGCGCGTCGCCGCGCGGAGCGGAGAGCGTGGCGAGCGGCGTGGGCGACCACGCGATGCCCAGCGCCTCGGCGCCGCGCGCGAGCACGAGCCCGGCCGCGTTGACTTCGTGTGCGCGGTACGGATAGCGGGGCCGCTTCGGTCCCCAGGGGTAGCGCACCGGTCCGGCGATGCCGAGCACGCGCTCGACCTCGGTGTAGTAGCGCCACATCTCGCGCCAGTCGAGCGGCCAATCCGCGCCATAGCCCAGCAGCGTGCGCGATTTGAACCACTCGGGCCGAAAGCGCAGCGACACCATGGCGAAGTGCACCATGCTGCCGCCCACCGCCTTGCCGCTGTTGTTGCTGCCGAGCTGCAAGGGGTTGTCGCCGTCGCAGATGCGCTCGTCGGTCCAGTAGAGCTTGGCCTGATGCGTCTCGTCGGAGGCGAATTCCTCCAGCGGACGCCACCACGCGCCCGCGTCGAACGCGACGACGCGAAAGCCGGCCTCGGCAAGGCGGCAGGCGAGCGTCGCGCCGCCCGCGCCGGTGCCCACGATCGCGAAGTCGACCGGGTCGTCTAGCGCGTATTCGCGCATCGGGACCCAGCCACCGGGCCGGAAGACGTCCGGCGCGCGGCCATGCTTGCCGCGCGGCGAGGCAAAGGCCGATTCCAACGAGGACGCATTAGCGGACATGGTCGTTCCCGCGCCGCGCCGCTGCTTGCGCGGCGTCGCTCTCGTCGATCGCTTCGATGCCTTCCCATGGATCGCGCCGGTCGGCGACGAGACGCACGTAGCCGCGCGGATTCGCCGGCCCGCCGAAGCCTATCGCGCTCCAGGCGGCGGGATGCGAGTAAAAGGCCGCGCAGATGTCGTGGAGCGCGCGCTTGGCGAAGAACACATCGCAGGGCATACCTTGCCATGCGCGCGAATGCAGTTCGCCGCGCTGCATCCGTTCGATGAGCGCATGCCGGCGGGCGGCGTCGAGGTCCGCGAACGGTGCGTGCGCTTCGCGCTGGCTTTCGACGTCGAGCGCAGCAAGGCCGATCGACCACGCTTCGCGCAGCGGGGGCAGGCGGCTGTCGCGATAGCCGTCGCCGCGATTGTCGAAGAGCTTGCCGTCGACGAGCGCGGCAACGCTCACCCGTGCGGGGCCGTGCGCGTCCTGCGCGGCGGGCGTGCCGTGCTGCGGCTGCGCGATCACGCACTCACAGAGCGCCACGAGCGTGCGCCATTGCGCGGGGCCGAGAAAGCGCGCGGCGTTGGGTGTCGACATGCGCGCATCGATGACACGGCGCGTGGCGTCGTCCCACGACGGCGTATCGCGTTTGGCGAGCACATCGTAGCCGGGGTACGGGGGGTAGTCGTGCGCGTTCACACTTCGGTCTCCCTCATGCGCAGCGCGGCGAGCCCCGCGATCGACAGCGCGCTGAATGCGGGCGGCGCGGGCAGCGGGGGACCGGCGAGCAGATTCTGCGACCAGTTGCGCCATCCGCCTTGCGAGCGCGCGATGCCGTTCGCGTGAAAGCCTGCGCCTGCAAAGCCGAGCAGCGTGGTGAGACGCAGCCACAGCCGCGCGAACGGGCTCACGCGCCGTGCCTGCCCGCGCGCGGCGAGCGCGGTGTGCATCAGCAGGGCCGCGCCGATGGGCGCCACCGTGACCGGCGCATACATCGCCGGATGCTGATACGCGCCGCGAAAATGCAGCAGCGCGGCTTCGGCAGCAGTGCCGATCAGTCCCGCGCCGGCCACGAGGGCGAGCGCCTTGCCGGCGGGCATGCCGAAGAGTCGCGGATCGTTCGCGGGCTCGTCGCGCAGATTTTCGGCGATAGCGCCTAGCACGCCGGAAAGCAGCAGCGCGAAGGGCGCCCCGACGGGCGCGCCATAAAAGAGGTTGTGCCAGCTCAGCCCGCCCGGCCGCTTGGTGACGTTGTAGACGTGAAACGCCGTGCCGGCCACGCCCGTTGCGGCCGCGCCCCACTGGATGCCATGGCGCAGCACCTGCGATGCGCCGCTGCGGTCCGCGCCGCCGTGCAGGCTTGCGCCGAGCGCCGCGAGCGCGCTCGCGAGCGGCAGGTACATCACCCGGTTCTCGAACGAGCCGCGATAGTGCTCCATCGCGCTGTCGGTGAGCGAGGAGAGCGCGAGGAGCGCCGCGCCGTGGTTGAACGTGCGCGCGGCGGCAATGTGCTTGTCCGTATCCGGCGCCTGCTTTGCCTCACGCAAGTTGCGTGTCGCGAATGCCGCGAGCGCGGCGCCCGCGGCCACGCTGGCAAGACCGGCCGCGATCCGGGTGGCCTGCGTCATAGCCAGACTGCTCCGGCGTGCTGATTGACAGTCATCGTTCAGGAAACCTCGTAACGTTTCGCATCCGCGTGGCGCAGTGCAAGCCCGCAACCGGGCCGCGAGAGATCGGGAGCGATCGCGCCGTCCTTGACTTGCGGCGCGCCATCGAACAGCATGGCCTCGATGCGTGCGTGGTCGTGGAACCACTCGATGTGCAGCAGCCGCCGTGCCGCGCACGCGGCATGCAGATGCAGCGCCGGTGCGCAGTGCGCCGAGAGCGGCGTATGCCAGGCGTCGCACAGCGCGTCGGCCGCGAGGAAACCGCTGATGCCGCCGCAACGCGTGGCGTCTGCCTGAAGCACATCGACGGCGTGCGCTTCGAGCAGCGCGCGGTTGTCGTCGGCGGTCCACGCGTATTCGCCGGCGGCGAGCGCCATGCCGTCGGGCAAGCGTGCGCGCAGCGCGGCGAGTCCGCGCCGGTCGTCGGAGGAGAGCGGCTCTTCGAACCACTCCACTCCCTGGCGCGCGAAGGAAGCGGCGAGACGCCCGGCCTGCGTCGCGTCGTAGGCGCCGTTGGCATCGACGAACAGGCCCGCCTCGCCGATGGCTTGCCGCGCGGCTTCCACGCGCGCGGGATCGTCGCGCGGCGAGGTACCGACCTTCATCTTGACCCAGGCGCAGCCGTCTTCCTCGACCCAGCCGCCCAGTTGCTGGGTGAGCCTCGCGAGGTCGTAGTTCGTGAACCCGCCGCTGCCGTAGACGTGCACGCGATCGCGCTGCTTGCCCAGCAGCGTGGCGAGCGGCAGGTCGAGCGCCTTCGCCTTGAGATCCCACAGCGCGCCATCGACTGCGGATATCGCGCATGCCGCGATGCCCGGCCGCCCGATATTGCGCACGGCGCGCTGCATGGCGAGCCCGATGCGGCCGATGTCGAAGATGTCGTGACGGCGCACTTCGTCGGCGAGCACGGACGCGATCAGCGAGCGCGCGCTCGCATGCGCGTAGGTGTAGCCCATGCCCGTTTTGCCGAGCGCGTCGATTTCGACGACGACGAGCGTGGTGGCGTCCCAGGCAATGGTCCCATCGGACTCGGGGCCATCGGTCGGAATCTTGAAGGCGCGTGCTTCGAGGCGCGTGACGGGAGACGGTTTCATGTTGACGTGCTCCCTCGAATCACAGCAGCTTTTCGAGCGTGACCGGCAGGTCGCGCACGCGTTTGCCCGTTGCGTGGTAGATCGCGTTCCCGATCGCCGCGGCCACGCCCACCACGCCGATCTCGCCCACGCCCTTCGCGCCGAGCGGGTTGACCACGTCGTCGTGCTCGTCGACGAACAGCACGTCGATCGCATCGACATCGCGGTTCACGGGCATGTAGTAGTCGGCCAGGTTGTGGTTCATCACGCGCCCGAGCGAGTGATCGAATTGCGCCTGCTCGTGCAGCGCCATGCCGATGCCCCAGACCACGCCGCCCGCGATCTGGTTGGCGGCCGTTTTCGGATTGATGATGCGGCCCGCCGCAATCGCGCTCACCACGCGCGCCACACGGATCTGGCCGAGCGATTCGTCAACCCGCACCTCGGCGAACACCGCCGAATGCGTGGCCGACGTGTAGTCCTTTTGCCGCTCATCTGGCTCGAGCGTGAGCTGTTCTTCGAGCGACTTCATGCCCGCGTGCGCGAGCAGGTCGGCGAGGGCCACGCGCGGCGCGCCCTCGTGCGCGCCGAGGCGCACCTCGCCGTCCCGGATGTCGAGCTGCTCGCCGAGCGCGGCGGGGTCGAGATTGGCGAAGGCCACGCCGCCGTGCGTGAGCAACAGTTGCGCGAGCCGCGAGCGCAGCCGCATGCACGCGACCCATGCGGCGCTGCCGACCGACGAAACGGTCCACGACCCGCCCTCGATGGGCGCGCGCGGCAAGGACGTATCGCCGAGCGTGAACTCGACGTCCTCGATCGGCAGATGCAGCGCATCGGCGGCGATCTGCGAGATCGCGGTGTAGGTGCCCGTGCCGATGTCGGCCGTGGCGCTCGCGAGCGCGAGGCGGCCATCGGCCCCGAGCACGGCGCGCACACTGGCTTCGGTCTGCATGGCGTCCCAGACGCCGGTTGCCATGCCGTAGCCCACGAGCTCGTGGCCCTCGCGCATGCTTCGCGGCAGTGGGGCGCGCCCGCCCCAGCCGAAGCGCTCCGCGCCCTGCGCGTAACATTCCAGCAGCGCCTTGCTCGACCAGGGGCGGCGCTTGTTGGCGTCTTCGTCCGAGAAGTTGCGCAGGCGCAGTTCGAGCGGGTCCATCTCCAGCGCGACGGCCAGCTCGTCCATCGCGCATTCGAGCGCGAAGATGCCTTGCGTCGCACCGGGTGCGCGCATGTCCGAGGGCGTGGGGACGTCGAGCCGCCCGAGCATGTAGCCAAGCTGAACGTGATTCGCCTGATAGAGCTGGCCGGCCCAGTTCACGACCACGTCGGTATAGTCCTCGAAGCGCGAAGTTTCGCTTACGGCTTCGTGGACGATCGCATCGAGACGGCCGTCACGCTGCGCACCGAGCGCCACGCGCTGGATCGTCCCGGGCCGGTGATAGTGCGTGAACATCTGCGCGCGCGTGAGCGCCACGCGAACGGGACGGCGCAGCGCGCGCGCCGCCATCATCGCGAGCGGTAAATCGTATACCGGGCGAAGCCCCGAGCCGAACGCGCCGCCGACGAACGGCGAGACCACCCGCACGCGTTCGCTGGGCAAGCCGAAGACCTGCGTCAGATAGCGCTGCGTATTCAGGACACCCTGGGTTTTTTCGTAGACGGTAAAGCGGCCATCCGCGGAAGGCACGATCGTGCAGCCGTGCATCTCCATCGGCTGATGAAACTCCACCGGCGTCATGTAGAAAGCGTCCGTGCGCACGGGGGCGCGCGCATGGGCCTTCCATGCCTCGCCGCGCGGCGCTGGCGGCGGCTCGAAGCCGCCTTTCTCGTTCGACGGCGTGACGGCGTCTTCGAGCGCGTGCGTGAGTTCGGTCCGGTGCGCGTCGCGGCGATAGTGCACGTGCACGAGCGTCGCCGCGTGGTGCGCCAGTTCGAGCGACTCCGCGAGCACGAGCGCGACCGGTTGGCCCGCGAAGAGAATGTGCGCGTCGGCGAGCGGGCGAAACGGCGCGCCGCCCGGCGCGATTTGATCCTTCCAGGCCTTGGGATCCTCGGCGCAAGCGGGGCGGTTCTCGTGCGTCAGCACGTGCACCACACCGGGCAGCGCGAGCGCGGCGCTCGCGTCGATGGCGACGATTTCGCCGCGTGCAATCGTCGCGTTGACGATGGCCCCGTAGACGAGGCCCGGTGCCGCGAATTCGGCGGCATAGCGCGCGGCGCCGGTCACCTTGCTGCGGCCATCCACGCGCGACAGCGGTGCGCCGATCCGCGCGCCGTGCGATCGAACTGGCGTGTTCATTCGCGATCCTCCTCATCCGGCGCGCCGGCGGCGTCGGCTTGCGGCGCCAGCGCCAGTTCGAACGCACGCATGATGGCGCGCCGCGCGAGGTCCACCTTGAACGCATTGCCGGGGCGCGCATCCGCGCGCGCGACGAGCGCATCGGCGAATCGTTCGACGGCGAGCGCGTCGTCCACGGAAGCTCCCGTGACCAGCGCTTCCGCTTGCCGGTCGCGCCACGGCTTGTGCGCGACCCCGCCCAGCGCGCAGCCGAATGCGCGCACCACCCCGTCCTCGATCCTGAGGCCGAGCCCGACCGAGACCACTGCGAACGCGTACGACTGGCGATCGCGCACCTTGAGGTAGACGCCATGGCGCGGGTAGCCCTCGCGCGGCAATTCGACGGCCGTGATGAGCTCGTCGGCGCCGAGCGTGGTTTCGCGATGCGGCGTGTGGCCCGGCAGGCGCAAGAGCTCGCCGAACGGCAGCGTGCGTGCGCCCGCCGGGCCGGCGACGTGCACGGTGGCGTCGAGCGCTTCGAGCGCCACGCACATATCGGAAGGGTGGGTGGCGATGCAATGCTCGCTCGCCCCGAAGATCGCGTGCATGCGGTTGACGCCGTCGAGCGCCGCGCAGCCGCTGCCGGGCGCGCGCTTGTTGCAACAGGTGGCCGGGTCGTAAAAGTAGACGCAGCGGGTGCGCTGAAGCAGATTGCCGCCCACCGTGGCCGCATTGCGGATCTGCGCGGACGCACCCGCGAGCACCGCCTGCGAAAGCAGCGGATAGCGCTCGCGCACGCGCGCATCCCATGCGAGCTGGCTGTTGGTGACGAGCGCGCCGATACGCAAGCCGCCTTGCTGCGTCGGCTCGATGTCGTGCAGCGGCAGCCGGTTGATGTCGATGACGGCGGCGGGACGCAAGACGTTTTCGCGCATCAGATCGACGAGATTCGTGCCGCCCGCGAGAAACTGCGCGGTGGGTGTGGCGCCATGCAGGCGGATGGCATCGGCGACGCTCGTCGCGCGGGCGTACGAGAAGCGGTTCATCGCGTGTGCTCCCGCGCGGCGTTAGTTGGCTGCCCGTTCGCCGCGCTGTCCGGTTGGCTGCAGGCCTGCTCGCGTCGGACGGCGTCGACGGCATTGGCGATGTTCACGTACGCGCCGCAGCGGCATAGATTGCCGCTCATCTGCTCGCGCACATCGTCGCGGCAGTGCGCGTGGCCCTCGGCGAGCAGGCCGAGCGCCGAGCAGATCTGGCCGGGCGTGCAATAGCCGCACTGGAGCGCGTCGTGATCGACGAAAGCCTGCTGCATGGGGTGAAGCTCGCCGTCCCGGGCGAGGCCCTCCACCGTGGTGATCTCCGCGCCGTCGAGCGCGACGGCCAGCGCGAGACAGGCGTTGATGCGCGTGCCGTTCACGAGCACCGTGCACGCGCCGCACTGGCCATGGTCGCAGCCCTTTTTCGTGCCCGTGAGCTGCAAGTGTTCGCGCAGCAGATCGAGCAGGCTGGTCCAGGGCTCGAGGCGCAGCGCGTGGCGCGCGCCGTTGATCGTCAGTTCGAGGGGCACGATCCCGGCGAGCGCGGCGGCCGTATCGGGGGGTTCCGTTCGTGTGACGGTATGCATGACGGCCTCTATCGGGAAGATAACGCTGACGGCTGCGCTGCCCCGGACGAGCGGACCGGGGCTTCACGGGCGGGTGCGCAACTGCCTTGCCCGCGGCGCGCGGACGCGCGGATCGGCAAGCGGCGCCGGCGCAATGCAAGGCTGCGACCAGGCCGCCGCCGGGCGAGGACGCACCTGCGGGATGGCGCACCTGCGTGCCCATGGCGACGGCGCGCATACGTGCGTTTGCTCGTGCTATTTCAACGCTTACCTGCACGCTTTTACAACGCTCCCCGCTGGGGATTGCGTTGCGAGCAAACGGCGGCGCGCCGCATAGAGCCCCTGTGCGTTGCTCACGATGACGCGCCCTGGGAGCGAGCGTCGATCATGCGCGATTCAAGCGGCTGTGCACGCGACGGCCCACTCAGTGATGTCCCTGGCGAGCCCGCGCCGCGCGCGTTTGCGCCGCCTTTTTGGCTGCCGCCGAGCGTCCCGCCGCCCCCTTCGTTTGCGCGGCTTTCTTCGCCGCCGCCGAACGGCTCGCGGCTGGCCTGCGCGCAGCCGCTTCCTTCGATTGCGCCGACATCGCCTCGCTCGATGCGCCTTGCCGGCTCTCGCGCTTCAGTACGGCAGTGGTGGTGCGCGAGCGCTTGCTCCTGGATTCCGTGCTGGCGCTCGCCTTTTGCTTGCCTTGTCCCTTCGCCGTGTCCTGCTGGGCCTTCTTGCGCGTGGCTTCGCTGGTCTTGCCCTTTGCCGGGGGCTTGAGGTCGACGCCGGCGCGCCGTGCTTTCGATAAACCGATGGCGATTGCCTGCTTCGCGGAGCGCACGCCATGTTTGCCGGCGCGTACACGATCGATTTCATCCTTGACGAATTCGCCTGCCTGCGTGCTCGGCGATTTTCCTGCGCGCTTGTCGGCGCGAGCGCGTTCGATGACTTTGCGTTCGGGCATGATGGCTCTCCTCGACCGCACCGGTTGCGGTCCCATGCTTCGCGTACTTTTTAGCAAGCAACGGCCGTGCCGCAGCAGCAGGGCCACGGCTCACGCGGGGCGCCAGGTATGGACCCTGCGTGAGTTCGTTACTGGAGCGGCGATGCCTTCGCCGCATCGCCCCGCGAAGCCTTCAGCGCGTTGCCGCTGCTGCGCTGGCAGGCGCGGAGCCCTCGCTATTGAGCGGATTCACCATCCGTGTCGGGTCGAAATCGGCCCATCGCCCGTCCTGCCACTTTCCGTCAGCTATTTCGATATCCTGAGCATTAGATTCGCGTAGCACGCGGATTGCGCGCGGCTGCATCGCGGAATTCACGTGCACGGCCAGCATCACGCCGGATTCGCGCTCGTGCGGCACGCTGTTGGGGACGGCTTCGGGTTCGTCGGCGCGTCTGCCGCCGCGCGCCAGCACCAGGGCGCCGATCAGGGTTCCGATGTACAGGCCGAGGAGCGTTGCGACCGCCGCTACCAGAACGGAGTGAAATACCAGGAAGGTGAGCACGGCTGCGACCGCCGCACCGACGACCGCGCCGAGCGCGCCTCCGCTGGTCGCCCCGATTCCCGCGGGCCGTGCCTGAGGGTCGGCGTACGCGTCTCCGCCGATCGGATAGCGCGCGTGTTGGCCACTCGGATTCACGAAGAACTCGGCCACGTCCTCCTCGACGAACTGGTTCGCCAGCAATCGCTTTCTGGCCGTATCGGCGGCATCGAACGTCGTAAACCGCGCTGCGATGATTTGTGACATGGATTCCTCCGCCTTGTGGTGGATACCTCCCGTTCGCACGGCGGCGACCCGCACGATATGACGCGCGATCCGAGCCTGCAAACGCTCTGCATGGAGGCTCGCAAGCCCCGTTCCGCGGCCGTTGCGAGGGCGGGTCGGCACAGGGTTTGCGCTTTCCATGTGCGAGCGCGACGTGCCGAAGGAGACGGCGCGCCGTACCTTGAACCTCAACCATTACGTAGGAGAACAGATCATGAAGAGATCGATGATGAGAACCGTGGCATACGCCCTTTCGCTGATGCTGTGCTCCGCCGCTTATGCGGCCGGCGGGGGAGGCGGGGGTGCGGGCGGCGGCGCAGGCGGAGGGGCCGGCGGGGCAGGTGCGGGCGCAGCGGGGGCGGGCGGTGGCACGGGCGGTGGCGGCGGCGATGGTGGCGGCGCGGCGGGTGTTTCGCCGGGCGGCAGCGGCGGTGCCGCGGGCACCGGTGGATATGGCGGCATGGGCAACAGCGGCGCCGCTGGCGCGACGGGCAACGGCACGGACATGGGAACCGGCAACGCCACGACCAGTCCCGCACCATCGACTTACCGCAACCAGGGCAACAGCAACGGCATGGGGACAACGACGCAGCCGCGCACCTCGCCGTAACGTATCGCCGGAGGCTTGCTGAAACAGGGACGCTGCGGTGGCGGGACAGACAGGGAATCGTTCTGCCTCGCGCGCCGCTGCGTCCCGCACCACCGATGAGGAGCAGATGCAATGACCAGCGAGATGAAGAAGTGCCGCGTCGCTATCCTGGCGGTCGACGGTTTCGAAGAGGCGGAGTTGACCGAGCCTCAGCGCGCGTTGAAAGAAGCAGGCATGGAAGTCGACGTGATTTCCGGGCAGACCGGTCAAATCCAGGGCTTCCGGCACGTCGACATCGGCGACAAAGTCAACGTCGACCGCACGTTCGCCGATGCGAGAGCCGACGAATACGACGCTGTCGTGCTTCCGGGCGGCGTGGTGAACTCCGACGCGATTCGCCTCATTCCCGAGGCGCAGTCTTTCGTGAAGCAGGCCAACGCGTCGAACAAGCTCATCGCGATCATTTGCCACGGTAGCTGGCTGCCCATTTCGGCGGGCATCGTTCGCGGACACACGATGACGAGTTGGCCGACGCTGCAGGACGATCTCCGCAACGCGGGCGCGACCTGGGTCGATCAGCGGGTCGTGCGCGACGGCAATTTCATTACCAGCCGGAAACCCGACGACCTGGCCGCTTTCAACGCCGAGCTGATCTCGGGACTGCGCGAAGAAGCGCGTCCGGCCGTGTAGCGGTCGTCGAAGGGCACTGATCCATTGATTGGGCGCGCGGGCGCTGTACGGGGATCGGCGCCCAGGCCTTCTTGTCTGACGTATTCGACGTCCTCCGTCTAGTTCCCGGGTGCGGGACTTGCGCAGCGCTATCCCTGCGGTCAGGGTTTCTTGCCGATTTCGGTGCACGGAGGCGACAGTGGGAGAAGGGCCATCGCGGGTCGGCTCCCTCGTTGCCGATCATCTTGCGCGACACCGTTCTGCAATCTTGCGCCGCTGGCTGCGCAAGGTCAGCCGGCATCTGCGTCTCAGGCAGCGCAACCGCAATGCGGCGGTGGGACTCATCAACCAGCTCCCGTTGCTATTCGACGAGCTGCGCGCGGTCCTGACCGGCAGCCCGGCAGCCGACTGCATCACCGGCGAAGCCTTGCACGACGCGCGCCTGCACGCTCGCGAACGCTGGCGTCAGGGTTTTGCACTCGATGAGCTCTATCTCGAACTCGATCTGTTGCAGCGTTGCATTCAGGCCAGCCTGCGCGCTTACTTTGCCAGTGGGCTTTCGCGTGAAGGGCAGACCGAGATCCACGAGTGCGTCGAGGAGTTCTTCAGCGCCGCGATCCGGGACGCCATCGCGCAGTTCCAGACCCAGCAGGACCGGCGGGTCAACGACGCCTTGCGCGATCGCGATCGCGCGCTCGCGGCGCAGCAAAGAAGCGAGGAACGCTTGCGCATGGCCGCCGATGCCGCGGGCCTGGGCATTTTCGAGTGGGATCCGACGACGGACACGGCCGTCTGGGAGAACGACCGGATGTACGAGATCACCGGTCAGCCGCGCGAGCACGGTCCCTTGTCCGCCGATGCATTTCTGTCCGCCGTCGAATCGCCGGAGGAGGCGGAGCACCTGAGAACGCTGCTGGCGGATCGGCCGTCGGCCGAGGTCCACGCTGCCGCCGGCTTCAAGAAGATACAGTCCGGCGAGCATTGCGTCGTCGAGATTTCAGGGCGGTTCATGCCGGATTCGAGCGGGCAGCGGCAAGTGCTCGTCGGCATCCTCTCGGACATCACGCGGCGCGCCGAGGCCGAGAATGCGCTGCGCGAAGCGGACCGGCGCAAGGACGCCTTTCTCGCGACGCTTGCGCACGAACTCCGAAATCCGCTCGCACCCATTCTGAACGCCGCCTACCTGATGCGCCACTCCGTGGGCTCGCCGAGCCAGCGCAGCTGGCTGCAGGGCTTGATCGAGCGCCATGCGAAACATCTGGCTCATCTGCTCGACGACCTGCTCGATCTCGCGCGCGTGGCGGCGGGCAAGGTCCGCCTGAAGAAGGAGGTGTTCGACGTGCGCCGTGCCGTCGAGAGCGCGATCGAAATGACGGCCCCCGCCGCGCTCGAGCGTGGACATCGGCTCGAGGTCCATGGCATGACGGGCGCGCCGCTGCTCGTGAGCGGCGACGCCACGCGCATCGCCCAGGTGGTCTCGAATCTCCTCGACAATGCCGTCAAATACACGCGCGAAGGCGGACATATTCAAGTGAGCGTGGAGCGCACGCCGCGACACGTTTCCATTGCGGTGCAGGACGACGGCATGGGTATGGATCCGGCCATCATTCCTTCGATGTTCGAAATGTTCGAGCAGGCGCCCGAGGCGAGCCAGGGCGAAAAGAAGGGGCTGGGTATCGGACTGTCCGTCGCACGCTCCCTGATTGCCATGCATGGCGGTACCATCACGGCGAGCAGCGAGGGTCCGGGGCGAGGCAGCCGCTTCACGATCGAATTGCCCCTTTGCAACGGCGCGAGCGACTTGCCACAGGAAGACGCGCTCCGCGAGGTGACGGCCCCGATATCGCGGCGGGTGCTCGTCGTGGACGACAATCATGATGCAGCGGCATCTCTTGCACTGATACTTCGCGGGAACGAAGTGCGGGTCGCCGGGACCGGCGCACAGGCCTTGCAGATTGCGGCGGAATTTCGTCCGGAGATCGTCTTCATGGACCTCGGCTTGCCCGACATGTCCGGCCTCGATGTCGCCGCCCAGATGGCCAATCAGGCGGGCGCGAACGCTCCGATTCTCGTTGCCTTGACCGGCTATGGTCAACCCGAGGACAGGGCGCGCACGCGCGCGGCGGGCTTCGACCATCACTTCGTCAAGCCGGCGCCCATCGAGGAACTGTTGCGCATCGTCGAGAATCCGCACGGCGAGTAGCGTGCGGTGCTCGCGCGTCGTCCAGGCGTCATCGAAGCGTGATCGCTCGCAGCCTTGGGCATGCACCGTGCTCGCGCGTGCCCAGGGAATCTCGTGAAGTGGCATCCGATGGCGGGCAGACTCGAATGCAAACGCAAACCCGGATTGTCGTGGTGACGGGCGCCGGTGCCGGTGTGGGCCGCGCTGTAGCCGAAGAATTCGCGCGTGCGGGTTATGACGTGGCGATGCTCTCGCGCGAGCCCGGTCGCCTCGCGCGCGCGGCCGCACAATTGAGCGGTTACGGCGTGCGCGTGCTCGCGATCCCGACCGACGTCGCCGACGCGCAGGCCGTCGAGGCCGCGGCGGCGCGCGTGGAAAGCGAACTCGGTGCGATCGGCGTCTGGGTGAATGTTGCGATGGCAACGGTATTCGCGCCCGTTTCCGCGCTCGACGCGCGCGACGTGGAGCGGGCCACGCAAGTCACGTATCTCGGCCAGGTCTATGGGACGATGGCGGCGCTACGACGCATGCGCGCACGCAACTGCGGCACGATCGTCAATGTGGGGTCCGCGCTGGCCTCCCGTGCGGTGCCGCTGCAATCGGCGTACTGCGGCGCGAAATTCGCCGTGCGAGGGTTCACCGATGCACTGCGCTCGGAGATCCTGCACGACGGTCTCGACATTCATCTTTCGCTCATCGATCTGCCTGCCATGAACACGCCGCAGTTCCAGTGGGCGGCCAACCGCACGGGAAAACGCGCGCGTCCCATCGCACCCGTTTTCCAGCCCGAAGTGGCCGCGCGCGCGATCCGCTTTGCCGCCGAGCATCGCCGGCGCACGCTGTGGCTCGGCTGGCCCACGGCGCGCGCGATTGTGGCGGACCTGCTCGCGCCGGGCCTGGTCGACCGCTATCTGGCGAAGGCCGGCTACCGCGGGCAGTTGAGCGACGAGCCGCGCGCCGACGATGCACCCGATAACCTCTACGCGCCGGTGCCGGGCGACTTCGGCGCGCACGGGCGCTTCGACGACGAAGCCCGTACCACGGGCGCGCCGCTTTTCACGGAGCGCCACGTGCAGGCGCTCAAGGGCGGAATGGCACTCGCCTTGATCGGTGCGGCCCTGATGTACGCGCGCCTCGTCAGACGGCTTGGTTCGTGAGAACGCGAGCCCTGCCGGGTTTGTAGCGATTACGCGTAATGCCTGGAACGCCTTTTTCGCGGCGCGGTTCACCTGAGTACGCGCCGCGCGTGGCCTGCGTGGGCGCGCGGGCCGCGCCGCAGGGCACGCTCTTTGCGTGACCCTGGTCATGCAAAGCGTGAGTCCACGCGATCTGGCGAGGAAGGTTTGCAGCCAGCCGTACTGTTCCACGAACTTTCGGGAGCCGATGATGCTTTATTATGCGATCGTCTTTTTCGTCATTGCCGTGATCGCGGCTATTTTCGGTTTTGGCGGTATTGCTGCTGGAGCCGCGAGCATAGCCAAGATTCTGTTCATTGTGTTCGTCATCCTCTTCATTGGTAGTTTGCTGTTCGGCGCGTTGCGGCGCTAAGCCAGTTTCCTCTGGCATGCATAGAAGAAAATGGCGCCGATGACGTTCGCAGACGGCGCCCAGGAAGCAGCGGTTGCGGAGGGTTCGCGCGCACCGGAGAACGGGCGCGCGAACGCCGCTGCGCCGCTGGGCTTCGTCAGCTGGAACATCCATGGTGCGGTGGGCACCGACCGCATGTGCGCGCCTGAGCGCATCGCCCGTGTGCTTCAGGAGATCGACGCCGACGTGGTCGCGCTCCAGGAGGTGCCGCTCGGCGGCACGTCGTCGGCCGCCTCGTCCAACGTGCTCGCCGCCCTGAGCGACGCCACCGGTTTGCAGGCCGTGGCTGGCCCGACGCTCGACACGCCCATGCGCCGTTTCGGCAACGCCGTGCTCACCCGCTGGCCGATCGCGGAGACGCGTACGCTCGATCTTTCGTTCGGCCGCCGCGAACCGCGCGGCGCGCTCGACGTGGACATCCTCCTGCCGGGCGAGACGCTGCGGGTGGTCGCAACGCATCTCGGGCTCGGCATGTCGGAGAGGCGCGCGCAGATCGCGCAACTCGTGGCGGCCTTCGACCGGCCCGGGCTGCCGGTGATACTCGCCGGCGACATCAACGAATGGCTGCTCTGGCGTCGCGCGCTGCGCATGCTCACGGCGCATTTTCGGGCCGCGCCCGCGCCCGCCACGTTCCCTTCCCGCTTGCCCCTCTTCGCGCTCGACCGCGTCTGGATGCACCCGGCGAGCAGACTCACGAGCGTGCGTGCCTGGCGCTATGGCGAAGCGCGCATCGCCTCCGATCATCTCCCGCTCGTGGCGCGCATCGAGCCTCGCGAGGCCGAGGGATAGCGGGAGTCGCACGCTATCGCGATCGGCGCCCCGCAGCGGCGCGAATGCCGCCCACGCGGTGGGCGATGGCGCTCAGTGGGAGGGCTTGCCGACCTGCAGCAGGTTCGTGACCGACGTCACGCCGTCGAGATGCTGAACGACGCTGCCCGCGCGATCGCGCTGTGCCGCGTCCGCCACCGTGCCGGTGAGCGTGACCGTTGCGCGATCCGTCGTGACGTGCACGTCATTCGATTCCAGACCGTCCGTGCTGGCCAGTGCGGCTTTCGCGCGTGCGGTGATGATGGTGTCGCTCGTATTGGTGCCGGCCGACGGGGCGGCGGAAGTGAGCCCGTGAGGAGGCGGCACGCCCGGACGGTTGGCGCCGGACGGGGCGCCGGTGCCGGATTGGGCCAGCGCGGCGCCGCAGGTTAGCGCGAGGGCGACGCCCAGTCCCGTGCTGCCCAGATTGCGTGAAGACCGCTTGCGCATCTGCGCCTCCTCGTCGAGTTGTCGAATGCCGGCCAGGCGAGCGTCAGTGGCCGATCACGCGTTCCCAGCCGTGACGCACGGCAGCCTTGAAGCGCTCCCACCCGCTTGCCGGATAGCGCGACTCCCAGTCCTCGCGCGCGCTCGGCTCGACCTGTTGCCAGTCGTAGCCGCGATAGCGTTCGTCCTGGCCGAGTTCCGCCCCGTGCGTGTAGGCCCGCCGATACTCGTCGTAGGACGCGCCCGTGTTCGCGTAGTGAGCGTTATAGTCCCTGCGGAACTCGCTTTCGTAAGGGTCGTCGTCCAACGGAGTCCCCATGAGGGGATCGCCCACGCGCTCCCTGCTCATGCTCTGATTCGGGCCGTTGTCCGGGCTGCGATTGAGGCTGCTGTTCAGGCCGCTATCCGAACTCGAGCCGCCATTTGGGCCGCTGCCTGGCGCGCTGCTTTGGCCGGCATTTCTGCCGGTATTCAGGCCGCTATTCGGGCCGGAATTCGAGCCGGAATTCGAGCCGGCCTTCGGCCCGCGATCTGTGCCGCGATTCGTGCCGTAATCCGGGCCCCTGCCGAGGCGGCTTTCGGCACCTTCCGCAGATCCGCGCTCTTGGGTTTGCTTCGTCGTGACCTGTTGCATTCCGCCGACCGTTCTTGGGCCGCCGGAGGCAAAGCGGGTACTGTGCATACCGCTTTCGCCGGTGGCGGAAGCGCCGCCCATAGATGCCCTGGACGCCGTGGACGGGGCTGACGGCGCTTCGTACTGGCTTGCGTCGTCGCGCTCTCCCGGGTGGCTGCGCTGCTGGCCGTGCTCAGGCATGCCGGTTCTCGTCGACGCATGCCGCCATGCGTTCGCGCGCTCATCGATGTCGGCTGCGCCTGCACGGCGCATCACCTCGACGGCCATATCGACTTCCGTCTCGGACACGTCCGCGCAGACCAGCGTTCCCCCGCGGCGAACGAATTCGCGGTAGTCCTCCGTCTCGGGCGGATACTCGCCGGTCGGGAAGAGCCGCCCGAACAACTGCTCCAACTGGTCGAATACCGGCTTGTGATGACGCGTGTCGCCACCGCCTGGCGTGTAGACACGCGGTCCCTTTCCGTTCGGGGTCTCAACCGACGCCGAATACACGGCAATATTTGCCTGCGCCATGCCAGCATCGCCCAATGCCCGTTGCGCCGAACGCGCATCCGCGTAGCTGTCGAATACGCCCAACACGCTCTGTCTCATGAGTGTCTCCTTCCGCAATTGCCGCGCCGCAGCGCCGCGGCGCCGTACCTGGCCGATGGCGCAACGAGCATGCCCAATCACGCCGTTCACGCGGGCACGCGCGTTGCGTAGCGATGCACGTGCTAACAAACTCTACGGAGGCATCATGCTCGGCACAGTGCTTCTCGTCGTCCTGATCTTGCTGCTGGTGGGGGCGTTCCCCGCATGGCCGCATAGCCGCTCATGGGGCTATGCGCCGTCCGGTGCGCTGGGTGTCGTTCTCATCATCGTGATCGTGCTGCTGGTGATGGGAACGATCTAGGTGCGCCTCGACCCTGACCGGCTGTCGTTGCGCAAGCAACGATATGGCGTTGCCGATGCGCGATAAAAATGAGTAACGCACATCACCAGGGGCCTGTCGACGCGAGGTCGCGGATTGAAAAACGGAGATCGCCCGGCGCATGCGTGGGCCGCGAATATCGGTCCGGGACTTGCGACAATGGGGGCCGACACCGACCCGAGCGGCATCGTCACTTATTCGCTGGCCGGTGCGATGTACGGGCTCGACCTGCTGTGGGTATGCTTCCTCTCTTATCCGTCGATGGTCGCGCTTCAGCTGATCGCGACCCGCGTGGCCGCCGTCACCGGAAACGGCCTCACGGAGAACATGCGGGAGCATTATTCACCGTGGCTGTTCGCGCTTGCCGTCGGACGATTTCTCATTGCGAACACGCTCAACATGGCCGCCGATCTGTTGGCGATGGGCGCAGCCGGGCAGCTGATCTTTCATGGGCCGATCGCGCTTTTCACCGTGGTGTTTGCCGGTGCGTCGCTTGCGCTCCAGTGGTGGATCCCGTACGCGCGGTATGCTCGCGTCGTGAAGTGGCTGTGCATCGCCTTGTTCTGCTACGGCGGCGCGCTGCTGCTCGGGGACTTTCAATGGCGCATGGCCGGTTGGCGCGCGTGGGTGCCGGACATTACGTGGTCCGAAAGTTTCTTTGCGATGTTGCTGGCGGTGCTCGGCACGACTACCAGTCCGTATCTGCTGTTCTCGCAGGCAGAGCAGGAGGTCGAGGAACGCAAGGGCGACGGCTCCGCGTCGCAGGCGGATGCGTCGCAAGCCGCCGACGACACGCGCCATCTGCGAAGATTGCGCCATGAGACGCTGATCCGCACGCTGCTGTCCAACGCAACGGGCGCACTGATCCTTTGCGCATCGGCCGCGACGCTGCATGCACAGCACGCGCCGCTCGATTCGCTGCAGGACGCCGCGAAGGCCATGGCGCCGCTGGCGCGAGGGCATGCCGCGCAGGTTCTCGGCATCGCCATTCTCGGCACCGCGTTTCTTGCGCTTCCGCCGCTGGCCGGCTCGGCGGCACATGCCGCGGCGAGTTCGTTCCATTGGACCCGGGGTGAGCAGCGAGACCGGCGGATCGCGGTCGTGCTCGTCGTGCTCACGGCGGTGAGCGCGGCCATTGCATTGTGCTTTGACGGGTTCGGGGTGACTGCGGTGAGAGCGTGCTACTGGAGCGCGCTCGTCAACGGCATGACGCTGGCGCCGGTATTAGTGCTGCTCGTGCTGCTGAGCCATCACCGCAAGGCCGTCGGCCAGTTGAAGACGCACTGGTTCGTGCGTGCGTTGAGCTGGCTCGCGGCCATTGCCACGGGAGCCGCATTGGCGGCCCACGGCGTCATGGAGTTCGTCTAGGTGTGCCTCGTTCGACGACGAAATTCCGAGGGTGGCGCCTGGCACGCACGACGCGTCGCATTGCGCAGCGCATGAGGCGAGGCGCCACGCCGCCCTGTTTTACTCCCGCGTTTCGTCGAGGTCGTCGTCGCTGGCCTTTCGTGCCGCATCCTTCACGTCACCCATTTTTTTTCGGGCCTCGCCAGCGCCCTGTTGAAGATCGCCCTTGAGTTCCTGGGACTTGTTCCCAGTCACCTTGCCGGCCACTTCGTTGGCTTTGCCTTTGACTTTCTCTGCTGTGCCCTTCACATGGTCCTTGTTCATGGTCCTTCTCCTTTTCGAGTGGGCGCAAATAGCGCCAGCGTCCATGCGCAACGACCGTTCCCGAAGTGCAGTTCGCGCTGAGTCAGCCCACCGGCGGCTCGCCTTCGCCCGGCTTCTTGCCGGGCCGGTCGGACGGCGCTTGCCTGCGGCCCTTGTCATCGCGCTCGGGCAGCGCGCTGCGGCTGTCATCGCTATGCGTCGGTGGCTTTTCAGAAGGTGTGCTGCCTTTGGAAGGCTTTTCAGTCGAGTTCATCGCGTCCTCCACGCTCCAGGTTTCGATTCGTCCATCAAGACCGCGGCTCGCCTGTCGCTCCGAGAAATCCCGGCAGACCCAGCGCCGCCCTGGTTCGTGCGAGCTTCGTGGCCGCTTCGACAACCTCGCGATAGGCATCGTCGGTGCGAGGCGCCGTGAAACTACGGCGAAAGAAATCGGCCCACAGAAATTCCTGCAACGGCTCCGATGACTTCGAGTAGCCGCCGGCGCCTCGCACCGCGGCCGCCACGCTGCGAAATTCGTCGTCGGAGGCTTCCCATACATGAACGGGCATGTCGAGAAACGAGATTCGCGCGCCGCTCGCATCGTACGGCCAGGTCCAGCGCTGGTTCTCCAGCGTGAGCCAGAAAACATGGAGCGACAGCGCCGAGAGATCGCGCACGAGCACGATGGGAACGCGGTGTATGTCGGCGCGCCACAGCGCGCTCGCCACGTGATGATGGTCGATCAGAAATGCCGCGCCTTCCGGGCCGAGCACGATCGGCACGGGCTTTTCCGCAATGGCCTTCTGCAACGCGGGGCCATCGAGCGAACGGTAGGTTCGCGTCTTCTCGTTCACCTCGCGTTCGCCGTGTGTCGCTTGAGTGGGGCGTAATGCCTCGATATGCACTGTTTCCATCGACCGCTCCCGGTTCGGCGGACTAACCGCCCCCAATGCCGCGCATGACCTTGCCCGTGCCGCCGCAAACGGCGCAGCGCTGCCCTTCGACGAGTCCGGTCCCGCGGCAGGCACCGCAAACATCTTCGCCGACGCCGGGCGCATCGGCGGGGCCTTCATCGCCGGGATTCAACGGGGCGTTTTGCTCATTCGATGCGTTGGCAGGTTGCATGACGATTCCTCCTTGCGCGGGCATTGGACGTTGAAGCCGTTCCACGGTCGGAGAGTTCCGCGCAGGTTGCATGCCCGTATGAAACGGTATGAAACGGGCATGCAACCTGCGGGCAAACAGAATGGTCAGCGAATCGAGGCGACGATGGACACCACGAACAGGCAATTCGAGACACGGCGCGAAGACGCGCGAACGCTTTTTCCCCGGCTTGCGAAGCCACTGGTCGACGAAGTGCTCGGTCATCGACTGCACGACGACGCTTCTGCCGAGGAATTCCACAAGCTGCGCGTGGCGCTGCGACGCATACGCACGCTTCTTTGGGCGTGGCGGCCGCTGCTCGATCGCGATGCCATCGAGCGTGAGCGCGCTTTTCTCAGGCGCGTGGCCGCGGCCGCGGGCGAAGCGCGCGACTGGGATATCGCGATGACACTGCTCGACGCCAACGCCGAGCTGGCAGACGGACGAATCGACGCTGCGCGCCGGAAAGCCCGCGAGAGCGCCAAAAACACGTTGTCCGCCGCAGATCTCAAGCACACGTTGCCGGAAATGCTTCACAACGTGAAGACTGGCCTGAACACCGGGCAAGCCTCCGTGCCGGCACGCCGCTTCGCGCGCAAGCGGGTGCTCGCCGCGCGCCAGGCACTGGGCAAGCGGATTCGCCGCGCACGCAAGGCAGGAAAGGGCGAGTACACCGCCTGGCACGACGTACGAAAGGGCGCGAAGAAGGTGCGCTATCTGCTGGAATTTTTCGCCCCAATGGCGCCGCACGGCTACAAGGGAAAGCTCAAGGGGTTGAAGAAGCTGCAGAAGAAGTTTGGAGACCTGAATGATGCCGTGGCGACAGAGCATCTGCTTTCTGAGCATCGCGAACTCTTCAAGGACGAAGCCACATCGCAGGCTGTGCTGTCGAGGTTGCACAAGGAAAGCAGGCGCCGCCTGCGTGCGGCTGCGAAGCTCGTCGGTTGAGCTGCCGGCGTCGGCAGCGGCCCCTGGAGGAACGCGACGTGCGGCACGGTTGGCGGGCGTCGAACGGGCGCAGTCTCCCGTTCGCCTTTCTGTTTACCCACACCATGAGGAAAACGAATCATGAAGCCACGTCTTTTGATCACTTCGGCTATTCTTGGCGCGGCGCTGGCCGCGCCGGGCTTCGTGCTCGCGCAGGGTACCGGCGGCGGCGGTAGCAGCGGCACGGGGCCCGACCAGGGCGCCGGCGCCAACAGCACCTATCCGGCCCCTACCCAGGGCGTCGAGCAGAATCCATCCGTCACGGGCTCCCCTAACGCGACTACCCATCGAACGCACGTGAAGAAACATACGAAGTACAACACGAAGAAGCCGATGAACGATACGACCAATATGCCCGGTGCCGACGCTAGCAGCGACACCAAGGGCCAATGATGCGGCGCTCCCACTGCCGCCCATGATCGGGCCCGCGCGGCGACTCGTCAGCGATGGATCGCCGCGCGCAGGCGCGTCACTTCGGCGGGTGCCACGGGCGCGGCATTGTTGCCCCACGCGCCGCGCACGAAGCTCACCACCTGGGCAATTTCGCTATCCGTGAACTGCCCGCGAAAGCCCGGCATTTTGCGCGGCGCACCGCCGCCTGCCGTCTGCGGGCTCGCGCTGCCCTCGATGACGAGGCGCAGCGCACTCGTCGGATCCTCTGAGAGCGCCAGCGCGCTGCCCGCGAGCGGGGGCGCCTTGCCTGGCGTGCCGCCGCCATCCGCGCCGTGACACTTCGCACAGAACGCAAGATAGACGCCCGCGCCCGGCCGCTCCGGCGTGCCGAGCTGCAAGGCGGCACGGGTGCTCGCGCGCGCGGCCGGTGAATCGTCGTAGCTGCCGCTCGGCGCATGGGCGGGCAGCGACTTCAGATAAACGGCGATGGACCGCAAATCGTCGTCGCTCAGATGCTGCGTGCTTTCGCCCACCACGGGCGCCATCGCGCCGAACGCATACGCGCGCGTATTGTGGCCGTCGCGCAGGAACGTGGCGATGTCGTCCACGCTCCAGCGCCCGAGGCCGCTGCCCGGATCGCCGGTGAGGTTCGGCGCGTACCAGTGGTCGATCACGCCGCCCGTGAGGTAGAGCGGGCTGTGCTGGTCGTAGCCCATCTCGTTGTAAGCGGGGCCGCGCGGGGTATGGCACGCCCCGCAGTGCCCGAGTCCCTGCACCAGCCATGCGCCGCGATTCCATTGCGCGGAGCGTGCGGGGTCCGGCTCGAAGCGCGCGTGGCGGGCGAACACCATCGTCCAGAAGCGCAGGACCCAGCGCTGATTGAACGGGAACGGCAGCCGCGTCTGCGGGACGACATTCGGCACGGGCGCCACGCCGTACATGAAGTACTGGTAGAGCGCATCCACGTCCTGTGGGCCGAGCGACGCGAACGACGGGTAGGGCATGGCCGGATAAAGCCGTTTCCCGCCCGGTGCCACCCCGCGTTGCAAGGCCGCCGCGAATTGTGCGGGGGTATAGCGCCCGATGCCGTGCACGGGGTCCGGCGTGAGATTGCTCGCATAGATCGAGCCGAACGGCGAATTGACGGGCTGGCCGCCGGCAAACGGCTGATGCTGGGCGGAATCGTGGCAGGAGGCGCAGTCGCCGGCTTTGGCGAGCTGCTCGCCGCGCGCGATCTGCGCGGCGTCGGGCGGGGGCCTCGGCGCGTCGGATGTCGCGCCGGTGCCGCCGTCGTCGCAGGCGGCGCACAGCACGCTGATGCACACGGCCGCCGCGAGCGTTGAGCGTCTGGAGCGCGCAATCTTCATCGCAAGGCCTCGCACACGCGCTGCAGCGGCAACGTCACGAGTACCGAAATCGTGAACGCGAGCCCAAGCGTGAAGGCCACCGAAACAGCCGCGCCGCACCAGGCGACGAAGCGGAATGTCTCGCGCCGTCCGCCTGCCAGCGCGCCGGACTCGCGCCATGCGCGCAGCGTCGCGAGCACGCCGGCGAGCGCGAGCGCGAGCGCGGCGGCGGAGGTGACCGCGAGCAGGATCTGCACCACGCTCCAGGGTAGCGCGTTGCGCTGCGTGACGCCGCCCGGGCAGGCAATCGCCACGAGGCTCATGCACAGGAGCACGTGTGCGATCCAGACGAGCGGCACGCCGACGAGGCCGTACCAGGCGGCGATGTGCTGGCCGCGCGTGGGCGAGGCGTGCGGCGCGGACCGTGGTGCGTGCGCGGGTTCCATCAGTGTCCTCGTATCCAGTAGGGCGACAGATACAGCACGCTGAAGATGAATAGCCATACGACATCGACGAAGTGCCAGTACAGGCCGCCGATGTTCAGGGCGGCGTCGCGGCGGCCATCGAAATAGCCGCGCGCGATCCAGATCGCGAGCCACACGAGCATGACGACGCCCACGATCACGTGGGCCATGTGAAAGCCCGTAATCGTGAAGTAGAGCGAACCATAGAGATTGGACGCGAGCCCATAGGGCCGTTCGTGCCACTCCGAGAACTGAATGCTCACGAACGCGATGCCAAGCACGACGGCCACGAACATCGACCAGAACGCGGGCCATGAGCGCGCGCGCCGCACGAACGCGCCGCTCGCCCAGACAAACACGCTGCTCGCGAGCAGAATGCCCGTGTTCAGGCCGCTCATGCCGAGCTTGGGCAGTCCCTCGGGCGGCCACGGCTGGGCGCTTTGCGAAGCCAGATAGAGGTACGAGAACAGCAGATAGCCGAACAGCGCCGCCTCCGTGGCGATGAGCGTGAGCACGCCCCACCAGCCGCCCGCATGCTCGCCTGCGCTGCCCACGGGCAGCGCGAGGCTTTCATCGTCGCTGCCGGGGGCATCGGCGTCTTCACCGGGGACCGCGGGCTGGAGTTCGAACGGCTCGCGTTGCAACAGTTCACGGCGCGGCCATAGCCAGGCGAGCAGTGCCGTGCCGCACGTGAGCGCGGCGAGCGCCGTGAGCCACACCGAATGCATCAGGAGTCCGACGAACACGAACGTCGCTGCGATCCCCAGCACGAAAGGCGCATAGGAATCCTCCGGCATCTTGAGGATGACGTCGGGTTCGCCGGTGAGCGGTGTGATCCCCAGCGCCTCGCGCCCGCGATGCAGGAGATAGCCGGGGCGCGCGAGGTGCGCATCCGGCGCCCAGAGCGGATCGCGGGAGCGCACGACAGGTAGGACTGCGAAGTTGTACGGCGGAGGAGGAGACGAAGTCGACCATTCGAGGCCTGCCGCGTGCCACGGATTCGCGCCGGCGTGCTGGCCGCGCCGCAGGCTCACGAGCGCGTTGCCGACGAACATCGCGATGCCGATCGCGAAGACGAACGAGCCGATGGTCGTGACGAGGTTGGCGGTGTCCCAGCCCATTCCCTCGGGATAGGTGTACACGCGGCGCGGCATGCCGAGCAGCCCCGAGATGTGCATCGGAAAGAAACCCAGGTTGAATCCCACGAACAGCACCCAGAAGGTCCATTTGCCGAAACGCTCGTTCATCAGCCGTCCCGTGAATTTCGGGAACCAGTAGACGAGCCCGCCCAGCACGGGAAATACGTTGATGCCCAGCAGCACGTAGTGCAGGTGCGCAACCACGAAGTAGGTGTCGGTGAGTTGCCAGTCGAGCGGCACGGCCGCGGTCATCACGCCGGACACGCCCCCCACCGTGAACATCAGCACGAAGCCCGCGAAGTAAAAAAACGGCGTCCTGAACACGGGCTTGCCGGTCCATATCGTCGCGATCCAGGCGAATACCGCGATCGCGCTCGGCACCGAAATGAGCATGCTCGCCGCGCCAAAGAACGCGAGCGCCAGCGGCGGCAGGCCTGTCGCGAACATGTGGTGCAGCCAGACTTCGAAGCCGAGGAGCATGGTCGCCACCGTCGAGAGCGCGACGGCGGAGTAGGCGGCGATCGGCCGCCGGCAGAACGTGGGCAGCGCTTCGGAAACGATGCCCATGGCCGGCAGCACCACCACATACACCCACGGGTGCGCGAAGATCCAGAACAGGTGCTGCCAGAGCAGCGGGCGGCCGTCGGCGCTCGTATCGAAGAAGTGCGTGCCCGCGTTGCGGTCGAGCCAGAGCATGAAGAACGCGAGGCTGACCGATGGCACCGCGAACAGGTTGGCGCACGAAGCCGTGAGCGTGCCCCAGATGAGAATCGGCAGCCGCGCGACCGACATGCCGCTCGCGCGCATGCGCAGGAACGTGATGACGAAATTGGCCGCACCCACCGTCGTGGAGATGCCGAGCAGCACCATGCCCAGCGCGTAGACGTCGATGTTCGGCCCCGGATCGTAGGCCGCCGTGGAAAGCGGCACGTAGTTGAACCACCCCGCGTCGGCGGCCTGACCGAACGGAAAGCTCGCATAGAGCAGGATGGCCGCGCCGAGAAAGATCCAGTACGAAAGCGCGTTCAGGCGCGGAAACGCCATGTCGCGCGAGCCGAGCACGAGCGGCCACAGATAGTTCGAGAAGCCGCTCAGCACGGGCAGCGCGTAGAGGAAGATCATCGTCACGCCGTGCATCGTGAAGAGCTGGTCGTACTGCTGCGGCGTGAGTAGCGTTTCATTGGGCCGCGTCAACTGTGCGCGCATGACGAGGGCCTCGACGCCGCCGAGGAGCAGGAACACGAACGCCGTGACGAGGTAGCGCATGCCGATGGTCTTGTGATCGACCGTGGACAACCAGCCCCGCCAGCCCGGGCGCGTCTCCCAGGTGGCCTCGAGACGGCGCTCGGTCTCTTCGTCGAGCGGCGCGATCCCGGTTTCCGGCACGCGCGACAGACGCGCCGAGCGAGGCCGCGCGGGAATGGCGGTGCGCGCCGCACGGGCAGATGGTGAGGATGTCGGACTATCGTTCATGTCACTGGAGCGTGTCGAGCCAGGCGCCGAGATCGCCGGCCTCGGCGGGCGTGAGGACGATGCCGGGCATCAGCGAGCCGGGCTTGATGCGTTGGGCGTGGGCGATCCAGTCGAGCCGGTTGGCGGACGTGTTGGCGAGCGCGCCAGCGGCGATCAGCCGGCGCGACGCGAGGTGCGTGAGGTCCGGCCCCTGCGCGCCGGTGGCGTCGGTGCCGCGCACGGTGTGACAGGCGGCGCAACGCGCCATGAAGACCTGCGCGCCGTGCTGCGCGGCGGCGTTGCCCGGTGCCGCGGCGGGCCGCGCCTCATTCCCGGTCCAGCGTGCGAACGCATCGGGCGGCTCGGCCACCACTTCGAGCGCCATGTGCGCGTGCTGCGGCCCGCAGAACTGCGTGCATTGGCCGCGCCAGACGCCGGGGTGGTCGGCTTCGATCCACTGACGGTTGACTTGCCCCGGAATCGCCTGGGTCTTGCCGGCGAGCGCGGGCACCCAGAACGCGTGTATCACATCGGCGCTTTCGAGTTCGATCTGGACCGGCTCGCCAGTGGGGATGTGGATTTCATTGGCCGTCGCGAAGCTTGCGCCGGAAGGCGTCGAGTAGCTGGCTTTCCACCACCAGTCATAGGCCGTGACATGCACGGTGAGCGTGCTCGCGCGCGGCGGGTCCGCCACGGCGGCGAGCACGCGCAGCATGGAGAGGAGGGCGCCGAACAGCAGCACAGTCGAAATCGCGGTGCCGATGCCGACGATCCGGTTCGCTCTGCGGTCGGTTGGGCTGGTGGCGCCGCTGTCGTTCCCTCTGTTGGCCCATCCTTCGGCCGCGGCGCCGCGTGCTTCGGCTTCCTTATCTTCTGGCGTTGCGTCGCTCTGCAGGGACGGGTCCGCCGCGTCGCGCGTGCCGCGAAAGGCCAGCGCGAGAAGCGTGGCGATGGCCACGCATACGCCCACGCACAATGCCGCGAGGCCCCAGCCGAGCAATCGCACCGGCGCCGACGCGGGGCCGGCGCTGTGCAGGAAGTACGCGAGTGGCGTCGGTGCCGTTGCCGCGTGGCATTCGCTGGCCGCAACGCAGCCGATCACCCATCCCTGGGCTACCAGCAGTCTGCGCGCCGCGCGGGTGTGAACCGGCCGTGGTCGGCTCATGGCCGTCCCTTTCGCGGGCGCGGGGGGGCCGCCCGTTGAGGCCGGGCGTGCCGCGGTACATGCAGCATAGGGGTTCTCCCACGCGGCATCGCGCCGCCCCGCGAGGGCAGCAGACAGCGTGCCCGTCCAGGCGGGCGAACGCGCGTCACTTCGAGTGCTTTTTAGGGATCTTCGCCCCGGATTTGCGGGCCTGGTTCAAGGCAATCGCGACCGACTGCTTTTGCGATTTTCCGTGCTTCATTTCGGTCTTGACGTTCTTCGATATGGCTTCGCGAGTTTTTCCCTTGCTAAGTGGCATGATCGTTCTCCTTGAGCTAAGTCGGTTTACTGCACGCCGCTTGGCCCCTGCGCCTCGGTGCCCGATGTCGGGAAGGATGTGTGAATCCCGGCGATCGCGGGCGCTGCGCTGCGCGGGAGCGTCGGACGATGCATCGATCTTTCAGCAACTCACGCGCCCGGCACGCCGGTTGAGAGGGCGTGCGCTCCGCGCGCTGCGGCACGTTGGTTGCTCGTTGGCCTGATGGGGCCGAGCATCGCGACGAATGGCCTCGCGCAAGATGCGAAGGAGCGCCAATGAAACGCAATCTGGAGACTTACGAGTCCAGGCGTCGCTTCGAGAAGACGCCGGAGCCCCCTGGCCGTGCGCCGCAAAACAGGCGCAGCAAGAACGATGGAGGCATGGCTTCATTCGTGATCCAGCGCCACGATGCGAGCCAGTTGCACTACGACTTTCGCCTCGAACTCGACGGCACGCTGAAGTCATGGGCCGTGCCGAAGGAGCCGAGCAACGATCCTTCGGTCAAGCGGCTCGCGGTGCACGTCGAGGATCATCCGCTCGAATACGGCAAATTCGAGGGAACGATTCCCGAGGGCAACTACGGCGCCGGCACCGTCGAAATCTGGGACCACGGTGTCTGGCGGCCCGAAGGCGGGCTGCGCGCGGCGCGCGAGGGGTACGAGCACGGCAAGCTGGTCTTCACCCTCGAAGGCGAGCGTATGCATGGCGGCTGGGCGCTCGTGCGCAGCCCCATGAAGGGGACGAAGCAGGATCGCTGGCTGCTCATCAAGCAGCGCGACGGGGCGGCCAGCGACAAAGACAGACGCACGAGGCCGGCCGACGGCAGCCGTAAGGGCGACGGCAGGCCTAAGGGCGACGCAAAGCGAGCCACGCAGCCCGCCGCAGACTTGCTGCAAGCGATACCTGACGTTGCTCGCGCTTCCTCTCCGCCACGCGCCGGTGATGCGCTGGAAGGCGCGGTGCGGGGCGCGTTGCCGGCGGAGCTGGCGCCGCAGCTGGCCACGCCCGCCAAAGCACCGCCGAGCGGCGAGGACTGGCTCTACGAGCTGAAATTCGACGGCTATCGCGTGCTCGCACGCATCGACAAGGGCGCCAGGGGCAAATCGCGTGTGCGCGTTTTCACGCGAGCGGGCCTTGACTGGAGCGCGAAATTCCCGAAGCAGATCGAGGCGCTCGGTGCCCTCGATGTCGAATCGGCGTGGCTCGACGGCGAGGCGGTGGTGCTCGACGAGCGGGGCGTGCCCGACTTTCAGGCGCTGCAGAACGCATTCGATGCGGGTCGCGCGGACGCCATCGCGTTCTGGCTGTTCGACCTTCCCTGGCTCAACGGAATGGATCTGCGCAAGGTGCCGCTCGAACAGCGCCGCGCACGGCTGGAAGCCCTGCTGCGCGACACGCCGCAAACGGCGTTGCGCTTCTCGGAGGCTGTCGAGGGCGACCCCGAGGCGCTCATGCGGGCCGCGTGCGGCGCGAACCTCGAAGGGCTCGTTGCGAAGCGGCGCGACAGTCATTACACCTCGACGCGCACCGCCGCGTGGCTCAAGCTGCGCTGCGCGCAGCGCCAGGAATTCGTGATCGGCGGCTATACGGAGCCAACGGGTAGCCGGGTGGGCTTTGGCGCGCTGCTCCTTGGCGTGTACGAAAATGGCGCGCTGCGTTACGCGGGGCGTGTGGGGACCGGCTTCGACGCGAAACTGCTCGAATCGATCACGCACGAATTGCAGGCGCGCACGACCGAAACGTCGCCGTTTGCCGCGCTTCCCGCCGCACAGCGGCGCGCGGCGGTGCACTGGGTTCGTCCGGAACTGGTCGCCGAAGTGCGCTTCAAGACGTGGACGAGCGCAGGGGTGGTGCGTCAGGCGTCGTTTGTCGGTCTGCGTCGCGACAAGCCGGCCGAAACCATCGTGCGCGAGCCGCAATCGCCGCCCGTCGAGGCGGCGCAGGGCGCACGCTCGCGCAACGCCAGGGCGGAAGAAACCGGGCGCCCAGCCGCTGCGCCCGCTCATCGCCATGCGCGTGCCGGGCGCGAAGAGACCGAAGTCGCGGGCGTGCGCATCACGCACCCGGAGCGCGTGATCGACGAGCAAAGCGGCTTGCGCAAAATCGATCTCGTTCACTACTTCGAGGCGATTGCGCCGCAGCTCTTGCCGCACCTGCGCAAACGACCGGTGTCGATCGTCCGTGCGCCGCGCGGGGTCTCCGGAGAACGGTTTTTCCAGCGGCACGCAAAGGTGCCGCAGATTCCGCAGGCCACGCGGCACCCCGATCTCGATCCCGGCCACGCGCCGCTGCTGACGCTGGAGACCGCGCAGGCGCTCGTCGGCGCGGCGCAGATGGATGCGATCGAACTGCACACCTGGAACGCGCTCGCCACGAGCATCGAGAAGCCCGATCGCATCGTGTTCGATCTCGACCCCGATCCTTCGCTCGACTGGAGCCGCATGATCGAGGCCGCGCGGTTGACCCATGAGCTACTCGACGCACTCGGCTTGCAGGCATGGTGCAAGACGAGCGGCGGCAAGGGGTTGCATGTGGTCGTGCCGCTTGGGCGACATGCGGGTTGGGACGAGGTCCGCGAGTTCGCACGCGCCGTTGCCGAGCACATGGCGGCGATGCTGCCCGAACGCTTCAGCGCGAAGATGGGGCCGCAGAACCGCAAGGGACGCATTTTCGTGGACTATCTGCGCAATTCACGCGGAGCCAGCACGATTGCGGCTTATGCGCCGCGTGCGCGGCCAGGGCTTGGCGTTTCGGTGCCGCTGCGCTGGGACGAAGTCGAAAACACGACCGCCGGCGACCAATGGACCGTCGCGAATGTGCACGAGCGGCTGGAAGCGCTCGAAGGCGACCCTTGGGAGGGGTATGGCCGCACGCGTCAGCGTATCGGCGCGGCCATGCTGCGGCGCTTGCGGGGCGGTTGAAGGCGGGAAACGGAAAGAAGCGCGCAGGGCGGCTACACGAGCCGCCTCGTGAAGGTTTGCGCTCAGCGCTTCGCTGTTTCCGCTGTGAGATCGACGGCGCGCTTTGCCGACTTCGACGCCGCCGCCGTCGCCATCTCGAGGCTGCTACGAGCGGCCTCGACAGCCTGTTGCCCGGTCTCCTGAAGCGACCCGTAAAGTGCGTGGGCGGCGCTGATCGCCGAGTCGAGTGCGGCCACGATCGGCTCGGAGCCGCGCGGTGCGCGCTGTGCGAAGTCGTTCAGCATGGCTCGCGTTCGCGTGCCGTATTCCGCCACCTGTGCCTGGGTACACCGTACGCAGGCCGCCTGGGCCGCGGCCGCAAGCTCGAGCACCCGGCGGTTGTAGTCCTGCACTTGCTGCGAGGCCGGCGCCATGAATTCGCTCTGCACCGCGAGCCACTCGGAAGGCCCCTGGGCGGACAGCGCCCGCTGCGAGAAGTTGCGTGTGGCGTCGAGAAAGTTTCGCGCGGCCTCGAGGTTGAGGTGCGCGAGTCTGTCCATGCTGTCGGTGAATGTGCTGCTTAGTTCAACGAATATTGCGACGCCGGATTTTTGCGAGGCGGAAACCAGCTCCTGGACTTGCATGATGCAACTCCTGTGGGAAGGCATGCTATCGAGTTGCTTAAAAGACCGGTGGTACGTGCGTGCGAAATCACGTACCCACGGCGCAATAAAGCTCAATATGCGGTGAGGAGGGGGAAAAGACGGCTAAAAGCGGGATGAAGGCGACAGCCTGTGCGCAAGAAACGCTCAGGGCGCGCGCTTGATGTTCCGAAGCAGCGCGTTTCCGTCGTTTGTCAGGCAGGGGCTGTGGGTGCCGGGCACTGATTGTTCCATGGTGATCAGATGGCGTTTGATCAGGACGTCCAGCTCTTCGCGTGTGAGATCGATTTGTTCGGGAGAGTCCTTGACGAGCATCAGGGTGGCGTATTCGTGAGGGCTGAGCATGTCTGTCTCCAACATTGATTTAATTATTCGGCATGGAATGCCGCAGACCGGGTATAGCGTTACATGCTTGCGTACAGCAGCGGACGACAGTTGGCGGAAAGTAATTAGCAAGAAACCTGAAATCTGCGCAATCACAATCACAGCGGAGAACGTTGAATCACAGCCAGGCAGGGCGGCGCATTTGCATGACCAACGGAGCGGAGCTTGGCGCTACGGTGTCGCGACGAACGGGCGATTCGACTTCGTTTCCTGAAGCAAGCTGCTTGGAAAAATCTGCGAACTCAGGTTACCAGATCATTATGCAACAAGGGAAACGACCATCGGCTGTTCGTAAGTCGACCTATATGGACAGCAACGGTTTGACCCGATGTGATACTTCGCGTTTCCTGGTAAAGCAAGCGGTTCATTCAATCCTGCAACGACGGATGGAAGCGCTTTCCATGCCCTGAGTGCTCCGGGGGCGCGCTTTTTTGTTCACTCGCTCGGGCGGGGACTGCGGCGGAGGGTCGCCCTCGGGCAGCGGGGGCGGAACGTCGTCGGGCAACGGAGACGGCGGCGGGGGCTTTGAGGGATCGTGTCCGCCGTCCGGATCTTCGACTGGAAGATGGGCGCGCACGTCGGTGCGCAAGGGCGAATGGGTCGGGCTGATCTGCATGGTGGTGGACTCTCTCTCGGTAGAGGAACGGGAAACGCCGGAAAGTCGACGATTTCCGCGCCGGGGCGGCCTCATTTCATCGCTGTTGGTCGGTCTTCGCGGCGTGTCTGCCGTATGCCGATGGCCATTGCGACTAACGCAAGCGTGACGCAGACCGCCGCGAAAGCCACGTTCGCCCGCAAATGGCCCACGTGGCGCGACAGCAGGGCGACGCCGACGGCCGGCAACGAGTTACCGCTGTAACAGCACAGCAAATAAGCGGAAAGCAGTTCGGCGCGTTGCTGCGGCGGCGCAATCCGGTTGACCTCCTGAAGGCTGCCACGGAACCCGAATGCGGATGCTATGCCGCACAGCGCGCTCGCCAGTATCAGCAACCCGATCGATCCCGCGGCTTGAGCCCACAGCAGCAGACCGAGACTGGGAGCAAGCAGCACGAGGCCGGTGAACATCGTGACGCGGGACGGCAGCAACGGTGTCAGCGCGACGGTGACAGCGCCCGCAGCGAAGAGTTCGGCGACTATCGCTCCGCTCGTGGCAGGGCTATGCATATGCATGCTGTTGGCAAGCAGATTAGGCAGGAGTGCGGCATAAAATCCGAGGAGGGCGAAAGTGGCGAATGCGGTGACGGCGGGGGCGACGAACGCGGCGCGCGACCCCGAAGGAACGCCGATGCGCGGCCTGAACGACAACTGCGCGTGCGCGCGTACCGAAAGGTCGACGGTCTCGCGGGTCCGGGCGGTGAACGCCGCCGTGACGACGAGCATCAACAGATAGACGAGGAACACCGTGCGAAGCGGCCATGGCACGAACTGCGCGAGCAGGCCGGCCACGAGAACGCCGCCGGCAAGGCCGGCAAGATTGACTGCCGCGGCGAGACGACTCGCGCGCGTCTTGTCCGCGCTGGCATACAGGTCGGCAATCCATGCCGTGGCTGTTGCCGCGCCGACGCCGATCGCAAGGCCGCTCGCCGCACGCGCCAGAAACAGCATCGCGGGGTGCACGGCGAGCAGAAACAGCAGCGCGCTCGCGCCTCCCACAGCGAGCATGAGCAGGCTGATATGCCGGCGCCCTGCCTGGTCCGACACGTGGCCGAATGCGGATAGTGCGCCGAGATTGCCGATCACGTAAGTGGCGTACACGAGCGTGATAGTGAGATCGGAAAGGCCGAAGCGGTGCTGGTAGAGCGCATAAAGCGGCGTGACGAGCGTGCTCCCGGCATAGAGCGCGCCGAGCAGCACGGCCGCCGCGAGCAGCGACGCCCGGCCGGGGAGCGGGGTCTTGCTCCATTGCAGTTCTTGCATCGGTATTCTCCGCATCAGGGATAGAACCATGCATCGAGCACCCAGGGCAGCGCGGCGAGACGCGTCACCATGTCGACCAGTGCGCTCTCCGGAATCCACATGAAAGTCACGGTGAATTCCTCGTAGGTTGCACCGGGGCTCGTCGCGGCGCGGAAGCGCTTCACGCGTGACGCATAGCGGCCGATCACCTGCCACAGGGTAATGACCTGTAGGTGTCCAGAACGACAGCGCACGGATAGCGACCACGCGAGACCGGGAACCAGGATCGGTTCTCCTCGCGAGAGCACGCATGTCTGCGCGGCCGATGACCGCGAATTCGACGATTGCCGCATTTTCGGTGAGACAACTGGGTGGCGACACCATGGATGAAAGATGGGTATCCCGCAGACGACATTCGCTGCGAGGCTACCCATGCGGCGCGCAACTCGCATACCGCATCGTCGTGGACGCCTCGGCGCACGCACGCTAAGCCGGATGTTCGCCATGCTCGCTCAGCTCGGGCTCGAAAAAGACCCAGCGCGCGGCCGGGAACGCCTTCTGCAGGCCAATTTCCAACCGCCCGATGGTGCGCACCAGGTCGTCGGGGCTTTGCTGTGCGGCGAGCCGCGCCTGCACGGCAACGACGAAGCTGTCGGACCAGCGCAGCACCACGAGGCTCACGATCTGCTCGATCTCGGGACGCGCCTCGAGCCACGCGCGTATCGCGCCGCGGTCCCGCGGGCGCGCCGCCTCGCCGACGATGAGCGACTTGATTTCACGCAGCGTCAGCACGGCCGTCGCCATCATCACGATGCCCACGCCGATGCTTCCCAGGGCATCGAACAGCGCCTTGCCGGTGATCGCGGCGAGGCCGAGGCCGGCGAGCGAGACGAGCACGCCGGCGAGCGCGGCGGCGTCCTCGCCGATCGAGAGCATGACTTCGAGCTGGCCCGTCTCGTGAAACCAGCGCCACAGGCCGCCTGCGCGCCGATTCTTATCGACCGAGCGGATCGATGCGCGCAAGGCGCAGCCCTCGACGATGGCCGATACCGCTAGCACGCCAATCGCCACTCCCGCATGTTCGAGGCCGGCATGCCGCCATAGGTGCCAGAGACCGATGCCCATGGAGCCGAGTCCGCCGACGATGAAGAACTGGAGCGCGACGAGCATCGCATAGAAGTGCGTTTCGCGGCCGAAGCCGAGCGGATGGAGCTCGTCCGCCTCGCTCGCGGCGGCGCGTCTGCCGCGGATGAGCAGGATCTGGTTTGCGCAATCCGCGCTGGAGTGCACGGCCTCGGCTAGCGTTGCGCCGGAGTTCGTCCAGGCCGCCGCCGCGAACTTGCTCAGCGCGACGATGACATTCGACGCTAGCGCATAGTAGACGGCGCGGGGAACGCTTCCGTGCGCACGGCGCGGGGTCGCCGCACGGCGTTCGCCGTTTTCCTCTCGCCCGGTCATCGCGTCTGTTCCTCGTTGGCTCCCGCTGAATCTCGATCACGCAAGCGCTGAACCCGCCAGGCGCGCTTCTGCGCGCACAGCGGCGCGAGCGCACAACGGGGCGGCTGCTCTCCAGGCACGCGCGATGCTTGCAACTGAACGCGAGGCCGGCGCGCGGCCAGCGGCCGCATGGATGCCCAGTTCGAACGAGCGAAGGAGGGCAGCGATGGATATTCACTTTCTTGACGACACTGTGACGTTCGACGGCTCCAGCCTGCGTATGCACTTCATGGTCGAGCGCGACGGCGAGCCGGTCAAATGCGCGATCACCGTCGAGGCGCTCGAAGATCACTTCGGGGCAGAATCCGCGCTCGAGGACTCACTGCGAAAAGCATTCGAACGTGGACGCTCGCGCATACTCGCCGCATGTGCCGATGCGATGAACGAAACAGAAGGTGGTGTGGTGTTGCATAGCGGCGCGTTTCGCGCCACCGGCGAATGACATCCGCTACCACTGCGAAATGACACGGGCAATCGGAAATCATGTGAAGCAGGCCACCATAGGTACGAGCCGTGCTCAACCTCGGGTGTTTGAGGGAGGGCACAATCATGAAACCCACGACGAACGCACTGCGCACCATTCTGGCGACACTCGTCGCTGGCACGGCACTGGCGGCGGGCGGCACGGTGCTCGCGGACAGCGATGTCACGCCGCGGCCAAGGTACGACGAGCCAGCCCGCGCTCCGGCACCCGGTCGCGAAACCACGCTCGGCTGGCACGGCGACCGCTATTGGGATGGCCACCGCTATTGGGAGCATGACGAATGGATGCACCGTCACCCCCATGATCGCGACACGCGGCGCGACCGTGATCACGAAGAACACTACGATTGACAGCACGCCTTGAGCGATGCGGGGCGCGCATCGACGTGAAGGACGATGGGTGAGGACCCGGGGATCCGATTCGCGCTCCGCGGAATATGACGAGAAAATGCGTGCTCCACGAACAATCAGACCGGGCGGCGGCAAGCGCCTGTCCCTGAGGAATGACCCGATGCAGAGCCTCAAGGCAGGCCTCATACGTTTCGCCATGCTTGCCATTCTGGCGGCATGCAGCCTGGTATGCCCGGGGCTGCAGGCGCAGACATCTGACGATGCCGCCCGCTTGCTCGCCACCTACCATGACCTGAAACCACGGCTCGAACAGAACGCGTTTCACCGGCGCTTGTATCTCGATTCACAGGAATCGCCATCGACGGTCACAGGCCAGATCTACGCCGTGATGGACTACCCGTTTGCGACGGTCCACCGCGCGCTCAGTGATGCGAACGGACTCAATAACTGGTGCGACGTACTGCTCCTGCATCCCAACATCAAGTACTGCCGTTCGTCGGGCAGTAGCGGCGGCAATATGCTGACCATCAACGTGAGCCAGGAAGAAGTGGCCGAAGAACTCCGGTCCACCTACCGCCTGCGTTTCAATTACGACGCCGCGGTCACCCGCCCGGGATACTTCCGCGTGAGGCTCCACGCCGACAGCGGACCTTTGAATACCCGCGATTATCAAATCGTCCTCGAAGCCGTGTCGCTCGGCAGTAGCCGCACGTTCCTGCATCTGACCTATGCGTACAGCTACGGCACGCTGGGGCGTCTCGCCATGAAAGGCTATCTGGCGACGTTCGGCCGCGGCAAGGTCGGCTTTACCGACATCGCCGATGGGTCCGCGGCGCAGCCGGAATACGTCAGCGGCGTGCGCGGTCTCGTCGAGCGCAACACCATGCGTTACTACCTGGCCATCGATGCCTGGCTGCGCGAACCGCCGGGGCAGCCCGATACGCGGCTGCAGCAGCGCCTGAGCAACTGGTTCAGCGCCAGCGAGCAATATTCGCGGCAATTGCACGAAATCGACCGGCAGCAGTACATGCAGATGAAGCAAGACGAATACAGGCGCCAGCAGGCGATGAACAGGAGCGGGTGAAATGACAGCGCAAGACGAAATACCTCATGGAGCCGGCCAGCCGCCGCGCGAAGATGGTCAGCACGAACAGGACGGGAATTTACGGGCCGGTCTTTCCGGGCCTTCCGACGAAGGCGCGACCGTTCCCGAGACGCAGGTGCGGGTAGACGACCTCTCGGAGATCGCGCACAAGCCGGATGATTGAAGCACCCGCGCGGAGAAGGACAAGAACAGCGGGATATCCAGGGTGTACGAAACGCTACCGGCATTCACGGACCGGCTTCCGTCTTTTGTCGTAGCGCGATTGCCGGCTGGGCATCACTGGCGGCCATGAGTCGCCGCATCGAAGACTCGCAGGCATCGACCGCCATGAAGTCGGTCAGACGCGCGTGGCCGCCATCGCATTCGAAATCGGTTCGCACTACTAGCGTATCGGTTTCGTAGCAACGGCTGACACTGCACGTCGGTCGAGCGGGTCCCACTTGCCAGTGGCCGTTTTCAGGCGGGACTAGCGGGACCAGCGGAACTAGCGGCACCGCCTAACCGATGCCCGGAAAGTAGTCGCCATCGGCGCGGGCGGCGAAGGTCGCATCGTCGAGCGTGATGTCGAACGCGCAAGCCTCGTTTCGGGGTGACGCACGGCGGCCGGCATCGTAACCCGATCGCACCCGGCGCCCTATGCGCTGCTGGATCGTGCGCCGCTGCGCGGTGTCGAGGCCCGCATAGCGTTCGATTTGTGCGCGTGTCGCGTGGATGGTGGCCGCGCAGCGTGAGTCGAGCGTGGTATCACGATGCGATTCCACCACCCAGCTCAGATGCAGGATGACCGCGTTGCCTTCGTAGAGCCTGCTGACAGCAGGGCTCTTCGGCGATGCGAAGAGCCGGGAGAGGGCAATCTGGATCTCTTCCAGCCGTTGCTCGAAATCGTATGTCTTCATGGTCGTTCCGGATTTGCGCTCACCGGTTCGCGCTTCGAACGCCCAGGGCGCACTCAGCAGCCTTCCATCAATCGGTGATGCGCACGCGTTTTGGCCGCAAACGGCGTGCCGCGCCAGGGAAATCTCGAATGCGTCAAGGCATTGTCCATGCGCACCTGGGAAGTAACAGGTTGCGGAGGAGGTGACACATGAGAGAGTCGTCCGTGATCGTCGTGGTTCGCCGGGAAGACCCTTGCACACTCGATGCGCGCATGCTGCTCGACGAACTGAGCGCCCTCGCTGCGCTCTATGGCGCATCCACTGCGTCATCCCGGTTTCATGACGGGGACGTGCAGACCGCACGCAGCGCGTTCGTCGTCGCGCGCACGACCGATGGCGAAGCGATCGGTTGCGGCGCCCTGAGCCGATACTCTTTCGAGGTCGCCGAATTCACGCGCATCTATCGGCGCCCGGAGTGGCCGGGAGCCGGTTCGGGAATTCTCCGGTTCCTCGAAAGCCAGGCAGCGGGCATGGGCTACCGGCGAATCGTACTGGAGACGCACGAAGAGAACCGGCGAGCCCTCGCCTTCTATCTTCGTCACGGGTATGAGTTGGTCCAGCGGAGAGGCGACGGCGGCACGAGCGATGTTCGCGGCCTTCGCAAGTCGCTGGAAAAGATCGTTTAGGACGGGGCGGGCGCCAGACGGTCTCCGTCGCCGCACGGTGAACGTGTGCCCTGATGACCCGAAGTGCGCGAGCGCGCGTTGCGGCCCGGTCGATCACCTGGACCCACGTCACAGCGTCGTCACAGCCGCGTCCATCTGCACCAGTCATGGTGGTCCAGGTTGCGCAGCAGTTCCGCGCGCCGCTTTTCGCGGCGATAGTGGGCTATCACCGACGTTGCCGCTACTGCCAACGCCATCGTGCCGAATGCAATGACCAGCAATGAGGCTTCCATGTCAGTCTCCTTGTCAAGTCGAGTATTTGCAGCGGATCCGAAACGAGAGTAATCGAAACGTACGGGAAATTGTACAGCGCTGCCATGTCCGAATAGTGGGATTTATGGACAATCGCGCCCGCGCGGCGGCCCGCGTGCCTCAACGCTGGCGGCACCCGCGCAGCGGGCGCCAGGCATGGAAATTGCGAAATCGATTTCATGGCCCGTGGCGCAGTCTGAGGGCGCGTGCATAGCATGCCGAATGAAATTGATTCCATTTCAGGAGCGAGCGTCCGATGCTCGACGCCGAGCGCGGCTCGCCGAAACGTGGAATTAATTTTTTGCGGTGCATTCTGCTTTCATTGTTCCGCCGTATATTTCGACGAGCGACGTTCCCCCTCTGGAGAGACAGTTGCAGCGGACCTACTTTTACCTCAACGGTGTGAGCGAGGGCTTTTTCCCCGAGCAGGAAGTCATCCGGCTCGACAAGGCCGGTTACACGGTCGCGCTCAACCGCGTCGCGGTCGAAAACGCGCCGCCGTATCTCGCCGCGGAAAATCGCGCCGTGCTGAGCGCCCTCATCAGGCGCCTCTCGCGCGGCGATTTACTGGTGGTCCTCGAACTTTCGTCCCTGGGCGGCAGCCCGAGCGACGTGCTGTCGACCTTGATGAAATGCCGCAAGGAGGGCATTTCCGTTCGTTGTGTGGAATTCGGCAACGTCGATCTGGCGAGCGCCAGCGAGCCCCAGGCGGTCAAGATGCTGAGGGCCATCGTGCGAATGGACACGAAGACCCGCAGCGAACGCAGCAGCCAGGGCCTCAAGCGCGCGCAATTGAGCGGGCGGCCCACAGGAAGGCCGATCTCGCTTTCACTGAAGGACCGGGAGCGCGTGATCGACTTGCTCGACCAGGGGCTCACGGTCAGCGAAATTGCCCGCCGGTTCGAAACTTCCCGGCAAACCATCATGCGCATACGCGCGTCTTCCGGCGCGTTCGTCGAGGCGGGATAGCTCCGCGGTGTGGGGCGTTTGCGGATCGCCGCCCAGGGCCGTCGTTGAAAACACCAGGCACAGCCCATGCGAAGGCACGAGCATCGGTCACACTGGAACCAAATTGATTTGTCGGGACTTCATCGCGATAGGCGCGTCGTGGGGCGGGGTCGATGCCTTGCGCACCCTGGTGGCCGGATTGCCGGAACATCTGCCCGCCACGATAGCGATTGTTCAACATGTGGGCGCGAACGCCAGCGTGCTGCCGTCGCTGCTCGGTATGGCCGGCCCGCTTGCGGTTGCCCATGCCAGAGACGGCGAAAAATACCAGCGCGGCAGAATCTATGTTGCGCCGCCCGATTTCCATCTGCTGGTGGATGGCGAGCGCCTGCGCCTCTCGCATGGCTCGAAGGAAAATCTCGCGCGGCCCGCGATCGATCCGCTCTTGCGCAGCGTGGCTGCCACGCTGGGCACCCGCGCAATCGGCGTGATCCTGACGGGCATGCTGGACGACGGCGCGGCGGGTCTTGCGCAGATCCGCGCCCATGGCGGCACAGCGATCGTTCAGGACCCGTACGACGCCTTCGCCGGCGACATGCCGAGACACGCGGCGCCTTACGCCGACTACGTTCTCCCGCTCGCGAAGCTCCCCGCAGCGTTGATTGCGCTGACGGACTGCGCAATCCACCCCCGATCGAACACACGGTGAGTTCGCGGGTTCGTTCCAGCGCGGCAATGTCCTATAAAACTATCGCAGCCTGCCTCGCGAGGGGGATAATATCTGACTGCGCGGGCGCTCCCTGCGCATGTCACATGTCTGGATTCCAGGCAGCGGCGGGCACAATATTTCTCTAAAAAGGACAGGCCAGCCATGGCGAAAAAACGTGGGCACATTCTTCCAGGTCAAGCGAAGCATCCGGTTGTCGGGATCGGCGCATCGGCCGGCGGACTGAGCGCGCTTCTCAGTTTCTTCGAGGCGTTGCCCGCACATACATCGATGGCTTTTGTCGTCGTGGTCCATCTTGCGCCCGACCACGTCAGCAATCTCCCCGGGCTGCTGCAGAAAGCGACCGCGATGCCCATCGTGGAAGTCACGAAACCGACTCCCATCGAGCCCGATCACGTCTACCTGATCGCGCCGTCGCTCGCGCTGACGATGGTCGACGACTACCTGCGGGTCGATCCGAACCCGCCCGAGCAGGGGCGCCGCGCCGCCATCGACGTGTTTTTCCGGACCCTCGCCGAGGCGCACCGTGAAAGGGCGATCGGCATCGTGCTGTCCGGCGCGGGTTCGGACGGCTCCGCCGGCCTTTCGCGCATCAAGGAAATGGGCGGCATCACGTTGGCCCAGGACCCGTCCGAAGCCGAATATGAAAGCATGCCGCGTAGCGCCATCGCCACCGGCACGGTCGATTTCGTGCTCACCGCGGCGGAGATGCCGCAGCGGCTGCTGGATTTGTGGTCGACCGCCAAGGATATTCATCTGCCCACGCTGGAAAACGAAAAGCGCGAGCAGGATCTGAGCAACGAGGCCGCCGAGCGCGCCCTGCGCGAAATCATGGTGATCCTGCGTACGCGTACCGCGCATGATTTCCGCCATTACAAGCGGGCGACCGTGATGCGCCGCATCGAACGCCGCTTGCAGGTCAACGGCATCACCGATCTCCAGGCCTATCGCGACTACCTCCATGTGCATCCGGAAGAAACGCAGGCGCTGCTCCAGGACATGCTGATCAGCGTGACCAACTTCTTCCGCGACAAGGAAGCGTTCGACGTACTCGAGCGCGACGTGCTTCCGGGCATATTCGAAGGCCGCGGCGACGGCGACAAGATCCGCGTATGGTCCGTCGGCTGCGCAACGGGCGAGGAGGCGTATTCGCTCGCGATGCTGATGCAGGAGCGTGCGCTCAAGTCGTCCGAGGGCGTTTCCTTCCAGGTATTTGCCACCGACATCGACGAACGGGCCATTGCCTTCGCGCGCGCCGGCCTCTATCCCGATTCCATTCTCGCCGACGTGGCGCCGGGCCGCGTGCGCCAGTTCTTTTCGAAGGATTCCGCGCATTACCGCGTCAAGAAGGAACTGCGCGAGCACATGCTGTTCGCGCATCACAACGTGCTCAGCGATCCGCCGTTCTCGCGGCTCGATCTCATCTGCTGCCGCAATCTGCTCATCTATCTCGACCGGGAAGCGCAGAACGACATTCTGAAGATGTTCCATTTCGCCCTGCGTCCGGGCGGTGTGCTGTTTCTCGGCAGCTCCGAATCGGCGGATAGCGTCAGCTCGATGTTCACCGTCATCGACAAGCGCAACCGCATCTATCGCGCGAACGTCGCAGTGCGCGGCGATGCGCCTGTCCCGGTGGCGATGTCCGGAACCGTCAACCTGCGCCCGGTCGTCGCGACGGCCCAGCCGCCGGGCGGCCGGCGCTTTTCGTTCGGCGATCTGCATCAGCGCCTCGTCGAACAATACGCGCCGCCCAGCGTCCTCGTCAGCCGCGATTCCGAAATCGTCCACTTGTCCGATCGCGCGGGGCGCTTTCTGCAGTATTCGGGCGGCGAGCCGTCCCACAATATCGTGGCGGCAGTGCGCCCCGAACTGCGGGTGGAACTGCGCACGGCGATCTACCAGGCGTTGCACACTAATCGAAGCGTCGAGGCCCGCAAGGTGCGCATCGAGCGCGACGGGCGCTCGTATTTCGTCAACATGACGACGCGCCCCGTGCACGATCCCGAAGCCAATGCGGACTTCGTGCTCGTGCTGTTCGACGAAGTCGAGGACAGCATGAGTGGCGCGGAGGAGGTCACAACCGGCGACACCCAGAAAGATCCCATCATCGGCCAGCTCGAACGCGAGCTGCAGCGCACGAAGGAGCAACTCCAGTCGACCGTCGAGCAATCGGAAACCTCGACGGAGGAATTGAAGGCCTCCAACGAGGAGCTTCAGGCCATCAACGAGGAACTGCGTTCGGCGACCGAGGAGCTGGAGACCAGCAAGGAAGAACTGCAGTCGATCAACGAAGAGCTCACCACCGTCAACGCCGAGCTGAAGTCGAAGGTCGAGGAAACGGGCAAGATCAACGACGACTTGCAGAACCTGATTGCCGCCAACGACATCGGCACGATCTTCGTCGACCGCAATATCTGCATCAAGCGCTATACGCCCCGCGCAACGGACGTCTTCAGCATCATTCCCTCGGACATCGGCCGCTCCTTGCTCGACATCACGCACCGGCTCGAGTACGACAAGCTTGCCGACGACGCCGCAGAGGCCTTCGATTCGCTGCGCCTCATCGAACGCGAGCTGCGGAGCAACGACGGGCGCTGGTATCTTGCGCGCTTCGTGCCCTACCGGACGACGGAAGACCGCATCGACGGCGCGGTGCTGTCCTTCATCGACATCACGGACCGGCGCCGCGCCGAAGACCGGTTGCGCGAAGGCGAGCGGCGCATGCGCATCGTGGCCGAGGGTACCAAGGATTACGCGATCATCACATTCGACGACGACGGCTTGATCACCAGCTGGAATGCGGGTGCGGCGCGCATATTCGGATACACCGAAGCGGAGATGATCGGGCAATCCGCCGAGATGCTTTCGACCGACGAAGACCGCGCCAATCATGTCGCGCAACGGGAATTCGCCGAGGCCCGCCTGAACGGCCGCATGGAGGAGGAACGGTGGCATGTTCGCAAGGACGGAAGCCGGTTCTTCGCGAGCGGGGTGCTCTCGCGTCTGGATGAACCGGGTATCAGCGGATTTGCGAAGATTGCCCGCGATCTCAGCGAATTCCACGCGACGCAGTCGAGCGTGCACGCCATTCAGACCGAACCGCCCCACGGCGTTGACCGCGATGCCCAGCGGCGCCGCGACGAATTTCTCGCAGTCGTGTCACACGAACTCAAGCATCCGCTCAATCTGATTTCCGCGAGCGCGGAATTGATTGCGCGCGCGCCAGAAACGAGGAATAACCTGAACGTTTCGCGGGCGACCGATACGATCCGGCGCACCGTGATCGGACAGGCGCAGATCATCGATGACCTGCTCGACGTGTCGCGTGTGCGCACCGGCAAGCTTTCGATGGTGCGCACGGTGATCGACATGCGCGAGATCGTGCAGCGCGTGACCGACGCCGTTCGCGAGGAAGCGAGCCAGCAAGGCATCGCACTCAACGTCTCGATGAGCGAGACGCCCGTCATCATTTATGCCGATCTGACTCGCATTGAGCAGGTCGTCTGGAATCTGGTCAGCAATGCGCTGAAGTTCACGTCGCGCGGTTCGGTGAAGGTCTCGCTGCAGGTCAACGAACACGGCGAGGCCGTCCTGCGGGTGGCGGACACGGGTAGCGGCATCGCGCCCGCGCTGTTGCCCCATGTCTTCGAGATGTACGAGCAGGGCCGCGATCCAGGCATGCGCCGTTCGGGGCTGGGTATCGGACTCGCGCTGGTGAAGGATCTCGTGACCTTGCATGGCGGCGCCGTGCGCGCGGAGTCGGACGGCGCCGACCGCGGCGCGACCTTTACCGTGACGCTGCCGGCGCACCGCACACTGAGCAGCGTGCACGTCGACGACAATGGCGAGGCCGCCGATGCCTTGAAGGGGCTGCGTATCCTGATGGTCGACGACGATTCGGCAACCGTCGAAACGTTCAAGCTCTTGCTCGAGGGAGAGGGCGCGACGGTGCAAACGGCGACGAGCGGCGCCGAAGCGTTGACGATGCTCGACGGCAACGCGCCGGACATCGTGCTGTCCGATCTCGGCATGCCGGACATGGACGGACTGGAGTTCGTCGCCAAATTGCGCAAAGAGCCCGCGATGAAATCGGTGATCTGCATCGCGCTCAGCGGATATGGCCTCGACGCCGACAGACGCGAGGCAGAACGTGCCGGCTTCAATGCGCACCTCAAGAAGCCTGTCATGCTCGACGACCTGCTGAGCGTCGTGTCCCGTCTGCGGCGTTCGAGGCGGCCCGAAATGGTGGAAGTTGGTCCTGGTGTAACGGAGTCCCGCGATGGAACGAAAGAAAGCTGAACACATCCTGCTCGAAGCCGACGAGATCGCCGGCCTGGTCCTCGACGGCTTCGACATGACGATGGAGACCGAGGCCGGGCGCGCGCTGTACGATCGCGCGTTTACCGCCTATATCCACAAGGAAATCGGCGATTTACCGGTTGCCGAGCTCTACGACGCCTTGAACGGTTCGCCCGACGCATTCGAAGTCCGGGCCCTCTAGCCGCCTTCCCGAAGGCCGATGCGGCAACGTCGCATGACGTTGCCGCATGGCCTCGTTTCATCGGCGCTCGCTCACTTCACGTTGAACGCGTAGTGCCCTTTCGTGCGATGACCATCGGCGGCCACCGCCACCCACACCACCGAATACTTCCCTGGCGTCAATGCATTGAGCGCCACCGACATGCGCTTGTCGTTGCTCTCATCGACCTTCGCTTTCTCGCGAATGACCGACTTGCCCTGCGCGTCCAGCACGTCGATGGAGCTGAAGGCGGGCTCGAGCGCGTCGTCGAAGTCGATCACGACCGTAGTGAGCGTGGCCGGCGCGGTGGACCCGGCTGGCGGCTCCTGATGCTTCGGATAAGCGTGCGCCCAGGCGAGGTGCGCGGCAACGAGCGCGATCGTGGCGACAGCCGTGCGCAATGTGGCGAGTTTCATGGTGAATCTCCTGTTTGATTCTGTGATTTACGGGAAGAGCGGTTTGCCGAGCGTGCGCGGCGCGACGTCGTCGAAAAAAATATGGACTTGCGCGAGGATCCCGACATGCGAGCCGCTTGCCCGGTTGATCGGTATCTGCGCCTCGATGCCGAGCTGGCCGTAACGGTTCATCCAGATGAAGCCGGGGTTGACGGTCCCGGTGGTTTGTCCCTGGCTGCGCGAAAGGGGCACTTCCACGATCGGGATCAGGTTCGAGAACGGTTGCGGCAGGCCGACGTCGTGAACGTGCTGTTGCAGGTAGGGCAGGCTGTACTGGAACGTGAAGCCGTAGTCGAACGCGTTCGGCTGGCCGCCGCCTGTCGTGAACGCCGGTCCTGCCTCGCCGGTGATGGCGATGGGACGCAGCCACGCGAGCGAGTCGGGCAGGTCACCCATGCCCTTGCCGGCGAAGACTTTCGGCGAGATCGTCGAGTAGTTGGCGGCAATGGCGCGGCTGCCCGTGCCGCCGAGTTCCGCGTTCACGCCCACCGACGTCATGAATTCATGCGCGTCGTTCACGTAGAGCAGGTACTTGAGCCCCACGCCGAAGTTGTCGAAGCCGCGGGCCGTGGGGTTGTTCTGCATGACGTAGCTGCCATCCAGGGAGAGCGCGAGCCTTGGGGTGATGAGCTTGTCGTACTCGAAGGAAAAGGTGTTGATGCTCTGATCGCCAGCGTCGCCCGGCACGCGTTGATGGCCGAATTCGAGGTTGGCCTCGTCGCCGACACCGGGGTCGTCTACGGCGAGGGTGGAGGGAAACACGCGGTCACCGGCAATGGCGTGCGCATGCGCCGCGTACGGCCCGAGCAGCAGTGCGCAACCGATAGCGCTGGAGGCGAGAACGCGTGCGAGCACGTTCAGCGACGCGCGGCTGAACGGCGATGGGTCAGACATGAGTTGTCCTGTCGATGAGCGAAGCACGCGCGCGAGCCACGGCGGCGCGCGTGCGAACCCGGCGACACGCGTGGCGCGCCGCCGGGGCAAGCGGTTTCGATCGGATCAGGACAGCGGAGGAGCGCGTGCGTGGATGGGGCTCGCTGGCGCGACGAGGCGAACGCTTTCGAAGCGCGCCGCGATGCGCGCCTGCACGAGCTCGCCAACGAGGAAAAGGGTGGCGGGCACGCCGGGCACGACGGGCAGGTGCGCGAAGAAGCTGCAGTAGCCGCAGTCCTGCATGTCGCCGGTTGCTGCGTGCGTGGTTGCATCGACGCTAGTGCCGCTTGTGCCGCTCGCGCCGTGCATGGGGTGCTGCATCGAAGGCATGCCGCAGGGCGCGCGTTCCACCCTGCCTTGCACCGTCTGCATCGCCTGTGCGGCAAGCAGGTGCGAAACCACGGGCGCGAGCGTCGCCATGAGGAGTGCAAACATCCCCAATAAACTGCCCAGCCTGAGATGGAATCGGCGCACGGCGCGTAGCGTGAAGTGGCGGAAATAACCGGCGAATTATGCCATGGAGCCGGGATCGCCATCACCGCCGCCAACGGCGCTGCGGCCTGTCAAAATGACGCGGCCTCGCAGGTGTCGCCAGGCGCGAGGCGTGCAAGGCCGTTTCAAGGTGCCGTTTAAAGGCCAGCAGGAAGCGAGCCGCTGCGCAGGCCGACCGTGTGACGCATCTCCTGATAACTGCGCAAGCCCGCCACCCCCAACTCGCGGCCTATGCCGCTGAGCCCGAGACCGCCCCAGCAAACTTGCGGAAAGATCAGTTGCGGCGTGTTCACCCAGACGAGGCCGGCGCGCAGCTGCGCCTTGTAGCGTCGCGCCGCGCTTTCATTGTTTGTGACAACCGTGGCGACGAGTCCATAACGCGTATCGTTGGCAAGCGAGATTGCTTCGTCATCCGAACGGAACGATCTCACGCAGGCTACGGGCCCAAAGACTTCGTCGGTCCACAGCACGTTGTCCGCCGCGGGCTCGGCTACCACCATCGGCGCCATGAAGAACCCGTCCGCGCACGCGGGGTCGAGCTGGCCGGCGAACGCGACCTGCGCGCCCGCCTCCACGCCTTGCGCAACGAGCGCCGCCACGCGTGCGCGCTGCGCGGCGCTGATGAGCGGTCCCATCGCCGCGTCGGCAACCTGGGGCGGCCCGACGACGATGGCTCGCACCGCAGCCTCGAACGCGGCCATGAACTTGCGGTACAGGTTGTCGTGCACGAGTATGCGCGACGTTGCCGAGCACATCTGCCCGGCGTTGGTGAACGCGCCACCAACAGCCAGCGAAACGGCGTGCGTCACGTCGGCGTCTTCGCGCACGATCAGCGCGGATTTGCCGCCGAGTTCGAGCGTGATGCGCTTCATGTCCTCGGCGGCGGCCTGCATGACCTTGCGTCCCGACGCCGTGCTGCCGGTGAACGAAATCTTGTCGACGAGCGGATGCGTCGTGAGCCACGCGCCCACCTCGCCCCCGCCGTTGACCACGTTCACCACGCCATCGGGCACACCGCTTTCCGACACGATTCCGGCCAGCATATGCTCGACGGGCGAAGTGAGTTCCGAAGGCTTGATGACCACCGTGCAGCCTGCGGCCAGGGCGGGCGCGAGCTTCCACGCCGTGGTGACCATCGGAAAGTTCCATGGCACGATCAGCGCGCAGACGCCCACCGGTTCGTGCATACGTTCGGCCAGCAGCGTGGCGTCCGGCACGGCCACGGACTCGGCCGCGAACAACGACGCGTCCTCGCACAGGCCCGCATAGTAGATGAATGTGGCGATGGCATCGCTCACGTCGAGGTCCGCTTCGAACGGCGGCTTGCCGCTGACCTGCATCTGCATGGCACACAGGCGCGCGCGATCGGCTTCCAGCAGTTCGGCGATCTTGCGCAGCAGCTTGCCGCGCGCGGCGGGCGTCGTATGGCGCCACGCAATGAGCGCATCGTGCGCGGCGTGCACGGCGCGATCGACGAGTTCGGCGCTCGCGTGCTCCTGCCAGCCGATCGTTTCGCCCGTCGATGCATTGCAGACGGGCGAACGCACTTCGCTCCCGGCGGAGAACGTTGTGCCCGCAATCAATGCGGCGGGAAGAACGAGAGCCTGGTTTTCGACGCAGCGCCCGGCATTCGCGACCATATTGGTTCTCCTCGCGCCTTAGCGGTAAGCGACGCCCGGCATGATGCAGAGCATTTCGAAGGCGAGATTCGCGCCCACGAGCGCGGTCGTACCGGCCTGGTCATACGGCGGCGAGACCTCCACGAGATCGGCACCAACCACGTTGAGCCCCTTCATGCCGCGCACGATCTCGAGGCCCTGATGGATGGTGAGCCCACCGATCTCGGGTGTGCCGGTGCCGGGCGCGAAGGCAGGATCGAGCCCGTCGATGTCGAAGCTCAGGTACACGGGCGTGTCGCCCACGCGTGCGCGCACCTCTTCCATGAGCGGCGCGAGCGAGCGGTTCCAGCAGGCCTCGGCCTGGACGACCGTGAAGCCCTGCTTGCGGCACCAGTCGAAGTCGTCCGCGTGGTAGCCGGTGCCGCGCAGGCCGATTTGCGTGACCTTGTCGCATTGCAGGAGACCGTCTTCCACGGCGCGGCGAAACGGCGTGCCGTGTGCGATCTTCTCGCCGAACATGGTGTCGTTCACGTCGGCATGCGCATCGATGTGAACGACGGCAACCTTGCCGTACTTCTTGTGCAGCGCGCGCAGAATCGGCCAGGCAATCGTGTGATCGCCGCCGAGCGTGATGGGGCGGCAGCCCGTCGCGACGATGCGGTCGTAGGCGGCTTCGATCAGGCGGATCGAGTCCTTGAGGTCATAGGGATTCGTTGCGACGTCGCCGATATCGGCGACCTGCAGCGAATCGAAAGGCGCCGCGCGCGTCGCCATGTTGTAGGGGCGCAGCAGCACCGATTCCGAGCGGATCTGGCGCGGCCCGAAACGCGTGCCGGACCGGTTCGAGGTGCCGATGTCGAGCGGCACGCCCACGAAGCAGACGTCGAGCCCTTCGGTGGTCTCGGCCTGCGGCAGGCGCATCATGGTGGCGATGCCGCCGAACCGCGGCATCTCGTTACCGCCCATCGGCTGGTTGAATTGGCGCTCCATCTGACGAATCTCCGATCGTTAGAGTCAAATCGATCGGGCGATGGTAGGGGAGATCGAGCGCGGCCAAATATCGAAGTTGAGATGTTTACATCGATGCGGCTCGATGTATGTGCGTCCTTAATTCGGCAGGCGGCGCCGGAAACCGGCCGGCGTTCAAGCCGCTGCGTGGCCCCACGCGACCAGCTCGCGCTTGGTACGCACGCCCAGCTTCGCAAAGGCGCGCTTCACGTACGACTCGGCCGTTGCGACCTGCACGCCCAGGATCTGCGCGGCCTCGGGCACGGTCTTGCCCGTGATGAGGTGCGCACAGGTCTCGTATTCGCGTTTGGAGAGCCGCACGGCGTCTCGCGCGATGCGCGCGTCGAACTGCGCGAGCGGATGCAAGAAGGGCGCCGCATGGGCGATGCGCCGGGCGGCGCTAGTCGAGGCATGCAATTCGAGCAGCGGAAACAGAAACTCGCTCACGCCGCGAAAACGGTTCATTTCCGCGAGCGTAAAAGGCGGCTCGCGCAGCGCGCGTTCGAGCGCGATGGAGTGCTGGGCATGCCGCGTGCCGCGCGCGAGCACGCATTCGTGGGCGATGCGCGCCTCGTCGAAGAGGCGGCGGCGGAACTCGCCCGGCTCGATGGCGCCGATATCGCGCACCACGAGCATCGTGCCGGTCTTGCCGCGAAGGCCGGCGAAGAGCGGATCGCTTTCGTAGAACCGGTCGTAATAGAGCGTCATCACGTCCGAGATCGCGCCCGAATCCATGCCCACGCCGCCGCTGCCGATCCATTCGCAGCGAAAGCCCGTGGGCATCGTGCTGTCCACGCGCGAGCGCTCGATGTGGACCACGTTGACGGGCAGGACTTCGTTCATCAACAGCGTGAGGCGCGGCACGAAATCGGGCGTGCCGACGGCCTCGATCACGTTGCCGAGGGTCTTGAACGAGAGCGGGAAATCGGGTTGATCGCGGTTGATCGGGGGTACGTTGAGCCGCATGGCGCGCCCCTTTCGTGTAGGCCGGGCCATTATAGCCGAAGCGTTTTGGCCGCCGAAAAGGGGGCATGGCTCGGGAAAAACGGCCGAAAAATGCAGCTTGCCCCCCTCGCGGGGGGGCATACCGCGGCCGCGCCAGTCGGTAACGTTGGCCTTACCCCATCAACTCGAAACGACGCAAATGAGCAAACTGATACACGACATCGTGCCGCTCGGCGCTGGCATCGGCGAATTCACGAAGCTGGAGTTCGGCATGGACGAGCGCGACTGGCGCGCCGCCGCGGGCAAGAACAGCAGCTATGTGATCGGCTGGTGGGAAGGCAAGGTCGGCGCGGTGGACTTTCCGGCCACGACCGCCGACGAGGCGGTGTGGCTCGTCGAAGGCAGGATCGCGCTGACCGACGCCGCCGGCGGCCGCAAGGAGTTCACGGCGGGCCAGGGCTATCTGCTGCCCGCCGGCTTCGCCGGCCGTTGGGAAACGATCGAGGACGCGAAGAAGTTCTACGTCGTGCTCGAACCGGCCTGAAGCGATCCGCCTCCCACGGCGGCGGCTCCGTTTGTCTCATTCAATGCTGTGAAAACGATGATGAGCACCCCTGCACAATTTGAAGTGGAATCGCCAGCACCCGCTGCAATCGGCGTGCAAGAGGCGCTTTCGCGCACGCGCTTCTTTCCGTACTGGCTCGACAATCGCGCCGAGCCGCCGGCCGAGCCGAAGCTCACGGCCAACGTAAAGGCCGATTTGCTGATCGTCGGCGGCGGCTTCACGGGGCTCTGGGCGGCTGTGCAGGCGAAAGAGCTGATGCCGCATCTGAACGTCGTGCTGATCGAGGCGGGCAAGGTCGCGCATGGCGCCTCGGGCCGCGCAGGCGGCATCATCTCGACTTCGGTGATGCACGGCCTGCCCAATGCCGTGCGCGTGTTTCCCGACGACATCGCGCAGCTCGAAGCATTCGGCCATCGCAATCTGGACGGCTTCGAGGAAACGCTCGAGCGCTACGGCATCGACGCGGACATCGAATGGAACGGCGAAATGACGGTGGCGGTCGATCCGGCGCATGTCGAGCATTTGCGCGCCGACTATGAGCTGCACAGGCGCTACGGGCACGACGTCGTCATGCTCGAGCGCGAAGCGACACGCGAGCAACTGGATTCGCCGCTGTTCGCCGGAGCCCTGTGGTCGCGCAATCGCAGCGGCACCGTGCATCCGGCGAAGCTCGCGTGGGGCCTCAAGCGCGCGGCGCTTTCGCTCGGCGTGAAGCTTTACGAGCACACGCCGCTCGTGGAGGTCGTCGACGAAGGCGAGACGGTTTTTGTCAAAACGCCTGAAGGCAGCGTGCGCGCGCCCCGCGTGGTGTTCGGCAGCGGCACCGCCAGGATTGGCATTGCGGACATCAATCGCCGCGTGCTGCAGGTGCGCGACCATGTGCTCGCCACCGAGCCGCTCACCGACGAGCAACTCTCGCGCATCGGCTGGAAAAATCGCCAGGGCATTTACGATACCCGCACGCAGCTTAATTACTTCCGGCTCACGAAGCACAACAACATCATCTTCGGCGGCCTCGTCAGCTATCATTTCGACGGCGATCCGAATCCGCCGCAGGACCAGAAAGCGCAGACCTACTATCGGCTCGCGCAGGCATTTTATCGCACGTTCCCGCAGCTTTGCGATGTGCGCTTCTCGCATGCGTGGGGCGGCCCGATCGACTACTGTTCGCGCGGGTCCGTGTTCGCCAAGCGCTATCTGAACGGCAAGGCCGTGTTCGTGGCGGGCTACACGGGCTTTGGCGTGGCGGCCAGCCGTTTCGGCGCGTTCATGGGGCTGAACATCCTCTTCGATCGCGAGAGCCCCGAGCGCGCGCTCGATATCGCCAACCAGAGCCCGTCGTATATCCCGCCGGAGCCGGTGCGCTGGCTCGCCGCGAAAGTCACGTTCCATGCGTTCGACGGCGCCGACGCCGAAGGCGGATGGAAGCGCGCGTGGATCAAGGGCATCAAGGCGATGGGCTTTCCAATGTGAGCAGCATGTTTTCCAATACCTCAGACCTCGACTTGCGGCTCATCCGCGTCTTCCTCGCCGTGGTGGACGCGCGCGGCATCACGGCGGCCGAAGCCACGCTCGGCGTGCGGCAGTCCACCATCAGCACGCAGCTTTCGGCGCTCGAGGCCCGCGTGGGCTTCAAGCTTTGCGAGCGCGGGCGCGGCGGCTTTCGCCTGACGTCGAAGGGCGAACGTTTCGTGCCCTCGGCGCGCGCGCTGGTCGCGGCAACCAATGAATTCGTCGCGCGCGTGCGCGACATCGACCGCAAGCTGGTGGGCACGCTCGGCATTGGCCTGATCGGGCAGGCTTCGCACGTCGAAAACGCGCGACTCGCCGAAGCGATCGGCGTGTTTCGCAAGCGCGACCAGGCCGTGCGCTTCACGATGAAGGTGGCCGCTCCGCAGGAGCTGGAGGAAAGCCTCGTCAACAATCAGCTCGACATTGCGATCGGCTACTTCTGGCACCGCGTGGCGGGCCTCGACTACACCGAGCTGTTCGGCGAGCGCCAGGTGCTGTGCTGCGGGCGCGGGCATGCGCTGTTTCACGAAGCGGCGCACGTCAACGTCGACGATCTGCGCGAGCACGACTGGGTGTGGCGCAGCTATCCGATCCCCGAGGAGCTCGCGGGCATCGGCGACCGCCAGGTGACGGCGATCGCAGACAGCATCGACGCGGCCACGGTCCTGATTCTTTCGGGCAGCCACATCGGCTATCTGCCGGCGCATCATGCCGAACCGTTCGAGCAGCGCGGCCTCATCCGGGTGCTCGGGCGCGCCACGTTCGGCTTCGACGTGCCGATGCATCTGGCCGTCAAGCGCAGCGCAGCAGAGAAGCCCATCGTGCGCGCGTTCTGCGAGGATCTCCTCAACGTGTACGGGCACCATGCTGTTGCGCCCGAATCGCCGTCGGCGTAATGGCGAGTGACCCGTCAGGCGCTGTTATCGGCGTGCGCGGGCCTCATGCCGAATCGCTCGTGGCTCTGGCGGTTTTGCCGGGAGCCGGGCTGGCCTCTGCGGCTTCGCATGCGTGAAGCCCGGTGACCGCGGCGGTGAGCCCGCGCCCGCCCGGGTTGTTGCGCAGCGTGAATGTCAGGCCCTGCCGCTGCGCGATGCGCGCGACGATCGAAAGACCGAGCCCGCTGCCCGCGCCTTGTGCATGATCGCCGCGGAAAAAGCGGTCGAGCACGCGTTCGAGATCGCTTTCGGGGATGCCGGGCCCGTTGTCCACGACTTCGAAGCCGAGCGTGCCCTGCACGCGCGTGAGCACGAGATCGATCTTGCCGCCTGCCGGCGTGTAGCGGATCGCGTTGTCGAGCAGGTTGTTGAGCAAGGTGTTGAGGCCGTGAGCGTCGGCGCTCACGTTGCAGATGTCCTCGGGCGTCACGGGCGGACGCGACTCCAGCCCGAGATCGATGCCTTTCTCCTCCGCGAGCAGCGAGAAGTCGCCGATGGCCTGTTCGCCCAGCCGCCGCAAGCTCACTACGGCCGCTGGCGCGGGCGCCTGCGCGTCTTCGCGGGCGAGCGTGAGCAGCTGCTGCACGAGGCGGATGGTCCGGTTCAGCCGGGTTTGCATGCGCTCGAGCGTGCGCGGCTCGCCGTTCAGCGTGCCGTCGTGCAGCGCCGCCTGCCATTGCAGCTTGAGCGCGGCGAGCGGCGAGCGCAGTTCGTGCGCCGCGTCGGCAATGAACGTGCGCTGCGCCTGCGAGGCGGCGTTCAGGCGATCGAGCAGATCGTTGAGCGCGACGACGAGCGGGCGCAGTTCGACGGGCACCGAGCCGTCGAGGCTCAACGGTTCGAGCGCGTGGGCCGAACGCGAAGCGAGCAGGGCCGACAGCGCGCGCACCGGCGCGAGCCCGCGCGTCACGACGAACAGCACGAGCAGGAGGGCCACCGGCACGAGCAGCGCGAGCGGCCAAAGCGTGTGGAGCGCGAGGCGCAGCGCGAGCGTGTCGCGCACCGAGATGGGCTGGGCGACCTGGACGAAGCGCTCGGCTTGGGCGAGGACGAACACGCGCCAATGCACCTCGTCGTGCTCGATGGTGCGAAAGCCCGCGGGCTGGCGCGGCAGGACGGGCGTTTCCTGCGAGCGGTAGACGAGTTCGCCGTCGCGGTCCCAGACCTCGATGAGAATGCGGTCGTCGGCGATCTCCTCGAAGCCTGGGCTCGTCTGCTCGGTCTCGCGTGCGGTCGCGACGTTCGCGGGCATGGAGCGCGCGACGGCGTGCAGCTCGTAATCGAAGAGTTCGCCGGCTTCCTCGCGCGCAGTGTGGAAAATGCCGAAGCCCGCCACCACGGAGGTGGCCGCGAAGCCGCAGATGAGCCAGCCCAGCAGGCGGCCGCGGATGGATTTCATTCCGGTCTCTTGAGCCGGTAGCCCACGCCGCGCACGGTCACGATCTGCTCGGTGCCGATCTTGCGGCGCAAGCTGTGCACATGAACCTCGATGGCGTTGCTACCCACTTCCTCGCCCCAGCCGTACATGCGTTCTTCGAGTTCGGCCTTCGTGAACACGCGTGCGGGTTGCTCGATCAGCACGCGCAGCAACGCGAATTCGCGCGGCACGAGCGCGATGCTCTCGCCGTCTTTCGTCACTTCGTGCGCGGCGGGGTCGAGCGCGAGGCTGCCATGCGTGTAGACGGGCTGCTTCTGGCCCGTGCGGCGGCGCAGCATGGCGCGCGTGCGGGCGGCCAGTTCGTCGAGATCGAAGGGCTTGATGAGGTAGTCGTCGGCGCCTGCGTCGAGCCCGGCGATGCGGTCCGTCACCGAATCGCGCGCGGTCAGGATCAGCACGGCCGCTTCGCCGCCCTTGCGCCGATAGTCGTTGAGCACCTCGATGCCGTCTTTCTTCGGCAGCCCGAGATCGAGCAGTACGAGGTCGTACACGTCGTTGTCGAGCGAGAGTTCCGCCTCCCGCCCGTCGCGCGCCCAATCGACGGCATGGCCCTCGCGGCGCATCGAATCGAGCACCGTTTCGGCAATCATCTCGTCGTCTTCCACTACCAGCAGGCGCATCGCTCGCTCCCCGGATCTGAACCCCTCATTGTCGCTCATGCCGGCTTAACCGGGGCTTAAGCGTGGGGTTTGTCCGGGTCGTGCGAGTGTATCAGGACATCGGTTGCGGTTCGTTCGATCAGCTCCAGTGCGCCCGGCGTCGCACCTGTTTGGCCCAAGGTGAAGAGCGGCCGGCGGTTCTTGTTATTCATGATTAAGCTGTCCGAAATATTTTACGCGAGCGTCATCCCCGGCTTGCTTCCTTCCAGCGGCTTTTCCCGGCTCCGGCAATGGTGTGGCACGGGTATCGCCACGCGACGGTCCTATGGCCCGGATCTCGCGGACGTAATATTTGTAATATATGCTGCGGCGCAGCAACCGGTTGCTGATCACCGGGTTGGGTCTCAAAAATCCCCCATTTGGCTCAAAAATTGAGCAAGTCAGGCGTTTAGAGGCGCTTTCAGGCGTTCGATTTGATCGAAGGCAGGCAAATAGTTATGCGTAACGAATCATATGACAAATTCTGACACTCGAAAGATTCTGTAAGTGCTAAATTCCGCGCCAGATGACTTGCTGCAGTCGTACAAGAAAGATGGCAAAAAAAGCACGCTACGCACAACAACTGGCCGCACATGAAGCGGCGCTCGCAAACCGACGTTTCATTCGTTTGCCCGGGGAACAGCAGGTTGCTGGCCGTCCGCTATGGATGCGCATGACTGCCGCCGTCATGACGGTGGTGATGTACTTTGCGCCTGCCGTACTGCTTGCCGATCAGACTGCGCACGCCGCGCCGATCGTCGACCCTCGCGCGCCGGTCACCTTCCAGCCAACGATTACGCAGACCACCTCCGGGGTGGCAGCAGTGAACATTGCCGCTCCCAATGCTGCGGGGATCAGCACAAACCAGTACACATCGTTCAATGTCGATTCCGCAGGTTTGGTGCTGAACAACAGCCTGGTTTCGGGTACGCCGCTGCTTGGTGGCACGCTCGGCGCGAATCCGAATCTCAACGGCCGCGCGGCGACCACGATTCTCAATCAGGTCACGTCGACCACGCCTTCGACCCTCGCTGGCCCACTGGAGGTGTTTGGAAGTTCGGCGAATGTGATCGTAAGCAATCCGAATGGTATCTCGGTCAATGGACTTGCGCTGACGAACGCGCCGGGACTGGTGCTGACCACGGGCGTGCCGCAGTTCATTACCGGCCCGGGCGGCACGCCGACCACTTTCGCGAACGCGGGGGCGCTCGCCTATCAGGTCTCATCGGGCAACATCACAATCAACGGCCCGGCAGGCGTGAACGGTCCGGGTGCCGGCATCGAAGGGACCGTCGGAAATATTGACCTCATCGGTCAGTCGGTGAACCTCAATGCACCGCTGTACGCCGACCAGACCGTCAACGTCATCACGGGCAACCAGACGGTGACGCCCACTGCGACGGGCAGTTCCGGCACGAGCTACGGCACCTCGAATGTCGTTGCGGGCACGCCCGGCGCGGTCGCAGTCGATGCAAGCCAATATGGCTCGGTCACGTCGGGGCAGATTTTCATCGTGTCGACGGCCGCGGGCCAGGGGGTCAACCTTCAGGGCACGCTCGCGGGCACCGCTGGCAATGTATCCGTCAACTCCAACGGCGACATCGTGGTCGGTCAGACCTTCGCGAACCAGAACGTCAATCTGACCAGCGCGGGCAGCACGTCGATCACGGCCGCAGGCCTTGCCAACCAGAACTACACCGTCAACGCAGCGGGCGACGTCAATGCGACGGGGAGCGTGTCGGCGGGGCAGGACGTGTCGTTCACGGCGGGCAACAACCTGAATGCGGCTTCGGTTGCGGCCAACGGCAAGGCGAGTCTCATCGCGGGCAACTCGATGACGCTCGGTTCGCTCTCGGCGAACACAGTCAACATGCGGACGGGCACTGGCGACCTGACCGTCAATTCGGGGCTCACCGCGCCGGGGACGATCACGGCCGCCGCGGGTCGCGACCTCACGATCAACGGGGCGGTGCAGGGGGGCAGCACGGTCGCGCTGACTGGTGCGCGCAATGCGACGGTCACCGGCTCGGTGGCGTCGGTCGGCGACACCACGCTCACCGCGCAAACCGGCTCGGCATCCGTGTCTGGCAACCTGCAGAGCAACGGGGCACTCACGACAACGGCCGCGCAGGACATGTCGCTCGGCGGTACCGTGCAGGCACAGGGACCTGTCTCGATCACCGCCAGGAACGGCTCGATCACCGGGCAGGGCAACGTTGCCTCGTCGAACGATGCGGTGTCGCTGACTGCCGGCCAGAACGTGCAGACGGGCGGAAGCCTCCAGGCCGGTACGAACCTGGCCGTGACCGCGGGCGCAAACGCAACGTTGGGCGGCACGGTCACCGCCCCGGGAACTGTCACGGTGACCGCAGGGCAGAACGCGACGCTCGCAGGCGCGGCGACCGCCGGCTCGACGCTCACGGTTGCAGCGGGCAAGAACGCCTCGATCAACGGCGCGGTGTCGTCGATCGGCAGCATGGCGCTGTCGGGAGCCGCCGGCACGTTGACTACGACCGGCGACGTGGTGAGCCTCGGCACCCTAAGTGCCAGCGGCCAGCAGGGCGTGAATCTGGGCGGTACGGTCGTCAGCCAGGGCAATGCCTCGATCACCTCGGGGGCGGGCGGGGTGTCGGTCGGCGGGACGCTCACGAGTCCCGGCACGGTCACGGTGAACTCGGCTCAGGACACCACCATTGCGGGCGCAGTCCATAGCGGCAGCAATACGAGCATCAACGCGGGCGGCAACGTGGCCCTGAACGGCGGCCTCGAGGCGGACGGCACCGGCAACGCGACTGTCACGGCAGGAGGGACTATCACTGGCGGCGGCGCAATCAATGTCGCGAACAACACAACGCTGAATGCGGGCAGCAGCATCGCGCTCACAGGCGCGGTGCAGACCGGCAATGACCTGACTGCGACCGCTGCGCAGAACGTCTCGACGGGCGCGGTGACGGCGGTGGGCAACGCGGCGATCAAGGCCACGAATGGCAACGCGACGCTCGGCGGAAATGTGCTCACCGGCGGCAACCTTTCTGTCACGGCGGGCAAGGATGTGAATGCACCCGGCAGCGTGCAGTCGCTGGGCGACCTGAATCTGAACGCGCAGGGCGGGAGCCTCACGGCGAGCGGCCCGGTCTTGGCAGCGGGCAACGCGACGCTGGGCGCGGGGCAGACGCTTGCGCTGAATGGCGCGACAACCGTACAGGGCAACGCCGCGCTTACCGGCACGAACATCGCGACGCAGGCGCTCTCGGTCGGCGGCAAGCTGCAGGCGAACGCCGCGCAGAATCTCGACACCTCTGCGGGCACGCTCGCTGTGAATGGTACGGCGACGCTTGCCGGCGCAACCGTGACGACCGGCAACGCTATCGTGGCCGGCACGTACAACGCGACCGGTACGCAAAGCCTGACGACAACCGGCACGGGCGCTTACCTCGGCGACGCGACGCTCTCAGGCGGGTCAAGCGGCACGGTGGCGAATACCGGCACGCAGATGGCACGCGGCGCGCTCAACGTGTCGGGTTTCGCCGTGACGAATACGGGCGCGCTCTCGGGCCTGACCACCGCGAACATCAACGCCACGAATCTCGTGAACAGCGGGACAGTCTACGGGCCGACCACGAATGTGACGGTGGCGAACAGCACGACCAACAGCGGCGCGCTGATGGCGACCCATGCGCTCACGCTGACCACCTCGACGCTCAATGACAGCAACGGGATGATCTTCGCGGGCGACGTGAACAACCCGACGGCGGCGACCGGCGATGTGACGGTCAACGTGAACGGTCCGGCTGGCAGCTATAACAATACGAACGGGCAGATTCTCGGTTTCAACAGCGTGACGCTGAACCTGCCGAATCAGACGCTCGATCCATCGTCGGCTGCATTCGGCACGGCCAACGGTGGCAATGCCTTGAACCTGTCGGTAGCCGCCATCACGAATAGTGGCACGTGGACGCTGCCGGGTTCGAAAGCGAATGTCACGGCGAGTCAGGGTATCAGCAACACCGGCACCATCGACCAGGCGTCGGGTACGCTCGCGCTGAACGGCGCGGTGACCAACAGTGGCATGATCACGGCGCAGGACCTCACGGTCAATGGCTCGCTGGCGAACGCGGCAGGCGCGACCGTGCACGGCAACGGCGCCTTCACACTGAACGGTTCCGGTACGAACGCGGGTACCGTGGAGGCGCTGAACCAGCTCTCCATAAACGGTTCGAGCTACGACAATTCGAGTGGTATCACGAAAGCCGGTGCGTCGACGGGTGCCGGCAACATGAGCGTCAACCTGTCGGGCGACCTGACCAATTCTGGCGGCACGCTGACGGCGAAAAACGACCTCACGATCCACGCGAATAACGTCATCAATTCGGGTGCATCGGGCTCGGGCACTACGACGACCACGACGACCGTCGCCAATCCGGCGCTTGCGCTGGGCATGACGGTGGGCACGGACATCATCGCCTGGTCGTCCACGTATTCCGGCGGCGATCAACACTTCTGCTGTAACACCTTCGCCTACAACAACACCCAGGTTACGCTGGCCGACGCGCTTTCGCCGACGGGCGTCGCCGACCCCACCTCGATCGACGCGTTGATGGCGGGCGTGCATCTGTCGTGGACACAAGTCTCGCAGCCGGCCATCAGCGGCAATACGGTCACGCTCGTCCAAATTCCCACGGATGACGGCAGCGGCACGATCCAGAACCTGTGGTTCGTGCAAACTGCGGCCAACGCCGGCTTCGGTATCGCGACCAAGACGATCACGCTGCCCTCGGTCACTGAAACGACGACCACGACTGGCGGCACGCCGGGTGCCAGTTCGGTCATTGCAGCTGGACACAATCTCGGTATCACGGCAACGAGCCTCAATAACCAGGCCGGCACTGTGAGCGCTGGCAATGACGCGAACATCAATGTGCAGTCGCTCAACAACGGTGGCTCGACGTACACCTCCACCGTAACCGACACGGTGAACCTGGCTTCGCTCAATACCTTCCTTGCACAGATGCCCTCGACGATCTCGGTCTGGGGCAGTTTTTACAACCCCTACGACGGCAGACCGGACCCGTGCACAAGCAATCCCGGTATCTGCATCATCACGGCAGGCATCGCCCTAGACGCGCCGGGCACGGTTACGCCTACCTCGACCTCGTCATCAGTGACGGTGCAGGGCCAGGTGGGGCAGATCGCGGCGGGTCACAACGTGAATCTGGCCGGCGGTGATCTCACGAACGCTGGCACCATCGCGGCAACCAACGACGTCAATATCAACGCGAACAGCTTTACGAACAAGGGTACCAACACCGGAACGATGACGACCGCGGTGGGATGCGCGGCAGGCTACTCAGGCTGCAATGCCGGGTCCACAACCAACAACAATTCGCAGACCTACAGTTACCAGCAGACCAACGCGAACGTCACGGCGGGCAATGACGTCGTCATTGCCGCGAATGCGGTCAGCAATACCTATGGCAACCTGGTCGCGGGTCGCAACGTCGTGATCGGTGGAGCAGGCACAACTGCCAGCGACAGCACGGTCACGCCCACGAACCTCACGCAGACCGCGAGTGTGACGAACACCTCGGGCGCGATCGCCGCGGCCAACGACGTCAATATCAGCGCGGCGAGCGTTGTCAACACCATTGCCGCGCCGGTGCAGGTTCACCAGAACTACGGCAGCGCATCGCCGTTTTCCGGTTGCTCGCAGAACTGCGAGGCGTATGTCGATGTGCAGTCGGCCAACCCGGCGACGATCACGGCGAACCACGACGTTAACATCAGTACCAGTACCTTCGCCAACACGGGCAGCCTCGTGACGGGCCTGAACAACGTCACGATCAACGCCGCGAGCAGCGCATCGAGCAACAACCAGTACCTGAACGCGTACTGGCATTCGCCCACGCCCGGGGGAGTCGTCTGGGGCTGCGCGAACAATCCGTCGCTGTGTGCGAGCCTTTACGGCAGCGCATACAACGCGAGTCAGGCGCAGGACCCCGCCGGACTGCCGAGTGCGGTGGGCCTGCCGGATTTCGTGCCGGGCACGATCCAGGCGGGTAGTCACCTCGCGGTGACTTCGCCCACGCTGACCAACACCGGCAATGTGGTCGGACAGACCGTGACCCTCACGGGCTCGACGCTCGTGAACGGCCTGACGAACCCGAACGTCTACACGCCGCCGCCTGCCGTGGCGGGTCAGGTGATCACGCTCGGCCCGCCTGCGGTGCCGTCGACGGCGACGACCACGGTCAATGCCGCGGGGCAGGTAACGAATCTGAGCGGCCAGCTGGTGTCGGTGACGGGAGCTGCGAACGTACCGCAGCAATCGCTTATCGGCGTGACGACGGTGGGCAAGCCGGTGGCGCCTGCGGTGGCCAGCACGAGCGCGCCGGCAGGCACGACCGTGACGACCGTCGGCGGCCAGACGATCAATGTCACATACCTGGTCAACAGCCCGGCGTCGGCGGTGACGGGCGACCTGTCGCCCGCTTCGCTGCTGGCTGCGCTGCCCGCGAGCCTGCAGCCGGCTACGGCACAGTTCTACTACGATCCGTACACGCAGGCGCAGCAGGTTGAGCAGGCCGCCCTGCAGGCAACCGGCAAGTCGAGCTTCTACGCGCTGCCGTCGCAGACGGATAGCGCCAGCCAGCAGACGATCAATAACCTGGACACGGCGGCGCTTTACGGCGCGGCACTCCAGTATGCCAAGCAGAACAACATCGCGCTTGGCACACAACTGAGCCAGGCGCAGCTCGCGCAGATCAACGCCCCGATGTTGTGGTACGTCGAGCAGACGGTGCCCGAGCCGGGTTGCACGGCAACCGGCAACGGCACGTGCCCGACAGTGCAGGCGCTCATGCCCGAGGTGCTGCTGCCGCAGAACTATGCGGTGGTGAGCGCGGACGGCGAAATTACCGGTACGAACGTCGCGCTCAACTACGCGAACAGCATCCTCAACACAGGCACGGTGACCGCGCAGTACCTGACGGTCAACACGGGCACGCTGACGAACGAGCAACGTTCGACCAATGTCGGCACGATTTTCCAGTTGGTGCAGGACGGCGTACTGGCAAAGACGACTGGCACGGTTGTGGATCAGGGCGGTGTGATGACCGCTGCGAACTACCAGCTCAATGTCGACACGCTGAACCAGATCGGCGGGGCGCTACAGCAGGTCAACGCGGATGGCAGTGCAAACGCAGCGGCAACCTCGCAGCTACTTGCGAACCTGAAGAGCCAGCTTGGTGGCAACTTCACGCAGACCACGGTCAGCGACCACCTGCACACGGACCTGATCGGCGTACCGTCGACCTTCGACACCGTCTTCGAGATGGCGGTACTCGTCTTCATCGCGGTGGTGTCGGCGGGCGCAGCATCAGCGGGCATCGGCGCAGCGGCGGGAGCGACCGCCGGTTCCGGGACGACATTTGCCGCTGCGGGTGCAGGTTCGGCTGCGGGTGTCGGTAATGCGGCTATTTCGGCTGCGATCGGCGGCATGGTCAGCAATTCGCTGGAGCAGGTGGCGTTCGGCAACGGCAGCTTCAATGTCGGTCAACTGTTCGAGGCGGGTGCGACAGCGTTCGTAACGGCGGGCCTGACAAACGGCATCACCTATGCGAACGGTGCGCTGGGCTTCACGACGAACGCCTCGACAAACAGCCTTGCCGCGTTGGCCGGTGTGCAGGCCGTAGGAGGCGTGATGGTGCCGACGGCGACTTCGGCGACTGGCAATCCGGTTGAGGCTGCACTCGCGCTCGCAGCGGTCGCGAGTATCCAGGCAGGAACGCAGACGGCGATCGAGGGCGGCAGCTTATTGACGAACCTTCGCGATAGCGCGGTGAATGACGTGGCGGCGTCGGCGAACTATGCGATCGGAAACCTGTTCGGAGCGACCGGTGCCAATCCGAACGTGCTGGCCAGCATCCTGAGTCATGCTGCGCTCGGCTGTGCAGCGGGTGCAGCTACGGGCGATGGGTGCGGCGGAGGTGCTGTCGGCGCGGCTGTGAGTGCGGCGCTTTCGCCGAGCTTCGTTAGCGCAATTGACCCGAGCGGTGCAGACCTCAACCAGGGCCAGCAGGCCGTGCTGGCGGCGTTTGCAACACTTACCGGCGGCAGCGCGGCGGCGCTGGCCGGTTTGAACGTGCAGGGCGCGATCAGTGCGGCGCAGAGCGAGGCGCTGAACAACTCGGGCGGTCCGGGGCATACCAAGCCGCTCGGGAGCATCGGAACAAACGGCGGCGAGCCGGGCATGCAGGTCGACGTCGAAAAGGATACGGTCCCGGTTCTGCCATCGACCCAGGTTGCTGTTCAGGGCGCCGCTGGGGCAACTGCTGAAGCGCAAACAACCGGGAACGGTGTGCCGCTTACTGGGGGCGCGGCTGGAGCCACAAACACGATTGCGCCCCCTCCGAACACGTACGCGGTTTATCCAATGGGCTCAGGAGCCGCAAGCGGGCCGCTTCCACCAGGATATGTTACGGTCTCACGCTGGGTGTCTCCCGCAGAAGCGTCTCTTTGGGTTCAAAACCAAGGGACGGCAATTCCCTCTGGGATACCGCAAAATGGCACGCCCCAAGTCTATGTGACTACCGCAGGCGCGCCATACCCGCCTGGTGCCAACGGAACCGTACGAATCGATTTCGCTGTGCCGAGTGCTATGCTGCAACCTGGAAATGCGTCCAATAATTTCCAGATATTGCAACCATCAACGAGTCGGCCGATCTACAACGTCACGATCAATGTGCCGAATGGTGTGACCCTGCCCAAGGCTAAGTAGGAGCGAAGCATGCGCGTTTCATCAGATTTCGGAATTGTCGTCCGCCGTAAGGCTTTGGAGGACAAGCAAGTGGATCTATCCCCCGCCCTTAGCGAATTTCATTTCGAAGGATACTTTGATCAATCTAACGAGTTCGTATCGCTGGGGCCGTTCTTTGGAGGTGATGCGGCAGATGACTGTATGAGAAGCCTCGAAAAGCTGGGACTTAGCTACATAGATGACTTCTTCATCTTTACGGGCGATTTTCCGAGGTGGTGCCGTTTCGAAGTATTTTCGCCAGCGGAATGACAGGTAGATGCGACGGCGCTTTGTGATGAGGTGTTGCCACAAACAGCGGCATCAAGCTCGTAGAGCAAGACGGGAACATTTATCAGTTCAGTATTCCGGGGGCGAACGGAGACCTTTCTGTTGTTACTGAAATGACTCAAAATGGCAATCAGCTTGTATTGAATGGCATGCATATTGATGGCCCCGGGGCTGGATCGAGCAGCCTCAGCCAGCTACGTAACATTGCGCGCGCTTTAGGACAGCAGTACGGCGTGGACGAAGTTGTGATCAACGGCGGAACACGAACATCTGGTGCGAGCCCAGGAAAGGTACCGCGTAGCATAACGATCAAGGTAAACTAATGACTATGATTCGCGTGACCGGGTGGCGGCCCGGGTTCAATAAAGTTCAGTTTGGCTCATTGCTTCGCGAGTGCTGTGGCTTCACCCTGTCGGAAGGGAAAAGTTGCGTAGATTCGGTACTCGCAGGGGAGCCGATTAGCGTGAGGGTTGCTCAAGATCGCAGCGCATATTTCTTGGAACGAGCCTCAGCATTGGGTGTGGTCTGCGACCTGAAGGATGAGTGATGTCACTCTCGATGAAGCGTGGTAGCAACTGGACCGATGAGTTGCCACAAACAGCGAGGCCACGAGTCCAGTCGGCGTAAGCGGCAGTCCAATGACGGTGCCGCGAGGAACAAACGTTCCTACGACCATTAATGGGGTTGACTACACTGCCCACGCGATTGATCAAATGCAAGGGCGTGGCATCCCACCTTCGGTAGTTCAAAACACGATTCAGAATGGGGTTGTGTATCCCACCGGGGCGGGGACGACGGGGTATTACGATTCCGTGAATAATGTTCGTGTTATTACGAACTCGACCACCGGTCGTGTAGTTACCGTCATTCCAGGAGCGCCAGGCAAATGAGTGATTCAATGAATACCCTTGAAGCCAAGGTGCAGAAGGTCCTGATTCAAGAGTGGGACCCAATCGGAGTCAAGGATATACCCGAGGCGCAGGACGAATACGACATGTACGTTCCTGGTATATGCCGAATGCTCCGCGCTGGGCAGTCGAATATGGAGGTCTACAGTCATCTGCGTTGGATCGAGATGGAGCGCATCGGGCTTGAAGGTGATGAGCAACATACGCAGCGGATTGCAGCAAAACTGGTTGGTCTGTTGCCGTGATGCTTGAGCTGGGAGCAGCCCGTCGCCTCTCGCCATTGCTGGCTCTGCTTATGGGGTGGCTCGTCCTGGCGGAGCACGTCGGGGGCGTGACGGTCTGGAAAGCCTTACCGCGTCTTGCGTGGTGCCTAGTTGTGGCGTCCAGATGAAGTCGTTTGGTACGCAGGGCTCACATTGAACATCCGACGATGAACGAGCCATATCAAGAAACCCGGACTGTAGCTGATTTGCTCGATGCAGCAGGCCTGAATGACTACGCCGACCAACTTCGGAGCGCGCTTGTGGAAGGTGCTACCGGGACGGAAATTTACATGATTTTGCATTGGCGTTTAGCAAACATGGCGGCAGATGCCGCGGTTGCTCCTGGCTTGAAGGCGCGATTGCTCACGTTGCACGGTTATCTTGATCGCGCGTTAGGACCGTAGTTGTGGCGAGATCGCGACTCCATCCCCTCTCATACGACAGCTGTCGGAAGGAGTGTTGCAGGTGCGTTGGAATACACCGTACAAGGTGCCGTTACTGTCGCAGCAGCGTGCGCAAATTGTCGCCCGGACAGCAGCAGAGAGACGAATCCAGTCATGCGCCGGGACAGCGCCCGATTGAAATTCCCCAGCTTCGATTGGGACGTGTTACGGAAAACAAACAATGGCGAACTTGAAATCCACGCTTTTTGCTGCCGGCTTCTGTGCTGGCTGCACGGCCCTGTCCGCGTACATCAACCTTGCCCATCGCAGTACGTCTTCTGCGCTAGTTCAGCTCGATTGGCTCATCAAATTGCATATTGGCACTGCAGCGCTTGGCGCGATGTTGTTTGCGTTTTTCGTCGTTGGTACGCCAGCCGCTCTGCGCGGGCCGGTGTCGGCATCGAGTTACGGAGTTGGCATGGTGCCGCGCGTTGGCGCAGTTCGTTTTTTTATCCCAGGAAATGGCGCCTTTTTCTCGGCCACGCGAATCGTTCAAATATTAGGCGTCATCGTCTGCCTGATGATTCAGTTCATTTACGTCGCGCCGTTGGGTGACGATGCACGGGGAGACACGGCGCGCCCCGTCAAGATGCTGGGGAAGCCGCTCACCGCGTGAGATAGTGACCGGGTCGTTAAAGGGGGGCGCCGCGTAGCGGGTGAGGTTGGCACGGCTCTCAGTTTCTTACTTCGTGAGAGCAATCGACCCAGCTGGTGCGCCGCTCCATCAGGGGTAGCAAGTGGTACCCGTGGCGTTTGCGACAGCGATGGGTGCAGCGCGGTTGGAACAACTGCTGAAGCGCAGACAACCGGGAACGGCGCGCTGCTTGCTGGGACCTCACGTCTTCAGCGGCGGCAGTCGGGGTAGGGCATTGCTCCGAAGTTGGTTGGTCTGTTGCTGAGATGATCGGTGATGATGTCCGCGCTCTCGTCTTTGCTGTTCGATGGACGCGGATTGTTTGGCTGCGATGGCTTCACGACCAACGAAGCCGGGTTCAGCGGGTGTGATTGGGAAAAGCGGCGCTGGTGAAATAAAGAATGAGCATAACTAAAAGCATGGATACGACGTATGCCGGGGATGGGCCAGTTCTGTTGCGAGCGCTATGTATCGGGATTGCACTCGCGTCACCAATTCCAGGCGCTTATGCCGCCGGGATCGTCGCCGATGGCAGCACCGCGACGAGCGTTTCGACGACCGCGAATGGCCATCAGACCGTCGCCATCGCGCCTGCCGTCGGCGGTGTGTCGAACAACACCTACCGCTCGTTCAACGTCACGACTGCGGGCGCGGATTTGAACAATGCGGGCATCAACGCGCGCACCATCGTCAACCAGGTCACCAGCACGAATCCCTCGCTGATCCAGGGGGCCATCAACGTCCTTGGCCCTCGCGCGAACGTGATCCTTGCGAACCCGAACGGCGTCACCGTCGACGGTGGCTCCTTCGTGAACGCGGGGCATGTCGTCCTGTCGACGGGCCAGGTGAGCTTCAACGATATTACGCTCGCGCCGGGCCAGATTCAGCGCAACGTCGTGCTAACCACGAGCGGCGGCGCGATCACTATCGGCCCGGGTGGTCTCACGGGCAACCTCATCAACCTCGATCTCGTCTCGAAGCAACTCGCCGTAAGCGGCCCGGTTACAAACGGCTATTCGAGTTCGACTGGCGGCATCCGCGCGATCACGGGTAGCAGCACGACGACGTGGGATACGGGCCTCTCGCCGTCTGATAACGGCCACGACTGGCTGATCAGCCAGACCTCGCCGGGCGCGCAACAATCCGGCTACGCGATCGATATCACGGAGGCAGGCGGACTGACTGCGGGACGCGTGCAGCTTATCGTCACCGATCAGGGCGCGGGTGTGCGCAGTGCCGGCACGCTCTACGCCACGGCGGGTGATGCGGTCGTGCAGGCCAATGGCGATATCACGGTCGCGGGCGGCAAGGTGACCGCCGCCAATGACGTGACGATGACTACGCCCGGCGCTGTGTCGGTCCACGGCGCAGCGGTTTCGGCGAGTCATGACGTAGACGTCAGTGCAGGCAGCATTGCCGTGTCTGACGCGTCTGCCGGGCCTTCGACCGTCGCAGCAGGCAACGCCGTGACGCTCGCCGCGACGGGCGACATCACCAACACCGGCAGCCTCATCCAGTCGGGTTATGTGCAGCCGGACGGATCGCTCACAGGCGGCGACCTGACACTCAACGCGGGCGGCAGCATCACGAACCGCTCGGACGCAGCGAACCTTGGCATCCTGTTCGCCGTGAATGGTGCAGCGGCGCTAACCGCTCCAGGCGACATTACCAACGAGAACGCGCGAATCCTCGCGAACGGCGCGATGACGCTCGCCGCACAGGGCGACGTAGACAACATCATCGACCATTCCGTCGGTGTCAACAGCGGCACGCCGGTAGCGTACTCATACGAGGGCGGACGCTTCCTGTTCTTCCAGCACAGGTCGAGTGGCTTCAACGTCGACTACGGCACCATCAATGAGCCGGACCAGCTTGCGCTGATCGCGTCGACCACCGGGCCGATGTCGATCAGCGGACGCAACGTCACGAATTCGGGTGGCATCATCCAATCGAATGACGGCGACATCAAGATCAATGCAACGGGTGTGTTCACCAATGCCGCGGTGTTCGCCGGACAGGCGAGCTACTCGCGGAGCTGCTTCGTCTTCTGCCACGGCAGCGCGTCGAGCAACGTGACGCCCTACGGCGGCTCGATCCTCTCGGGTGGCGACATGACCATCAAGGCGGGTACGAGCGCGTCGGATATCGGCGGCAACGTCTATGCGCACGGGAACCTCACGGTCGACGCGCCGCTTTCCTATGCCACAGGCGTGACGGGTTACTCGTCCATCAACCAGAGCCGCGGCTTCAAGGCATTCTTCGGCTCGACCTGGGCACAGCTCATCGCGATGGATATCGGAGGGGGCTTTACGGCGGACGGCCTCGTGACGCTCACGGGCGACGCCATCATCAACGGCGGTTATATCTCGGGTGGGCAGGGAGTCAACGGTAACGTGACGACGCTGCGCGCGCCGTCGAGGACGCCGGTGCAGATCGGCCAGCACCTCGGGCTGACGACATGGTTGTGGTTCTGACGATGCAGACGAAGATTAGCCTGAGGCTCGCCGCCCTCCCTGCGGCGATCGCCGTCGTAACGAACGTCTGCGCACAGACTCCGCCTCCTCCACCTCCTGTTGCACCACCTGCCGCGCCGCGTCCGGTACAGGACCCCGGGCAGCAACTGATCGACCAGCAGCGCGAGGCCACACGCCAGCGGCAGCTTGCCGAGCCGCCCGCACAGATCAGCGTCGCCCCGCAGGGCGGCGGCACGGCGCTGAACATCCCGCTGGACACGCCGGTCGACCAGATTCCCGAACCCGGGCCGACCTTCCGCGTCCGCCAGATCGTGCTGACAGGACCCGGTGGCCAGCCCCTCGTGCGCACGGTCGTTTCCCAGTCGACGCTCGACGCGATCACGGCAGCGTTTACCGGTCACGATATCGGCTCGCACCGCCTTAACGTGCTGCTGCAGCGACTCACGAATGCCTACGTATCCGTAGGGTACGTCACGACGCGCGCGGTGCTGGGACCGCAGAACATCGGCGCGGGCGTGCTGACGGTTGTGATCCAGATGGGGCGTATCGAAGACTTCATGGTCAATGGCAAACCCATCCATCGCCTCGCGACGAACGAGCCATCCTCCGGGGGCGGGTGGCTTACCGACGCGGGCTACCAGAACGCGTTCCCGTCCGGCCCGGGCGATCCGTTGCGGCTGTCCGACATCGATCAGGGCGTGGCGCAGATCAACCGCCTGCGACGCAACCAGGCCAGCGTTCAGGTCCTGCCGGGGCAGACGGTGGGCGATTCTGTGGTCGCGATCAGCAATCAACCCGGCGACCGCACGTACTACACGCTGGGCGTGGATAACTATGGCGCTCAATCGACAGGCGTGACGCGATACCGTGCTGGCGTCGAGGCCGACAACCTGATCGGCCTGCAGGAGTCGCTGAGCCTGAACTATATCGACAGTATCGAGAGCAACGCACTCGTCGGCTCGTTCGCGATTCCGTGGGGCCGTCATACCTTCAGCTACACGCTCTCGGACTCCGAGTACCAGCAGGTGATCGGCACGACCGCCCTCGAGTACGGACGCACGCTGAGCCACATCTTCGGGTGGAACTACCAGCTTGGGCGCACGCAGTCGGACCTGACCGCGCTCGACGCGACGCTCACGTGGAGACGCACGGACCGTGAGATCAACAACATCGATCTCAATCCACAGCGCGAGGCGGTGCTGCGCGTGGGCGGCAACTGGCTGCACCGCTTCATGCTCAACGAGGCGCCCGGCAACTTCACCCTCGACGCAGGTCTCTCGCAGGGTCTGCCGTGGTTCGGCGCGGACCACGATGGGCCGGATTTCCCGCGTGACTCTGCGCATGCGCAGTTCACGAAGTTCGACGCGACGGCGACGTGGACCGTACCGCTGCCCAAGCTCGGGCGCGTGGCGATCGCCTATCGTGGTGCGCTGGGCGGCCAGTACACGAATGTGGCGCTTTACGGCAACGACCAGCTTTATCTCGGCGGCATGGACACGATCCGGGGCTTCCGTTCGGGCGACATCGCGGGCGACCGGGGCTTTTACTCGCGCAACGAACTCGCATGGGTGAACGTGCCGGTGTGGCACGACGGGCGCATTGAGCCCTACGTGTTTCTCGACGCGGGCAAGGCAGACCTCATCGCGGTGCCGGGCTTTTCGACGCTAGCGGGCGTGGGAGCGGGCCTGCGTGCGCAATGGCAGTGGCGCCACCAGCAGTTCTCGGGCGAGGCGATGGTGGGGCGGCAACTGGCCAGGCCTGCGGCCATTGGCCCGAAGTCGACGCTCGCGCTCGGCACCATCAACTGGTCTTTCTAGGCGGACTTTTTTCCCAAAGGTGTACCAAATGTTCCAGATCAATACCCTGATTCGCGCTGCGTGCGTAACGGCTTTTGCTTCGGTGGCGCTCGGTGCGCTCGCACCGTCGTTTGTGTATGCAGCCGACGCACCCGCTTTGAGCCTGCCAGCGGGTGCGGTGGCCATCGTCAATGGCGTAACGGTGGCGCAGAGCCAGCTCGACGCCGCTGTGCGTGAGGTGACGGCGAAGACCGGACAGCCCGACACGGCGCAACTACGCCAGACGCTCACAAACGGACTCGTGGCGCGCGAAGTTCTGCGCCAGAGCGCGGAGAAGGCGCACTACGACCAGAAGCCGGAAGTGCAGCAGGCAGCAGTGGACGCGAAAATCGGGACCGAAATCCAGCTGTATCTGAAGGACAACATTCATCCCGAGCCGGTGACGGACGACCAGGTGAAGGCACGCTATGACGCCATTGTCGCGTCGCTCGGCAAGGATGAGTTCAAGACGCGCATCATCTCCGTGACGGATGAAGCGACGGCGAAAGCGGTCCTTGGCAAGGTCAAGTCGGGCGGTGCGTTCGATGCGCTGGCGAGGCAGTACAGCATTGCACCGACCAAGGCGAACGGCGGTGAGATGCCATGGGTGAGCTATCCCGTCCCGGCGACCGAGGGCAAGACACAGGGGCTGCCGCTCGTGCTGGCGCAGACGATCGCCAAACTGCCAGTGGGCGGGATGACGCCGCAGCCAGTTCAGGTCGGCAACGTGTGGGTGATCGTGAAGCTCGATGCGAAGCGCGCGATGCAACTGCCGGCGTTCGATCAGGCGAAGGGGGCCATGCGCCAGCAGCTTGAAGCGCTCGCGCTGCAGAAGGCTGCGGCGCAGTTCACCGCGAACCAGCTCAAGACCGCGAACATTCAGCAGTAACGTCGAAGCTGCCACCAACGCTGGGTCTGCGTACTGCGTGTGCGCGCCTGTCCGATGACAAACGGGCGCTGCTCGCACGGCTCGTGAGTCTTGGCGTCTCGGATCGCGCGTTCATCGCGGCACTGGCGATCGTGCAGATCATGCGCTTCGATACGGACTCCCGGCTGCGGGTCCGGCCAATCGCCTACGGGCACGCTGAAGTGCGGACCAACCATAGAGCTGGAGGGAAAACTTCGGTGGTCGGGGAAATGTTGTGTAATGAACTCGACGCGGTAGTTTCACTGTATGACAGCTTCGTTCAACGCTCTGCGGGCGGAGATGAGAGCGAGCGTCTGATCCTGATAGAACGGAAGGTATGTAAGGTAGTCCGTTTCAGCCGCTTCGATCAACGCCGTTAGCTCGGTTCGCAATGCACCAACGTCAGCCTCTTTCCTGGACTCGTTGAGAATCTTTCGTGTCCCATCCGGCGTATCAAGTTGCCGCGCGTAGAGAGGGCTCATTTCGAGTCTCGCCAAGAAATTCTCGACACGATTCCGGCGCGCTCCGGTCCTCAGCTCGCACGCGAGCGCCAAGCCGGATCGCGATCCGGCTTCAGTCGAGCAGTTTCAGCACATCGTCGTATAGCGCGCGCGGCACCTTCACGCCTTCGCGTTCGCTGCGCTCGCGCGCCTCGAACCGGCGCTGCGACGGCAGGCGCGCGCCCTGCGCGGTAATCGCGGCGAACAGCCGCTCCGCGCGCGCCTGGCCGGCTTCGTAGCCGTCGCCTCCGAAGCGGCGCGGATCGATGGCGATGACGAGTTCGCCGTGACAGGGGCTCGCGCCCGCGCCCTCGTCGAAGGCTTGCGACTCCATGCTCGTGAGGTCGCCGATCAGCGCGCCCGCGAGCAGTTCGATCATCGCCGCGAGCGCCGAGCCCTTGTGGCCTCCGAACGTCTGCATCGCGCCGTCCAGCGCGGCGCGCGCATCGGTGGTCGGCTGGCCGTCGCTGTCGAGCGCCCAATGCGGCGGAATGGGCTTGCCCTCGCGCGCGTGCAGTTCGATGTCGCCGCGCGCGATCGCGCTCGTCGCGAAGTCGAATACGAAGGGCAGGCGCCCCTCGCGCGGCCACGCGAACGCAAGCGGATTCGTGCCGAACACGCCGCGCGTGCCGCCCGCCGGCGCGACCCAGCTATGGCTCGGGTTCATCGCGATGCCCACGAGCCCTTGCGCCGCGATGGCTTCGACCTCGGGCCACAGCGCCGAAAAATGAAAGCAGCGGTTGATGGCCATCGCCGCGATGCCCTGGCTGCGCGCTTTCTGCGCGAGCACGGGAAGCCCGGTTTCGAAGGCGAGGAGGGAGAAGCCGTAATGCGCGTCCACGGTGAGCACGCCGGGCGCGATATCGCGCAGCGTGGGCTCTACGCGCGCCTCGACCTTGCCGCTCTTGAGCGAGCGCGCGCAGACGAGCAGGCGATAGATGCCGTGCGAATGACATTCGTCGCGCTGGCCCTGGGTGATGACGCGCGCGATCGCATCGGCATGCGCCTCGGACATGCCGTGCCGCAACAGAACGTTGCGCGAGAGCGCGAAGACTTCGTCGAGCGTGAGGACGACCTGTGCCGGTGCGTCGTTCGTGGCGGTAGTGGACATGGCATCCGTGTGAAAAGACAAACCGGGCCTGTGCGGCCCGGTTTCGATGAAGCGAAGAAGGATCGGGAGAACGGTGCGGTCAGAGTCCGACGTCCGGCAGGGCGGGGCGCGTGGCCAGCGCCTTCTCGACGACGGCCTTCACATGTGCGAGCGCCTCGCCTTCGAGCGCCAGGCGCGGGGGGCGCGTGACGGCGCTGCCGCGGCCCACCAGTTCCTCGCACAGCTTGATGCACTGCACGAGGTCGGGGCGCGCGTCGAGATGCAGCAGCGGCATGAACCAGCGATAGAGCGCGAGCGCTTCGTCGAAGCGCTTTTGCTTCGCGAGACGGAAGAGCGTTTCGCCCTCCCTGGGGAACACGTTCGACATGCCCGAGACCCAGCCTTGCGCGCCCACGGCCACGCTTTCGACCACCACGTCGTCGAGGCCCGCGAACAGCACGAAGCGGTCGCCCACGGCGTTGCGCAGATCGATGAAGCGGCTCGTGTCGCCCGAAGAATCCTTGAAGCAGACGATATTTTCGCAATCCTGAAGAGCGATAAGGATGTCGGGCGTGACATCGTTCTTGTAGATCGGCGGATTGTTGTAGACCATCACGGGCACGTCGGTGCTCGAAGCCACGGCGCGAAAATGCGCGGCCGTCTCGTGCGGCTTCGCGGAATAGACGAGCGCTGGCATGACCATCACGCCGTCCACGCCCACGCGCGCCGCTTCCTTCACGGTCTGGCGCGCGAATTCGGTGGTGAATTCGGCGATACCCGCGATCACCGGCACCTTGCCGCCGGCGGCGTCGCGCGCGGCTTCGATCACCGCGATCTTTTCGTGCGTCGCGAGCGAAGTGTTCTCGCCGACGGTGCCGCACACCACGAGCCCCGACACGCCGTCCTTCACGAGGTTGCTCACCACCCGGTGCGTCGCGTCGATGTCGACCGAGAAGTCCGCCTTGAACTGCGTGCTGACGGCGGGGAACACCCCGCTCCACTGGATAGCGCTCACTGTGACTCACTCCTTGAATGCGTAGCGGCTCGCGCCGGTACCTGTTGAATATGAGTGGAGTATCGCTGTCCAGATCGTTTGACGCTTGGGGCCTTTCGCTTCTCAGGAAGACGAAATCTGCATAGTCCGCTGCTTGACTTCTTCCACGGCGGGAAAACCCTGGGTGCGCCGCCGCGACGCTTAGGCGCCGGACGTTTCCGGGTTTTCGTGCGCCTGCAGCAACGCGCGATACTGGCTCGGCGTGATGCCCACCGTGGCCTTGAATTGCCGCGTGAACGCGCTGTGATCGTTATAGCCGCATTGCGTGGCGATGTCGGTGATGCTCAGGTCGCTCGCCAGCAGCATGGAGGCCGCGTCGAGACGCGCTTTGAGCAGCATCTGGCGCGGCGTGAGGTGAAAGATCTTGTGGAAGTAACGCTCGATCTGCGCCACCGACATGTCGATGAGCTTCGCGAGCTGCGCGAGCTTGACGGGTTGCGCATAGTTGTCCTGGATGTACTTCGCCGCGACCGCGAGCCGCTGATAGGCGGGATGCGTGCCTTCGGCGGCCTGCAGGTCGCGCGAAATGCCCGCCACGCCCAGCACGCGGCCGCGCGCGTCGTGCAGCGGGACTTTCGACGTGAGGCACCAGCCCGGCTGCCGCCCGGGATACAGATGCAGTTCGAGCTGATCGACGAGACTGCTGTCGAGCCGCACGACGGCCTGATCCTGCGCGGTGTAGCTGTGCCCGAAGCGCGAGGGAAAGACCTGCTCGGCCGTCTTGCCGAGCAGCGCGCGCTTGTCCTTGAAGCCGCAGCGCGCGGCGAGCGTGGTGTTCGCGATCACATAGCGCGCCTCGTGATCCTTCACGAAGAACACCACGTCGGGCATGGCGTCGAACAGCGGTTCGAGCATGGCGAAATGCGCGACCATCTGCGCGAACGTGGCGTTTTCGAGGGCGGCGGGCAGGACCAGTTCGGGCATCGCTTGAGCACAAGGCGGGATCGAGGAAGACCGCTATTGTGCCGTTTCGCTCGCCCTCGCGCATGCAGTAATCAAAAAGCGCGTGCGGCGCTATTCGGCGGATTCCGCCTGCAGCAAGGTGCCGATGCGAGCGGGCGAGAACGGCGGCCGCTGGCCGTTTTGCGGCCAGCCGAAGCAGAACGCCGCAGCCTCGCCGCAGATCTTGCCCTGGCAGGGGCCCATGCCGCAGCGCGTCTGCAGTTTGGCATCGCGCCACGATGCGTGGCCGGCAACATCGCGCCAGGCGACGTCCTCGCAACGGCAGAACACGGTGTCCGGTTGCGAAAGCGTGCGCAGGGCGGGATTGAGGTCGAAGGCTTCGTGGAGGCGTTCGGCGAACCGGCGGTAGCGTTTGCGTTCGGTGAACAGGCGCTGTGCGCCGGCGTTGTCGCCGAGCGCGGCGTGGGCCGCAATGCGCCCTTCCACTGCGGCGAGTTCCATGCCGCCCACGCCCGCGCATTCGCCGGCCGCGTAGATCGATTCAACCGAGGTTTGCTGGAATTCGTTCACGGCGATTGCCGCAGAGCCCGCGCGCGGTTCCAGACCGCAGCCTAGTGCCGCGCCGAGGCCCATATTTGGCACTAGGCCATAGGCACAGGCGAGGCGGTCGCAGTCGACGAGCGTCTCGTCGCTGCCCCGCCGCACGCGCACCTGCGTCACGCGCGATGCGCCGATGGCCTCGGTGACGTACGCATCGCACCAGTAAGGCGTGGCGCGCAGATCGAAGCGCATGCGCAGCGCCTGGGCGAGCTTCGCGGGGGTATGGACGAGGCCCGCAGCGAAGCGACGCACGGCCGGCGGCGGCGCTTGCTCGACGAGCGCGGCGATCGTCGCGCCGTGCTCGCGCGCGGTCGCGGCGGCAGCCCAGAGCAGCGGCCCGCTGCCCGCGACGACGATGCGCTCGCCACGCACGGGCATGCCGCCCTTGATGAGCGCCTGCAAGCCACCCGCGCCCGTGACGCCCGGCAAGGTCCAGCCGGGATAGGGCAGGAAGCGCTCGCGCGCGCCCGAGGCGACGATGAGCTTGCCGTAAGCGAGCATGAGCGCGCCGTCGGCGCCTTCCGCGAGCAGTTGCTGTCCGGGCAGCGCCTGCACGATGCGCTTGCCGCTCAGCAGCGTGACGTTGGCGCGCGCGGGGAGGGCATCGAGCAACGCGCGCGCGGGGCCGGCGGCGCGATGTTCGGGGCCCTGACGCCAGATCTGGCCGCCGGGCAGCGCATTGTCATCGACGATACCTATGCTTGCGCCGGCCTGTGCGGCGGTGCGTGCCGCATTCAATCCGGCCGGGCCTGCACCGATGATCAGGATATCGAACTTCATGACGCCGCGTTCCCGGTGATGACATTCATGCCCGTGACGCAGACGGTCTGGCAAGCGAGCCGGTGCGGCACGCCGTCGATGGTGACCCGGCACTCCTGGCAAATACCCATGCCGCACAACGGCCCGCGCAGCGCGCCGCTCACCGAACGCCGCGTGACGAGCGCCGCCTGCCCCGCATTCGCCGCGATGGCAATGGCCGCGGCCACCGAACTGCCTGGCGCGACGCCCACGTTGCGCCCATCGACCGTCAACGTCGTCGTGGCTTCAGACATGCACGGTCCCCTCGACAGCAAAGCGGGCGGGAAGATACGGCGTCGCGTCGATGTCGGCGCCGCGGCCGAGCATTTGCGCCGCGATCAGCTTTGCCGTGCCGAGCGCCGTGGTCACGCCCAGGCCTTCGTGCCCGGTGGCGAGCCACGTGGACGGATGGCCGTCGTCGGCGGCGAACGGTTCGGCAGGGCCGATCAGTGGCATGCCGTCGCTCGACGCGGGACGAAAGCCCGTCCATGCGCGAATCGCATTGAGCGCCGGCAATTGCGGCAGGTAGTCGGCGGCGCGCCGCAGCATGCGCGCGAGAATCGCGGGCTCGACAGCGGGGTCCGCGCTGTCGAACTGGCGCGACGAGCCGATCAGCAACTGGCCCGTCGGCCGCGGCTGCACGTTGAACGCGACCGAAGTGCCGCACGCGTTGTGCGCGCTCTTGATGTAGCCGAGTTCGAGAATCTGATGGCGGATCGTGCCGGGGTAGCGGTCGGTGATGAGCAGATGCCCCTTCTTGGCCCGCAGCGGCAGACGCGGCATCAGGTCGAGCGCCTGCAGGCCGTTGGCGACCAGCACCGCGCCCGCGCCGAGCACTTCGCCGTTGGCGAGATGCACGCCAGCGCGGTCGATGCGTGCGACCTGCGTTTGCGTCCGGCACGTAATGCGGCCGCTAACCGGTTGTTCGAGCAGCCATGCCGATACGGCGGGCGCATAGACCACGGCGTCGTCGTCGACGATCATGCCGCCCACGAGGCCGTTGCGCAGGCCGGGTTCCGCTTCGCGCAACTGGCGCGCGTCCAGCATGGAGCACGCCACGCCCTGACGTTGGAGCGCTTGCTGGCGCGTTTGCGCGAGCGCCAGTTCCTCTTCGTCCGCGGCAACCCACAGCGTGCCGCAACGCACGAACGCGTGGCGCGCGTCGAGCCGCGGTGCGAGCGCGTGCCACAGCGCGAGCGACCACGCGCTCAGCGCGAATTCGGCGGGCGTGTCGTCCATGACGACGAGGTGGCCCATGCCGGCAGCCGTCACGCCGCCGCCGACGCCCGCGCGCTCGATGACGAGCACGTTCAGCCCTTGCGCCGCGAGTTCGTGCGCGCATGCCGCGCCCACGATGCCCGCGCCGATCACGATCACATCGGGACGATCGTTCGAACCTTGCGTCACGTGCGAATGCCCCAGGCGAACGGATCGTCGTCGGAGAAAATCAGTTTGGACTCCGCGCTGATATGCGCGCTGCCGCGTATGCTCGGGCGCACGTATCCGGCGGGCAGCTCGGGCGCGGTCTCGTAGCTCGCCTCGAACACGCTGCCGATGATGCTTTCCTGGCGCCATAGGGCGCCGGGCGCGAGCATGCCGTCCGCGGCGAGGCACGCTACCTTCGCGCTCGTGCCGGTGCCGCACGGCGAACGGTCGTAGGCCTTGCCGGGGCACAGCACGAAATTGCGGCTGTCCACGCCCGCTTTGCCCGAATGCGCGAAGAGTTCGATATGGTCGATCAGCGCGCCATCGGCACCGGTAATGCCGTTCGCCTCGATTGCCTGGCGCATGGCCCAGGTCGCCTCGGTGAGCGCTTCGACGTTGTTCGCCTCGAGCGTCAGGTTGTGATCGGCGACGAGAAAGAACCAGTTGCCGCCCCAGGCGATGTCGCCATGCACGCGGCCGTAGCCGGGCACGTCGAGCGGCACCGCCTGGCGGTAGCGGTATGCGGGGACGTTGCGCACGGTGACCGTGCCGTCGCCGTGCAGCTCGGCTTCGACGTTGCCCACCGGCGTTTCGATGCGATGCACGCCCGGCGCGATGCGCCCGAGATACGCGAGCGAAGCGACGAGACCGATGGTGCCGTGCCCGCACATGCCGAGCAAGCCGACGTTGTTGAAGAAGATCACGCCGGCGGAGCAGGACGGATCGTGGGGCTCGCAGAGCAGCGCGCCGACCATGACGTCCGAGCCGCGCGGCTCGTTGACGATGCCCGCGCGCATGTTGTCGAAGTCGCGCCGGAAAACGGCCGCGCGCTGGGCGAGCGGGCCGTGGCCCAGTTCGGGGCCGCCTGCGATCACGAGGCGGGTGGGTTCGCCGCCCGTATGGGAATCGATGACAGTCAGGGTTTTCATGCGGACAATCGTAGGCCGCGCGATTTTGGCCGTCTTGCTCGAACGGCCCGTATGCGGTGACGATTTCTGCATAGTGCGCCGCGCGCGAAGGCGCAGCGGTGAGGGTGGACCCTGGCGCGCTGGGCGTTCAGTTCTCAGCGAGCGCCAATTGCTCCAGTTGACGCACCACTTCGGCGCGCAGTCGCGGCGGCATGTTCTGGTAGCCGAGCAGGTCGGAGATCCACAGGCCGTCTGCCGCGAGACGGCAGATCATCAGGCGTGCTGCGGCTTCTAGCGGCAGGGGATCGGGGCGCGTCCACTTGCGCATGGGGGTGGCGTAGCGCTCGCGGATCGCTGTGTCGGTCATCATCGCGGCGACCAGCACCCGCAGCACGTTGGTGCTGGCGGCCGGGTTCGCCTCGTCGATGGTCGTGTGCAGGTAGGCGCGCGCGGCGGCGCCATGCTTCGCCATGCCTTGCGCCACGCCTTCTTCGATGCGCGCGTGCATCTGCTGCTCGAAGCGCTCCATCGTCTGCTCGAACAGCGCATCGAGCAGGCCCTGCTTGTTGGCGAAGTGATATTGCAGCGCGCCCTTGGTGACGCCCGCGCGTTCGGCCACGGCGTCCAGCGTCACGGCGGGCACGCCTTGATCGGTCGCGATATCGGAGGCCGCCTGCAGCAACTGCGCACGCACCTGGATTGGGGCTTTCTTGCGGCGCGTTCCGGCGGCGGGTGCGCCGTTATCGCGTGGGGAAGGGGGCTGCGAGGTCGAAGACGCCGAACTGGCAAGCGCGGCCACCGCGTCAGCCGCCTTGGCGCCGCGCCTTGTCGCGCGCGCCGGCGCCTTGACGGAGGAGTCTTTCATGTCGGGAATCATACCATTGCGAGGCTCTGCGGCTAAACATTCCGTACGGATGGTATGATTCGCCGATGAAAAAATTCGCCCCGCCTTTTTCCGCTTCCCCGGCCGCCATGGCGGCGCTCGACGCCTCGATCATCCGCGGCCGCGAAGCGCTCGTCCGGCTCCAGGACGCCGATGGAAGCTGGTGCTTCGAGCTCGAATCGGACGCCACGATCACCGCCGAATACATCCTCATGATGCATTTCATGGGCAAGATCGACACCGTGCGCCAGGAGAAGATGGCGCGTTATCTGCGCGCCATTCAGCGTTTGCAGACGCACGGCGCGTGGGACCTGTACGTGGACGGCGCGCCCGATGTCTCGTGCAGCGTGAAGGCCTATTTCGCGCTGAAGGCGGCGGGCGACGCAGCCGACGCGCCGCACATGGTGCGCGCACGCGAGACCATCCTGAAGCTCGGCGGGGCGGCGAAGTCGAACGTGTTCACGCGCATCCTGCTCGCCACCTTCGGCCAGGTGCCGTGGCGCGCCACGCCGTTCATGCCGATCGAATTCGTGCTGTTCCCGAAGTGGGTGCCCATTTCGATGTACAAGGTCGCTTACTGGGCGCGCACGACGATGGTGCCGCTGCTCTCGCTTTGCTCGCTGAAGGCGCGTGCGGCCAACCCGCATGACGTATCCATCGCCGAACTGTTCGTCACCCCAGCGGAAGAGGAACGGGAATACTTCCCGCGCGGCAAGGGCATTCGCCGGTTGTTTCTCGCGCTGGACCGCGCGGTGCGCCATATCGAGCCGCTGCTGCCGCGCGCGCTGCGCCAGCGCGCCATGAAGCGCGCGGAAGCCTGGTGTGCGGAGCGCATGAATGGCGAGGACGGCATGGGCGGCATTTTCCCGCCCATCGTCTACAGCTACCAGATGATGCAGGTGCTTGGGTATCCTGAGGATCATCCGCTGCGCCGCGATTGCGAGAATGCGCTGGAGAAGCTGCTCGTCGAACGCGCGGACGGCAGTGTTTACTGCCAGCCGTGTCTCTCGCCGGTTTGGGACACCGCATGGAGCACCATGGCGCTCGAACAGGCGCGCACGGTCGCGCCCGCCGATCCGGCGGCGGTTGCCATCACCGATCGGGAACTGCAGCAGCGCATCGCGCGCGCGTACGACTGGCTCGCCGAGCGCCAGGTGGACGACGTGCGCGGCGACTGGATCGAGAATGCGCAGCCCGACACCCCGGTGGGCGGCTGGGCGTTTCAGTACGAGAACCCCTACTATCCCGACATCGATGACACGGCGGTCGTGGCGGCCATGCTGCATCGGCGCGGGCGCGGACAAGCGCGCACGACGGGCGTGGATCCTTACGCCGCTCGCGTGGCGCGGGCGCTCGACTGGATGCGCGGCCTGCAATCGCGCAACGGCGGCTTCGCCGCCTTCGATGCCGACTGCGATCGCCTCTATCTGAACGCGATTCCCTTCGCCGATCACGGCGCGCTGCTCGACCCGCCGACCGAGGACGTAACGGGCCGCGTGCTGCTGTGCTTCGGCGTGACGGGCCGTGCCGAGGACAAGGCGGCGCTCGCGCGCGCCATCGAGTACGTGAAGGCGACGCAGCAACCCGACGGCAGCTGGTGGGGCCGCTGGGGCACCAACTACATTTACGGCACGTGGAGCGTATTGGCGGGTCTCGCGCTCGCGGGCGAGGATCCGCGCCAACCGTATATCGCCCGTGCGCTCGCGTGGCTGCGCGGACGCCAGCATGCGGATGGTGGCTGGGGCGAGACCAACGACAGCTATATCGATGAGCGCCTTGCCGGCACCAATGGCGGCGAGAGTGCCTCCAATTTCACCGCGTGGGCGCTGCTCGCGCAGATGGCGTTCGGTGACTGGGAATCCGAATCCGTGCGGCGCGGCGTGGCGTATCTGCTATCCGTGCAGCAGGACGATGGCTTCTGGTGGCATCGCTCGCACAATGCGCCGGGCTTCCCGCGTATCTACTACCTCAAGTATCACGGCTATACGGCGTATTTTCCGCTGTGGGCATTGGCACGCTATCGGCGGCTTGCGTCCGGTGCGGTCGCGGTGCGGGAGCGGCAGGAGGCGGCTCTCGCAGTCTGAACGCGACGCGGGGCGCAAGCGCCCCGCATTTTTTCTTAGCGCGCCTTCGACAGCGTAATCGTTTCGAACAACTCATAATTCCCGGTCGGCGTATGATCGGCGCCGGGTGCGTGATAGTAGTTCAAGGTGATCGTGGTGTTGCCGCCGTGCGCGCCTGGGTCGACGTCGAACACCGCGATGCCATAGCCCGTGCCCGTATCGCGCTGCGCCGACCAGATCGCGTCTTCGCGCGCATCCGCCGTCGGCCGCGCGTACGTGCCCGGCGTTGCGCCCGCCACCGGGTGATTGGGCTTCGTGAACACCTGCGCTTGCGGATTGCCGTTGCCGACATTCACGCCGTAAACGTCGAGCGGTGCGCTCGTGCCGCCGCCGCCGAGGATCAGGTGGATCGTGCCGTGGCTCGTGTCGAACGTGTTGCCCGGACCTTGCGCGTGCGAAACAGGGCGCGGCTGGAGCGTATCCACCGTTGCACCGGTCTTCGCGTCGACGCCCGCATGATGATTGCAGCCGCGCACGGGGTAGCTGCGCTCGTAATCGTGATCGTGGCCGCACACCACGAGATCCACGCCGTAACGGTCGAACAGAGGCAGCCATGCCTCGCGTATGCCCTTGTCCGATCCATTGCCCGTCTTCGACGAACTGAGCGCGTCCTGGTGCATCTGCACCACGATCCAGTCGATGTCGTCGTCGTGCCTCGCCCGCTTGAGCGTCGTTTCGAGCCAGCGGGTCTGCTCGCCGTTGCTGTACCCGCGCACGTAGAACGACGTGCCCGGCGGGATCGGCGCATTGCCCGTGCTGGCCGCGGGCGTGAGCGGTTTGGGGCCAGCCACGAAGGCGGCGGCGTCCTGGTAGACCACGTCGTCGGCGTCGAGCGAGACGAACAGCACGTTGCTCACGCGGAAGCTGTACCAGCGCCCTGGAAACGGCGTGCCGTTGTCGGGCAGCGTGTAGCGCGTGAGATACGAGTTCAGGCCTTGTGCGCCGTTGTAGAACTCGATCTCGTGATTGCCGGGGCACGGCATCCAGGGACGGTTCGCCGCCGAACTCTGATTGTTGTTGCCGAAGTCGCGCCACACGTCGGTCTGGTGCGCGGGATTCAGGTTCGCGTAGCAGAGGTCGCCATTCAACAGATGAAAGAGCGGCTGGAAGCGCTCGACGGCTTCCACGGCAAAGCGGCTTTGCGGCGACGAAAGCACCCAGCCCGTATTCGGAGTGGCGAGGTCGCCGTAGCTCGTGAAGCGGAACGGCGCACGAGCGCGCGGCGCCGTGGAGAAACTCGAACTAAAGGGGCTGCCGGCGCGGCTGTCGTTATCGGCGGTGACTTCGTAGCGGTAGGTCGTGGCCGGGTCCAGCCCGCGCAACCGCGCGTGATACGTGAAAACGACGGCGCCCGTGAGCCCGTCCGTATAGGTGCGCTGAACGGCGTGCACGGTCTCGCGCTTGCCGCGATCGGCGCTCCAGGTCACGCGGGGGTTCGTGGAAGACCCGAGCGAGGCCCAGGACACGACGACTTCGCGAGTCGGGTCTTCGCCCCATGTGAGGTGGATCTGCTCGGGCGTGCCGTCGGGTGCGGCGGCATCGGCCTTCGCGCTGCCCGCAAAGGCGCTGGCCGCGCTCGCGAAGCCCGACGCGCCGGCAAGCTTGAGGAAGCCGCGACGCGAGACGCCGGCGCCGCTTTCGGTGGGTGCATTCTCGGGGATGTCTTTTTGGGTCATGTCGTCTCGCCTCGCGGGCAGAGGAACGAAGCCAGCGCTCGCGTACTCCATGACTGACGCGCGCGAACGCAGGCATCGCAGGGTGGGTGTAGACCCAACGATGGCGCGCTCGCATGACCTGAAGATGACATTCCGGCGTTTGCTGTGCAGCGGCGTGTGAAGCATGGGCCTGGAAGGCGCACGGCCCGCATGTCGCATACTCGCTTCCCGCTTCGGCGGTTAAGTTGAAAAGGCAACTATATAGAGCCCCCCGGCGCGCAACCCCATGACCTGCGTGGCGCGTCAAGCCGCCGCGAGTTTGACGTCCGATGACTTGACGGTTGCGACGACCGCGGACCCCGCTTTCAAGCCGATCAAGTCCAGTAGTTCCGTTTCGACGACGGATGTGAAGAGGCCTGCCGCAGTGACGACATCGACTTCGGAATGGACCGCGCCTCTGATGATCGAGACGATTCGCCCTTGCAACTGATTGCGAATGCGAGTTGTTCGGATATCCATGCTTTGCAAACGTGTGGGATTGGGAGTTGCAAAGGGCTGGACCATACCGCGCGGGATGGCGTTCGGGGAATCGGGGTTTCCCGCAGCAGGGGAGGGTCGAAGGAAAACTATCGGAATCCGTGATGGCTGATATCCGGAATGCAAAGTTGATTGGTCAATCATGTGGGAATACCATTTCTGCCTCATGAATGGCGAGCGCCGGCCCTTACCGGGCGCCTGTCGGACGTAATGGAGGCCTGCTCGTGGAACACGGCGCCCGAACACAAGACGAAAAGCTGGAAACCAAGACCACGACCTGCTACATGTGCGCGTGCCGCTGCGGCATTCGCGTCCATCTGCGCGACGGGGAAGTCCGCTATATCGACGGCAACCCGGAACACCCGCTGAACCAGGGGGTGATCTGCGCGAAGGGTTCGTCGGGGATCATGAAGCAGTATTCCCCGGCGCGGCTCACGCAGCCGCTCATGCGCAAGCGGAGTGCGGAACGTGGCGAAGCGCAGTTCGAGCCCGTTTCGTGGGAGGTAGCGCTCGAAACCATCGAAAAGCGCCTCGCGCACCTGCGGGCCACCGATCCAAAAAAATTCGCGCTGTTCACGGGCCGCGACCAGATGCAGGCGTTGACCGGCCTCTTCGCGAGGCAGTTCGGCACACCGAACTACGCGGCACACGGCGGCTTTTGCTCCGCGAACATGGCGGCGGGCATGATCTATACGATCGGCGGCTCGTTCTGGGAGTTCGGCGGCCCGGACCTCGACCGCGCGAAGCTCTTCATCATGATCGGCACGGCGGAGGACCATCACTCCAATCCGCTCAAGATCGCCATTTCGAAGTTCAAGCGCGCGGGCGGACGTTTCATCGCGATCAACCCGATCCGCACCGGCTATGCGGCCATCGCCGACGAATGGGTGCCCATTCGGCCCGGCACGGACGGCGCGCTGTTCATGGCGCTGATCCACGAGCTGATCGAGGCGAACGCGTACGATCACGAGTTCGTCAAGCGCTACACAAACGCGGGCGAACTGCTGGACATGCGAACGGAGAGCGACACGTTCGGCCTCTTCGTGAAGGATCCCGCGCTTGCCGCGGGCAATCCGCTCTTCCCGCAAAATCATCTGTGGTGGGACGAAAAGACCGGCAAGGCGGTGCAGCATCACACGCCCGGCGCCGAGCCCGCGCTCGACGGACGCTATGTGCTTCCCGACGGCACGCCCGTCGCCCCTTCCTTCGCGCTGTTGCGCGAGCGCTTCAAGGAGACGACGCCCGAGTGGGCGCAGGAGATCACCGGGATCGCGGCGGATACGATCCGCCGTCTCGCGCGCGAGATGGCGCAGACGGCGCGCGACCACAAGATCACATTGCCGATTGCATGGACGGACGCGTGGGGCGTAAAGCACGAAAGCGTGACGGGCAACCCAATCGCTTTTCACGCCATGCGGGGACTCGCCGCGCACTCCAACGGCTTTCAGTCGATTCGAGCGCTGGCCGTGCTGATGTCGCTGCTCGGCACGATCGATCGGCCCGGCGGTTTCCGTCACAAGTCGCCGTATCCGCGCGCAGTGCCGCCGTCGGCGAAGCCGCCATCCAGTCCGAACGACGTCAAGCCGAATACGCCGTTGCCGTCGGGGCCGCTCGGCTGGCCAGCGGCGCCCGGCGATCTCTTCATCGACGAAGCGGGCGAGCCCGTGCGAATCGACAAGGCGTTCTCGTGGGAATACCCGCTTGCCGTGCACGGCCTCATGCACAACGTCATCACGAACGCGTGGCGAGGCGATCCTTACCCCATCGACACGCTGCTGATCTTCATGGCGAACATGGCGTGGAACTCGTCGATGAACACGGGCGAGGTCCGCAAGATGCTGACCGACCGCGGGCCGGACGGCGAGTACAAGATCCCGTTCCTCGTGGTGTGCGATGCGTTCCAGTCGGAGATGACGGCATTCGCCGATCTGATCCTCCCCGATACGACCTATCTGGAGCGGCACGACGCGATGTCGATGCTGGACCGCCCGATTTCCGAATTCGACGGACCGGTGGACTCCGTGCGTGTGCCGGTGCTGGAGCGAACCGGCGAGTGCCGTCCTTTCCAGGAGGTGCTCGTCGAACTGGCGAGCCGCCTGAAACTGCCCGCGTTCATGACGGCGGAAGGCAAACGCAAATTCAAGGACTATCCGGACTTCATCGTCAATTTTCAGACCGCGCCGGATTCCGGTGTCGGCTTCCTGATCGGCTGGCGCGGCAAGGACGGCGACAAGGCGCTCGTGGGCGAGCCCAATCCCCGCCAATGGGAGGAGTACGCGAAGAACAACTGCGTGTTCCATTACACGCTGCCGGAGGAAATGCAGTACATGCGCGGCGTGAACGGGCCTTACCTGCAGTTCGCGGTCGAGAAGGGATTCCGGAAATTCGGAGAACCGATTCTTATCCAGCTGTATTCCGATGTGATGCAGAAGTTCCGTCTCGCCGCGCAAGGCAAGACTGACGCGCGCCAGCCGCCAGAGCATTTGCGCGCGCGCGTTGAGCAGTATTTCGATCCGCTGCCGTTCTGGTACGCGCCGCTGGAACTCGCGGCAACCGATCTCGAACGCTTTCCGCTGGCGGCGGTCACGCAGCGCCCCATGGCCATGTATCACTCGTGGGATTCGCAGAATGCGTGGCTGCGGCAAATTCACGGCGAGAACTACCTTTACCTGAATCCGCGCATGGCGAAAGCAAACGGCATCGAGGACGGCGGCTGGATCTATGTCGAGTCGCAGTGGGGCAAGGTGCGCTGCATGGCCCGCTACAGCGAGGCAGTTGAGCCCGGCACCGTATGGACCTGGAACGCGATCGGCAAGGCGGCCGGTGCGTGGAATCTCGGTCCGGACGCCAATGAGTCGCAACGCGGCTTCCTGCTCAACCATCTGATTACCGAAGAACTGCCCTTCGACGAAGGCCGGCGCGTCTCCAACTCGGATCCGGTTACGGGGCAGGCGGCGTGGTACGACGTGCGCGTGCGCGTCTATCCGGCCGAGGCCGATGCCGACCACACGTTGCCCCAGTTCGAGCCGATGCGGCCTTTGCCGGGTTCCACCGGCCCGGTCGGGCGGGTGCAGGCGTATTTCGCGGGCGGCGGCAAGTTCGCTGCGCGCCTGCGCAATGTCGTAACGCGCAAGTAAGGAGGACACCGAAATGACACAAATGGCGTTGGTGATCGACCTGAACGTCTGCGTGGGGTGTCACGCGTGCGTGACGAGCTGCAAGGAATGGAATACCTCGGGGCAGGCGGGCAGCCTTTCCGATGTGCGCCCCTACGACGCCGATCCGTCCGGCACCTTCTTCAACCGCGTGCAGACCTATGAGGCGGGCGAGTTTCCGGACTCGGACACCATTCACTTCCCGAAATCGTGCCTGCACTGCGAAGACCCGCCGTGCGTGCCGGTCTGCCCGACCGGCGCGAGCTTCAAGCGCAAGGAAGACGGGCTCGTGCTCGTCGACTACGACAAGTGCATCGGCTGCAAGTATTGCTCGTGGGCCTGCCCTTATGGCGCGCGCGAACTCGATGAAGCGCGCAAGGAAATGACCAAGTGCACGCTGTGCGCGGACCGCATTGATAACGAAGCGCTGCCCGAGCGCGACCGCAAACCGGCTTGCGTGCTCGCGTGCCCCACGTCGGCGCGCATTTTCGGGGACATTCACGACCCCGAGTCGGAGGTGTCGAAGGCGATAGAGGCGCGCGGCGGCTATCAATTGATGCCGGAGTGGGGGACCAGGCCTTCGAATCATTATTTGCCCCGGCAGAAGACAGGCAGCAGTTGCGGCAGCGGTTCGTGCGGCTGTGGCAGCGGCGCGTCGACAGGCGCGCCCATCGACATGCCCGATCTCGGCGAGCCCATCGACCTGGTGGGCCTCGCGATCCGGCGCGGCACGCCTGCGATGCCTGTCGCCGGGCGGCACGATGTGCAACGGGACGCCGGCAAGCTCAATCTGGCCGCATTTGCTACACGAGTGAAGTCGCTATTCGCGCGCCCGCGACCGGAAGCGACCACGGAGATTTGAATGAGACCTGCATTTTCCGTCGTTTTCCTGACCACGCTTTGCGGCGCGGGGCAAGGCTTGCTGATTGCGCTGTTCGGCGTCGAGTGGCTCATGCGGCTGCATCCGGAATGGTCGGCATCGCTGCACGTTCCGCAGCCGTTCTATGTGTTCGGGGCCGGGCTCGCGCTGACGCTGGGCGTGCTGGGACTCGTCGCCTCGGTCTTCCATCTCGGGCACCCGGAACGCGCGTGGCGCGCCATCGCCATGTGGCGCACTTCGTGGCTTTCGCGCGAATGTCTGGCGCTTCCCGTGTTTCTCGCTGCGACGTTCCTGTACGGCGTGGCTCACTGGATGAATGCGCCCTGGTCGCTCGCCGCCGGTGGGATAGCCGCGCTGGCGAGCATCAGCCTCTTCGTTTGCACGGCAATGATTTATGCCTGCCTGCGCTTCCTTCAGGAATGGGCAACGCCGCTCACGCTCGCGAATTTCGTGCTGCTCGGTTGCGCATCGGGCTTCACGATGGCGACGGCGTGCGCAGCTTGGTTCGCGCCCGGCATCGTGCCTGCGCTCGGGCTCGCCGCGAGCGTGCTGACGGTGGCGGGTTGCGTAAGTCGTGTCGCCACGCTCGCGCGCAATGAGCGCCTGCACCCGCGCTCGACGCTGCAAACCGCCACCGGTATCCAGGCCAGCAAGGTGAGGCAGATTTCGCGCGGCTTTACGGCAAGCGCCTTCAATTTGCGCGAGTTCTTTCACGGGCAGTCCGATGCGGTGATGCGGCGGGTCAAGTGGGGGTTTATTGCGGGTGTCTTCGTAGTGCCGCTCGCGCTGCTCGTGGTCGTGCTCCAGGGGCTGCAACCGCTGTCAGCAACGCTGCTGATCGCGGCTTGCGTCGTACAGTACGCGGGCCTCGTCGCCGAGCGCTGGTTTTTCTTTGCGCAGGCGCGTCACCCGCAGAACCTGTACTACCAGCGCGCGGCTTGATGCGGCAACGGGCCCACGAGGGCAATCCCGGGAAAGCTGGAAACGAAAAACGGCCCGGCGTGCGGAGGCACACGCCGGGCCAAAGCGGCGCCGTACAGGGGAGCACGGCGCCGTTCGAGTGTCGATAACGAACGGAACGTTCGAAAGGATGCGCGCGTGGCGCTTACAGGTAGCAGGTCCCGTCGACGTAGGCCTTGCGCCAGCGCACGATCTTCACGCTCTCGAACAGCCCGACGAGCGTGAACGGGTCCTGCGCGATGAAGCGCTCAGCTTCCTCACGGGTTTCGACGTCGACGATATAGATGCCGCCGCCTGCGCTGCTGCCGTCGTCGTTGAGCTTCGCGCCGCACGCGAGCAAAAGCGTCTTGTTGCGCGCGAGAAATTCCAGATGTGCGTCGCGCTCGCGTGCTCGCACCTTGGCGTGACCGGGCTTGTCGAATGTTTCGATGAGAAAGGGCATGGCGCGCTCCCGTCAGTTCGGCGCGATGGCCGAAGGATGCTGGGCGAGCGGCGTCACGCTGATCTTCATGAACGGGAAGAGCGGCAGCGCGCAAAGCAGCGTGTGCAACTCATCGTTCGATTCGACGTCGAATACGCTGTAATTCGCGTACTCGCCGGCCACGCGCCACAGGTGGCGCCATTTGCCTTCTCGTTGCAGCTTCTGCGAAAACGCCTTTTCTTCGGCCTTCAGCGCGTCGGCGAAGGCTGCGTCGGTGCCGTGCGGAATTTGCACCTGCATGTGCACGAGATACAGCATGAATGGTCTCCGGTAAGGATGCGGGTTCGGAAAAGCGCGCGTGTGAGATCCAGTCAGCCCCAGGCGAGAATCGCAACCGAATAGACGATGCCGATCCAGAACATCATGATGACCGTGTAGCCCATGATGTCCTTGAGCTTGAGCTTCGAGAGCGCAAGGGCGGGCAGGATCCAGAACGGCTGCACGAGGTCGTTCCAGGCGTTGCCGAGCATCACGGCCGTCGAAGTGTGGCCCACCGAGGCGCCGATCGTCTTCGCCGCCTCGATCATGAACGGGCCTTGAATGACCCAGTGGCCGCCGCCCGAAGGCGCGAAGAAGTTGATGACGAACGAGCTGATCAAGCCCCAGAACGGCAGCGTGCCCGGTGTAGCGACCTTCACGAACGCTTCGGAAAACGTATTGACGAGACCCGAAGACGCCATGATCGCCATGATGCCCGCATAGAACGGGTACTGCAGAATGATGCCGCTGATCGTGCGAATGCCTTCGTTGAGCTTCTCCACATAACGGATCGGCGTGCCGAGCAGCAGAATGCCGAGAAACAGAATGAAGAAGTTGATGAGGTTGAGGTCGATCGAGCCGCCTTGCACGAAGTGCAGCGCGACGTAGCCCATGCCGATCAGGCCGATCAAGTAGCTCAGAAGGCGGCTGTTGTTCAGGCGGTTGGCGAGCGTGTTGCCTTCGTCGAGATCCACGCCGGGCGCAGCGTCCTTCTGCTGCTTTTCTTCGAGGGCGCGGTCGATCTCCTTGATCGGCTGGCCGGCCTTCGGATGCAGCCAGGCATTCAGGAGCGGCAGCGTGATGATGGTCACGAGACTCGTGATGAGCATGGCGGGCGAGAAAATCGTATCGGAGAGCGGAATGACGCCCATCTGCGCCTCGAGCGGATGCCCCTTCGTCGAGATCAGCACGGGAATGCTCGCCGAAAGTCCGAGGCCGTAGAGCGTAAAGCCGCTATAGGCCGATGCGATGATGAGCGGGTAGTGCACGCCTTTCACGCGCAGCGCGAGCTTGCGCGCGACGATGCCGCCCACCACGAGGCCGAAGCCCCAGTTCAGATAGCTGCCGATGCCGCCCACCAGCGTCGCGACGATCACGGCCATGCGCGGATCGTTGACGCGCGCCACCAGGCGGTTGAGGAAGCGGTCGGTGAGCGGTGCCGTCGCGAGCACGTAGCCCATCGCGAGAATCACCGCCATTTGCGTGGTGAATGCGAGCAGCGCCCAGAAGCCCTTGCCCCAGCTCGTGGTGAGGGCCGTGACGGCTTGCCCTTGCACGATCACGGCGAGCGCCATCGTCAGCAGGGTGAGGCCGATCGCGAAGACGAACGGATCGGGCAAATACCGGCGCATCAGCTCGGTAAAGAATGCGGTGACTTTCTGCATGGAAGTGTCTCTATCGGAATCGTAGTCGTTGTAGGGTCTCTTCGGGTCTCGCTGCGCGCGCGTGACGGGCACTGGCGAGCGCTTATGAGTCGTCGTGGCTTTGGGTCTTGCGATGGCGGGTGAGCCGCATGAGCTGGCGGTCGCGCCAGCCCACGCGCGCGTCCCATTGTTCGAGCGGTAGCGCCGCGCGCCTTGCCGCCTCGACGTGCGCGACGAGTTCGGGCGTCCACGGGTCGTGCTGGCCGCGTTCTGCGCCCATGCGCTCGTACGAGGGCCCCATCTTCTGCGCATGCGAGGCGATGCCGCCGCGCGTGTTCAGATCGACGGTCTCGAACGGACCGATCACCGACCAGCGCGGGCCAAGACCGTCGCGCATCACGGTGTCGATGTCTTCCACCGTCGCGACGCCATCGCGCACGAGGCAATACGCCTCGCGCAGCACGGCGCCTTGCAGGCGGTTGAAAATGAAGCCTTCCACTTCGTGCTTCACGCGCACGGGCTTCATGCCCGCTTCGCCGTAAAGCGTGATGGCGCGTGCGGCCGCCGCTTCGGAAGTGAAAGGCGCGGGCACGATCTCGACCACGGGCACGAGGTAGGGCGGGTTGCCGGGATGGGCGACGAGGCAGCGTGCGTGGCCCGTCAGCGCCTCGTCCACGAACTTCGACGCCGCGAGGAACGACGAAGCACTCGCGAGGATCGCTTCGGGCGGCGCGGCGCGGTCGAGCTGCGCGAAGATCTCGCGCTTGAGCCCGGCGCGCTCGGGCGCGCATTCCTGCACCAGATCGGACTGGGCCGCGGCGGCTTCGAGCGTATCGACAATCCCGACGCGCGCGGCGATCTCGCTCGCGCTTTCGTCGAGCAGCGCGTATTGCGTGAGATCGTCGAGGCGCGACGCAATCTCTTCAGGCGCGGCGGCGCGGCGCGCAGCGTCGGGATCGTAGAGACGCACGCGCCAGCCGGCCCGCGCGAAGCAGATGGCGAACGCCACGCCGATGCTGCCCGCACCGACGATGCCGGCACGTCGTCGCACGCGCGGTTCAGGGCTCGCCATCGTCAAACCCCCGCGACGCCGACGGTCATGCCGCCGCACACATAGAGCACCTGGCCCGTGACGAAGCCGCTGCGCGCGTCGAGCAGATACGACGCCGCGTGCGCGACATCTTCGGGCGTGCCCACGCGCTTCACGGGCACGGCGTTGATGATGGCTTCCGTGCGTGGCGCGCCGGGCGGATTGGCGCGGTCGAAGAGTTCGGTGCGGATCGGGCCGGGGCCAATGGCGTTCGCTGTGACGCCGAACGCGCCGAGTTCGAGCGCCCATACGCGCGTCATGCCGATCAACGCGGCCTTGGTGGCCGAATAGGCCGTGCGCAGCTCCTTGCCGAGCGCGGCGCGCGACGACATGTTGACGATGCGCCCGAAGCCTGCGGCTTTCATGTCGGGCAGGAGCGCCTGCATGCACTGCTGCGCGCAGCGCACGTTGAGCGCCCACGCGCGTTCGAGTTCTTCGAGCGTCTGGTGCCCGGCATCGTTGGGCACGACCACGCCCACGTTGTTGATGAGCCGCGTGATCGGTCCGCCTTCCAGCGCGCGGGCGAGCGCGGCCGCCGTTGCTCGGGTGTCGGAGAGGTCGGCCAGGATGCCGTCGCCCACGCGGTCGATCACGACCGTTTCGTAACCGTCGGCCTCGCAGCGCGCGGCGCACGCGGCGCCGATGCCGGCGGCCCCGCCGGTAATCAGGACTCTTTCTTTCGCCATGTTCTTTCAGGAATGTGGATAAAACAGAGGAATACGAATGAGTCGATCAAACCGTGGCGACCGGCGTGACGGGCGAGCCCATCGCGCCCGGCAGCCGCAGCGGCGGCGCGGTGAGCATGAAGCGCGAGCGCTCGTGTTCGCGCAGCCACAGCGCGAGATCGCGCAGATACCAAAGCTCGCCTAGCGGCAGGCCGAGCTTGAAGAGGCAGTGGTGATGCAGCGGCAAAAGCGGATGATCGCCGGGCGTGTCCGGCGCGCGCGCGGGAAAGCGCTCGACGGCATAGTTGTCGGCGGCGAGCGCGGCGATGCCCGAATCGGTGATCCATTGCAGCAGGCGCTCGTCGCGCCCGTCGAGTGCGCTGCAGTGGCTCGACAAAACGGCTTCATCGGGCTGGCGGTTCATGTCGAGCACCATCTCCGCGAAGCCGGTGCGCAGCACCAGCATGTCGCCGCGCTCGACCTCCACGCCGTCGGCCTCGATCACGCGCATCAGGTCGTCGTAGCCCACGGTGCGCAATTCGCGGCCGAAATGCGCGGTCAAATCGATCAGCACGCCGCGGCCCTGCATGCCCTTCACGGCGAGGTGCTCGATGCCGAGCACGTCCGCATGGCTATGCTCGCCGCCGCACGCGTGAGGGGCGAAATTGTCTTCGGCGCGATATTCCATCGGGCCGATCACGTCCACGTTCGCTCGATAGCCGTTGTAGTAAACGCTCTCGGCCACGCCGTCGCCGTTGGCGTCGAAGCGCGCGCCCACGTGCGCGAGCGAGTCCCACTGCGTGGAATATTGCAGCGAGAGCAACACCTGATCGTCGCTCACCACGTCGGTGGCGCCCGCTTCGTTGCGCGCGAACGGAAAATTCACATAGGGCAGGCCGTCGCGGAAGGTGGGACGCAGCACGGGCGGATGGCGGCGCACGTTCAGCTTGCTCTCGCCCGGAAAGTCGAGCGGCAGCGAAAGCGTGAACGTGAGACCCGCGCGTATCTCCTGCGCGCCCTTGAGCACGTGCTCCGCGCCGATGAGATTGGGGCGGCCCAATTGATCGTCGGGACCGAAGTCGCCCCAGGTCGAGCCTTCCGGCCGGTTCTTCCAACGCATGCTGTCTATCTCCAACTTCGGGAAGCCACGCGCGCCGGATCAACCGGCCGCGTTCGTGCATCGCTACCTGCAGTGTCCGGGAGGCGCCTCAAGCGGTGAGCAGCGAGGGCGGGATTTGCGCGTACACCTCGAGCAGCGCCTTCACGGCGTTCTGCTCGTTCTTCAGAAGACGCGCCTTGGGCGCGCCGATGACGAGCGCAAACGCTTCGCCATGAATCAGGAAGCCGCGCGCGAGACCGGCCACGTCCTCCACGCTTTCGCCCGTCGAGCGATGCCAGCCGTCGGTCACGCCCTGCTCGACGTCGCGCTCGAACGCGCCGTGCTCGATGACCGCGCCACTGGCCGAGCGCAACGGCGGCTCGCAACTGTCGAGCAGCTTGCGGCGCGCGGCCGGGGGCAGCGCGCCGAGCAGCGCCTTGCCCGCCGCGCTGGCGATGGTCATGAAACCGCCCGGTTCGTCGCTGTAGCGAATCTTCTGGCGCGACTCCATCACGTCGAGATAGACCACGCGGGTGCCCGCGAGCGTGGCGAGCGCGGCCGTCTCGCCGGTGGCGTCGCGCAGCGCGGTGAGCAGCGGCTGGAACATCAGCGTGAGCGGGTCCTCGCTGCAGATGTCGCGCGCGACATGCAGCAGGCGCTGCGTGGGGTAATAGCCGGCCTTGACGCCCGGCGCGTACAGATAGCCTTTGGCCACCATCGTCTGTAGCAGCGCGTGGCAGCTCGACAGCGGGATCCCGGTTCGACGCGCAATCTCGCTGTAGATCATCGGTTGCCGGACTTCGGCAAAGAGGTTGACCACGTCGAAGACGCGCACTGCAGTTTTCACATCCATGAGAGTATTATCGGCATATCGATAACTGGCTGACAATACGATCGCGGGTAAACACCTAAAACGCGGCGATCGTGGCCCGCTCGGGCGCTTTCCCGCGGCAGATCGAATCGCGGACGGCGCGATTGCGCGCCTATGCCATGAGCGTCACGCGCTGGAATTTGCGCGTGGCCCTCGTCGAGGACATCGATCTCTTTCAGGACCTCGCGCGGCAGTTCGTCGACACCCGTCGGTCACGGCGGGGCGAATCATGCGCCAGTGAGCGTGGATGCGTATCTGAAGGACCGCTATGTCGACGGCGCGAACGCGGGCGACACGCATATCGTGCTCCGGCTGGAGGCGGGCGAGGGGTTTGAGAGAGGGCACGGGCTTCTCGTTGCTCGAGTACGCCTGCCATCTGCGCGATCTCGACACGGTTTTTGCGGAGCGTTTCAGCGCCGTGCGCAAGGTCCAACTGCCGGAAATCGCCTCCGTGGACGGCACGGCGCTCGCCGAAGCGCGCGCATACCTGCGCCAGGATCTCGTCACGGCCATGGGCGAATTCAGCGAAGGCCGGCGCCGTCTTTGCGCATCGCTCAAGCGCCTCACGCCCGAGCAGCGGCTACGCTGCGGGCTGCGCGACGGCGTTCGGCGCATGACGCTGGAAGAACTCGTGCGCGAACTGCTCGACCACGACCGCACGCACGGGCTGGAGCTGGAAGAGCAGGAAAGCGAGTTGCAGGAAAAGGCGCTAACCCCGCGCCTTCTCCGCCTCCTGATACAACTCGCGCAGCGACTGCCCAAAGGTCGCATCGACATCGCGCAGCACGCCGGCACGCGTGAACATGGCAACGGGCGGCAGCGTCCAGTCGAGCGTGTACGGCACGATCGCCACGCCCGCGAAGTGCACGAGTTCCTCGGCGATGTCGGCGGGCACGATCGACACGGCGTTTTCGTTCGCAACGATCATTTCGCCGATCAGCCGCGACGTGTAGCTTTCCACGATGGGTACGGGCGGCGCCACGCCCGCGTGCAGGAAGAGATCGGAAATCTGCTCGCGTATGGGCGTGTGCGGCGCGCCCAGTATCCAGTCCAGCTCGACGAGCTTTTCCCAGTTGAGCTTGCCGCGCGCGAGACGCGCCGCGAGCCGCCGGCTCGCGATGAGCCGCGGCTTTTGCTGATGCAGCACCTCGAAGCGCAGCTGCGAGACATCGACAGCAGAAGACGCGCGGCCGATCACGATATCGAGGGTGTGGTCGCGCAACTGCGGCAGGAGCGCGTCGCTGGTGCCTTCGTGAATCGTCATGGTGACGCGCTGCGGAAGGCGCGATTGGGTAACGCGGATCGCCGCCGCGAGCGTGCGCCCCGAGATGAACGGAATCACGCCCACGTGCACGCGCGTGGCGTGGCCGGCCACCACGGCTTCGATGTCGCGCGCGAGGTGGTCGAGGTCGTGCAGCATGGCCTGGGCACGCGCGAGCACCACGTTGCCGAGCGCCGTGGGCGTCATGCCGCGCGACGAACGCTCGAAAAGGGGCGCGCCGAACATGCTCTCCATTTCGGCCAGCGCGTTGGTGACGGCGGGCTGGCTCGTCGCCATGTGCTCCGCCACGCGCGTGAGCGAGCCGTGCTGGCGAATCTGCAGGAGCAGCACCAGATGGCGCATTTTCAGGCGCGTATTCAACCGCCTCGTCACTTCGTCGATGCTGAAAGACACAATAACCGGGGGCATAACAAAAAAATAATGGCCCCATACTAAATCAAAATGGGCAGGTTATGACGGCTCTCTAGAATCGTCTCATTCGGACACGACCGCCGCGCCTTCCGTGCGTGGGGCACATCATCAGAGTGAGGAACATGAACAAGACCGATCGTCAGGCCGCCCTCGAATATCACCAGTTCCCCACGCCGGGCAAGATCTCGGTGACGGCCAGCAAGCCGCTCGTCACCCAGCGCGATCTCGCGCTTGCCTATACGCCGGGCGTGGCCGTGGCCTGCGAGGAGATCGTCGAAGATCCGCAGAACTCGTTTCGCTACACGAGCCGCGGCAATCTGGTGGGCGTGATCACGAACGGCACGGCCGTGCTGGGCCTCGGCAATATCGGCGCGCTGGCCTCCAAGCCGGTCATGGAAGGCAAGGCGGTGCTCTTCAAGAAGTTCGCCGGCATCGACGTGTTCGACATCGAAATCACCGAAAGCGATCCCGACAAGCTCGTGGACATCATCGCGAGCCTCGAAGCCACGTTCGGCGGGATCAATCTGGAAGACATCAAGGCGCCCGACTGCTTCACGGTCGAGCGCAAGCTGCGCGAGCGCATGAAGATTCCGGTCTTCCACGACGACCAGCACGGCACCGCGATCACCGTTTCCGCCGCGTTCATGAACGGCCTGAAGGTGATCGGCAAGGACATCACGAAGGTCAAGGTCGTGACCTCGGGCGCGGGCGCGGCGGCGCTCGCGTGTCTGGACCTCATGGTGGATCTGGGCCTGCCGCTCAAGAACATCTGGGTGACCGACATCGACGGCGTGGTCTACCAGGGGCGCACGACGCTGATGGACCCGGACAAGGAACGCTTCGCGCAGGACACCTCGGCGCGCTCGCTTTCCGAAGTGATCGAAGGCGCGGACGTGTTCCTCGGCCTTTCGGCGGGCGGCGTGCTCAAGGCCGACATGGTCACGAAGATGGCGGAAAAGCCGCTCATTCTGGCGCTCGCGAACCCGACGCCGGAAATTTTCCCCGAGGTCGCGCTCGAAGCGCGCCCGGACGCGGTGATCGCCACGGGCCGTTCGGATTTCCCGAACCAGGTCAATAACGTGCTGTGCTTCCCGTACATCTTCCGCGGCGCACTCGATGTAGGCGCAACGACCATCACGCGCAACATGGAAATCGCGGCCGTGCATGCTATCGCCAAGCTCGCGGAAGAAGAGCTGAACGACTCGGTGGCCGCCGCCTACGGCGCTTACGACCTGCGTTTCGGGCCGAAGTACCTGATCCCGAAGCCGTTCGACTCGCGTTTGATCGTACGAATCGCTCCGGCCGTGGCCAAGGCCGCGATGGAAGACGGCGTGGCCACGCGCCCCATCGACGACTTCGGCGCCTACACGAACGAACTTCAGCAGTTCGTGTATCACTCGGGCGCGTTCATGAAGCCGATCTTCGCGGCCGCGAAGCAGTTCGTGCGTGACGGCGGCAAGTCGCGCATCGTGTTCGCCGAAGGCGAAGAAGAGCGCGTGCTGCGCGCGGTGCAGGTGATCGTGGACGAGAAGCTTGCGCGTCCGATCCTGATCGGCCGCCCCGAGGTGCTGCTCGCCCGCATCGAGAAGTTCGGTCTGCGCCTGAAGCTCGGCGAAGACGTGGAAGTCACGAACCCCGAGTACGATGAACGCTTCCACCAGTACTGGACGACCTACTGGGAACTGCGTTGCCGCGATGGCATTTCGAAGGAGATGGCGCGTGTGGAAATGCGCCGCCGCCTCACGCTGATCGGCGCGATGATGGTGCGCCTCGGCGACGCCGACGGCATGGTGTGCGGCACGGTGGGCGCCTATCACGACCACCTGCGCTTCGTCGACGAGGTGATCGGCAAGCAGCGCAACGCGAATACGTACGCGGCGATGAACATCCTGCTGCTCGACAAGCGCACGGTCGCGATCGTCGACACGCACGTGAACGACAACCCCAACGCCGAGCAGATCGCCGAATTCACGCTGGCGGCCGCGCGTCAGATGGAGTGGCTCAATCTCGCACCGAAGGTCGCGCTGCTCTCGCGTTCGAACTTCGGCTCGGGCAGCTCGGCCTCGGGCACCAAGATGCGCGAAGTGCTCAAGCTCGTGACGGAAAAGAATCCCGACCTGGAAATCGATGGGGAAATGCACGGGGACTGCGCACTGGACGAAGCGCTGCGCCTGCGCATCCTGCCGCATTCGAAGCTCAAGGGTGCCGCGAACCTGCTCGTCTGCCCGAACGTGGACTCGGGCAACATCGCCTACAACCTGCTCAAGACGGGTGCGGGCAGCAACGTGGCGGTCGGCCCGTTCCTGCTGGGCGTGAATGCGCCGGTGAACGTGCTGACGTCCAGCTCGACGGTGCGACGCATCATCAACATGGCCGCGTTGACGGTGTTGCAGGCGAACCGCGACTGAGCCCCAAGCGGGGTGCGCTCGTAAGGCGTCCCTGCAAAAGCGCGCGAGGGCTTCGGGCCTTCGCGCTTTTTTTTGCTCTTCGCAGATTTCGGCCGCGGGTTGGCTCACAACTGACACCGGCGACCTCGGGACGGCGCTGGGCCTAACCCGGTTGGGCGCCGTTGTGATTTGCTCAACCGGGGTGCTTTCCGCTATTTGCTGATCGTCGTTTCATTTGACGCCATCTCCCTGGCGTCGTGTCCGCCCATTCACGGAAGGCACGATAGAACGAGTTGGTATCCTGGTAACCCAAGAGCCAAGCCACTTCCTGGATCTCTAAAGCGGGGTCCGACAGCAACTGCATGCCAAGCTCCTGACGAGCATCGCCGAGGAGCGCACGGAACGTCGTGCCTTCCGCTGTAATCCGACGCTGCAAAGTGCGTTCGCTCATGCCGAGCTCGCGACCGACACTGGTAATCTCGGGTCGGCCGCTCGGCATAATCCGTTTGAGCACCGTTTTGATTTGCTCGACCAGGGTGCTTTCCGCTTCCAGTTCGCTCATCGCTTGCGCCAGCGCGGGCGCAAGCATATGCAAGAGCTCCGGGTTGTGATTGATAAACGGGCGGTCAAGATCGGCGCAAGCCAGAACTAACCGGTTTTGTGCCGCGCCGAAGCGGATCGGGCAGTTGAAGTAGGCGTCGTGGAAGTCCGTAACGGGGCGGGCCCGTTTGAACTCGATCGCTACCGGGCTTAGATGTTGACCCGTTCCACGCCGTCCCAACTCGATCAGCATTGCAAAGCTGGCATCGACCGAGAGATCAGGCTCCGGCTCAGTGCCGTGCGGCCATTCGATCGTGATCGAGACACGGCCGTTCTTCTCCTCGCAATGGAGCTTATCGGGGCTGCAAAGCCGCTTGAATCGGATAACCCTCGCCAGACCATCACGATAATTTTCGGCATAGGTAGCGGCGAGGAACGCAAGCTTATGCGTTGCGGTGCTGGTGTCTCGGACCATTTTGATGCCGAAGCCTGCATCACCTGACAGTGATTCGATGGCACGCCAGATTGCGAAAAGCTCAGCGGTGCTGATGCTCGCAGCTGCATCGTGACGGAGCATGGCAGGAAGACCGGCCACCCTCAGGACCGCCTCAGAACGCAGTCCCTGTAGCTCAACGGCGCGCCAGAAGGATTCCGGCACTTTGCAGCGGTCCCCACGAACGTCTTTCATTGAGTTTGCCTTCGATGACGCCACGCGCAATTAAGGGCTTCGACTGCCTGGCCCCACACGCGTCGAAGATTCCTGGCGAACGGGAAGGAACCGTTCGCTGCGCCAGTTGCAGGATAGAGGAGGCCGTCCGCTCAGGAAGGATTTGAGAGCAACCTTCGTCTGCAATCGGCGTGGATCGCACTGTATTCGCGATTGGCGTACTCCGCAAGTTATCTGGCGTGTCAAGCTGATGCGACCGTGCGGCCAATGTTTTATCTTTGTCCCGTCATCCACGTAGCGGGCGGAATGTCCAGAGGAGAGTAACGATGCAGGCGAGAGAGCGCAACGAAGCAGAAGATCTGATTCGGGTGAGTGGGACATTGCCACTGACGTTTTATACCAACCCCAACTCCCGCGGCCGCATCGTGCACTGGATGCTCGAAGAGGCAGGGTGCGAGTACGAAACGGTTGTGCTCGATTACGAACGCTCCAGCGAGGCGGATCGATGGGGCGGCGCAGCGCTCGCGCGCTCATATGGCATTCTCGACGAGCGTAGTCGCTTTTTCACGGAGGTGAACCCGATGGGCAAGGTGCCGGCAATTGTGCATGACGGCCGGGTGATATCGGAGAGTGCGGCAATCTGCGCGTACCTCGCCGAAACCTTCCCGGACGCTGGCCTGGCGCCCACTGCGCAAGAGCGGGCCAACTACTACCGGTGGATGTTTTTCGCGGCGGGACCGGTCGAGCAGGCTGTCACCAACCATCGAGCCGGGTTCGTGCCGGCTGCGGAGCAGGAGTTCTTCTTCGGCCACGGCAGCTATGAGCGCACGGTGGACCAACTCGAACGCGCAGTGCGTTCAAGTACTTTCATTGCCGGAGAGCGATTCACTGCGGCCGACGTCTACGTCGGATCGCATATTGGCTGGGGTCTGGGGCTCGAGACCCTGCCCAGGCGTGACGCCTTCCTGGAGTATGTCGGCAGGGTTACACAGCGAGACGCCTTTCAACGGGCTGCCGCCAAGGGTGAAGCGCTGTTGGCTCTTGCAGATAGCTGATCCGTCTAGCCCGTATGCGCTGGGCCATACTCAGAGTGCGCAAATCCGCGAAGAACCTTTTTTTGGCTTTGGGGGTCAGCCTTGCGTATCGGCGAGCTGTTCGTCGATCAGGCGGCGGGCCGCGCTGTAGCCGCCCATCAAGGCGTCGATATCGGAGCTGAAGGGGAGCCCGGCAGCGTCGTCGATTTTCAGGGCGGACGAGGGCGCGGCGGGATTGTCGCTTGAGGCGATGCTTACCACGGCCGCGTAACGAGGGCGTTTGATTTCCGAGCGCTCGAGCGGGACCGGGCCATTCGCTTCGACGCCAACGCGGATTGCGTAGCCGCGATATTCGTAGGTGCGATTCATGACTGCATTGGCCATACGGGTTGCAGCGTTCCAGCGTACCCTGCGCCAACTTAAGCCAACCTTATGTAAGCGCTGAATGGACCAAAAAAGGAAATTTCGTCAGACGAAAAAACGTCATCGCACGCAGCTTCTCTTAAGGTTCTCTTCAGGTAACAGCGGTCACGACCGCATGACCTTGCCCACTGTTGCGCGCCGCCATGTGACTGACAGTCGCGAGGGGCAAGGCTGGTGCCAGCCACGCTGGACATCGTTGTTCGCGCAACCTTCCGGGAGTACAGCCGCATGAAGCCGCCGACCGACCGCCTGCGCGTCTACGTTATCGCCGCTTCGCTTTCGTTGGTCCTCATTCAGGCTGCCGTGGTCGTTTCGATCGTGCTGCTGCACGTGCCGATCAAGGCGTTCGAGTCGCAGCCGTTTCGCGCGGCCGTGCTTGCGGCAGTAGGGTGCGCTGTGCTCGTTGTGCGCTGGCAAGCGCGGCGCGCCAGGCGAAAAGCCGAGCGCCTCAGTCGCAGTCACGTGAACCTGCGCGCGTCCCGCGCGGCGTGCGCCTCGATGCGAGCGGCCCGTGAGCGGCTGCGCGCAAGAAAGCGCGCGTACTTCAGCCGTCCACGGGCGGCGCGGGCATCTCCAGATTGAGCTGGTAGAAAGCGGCGTCGAGCCAGCGGCCGAATTTGAATCCCGCTTCCTTGATCGTGCCTGCGTGAGTGAATCCGAGCTTCGTGTGCAGGGCGATGCTGCCGGAATTGGCCGCGTCGATGCAGCCCACGAGCACATGAATCTGCTGCCCGCGGGCGCGCCGGATCAACTCGAGGAGCAGGCGCTCGCCGAGGCCGCGTCCGCGCTGGTCGCGATGCACGTACACGCTGTGTTCGACCGTGTACTTGTTCGCCGGAAACGCGCGAAACGTGCCCCAGCTCGCGAAGCCGAGCAGCGTGCCGGCCTCGTCCACGGCGCCCACTACCGGAAAGCCGTTCGCGCGCTTGGCGCCGAACCAGGCCGCCATCGCCTCGGGCGGGCGCGGCTTGTAGTCGTAGAGCGCCGTCGAATTGACGATTGCGTCGTTGAGGATCTCGAGAATCGCCGTCGCATGCTCCGCTTCGTTGCAGTCGATGAAGCGCACAGCGTCGCTCTTTGATTTCGAGTTCATAGGGAATCCTCTTTAAATGAAAAGGGTGGCAGGCTGGACCGCGCTACGTGGGTTCAGACACCGCTCATGTCGCAGATGGCGACGACATAGCGCGCGGCCCGCGTGCCCGGATTGCTGAAGATCAGGGGCCGGTCGAGCCGCATGGCGAGGCAATCACCCGCATGGAGCGAATGCCGTTGATCGCCCAGCTCCACGTCGATACGTCCTTCCATCACCCAGACCTGCTGGTGAAGCACGTTTTCGCGGCGGCTGGTTTCGTAGGCTACGCGCGCGCCGGCCGGGAAATCGACTTCGACCAGCTGGATCGGCGACGGCCAGTTGGGCGGCGACACGCTCCTGCGCGTATAGCCGGACTGCGGGTCGCGCCATTGCGCCTGCTGTTCGCGGCGCACCAGGGGTTCGGCGGGTGTGTCTTCGCTGCTCGTGCCGAAGAGGCTCGCCATCGACACGGAAAGCCCGGCAGCGAGCTTCTCCAGCACGACCGCGGTGGGGCTGGCGGCGCCTCGCTCGATCATCGAGATCATCGAACGACTCACGCCGCTACGCGCGGCCAGTGCGTCCAGCGTCAGGCCGCGCGTGGCGCGCAAGTCGCGCACGCAACGGGCGATTCGCTCGTTGATTCCGGGGTCGTTCGGACTGTCCATTTGGCCGCGTTCCATGATGATGGAGGCATTTTCTAATAAATTGGAAATAAAGGTCAACAAAAAGCGCACACGCGGCGACGGAGGCGATGGTCTGCCAGACGCGCCGGTCGACGACGCGTCATCACCCGGCTATTCGCCGTTGCGCGCGCGGGCCTGTTCGGCGAGCGCCTTGTAGTCGTAGGTGGGATAGAACTCGGTGTGGTAGCCGCCCCATGCCGTTTGCTCGATCGCGCGATTCACCTCGCGCAGGCGGTTGGCGGGCACGCGCAGCGTCACGACCTGGCCGATCCCCATCATCACATACCACGACACCACTTCGATGCCGGGCGGCGGAAAGGCCTTGTAGAACCCCTGTTCCGCGAGCTGCTGATTGATCTTCGGCAGCGGCTTCGACTCGTCGTGTTTCAGGAAGATCGTCAGAAGGAAGGTGCCGTCGCCCGCGGGTGCGGCGAGTTGCGGGGCACCCGGGTTCGTTTGCGCGGCGGCGGGCAACGGCGCAAGCATGGCGGTCGCGGCGAACAGGGCTGCGCCTGCCATCCATTTGCTTAGGGTGTGCATCGGCTGTCTCCTGAATCGGGTTGGCAAGCCCTACAATAGGCCCGTCCTCATCCGTATGCAAAACGAGCCCATGACACGAGATCCTCGCCTCACCCTGAACGCGCGCCAGCAGGAAATGCTCGAATGGGTGCAACGCGACGGCTTCGTCACGGTCGACGATCTCGCTTCTCATTTCGACGTCACGCCGCAAACCATCCGCCGCGACGTGAACTGGCTCGCCGACATGAATCTCCTGCGCCGCTATCACGGTGGCGCGAGTTTGCCGACGAGTTCCGAGAACGTCTCGTACAGCGCGCGTCAGCACATGTTCCATGAGGAGAAGCGCCGTATCGCGGCGCTCGCGGCCCAGCATATTCCCGATCAGGCATCGCTCTTCATCAATCTCGGCACGACGACCGAGGAAGTCGCCCGAGCGCTCAATCATCATCGAGGGCTGCGCGTCGTCACGAACAACCTCAACGTGGCGAGCCTGATGAGCGGCTATCCCGATTGCGAAGTGATGATCACGGGCGGCGTCGTGCGGCCGTGGGACAAAGGTATCGTCGGCGAGCACACCATCGATTTCATCCGCCAGTTCAAGGTGGATTACGCCATCATCGGCACCTCGGCCATCGAGCCCGACGGCACGCTGCGCGACTTCGACACGCGCGAGGTGCGCGTGGCGCAGGCCATCATCGAGCATGCGCGCACGATCTACCTCGTGGCCGACCACTCGAAGGTCGGCCGCCCGGCGCTCGTGCGCCAGGGGCATCTGAGCCAGATCCACGCGCTCTTCACCGACCAGCCGCTGCCCGCGGAAATGAGCGAGGCGGTGCTGGCCGCGGGCACGCAGGTTCACGTCGCGGCGTAGCCGGCGGCCTCGCGCGCGCTTTTTCGGCGCGTTTCGCAAGACGTATTCGCTGTTTACCCTCTGAAATCCGGCGCGTTCCGAGCGCGGGCAGGGTCGTTGCTTCCATAAAAGCGACCTGGGACCGCGCCTGGGAGTCCCCGCATTCGCGCCCCATTTCTTTTTCGGGTTTTTTCGTTTGCGTTCGATTTCGCGCAAAATCCACGTCGCATAGATCGAAATCGAACCTTTACTTTTTCGTTCATGTTCGATAAATTTCGAATTCGAACATTTCGAAGTTCGATTTATCTTCAGGGACAGCAGGTGACTCAACAGAATCGGTACGATCTGCTCGTCGTGGGCGGCGGGATCAACGGCGCGGGCATCGCGCGCGACGCGGCAGGGCGCGGCCTGTCGGTGCTCCTTTGCGAACAGGACGACCTCGCCTCGCACACCTCGTCGTGCAGCACCAAGCTGATTCACGGCGGGCTGCGCTATCTCGAGTACAACGAGTTCGGGCTCGTGCGCAAGGCGCTGCAGGAGCGCGAAACGCTGCTGCGCGCGGCGCCTCACATCATGTGGCCGCTGCGTTTCGTCATGCCGCACATGCCGAACCTGCGTCCCGCGTGGCTCATTCGCATGGGCCTGTTTTTGTACGATCACCTCGCGAAGCGCGAACTGTTGCCGGGCTCGCGCGGTATCGACATGCGCCGCCATGCGGCGGGCGCGCCGCTCGTCGATTCGATCCGGCGCGGCTTCGTGTATTCGGACGGCTGGGTCGACGACGCGCGCCTCGTCGTGCTCAACGCGCTCGACGCGAAGGAGCGCGGCGCGCAAATCGTCACACGCACGAAGCTCGTTTCGGCGGTGCGCACGAACGCCGCGAACGGCGGGGATGGCGCGGGTCGCGCGGGTGGCGAATGGAAGGCGCTCCTGCGCCGCCCGGACGGCAGCACCTTCGAGGTGCGCGCACGCGCCATCGCCAACGCGGCCGGCCCGTGGGTGGGCGAGGTGCTGCACGGTGCGCTCGGGCGCGGCGCGCAGCACAGCGTGCGGCTCGTGAAAGGCAGCCATATCGTGACGAAGCGCCTGTTCGACCACGACCATGCGTACATCTTTCAGAACCCGGACAAGCGCATCATCTTCGCGATTCCGTACGAGCATGACTTCACGCTGATCGGCACGACCGATGTGGAGTATCGCAACGACCCCGCGAAGGTCTCGATCGACGGCGACGAAACGCGCTATCTGTGCGAATCGATCAACCGCTATTTCAAGCGCAAGATCTCGCCCGCCGACGTGCAATGGACCTACTCGGGCGTGCGTCCGCTGCTCGAAGAAGAGGGCGCGGAGAATGCGTCCGCCGTCACGCGAGACTACAAGCTCGAACTCGACGAGGCCGCGGGCGCGCCGCTACTTTCGGTGTTCGGCGGCAAGATCACGACGTTTCGCAAGCTGGCCGAAGAAGCGTCCGACCTGCTGTGCCGCTCGCTTGATCGCACCGCACCGGCGTGGACAGCCGGCGCGCCGCTGCCCGGCGGCGACATCGCGCAGGCGCGCTTCGAGCCTTTTGCGCAGGACTTCGCGAAGCGTCACTCGTGGCTGCCCGCCGCGCTGGCACGCCGGTACGCGCGTGCGTACGGCACGCGCGCCGGGCGTCTGGTGGGCAACGCGCAGTCGCTCGCGGACCTGGGCGCCGAGGTCGCGCCCGGCATCTACGAAGCCGAATTGCGCTATTTGCGCGACAACGAATGGGCGACGCGCGCCGAAGACGTGCTGTGGCGCCGCTCGAAGCTCGGCCTGCATGTCGCGCCGGGCACGCTTTCCGGCGTGGCCGCTGCTATCGATGGCTGGTTTGCCGCAACAAGCGCGACGGCGACCGCGCAGCACTGAAGTTCGCCGGCTTGAGCCGTTCAGCGACGTCAAGCAGTTCTATGCAGCTTTGAGCATCGCCACGCGCCGATTTTCCCGGCGCGTTAGCACAACTACTTACAGATGGAGATGAGAGACATGCCGGAACAGTACATCCTTGCGCTCGACCAGGGCACCACGAGTTCGCGCGCCATGCTTTTCGACCGCGCGGGCAACATCGTTTCGATTGCCCAGAAAGAGTTCGAACAGATTTATCCGCAACCGGGCTGGGTGGAGCACGATCCACAGGAAATCTGGTCGACGCAGGCCGGCGTGGCCGCCGAGGCCGTCACGCGCGCGGGCCTGAACGGCACCAGCATCGCGGCAATCGGCATTACGAACCAGCGTGAGACGACGATCGTCTGGGACCGTGAGACGGGCCATCCCATCTATAACGCCATCGTCTGGCAGGACCGGCGCACGGCCGACTTCTGCGACTCGCTCAAGGCACGCGGTCTCGAAGAGACAGTGCGCGCGAAAACCGGCTTGCCGATCGATTCGTACTTTTCGGCAACGAAGATCTGCTGGATCCTGGACAACGTGCCCGGCGCGCGCGAAAAGGCGCGGCGAGGCCTGCTCGCTTTCGGCACCGTCGACAGCTGGCTCGTATGGAACTTCACGAAGCACGAATTGCACGTGACCGACGTGACGAACGCGTCGCGCACCATGCTCTTCAATATTCACACGCGCCAATGGGACGACGAATTGCTCGACGCCCTCGAAATTCCGCGCAGCATGCTTCCCGAAGTTCGTTCGTCATCCGAAATTTATGGTCCGACCAAGACCACGGTGTTCGCCTCGAAGATCCCGCTCGCTGGCATCGCGGGCGACCAGCAGGCCGCGATGTTCGGCCAGATGTGCACGAGCACGGGCATGGTGAAGAACACCTACGGCACGGGCTGCTTCCTGATGATGAACACGGGCGCGAAGCCCATCGAGTCGAAGAACAATCTCGTGACGACGATCGCCTGGCAGATCGGCGACGAGATCAACTATGCGCTGGAAGGCAGCATTTTCATTGCAGGAGCCGTGGTGCAGTGGCTGCGCGACGGCATGGGCATCATCAAGAGCGCGCCCGAGATCGAGGCGCTTGCCGCGAGCGTGCCGCATACGGACGGCGTGTACCTCGTGCCGGCCTTCGCTGGCCTCGGTGCGCCGCACTGGAACCCTCGTGCGCGCGGCACCCTGTTCGGCGTGACGCGCGGCACGACCTCGGCGCATCTGGCGCGGGCGGCGCTCGATTCGATCGCGTACCAGTCGCTCGACGTGCTGGCCGCAATGGAAGCGGATTCGGGCATCAGCGTGGGCGAGCTGCGCGTGGACGGCGGCGCGAGCGCGAACAACCTGCTCATGCAGTTTCAGGCAGACTTGCTCGGCGTGAATGCGGTGCGCCCGAAGATCACCGAAACCACGGCGCTCGGCGCCGCCTATCTCGCCGGCCTCGCAACCGGTTACTGGCAGAACGTGAGCGAACTGCAGAGCCAGTGGAAGCTCGACCGGCGCTTCACGCCGTCGATGCAGGCTGCGCAGGTCGATGCCTGCCGCGCGGGCTGGCAGCGGGCGGTGCGCGCGGCCAAGGCCTGGGCCGACGACTCGCATTGAGCGATGTGGTCAGGCTTTCAGTCACAAAGCATAACTAACTAACATAACCCGCCGCTGGATTGCATGCGCCTCGTGCGTATGCACAGCGCGGGCAGAGAGACTACTGGACAATCATGTCACCCTATATTGCGGAATTCATCGGCACGGCCATTCTCGTGCTGCTCGGCAACGGCGCTGTCGCCAACGTGCTGCTAGCAAAAACGAAGGGCAAGGGCGCCGACCTCATCGTCATCGTGATGGGCTGGGCGATGGCCGTGTTCGTGGCGGTCTACGTGACGGCCTCGTTCAGCGGCGCGCACCTCAATCCGATCGTGAGCATCAGCCTCGCGCTGGCGGGCAAGTTCGCGTGGTCGAAAGTGGGCGGCTATATCGCGGCGCAGATGCTGGGCGGTATGGCCGGCGCACTGCTCGTGTGGCTCGCGTATCGCCAGCACTTCGCGAAAGAAGCCGACCCGGATATCAAGCTCGCGGTGTTTTGCACCGCGCCCGCGATTCGCAGCAAGCGGCACAACGTGTTGACGGAGGCGATCTGCACTTTCGTGCTGATCCTCGGCGTGCTCTATCTGGCCGCGCCGCAGGTGGGGCTCGGCGCGCTCGATGCGCTGCCTGTGGGGCTGCTCGTGCTCGGCATCGGCATTTCGCTCGGCGGCCCGACCGGCTATGCGATGAGCCCGGCGCGCGATCTCTCGCCGCGCATCATGCATGCGCTACTGCCGATTCCGGGCAAGCGCGACAGCGACTGGCGCTATGCGTGGATTCCGGTGCTCGGGCCGCTTGCCGGCGGCGCGGCCGCGGCCGGGCTCTATCATTATTTGCATGCGATGAGTTGATTTCGTCGTCGCGCACTGGAGACAGGTGCGCTCGCATGCACAAGGCCCGCGAACGATGCGTCGTTCGCGGGCTTTTGTTCGTTTGCACCGCAGTTGCAGATTGAAGCGGAAAGAATTGGCCTTTTCGTTATCGCGCCTGCTTGCGGTCCATTCAGGTATCGGCTGGTTCCTCGAACCTGGTCATGACGAGCGCGTCGTCCGGATTGCCATTTCTAACCTCATTACGTCCGGAGCCTGACAGCTAAGGTAGGTGTAAGTAGGAATCTAGTAGGAGATATGTAATTTTTCTGGAGATTCAAGAATCACTGCTCTAAATTTGCCAGAGCCTATCGCTGGGATCATTCAATGAATGAAGACGCACAGCGCGAGACGGAGCGCGGCACTGTCGTGGTCGACGTCGTTGGTGTCAGCCGCATGTATCGGACCCGTCGTCACGAGAGTCCGCTGTGGCGGCAATTGCTGAAGCCGACTTTTGAGACGCATACGGCACTCAACCAGGTGAACCTTCAGATTCGTGCTGGCGAGTGCCTGGGGCTGGTCGGCCCGAACGGGGCCGGCAAGTCAACCATGATCAAGCTGCTAACCGGTCTCCTGAAACCGTCATCGGGCCGGATTTCAGTTCTGGGGCATGAGCCGGGCCGCCTGTCGTCGCACTTTCTTAACCAGATCGCCGCTGTGTTCGGGCACAAGACATCGCTCTGGTGGGATCTTCCCGTACGGCACTCATTCGATGCAATTCGACGCATCTATCGCGTACCGGTCGAGGCGTTTCGCGAGGATGTTGTCCTCTTTGCCGACATGCTTCACGTCGACAAGCTGATGGACCGTACGGTGCGCCAACTGAGTCTAGGCGAGCGCATCAAATGCGAAGTGGTGCTGGCATTGGCGCATCGTCCTCGCGTCCTGTTGCTGGACGAACCCACAATCGGCGTTGATATGGAGTCCAAACAGCAGCTCAGGACACTGATCAATCGCATTGTCGTGGAACGGCATGTTGCCACCTTGCTCACGACCCATGATGTGACCGACTTGACGGCCTGCTGCACGCATATCGCGTTCATTCAGGGCGGCAACGTGTTCCAGGTCAAGGCCATGGACGACCTGCTCCGGCAATTCGGCGTGTCCCGGGATAACGGCGGCCTGCTGGAGTCCCGCCTCATCGATACCTTCCGGACACGTGGCATGACCACCGACGAGGAACGCACGTTCTGCAACACCACGCGGGTGAACGTTATGGGAGAAGAGGATGATTGATCGGCTTCGCCCTTTCGCCATCAATGGCCTACGCGTTCTGCTGGTAGATCGTGGCGTCCTGTTCGTCGATTTCTTCATTGCGACCGGCGTTGCCTTCCTGATTCAGTTCTTTGTCTGGAGCGCAGTCTATGACGCGCACGAGGAAATACACGGCTTTACGCTAGAGAAGCTTCTCTACTACTGCGCCTTCACGATTTACCTGTCTCGCTTGAACAACTGCTACGACCTGGTTCAGGAGATCTCCGAGGAAATTATCGAGGGACGCCTCGAGACGCAAGTGGCAAGACCGGTCAGCTATATCGGGCAGAAGTTCGCAGCTTATCTGGGCGGCGGTGCCCTATATGCAATACCGGTTCTCATCCTGTGCGTCGTCTACTGGCTGAACAACCCCGAGAGGGTGTCTCGATCGCCAGCCGAACTGTTCAGCTACGGGCTGTTGATCATCGGTTTCCTGCTCGCTGGCGCCGTCTTGAGTTTTTGCATCGGCGTATTCCTGGGTCTCCTGATGTTCTGGCTGATGCAGGCGGATTTCGTGTTGGCTTGCCTGACCACGATCACCGCGTTCCTGGGCGGAGCGATCATTCCACCGGGCTACTGGCCGGAGTACATCCGCCCACTCATGGCGTTCAATCCGTTCCAGTACTTCATTGCCGCACCCGCAGCTCTGATCATCAGCGGTGACGTGCCTGTCGGCGCTGTCGAGCAAGCCGTCGCGATGCTTTACATCCTGCTGTTCATGCTCCTGATCAAGTTGATGTGGTATCGGGCCATCAATACCTACACCGGGGGAGGGGGCTGACATGCGGGTGCTCATTGAAAAAGCCTTTGCCAGGCAGATTCATTACCTGGGAAATTACGTCTCCTATATCACCATCCAGGCTGTCGCGCAGATGCTGACCCTGTTCTACCTGCATACGGTGTTCACCTACACGGATACGCTCAACGGCTGGACCCGGGAACAGGCGATCTTCGTGTTTTATCTGGCTACGATGGTGACCCTAACGGCGGAATGCTTCATCTGCTCAATCCACCAGTATTATCTGCGGCTGGTCCGCGGTCTCCTGGATCCCGTGCTGATCATGCCGCTGAGACGCCGCACGCTCCAGCTACTCCGTTGGTCAGAACCAGGATTTCTGGTTCCCGTCGTCGCGCTGCTGTGCTGCTGGCCACTCATCGATCCTCAGCCTCATCGCCCGATGGAAGCATGGATAGGCGGTCTCGCGATTCTGGCGGTTGGCGTGCTCTCCATCATCGTGGTATTTGCGGTGATCTCGCTCACCGCGCTCGTGACACAACGCCTGGCACCAGCGGATTTCATGGTGTCCGAGCTAAGCCGCATGGTTTTTCTTCCCTCAAGTGTGATGCCGGGTGGCGCATGGCAAATCGTACTCGGCATAGGCTTACCCTTGCTGTTCAGCGCCAATGCAGCAGGTGCGGTCCTGATCGCTGGCGATTATCGCGTGGCGCTGATCCTCACCGCGGGCACAGTCGTGCTGGCCGTTCTCCATCAAGTCATCGAGTCGCGCGTGATGCGGTCGTTCAGCTTCCCGGGCGGTTGAAATCCAACACTCATATGGACTGCTCCTCATCATGTCGGATTCTTACGAAGACGCGGCTGCCCACCATCCTCACGATCGCGCCTGTACGAAGCCATGGCTTGCCAATGGCGTGGCGAAGTCCGCACAGTTCATTGATATCTGCTCCTCGCCTTGCCGATGCGGGCCTGCCCAATGTTTCGACAGGCCATACGAGAGGTCTGCCGTATGTGCAAGTCAGGGATGATTCCTGATACGTTCAGGCTGTGTTAAAGCGGACATCCGTCAAACACAGCGAGAATAACGGCATATCGAGGTGGATCAAATGGACAGCTATCTGGACGGCAATCGGCATGAGATCTGAAAGCACCTCTTACCGCGGGTTGTTAGCGATCGAAAATATTCCTCTGGTGCTGATCGCGGCTTGCATGTCTCGTTTAGGCGGCCGCATGTTCTCGCTCCTGATTATTCTCCACGCATTGTCCCGATTCGGATCACCCGAATTCGCGGGGTGGTTGTCGTTCGCGGGAATGGTGCCAGGCCTGATCGTCAGTCCAGTCCTGGGAGCGCTTCTTGATCGGGTGGGCGCTCAACGGGCGATCGTGATGGACCTGATCGTCAGCAGTGTGCTTGTTGCAACGCTGGTCATCGTTGATGTACTCGGTTTGGCTAGTCAGTCGACTCTCCTGCTGATCGGTTCAATTTATTCGCTGACGAATCCTCTTGGCGCTGCCGGGATCAGAACCCTGTTGCCGCGGCTGGTTTCCGCAGCAGATCTTGATCGGATAAACGCAGTCGACACAGCTATTTACGCAGTTGTAGATGTGCTGGGACCCGCGCTGGCTGGTGCGTTGTTCTCGTTTCTTGGCGGGACGGCCACCTTCGCTGTAGTTGCCGTCGCGTATGGAATCGCAGTCTCGTGCGTCATTCCGATCCAGCTTGCTGGGGACCACAGTAACTGCACAGGCTCAATATGGCGCCAGGCAATGGACGG